>CBEUCH010000004.1:0-244769 GCA_965541585.1 uncultured bacterium | reverse complement strand
CCGTCGTATTGCCCTTGCTGCCGGAAAACATCAGGATCGGCGGTTCGAATGAGACCATCTGCACCCAGCTTTTGGGAGCAACATTCGGCGCTTTATCCTTGTTATGAGTCGATACCAGGACAATCGGCCCCGGTATGAGGCTGGGGGACCAGCTGTGCTTATCGATGGGGAAGGGGATCTTTTTCATAAATCTTCAGACTAAATTAATATTTATGTCATAGATAAACAAGCATAATGGTCCGGCTCGCTGCAGGAAAGTCGCGGGATTTTATTTTTCCCTTGCCCCGGGGCATGACAACGATTATAGAAATAGCAGATCATAAATTAAAACCAAGGAGGCAATATGGGCCTGAAGAATATGATCATCCTGATGTTGACACCGTGTGTGATTTTCGTTGCTACCTTCCCAATCCTCGCCGACGAGCCGAAGGGCGAACCCGAAGAGGAAGTCGAGATGACCGAACTCGAATTGAAAAGCGACGCTTTCAAACAGGAGGAGACGATCCCCGAGAAATACACCTGCGACGGTGATAATATCTCCCCGCAATTATCATGGAGCCGGCCGCCCGAGGGGACTAAAGAGCTGGTTTTGATCTGCGACGATCCCGATGCCCCTGTCGGCACCTGGGATCACTGGGTGCTGTACGGACTGGCGCCGGATACTATCGGGCTTCCGGAGGGTGTGCCGACAACCAGAAAAATCGAAAGGGGCGGCTTGCAGGGCAAAAACAGCTGGGGGAATATAGGTTACGGTGGGCCGTGCCCGCCAAAAGGTCCCGCCCATCGCTACTTCTTTAAACTCTATGCCGTGGATGAAGCCCTCAGCCTGAAACCGGGGGCAACGAAAAAGGACGTCCTGAAAGCCATGGAGGGGCATATCTTAGCCCGGGGGAAATTGATGGGGAAGTTCCAGCGGTAAAGAAGACCTCACTTCTTAAATTCACACTTCTCGCTTCTTAGTTAGCGGCGATAAGTATAGACGCCCTATATGGAAGGAATATGCCGATAAATGACGGGCTGTAAAACAGTATGTTTACAATAGAAATTTATTCGTGTCTATTGGATCTATGTGATGTTCTATATATTCATCAATTCTTTCACAATATTCTTGGAAATTATGCTCCAAGATATATTTGCTGAGTGTCCTGATGCCACTTTTATGACTTTCACGAAGGCTCAATTCAATATCACCTAATGATAATATTCTTGCTTTATATGCTAAATACAATAAATGATATAAATTATAAACCCAAAATTGCCCTCTATCCATAGGATAATTGCGAAAATAGACATTTGTGTTGCTTAGATCATCCGTAAGTATATCATACTTCCTATACTTAGCTATAGCAAATAGCTCAATCTCCGCACCCGGCTCCATTCTTTTATCCAATTCCTTGATATTATTTGCCACTTCAAAACTAGACTCATATAGTATTCTTATGCTTTTGTTTCTTATCATTGATCTGACCAGCGACGCCGTTACCAAATCCTTACATTCATCTTCTACGTTTTTAGTAATATTTATATCCCAATTATAATGTTGTGATAAATGTTGTAATAAACTGGGGAAATTTAGCTTTACAAGACCTATTAGTACTGCAGCATCAGCTAATACAATTCTTCTTAGGGTCACAGTGCCCTCTCTTGCTAAAAGATTTCATCTTCCACCTCCTTCTTTTTCACTTTTTTCTTCAATTCATTTTCATTAATAAACAGATAATCAGCTATTTTATTGTATGTTATTAACCCCCTCTCATAAGCGTCCAGTATGGCGGTTATGTATCCGTCCGATAGTAAATCCCGTGGCCTCAGCCTTTTCCTTTCCTTTCGTGTAGAGTTGTCTTGTTTTTTTATATTATGGGATTCTCTAAACCAGCGAACTTCCGGGCTATCAATCCCAAGATTCTCTAGTCCATCCATAGGTCTAAATTCATTCAAATAATAGTCTTTCCCATAATCATCTATTTTTCTCAGACTATACAGTCTATTAATCAATGCTGCCCTGCTTATTTTATAATTATGCATATATAGAGCTATAGATTCATCGCTTATGCTTAAATTTACAAGGCTTTCTTTGGGCATCAAAAACTCGGCAGCAAATGCATTAGCTATTTTTTCGTGAAAATTCATACTATCAGGATTATCAATATCAGTTGTGACTGCGTTGAATGAATTACCTCGATGGAATAAATAATGCCCATACTCATGAGCTAGAGTGAAATTTCTTTTAGAAGGGGGAGTATCGTGATTCACCACTATTAAAAACCTGTCACGATCAAGAGTCAGAAAAAGACCATTTATTGCGAATTCTAGCACTGGTTCTAAGATTATGATATTATAGGATCTCAATAGTTCTGCTAAATTTGTTATGGGTTCTACATTGTCAAAACCCAATATTTTTCTTTCCTCAATTGCTATTTCCCTAATTCGCAAAACATTATCATCTACTACAGCATATTTTCTGAGAATATTTTCGAATGGATGAACCAAAACATCTTCTATGTCATAATACCTATTGGCTATTCGCCTTAATATTGGAATTTTTTCTTGGTCCTGCAGCGTCAGATCTTCGGTCGCCCTTAAGGAAAAACCTATAACTTTATCCAATTCAATTTCACCGTAGAAATACCTTATGGGGATATCGAGTGCCCTAGCGATTTTAAATATTTCGTAACTTGTTAAAGTGCGCTTACCACTTTCTATCTTTGAAACAGCATCTTGCGCTATTCCAAGATGTTTGGCTATCTCAGTCTGGGTTATTTTTAGGCTTTTTCTAAGCTCTTTAAGCTTTACTGCAAACATTTGGATTCGGTTCCTCAATGCTATTATCGCATATTATTACGAAAAATCAAGCAAATAATTCTATAGTTCTACATATTATGCGAAAATAAAATAAATGATGAACGGCCGTGCTTTGGTTGATTTCCATATAACTTACTGATTAACAATGTGTTATCTAACAAAAAAGGCCGGTCGCAAAACCGGCCTTCTCTTTACAATAAAGCTACCTGCCAAGCAGAGCTTTTTATTGCGGATTAATACATACCGCCCATATCGCCCATGCCGCCACCCGGAGGCATGCCGGGCATTGCTTCTTTTTTCTCCGGCTTATCAGCCACCAGGGCCTCGGTGGTTATAAGCAGGGCAGCGATGGAGGCCGCATTCTCTAATGCAGTGCGGCTGACTTTGGTGGGATCGATGACGCCCATCTTCACCATATCACCATATTCGCCGGTCTCGGCGTTAAGGCCGTAGTTGACCTCTTTGCCACGCACCTTATCGACCACTATTGAGCCCTCGGCGCCGGCGTTCTCGCAGATCTGCCGGATCGGCTCCTCCAGGGCCTTGCGTATGATCAGACTGCCGACAGCCTCATCACCCTTCAGTTTCAGCGAATCAAGTGCCTTTTCGGCGCGCAGGTAGACGACCCCGCCGCCGGGTATGATGCCCTCTTCCACCGCCGCACGGGTGGCATGAAGAGCGTCCTCAACACGAGCTTTCTTCTCTTTCATTTCAGTCTCGGTAGCGGCGCCGACATTGATGACAGCCACACCGCCGGCCAGCTTGGCCAGCCTCTCCTGGAGCTTCTCACGGTCGTAGTCGGAGGTGGTTTCCTCAATCTGCTTTTTTATCTGGTTGATGCGGCCCTTAATGTCATCGGTCTTACCGCCACCCTCGACGATAGTCGTATTGTCTTTATCCACAGTGACCCGTTTGGCCTTGCCAAGGTCTGAGGGGACGGTGTTATCGAGTTTGAATCCGAGTTCCTCGGAGATCACTTTGCCGCCGGTCAGGGTGGCGACATCCTCCAGCATTGCCTTGCGGCGATCGCCAAAACCGGGCGCCTTAACGGCGCATATTTTCAGAGTGCCGCGAAGCTTATTCACGACAAGTGTCGCCAGCGCCTCACCCTCGATATCCTCTGCTATGACGACCAACGGCTTGCCCATCTGGGCAACCTTTTCCAGAATCGGCAAGAGATCCTTCATGGTGCTGATCTTTTTGTCATGGATAAGAATCAGCACATCCTCCAGCGCTGCCTCCATCGAATCAGGATTGGTCACGAAATAGGGCGAGAGATAACCGCGGTCGAACTGCATGCCCTCGACGATGTCCAGCGTGGTATCGGTCGACTTAGCCTCCTCGACCGTGATAACACCGTCTTTGCCCACCTTCTCCATAGCATCCGAGATCAGGTCGCCTATAAACTGGTCGTTGTTTGCCGAGATGGCACCGATCTGGGCTATCTCGTTTTTGTCGGCCACCTCTCTGGACATCTTCTTGATCTCCTCGACGACCGCCTTGGTGGCCGCCTCGATGCCCCGCTTCAACGCCATCGGATTAGCGCCCGCCGTTACATTCTTTAAGCCTTCACGATACATGGCCTGGGCCAGTACGGTTGCAGTAGTCGTACCGTCACCGGCGACATCAGACGTCTTGGATGCCACTTCCTTGACCATCTGGGCGCCCATGTTTTCAAAGGGGTCCTCGAGTTCGATCTCCTTTGCTACGGTAACGCCGTCTTTGGTGACCGTCGGGGACCCGAACTTTTTATCGATAACCACATTGCGTCCCTTGGGGCCGAGAGTGACCTTGACAGCATCAGCCAGTTTATCCACTCCCTTCTTGATCTTATCCCGGGCAACCGAATTGTATTCTATCATCTTTACCATATCAAAAATCCTCCTTAAATCTTCCTACCCGCCCCGCTGAAAGCGGGGGATCTATCTGAAGTCGCCTTACGAGATGATCGCAAGAACATCCGATTCCCGCATAATCAGGTACTCCGTATCATCGATTGTGACCTCGGTGCCGGAGTACTTGCCATAGAGAACCTTATCACCTTTTTTGACCTCCATCGGAATCTTCTTGCCATCCTCGGTCTTGCCGGGCCCGGCCTCGATCACCTTGCCATGCATGGGACGCTCCTTGGCGGTGTCTGGTATGATGATGGAACCCTTTTTAACCTCCATCTCCTCCAAAGGCTCAATTACTACCCTGTCAGACAGCGGTTTAATCTTCATGTCCTTTCCTCCTTAACATCCTCATTAGAAGCGGGAATAAATCTGCCCTCTCCTTACAATCGATTGTAATTCAACAAATTAACTTTGTTCGTTAGCACTCTATTTGATCGAGTGCTAAAATTGTTTCGCCGAATGTAAAAAAATGGGCATGCGCTGTCAAGAGGTTTTTTCAATGGAGAGGAGAATATTTATCGATAGCATGAAACTGCTTCGTCTGTTATCAATATCTACTAATTTTTAGGATTGAAGGAGAAATTAATTCATCGCCGGCCGCGGGCAATCCAGATGCAGCCGGTATGGCCGATCGTCGGCAAATTGATATTGCCGCCTTACAGTTCCTTCAAAAACGAGGCCAGATTGATATGCTTGTTGGACAATATTAACTTCCGCCTGATATTCTCTCGATGCTTGCCCACGGTGGCCAGGGTTATATTGAGGGTATCGGCAATCTCTTTGGAGGTAGCGCCATTCTTGGTGAGATTGCAAATCTCCACCTCCCTCGGAGAGAGCTTCGAATAGGCGTGCAGTATAGCGCCGGAGGATTCGCCCAACTCCTGCAGGTTATTCCTCAGCAGATTGTAGAAGGTCATATTTAAGGTGCCGTCTTGAGCCCTGAGCCTGTTCAGGGCCGGTAACAACTCCTGATCTACGGTGCTGGCAACCTGCTTTTTAATCTTCATCTTCTCTTCTTCGAGATGGGCCAGAACCTCTTTTAACGTTATATTCTTCTTTCTTAAGGCCTCCTGTGCCTCCCGGCGTGCCGTAATGTCTCTAAAGCTCCCCAGAATATAGGCATTCCCGCCAATATTTATGCTCGTCCCGCCGACTTCAACATGGATAACATCTTTCCCTCTGCCGACTAAACTGGCCTCGCCGAAATAATCCAATCCCTCATCCATACTTTTTTCCAAATCAGCTTGGAACGCCGTATATTTTTCGTCGGCAACTAACTCTCGCAGATTCAGCTTCAGCAAATCATCCTTCGAATAGCCCAGCAACCTGCAGGCCGACTCATTGGCGTCGACTATCCGTCCGCTTTCATCCATTAACAACAGCGTATCGAATACCCTGTTAAACAAAAGGCGAAACTTACGTTCGGATTCCTTTATTTTCCTGCTGTGGACCACGATGCTGGCCGAGACGCTGATTGCAAGAATCAGCAAAACCGTAAATATCGCTATTATGCCCCAGATGAGTTCTAACGACGTATATGACATAAGAAACCTATGGCAAAGGTGATATAAACGATAACATTAACCCCCAGATGAGCATACCAGACATCCGGCCAAACCTTCGTAAATACAAAAAATGATAGAGCCCCTGCCGAATACAACAGAAGAGCCGAACTCACCCAGAAACGATAATCCTTGTATAGTGAACCGGAATCATCTTTCTGCAAATGATAGAGGGTGTAGGACGATATGACCGCATAGAGGATACATGACAGCGAGGTCGTGAACACATTCAA
Source organism: uncultured bacterium (assembly GCA_965541585.1). GTDB lineage: Bacteria > Zixibacteria > MSB-5A5 > UBA10806 > UBA10806 > CBDVBL01. The sequence goes on along the minus strand of CBEUCH010000004.1, from coordinate 238,277 downwards.
CTGATCCAGGTTGCGAAAAACAATCACGCTCATGACACACGCGATAACAAACAGAGGTATGCTGAAAAGTATAACATTCTTATTGAAAGTCGTCTTCTGCCATCGGGAGAAGATAAGGCCGATCAAACCATATTCGACCGGCAGATATATGTGATGGACCCAATTGGTGTTACGACCATCAATGGCCAGATAAAGGGTAAAACTATCCACGGCTATGGTGATTACCATTAAAGCCAGGAGTAATTTCATCTCAGATTTCAGTTGGCGATAACCGTAGATACCGATCGATGCGGGTGCCATGACCGATGCCATATAGACTATGTAAAGCGACAAATAATTTCCCATAGTTATTTAGATCGCCTGAGGCCTCCTGTCAAATGCTACCATGCATGGACTACAGATTGAAATACTCCGCAACCACCAGAAATTAACTAAATACTCGGGCATTCTCTAGACAGTAAGAATATAAATCAAACTCCCCAAAAAACAAGGAGTAATTTTATACATCTCCGCTTTAGACCACTGCCAGGACCTACGGTAATTCTTTAAAAGATCGCTACTTATGCAGTTCCATTTAATGTGCTACCCCCTGGACAGATTGGCGGACAGGGAAACATGATTTCAGCTATCTCGCCATCTTCCATATCCTCACCTTCGGAATCAACGCCGACCAGAACATACGTGGCTTTACCATCGCCGAGCAGAGCGTTATAGATTCGCATACCCACACATCCTGCTTGATTCAGGATGTCGGAGAGGGCCGTCTTGCCGAAAAAACCGCCCAGCATCGCTCCCGCTGGGGCTGAATCGCGGTAACTCTTCGTCAGCTTGGCAGCCTCCTCACGGCTCATACTGTGATCTTCGTCTCCTGTAAACGGCATAAAATGCCTCCTTTATGTGAGATTTAGAATTCAAAGGCCCTAAATGAATAACAGCCGATTCACCACCTCTTAGGCCCTGGTTTAGGATTTCAAACAATATATTCTTACAGCACCGCTGACAAAATTCGCCAGCCTGCTGTGTCAACAACCCGGGGGCACAGGCTTACTATGGGAGCTACTTCGCTACTGTCGCGGATTCCCATTGATCCACGATATAGATTAATATAAGGTTTGTGAAAAAGGCACGCAACTAAATTCCGCCATCTGCAAAGTCGTGAGAATAAAAAATGTTCTCTGTGCTCACAAAACAATCGTGAGAAAAGATCTTGACATTTGTTGTCATTCATACAATTTGCACTCTCGTTTTGGAGTAGTCAGTTTTCCCGGAGCAGGAACTCCTTTAACCGGGGTCACGTTTTTCAAAAGATCTCAGGATGGACAGGCAATGCCGAGCCTTACTGCCAGGAGATCTGGCAAGACGATAAAAAAAGGAATTCGATCATGATTGCTGGTGTCGTCAAAGAGACATTTCCCGGCGAAAACAGGGTATCGCTGGTCCCGGCCAATATCGCCGCGCTCAAGAAGGCAGGATTTAATGTCGCAATCGAGGCCGGAGCGGGTACGGCAGCCGGATACCCTGACTCCGCCTACGAGGAAAAGGGCGCTAGGATAGTCTCGAGTCGATCCGACGTTTTCGCGGCGGCAGATGTCATGCTCTATGTCCGTGGCCTGGGAGCCAACCCGGCAGAGGGCAAGGCCGATCTGGAGCTGTTGAAAAGAGATCAGGTGGTTATTGGCATGATGGAACCGTTGAGCGCTCCGGAAAGCCTGAAGCTTTTAGCTGGCAAAGGGGTCGTTGCCTTTGCCATGGAGCTGATGCCGCGCATCACCAGGGCTCAGAGCATGGACACGCTTTCATCGATGGCAACTATCGCCGGCTATAAGGCAGTGCTTTTGGCTGCCGAGGCGCTCCCCAGGATGTTTCCCATGATGATGACGGCGGCCGGAACGATTGCACCGGCTCATGTATTCGTGGTGGGCGCCGGGGTGGCCGGCCTGCAGGCAATAGCCTCGGCGAAGAGGCTGGGGGCGGTTGTGCGCGCTTATGATGTCAGACCCGCAGTTAAAGAACAGGTCGAGAGCGTGGGTGGAAAATTCGTGGAAATGGAGTTGGAAACCGAAGATGCGGAGGCAACCGGCGGCTACGCCAGGGAGATGGGGGAGGAATTCTTACGCAAACAGCGAGAGATGATGACGAAAGTGGTGGCTGACAGCGACGTTGTCATCACGACCGCCGCCGTGCCCGGCAAGAAGGCGCCGGTGCTGATAACCGCCGAAATGGTTAAGGGTATGAAACCCGGCTCGGTGATCATCGATCTCGCCGCCGAGCGTGGCGGCAACTGCGAGCTGACCAGAGCCGGCCAAACGGTCGATGAAGGCGGGGTCAGTATCGCAGGCCCCATGAACCTGCCATCCTCGGTTCCCTATCATGCCAGCCAGATGTATTCGAAGAATATAACGAGTTTCCTGGCGCTTCTGGTCAAGGACGGCGCTCTGCAGGTTGATTCCGATGATGAAATCATTCAGGCGACCATGGTGACACGCAACGGCAAAGTTCTGCTGCCGAAGAATAAATGACGATAATATGGTTATGATTCGATAAGAGGAGATAGATTCGATGGATATTTTTGTGACAGCAATCACAATTTTCATCCTTGCGATCTTCGTCGGCTTCGAGGTCATCGCCAAGGTGCCACCGACATTGCACACGCCCTTGATGTCGGGATCCAACGCTATTTCCGGGATAACGATCATCGGCGCTATGGTCCTGGCGGGGCAGATACAGAACCCGCAACTATCCAAGATCCTGGGCTTCGTGGCCGTCGTCTTTGCCACCATCAACGTAGTCGGCGGCTTTTTAGTGACCGACCGCATGCTGAAGATGTTCAAGAAGAAAAAATAGGGGCCTGGAGTAATGCTGAGTCAAAATTTCATCAATATCGCATATGTGATAGCCGCTATTTTATTCATATTTGACCTGAAATGGATGTCTCACCCTCGCACCGCCGTTCGCGGGAATCGCACCGGCCTTTTGGGAATGCTGATTGCAATCGTGGTTACCCTGTTAAGCGGCAATCTCGAATTTCAATATATCATAATCGGTGTCGCCATCGGTGCGCTGATAGGCGCTATAGCGGCTATGCGTGTGGCCATGACCGCCATGCCGGAGATGGTCGGCCTGTTTAACGGATTCGGCGGCGGTGCCTCCGTAATGGTCGCCGGTGCCGCCTTGATAGCCGCCATGTCCAGTCTGGCCGGCCAGGAGGCCGATCTTCAGATGAGAGTGGCCACCGTAGCCTCGGGGATCATAGGGTCGGTAACCTTCTTCGGCAGCTACGTGGCCTTCGGAAAGCTGGCGGAGTTCCTGGCGGTCAAGTGGAAACTGCATTTCTGGCAAAAGCTTATCAAGTATGGTTTTTCGCTCATGGTTGCGGCTGGCGGAATCTGGTACGGCCTCAGCCAGGGCATTTCGATACTCTCTATAGCCTTGATGCTCTCGGCGGTCCTTATCGGCCTGATGCTGTTAAACAAGAAAGGTCGATTCCCCGGTATGAATGTGCTCAAGGCCCTGTGTGCGATTGCAGCCATCGCATTGGGAGTGATGGTCGTCCTCAACCCCGGAAATACCTTGCTGTTCTGGGTCCTGGTCGGAGTGGGCGGGGTCCTTGGCGTGATCCTCACCCTCTCCATCGGCGGCGCCGATATGCCGGTAGTAATCGCTCTTTTAAATTCGTATTCCGGTCTGGCGGCAACCGCCACCGGGTTCGTCATAAACAACAACGTTTTAATCATCGCCGGGTCGCTGGTCGGCGCCTCGGGCCTGGTATTGACCAATACAATGTGCAAGGCGATGAACAGGTCGCTGGCCAACGTGCTCTTTGGCTCGCTCGGTCCGACAGCCGAGACGCCAGACGCCGACGATGTCTACAGGACCGTTAAGGCTACCTCCGCCGAGGAAGTGGCGATGTTGTTGGAGGATGCCCAGCGGGTCGTTATCGCCCCCGGCTACGGCATGGCTGTCTCGCAGGCCCAGCATGCGGTTCGCGATCTGGCCAACCTGCTCGAATCGCGCGGAGTCGAAGTCGAGTTCGCCGTTCACCCCGTCGCCGGACGGATGCCCGGCCATATGAACGTGCTTTTAGCCGAGGCCGATATCCCGTACGATAAGCTCAAAGAGATGGATGCCATCAATCCCTCGTTCCAGCAGACCGACGTGGTTATCGTGCTGGGCGCCAACGACGTGGTCAACCCGGTGGCACGCACCGATCCCAAAAGCCCCATAGCCGGAATGCCTATTCTGGATGTCGATAAGGCGCGCACCGTGGTTGTTATCAAACGTTCTTTAAGCCCCGGTTTCGCCGGCATACCGAACCCGCTGTTTGCCGCCGATAATACCCTGATGCTTTTCGGTGATGGCAAAAAAGTGATGCAGGACCTGATAGCGGCAGTGAAAGAAGGGTAACAAGGGAGTGGTCAGCGGACGCCCCGGTCTGCCGATCAGGGCGCTGGTGCATGAGGACGCAGGCCAACCACCAGAAATGTCATTTCGGTTTTCCCCGGCATTATAAAACAATTGAATACTGGCATTTAGATGTATATATTATCGAAAATAGCCGGGCTCGTTATTTTCGAAGAGGACTGCCGATGCAATATCTGCGCCATATCATAATTATCGTGCTGCTTTCGCCGTTAGCTGCGTCTTCGCAGGATGATGAGTTATATGCATTGCCTGATAATTTCTCCATTCATATCTCCCTTGGAGCTTCCGTTCCCTCTGGCCCTGCTGATTTTACCAACTATTGGGGTATCGGCAACAATATCGAGTTTGGCCTGGCCTACCGTCCACACCAGGCTGTAGAATTCGGGACATCCTTTCGGTATGATCGATTCCCCTTAAACGACACCAAATTACGCGCCAAAGCTATTCGCGAGGATGCCCTTCCTGTTTTGAATGCCGATAATATCAGCATATATTCGATAAAAATGTTCATAAGGGTTCATTTTGTGGGGCTTTCCGAGGTAGCGGTCCCGTATTTAACGGCTCAGCTCGGAGAAGCATGGCCGCAGACCGGCTTTATCTATGGGCAGCAGACTGACGGAATTAAGGTTCTGGCGCGGCCTGTCCAGAAGGATAGGTTGAATACATTTTCGTTTGGATTGGGATTAACACTGAAGACTTCCACTAAATTTACTGTCTTCTTAGAATCGAATTACCGGGTGATGTTTATGTATTTTAGTACTCCCGCAGAACCGGGAACCCCGCCTCAGGAACGAGACAGGTATGGTGATTTTCCAAATAACAATTATATGTCGGTTTTGATTGGATTAAAATATCTGTTCAGCCTTTTTTAAAGATTGGCCTGACAGCGTTTTCCGATAAGCGGTTGTCTACGATGATGGATTAAACTGGACAAAGGGGACAGGATATAGTCCCGCTAAAGGAATTTTAAGATTGCGTTCAGAAAATAGAGAAAATCACTTCCATACCATGACCCCCACAACCTACGCTTTCGGAGCAGCTATGATTCTGCTTGGCGCTGTCGGCGGATGTCCTCGTCTGCTGACAGGAGTGTTGCGCATAATGATATATGCCAATCACTACGTAATCAGTGCTAACAGTCCTTTCTATCTGCATCGAACGCATATTCCAAACGGCCCATTTATCCGGAACAAGATATCCACGATCATAGTTTATGGATAACGTCAAAACCAAGCACCAGTTAGAAGGAGGATCTCGATGAATTTCCTGAAAGGCGTTTCGCCCCACATTCACTGGTTACCGAGAATTGCCCTGGCCAGTGTTTTTCTTTACCACGGATTGGGAAAATTCCCCGTCGCGGCCGGCATGGCGCAGATGATGGGGATGCCGGTAATCATGATTTATATGCTTGCCCTGGTGGAGGTTGCCGGGTCATTGCTGATTCTATTTGGCGGTTTCGGTCCGGATTGGGCCACCAGGCTGGGCGGACTATTTTTCACTCCCGTTATGATCGGCGCCATATTAATGGTTCATATGAAGAATGGATGGAATTCGATCAATATGGGCACCGGCAATATGGGTATGGGCATGGAATTTCAATTTACCCTGTTGTGTATCTCCCTGTTCTTCCTTTTCAGAGGAAATGACGTCAAGACCGTAGCATAAGCCCTGTTCATTATTATTTGACAGCAATAGATCCGTCGCGGCGATTTAGTCTCTGCGACGGATCTTCTGACATTAGGCTAGGATAGAATGGTGATCTTGACATATTATTCGACAAGCCCATATACATTTCAATGAAATGAATATCGAGGAGATTGATTATGACCAAAAGAGACTTTTCATATTTTATCGACACCGGCAGCGCACCCCGTATAGCGCACGCCCCGGGCGTGGAGACGACCATCCTGACCGGTCACAACGGAGAAGGGATGATGATGGTTTTAACCGAGCTCTCCCCAGGCTCAAATGTCCCGGCGCATTCTCACCCCACCAACAGATGGGGATGGTATATGCCGGCAAAGCTAAGATGCGTATCGGAAACGAAATCCGGATTGTCGAGAAAGGCAATTTTTGTATCATGCCGTCCAATATCGAGCATGAGGCAGCCTGTGTCGGCGACGAGCCCTTTGTCATGCTCGATATATTCTATCCTGCCAGGGAAGATTTTATTGAAAAAATTGAAGGTTGAGCCGCTATTCTCCTGCGGCTTTCCTGTGTCGTCGAGGGACCCGTGTATTGCGCGTTGGTTCAATTAACTCAATTGAGTCGACTATCCCCTCGATGACCGCTTCCTCGCGATCGCGGTCTTCCAGCGGACAACTGTAATTTATATCCAGACTTATTTTCCGACCGATAACGGGAAATATTCTCCAGTAAACAATATCTCCCTCCGGCTCACTGGAAACGAACTCGGTCGACGTTATCAACAGGCTGCGAGTACGTTTGAATATGGAGACCTCGTAACCGTCCAGCAAGCTGAGTTCCTCGGCCCAGTCGGCTATCATGCTCGATGCTTTCTGCTTTTTGCTATTCGGGCCAACGTTAGTAAACAGGTTGATGCTCATCTCGCCGAAACCGGCGGGATCGAATACGATGACCTCCTCGTCATCCTCCACCTCCCAATTAGGGGGGATGAGAGCTCTAAACCAGCCGTCGATATTTATCTCGTCCCAGGAGCTTCTATCTATTTTGTATTGGCCAACTTTCATTTGTCAAAACCCTCCTGACGCCGTTGACGGAGGTCCCTCCTCTCCCAAACTAAGGCCGCAGCCGCTTTGCGGCAAGAGAATTCTCAAATCTTTAAGGACAATTATCGAAAACTATCTGCAGCCCCTTCAGGGTTAGCGCCGTATCGACCGTCTCTATGGATTGGGTCCCCTCCAAAAATATATCGGAATAGCCTCCCGTAGCTATAACGCGGCACTCGGTAAAACCCAGTTCCTTTTTAATCCGGTTCACAATATACTCCATCTGCCCGATGAAACCATGGTATATGCCGGATTTTATCGAATCGGCCGTATCAGTGCCAATGAATTTATTCGGCTTTTCAAGCTTTACCGGAAACAGCCGCGAGGCCCTTTTGAACAGGTTGGCGGCCGATGTCCATACGCCCGGTGCAATCAACCCGCCGGCGTAGTTGCCATCAGAATCGATGATATCGTAGGTGGTGGCGGTCCCCAGGTCCACTATTATGGCCGGATAACCGTAAATAGCTCTCACGGCGGCGGCGTTGGCCAGCCGATCTGTGCCCACCTGACGGGGATCATCGTAGAGAATCTTAAAACCGAGATCGGTCCTGTGAGTAAGAACCATCGGCTCCATACTGAAGTATTTCTTGCTCATGGATAGATATATCTGAGTCAGAGTCGGCACCACAGAACAGAGGCCGACTTTCGTCACAGACTTACCCTTACCGGCATGGAACTGCAACAGCTGGTGGATCCGTATACCGCTTTCATCGACCGTAACCGCATGGGAGGACGCTACCCTGAATGATCCCTCAAGCTCGTTACCTTCGAAAAAGCCGATCATAGTGGTGGTGTTGCCGATATCGATAGCCAGGAACATCCGATAAACCTACCTTCCGCTCACCTCACCCGTGAAAATATCAAGGAGGCCAATATCCTTACCTCAAACTGCCCGCCCCATGGCCACACGCGCTCAAAATACCCGACCCGTACCCGAAAGCAAGTCCAAAAGCGGTTCACGTCGGCAATTGCCAGCAAGCGTGAACTGAGATGGAAGATTTTATATTGCTGTAATCTCTTTAGAAAATCCTGATGCTTTACTTGTCGACCGGACCGGGGATATCAATCAAGCAACCTCAGGGGCATTACCAGGAAGAAGTACTCTTCGTTCTCCTCTTTTTTGGCCGACTTAACGATAGCCGCCGTGGTCGGCGTATTTAATTCGAACAGGGCCTCCTCGCCGCCCACGTGCTTAAGAATCTCCATGACATAATTGGCATTATAGCCAATCTCCATATCCTCGAATTTATAGCCGACAGACATTTTTTCCCTGGCCTCGCCGCCGAAATCGAAATTCGTTGCCAGAAGCTCCAGCTCATCGGTCTTCAGGGAGAACTTAACCTGGTGGGTGAGGGAGTTCGATAAAATCGCCACCCGCCTGACCGCCGCACTTAGAATCTCCCTATCCACCGTCAGAATCTTGTTGTTATCTCGCGGTATCACCTGATCGTAATTCGGATATGGTCCCTCAAGAAGCCTTGATGTGAGAATTTCATTTTCCAGAACGAAGACAATGGAGCTCTCGTCGATAATGACTCCCGTTTCGCCGGGTTCGTCGCCCATCAGCTTCACTAAATTATCGAGTACTTTCGGCGGCACAATGATATCCTTCGAGTAGCCCCCGATTTTAAGATCGGAGCGGACGACCTTGGATAATCGATGACCATCGGTGGCCACGAGATTTAAGCCGTCCTCCGATTCGTGCCAGAAAACGCCGTTAAGAGCAGGCCTTGTCTCATCGCGAGATACCGCGAAGAGGACTTTTTTTATCATGCTCGCCAGCACAGCTCCATTCATCTTTATCTGCCGTGCTATGTGGATATCCGGGAGTTTAGGGAAATCATCCGGCGGAAAGCCCGACATTTTATAAACGCCGGAGCCGCATTTTATTTCCATCCTATTTTCAAAACTGGAGACCTCGAGCTCAAAATCCGGTAGTTCCCGGACTATTTCGGAGAAAACCTTTGCCGGCACGGCGATAGACCCCGATTTCTGAGATTCAACAGCAATGGTTGCTGTCATGGAAACATCCAGATCGGTTACTTTGAGGGACAGTTTATCCTTATCCAGGTCAAACAGAATATTCGAAAGTATAGGCAGGGTGGTTTTCGGCGGAACAATACTGAGAAGTTTCGAAGCCGCCTGGTGAAGATTTGCCCTATCGGTTTTGAATTTCATCACACTCTCCTCTAAAAGATCACCACCGCATACCGGGTATTTTGGTCTGGATACCGGGCGCCTTTCTCTTGCTCTCTTTCGCCGTCTGGTGGCTTCTTATTATCTAATTTAAGTATATTACTCATATTAAAGGGCGTTGAAATGTTGACAAACCTCCAATCTTACCCCTTAACCTACAGCCCTCTAGCAGCCTCTGCTGTTCCATGGCACGTGGAATAATATTATCACCTGATAATTGTGTCAACAAAAATAAGAACCCTGAAAACAAGCACCGGCAATGCCTTGATAACGGCTGATTAATCAAGAAATTGCCAACAAACATGACAGTGTATTTAACATGTTTTGAACCGAATGGGAATCGCCCGGCATCGACTTAGAACAGCAAATGCGGAAAATACTGCAAAGGCGATTACAATCCCTCTACCTTATATAAGCTTATAGTCATCGGCCTGGGAGGAGTATTGCTAATAAGACTTAAGTAACCCCTCGATTCTATCGACATCCGACTTGATACTCAAGTCGATCTTCATACCCTCTTCTACGCTGGTCAGGGCGTGAATAACGGTTGAGTGATCGCGCCCGCCAAATTTCTCGCCGATAGCTTTTAGAGAGGTGGATATATACTTACGACACAAATACATAGCCATCTGTCTTGCTCTCACAAGATGGGCAGTTTTTTTCCTGGATCTTAACTCTTCCGGCAGCAGTTTAAAGTGATCACAGACAGCGTTCGTAATCAGATCAGCGGTTATTGTACGGTCGTTGGTAAATACGTTTTTCAGCACCTCGTAGGCCAGGCTGGTATCGATTTCCGTGCGCGTTAGCGAGCGATAAGCGGAAAGCCTGATTACGGACCCCTCCAGTTCCCTGATATTCTTGGTGACGTTGTCGGCAATGTAAGTTACCACGTCGTAGGGAATAGATAATTTTTCCGACTCCACCATCTGGGCTAAGATTGCAATCCTGGTTTCCAGATCGGGTGGCTGGATATCAGTTACCAGGCCGCATTGGAAACGGGAAAGGAGCCGCTCCTCGAGGCCCTTGATCTCTCGTGGAGTGCGATCGGAGGACAGCACTATATGCTTGCCCGCCTGGTATAAAGCGTTGAAAGTATGGAAGAATTGCTCCTGTGTAGCTTCTTTGCCGGATAAAAACTGAATATCGTCAAGCAGTAAGAGATCGACTCCCCTGTAGAATCTTGCGAATTCAGATGTTCTGGAGCGTGCTATGGCCTCGATAAAATCGTTGGTGAACTTTTCGGAGGTTACATATAGCACCTTGAGGGTTGAGTATTTTTCCGCGGCGAGGTTCCCGATGGCCTGCAGGAGATGAGTCTTCCCGAGCCCGACGCCGCCGTATATGTATAGGGGATTATACTTAGTCTGCAAGGGGGCCTCCGCCACAGCCATGGCGGCAGCCTGAGCGAACCTGTTTGAGTCGCCGACCACGAAGCTGTCGAAAACATATCGAGGATTGAGATGAGTTTTGGGGGAAGCCGGTTTCGAAGGGGGTGCCTTCTGAACGGGTCTCATGCTACCGTTGTCTCCCGGAGCTTCATCAATGGAGCCTACAACAAACCTTACTCGTCTGGTTGACCCAAGGTGGGCTTCCACAGCCCCGGCGACAACGCTGCTGAATTTTTCCTCGATCCAATTGGAGGCGAATTTGTTCGGGACCGAGACCTCCAAGGTGTCATTGTCTAAGGAGGTTCCGGATGTCGACTTAAACCAGGTGTTGAAGCTCTGTAATGGGATTTCGGATTTTATAATACCTAAGACTTCTCCCCAGACATTCTCCGGGGAGCAGGCGGCTTCAATTTCCATATTGTTTCGTTGTCATAACGATCAGTTTTCAGGGCAGTCTTACGCCGTTTACCCTTCTTTGACTCCGCATCGTGGCGGGCATTACAATAATGTCGTGATTCTATTTATCGTTTCGGTGGAGGACATCGAACTGCGGATATCCGCACCCGTTAACTTTCAAACAGCGACTACTAAAAAGTCCTGACGCAGGTGAAAAGTCAAGAATAAAACTGGCGATAATTATCTAAAGTTGTAACTGCAAAAATTGATGCCCCTTACAGAGGGAAAAATCCAAAATCAAAATATAAGGACGTGAGTTATGCGAATGATCTAAAGAATGGAGAAACCTCTAATGATGATCCGCAGGTGAATGCGTAGACCGGAGGCCTTTAAACGTGCACACGGCTATTGACACAGGCGGACGATTGTTGTAACTTGGCCGTCGATTTGCACCAGGGAGGCCCGGTTTTAGCGTGGCACTATTGAAAATGCGGATCGAGAGGAAATACTATTGTTTAGGCTAATCTGCTTGTTAATTCCATTTGTCCTGATGGCGGGGAAATCTGCCGGGGCGCAGTCGCCGGAAGGAGATCTTGCGCTGGGCGATAGTCTCTACAACTTAAACGATTACGGGAGATCAATGTCATATTACCGCCAAGCCTGCTCGCTTGACAGCAATAGATTCGAATCGTTCTGGAAACTGGGACGAAGTCTTAACCTATTGGGGGAGACAACGCCGAAGGATTCTCAGTTGGCGATCTATGAGGAAGCGAGAGACGTTGAAATGCGGGCATTGGAATTGAATGGGGCCGACGCGGACGCTCACTTCCAACTGGCCCGAGCCCAGGGTAAGATCGCCCTGTTCAAGGGAATATTCAAATCGGCGAGTCTGGCTAAACAGGTAAGAAAAGAGGCAGAACGGGCTTTAGAGCTTGATTCGCTTCACGATGGCGCCTGGCATATACTCGGACGATGGCATCGCGAGGTGGGGAAGAAAACTAAGATATTGCGCATTCCCATGGGGCTCGGTGCAGCCAATAAAAAGGATGCTTTAGCATTCATGAAAAGGGCGGTGGAGCTAAACCCGGAGTATGTTAACCATCACCTTGAGATGGGGATAACCTACCTCAGGCTCAAGGATAAAGACGCTGCCAGAATAGAATTTGAAAGGGCCCTCGAATTGCCATCGCAGCGTCCCCTTGACGAAAAATACAAAAGCGAGGCCAAAAAATATCTGGCCGAGATGGATCGAAAATGATTTATTATAGCATTCCGGGAAAGAGGAAAGGGAAAGAAGGATGAGAAGGAGATCGATAATAGGAGGCGAAAACATAATGTCAGGAGACGCAGATGGCTAGGAGAATCGCAAGAGCCGTATCCATGCTGGCCAGGGCAAGATTCGGTTCTTCCGCAAAGTTAATCTTAACTGTAGTCCTTGCTGTGACGACCCTTTCCGGGGAGAGAGCAATCGCTGGCGGTTACGCTCTTTCCGGGGTCGGTTCCAGAGCCATAGGAATGGGTGGGGCATTCAGGGGTCTGGCCGATGACTGGAGCGCCGCATACTGGAATCCGGCGGGACTCACACAACTCGAGAAATCCGAATTCAACTCCATGCTGGTGGCTATATCCCCGAGGATCCAGTATACGCCACAGATCACTTATGGGGGACTCGAGGTCGGATACAGGAATGGCCTTACACGGTATCCTAACGACGAAACGACTTTTATTCCCGATGTATCCGGCTTTATTAAATTTGAGGGATTCGACGAGTACACTGTAGGTCTCGCGATATTCGTTCCCGTGGGCCTCGCCAGTGAATGGGATCTTTTCAATCCGACGCCCGCTATGGATATCAGGAATCCATATCCCTGGTATGACCATAAGGCCTTGCTGACGGTGATAGACTTTCATCCCACCATCGCCAGAGCCTTCATGGATGATAAGCTCAGCCTGGGAGCGGGATTGTCTATACAAAGGGCAAGTGTAACGTTTCAGAAAACCTTTTTGAAACCATCCGGCATCCCGATTCCTCATGAGTATCTATTGATCGACACCGAACTTGAAGGTGACGGTTGGGGTTTCGGCGCAAATTTCGGACTGCTTTACAAGATATCTGATAAATTACAGTTCGGAATTTCGGGCAAGACCGGCACCACGTTGAAGGTGGAGGGAACAGCCACTCAGGAGCTGTATACTTTTGATAACGAGGATCTGAAAAATTCGCTTCTAAGCCGCGCTATCACTGAGGCTGAAAGGCAACAGATACTCTTCCTTTTCGCAACTGAAAATCACACGGCCACTCCCGACGGCAAGGCAGAAATTAAGACGCCGGCGGATATAGGCTTCGGCCTGGCGGTTAAGCCGACGGAGAAGCTAACCTTAACGGGCGAAGTCGTCTATACTCAATGGTCTTCTCTGGATTCGATCTTGATCGAAATGGATGGCTCGGATCCATCGGGTCAGCCGGCCGAAGATACTCCCTTAATGATGAACTGGGACAATACGGTGCGATTTTCCGTCGGAGGCGAATACCGGCTGGCAGACCCTTTGGCTTTGATGTTCGGCTATTATCTGGATCCCAGTCCGATCCCGGACGAGACGTTTTCTCCCCTGATCCCCGATCTCGGCGATAAGAGTTCGTTCAATATCGGAGCTGCTATAAGCTTCAGCGATTTAGAGCTGTCTTATAATTTCGAATATATCAGCTTCGCCGATAGAGACATTACAACCCTGAACGATGTCAACGATGACGGGACCTTTGATAATTATCCGGGTCTGTTTGAGAGTACGCTTTTTGCCTCTCACGTCTCACTTACTTATAGGTTTTAGAGGGGAGGAATGCGATGAAAAAATTGACGATATTATTGCTGATTGCGACGCTTCTGCCGGCTCTGATTCATTGTTCGAAAAGGGATAATCCCCTTGATTCCACCGACGTACCCCGCGGTCTATACTGGTCGCTGGCATTCGATTCCGAGGCTATATCCGGTGATATCCTGCTCAGCAACCCGGGGCGCGACGTACTGGTCTATACTCCGCCAGGATACCCCCGATATGAATCCATTGCGCCGGGTGATACGACCATCTATGGTAATCCCAATGATCCCGATTCGATTGTAATCGTCCCGCCGGATACTACCTTTATCGATTATCCGGTTTTGTATCTGCTGCATGGATATGGCGGAGATCATACCATTTTCAAGGGGGTATTCGGTTTGGCGGCAACCATGGATGAACTCGTGAACCATGGACAGATCGAACCCATGATCGTGGTAACACCCGATGCTTCCAACAAGTTGGGAGGAAGCTTCTACACGAATTCCTATATTCCGGATAGTTCACAATCGTTTGCAGGGCTGTTTCAGGATTACATCACCAATGAGGTGGTCCCCTTGATAGATTCTACTTTCCATACTATAGCAGACAGACAGAGCAGGGGGATTGCCGGTCACTCCATGGGAGGCTATGGCGCAGTAAAGATCGGCATGCTGAGAAACGACCTGTTTGGATCGGTAGCCTCTATGTCGGGTCCTCTTGCCTTCATGGGTGCCTATCCGGATCAAACAAATCCCTTCGCACTTGGACTGCTGACGCTTATGCCGGCCATGCTTGCGGAGAACGGTTTCATTGCGGGAGATACATCATCGTTCTATTCGGTGGTGCCGGGTGCCGGCAAGGATCTCACAAACATGATGTTTGCCATGGGAGCAGCGTTCAGCCCGCATGATCCTGCCGATCCCGATACAACTTACGCTCATGCTTTCACCGTCCCCGGATTTGCGGGGCATGTGGACCTGCCGTTTGATATTAACGGGGATCTGGTGGATTCTCTCTGGGCGTTCTGGATGGCTCACGATATCACAACGTTATTCTCCGCCGGTTATGGTGCTGTTTATGACAATACCGACCTCTATATCGACTGCGGCGAGGAGGACGATTTGCTTTTACATTACCAGGCGCAGGCATTCGCTGACGCCGCCGGAGCCGCCATAGATCAGTTCGAGATATACTCCGGGTTCGAAGATATTTTCAACCCCGACCACTCGACATTCGTAGCCGAAAGGCTGAGAGAGGTCATTAAGTTCCATGATGGGTCGTTCAACGAATGATCCGACCGATCCTTGATTTTATCGGGCCGACCAAATAGTCGGCCCTTTTTTATTCAAATGAGGCGGTGTTGATTTGGCTTGCATTGCCTCGGCGACTCCATCATAATTATCCGGGAGCCGTACCTTGCATCCGGAGATTGGGGTGCTACATTAATTGTCACTGACGGTTGCCGATGAGGCCCACAGCCGCGGATGAGGATAGGATAAATGCCCTGCGACGATATTACAGAACAGATCCGGATCGTCCTGGATCGAAACGAGCGGCTCATATCATACAGGCTATTCAAAAAAACCTGCGGAGATGCGATCGGAGGAGAGTCACGTCTCCTGGACAGGCTGAAGGGGCTGAGCATTGACGACCTCTTGCACCTCGACATATTTACTTTACACCGGCCTCACGCCGATGACGACCGGATTGAGAAATTCCTTAACCTAAAACATATTTTCGCTATCCGGGCCACGCTGGTGTCGTTCACGGGCAAGGGTTCAGCAGGAATTGGCGATACCTGCACCATCGCAGGTATAGGCTACGATGGGGACGACACGATAATTGATGCTGAAATCAATATTGGATTGATCACGGATCAAATAGAAGCCTGTGCTCCTCCGTAACGCTCGTCCCTAGCCGGGGTGCATCTGCAACCCTTAGAGAATCAGACATTAAACTCATTAACAATTACCAATATGCTGTAACGTGGTGTATGCGAATTGAGACCCGGATGCCGATGTTAAGCTGTAATCTTTTAATAAGTTGGGAACCTGCCCGAGAATTCAATCGTTAAGTTGACAAATCCGGGAACGGCTTCTTTTGATCTCAACGCCGTTCCATTGAGAGAGTAAAAAAAGTTGCGAGAGACAGCAGCCCTGAAAGGAGATAACTGATGCAGGCTCTATACGATCCGAAAACCGTTCGCCCCATGTGGGAAGAACTTCAAAATATAGGCATTCGTCCGGTTAAAACCGCAGACGAGGTCGAGGAAGCATTGAGAAATAAGGGAACCACATTGATGGTGATTAACTCGGTATGCGGTTGCGCCGCGGGTCATGCCCGTCCCGGTATCGCACTGGCTCTTCAGCACAAACGGATCCCCGATCATCTTATCACTGTTTTTGCAGGAGTCGACCGCGAGGCAACTCAGAGGGCCCGCGAATATATGCCCGATACGCCGCCGTCCTCGCCATCCGTTGCCCTGTTCAGGGATGGTAAGTTGGCGTATGCTCTTCAAAGAAGCCAGATCGAGGTCATAGATGCCGGGGGAATTGCCAGAAACCTGATCAGGGTATTTGATTATTATTGTTCGGCGGGCGGGCCATCGGTGCCCAAAGAGGTATTCGAAAAAAACTTCGTAACTGCCAGGAGACGTTAGAGCATTCCGAGAGACCGAGGGATTGAAAGCCCCGGTCGTCATCCATCTTCCATAAGAATAGCTACTCCGGCCCCGATCTGCTCCCAGATTACGCTTGACCATGAAAAATCAAGGCCGATATTAGCTGATATGGTAAGGCTGAGTTTTTGAAAAATGTAGATTTGAACATCCCCGAAATGAAGAGACCGGTCTGACTGCCGGTGAAAGTATGATGAGAGATCCGGGATTCTATATCGAGACCTACGGTTGCCAGATGAACGAGTATGACTCGGAGCTGGTGAGATCGATCCTGAAGAAAAGCGGCTATAGCGAAGTGGAAAAACCGGAAATCGCTGATGTGGTCTTGCTAAATACCTGCTCTGTTCGGGAGCATGCCCACAATCGGGTTCATGCGCGGCTCCAGCGATTACAGAGTCTGAGGGTCGATAAGCCATTTATTGTCGGGGTCCTGGGATGTATGGCACAGAATCTGAAGATGGATCTTTTGGAAAATTCCGTCTATGTCGATCTGGTAGCCGGGCCGGATAGTTACCGGCAACTGCCTCGCCTGATCGACGAGGCCAGGGATGGCAACGGCAATGCAGCGGCAATCGATCTCTCGGAATTCGAGACGTATGATGATATCTATCCGGAGCGGAGAGAGGGAGTCAATGCCTGGATTGCGGTTATGCGCGGATGCGACAATTTCTGCACTTTTTGCGTGGTCCCTTATACTCGAGGGCGGGAGAGAAGCAGACCGTTGGAGAGCGTCGTGGATGAAACCCATAGGCTGGTATCGACCGGCTACACGCAGGTAACCTTGCTGGGGCAGAACGTTAACTCCTACGATCACGATGGCCATTCGTTTGCCGATCTCGTAGAGGCGGTGGCCGAGGTTCCCGGCATCAGAAGAATCAGGTTCACATCACCGCATCCCCGGGATTTCCCGGATGATTTGCTGGCTGTGATCCGGGATAATCCGCTGGTCTGTAAGCACATTCATCTTCCCCTGCAGGCGGGTTCCGACAGGATTCTCGAGATGATGCGCAGGAAATACAAGGCCGGCGAATTTACGGCACTGGCCGATCGAATAAGGACTATGATCCCGGAGGCCACATTAACCACCGATATCATTCTGGGATTCCCTACTGAGACCCGGGAGGAGTTCGAGGAGACTCTTGCCATCATGAGGAAGGTAAGTTTCGATTCCGCCTATATTTTCAATTACTCTGAAAGGCAGGGAACGGTTGCGAAGCGGAGATGGAGGAATGATATCCCGGCTGATGAGAAGAAATACCGGATCACACTGGCCAATGAACTGCAGAAAGAGATAAGCCTCGATCAGAATAAACGTCATATTGGCGAAATTCATGAGATCCTGGTTGAGGCTCCGAGCAAAAGAAACGAAAACGAATGGTATGGCCGTACCGACGGCAACAAGATGGCTATCTTTCGCAGAACGAATGAGGAAGCCGGCGATTATATAAAAGTCAGAATCACGGGTGCCGGCCCGAACAGTCTGAAAAGTGAAATAGTATCCCCTGCAAAATAGGGGGGCCGATCAAGCCCATCATAAGCATCATACCAATATGTTCTCAATCTGTTTGTTTGCTACCGGACGATTGTTTTCCTGTTGCCCGATATCTTCTCATCGGCCAGGTTAGTAATAACGAAACGGAGCTTGTCGGTTGCGCCTCTTTTCAGCTCGTCCACATATTCAAAATCGATGACCGCCTTTTTGCCTATCCTCTCCCTGGCCGCAAGAAGCAGCCTCTCCTGGTCGCCGGGTGAGTATTCCGGAGCTCTGACGATTCTGAATTGAACTTTTCCGGGCTGGTCCTGAAATAACTGCGCTTCCCTGACAGCGGTCATACCTTTGAATATATGATCCAGTCGCCCGATTCGGGTGCCGTCGTGGAGAACAATATAATCCTCCATTCTGCCGTCGATCCAATCGACTACCCTGCCAGGTCGGCCGCAGGCACACTTTTTTTCTTGGTCGGAGATATATGCGATGTCTCCGGTATCATATCTCAAGAGCGGGAAGGCGAAATTCGTGAAATTGGTTCCAACTATGGAATATCGGTTTCTCTCGATCGTAACGAACTCCACTCCCGCGAAATCCTCGTCGACGTGAAGCTTTCCCCGGGGACATTCGGAGATATTGGCCACGGCCTCGGCCATACCGTAATGCTGGAACACCCTGGCGCCGAACGCCTTCTCGATAATGTCCTTCTGATGCGCCAGCAGAGATTCTCCGCCCGTTGTGATGTATTTGACCCGATTCGTCATCTTGATTCCGGTCTCTATGACGAACGATGCCACCAGCGTCAGATGAGACGGATAGCCATGAAGCCACTCCAAGCCGGAGGATTTTATCTGCTCTATGTAGGCCGGCAGGTTTTCTCCTCTCAAATGGTAACCGCTGAAAAAGATCTGTTTTCCCGGCCTGTCGTATCTCCAGAAGGGTGGATGGCTCTGGTTGATCGGGACGACAATCTTCCCGCCGAAAACTCCACATGGGGTGCCGAATTTAATTCCGTTCCGGTTTCGGAATCGCCACCAGACCGCCCATTGTCGACGCTCCGCCTCGACGGTGGTCGGGAATACAAGCCCGCGCCCGGTGGTGCCACTGGTGTGAATAATAATTGTCTCTTTCTCGGAAATGGCCTCGGACTTCAAAGAAGGCAGGTTTTCCTGGACCTCATCCTTGGTGAGAATCGGCAGACATTTCAGATCATCCAGGCCCGAAATATCCTCCGGATTGATCTTCAATTCGGCGAATTTAGCCTTATAGAATGGGACTGTCCTGCCGGCGTGCATGACGAATTCCATTATCCGGGAATCGCGAAACCGCGTTACGGCAGATGCCGAATCTAATCCCCTAAGCATGTATTGCTTATGAATGTCGACAAATATATCGTTATACCTTCGCCTGCGTAACCTCCAGCCTCCAAGTGAGCAGGCCATATTTTGAAGCCATATCGGCAGTCTGGTGTAAATTCTCTGATGCGTGGTCATAATCTGTCAGTAGCTCTTCCCAGGTCTCAAAATGAAACTCTAATAAGCCGCCAGTTGAGTAATCGACACAGCTGTCATATGATTTAGAGCTTGCCCCGACTTCGCCATATATTTTTATTGTGGATCCTGTCGTCATGAGAGGCAAGCCACCTCATGGACAACGGCCAGAACTTTCAGCCGGTGTTTATCCTCTGTTCAGCTGTTGAACAGCATGATAAAATGCTGTGCAACATTTCAACCAGATGTTACTCATAATCAAGCAGAAACAATCTTATCTCGAGAGCGAGTCGGGGTTGTGCGGGTAACATATTGAAGTGAAGCAGATTACAATTTCCATAAAGGGCCCGCTCAACGATAAAAAAACCTGTTTCAGGCGGCAACGTTTTTGCATCGTTTTCTCGTTTGATAGGACAAAAGTATGGCCAGTCGAATAACTAAAATAGCGAATGTATTTGTCATCCTTGGTGTTTGGGTTTTGCCAATTCAAAATGCCCTCGCCGACTCCACCTGGACGGTTTACAGCGTGATGAATTCGCCACTGCCAACAGATTGGGTGGCTTCTATCGATTTCGACGATGCCGGCAACCAGTACATCGGCACTACAGGGGGCGGGCTTGTCCTGAAGCAGGATTTAGTATGGACCGTCTGGGATGAATCGGAAACGGGAGTGCCTATAAATGCGACTCGTCATGTAGAGAGAGATCCGCTCGGAAATCTCTGGGTGGGTGCAGCCTCCGGTAATCTGAATTACGGTATCGGACTTGCGCATCTTGATGTAGCGGATTCCTCATGGACTATGCAAAACGACGGTCTGGAAGCCAATCAGATAGTGAGCGACATAGTCATTCACGCCGGTGTCAGATACGTTTCGACCTATGGCGGGGGATTGACAATATACGACGATGAAGGCTGGATAAGATACCGCTATGCCTCCCGAACCGAGTTCAGCTACGCTGACAACCAGCAGCGGGTTTTTGATATTACCCCCGGTACATATATCCCCAGCGATTATATCAGAGAGATAGATATGGATCGTAATGCCGTGACCCTGTGGATGGCGACGGCCGACGGCGGAGCGGCAAGTTATGATGGTACGGAATGGACTACCTATAATATGGCCAACAGTGGCCTGCCAATGAATCAGCTCCTCTCGGTGGACGTGAATCCTGACAACGGGGACGTCTACTTCGGAACAATGGGGTTGGGAGTGGCTATTAAGAGCGGTGACCTCTGGATGGTGTATAATTCATCCAACTCGCCCATGGCCAATGGCTATGTATCGACTATCGAGGTTCGCCCGGGCGATGGAGAGCTGTGGCTGGGAACGGGATACGGCGTATGGGTCCTGCAGACCGACAGCCTCTGGCGCAGCTATATTCCTCCCGACGGTGATTTTATCTGGGGCGATTACTACTCGGATATATCCTTCGATTCTATCGGCTCGGTCTGGGTCTCGGCATACGGTGGAGGTATCGCCTCCCTCTGGCTCGGTTCGCAGGAACCGCCTGAGGATACTCTGGATATCGATGTCGACAGGATGTTCATATATTTCTACAACAACCGGCCGATCGAGAGGATATTTACGGATATCGATGTGACCGGGGCGCCGGAGCTAACAGCCGATGACAGCATATTCTTCAGGCTCGATTCCGATCTTGGAGAGCTTTACAGTTTTGAGATATCATTTGGTGATTTCAAGCCGGGCGATCCGGCCCCCGATGGAAGAACATCCCACAGGTATAAGTATGATAAGCTTATGGTTTTCCTGGCCATAAATAACGATGATCCATCCGACGTTGAAGTTACCATCAAGGATATGGACGCCGGGATGGATCGTGATAATTACCGGAACACTCTCACGGTCACAATAGGCATGGGCGGCGTGGTCGGAAGCCAGGTGATATTACTCAACGGTGGTAACCAGTGGGACGTCCCTGAGATGCTGGGTGATGAGACGCCGGGTGAAGCGCGCGTATACGGGTTTATCCGCAGTTCCACCTGGACTGCCGATGTCGAGATTTCACTGGCTACGGAGTTGAGGCTGATAAACTATCCGAATCCGTTCAACGGGCGCACCTTTATAAGCTTCAACCTGGCAGGCGAATCGGCAGTCGATATAACAGTCTATGATATGCTGGGCCGGTTGGTCAGTAGAGTGCATTCGGGCAATCTTTCCACGGGAACGCACAGGTTTGCATGGCCGATACAATCCGGCGCACCCGAACCGGTAAAAAGCGGGATATACATATATCGACTCAGCGTCGATGGTGCCTCGGTTACGAAGAAGATGTTGTATCTAAGATAGGTTCGACCAAATCCACTCCAGCCCCGTTCGTGAAGACGTCCCGGTTTCGTATAAAACCCTGATTTCATCTGGAATAAAATGGTAACATTTCCTATATTCCTCCGGCGATGAAGAGAATACTGTTTATCTGCACCGGGAATTCCGCCCGGTCGATTATGGCCGAGGTATTGATGAACCATCTCGGGAAAGGTGAATACCAGGCGTTCTCCGCCGGGGCCGTACCGACCGGGATTGTCAAGCCGCTGACGCTTCAAACGTTGAAGGAGCATGGCCATGATACAATCGGCCTGCGCTCCAAAGTGCTCGATGAGATCCTCCATGAGGATTTCGATATAGTAGTCACCGTCTGCG
Source organism: uncultured bacterium (assembly GCA_965541585.1). Lineage (GTDB taxonomy): Bacteria > Zixibacteria > MSB-5A5 > UBA10806 > UBA10806 > CBDVBL01. The sequence continues at coordinate 215,993 of CBEUCH010000004.1, read as the reverse complement.
ACGACGCAAAAGAGGCCTGCCCCGTTTGGCCGAAAAAAACCAAAGTATTGCACTGGAGTTTCGAAGACCCGGCAGCATTCGAGGGTCTCGAAGAAGAGAAGCGGGCCTATTTCGAAAAGATATACGGACAGGTTGAGAAGAAAATCAGAGAGTTTCTAAAAGTGGATAACGAATAATATACCTTCGATTGAGATCGGTGAATATAAAAGGGGCGAATCGGATATCCGAATGAGAATAGAGATTCGCCCCTGCAGGTTCTAGTTACCGCTTGCTGTAAAGGTATGTTACCTTGCGGCCTTTCATTTTTATTTTGCGTCTGAGCTTGCGGGCGCGGGTGAAGCGCAACAACTCCATACGCAGTTGAGAGGGTTCGATCCTGACACGTCGTCTGGAGAGCTCTTTGAAGATGGTGGCGGCATCGCGGGCGGCCCTGAAATATCCACCGGCGAGCAATTTGTTTAGGGCGGTTGTTACCACGCCCCCGCCGCGGCGTCCCGGACGCTTGACGGCTTTTTTCCTGGTGACCTTCCTTATGGCCTTCTTCTTTTTCGGCGGACGTCCCGGACGGCGCCTTTTCTTAGTGGTCCTTCTTTTCCGGGCGCCGGTAGAGGCTGCAGCACCGCCTCCGGCCATTAGTTGTAATAAGAGAATCCGGAAAGCCTCTTTTCGAAGCTCTCTATCCTTGATTCCCTTGACAGCCTTTTCAGCCTGCTTCGCTAAATCGCCATAGTTTTTTCCCATGATACTCCTCTCTAATTTTACTTACAAAATGGGCCGTGTTTACCCTCAGGTAATCGGAGATTTCCAGAGGATGCTCGCTTCGCAAAAACATCTTATTTTATACAATAGTAAAAATACTCAAAAGCTCGTGTTAATGTCAACCTTATTTTTGAGATGTCAATATTGCGGAAGGGATCTCAGAGCGGGATATTTATCGCCAGGCTGCTATTTTGGCTTTCTAATCTCGAAAGCGTCTATTGCCGAAAGGTCAATATAAAGTATCCTGTCGCCTTCAAACCGGATCTGCTCACCGGCGAATTTCGCCCTGACAATCAAGTTGATACAATTGTGATCGCCGAGTATTTCTTTTAGTGTTCCTTCGGTTTCGAATGACTTGCTGCCGGAATGCCAGGTCACCCAGATGATACGATTGAGGTATGGCTCGAAGACATCAGCGGCGATTGTATTCTGGGCAAAAGCGTTCGGGCAGAAATACGGAGATAACAACATAATCAGGGCGGCTATTATCGGTATTAACTTAGAATTTTTCATAAACCTTTCCTCCGAATAAGAAAGGACGGTCATTGGTGGCGGGCAGAGCCACCATTATTGCTCTTGCGTGTATTCACTCTTACCGAGAACGGCCCTCGCTGCCGCCAATCGAGCAATGGGCACACGATAGGGCGAGGCCGATACGTAGTCCATGCCGACGTCGTGGAAGAAGTTGATAGATTCCGGATCGCCTCCGTGCTCTCCGCAGATCCCGATCTTCAAGTCCGGGCGGACCTTCTTCGCTTTCTCGATCGCAAGAGATATAAGTTGGCCGACACCATCCCTGTCAAGCGTAACAAAGGGATCCTTCTGCAGTATTCCTTTTTCAAGATAGACCTTCAGGAACTTTGCGGCATCATCACGCGAGTAGCCGAAAGCCATTTGGGTTAGATCGTTCGTTCCGAAGCTGAAGAAGTCCGCCTCCTTGGCGATCTCGTCGGCGGTTACGGCGCCACGCGGCACCTCGATCATGGTTCCCACGAGGTATTGAATCTCGACTTTATATTTTTTCATGACCTCATCGGCCACTCTGTTTATCACGTCTTTCTGATTTCTCAATTCATCAACAGTGCCCACGAGCGGTATCATAATCTCGACTACCGGCGCTTTGGCCTTGCGGCCGCGGGCCACCTCGCAGGCGGCGGAGAGAATAGCCCGGGCCTGCATCTCGGTTATCTCGGGATAGGTGATACCAAGACGGCATCCTCTATGGCCCAGCATCGGGTTGAATTCCTTAAGCTCATCGATCCTGGTGAGAATTTGTTCTCTTTGCTTAATCTCATCCTCCCAGGCGCCCTTTTTTTTCAGATCCTCGATCTCTTCTAAGACCAGGTTTCTGTCGGGCAGAAACTCGTGGAGTGGGGGATCGATGGTGCGAATAGTAACAGGCCTGCCATCCATGACTTCGAATATCCCCTTGAAATCTTTTTTCTGGAACGGCAGGAGTTTATCGAGCGCTTCGCGGCGTGCTATCTCGTCGGGAGCGAGTATCATTTCCTTCATGATGGCTATCCTGTCGGGAGCGAAGAACATATGCTCTGTCCGACAAAGCCCTATCCCCTCGGCGCCGAAAGCTACGGCCTGTGAGGCGTCTGCGGGAGTATCGGCGTTAGTACGGATCCCCAGGGTTCGGAATCCATCGGCCCATTTCATGAACGTGCCAAACTCACCGGTCATCCGGGGCGCGATAGTGGGGACCTGGCCGAGTATAACCTGACCGGTGCTGCCATTCAACGTGATAGCATCTCCCTCCTTTACGACATTGCCACCGACAATCATTTTCCTGTCCACCTCATATACCTTGATATCCTCGGCGCCCGCGATACAGCACTTACCCATTCCCCTGGCCACTACGGCAGCGTGAGACGTCATGCCGCCGCGCGATGTTAGAATGCCTTTGGCGGCATTCATTCCATGGATATCATCGGGGTTGGTCTCCTGTCTTATTAGAATCACATCCTCACCGGCCTCGGCGAAGCGAACGGCATCATTGGCGGAGAACACCACCATGCCGCTGGCGGCTCCCGGAGATGCGGCCAGGCCTTTGGCTATTACGTTGATTGTGGCCGAGGGATCGATAGCAGGATGCAAAAGCTGCTCTAATTGCTCCGGCTCAACACGCATCAAGGCCTCCTTTTTGTCGATGAGGCCCTCGCGGACTAAATCGACTGCTATCTTAACGGCAGCGGCGGCAGTTCGCTTGCCGGTGCGTGTCTGAAGCAGATATAATTTCCCTTCCTGAATGGTGAATTCGAAATCCTGGACATCTTTATAATATTTCTCTAATTTCTGTGTGATATCCTTAAGCTGCTTGTAAATTTTAGGCATCTCCTTGGAAAGGTGTGATATATGCCGCGGCGTTCTTACTCCTGCTACAACATCCTCGCCCTGGGCATTGGCCAGGTACTCACCGTAGAACTCTTTCTTTCCGGTTGAGGGATTTCTGGTGAAGCCGACGCCGGTGGCTGATGTTTCTCCCATATTACCGAAAACCATGGCCTGGATGTTTACGGCCGTGCCCAAATCCGACGGTATGTTGTTCAAATGCCTGTAAGTTATGGCGCGAGGATTGTTCCAGGATTTGAAGACGGCATCGCGGGCCTGGATCAATTGCTCATTAGGTGATTGAGGGAGATCCTCGCCTGTTTTTTCTCTGATCAGTTCTTTAAATTTCCTTATAATGTATTTAAGATCGCTGACAGCCAGTTCCGTGTCGAGCTTTACCCGCTGTTTCTTTTTTCGTAATTCGAGTATTGTCTCGAATTCGGATTTATCTATACCCAGCACAACGCTACCGAACATCTGGATAAAGCGACGGTAGGAGTCGAAACAGAATCTCTCGTTTTCGGTTTTGCGAATCAACCCCTCGAGCGTCTCGTCGTTGAGGCCAAGATTCAATATCGTGTCCATCATTCCCGGCATGGAGAATTTTGCGCCGGATCGCACTGATACTAAGAGAGGATTTTTCTTATTCCCGAAGCCCTTGCCGGTCGATTTTTCAAGCCTGGAGATATTCTTGCTCATCTCCTCCTCGAATTTTTGAGGGAGCTGCATACCGTTTTGATAGAAAAGAGTGCACGTCTCCGTAGTTATAGTAAAACCGGGGGGAACAGGTACCCTGTTATTGGTCATTTCAGCTAACCCGGCGCCCTTGCCGCCCAGCAGAGCCTTCATTTGGCTGCCACCCTCGGCTTTGCCACCGCCAAAATAGTAAATCAGCTTGCCGGCGGGAAGAGCTATCTCCGGCTTTAAGATCTTCTTTTTAGGGGATGGAACTTTTTTCTTGGCGATTACCTTCTTCTTGGCCATGACTGCCTTTTTGGCAGGTTTTTTTGCGGATTTTGTTGTTTTCTTTTTGGTTACGGCCGCCTTTTTGACCTTCTTTGGTCTAAAAGCAGCCTTCTTGGCACCTTTTGTAGTCTTTTTCTTTGTTGCCGTTTTTGCCTTCCTTGCTGGCATTGCCACTCCTTATTCGAATATCATCGTCTTCTAAAGGGGATAGGAGTATACCCCTATTCTCCCCTTTTATCAAGCGGTTTTTCTGAAGGCATACGAAGGTTAGGGATCCGGAAAAGAAAGTGTGAACGGTGGCAGTAAAATAACTTATCAGGCATTATCAAAAATCGCGTACGAAGGGGACCGAAGGTGTTGACATCTGCTGAATCCACCCATATAATAGGGGCGATTTATGGATGTCGGTGATTGCAGGCCCTTCCGGGCTAGAATCGTATCGGTTTTGATGCATTGGTGATAAATTCCAGCCGTAATCAAATCTTAGATATCTAAATGACCAGAGAAATCATTTTCGGGACCATAGGCGGGCTGGGTCTATTCCTCTATGGAATGAGGCTAATGTCCGAGGGTCTGAAGAGCATTTCCGGCGAGAGACTGAAACGAATTCTCGGCATGCTGACCAAGAATAAAGTTATAGCTGTAATGGTGGGCGCCGGGTTCACCGCCATGATTCAGAGTTCATCGGCTATGACGGTAATGGCTGTCGGCCTGGTCAACTCCGGTCTTCTGACTCTGACACAGGCTATCGGGGTGGTTATGGGCGCCAATATCGGCACCACCTTCACCGCCTGGCTGGTGTCGGCCTTCGCTGTCTTTAAAATATCGCAATACGCTTACCCTGCCATCGGAATTGGCTTTGGAATGACATTCCTGGCGAAACGTCGGTCGATAAGAAACTGGGGAAGGGCGCTTCTGGGTTTAGGCCTGATTTTTCTCGGTTTAGCGGTGTTGAAGGATGGCTTCGGCCCGCTTAAAGATAGCCAGATGGTAAAAGATATATTCGTTAATTTCGGCCAAAACCCGATTCTGGGGGTACTGGTAGGGGCAGCTGCCACCGTTCTGTTGCAAAGCTCATCCGTGACTATCGCTATCATACAGGTTATGGCTTTGCAGGGTCTTTTAGATTTCCAATCGGCCATCCCGCTGATACTGGGCGATAATATCGGAACAACAATTACAGCTCAACTGGCCTCCATGAAATCCAGCGTCAATGCCCGGCGAACTGCCAATGCTCACACGACCTTCAACGTCATCGGTGTGATATACATACTACCTTTCGTATGGCTGGGCCTGTACCCGAAACTGATTGATTTTATTGTTCCCGGGGAGATTACGCCGCTGACCATCATGGTCAACATCGCAATGGCGCATACGGTTTTCAACGTAACCAATACTTTAATTCAGCTGCCGTTTACGGGGCTTTTAGAGAGAGCTGTTATTTTCGCCACTCCCAGAGGTAAGGGACTACAGATCGAGGGCACCCCTCATCATCTCGACCGCCGGCTTTTGCAGACGCCCCAGTTGGCATTGGTTCAGGCCCGCAGGGAGGTTCTGCGGATGATGGAGATGGCTCGCGAGGCGGTGATCATCCCTATGGACGGCCTTTTCGACAGGAACAACAAGCGACTTGACGAGGTCCCCAAGATCGAGGACGCCATCGATGATTTGCAGGGGGAGATTACCAGATACATGGTTGCTCTGTCCAAGGAACGGTTGGCGCGAGAGGTGGCCGATGAGCTTCCGGTCTGGCTGCACAGTATAAACGACATAGAAAAGGTCGGCGATCATGCCGAAAACCTGGGCGAACTGACGGACCGGGTACTCGATGAGAGGGTGAAGTTCACCGATGAGGGTAAGGCGGAGTTGAAAAAGATGTACGATGCCATCTGCGAAATGCTCTCGCTTATTATCGAATCACTACCGGATGTTGATTATAAGAAAGCGTCGGAAGTCTTAGAGGTTGAAAAGAGAGTCAACGATATTCATATGCAGGCCCGGGAATCCAATCTCAGGCGGATGAACGAAGGGCGATCCGATCCCGGCACCGGCATCATCTTTTTGGATTATATAATGAACCTCGAAAAGATCGGCGACCACCTCTCCAACGTGGCCATCGCCGTCAAGCGCGAGTTCCGCTACGATGGGGGGAGGGTTTAGGCGATATCTTTGCTGGAACAAACCTGTGTGTTTGGCCACGTTTGGAATGAAATCTTGATCTCACCTATTCTCAAGCCTGCAATAACATCCGCGATATCGCCATAGCCAGCAACGCCGCTCCTATAGGTATCGCCCTCTCGTCGATCTTAAACTCCGAGCTATGCCACGGTTTATCGGCGCCGATTTTCGGGTTGCCCACGCCCAACCGCATCATGGCGGCCGGTACAGCCTGTGTAAAATAGGAAAAATCCTCGGCACCCATGACCGGTTCTGTCAATTCCACGATAGACCGCTTGCCGTAAAGCTCCTTTGCCACTGCGCGGTAGATATCGTTCACCCGTTTGTCATTGACGGTAATCGGATACCCCTTACGGTAGTCAAATCTGTATCGGGCGCCATAGGTTTTGCAGACACCGGCTATGATCTTTTCGATCATCCCGGGAATATCGCGGGTCAACTTCTTTTCCAGAGTACGGGCAGTTCCTTTTATAGCAACGCTTTCGGGGATCACATTGAATGTGGTCCCGCCGTGGATGGAGCCGATGGTCACCACCACCGGGTTTAGCGGGTCGACCTGCCGGGATGATATATTCTGTAGCGCCGTTACCACGTTGGCGGCCACCATGATGGGGTCCACCGTTTCATGTGGGCGGGCGGCGTGACCGGATTTTCCTATGATCTCGATATCGAAATCGTCCGCCTCCGCCATCATAGCACCGTCATAGAAACCGATTTTACCGACAGGCAGCGTAGTATCGACATGCAGGCCGAAAACCATATCGACCTTCGGGTTTTTCAAGACACCTTTTCGGATTAGGAATTTAGCCCCGCCGGGGGTTATCTCCTCCGATGGTTGATATATGAATTTGATATTTCCATGCAACTCGTGGCGAAGCTCGCTCAAGATCTTCGCTGCTCCCCAGACGAGCGACATATGCACGTCATGGCCGCAGGCGTGCATCTTGCCCTTGTTCCTGCTGGCGAATGAGTAGCCGGTTTTCTCGGTTACCGGGAGAGCATCCATATCCGACCTGATACCGACGGTCATCCCCTTATGCTTCCCCTCGAGCAGGCCGACCACCGCGGTTTTCCAGATCTTTGTATTGACTCGGCATCCGGCCCCTTTGAGCTTGGCGGCGATGGTTTTCTGTGTTTGGAATTCCTCCAGCGCGGTCTCCGGATTTTGATGGAGTTTCCGGCGCAGTTGGATCATGGCGGAGCCGTGCTTTTTAGCGAGCTGTTCTATTCTGGTTTTGATTGTATTCATTGTTGCTCCTGATTCATGTATTCAACAGATGAGATCGCTTCGTCGTCCGTAGAACTCCTCGCGATGACGAGGAGAGTCTTTAGTAGGTCAGTTCCCCCGGGGACTGACATTCAATACCCTCTTTTGTCTGGCCGCAGGCCGCCTGACCTACAAAACTATTTTTTATTCTCCATAATCACCATTAAATTTGATTTTCTCTGTTACACCCCAATCTTCTTGATAATATTCCGAGAATTTGCTTATGGATGAATGTTTATAATCGAGCGGATTATTTGCAAGGCCGTGCTTTACTGGATTATAGTGGATGTAATCTATATGTCTGTTGAAATCGTCTTGATTCCTAATGATATGATCCCAAAAACGCTTTTGCCAGACATTCAGATTTTTCAGACTTTGCTTTTTTCTATAGTTCATTGAGAATGAGAGCTTGATACGTTTCATTAATTCGGAAATATTATTCTCAAGAGGATCGATAATTATATGAAAATGATCAGGCAAGATGACCCAGGCGATCAAATCGAATAGAGATCTCTTTTTCATGGTCTCTATAGCAAGCCAAAACAGATCAACCTCTGCCACCAAAAAGGGTTGACGATCGTGAGTATTATTGGTGATAAAATAAATAGCGCCCGGGAAATTATACCTTCGTAGAATCGACATAATTGATTCTTGGCTTAAAAATGCTAAATCCTCGTCTTTAGTAGGTCAGTTCCCCCGGGAACTGACATTCAATGCTTTTGTCAGGCCGCAGGCGGCCTGACCTACAATTCTTTTATTATTTACCGTGCCTAATTCCAAATATTTTGCTATCTTTTTTTGAAATTTCAATATAGGCAACACCCCCAAGCATATTTGGTTGAAGAGTCCCAACAACTACCCATAAGCTGTCATTCAATAACTCGACTTTAAAAGGTTTCTGCTTATAGATAGATTCTCTATACAAAGGAAACCAAACAGCTTCGGCTATTTTAATAGCTGTAGCCTTATCGGGAACGCATCCGTTTTTCGGAAGGAACATATTTGAGGGCTTGTCGTCAAATTGAATTGATGACATAGAATTATGTTCTTTTTCTTGAGGAAGAGCGGTCAATGTAATAATGCACGTAATCATAAATAAGGAAATTAATGCGATTAATTTAGATATTCTCATTTTACCGACCCCTTTCGCAAATACGCTATTTTGTAGGTCAGTTCCCCCGGGAACTGACATTCAATGCCCTCTTTTGTCAGGCCGCAGGCGGCCTGACCTACAAAACTGAATTCCTTTTACTATGAGTCAAATCCCAGGCCTGACCTACAAGATATCACCCCTCCTCCAGCTCCCGCAGCGCCAATGGTACCATCTGCAGTATATCCCCCGCAATCATGCCGCGGGAGCCGAGGCTCTCAGAGGCCAGGTCGCCCGCCTTGCCGTGGACATAACAGCCAAGCACGGCGGCGTCGATATCCATCAGGCCCTGCGCCAGAAAACCGCCGATGAGACCGGTCAGGACATCACCCGAACCGGCGGTGGCCATCCCCTCGTTGCCGGTGGGATTGATCCAGGCGTGACCCGACGGCGCGGCAATCACCGATGGTGCGCCTTTTAGAATGCAGACGAGGTTGAATTCTTCGGCGAACTCCAATGCAATATCGATCCTGTTTTTTTCGATCTGCTCGATTGTCTTTCCGGTCAGGCGCGACATCTCACCGGGGTGCGGTGATATCACCAGGGGAGCGGAATGGCCTTTCAGATAATCCATGTTTTTAGCCAGTATGTTCAAGGCGTCGGCGTCGAATACCGCCGGCTTATCCAGCTTTGCTATCAGCCGGAAAATCAGATCGCGGGTCTCATGATATGTGCCGATCCCCGGCCCCACCGCCACGGCATCGGCCCACTTGACCATCTCACGAACTTCGCCCAAGCCGCGCAGAGCCAGGCATCGCCTCTTGCGCACCTGGGGTAGTGGTCTGGTCATGACCTCCGTTAGTTTCTGCTCGAAGATATCGTTCAGGCCGGATGGACAGCCGAGGATTACCAGGCCGGTACCGGATCGCAGGCCGGCCTCAGCGGTCATGGCGCCAGCGCCTGTAAATCCCTCGGAACCGGCGAGAACGAATAGCTTGCCGAAATCTCCTTTATGCGAATCGGGAGCGCGGCGGGGGAGCATGGCGGTCGCTTCATCCTCCATTAGAAGATACCGATCGATATCCTCCTGTTCGATAGCCTCGTCCGGGAATCCGATATCGGCCACCAAAAGCAGGCCGCAATATTCCTTACCGGGGTAGACCGCCTGGCCGAATTTCGGCAGGCCGAACGTAACGGTCATATCGGCACGAACGCAAGGTTCGGCCACCGCTCCGGTTGCCCCATCGAGACCGCTGGGAGCGTCGATCGCCACTACCGATGCGGGATGATCATTGATTTTAGAGATTATCTCATCATAAGGAGCCTTGATATCGCCTGAAAAACCGGTGCCGAATATGGCATCGATTATAATATTTGAGCTGTTATCTATTGCAAAGTCATTCGGATCATCGATCTCCTTGACATAAAGCCCTATCTTCTCAGCCCGCTTGAGATTGGTTTTGGCGTCGCCTTCAACTGAACCGGCAAGGCCCGTTAGGAAGATTTCTATTTTGGCGCCTTTTTCGTGAAGGTATCGGGCTGCTACCAGGCCGTCGCCGCCATTGTTACCCTTGCCGCAGACGATGGTGATAACCTGGCCGGTGATATCGCCGTACTGCTCGGTGATGGCCTCCACGACGCGGCTGCCGGCAACTTCCATCAACTCCAGGCCGGGTATTTTCATACCGTCGATAGCACGACGATCGATATTCTGCATCTGTTTGGGAGTGCAAAGCTTCATGAAAAGTATATTAGGAAAATCTGTTTCATTAGTCAATACGTATGCGACAAAGAGGTGAAATCGGCCGTCAATAGTCAAACCGACTGGCCAAATGCTCCTATGAGAGATTTGACCTGCAACTGACACAATGTTATATTCAAGCCCAATTGGAAGGATACGGGAGAATGCAATGATAAAAAAAACACCTTTTTACGATATCCATCAAAAGCTGGGCGCCAGGATAGTAGAGTTCGCCGGTTACTACATGCCGGTGCAATACCGCTCCATTACGGAGGAGCATAAGCGGGTTCGAGAATCTGTCGGGATATTCGATCTCTCGCACATGGGGGAGTTCATGGTCTCCGGGCATGGCGCCAGACAGTTCGTACAGCATGCGGTCACCAACGATGTTTATTCGCTCGAGATAGGGCAGGTGCTCTATAGCTGTATGTGTTATCCCGACGGCGGCATCGTCGATGATTTATTGATTTACAACCTGGGCGACAGATATATGCTGGTGGTTAACGCATCCAACATAGAAAAGGATTTTGCTCACCTGATGTCTTTGAAGAAGCATGATGATGTCGAGCTCGCGGACCTCTCTGATGAGACAGCCCTTTTGGCTATTCAGGGGCCCGATGCCGAGAAGGTGATGGCTAAAATGACCGATTACGATTTGCCGTCGATGCGTTTCTACTGGTCGGCGACTGCCAAAGTAGCGGGCGCGGAGATAATCTTCTCTCGCACCGGCTATACCGGCGAGGAAGGTTTTGAGCTTTATTTTTCTCCGCAGCACGCAGAGCATATATGGAATACAGCCATGGACGCTTCAAAGGAATTCGATGGCGAACCGGTCGGGCTGGGCGCCAGAGATTCACTGCGGCTGGAGATGAAATACGCGCTGTACGGCAACGATATTGACGAGACTACCAACCCGTTTGAGGCGGGCCTTGGCTGGACGGTCAAACTCGATAGCGGGGATTTTGTCGGCAGGAGTGCATTGGAGAAACTTAAAGCCGAGGGTCTTAAGAGGAAATTGATCGCTTTCGAGCTTAAGGAGAGAGGATTTCCCAGACAGCATTATCCTATAGTTGTCGGCGGCAAACAGGTCGGCGAGGTCAGCTCGGGGACATTCTCTCCGATGCTGGAGAAGGGAATCGGGATCGGTTATGTCCCGATGGAGAATTCGAAGATCGGAACCGAGATTGGGATCGATATCAGAGGAAAGATCGCACGGGCGGAAATCGTAAAGGCGCCTTTTTATAAGCAGGGCAGCCGACAATAAGAGGTTGACCTGCTTCCGATAGAGCCTGATTAGGAATATATTTTGGGAACCGTCCGATAATAATTATCGTTTGATAAGTATTGTATGACGACAATGGAAGTTACTGATAGAATTGAGGCTCTCAGAGCCTATTGCAGGAAGAATCGGATTCCTCTAACGCAGCAGAGGATAGAGGTTTACCGAATTCTACTGGGCTCCAAAGAGCACCCCTCGCCGGAGACGATTTATCGTCGCCTCAAAGAGTCATTTTCAACCCTTTCTTTAGCAACAGTTTACAGAAATCTTGAGGCCCTGAACAGGATCGGTTTCGCGAGAAAAGTAAATCCGCTGTCGGATCATGCCCGGTATGACGGCGATATCAAGCAGCACAGCCATTTCATCTGTCTTTCGTGCCGAAAAGTTGAAGATGTTCATTTCGAGGAGTTGGAACGCGTTCAAATACCGGATTTACCGGATTCTGAACATGTTATTACGGCAAAAACAGTTGTATTCATGGGAATATGTAAATCGTGTCAAGATGACACACAGGAGGAAAAATGAGTTTGAGAGTAGGATCGAAGGCCCCTGATTTCAAAATGCAGGGTGTATACAAGGGTGAATTCAAGGATTTCAGCCTTTCCGATTACAAGGGCAAATGGGTGGTTCTGTTTTTCTACCCGCTCGATTTTACGTTTGTCTGCCCCACCGAGATCAAAGAGTTCTCCAAACGAAATGCGGAATTCGAAAAACATAACGCCAGGGTTCTGGGCGCTTCGGTTGATTCGATCTATTCGCACGATGCCTGGATAAAAGGCGAGCTGGGCGAGCTAACATATCCGCTGCTTTCGGATATCACCAGGAAGGTGTCCGAGGATTATGATGTTTTACTTGATGACGGCATGGCGCTTCGCGGCAGTTTCATCATAGATCCCGATGGCATCCTGCGCTGGATGGTGGTTTCCGATCTCGGCACCGGCCGCTCGGTCTCCGAGACATTGAGATCGCTGCAGGCTTTGCAGACCGGCGAGCTTTGCGGAGTGGAATGGGGACCGGGAGAAAAGACCCTGGGCGCCGCATAATAAGATAGGTTCTGTTCGGTCAGGTCGTAGATCATTTGATCGTGACCTGACCGTCAGGTCACAACCTTCGGTCACGACCTGACGGAACTACCAAAGAAAAGACCCTCGGCGCCGCATAATTATTGCACCGACATCATTGCGCGACACCGAAAGCCGGAGACTGCGAAGCCTCCGGCTTTTGTTATTGAAGACAGATAACGCTTTGTAACTCAGCATCAGTTTATTGATAAAAGAGATGTTGCCCTCCATATCGTAAATTGTTATATTACTAAAAATCATTCCAAAGCGCGGATACTACAGATGGCCGATACAATTTTGCGTAAAAAACGCCCGTTCGTGGGGCGAAAAGACCTGATAGCCGCATTCAAAAACGCTGTCAAAACCAAAAAGCCGGATAAGCATAAGATATTGGTTTATCACGGCGTGGGCGGAATAGGTAAGACGGCCCTGCGAATAGAGCTGGCAAAAGAATTGGAGAAGATCGATTCTGACGCGAAATGGGCGCTCTTGGATTTTGAGGTCGCCAGCTATCGTGATATTGAAACGGCGCTTTTCTGGCTCCGCCAGGAATTTAAGAGCAAATACAAGATAGATTTCCCGACCTTCGATATAGGCTACGCCGTCTACTGGAAGAAAATCAAACCGCAAATTCCTCTAAATCAGAGCAGTTTCCCATTATGGGACGAAACCGGACTTCTGGCAGACCTCATAAAGGATTCCGGTGATATACCGGTTATAGGACTCATTCCAAAATTGATCAAGGTGGTAGATAAGGCAGATAAATATATAAGCGATTGGTTTACCAAAAGGGGAAATGCGCTGTTGGATAAGCTGCCCCTCATGGAAGCTAAGGATATCGAAAAACTCATACCGATGTTCCTCGCTGAGGATTTAAATAATTATACCGAGGAATACGGGTACAAGACCGCAGTATTTATAGATACATACGAACAGCTATGGGGCAATGACAGAACGGAAGGTGAACGCTTCACAAAAGATGAATGGATACGAAAATTTATAGAGAAGACGCCGCGAGTAGTCTGGGTTATCGGCGGGCGCGAAGAATTGGAATGGCCGAAACTGGATAAAGTCTGGGAAAACCGGATAGAACCCCATTGTGTTGATGACTTGGATGATAAGCATGCGAATAGATATCTCAAAGAGAGCGGTATCGATAGTGAGGATATCCGTAACGTAATTATTGAAGGCAGCAAAGGTGTCCCGTTCTATTTAGACCTCTCTGTTGATACCTATGATGAAATAAAGACTAAAGGAAAAGAGCCTGCTACCGGCGATTTCGGAAAAACGGCAAGGGATGTTCTTGACCTCTTCATCCGAAGTATGAACGAGAACGAAATCCAGACGTTGAACGTTCTTTGCGCGGCGCAGTTCTGGGATGAAGAAATTTTTGTTGGTCTTATCAAACATTTTGGGACAGGCTATCCTCTTCCCAAGATTAGGGAGTTTCATCGCTTCTCGTTTATAAAAGCGAGGCCGGAGAGCCGCACCTGGGTCATGCACGATTTAATGCGCGACAGCCTAATTGAACATTCGGTTGAAAAAGAGTCATCTGCGAAAGCTAATAACTGGTTATTCAATCATTATAAGGTTCAGGTTGGCGATATTGAACCCAAAGATATCTCCGAAAGTCACAAAACCGCCTTCAGGGAAGCCTCTTTTCATGCCGCACAGAGCCTGCCACCGGATGAATTGTTAGGATGGTTTATAAAAGCTGCAGATGCATTCAACCGCGGCGCGCAATGGCCATTACTAACGACTTTATATGAGGATATTAAGGCAAATTTGCAGGGGAAGTTAGGCCCCGATCATCTTTCTGTTGCCACCACCCTGAACAATCTTGCCGGTTTATATCAATTTCAGGGCAGATACGCGGAGGCCGAGCCTTTATACAAGCGATCTCTTGAGATAAATGAAAAAGCCCTGGGCCCCGATCATCCTTCTGTTGCCACCACGCTGAACAATCTGGCCGCTTTATATGAATCTCAGGGCAGATACGCGGAGGCCGAACCTTTATACAAGCGGTCCATTAAGATTACAGAAAAAGCCCTGGGCCCCGATGATCCTTCTGTGGCCACCACGCTGAACAATCTGGCTTTTTTATATACATCTCAGGGTAGATACGCGGAGGCCGAGCCTTTATACAAGCGGTCCATTAAGATTACAGAAAAAGCCCTGGGCCCCGATCATCCTGATGTTGCCCCCACGCTTGACAATCTGGCCAATCTATATACTTCTCAGGGCGGTTATATAGAAGCCGAGCCTCTCTATGGGAAAGCACTTGAGATAAAAGAAAAAGCCCTGGGCCTCGATCATCCTTCTGTTGCCACTACTCTGAACAATCTGGCCGAATTATATAGATTTCAGGGCAAAAACTCAGAGGCCGAGCCTTTATACAAGCGGTCCCTTGAGATAACGGAAAAAGGCCTGGGCCCGGATCATCCCGAAGTTGCCTCCACGTTGAACAATCTGGCTCTTTTATATGAAGCCCAGGGCAGATACGGGGAGACCGAGCCTTTATACAAGCGGGCGCTTAAGATAACAGAAAAAGTCCTGGGCCTCGATCATCCTTCTGTTGCCCGCATGCTGAACAATCTGGCCAGTTTATATAGATTTCAGGGCAGATACGCTGATGCCGAGCCTTTATATAAGCGGTCCCATGAGATAAGAAAAGAAGCCTTGGGCCCCGATCATCCTGATGTTGCCACCACGTTGAACAATCTCGCCGGTTTATATAGATCTCAGGGCAAACAGGCGGAGGCCGAGCCTCGCTATAAGCGGGCCCTTGAGATATTGGAGAAATCTATCGGTCCCATTCACCCGAATATCGCAACGACTTTAGAAAATATGGCCGGGCTGTATAAGGAGATGGGCAAAAAAGAAGAGGAAAAAGAGCACTTAGCGAGAGCCAAGGAAATCCGTAGTAAGCTTCAAGAGTGAGATTAATTTATTACGTGCGGGGTCCTTGTTAAAAGCAAGGCGCCAGGTGGGGCCACTCTATCCTACGGCCATACGGCCCGTAGGGATCCGTAGGACGAGCCGTATGGCCTGACGCCACATGAAATGTAGTCTCTATACCTTCGCGGTCTTATATATGGCGCCGACGATCAGACCTAATATAATCATCTCGATCAGGCCGAAAATCACCCACATCCATGCCAGCCAGGCCGATACCGGAAACATGGCCCACATCGACAGCGACGACATCACCCAGAGCATCAAACCGATATACAGACCGTAACGGAGCCCCTCCATAATTCCTTTGCCCTTAACGCCGTAGGTGTAAACGCAGACGAACAAAAGGACGAAAATGAATTCTCCCAGATAAAAAGCCCACATCTTCGAATTCATATCAGCTTCGGTTCGGAATACTGTGCCCATCAGCGGTTCGTAGGCATCCCCCAGTATCACCACGTTGATGACAAAATCCATCACACCCAGCGCCACAAAGCATACAATTACGGCGATAACGAATTGTTTCCAGTTCATCTGTTCCCTCCATTAAACCGGTTTTATTCGATGTTATTTTGTGGGTTCAAGCATATATTCTCAAGGAATTTTCCTGTTTTTTCGGCTATGCCTTTCTCAACGAATCTCGAGGGCTTATGGCAATAAGCCCCTACATGATAATCGGTAACGTAAACTCCGCCACTGCCCCGCCGTCATTGTAGAACCGGATTTCCCCTCCATGCTCTTCGACGATTTTTTTCACGATGGCGAGGCCCAGCCCCGTTCCGCTTGTTTTGGTCGTTATATAAGGCTGGTCGATTTTCTCTAATTTCTCCGTCGGGAAACCGGGGCCATCGTCGCGAATCATCACCTCCACCTTATCGCCTTTTTGTTTAACAGAAATATCGATCACTACACCGTCGGGCGATGCCTCCATAGAATTCTTTATCAGATTGCCGAAAACCCGCGCCATCATCTGCGGATCGAGCTGCAATTGAGGGATGTCATCTGGAATCGTGATGTTTATACGCGCATTCTCAGCATGGCTGTACAGCGAGACGGCGTTATCGATAATATCTTTGATATTGCATCTGACCAACCGTAACTCCGGCTCCTTGGCGAAGGTCGAAAACTGACCGGAAAGATCCTGCAACTCTTGAATCTGAGCACGAATGGCTGTTATAGATTTTGTGCTTTCCTCTGATGGAGGGGCCTCCTTTTTGACCAGCATATCCTGAAGGCGATAAAGCTCGACCGTTATAGGTGTCAGTGGATTGCGGATCTCATGCGCAATCCGCCGGGCCACCTGGCGCCAGGCCGCCAGCCTCTCGGCCTCCAACAGATTTTGCTGATTTTCTTTAATCTCCAGGGCCATTGAATTAAAAGACTCTGCCAATCTGGAGAATTCATCCGTGCCGGCAAGCTCGACCCTGTAATTGAGATCGCCGGCTCCTATCCTGCGCGCACCGACTATTAGCTTCTCAAGGGGTCTCACCAGGTGGCTGCTCAGAATTGTCGAAATTCCCAGCCCCGCCAGCAATGCAAAAACGATAACGGCAACGGTGATCACGCCGAGCAATTTGAGGGAGAAACTCTTATAAAGACCGAGGCTGGCCGATGCCGATACCGCGTCGGCCAGTATTCTGCCCCCCTTCTCATAGCCGGGCGGCATCAGGATACCACATCCGATAAGCCGGGAGGAGTCCCCCAGGCAATAGGATAGAAATAGATTCTCTCCAAGTTTCAGATGTTTAGATCCGGGCGATTCCGGCAATTTAATCTGAATCGACGACGAATCGATCTTTATGGTATCTGCGACGGCCCAGATGGACTCCCCGGCATCCGTGCTGAAAGCTATATCGATCCGATTGCGCTCCATCCATGCTCTCAACCTGTCTTTATCATCCCAGGGGATTCTCTGCTCAAGAACAGTTCTCAGTATTGACGCCGTAGCCGCCTCTGATTCGTCGATTAGAGATGTGACGGAACGAAAACTGCTTTCAAGACCGGATGCGCCAACTCGGTTCACGGTGGAATTCAGAAGGATGGCTGAGAAAGCCAGAATCCCCATAGCGGGCAGGAGACCGACTGCAAAAATGACGAATAATATTTTGCGACGGAATGACATGTATGGGAATTTTAGCTGGTGTCGAATCTGCTGTCAATCCGGAAAAACGGGCTGTGTCGGACGATGGTCGAAAGTGCCCTCGAAGATGATGGGCAGATATAAAAAAGGGGAGCACAATGAAGCTCCCCCGATCATAGTCTTGCTCTATTATTTATGACGCTATTTTTCTACCTGAATCCCCTCGATCTTGAATTTCTTCATCCGCCTCCAGAGAGTAGTTCGGGATATTCCCAGCTGGGTGGCAGTTCTGGAGTAGTTATTATTGTTCTGCTTGAGGGCCTTGAGGATTAGAGTTTTTTGATTATCTTTGAGCGTCATATTGAGATAACCTGCCGGCTCATCTTCCGCAGGCCTATCCTGCGGCAATGTAAAGATCAGCGATTCATCGAGAGTTCCACCGGTCGCCAGGGCGCAGGCGCGGGAGAGTATATTCTCAAGCTCCTGCACGTTTCCCGGCCAATTGTAACTCTCCATCCAGGACATGGCGTCGGATGATATTCCAGAAATATTCTTACTGAGCTTTGCATTGTATTTCGCAATGAAATGATCGATGAGCGGTTCCAGATCGGAAATCCTCGATCTCAGAGGTGGTATATAAACCGGCATAATATTGAGCTGGTAATACAAATCCTTTCGGAAGGATCCGATATCGATCAGCTTATCGAGGCCATCTGTCGCTGAGGCGATTATGCGGATATCCGACTTTCTGGCAGTGGAGCTATTTGCCGGAAGGTAAGTCCCCTCATTGAGAAAGCGCTGCAGCCTCAATTGGAGGTTGGGATAGAGCTTATCGATATCTCTGAAAAATAGAGTGCCGCCATTGGCTAAATGCATGGCGCCGGGCTCACCGGGATCGTCCGTGCCGAAAATCTCACGTTCAAGAGCGGTCTCCGAACTGTTGGAACATTCCACAGTAACGAAATCACAGCGTGATCTACTGCTCATGCTGTGAATAACCTTGGCGAATAACCGTTTGCCTCCGCCGTATTCGCCCTGTATCAAGACAGTGATGTCCGAAGTTGCGGCCTTAAGAGCGAGATCCTGTATATCCTTCATTTTTTGCGAATGCGTGATCATCTGCCACTGATCTTCCTCGTCGGGGCCATCGAACGATTCGACATGCGCCAGAAGACTTTCGATCCTCTGGAGGATTGAAACGTATTCGAACGGTTTCGGTATAAAATCGGCCGCTCCCTCGCGAATCACCTCGACAGCCAGAGGTATATTGCCGAAGGCGGTTATCATAATGAAGGCCGATGAAGGGCAGATTCGCTTGACATGTTTCATTAAATCGTGCCCGGTCATTTTGCCCATCTTGTAATCGGAGATTATAATATCGAAGGAAGTGGTTCTGATTTTCTCTAAGGCTTCTTCTCCCGACCCCGCAGTATCAACGTCAAGTCCCTGGCTCTTAAGGTAAAAGGCGAGGTTTTTTCGCAATGTTTTTTGATCGTCAACCACAAGGATGTTGGCCATAGTTGCTTCCCCTTTATCTTTAAAACGGATGTTCATTAACTCCGTCATGATATTATTCGTCATTTTCACCATAGAATTTAACTGTTTGATTCAATTAAAATCGCTTGCACAAAAGCTGAACAGCGGCTTTATTTCAAGCTTATGATTGTGCGAACCTGCGCCATGATTTTACTTTTTTGCCCAACCACTTTTTGCCAGCCGGGTTACAATCCCGGCTACATCTACGATCCTGTCGATAGCCTGATCTGGGCTGCCATTATGCAAGTCCATGCAGAGAATTTTGACTCCGCTTTGGCCATTTTTGGAGAGGTCGTCAAGGCCGATCCAACATCGCCCCGCGGCTATTTTTTCGTGGCGGCAGCTTATTCCAACCTGACCTCGGATTACAGGAATTTTTCATATAAAAATGATTTCAATGAACATGTGGACAGGGCTATCGAAATAGGAGAGCAAAAGGAAAAAAGCGGGCAGGCCACTGCGGAGGATCTGTTCTATTACGGCGGAGCTGTCGGTTACAGAGGGATATTCAGATCGTTTGATGGCGACTGGTGGGGCGCGTTTAAGGATGGCCTAAAGGGCCGAAGTCTTCTGGGAAAAGCACTTGAAGCGGACAGTTCGTATATGGATATCTATTTCGGATTTGGAACCTATGATTATTGGCGAAGCGCCAAAACCAAAATCCTGTGGTGGTTACCGTTCTTCTCAGATAAGAGGAATCAAGGCATCGAGGAGACCTGGAAAGCAATCCGGGGAGGAAAGTTTTCATCGCACGAGGGCCGATACGCCTTAATGAGGATATATTTCGACTATGGGAAATACGATAAAGTACTGGACCATTGGGAAAATGAGGTTCGACAATTCAATCCACAGGATCCATTTTCGCTATTCTGGGTGGGCCAGGCTTATATGAAACTCGGCCGGTTCAATGAAGCCCTGGAATCGTTTGAGACAATTCTCTCGGTATACTTAAGATCTCCCCATCACGACCCGGCCGGTGAAATGGAAAGCCGCTATTTTATAGGGTTATGTCAATCTGAACTGGGAAATTACCGGAATGCCATTGATCAACTTCTGACAGCCTCCCTTATGGCGGAGAGCCTGTCCGGCAGGAAAGATATCGAGGAGGCGCTTAAGAAAGTCGGGCCTTTGCTGCGTTCTGTACAGCAAAAAATGCTTGCAGCCCAGGAATGATACGAATCCTTTCTTTATGGATGTGGCTTACGGCCTCCTGCTGGTCGGCCACGTTAAGACCGTCCCGGGAACAATTGGTAATATTATCCGAAACGGTCGACTATGTTTTTACCGACCGTTTCCAGCACGCTTATGGCAGTTGTGATCAATTGAACGATACAATTCCGGGGCAACCGATTTATAATCTGCTTTATGCCGGTATTCTGCATGCCGAGATGTTAGACACCGAAGAGTATGGCCGGAGCGAGACGTTCCTGGGCCATGTTGATTCATCCATAGATGCTCTGAAAGATTGGACGAAGGAAAACCCTGATGATCCCTGGGGATACTTCTTTCTGGGTTCGGCATACGGCTATAAAGCCACCTGGCATGGCCAGCAAAAAAGCTGGCTGAAATCGTTCATCGAAGGGCTAAAGGCCAAGGGCAAGTTCGCAAAAACTTTGAAAATAGACTCCACTTTATACGATGCTTATACCGGGATGGGCAATTATCATTACTGGTCCTCCGCAAAGCTCGGCAAGTATATCCCTTTTTTACCGGACAACAGGGAAAAGGGATTGGAGGAGCTTAAACTTGCTGTTGACAGCTCACTATTTTCGAGAAAACCCGCGGCGCTCGGTCTTGCCTGGGCACTTATTCACAAGAAGCTGTTTTCCGAAGCCATCAGGGTTGGCCGACAGCTTTACGAGGAGACATCCGGCGGCCGTGCATCGCTCTGGATACTGGGCGGCGCCTATTGGCGCATGGGAAATCTCAGCTTTACGGAGAGATACTACGGTGAGTTGATCGAATCACTTATACAAGCAGGCGAGCAGAATTTCTATAACCTCATCTTCTGCCGTTATCGCAGGGGTGTTTGCCTGTTCGGAATGGGGAAAAATGAGCTGGCGAAACGTGAATTTGAAGAGTTGATGTCATATAATGTCTCCGAAGAGGTCGCCAAAAGACAAAAAAAGACTTATAAGAAAACCAGAGAGTATATCGAAAAACTTCAGAAACGCTCGTCGTCCGATTAAGGACTATGATATCAACATAGCATCACTTCTTGCTCTTAATCGCAGCCAGGAGCTTTTCTCCGCATTCACGTGCCTTTTTTAGAATAGCATCGTCATTTCTGGCGCCGCCCGCGCGGAGGCCCGAGGCGATATATTTCAATTCGAAGACGATTTCCATTCCGGCCCAGAGGAAAAAACCCCTGGCGGTTCGGAGGGTGGTATCGAAACTTCCCTGCTCACCGCCCACGATTACTATTCCGCCTTTCTTTCCTGCAAACAGCGGTTTTTTGAATACGGTCTTATCTTCAATCGAAAAATCGATCGGTCGCAGGCAGTTGGTGCGATCAATAAACAGCTTCGTTTGAGCCGATACCGAATCGAAATAGATCGGCGAACCCAGTATTATCGCTTCGGATTTCTCCATCAGGCCGTAAAGTTCGTCCATATCGTCGTGGAAGAAACAGTAATCGGGTTCGGGGCTTTTACCGCAGGACTGGCACGGCAGGATATTTTTATCGTTTAGACGAACAAACCTCGTTTTAACATGATTGGCCGTTGCGCCCTCGAGGATAGTATTAACCAGTATATCTGTTGATGACCCGCCTGTGGGGCTTCCTGAAATGCCTAAAATGTTCATTTTATATGAAACGTTAACGATACTTCAAAATCGTTCATTTCACCCGGGCCAATATAGACCTCGAATGATTTATCAGTCTGCTCGAAATCGGATAGTTGGGCATCGACATAGGCGTCGAACATGGAATAAAAGATAGCCGCAGCCATAATCCACATTTTCAGGTTGCGGCTGTCGCGAGCGTGCTCGAATTTATCGAACTCCGCCGCCTGGTATAAAGGATCATCGGCGGCCCCTTTGAAATTCTTCTCGTGGCGGTTGGCCTCTTTCCAGTCATCATAGATCCCGTATGCCAGCCAGCCCTGGCCGCCTGCGAAAATGACTGCCTTGATATACTTTCTATTATATAATTGGCCCCACCCGGGAACGACTGCCGATCTCAAGAGGGCACCGGTGGGATTTACTTTTCGTATCTTCACCGAGTCCGGCGCCTGGCAATACCCTCGAGGGACGATCGCCAAGATCAGCATAGCTGAAAGAGTTATCTGCCGGATCGGTTTAGTCATCAAATTTGTCCGGCGACTGCCACTTTCAATTTTCTTGATTCCATAGTGAACTCCGCCAGGTCGATCGGCGCCGCCAGCGATTCACCGTCGATATGCACCGGGAATTTCTGATACGAGCTTATAACTATTTTTCTGCTTCTGTACATTCTGACTCCCGGCAGCCGGATATGCGATCCGTTCAGTGTTCGGGGAAGGTAGGTGACTATTTTGCTTCTGGGCATGGCCTCGATCAGGCAGATATCGAATAGACCGTCATCGAAATACGCCTGCGGGGTTAAGTAAAATCCGCCGCCGGAGCTTCGCCCGTTCCCGATACAGACAAGTGTAACTTTCGCAGTAAATTTGTGCTTGTCGAGTTCTATTTCAAGCTCCAGAGGCTTTAGATTTCTCCATGACTGGAAGACAGCCGCCAGGTATACGAGCATACCGGGCATGCCGGTCGAACGGTTGGCCCGCTGCGCCACGTCGGCATCGAAACCGATACCCACCGTATTAAAGAAGGGGCGATCGTTGACCAGGCCGACATCGACTTCATGAGGAGCACCGAAAAAGGCGGTCTTGAACCCATTCTCCGGATGGTCGTTGTTGCCGAGCATCTTATAGAAGTCGTTTCCGGAGCCGCCGGGGATGACTCCCATAACGATTTCGGTGCCTTTGAGAACCGAGCCCACCTCGTTTATTGTGCCATCGCCGCTGACCACCACCACCTGTTCGAACCGCCGGTATTTGCACAGTTTAGCTAACCTGACGCCATCGCCGGGGCGGGTAGTCGTGAAAAATTCGAACGGAACATTCTGCTTTTCGGCCCAGGCCAGGACCTTCGGCAGAATATCCAGCGAACGCCCCCGGCCGCCGACGGGATTGAAGATCACAGCGGTTTTCATGACCCTATGAAAATATCAGATTGATGAGCGGATGTAAATCGGTAATTGTGATAACAGCATGGTAAAGCGGATCTGGATTCCCCGGATATTGATTGGTAATTAGTCAAATCCCGGGGGATTTGGCCTACTTTTAGCGCCACGGACAATTCCAGAATATTGTCATTCCCGACCCCGATCGGGAATCCAGAATCACAGCAACTCGTAGTATAAATCGTTCCAATCCGGATTATGGTTTTCGATAAGATCGAGTTTCCATTTACCTGCGTGTCATAACTCGTTATGACCGCCTATTCAGTAGGGGCGAGGTAACCTCGCCCCTACAAACATGATTATTATTACTTCAAATATAATAGTTTTATGATGCTGGAATTCCGAGAGGCTCTTGCCCTGGCGAAATAGATCCCCGATGAGACTCTATTTCCCAGGGCATTCCGGGCGTCCCATACTATTCTTCCCTCCTTTGCCCCCTCGGTTGTGAACGAATTGATTCTCTGCCCGAGTAGATTGTATATCTCGATTTCAATATCACCTCCCTCTTGGTTTTTGTAGTCAATTGTCACAGTTGAATTGAATGGATTGGGATAAGTACGTAGAATTAGATTTTCAGGTAATAGGGTGCCGGTTTCTCCTCTGATCTCGGTGAATTCCTGGCTTCTGATGTAATACAAATCGCGGTTACCCTCCTGCAATTTTCTCCTGTAGACACAATGAAGAATCATATCGCCGAGGCTTTCATTATATAGAAGAAAAGGCTCATACTCATCCAGCTCCATAGGTCCCGAGATTATCTCAGGATCACTCCATCCAACTCCCCAATCGACAGATTCTGAATAAGTTAGTTTATGGTCCATACAACCGAGCCAATAATCGTCCTGCCAAATAGCATAGAGCCTATTGTTTAATACCAAACAAGTTGATCGCGATCCCGTTTGCGTGTACGTAAGTCTGGTAACGGGCAGCCAAGTCTCACCATTATCCCGGCTTATCCTTCCGAGAATATCACCCGTAACCCCGCACTCGCTCCCGTACTCATAGTCAAACCACAAAGCCATTATATTCCCTGCCGAATCGGCGTAGGCAGACGGACCTTGCGCGTCCTTACCCTGGTTATGATGTTCCGGTGTCGATAAATATTGTCTATCCGACCAGGTTTGTCCATAATCGTCGCTGTATCTGTAGCATATCTCGATCCCCAGAGTGTCAAAACTTTCATCGACCTGATAAACGAGGTGATTCCTGCCTTGCGAGTATAGGATACAGGGAGGATGGTCGAAAGATACCGGGCCATTTTCTACCTCAACAGAATCCTCCCAGGTTTCACCGTTATCGAAGCTCGCAAAGGTCAATAGTTTTGATGAAATGACACAACTCGCAAATAGTGAGTCTCCTTTTATGGCAATACGTGGATATTTTAAAAAACTACTCTCGTTATCGAATAACCGTCGAGGTTGACTCCAGGAAACACCGCCGTCAGAGCTTTTCATATGACAGATTTGGTTTCTTGACCCGTCGAAATATGCTTTCCAAATTAGATGAAGATAGCCGTTAGAATAAGAAATATAAGGCATTTGAGAGCCATAAAATGAATCGGGTATCGGAATAGTCGGATCTGTCCAGGTTTGCCCATTATCCGACGATTTTAAATAATAGATGTCTGTCGTCCCGCTGGCCACAACGTGTAGCGTATCCCCAACGGCTACAGCCTGAGGTCCCAATAATCCAAGCCCATGAGAAATCCTTACCGGCTCGGTCCACTGGGCATGAGCGGAAGCGAAAAGCATTGCCGCGATTATGAATGTCAGCTTTTTTATCATCTGCAAAAGACCGATAAACCTCCCGGTACCGGGGGTCAAAACAGATAATGTTGTATATGTTCTACTATCAAGCTACTTTATTTTGGCTATTTGTCAACCAATTTCCGTTGCAAACCGCCGGCATTCAGCCGATATAAAAACAGCTGAAAAGTCTTTAATCCTTGACACTGCCGATTATCGACACTAATATCGATCAGGGAGCGAACAATGATGAGAATAGCCGCCATAGCATTATGCATATCAGCTGTGCTCCGGTGGCAAATTGCAGTAGGTGATGATATGAGCGGTTCAGATTCGGCCTATGTCCGGCCTCCGGCGGTGGCGGGAGCTTTTTATCCCGGTTCGCCATCGGAACTGGCCAAGATGATAGCTAAGCAATTCCACGAGGCGTCGAAACCCGAAATAGCAGGACGGCCGGTGGCCATAGTATCCCCCCATGCGGGGTATATCTATTCCGGGGGTATTGCGGCTAAGGGATACAAGATACTGGAGGGCGAATCATTCGCCAAGGTGATAGTCATATCGCCGTCGCACATGGCTCGTTTCGGCGGGGTTACGGCTTTCGACGGCAAAGCATACTCAACGCCACTTGGTGAGATTCGGATAGACCGGGAGCTTACAGAAAAGATAGCCTCGGCCAGCGATATGATAAGTTTTTCCAATACCGGACATATAGTCGCCGGCGGCCGCTCGGAGCATGCATTGGAAGTGCAACTGCCATTTTTACAGACCACACTCGGCGATTTCTCCTTAGTGGCTCTCATGATGGGGGATCAGAATTACGAAACCTGCGAAGCATTAGGGAACGCCATTGCGGATGCAATCAAGGGTAATGATGATATCCTGATAGTAGCCTCGACTGATCTTTCGCATTTTCACGATTCCCAGACCGCCAAAAAGCTGGATTCCATAGTCATAGACAGGCTGGAAAACTACGATTATAGCGGCCTGGCTGAGGATTTGGCGAAGCGCAAAACCGAGGCCTGCGGCGGCGGCCCCATAATAGCCGCTATGATAGCCGCCGAAAAGCTCGGCGCTAATTCGGTGGCAACAACCGGATACGGTGACTCGGGTGATGTCATCGGCGATAGATCGAACGTTGTCGGCTACCTCTCAGCGATCATCTACAAGTCCGGGGAATCCGGGACCTACGAGTTGGATACTGAAAACGAACAGGAACCGGCGAAATCCGATCAATCGAGCGGTGCTGTTCACGATAATCCGGCCACCGGTGCAGAGTTCGGTCTTTCTGCGGAGGATAAGAAGACGCTTCTCACCATAGTGCGCCGGGCCATTGCCGCCCGCTTAAGCGGTGAAGAGATGCCTTCTTTCGAAAATAAGTCTGCCGCCCTTGACGCGGAATTAGGAGCCTTTGTCACTCTCAACAAGCAAGGCAGGCTGAGGGGATGTATCGGCACATTCAGGGCGGCCGAGCCTTTATATCAGACTATCGCCAGAATGGCCTTGGAAGCGGCCTTCTCCGATCCCCGGTTCTCGCCACTGGAAAAAGAGGAGCTGGATCTCCTCGATATTGAGATTTCCGTGCTGACGCCGATGAAAAGGATATATGATCCTGAATTGGTGGAGGTTGGCAAGGATGGCCTCTACATCAGGCAGGGAATCTACTCAGGGGTGTTATTGCCCCAGGTACCGGTTGGATATGGTTGGGATCGGATCGAGTTTCTCCAGCAGACATGCCGTAAGGCTGGGCTGCCCAGCGACTCGTGGAAAAGCGAACAGACCGAATTGTACGTCTTCCAGGCGGAGATCTTCGGCGAGGATTGATATTGAGGATAATCAATAGTAAAACAAAGACTTCAGAGTATCTCCGGTCGAAAATAGTCCCCATAGCAGTTATGGGGCTGGTTTTCGTTTTTGCCGCAGTTTTATTTCATACGAACAGGACGCCGGCCACGTTGGATACTTCGGCATCGACCGAGCCTGATCCGGAGCCGGTGGAAATCCTGGATATCGATGCGATTTACGCCGGCATAATTAAGAAAAACTCAAGCCTTTACGCCGAGCTTCTCAATCAGGAAATATCTCATCCTCTGGTGGCGGAGATAACCTCGCGTTTCTCAAAGATGTTTAACCTGACCCGTTCACAGCCCGGCGATAGATTCAAGCTATTCATGGGTCCTGATGACAATATCGTGGCCCTGGAATATACCACGGATGATTGGAAGCGATATCGGTTGGACCGCGATGGCGACCGCTATCTCGAAACAATATATGAGGTCGGTCTCGAGCGATCCGTAAGAATCATAGAGGGCGAGATAGAGTCCACGTTGTGGGACGCTCTGATGCCTCAATTACCCGACATGGAAATCTTTTTTTCCCTGGCCGACATATTCGGCTGGGAGATCGATTTTCTCACAGAACCGAGAATTGGTAATAAGTTCAAAGTTGTATTTGAGGTTTACGAAAAGGATGGGGCATTTGTTAAGACGGGTAATATCCTGGCCGCAGAATACATATTAGATGGTGAAATTCACAGGGCATTTCTCTTTACGGATCCGGATGGCCGACGCGATTACTATGATGAAAACGGGTATTCGCTGAGAAAGACCCTCTTGAAATCGCCTTTGAACTACAGGAGAGTGTCATCGAAGTTTTCCTACCGGAGGCTTCATCCGATCCGTAAGATTTATCGCCCTCATCTCGGTGTAGACTACGCGGCGGCGGTTGGAACCCCCGTGGTAGCCGCCGGCGATGGCTATGTTATATTCAAGGGTAAAAAGAGGGGGTTTGGAAATTACTTTGAGATTCAACACTCTCACGGCTTCGTGACCTGCTACGGCCACCTTAATAATTTCGGCAAGGGAGTGGCCCGGGGAAGGCATGTGGTGCAGGGGCAGGTTATCGGGTACGTGGGGAATACGGGCCTGAGCACCGGCCCTCATCTGTGTTATCGCGTTAGAAAAAACGGCAAATATAATAACCCCCTGAAAATGACGGTCCCTGCCGCTATGCCGGTTAGAGAAAAATACAAAGAAAAGTTCAGCCTGACAGTGGCGGAATACTTGCCTTATTTCATAGGCTGGCAGCCTGAAAGACTCCTGGCCCGGCTCGATTGACATTTACCTGCTGCAGAGATATATTGCCATCATGAAATGGATATTCTCATGTATGCTTGCCGCATGCGTCTTTAGCCTTATGTTCGAGGCGGATTCATATGGCGGGGATGATGCCAGATATCTCGTTCTAAACTTCGATTGCCATGGTGAGGCCGCCGGAAGATCGAGCGTCTTCGGCGATTCTCTCAGGTCACATGTGAAAAAACAAGGCGGCTCCCTGGTATCCAGAAATCTGTTTGAAAAGTTATTGACGCAAAAGGGCTTATACGAGTCGGATCTTAACTACACTATCGACAATCTCAAATCTTTGATGCCCTCGCTGGGGGCCTCCGGCGCGGTCTACGGGCATATATTTTCGTCCAGGGGGATATTCACGGTGGAGTTAAGGTTTCTGGAGTCCGCTGAGGCCGAACCGATACTATTTGATCCTATTGTTTGCGGCGATCTAAAAGATATCTATACCGTTATACCTGAAATGGCACGACTAATTTTGTTGCCGGATAAAATTCCGCCGCATGTGGTTTCCGTTAAGCCTGAAAATGGTGAAGCCCGGGTCGGCCAATATGTGAAAATGATTATAGAGTTTTCGGAGCCGATGAATCCGGCGACCTCTTCGATATCCGGTACGCCCGAGGATATGTGGACGCAGTACGGCGATATACTTTATGATGAGGAATCGAATATTTTCACAATCAACCTGCACCTCTATCCGAATATCACGTATGAGTTTCATGTCAATGGCGAGGATTCCAAGGGTTTTAAGGATCTTGCCGGGAATCCATCGAGGAAGCATGTCTGGACCTTTTCTACGGGAAGATAGGTTATATATAGTAGGAGCCTGGATTGCCAAACGATATTACCATTGAAAGAAAATCGATCATCATGGCGATTACCGAGGAGGGCGGTATCGGCGCCAGGATGTTTCAGCATCTCCTGATGCGTGTGGGCCCGCCGGAGGATCTTTTGTACGCCGCTCATTCCGATTTCGACGGTATTCCCCGTCTCGGGGAGGAGGGAATCGACCGTCTGCTCCGCTCTCTGGATAGTGTCGATTTGTTCACCGAAAAACTTTATGATTATACGGCCAACGATATCCACGTAGCTTCATTTCTCGACGACGACTATCCTCAAATGCTACGGGAGATAGACGATCCGCCG
Source organism: uncultured bacterium (assembly GCA_965541585.1). Lineage (GTDB taxonomy): Bacteria > Zixibacteria > MSB-5A5 > UBA10806 > UBA10806 > CBDVBL01. Next base: position 186,503 of record CBEUCH010000004.1, on the reverse strand, counting down.
CCCCTGATCTATTATATGGGCAACCGCGATGCCTTCTCGCATAAATACGTGGCGCTTGTCGGCACCACCAGGGCCACCCAGGCAGGGCTTCGACTGACTGTCGATCTTACCAGGGAGTTTATCAGAAGGGATTTCGGCATAGTATCAGGTCTTGCCGCCGGAATAGACAGCGCAGCCCATCTGGGAGCCTTAAAGGAACAGGGGCTAAGCATAGCCGTCCTGGGATGCGGCTTTCTCGATATATACCCGGCGGAAAACAAATCCTTAGCTGAACTGATCGCCAAATCCGGCATTCTGATCTCGGAATACCAGCCTTTTAAGAAGGTGAGCAAGTCCGGATTGGTTCTCAGAAATCGATTGATCTCCGCTTTTTCCAGAGCAGTTGTTGTCGTCCAGGTTGGTAAGGAAACGAAAGGCGAATTGAGAACAGCAGCTTACGCTTTGAAACAGGCAAAACCGCTTTTCTATTGCGACCCGGAAGGCGACCTGAAATTTGATGCAATAAAGGATTCGCCCGGACCAATAATTAAAGATGTGGACTCGGTTGACGAAATTATGGAATACATGGTCTAAGTTGTCATGAGTCTTTCAATGTCCGGTAAAAGAGGATACAGCGACTGTTATCTGGATGCCAGAGCGAAGATCGACGACTTATGCCGGAAAATAATGACCAGCGGTATGACGGCCGAGCGGGCTTTGAGATTATATGAGCAGGTCGAAGCTGAATACGCCGATGAGGAGCCCGAAAATGTCGATCTTTTCAAATTGATTTATAAGAGCAGAGTCGTTCGGCTGGCCGACCAATTCTCGCGAGGGGATCAGGATGAATCGTAGATCGAGTACCGACCAGTTCGTACAGTTAAAGGGGAGATGCCGGTCGGAGGAAAAGATCAAGGGCAGCAAATTTATCGCCAGCGCTACACCGGTCGAGACCGAGAAAGATGCACGGACGTTCATAGAGGAGATCAAGAAAGAGTTTCATGATGCCACCCACAATTGTTTCGCCTGGAAATTAGGATTGGGACGAAGACAAAAATACCGTTACAACGACGGTGGGGAACCGTCGGGAACCGCCGGTCAGCCCATACTCAAGTCTATTAACTCCACCAATGTTTCGAATGCCTGCGTGGTGGTAGCCAGGTATTTTGGCGGCACCAAGCTCGGTACCGGCGGGTTGATGCGTGCCTACGGGAGGGTTTCATACGAGCTTTTGAAATCGTGTGAATCCGAAAAGAAATATTTGACCGACAAAATTGCTTTTTCAGTCGATTTCGATTTTGTCAATGTCGCTCATAGTATCATAAGCAGCTACTCGGCGGAATTGAAGGATTCTCATTATGGTGAAAAAGTAACCTTTGACGTGGAAGTCAGGGCATCGAAAATGGCCGCCTTCAAGGCCAAAATTACGGAAGCTACCAATGGCCAGGTCAAGATCAAATAGAATCGAATGTGTCGGTCTGGGGCTTTGCGCGCTGGATTACACCTTTGTGGTGGATAGTTATCCCCGTCTTGACGACAAGATTGACGCCATCTCCTTTTCTCGACAGGGAGGAGGGCCTGTACCGACGGCTTTGTGCACGCTCGCGAAATTCGGAATTGGTAGCGCATTTCTCGGTAAGAGCGGCAAAGATGGCGATGGCAAATTGCTTCGCGACGAGTTGCGTCGGTTTGGGGTCAATGTCCGGTATTTATTCTTAGACCCCGATTCGCGAACACCCCGGGCCTTCGTCATTGTGGAAAAAGAGAGCGGCAAAAGAACGGTGATACTCGATAGAACCGAAACATCGGCTCTATCACCGGACGAGTTGAATGCCGCCGTTATTCAAAGAGCGAAATTTTTGCTCATCGATGGCCGCGAACCGGAGACGTCATTAACCGCCGCTCTGCTGGCGAGAAAAACGGGCGGTGAGGTGATTCTGGACGCCGGTTCTCCGAGGAAAAATATCGGCGATATTCTCCCCTATGTCGACCACCTGGTGGTGTCAAACCGATTTTCACTGGATTTCACCCAGGAAGTTGATCCCGGGAGAGCGGCCTTGAAACTGGCTCACATGGGCTTCAAATCGGTTGTCATAACATCCGGTCGCAGAGGCAGCATCGGCGCCACGTCCGATGGCGAGCTATTTCAGCAAGAGGCTTTCAAGGTCAATGTTGTCGATACTACTGGCGCCGGCGACGTCTTCCACGGCGCATATGTCTATGGCCTGATTCAGGGATGGGAGCTTCCCCGGATACTGGAATTCGCCTCCGCAACGGCGGCGTTGAAATGCACCCGGCTGGGCGGCCGACGAGGTATACCGGAATTGGAGGAGGTAGAAGCTCTCATAAAAACAGCACATCCCGAACGCGAGGCCGTGGGGTCGGAGTGATTTCCCTATCTTTGTAGTCAAGACCCCGTGGTTTTGGTGATCCTGATCAACCGTCTGCCAAAATTTAAAACGCCACGTATTATAATTCGTAATTCTTAATATTATGGGTTTTGTCGCCACCAATATATTCAGTCCGGCGTCCTTGGGATGACTACCTTAAACCAAAATCGAGGGGAAGCTGTGTGACGAACCAGATCACTAAGGCTAAATCGATAGCAAGCCCCATAGCCATGCCTTTCCAGATCCGATTTTTCTTATCAATGCTGAATACGCGATCGACCCTGCTCGCCGCTATAACTACTGTATCGCCATTTATATTTAAGGCCATCGCCTGAATAACCGGTATTTTCTTTTCCGCGATCATCATCTTCAGTTCTTCCACGGAAATCGTGGTTTCATTTCCGGCAGTGATTTCGGCAATATTCCTGATTAAAAACACTATTGGCTCAGTTTCTCCAGCGGGCTTGACTCTTAAATAATCATAGTTATAGTCTATTAACTCGAACGTCCATCGTCTACCCGTCAGATCGAATATTGTGATGGTATCGCCCGGCGCCGGGATTCCAGACAGGTTGTATGATTTTTCGCGAAATTCGCTAAAAATCGAATCGTATTCCTGATCGGTAATCCGGGTCGTCCGTACGTATTCCCCGCTTATCATATCTTTCGTATTAAGGACAACGGTAACTTCCTTTCCCGGTTGAATACGTTCAATTTCTGAGATGGCGTAATCCTTTTTATCGGGTTTTTCCCGATCGGCACTTGCGCCGATGGCAAGACCGATGACGGTGCAACCACTTATCAAGCATAAAAGCATGATGGCTGCAGCTGATAGGAACGTTATTGTGATTACTTTATTTTGCCACGCCAAGCGTATAGGTGCTTTCCGGTTTGCCAAATAATCACCCAAATCCAATTATTGACCTTTGAATACTCTATTAATCTCTATTTATCTCAACATCCTGTATTTCTAAATTGAGACACGAGCTTCACAAGTTTATCCCCTTCAGCGGCGGACGAAAGGAAAAGAGAGTAAAGAGTAACATTGTAGTGATAGGTTAGATCCATCAATAAGTCGAGCTTGCCATCTCTGTCCAGATCACCGGCCCAGAGAAGAGCCGGCGATCTATCAATTGACAGACCAGCAAAAGAGGCTATCAGTTGAGTATTGGCCCAAGGAGTGTGTGAGAATTTTATTTGATAATCACGATATTTAAAATGAAAAGGCCTTGCGATACCGGCGTCCGCAACCTCGCCAAATGCGGCCATAGCATAGTAATCTCTTTCTTCGAATTCGAAGCTCAAAGTCTCACCAGGATATATAAACCTTCTACCTGAGAAAGCAGTTTTTACCATACCTTCTATCAAGTTTTCCAATCCCTTCACCAGAAAAAGTGGTTCTGTTGGATAATCGACCGAAATTTTCTTACCGGTCCCGGCGCTATCATCCGCATCCATGATAGGATCAAAAACCTGCTCAACTGAAATTTCGGATCGAATCAGTTCGAATCCATCCTCCGAGGGATACAGCCCGAACCAGACCTCTCCGGATACAGCGTCAACTTCGTTTCCATGAAACGACCTCACCCGCAGAATCTTAATTTCAGATTCCGTTTCCTGACCTGATAGAGTGAAGGTAAACTACAATAATATCGTAATAACGCCAAGCGATACGATGGTTCTCATTGCATTCCCCCTAAATAGAAGTACCGCATCAGGATTAATCGTTAATTAACCCGATATCTTTACAATACGATTCTTTAGTTCTATAATGATGTAATTGCTGTTTGTCAATCTCTATTCCATGGTATATTATCTGCTCAATAAGGAGGCAACTTGCCGATAGATCTGGCGCTTTTGAAATTCTTCAATAATACCATCGCGATGCCCCCGCTTGATTATTTTTTTTCCTACATCTGCAATTTCGATATCTGGCGCTGGCCGGTGGTCCTTATCTCTATCATGCTACTCTGGAAGGGCGGCCCCAGAGGACGCTGGATGGTGGCGCTGGCAGCGCTGGCGGCTTTGATAATAGACCCAACAATCTACCGGATCGCAAAACCGTTGGTGGGGCGTATCCGGCCCTGCCATGACCCGTCGCTTATCTGGGTACGGGTTGTCGACGGTTGCGGAGGGGTTTTCAGTTTTCCGTCATCACATGCCGCCAACATGTTTGGTCTGGCCGTGGTGATCGGTGGCTTTTACAAATCAACGCGCTACTATCTTTATCCCGTCGCCACTCTGGTTGCGATCGGGCGGGTCTATCAGGGTGTGCATTATCCATCGGACGTGGTAGCGGGTGCAGTTTACGGAGCCGCTATCGGGCTGGGATTGATCTACCTGACGAAAAAACTTGCGCCGGAGAAAATCGGAAAGTATCTTGATGCTCGAAAAATAAAAGTGGATTCTTAATCATGCCGGGGAAAACAATCAGAGTAATAAAAGGAGACATCACCGAATCGACAGCCGATGCCATCGTCAACGCTGCCAACAACCATCTCTGGATGGGAGCGGGAGTGGCGGGAGCGATCAAGCGCAAGGGCGGCCAGGATATAGAGGACGAGGCGGTATCCAGAGGGCCGATTCAGGTGGGAGAGGCGGTTGTCACCACGGCCGGTTCGCTTCCCAACAAATATGTCGTCCATGCCGCCGTAATGGGGCAGGATTTGAAAACGGATGAGAACATGATCCGGATGGCGACATATAACTCGCTTCTGCGGGCCGACGAACTGAGCCTTGAATCGATTGATTTCCCGGCGTTGGGCACCGGCGTCGGAGGTTTTCCACTCGATAAGGCGGCGGAGGTTATGATAAAGGCCACCCGGGATTATTTGAAAGACTCGAATTTCATCGCGAGTGTCGGCTTCGTCCTTTTCGACGATGCCGCATTCAATGCATATAGAACAGCGCTTGGCGCAGACAGCATGGAGGTTTGAAATGTCGGAGCAAAAATCAAAGCTGGCATTGTGGTTTCAGGCAGTGAGAGCTTTTTCGTTCACCGCCTCGGCGGTCCCGGTACTGGTCGGATCGTTTCTGGCCTGGCTGGAGATGGAAAGCGGTTTCAACTGGGGAATCTTTGTTATAGCGTTATTTGCGGGTGTTATATATCACGCCGCCACGAACCTGATCTCGGATTATTTCGATTTTATCAAGGGTTTTGATACAAAAGAGATCTATGGATCTTCAAAGATCCTGCCGTTCGGACTGATGAAGCCGAAGCAGATCCTGTGGGGCAGCATAGTTCTATGGATAATCGGTATTGCTCTCGGGCTATGGCTGGTTTATCTGAGAGGAATGCCAATCCTGATTCTGGGCATAGTCGGTTTAATCGGGGGGGTATTTTATACAGCCGATCCGATCGGCACCAAATACCGTGGCCTGGGCGAACCCTGGGTATTTCTGATGATGGGGCCCTTAATGGTTCTGGGAGGATACCTGGCTCAGGGGTTACCTTTCGGGTGGCATGTCATCTGGGTCAGCCTGCCGGTGGGATGTCTGGTAGCGGCCATCCTGCAGGCCAACGATTTCAGGGATATCGAGAATGACGCCCGCGCGGGATTCAAAACAGCGTCCACTATAGGCGGCAGAAAATTCGCCGCATTTTTCTATTACATCCTTGTAATCGGGGCCTATATATCCGTATTGATTATGGTCGTTGCGAGGACCATCTCCCCGTGGTCGCTGATTGTCCTTCTAACCCTGCCCATTGCATTGAAACTGATGAAAACAGTCAATCCGAAACTTGAAAAAAGCGACCCGTCGTTGGCGTTGGTCGATGTTCAGACCGCGCAGTTTCATTTTCTGTTCGGAATCCTGCTGACCATATCGTTTGTATTGAACAAATTCGTAGCGTGATAGGATTTCCGTGCTTCCGATGATAACCGGGGCGGTTTTTGCCGCCCTTTTCTGGCTGGTGCTATTCGGCCTCGAACTCGTTGATTTCTGGTGGGGAATGACCGTAGCGGCAGGTCTTCTGGCCGCTTGGTCGATTGCGTTCTCCGGTGATGATCGCAGGGCGTTATTCGAATTTAAAAGAAACTATATCTTCTGGGGTCTCTTTTCGGCGGCAGTATTGTACGTCGTATTCTGGAGTGGCGATTTTCTCTCCAGAGTGATTTTTGATTTTGCATCCCATCAGATCGATTCGATATACGATAAGAGGGCGCAGATGGATCACTGGAAGATCGGCCTGTTATTATTCTTCCTAATTGGCCCGGCCGAGGAGATATTCTGGCGGGGGATGGTGCAGAGGGTTCTATCGAAAAAATACGATGCGGTTATCGGCTGGATTGCAGGAGCGTTTATATATGCTGCCGTTCACCTCTGGGCCGCCAATTTCGTACTGTTTATGGCCGCCTTGATATGCGGTTTATTCTGGGGCTGGATCTATATGCGGTTCAGGTCGCTCTGGCCGGCTATAATCTCGCACGCTGTCTGGGATGTTATGATATTTCTGGTCCTCCCGCTGTAATACTTGCGGGGTCATATTCGATAATCTTCCCTACCCCAGTTTCGCAAGCCAGCCGCTAATGAGGTTGATATGTCCCTGTTCAAACTTGCTTAAGAATGTGAATATCTCTACGGCCAGAGGGTCATCGATCTTATCGATCTGAGAACGATAAAAATCGCGTGCCTCTTCTTCCAGCGTCAGGGCCATCTCGAGTATCGACCGGATATCGGATGTGGTTTCTAAAGCATCCAGTCTTTTTTTGTGCTTTTCGGACATCTCATCCGGTATTTCCGGCAGGCCGTCCTTCCGCATGATGTCATTGTAGGAAATCCATTTTTCAGAGCGGACCAGGCTATCATATTCGCTTTCAAGCATCCAGTAATGATTTTTCTCTTCAGCGGCCAGATTGGTTAACATGGCGACGATCGCTTGATCTTCGATTTTTTCAGAGGCCCGTTTATAGAAAATGTAGGCCGCTAATTCCGCATTAATACCTATTGAGAGGGTATCTAAAGACTGTTGGGTCGATTCTCTCATCCGTCGCTCCCTCACGATTTAGAGGTGATTGGAATATCCACTGGGGGAGAAGATAAAGGCCCGACATTATTTTGTCAACTGAATGCCGATAGACGCTGACTGATGATTAAAGGGTCTCGTCTGATATCAAGTAAGGATGATGAGATAAATGCCAATCCAGGCACTGATTCTATATGCCCTGCATCTCCGTCATGGCAATATCATATTTTCACCTCCGCATCGGGCCACGGAGGCAGCACCTTGGAGAGTACGAATAAGATAGCGAGCGGCGCAATCAATAACAGGATTGTCATCAATAAGCCCTCAAGCCCAAAAAACTCTACCTTGTAAACCGTCAGGCCTCTGAGACTCTTGGAGAATAGCTGTCCGCCAATCACAACGTTCCATCGGGTGCTGAAAATACCTACCTGCACCAGGATGGCAGCGAGAAAATAAGCTATCCTCCGCATCTCATCCGGCACTTTGCCGAACCTTGCCCAGACCAGTGCCACCATTGGTATGACGCCGCCGAGAAGGATTTGCGAGATTATCAGGCTGAGGAATAACCTGCTGGATATCATTTGCGACAATATATTGATGGATTCTTCCGATTCGTAGAGCCGCTGAATGAAATCCAGAAGCTCCAACGAAAAATCGACAATCATGGCATAGATCAGAAACTCCGCCAGCTTGTTGAGGCAGGACATATCCATCTGTTTCCAGCGAAACAAAGTAGTAATCATGTATATCACCAGAATCAATGCGATACCGGAGACGATTGCCGAAAAGAGGAAGACTATCGGCATCAGGACGCTGCTCCACCAGGGATTGGCCTTGATCGATCCGAAAATAAATCCCACATAACCATGCAGAAGGAATGCGGACGGGATACCTATAATGGTGATGAATTTGCCTATCTTTCTATCGAATTGTAGAGATTCCTTTGACATGTCCATTGCACCCAGCGAAAGTATCCGGTAAAGATACTTCGTGATTCCCTTTTTTTCCCGTGACCAGGTTATAATATCCTTCCGGTAATCAAACCAGATCTCCAGCAACAATACAACCATGAGATACCAGGCGTAAACGAACCCGAACATAGCCATCGCCGACTGCGTATGCGGTGTCAGAAACATTTCAAAAGAACGTTGCGGATGGCCGAGATGAGCCAGAAGCGGCAGGGGCGCTATAAACAGGAATGCCAATGCGGATAAAAGGGATAACCTGTAAACCGGCTGCAGCGCTTTTACATTAAATACTCTTTCGAGCGATGCAAGGATAAAAGCACCCGCAACCAGGCCCGTAAGATATGGATAGAGCACAATCAGAATCCCCCAGTGCAATTCGTATTCATTGGGGTATATATAGCCTGTTATATCCTGAAGCCCGGTTACTATGTTGGTGGCGATCGCCTCCATCGGTTATCTCACCTCCCCGTCCGCTCCGGCGTAATAGACTTTGGGCTGAGTATTCAGCGAGGCTTTGAGAACAACGATATCATTAAAGCGGAGAAATCGTCTTAACGGACTGCTCTGTAATCCGGCCTCCCCGAAAACACGTGCCTGGGTCGGACAGGCCTCCACACAGGCGGGGAGCAATCCCTTCACGATGCGGTGATAGCAAAAGGTGCATTTGTCCGCCACTCTCTTCTCGGGGTGAAGGAAGCGAGCTCCGTAAGGGCAGGCTTGAATACAGTACCGGCAACCGACACAATATTGCTCGTCGATTAAAACAACACCATCGCGGCTCACAAAGGTGGCGCCGACCGGGCATACCTGAACACATGGCGGATTTACGCAGTGATTACACAGTTTGGGGACGAAGAATGACCGCAGGATATCAATATCACCTTTGAATTCCGGGAAACCGTCTATACCGCCGTTTGGGCTATCCACATGGGCTTCTCCATCCGTAGAAATGATATATCTTTCTACCCAGGTGCGAAAGTAATGAGGTTCTTCGGGAACGTCGTTCTCCTTTTTACAGGCAGCCACGCACCTGCCGCAACCTATACATTTATGGATGTCTATCCCCATCGCATAATTATGCTGCGTAGGGTCATACTTATCGAGCTCCTGGCCGAAAAGTAATTGACCGGCGCTGAAAGGGAAGAAAAAGAATCCCGTTACCGGAAGTGCTTTTGAACAGCTTATCAAGAATTCTCGTCGGCTTGATCGAGCGGACTCTTTCCTGTTCACCTGGCCTCCGGATAATGCGGGTAGTGACAATCCCAGCATAAGTAACGTTTCCAGTGGTCATCAAGGTCTATCCGGGGAATTTCCCTGGGACTCCTCGCTCCCACAGCATGACATTCCCCGCAAAGTTCTCTTTTCGCAGGCTTCTGAGCAAGCGCAAACCGCGGATTGACTGAATGTTCCTCTGGAACGATGTGACATCTTGTGCAGGGTAACGAAACATGATGGGATACTCTCTTCTTGTTTGCAATTTCACGGTGGCAAGCACTGCATTCCTCCGGCGTGTGCGGCAGAAGAGGATTATGCGGATCATGACATTTCATACAAGCTTCGCCGGGATTATGAAGCATGGTGATAATCTGCGGAAACCCGGTGGGGCGGGACGGATTGTAACCGTGGCAAAGCGGGCAATATCCACGCCCTCTCGGTGCGTCAGGTATGAATTCGTCAGGGGAATCGGTATGCCTCGCTGCGGGACCATGACAAACTTCGCACGATACATCTCTATGATGAGATTTTTCTTTGAGTTCAGAGATATCATCATGGCAATCCACGCACGCGCTACTACCGGCGTATTTTATTTCCTGAGAAGCTATCTCGCCGACCGCATCGGCCCTGTAATGACCGTATTTTCCGAATGATTCGGGGACAAGCAATATACGGGCCCAAACAAGGGCGGCAATTGCTATTGCAAAAAGTATAGCCAGGCTAATTATTTGCTGGGGGATCCTGGGTCTGTTCAAGAATTCATCTCCGAGGGTACTCTGATAATAGTAAAAAAACCCTTTGCTATTTTACCCGAACTGTCTTCGAAAGTCAATAAGTTTTTAAGGATCGTTACAATGAATGGACAGGCTTTTGGTATTTTATTATAATTTTCCCTCTATAAATAAACATGGGTCGGCGATTCAGTATTTATTTCTTGAATGTAGTATTCGAAGATTATAGTATTGGTTCCTGCTCTTGTTATTCCGATAATTCTGAAGCCACTCTGTCCATCCGCCGGTCGGAAGTCATGACGCGGGCATCGCGCCGCCTTTCGGCCTGATATATTACAAAATAATAATAAAAATGCTTGCCTGAAAAGCCCTTCTTTGTTAACTAAATAAGCTAAAGGCTTTTGAAATCCTGTGCGTCAAACCGATGCCTGGCCTTAACGAGAAATGGGATAAGAATAATGAAGGATAAATCAACAATATCAAAGGTATTCAATAACTGGACAAGTTCGGTCGGAGTCTTCATAGCCTCGCTGACGGCTCTTCTAATAGTCTTTAACCTGGTCTTTAATTTCTTTTCCCGCATCGAAAACCCGTATATCGGCATATATGTTTATGTTATACTGCCGCCAATACTGGCTATCGGGCTAATTTTGATCCCCATCGGCATGTACCGGCACTGGCGACGGTGGCAGAAAACCGGGGAGATACCGTACAGGAGATGGCCCTATATTGACCTTAACAAGCGAGCTCACCGAACCGCAACATTTATTTTCATTCATGCTTCGATATTGGTTGCCTTGATCGCTGCCGTGGTTACCTACCAGGCTTATCACTACACGGAGTCGGTGGAATTTTGCGGGAAGCTGTGCCATTCGGTCATGGCCCCGGAGTATATTGCCTATCAAGGCTCTCCCCACGCCAGGGTGGCTTGCACGGCGTGCCATGTTGGGACCGGAGCGGGGTGGTATACCAAATCGAAGCTATCGGGAGCTTATCAGGTTTACGCGGTAACAGCCAACACTTATCCAAGGCCGCTTCCGACGCCCATCGAAGACCTGCGCCCCGCTCAGGAGACCTGCGAGAAATGTCACTGGCCCGAGCAGTTTTTCGGCGCCCAGCAGAAACAGCTTAACCATTATATTTATGATGTGGAGAATTCCCATTGGCCTATAAATTTGCTTATCAAAACCGGCGGTGGTGATCCCAAAACCGGACAGACCTCCGGGATTCACTGGCATATGAACATCGGAGTCAAGGTGGAATATATCGCTCGCGACGATGAGCGGCAGGATATTCCCTGGGTCCGGATCATCGACCAGGAGACCGGCCGGATCACGGTATACCAGGACGAAACGGATCCATTAACACCGGAGGAAATTGCCGTGGCGACCCCGAGGGTGATGGATTGCATGGACTGCCACAACCGGCCAAGCCATATTTTCTACTCCCCGGATTATGCCATTGATAGGATAATCCTGACCGGCCAGGTCAATCCGACTATTCCCGAAATCAAAAGGATCGCTGTGGAGGCGCTGTCCCGGGAATATTCGAGTAACGAAGAAGCCATTGCAGGCATAGCTAATTATATCACCGATTATTACCGGATCAATCACGCTGAATTCTACCATGAAAATCGGGTGACGATAGATGCAGCCATAGTATCGGCCCAGGGAGCTTTCTCCACGAATATCTTCCCGGAAATGAAAGCGAACTGGACCCACTATCTGGATAATATCGGGCACTTTTACGATAAGGGCTGTATGCGATGTCATCTTGGCGATCACAAGACCGAGGACGGAATAACGATCACCCACGATTGCAGAGCCTGCCACAGTATCATGTCCCAGGGCGCCGGCGAGACATTCGAGGTTTCGGTCTCCCAGGAGGGCCTCGAATTCAAGCATCCCGTGGATATAGACGAGGCCTGGCGGGAAATCGGCTGCTACGAATGCCACAGCGGTACCCAGCCATAGTGATAATCCCGGCTATACTTATGAACTATTGCAACCTTAAACTGAGAGGATTAATCAGATGATTATGTTACGTGTTATGTCCTTACTTCTTTTGGTGATATGTTTGATAGCAAGCTGCGGCCCCAACTCAAAAGACGTTAAAATGTCAAAGGGCGCAGAATTATTGCAAAAGGGCGATGATCTTTTCAGTAACCGAAAGCCGGAAGAGGCGCTGGAGGTCTACCTGGAAGCCATCGACGCTTCCCGGAATGAGAAAGACAACAGCATTCTTGTCGAGGCCTATGCTCAGGTTGCCCGATGTTACCTTTCCACAAAACGAAAGGAAGAGGGACGCGAATGGCTAACCAGGGCCGCCGAGGTCGCCACGGACAGAGAACCCAGAGGCTGGTCACGCTATCTCGGTGTGCGTGGACGATTTGAATGGCAGGATGCGGCCGCCGAAGCTAAGGCCGTTTCGCCGGAGGCGCCGGTTGCCGCCGGTACTTTTAAGGAAATGTATCAATTCTGCATGGCCAACGATCTCTTCAACCGGGCAGTGGATGCCGCCAACATGATGACCATAACCGGTGGAATGGAGGAGCGGATCGAGTGGGGGGCCAGGGGGATCGAAGCCGCTGAGAAGGGAAACCTGGAGAGTTGGCTGGCGCCCTTATGGAACAACCTTGGCTGGAACTACGATGACTTGGGGCGTTACGAGGAATCGCTGGAGGCATTAAAGAAAGCCCGCGAGTATCATTACAAAAAAGGAAACGATCTGGCAAAACTCATCGCCGATTGGTCGGTGGGGCATGCATTCAGGATGACCGGCCAATTGGATTCCGCTTCCACCTGGATGAATGAGGTTCATGATTGGGCTGTGAAACGATACGAGCAGGATTCGAAGCCTGAAAACGCCGAATGGGTAGGATTTTCATATCGCGAATTGGGCGATATTGCGCTGGCGCAAGGGAATCCCAAGAGCGCGCTGGACCATCTCAAAAAGGCGAAAAATAAACTGATGGAAGCAGGGATGCCTGAATGGGATGCGAAGGGATTTGAGGAGTTAAACGAAAAGATAGAAAAGATAGAAAAGAAGAAATGATACATTCCGGCCATACAACAGCCTTTTCATATCCGTAAAACGATCATGAGAGGATTACAGGCGGACTAAATAATTTAGAAATATACAGCGATGCCGATTTTAGCGGCCAGAAGATCTAGGGCGAAATAATTCATATGATTTCTGTTGCGACTGGATTTAGTCGGTGCATCACCGATAACTTCCGATCTTCTTATCTGATACCTATAATCGAATGATACTCCGTATTCTGCTATAACGCTGATTCTTTTTGTCGGAAACCATTCGGCCCCCAGTACACCGGAAATACCTAACGACCAGTTATATGTCTTGGAAATGTAAGTACGGCTTTCGGGCTCCTGAAGGTAGGTATATCGGCTCTCGCTTTTCGATTTAAAGTGCGAAAACCCGAAAGTTGGGCCGATTCCGAGGAGGAAATGTAGTTTCGGATCTATCTGGGTGTATTTAATATATTCAGATATCAGTTTGATTCCCTCACGATTGATATTATCCCTTGAAGAACTATAAAGGGTATCATCCGGGGGTGTCCCGCGATGACTTGTGTGGCCTCCGAAATGAATATCGCCATTGATATCGATACCCAGGCGAATTGCAGATCCTCTTGTTAGATGATATTTGGCTGAGATGACTATTCCATCATATCCGCGGCGTGAAAAGGCGCTGCCCAGTTGAAACTGCAGCGCCCAGGCGCCATCTTTGAGAGAATGTTTTGGGGCGGGCGCGTCGGATTCTCCTTCCTGGGCTGTAGCAATCGGCACAACCATAGTTGCGAAACAGAAAACTGCAATAAGTACTCTGATGCAGCCGGAATTAAACGACCTTTTCAACATAATTATCCTCCGGGGATACCGGTTTATTTCGTTTTGTCGTTAGATGCAGATTCAACGGTGCGGTAGCAATATACTACAATATACAATTGTAAGGCAATAATGTTCCCCGATTTTAGAGAGCCGGCCAATTTGTATCAAATCCTAAAGCAGCAGATTATCCTTATCGGAATCCCTTTTATCCTCGATCTCGCCGATTTCATCATCGGGTAACACTCTCGGCTCGATACCCTCGGATTTATTCAGTTCATCGATTTTACGAACCTGGCGGTCGAGCATCCTCTTGCGCGTGCCGATCATCTCATCGAAGGCCGACCTGGCGCTGTCTATTCTACTGCCCACCGTTGTCATCGAATCTATAAATCTTTCCCACTGTTTTGAGAAGCCGCCCAGTAATCCCTGTATCTCTCTTGAGGATTGCCTGAGATTAAAATTATCGATAGCTTGTCTTATCAAGGCCAGCATGGCGTAAAGCGTGAGCGGGGAACATAAGATAACTTTTTGGCTCAATGCCTCATCGAGTATAGATGAATCTGATTCCTGTATAAATGTATAGATCCGCTCATTGGGGATAAAGACCAGAACATAATCGACCGTATTTTCCTCGGGATTGATATAATCACGGCTTGTTACCTCTTTGATCCTGTCCTTCACGGAGCCCAGAAACTGCTTTTTGGCCTGCTCTTTATCGGCATCTCCGTCGGCATCGAGAAAATCTCGATATTTTTCATAGGGAAATTTGACATCCATGTTGACCTTGAGATCATTGGGCAAAAGAAAAGTGAAATCGGGTCTCGATTTGCCGCCCTCGACAGGTTTCTGCTTTACATAATTAATATTTTCCTGCAGGCCGACTGTGCGCAGGATGTCCTCTGCCATCCGCTCTCCCCATTGACCCCTGACCTGCGTGGATGAAAGCGCCCTATTCAATGACTCGGTCGTTTTTCGAAGATCGTCGCTCTGTTTGGCCATCTGCTCTATGGCCGAAGATACCTTGCCGTACTTTTCGGGGACGGCCTGATTAATTTCCGTCATCAGCCGTTGAACCTTCTCCATCCTCTCCTGCATATCCTTAGCGAGGTTGCCGAGAGACTGGTCTATCAATTTTTTCTTCGATTCCAAGTCCGCGGTGCCCTCGGAAGTTTTGGATTCCAGAATCTCCTTTGAGACTTTTAATATCTCTTCAATGGATTGCTTGGATAGATCGTATGAGGCCGCCTTGAAAACCTTCTCCATTTCTTCCTTGAAATGCAGAGCATCGGTTCCAGCCTTTCTTTTAAGGAGCAGGCTGATGACAAGAACCACGGCCGCTCCGAAAACAACTCCCAGTATGAATATCAATATTGATGACAAGAAGTCCCCCGACGCAATTTAAGGAAAATTGACATGCTCTGATCTATGATCATCCGCCTTTAGAATACTCCATATTGTATCAAATCCCGATAACTTCATTGATTCTTTTCTGAATTTCATCTTTTGAGGCCACGTTTACGTTTATAAAATATGGCCTGGCAATGTTGAAAAGCTGTTCGTAGAAACGCCGTCGGGCATCGATCCGGTCAGAGCCGCCGGCAAAAATATGAGGATTGAAGAACGGTTCGGATCTCAGGGCGCCCGACTCCGTAAGCCCCTCCTCGCAATGTCGCACTGCCTCGTCAACGGATGGCTCTTTTAGCACCGGGCTGATGGGATCGTTTTTGAAAAGCAGGATCCATTCCAGGTTGGTTCGCTTGGTATGTTTTTCAGCCCCTCCGATCCAGTAAGGATCGAGCATCGCCCTTGAGATGGGGGAGGCTTCGTAACAGAAAGGCGACCCGCGATCGAGCCGGCAGTTATCGAGTTTCTGGCAGGGGCCGTTCAGGCATTCATCGCGATTGGTGATAACGTTTTCGCACTTGGATTTATCGAACAGGGGCGCGAAATCAGGATATTTTTCCACGAGATTGGTCTGCATGTAGAATTTTCGCTCGGGGACGTCCGCGACAGCAGTATTGTTAATTCTCACAAATACAACGTCATCCGAAACGATCTTACTTTTCGGATAGGGCAATAGATTTGCGAAGAAGGTGGCCTTGCCGGTACCCCTGGGAGCGATCATAACCAGACCTCTTCCGTCGAAATCGAGAGCTAAGCCTCGCACCGAATATGTATTAGAGAGCCTCGAGGCGATATCATCCGCCATGCCGAGGGCCAGGGACCTCAACTGGCCGTAGTATGCCGATTTGAAGAATATTGCGGTCCGTGATTCGCTATTATAATAAGCCCGGGGCTCTCGCCCGGGAATCCAGCCCACGGCGTAGATTATTCCGTGCGGTTCCAGATCGGTCTCCAGCTGAGCCGGGTACCAGTTTTCAACCCAGAAATCATAGAGATGCGAGAGGTTTGTCCGGAGTTGAATAATCACGCCCTGAATGTTGGCATTCCACTCGTAGTATCCCCGGTGAGTTAAATGCGACTCCGCCTCTGCCACGAGAGCGTCGCGCATCTCCGGGCCGACATGCGTCTCGGTCTCGACGGCCGCCTTTCTGACCGTGATGGTATTATTTAGTGATATCGCTTTTGCGTCCCTGGTCGGTTCCAGTTTCGCCAGAGCGGATGCGATACGATCCATGGCCTCCTCTATCTTCTTCATGGAAGTTGCATACGAAAGCCGGATGTATCCCTCGCTACCGAATGCCTCACCCGGAACGACAGCCACGTGCGCATGTTTTAAAAGATAATATGACATTCCATAGGAGTTGCGGATCTGCATCCCCTCGTATTCCTTATTAAAATACGATGATATGTTGGGGAATAGATAAAAGGCGCCACGCGGCTCGCAACATGATATGCCCGGGATTCCGCGGAGCCTGTCGACCATATAGTTGCGTCTAATCTGAAATTCGCTTCGCATGCGGCTGATCTCATGCTGCGGACCGGTGAGGGCCTCCAGGGCGGCCATCTGGGAAACCGATGAAGCATTGGAGGTGTTATGCGACTGCACCTTCGACATGGCCGAGATATACTCCCTGGGACCGGCGGCATACCCGATACGCCATCCGGTCATGGAATAAGCCTTGGATACGCCGTTGACAATCACCGATTGTTCCTTGATCTTTTTGCCCAGCGATGCAAACGATACAAATTCAAAACCATCAAAAACGAGCTTCTCATAGATTTCATCCGACACGACTAATATTCCTTCATCCGCAATAATCTCCGCCAGCTTCGAAAGCTCCTCCCTGCTGTAGCCTGCTCCGGTGGGATTGCAGGGATTATTCAGTATCAGCAGTTTGGTGGATGGCGAGATGGCCGCTGAAAGTTCATCAGGTGTAATTCGGAAGCCGTATTCCTCCCTGGTCTGGATCACAACGGGTGTGCCACCGGCGAGATTCACCATTTGCGGGTAGCTGACCCAGTAGGGCGCCGGGATGATGGCTTCATCGCCGCTATCCAGAACCGCCATGCAGAGATTGTACATACAGTTTTTCGCACCGGGCGATACAATGATCTCATCGGTCCCATATTCGAGCCCGTTTTCCTCTTTCAGTTTTTTCGCGATAGCTTCCCGTAGAAGCAATATGCCGTCGTTGGCGGTATATTTGGTGAAGTTGTCGTCGATAGCCTGTTTGCCCGCCGATTTTATGTTATCGGGCGTCGGAAAATCAGGCTCTCCCACGGAAAGATTGATAACATCGATACCCTCGGCCCTCATGGCGTCGGCTTTGGCCGATATTTTAAGCGTGGGCGAAAAACCTATTTTCTGGATTCTATCGGAGAGCATACCGGGCCCCTATGAATTTGATCTCATATAATCGACGACAGCACTTAAGATTGCCCGCCACCTTTGCCCGGCTTCTCTTTCTTACCTTCAGCGGATGGAAATTTCTCCAGGAGCTTCTTTATATCCACGCCTGATAAGGACTCTATGACCACCGGCAACTGCGCCAGAATATCGGCCACCTGTTTAGTCACTCTGGATGCCCCGCCGCCACTGCCGCCGTCGACCATGATGATCTTATCTACTTTGGAGAGCGGCTCTGAGACAGCCCTCGCCAGCTCGGGCATAATCGATATCAGCATTTCGTAAACGGCGGCCTGGTTATAGTCGGCGTAAGCTTGTGCTTTCTTTTTCATAGTCTCGGCCTCGGCATCGCCCTCCAGCCTTAAGGCCTCAGCCTTCGCTTTGGCTTCCGCCTCAGTCTTGAAGGCCTGTGCTTCAGCGTCGGTTCTCATCTGATATTTGCGGGCATCGGCCTGTTTTTTAACCGTGGATTCAAGCTCTTTCTCTTTGCGCAGAATCTCTTTTTCCTCAAGCTTGATGGCCTGCTCCTTCTCGACCAGCCGCACCTGGTATTCCTCTCTTTTCAGCTGCTGGTTCATCTTCTGACGTTCCAGCTCGTAGGCCAGATCGGCGTTGGCTTTTTTCTGGTTGACCATAGCCTGGTACTCGGCCCGCTTGAGCTCGTAATCGCGATTGGCCCCGGCGATTTCCATCTCGGCCTTGAACTTGGCTATATCTGCCTCCTTGCGGGCGCCGGCGGCCCTGACTGTAGCGTCTCTCTCGGCCTCGGCTTCGGCCACCGCCGCCACTCCCCGGGCCTCGGCGATCTTCGGTTTTCCCAGGGCCTCTATGTAACCCGATGTATCGGAAAGATCCTTTAGAGAGAAAGAAAGGATTTTCAAACCCATCCGGTCGAAATCATCGGATGCTGTTTTCTTGACCTTGTCATCGAACGCCTCTCGTTGCTGGAATACCTCTTCCACCGTCATTGTGCCCAGGGCAGCCCGCGTGTGGCCCTCGAGGATCTTGCCGGCTATATCCTTGATTCCCTGATTGCCTTTACCCAGAAACTGCTCCGCCGCCATTCGAACAGAATATTCGTCGCCGCCGATTTTTATCTGTGCCTGTCCCTGAGCGTTGACCTGAATGCCGCGGGATGTAATCGCCTCGGTACATACCAGATCGAGCGTGTGGACTCCCAGGGGAAGCACCTGTGCCGATTCGAGAAACGGGATGATCAGCGTACCACCGCCAATATGCATTCGATAGCCGATTTTTCGCACGGTGCCGTCGGGATCGGTGACGGTTCTCTTCCGTCCACCGGAAATGATGAGAACCTCATTCGGTCCCACCTTGCGATATTGTTTCGCCAGAAGAATTAAGATGAAGGCGACAAAAACAACTATAGCGCCGATTAATATCAAAAGCGACACTGTATCCATACCATTCTCCTTCTGTCAGCCTTATATACTGAAGAGGCTATTATGACTAAACAGGATCTTCATCATACACCACGCTACTCCTCGCCGAGATTCGATGCTCGGATTGCGAAATCAAGATATATATTGGAAAAAAGAATGGCAATACAATTATGCCCGTATTTGCGGAGATCACCTGCTATGTTGAAAATCATCGCTGTCATTACTATTTATAAATTTATATATTGTCGCCCATGGAAAATCCCGGGTATCTTAACGACCTCAACGAATGGCAGCGCCAAGCGGTGGAGCAGGTCGACGGGCCTCTTCTGGTGCTCGCCGGTGCAGGTTCCGGCAAGACCCGGGTGATTACCAACAGGATCGCTCATATCATTGCCACAGGTGCGGCAAAACCGGACAGGATTCTGGCGGTCACCTTCACCAATAAAGCGGCCGGGGAGATGAAAAATCGTGTCATAGACCTGCTCGGCTCACAGGGTCGCTGGGTCTGGCTTTCCACTTTCCATTCGCTCTGCGCCCGGACACTGAGGCAGCATTGCGAACCGCTCGGGTTTAAGAGAAGTTTTTCCATTTACAACGAGGCTGAATCGCTGGCGCTGATAAAAATGATCTATAAAAGTAAAGGGATTGCTGATTCACAACCTTCGGTAGGGATCGCCCGCAACCGCATATCCCGCGCCAAGGATAGATTGATTACCCCAGAGGCCTATACCGGGAAAACCTCGGATTTCCTCGAGGTCAACGTCTCGACGGTCTATACCGAATACCAGAAACGGCTTGTCAAAAGCCAGGCCATGGATTTCGATGATCTCTTGATGAGAACAGTGCAGCTTTTCGATGAGAATCCTCAAATTCTAAAGACCTATCAGGATCGCTTTAGATATGTACTAATCGACGAATACCAGGACACCAATCATGCCCAGTACCGGCTGGTAAATCTCCTGGCAGGTGATCATCATAATCTTTGTGTGGTGGGCGATGACGATCAGTCGATCTACGGCTGGCGTGGCGCAGATATTAACAACATCCTCGATTTTGAAAGAGACTATCCCGATTGCAAAGTCATAAAGCTGGAGCAAAATTACCGCTCGACCCAGATTATTCTCGATTCCGCCGGCGATGTCGTCTCCAAAATAGAGGGACGCCAGCCGAAAAAGCTCTTCACCGAGATGATCGGCGGCGATAAGGTATCGCTTCTTCTATGCGGCGACGAGACGGATGAAGCGGAGGCGATTGCGGAAAAGATCAATTCGGGCGTAAAACTCGATAAATCGGCATCGGACTTCGCCGTGTTATACCGCACCAACGCCCAGTCCCGCGCCGTAGAGGATTCATTGAGATATAAGGGCTTGCCGTATATTATAGTCGGCGGCACGAAGTTTTACGAACGGGCGGAGGTGAAGGATATCCTGGCTTACCTGCGCCTTATGGTGAATCCCGATGACAACCTGGCGCTTCTGCGAATTATTAACGTTCCCAAGAGAGGAATCGGAAAGACCAGCGTCGCCAAGCTGGAACGGCTGGCTGCGGAAAAGGGACAGTCCCTGATGTCGGTCGTCCAATCGTCGGCCGGCGATGCCGGTATCAAGGGCAAAGCGAAGGGCGAGCTGGAGAAATTCGCAGCCATAATGAGCGAGCTATCGTCGAAGGTGGATAAAGCGTCACCGCAAGATATAGCCGCCCGCCTGATAGAGTATATTAAGTACCTGGAGGTGCTCCTGGAGGAGGGGACGCCGGAGGCCGAGGTTCGCGCCGACAACGTCAAGGAGCTGGTAGCCGGAATTCAGGAATACGCCGACCGGGAGGAGACACCGTCGCTGGCGGGATTTTTGGAGGAGGTCGCCCTGATTAGCGATATCGACAACTGGGATGATTCGGCGCAATCGGTAACCCTGATGACGATGCATTCGGCCAAGGGGCTGGAATTCGATACCGTGTTTATGGCCGGTATGGAGGACGGTCTTTTCCCGCTAAGGCGGGGACTGGATCAACCGGAGGATCTCGATGAGGAGAGGCGGTTGTGTTATGTCGGTATGACACGTGCCAAGAAGAAGCTCTGCCTGTCCATGGCCGGATTCAGACGTCGCTGGGGCGACTACACCGGCGGGCCATCGATGTTTTTGAAGGATATCCCCGAAGAGCTTATCGAGGTGGAGAGATTCAACTACTGGAGCGATCTCTACAAGGATGATGCTGCAAAGTCCAAGCGACGACCGGCTAAGAAAGCCCGGCAGGAAAAATCGTTGGGCTTAGATGATTATGACACCGATGACCTTCTGCCTATGGGCACGACCGTAATGCATGATAAATTCGGCCGCGGCGTCGTGGTTGAGCGCGAGGGCAGCGGCGAGAGCCTGATTGTTACCATAAGATTTGAAGCCGCAGGCAATAAAAAGCTGATGGTCAAATACGCCAGCCTGGAGATAATAGAAAGATAAGATTATTTCAAAAGCAGGCAGCTTTTGCTTTGAACATACTCCCCCGCCTCTATTCTATAGAAATACACACCTGATGATACATTCTCCGCCTCCCATACGATGGAATGCGCCCCCGCCGGTTGCCAGCCATTAACCAGCGTTTCGATCTTGCGACCGAGGATATCGTAGATTTCCAGGGTCACATCGGAACCAGTAGGCAGAACGTATTTGATGGTGGTGGAAGCGTTGAAGGGATTGGGGTGGTTCTGGGAGAGGGAGATTTGATTGGGCAACTTCGAAATCTCCTTTATCATTCCAGTTTGAGGATCGAAGTGGAGGATCATCAAGGAAAAGAAATCGGCAACATACATGTAATTACCAGATACAAAAACATCTCTGGCGTAACCCGGAGTGTCATAAGTCGCCTCTAATGTAGGATTTTGCGAGTCGGAAATATTGATTACCAGCGGATCGACACTATAATGATCGCCAACATAGGCGAAACTACCAGATACATGCACACTAGTGACTCCCCCTGTTGTTAAATAACTCCCAACAATCGAGGGATATTGGGGATTTGATATATCTATTATATGGAGACCGGAATTCTCATCGGCGATGTAGGCATAGTTGCCGACAACAAAAACCTGACCGCCATAGCCCGGGGTATCGCAATTCCCGACCAGCACGGGCGATTCTGGGTTGGATGCATCAATTATATACAAGCCGTTATTAGAGCCGCCAAGATAAACGTAGTGCCCTGTTACATAAATACCCTTAATAATGTCTTCGGCGTAGTAGCTTCCAACAAAAAACGGGTCATCCTGTTCTGAAATGTCGATAATCTGAAGACCGAAATATCCATTGGCTATAAATGCTAAGTTGGCGGCAATAAATACGCTATATGTATTACTGTTTGTACTGTAACCTCCGATCCACGTCGGGGAATTTGGCATAGAGATATCGAAGATCTGTAAGCCGGAATCGTTACATGCAGCGTAAACATAGTTGTCCAGTACAAAAAGGTCAATGACATTATAAGGAGGATCCATGCCTGCTGTCCAGGTTGGGTTTTCGGGATCGGCGATATCGGCTATCTGTATTCCCGAGGAGGCTTCCATAAAGGCGTAATTGGCGGCTACAATTATACGAGAGGGGTGGCCAGCCGTTGCGTAAGACCCAGTTGATGCGGGATTCGAAGGATTCGAAATTTCTATTATTTGAAGACCACTTGATTGATCAGCTATATATGCGTAATTACCGGTAAGGGAAACAGCCGTTGAAATGTCCGGTGTCTCGATTCCTCCTACGAATATAGGATTTGAGGGGTTGCTGATATCAACAATATGTAAACCAAAGTAGTGACCGATCACAAATGCATAGTCTCCTCTGACAGCAACGTCTTCGACGTAGCTATTGTAATTGCCTACCCACGTTGGTGCTTCAGGTTCTGAGATATCAATTATCTGAAGGCCAGACCCAAAATCCGCAATATATGCATAATCCCCTGAAAGAAAGATCCTATAAGCCTGCCCCGGAGTGTCATAGTTTGATACGTGAATAGGAGAAGCTGGATCTGAAATATCTATTATTTGTAGACCCCAAATGTCATCTGCAAGGTAAGCGTAATCCCCTGAAACAACGACATCTCTACTATAACCATCGGTGTTGTAGGATCCAGTAAATTCAGGATTTGAAGGATCCGTTATGTCGCATATTACTAGCCCATGATAAGAATCGGCTAAGTACATGTAATGGCCCTCTATGAAGACGCCATACGTATAGATCTCGGTATCATAATTTCCTACCAGGAATGGAGAATCGGGCGAAGCTATGTTAATAATTTGCACCCCGGATTGACCGTCGGCTAGAAACACATAATTGCCAAAAACATCTAAAGCCCGACCATTGCCCTGACAATAGTATTGGCCTAAGTATAAAGGCGCTTCTGGATCTGTAACGTCCAATATCATCAATCCATTAACAAATGCGCAATAGGCATAATTGCCAACAACCTTGACATCATGAATGTCGCTCCAGAGAGCTGATCCAATATAATCGATTTCCTGGGCCCACAGTGAGCCTGAAAGCAACAAGAAGCAAATAATTATGATTATAGACCTTTTCATGGCATCCCCTTCAAAATAGCCAGGTGCAAGTATTGCCGATCTCTAAACCCATATTCAAGATAATGCATGGTGTTGTTTCTGGCAAGCAATCATTTTAAAAGTAGGCAGCTCTTGCTTTGAACATAATCTCCCGCCTGAATTCTGTAGAAATACACCCCCGATGATACACTTTCCGCTTCCCATACTATGGAATGCGCCCCCGCCGTTTGCCAGCCGTCAACCAGCGTTTCTATCTTGCGGCCGAGGATGTCGTAGATCTCCAGCCGAACATCCCCTGCCAACGGCAAATCGTAGCGGATGGTGGTGGACGTGTTGAAGGGGTTAGGGTGGTTGGGGGCGAGGGTGAAGGATCGCGGGATGTGATCGACCTCCTCGATAATACCGGTTTGCCGATCAAAGTAAAATATCTTTATAGAGAATTCTGTCGAAACATAAATGTAATAATCCGATACAAAAATGTCATCGACCGGACCCGGTCTTTCATAACTTGCGACAATTATCGGATTTTCGGGATCGGTCACGTTAACAGCCGATAAACCTTCAGAACCGCTTATATAAGCGTAATCACCGGACATATAGATATTCCAGGCGTGAATAGGCGGGTCGTTATCTCCAACAGGTATCGGATTTGACGGATCGCTGATATCGAGTATCTGAAGATTGTACCCCGACAGATACGCGTAATTACCGACGATGAATATGTCTATCGGTGTGTGCCGGCCATCATAGAAACTACCGACGAGGTATGGATCTGATGGATCAGATACATCAAGGATAAGGAGACCGCGATTACTGACGCCAATATAAGCGTAATCGCCAGCAACAAAAACAGCGTAGGCTCGGTTTGCTGTGCTAAAACCGCCTTCAAAATATGGATTGGAGGGATCGGAAACGTTAACGATTTCAAGATCGTACTGATAACCTGAAGAGTATTCCGTTACATACGCGAGATTATCGGAAACGAACACCTCCATCGAATAGCTTTGAGTATAATAAACTCCCACGCTTGCGGGGTGGGAGGGATCGGATATATCCAGAATCTGAAGATCAGAGCCGACTAAATAGGCGTAATCGCCTGAAATATGTATATCCCGCGACCATCCGACACTATCCGATATTCCGGCATAGGCAGGATTGGTAGGATCGGTAACATCAATTACGATAAGAGCAGGATGGGAGGCGGGAACAAACGCATAATCGCCATCAACAAAAACGCCGGTAAGCAACCGGGGAGAATCGTAACGTCCGCTGTAGGAAGGTTCGCTTGGATTAGAAATATCTAATATATGAATATCATCCTGATTGTCGAGAATATAAGAATAATCTCCGTAAAGATTAATTCGTTCCGGAACTCTGATAGGATAACTTCCCTCGATATAAGGATCCAAAAGATCGGAGATATTGACTATGTGAACACCGCCATACGGAACGATATTCTCATCCAGAACGTAAGCGTGTTGACCTAAAACGTAAATATCTCTGAAGTCAACATCTTCAAAAAAGCTATCAATCAATTGGGGATTCGCCGGATCGGAGATATCCAGAATAGTCAATCCTGAATGACCGTCAGCCACGTAAGCATAATCCCCATCGACAACAATCTTCCATGGGAAATATGGGGTTTGAAACGTCCCAATAGTATTGGGGTCTGTGGGATCGGATACATCGAATATTCGAAAACCGGGGTCGCCATCCGAAACATAAGCGTAATCTCCAACCGCGCACAGGTTATACGCTCCTCCGTGAACTTGAATGTATCCGGTCTCATGCGGGTCTGTGGGATCACTGATATCGATTATCAATAATCCGTAATCTCCTCCCCACGGAGATTCCATCGAATATACTACAAAGGCATTGTCACCGGAGATGGAGATCATCTCCGCACTCCGCTCCTCATAACTTCCTTCAAGAAAGGGATTCAAGGGATCGGAAATGTTTACAATTTGGAGGCAGGCTCCATAATCGGCAACATAAGCGTAATCACCGACGATCTGGATATCTAAGCCCCTACCCTCTAAAGAGCATTTGCTTATAAGCTCCGGCTCCGAAGGATCGGAGATATCAAGAACCCCCAGGCCGTTATAAAACGCGCAATAGGCGTAATCGTCTATGACTTGGATATCGCCGATGCCGGTCCAGAGCGTCGACCCTACATATTCCACCTCCTGCGCCAAGAGCGGGCTGGATGACAAAAAGAGCCAAATAATTATGATTATAGACCTTTTCATGGCATCCCCTTCAAGATTGCCAGGTGCGAGTATTGCCGATCTCTAAATCCATGCTCAAGATAACGAAATGCAGCCTTTCTGTCAAGCCTTATAACAAAAAAGCCCCGGCATGCGGGGCTTTCGATATTGAATATAGATTGCGGCTGGAGAAAAGCTCTATTTCTTTTTCTCCTCCCCTTTTCCCTTCTCGCCTTTTCCTTTTTCGCCTTTTCCCTTTTCGGCCTTTCCTTTCTCGGCCTGTCTATCCTCGGCCTTCTTTTCGGAGATAACCTCCGGCTCGCCCTCCTCGCCCTCGGCGACAGGAGCTTCTTCGCCCTCGACAAGCTCGCCCTCCTCGCCCTCGGCGACGACTACCTCTTCCTTGATAACCGTCGGTGGTACAATGGAGGCTACAGTGCGTTCGGGATTCTCTGAAATCTCTACGTTGTCAAGCTGGAAATCCTTGATATGGATCGAATCATGAATCTTCATCTCTGAGACATCGAATGTGATCTTATCCGGTATATCGGTTGGCAGGCAGGAGATCTCCACGTGCCGGATAACCCATGAAATGATGCCGCCGAAATCCTTAACGCCGATGGGGGTCCCCTCCAGAACGATCGGCACCTCGACTTTGATTTTCTCCGTCATGGAGATATGCATAAAATCGATATGCAGCAGATTGCCGTCAACGGGATCTCTCTGCACGTCCTTGATAAGCGCCTTCTTTTTGGCGGCAGCCCCGTCGATATTCAGATTGATCAGGAGGTTTTCACCCGATGCCTCCCTCATGGCATTATGAAAATTCTCATATTCCAGTTCGATTACAACCGGCTCCTCACCTTTGCCATAAACGACAGCTGGAATTTTCCCGGCAGCCCTCAACTTCCTGGCCACACCCTTGCCGGCGTCTTTCCGGGTGCGGGCCTCAAGCGTTATTTCTCTCATCTGTTACTCCCTGAAGATTACTTATTTTCTATTTAATTACAGGTACCCCGAATGGGAATTTCCTATCCTGTTGTAACCATTATCCGCGGCATTTTAAACAAACAAACTCGAAAGCGACTTTTCCTCGTGAATCCGCAATATCGACTTGCTGAAGACCTCTGATACGGAGAGAATCTCCAGTTTGGGGAATCTCTTCTCCTGCGGGATATCAATGGTATCCGAAACATAAAGCTTTTCTATGGCCGATTTCTCGATTCTCTCCCTGGCCTTGCCGGATAGCACGCCGTGTGTGCAGGCAGCCACCACACGCCTGGCTCCCTCTTGCTTGATGGCATCCGCGGCCCCGGCGAGGGTACCGGCAGTATCGACAAGGTCATCGCGGATAACGACATCCCGACCCTCGACATCGCCGATGACATTCATGACCTTCGCCTGGTTTATGTCCGGCCTTCTCTTATCGACGATGGCCAGGCTGAAATCGAGCGCCTTGGCGAAAGCCCTGACGAGCTTGACAGAGCCGACATCGGGCGAGACCGCCACGCCGTCTTTGAAATCGAGTTTCTTTAAATGTTTGTTGAAAACCTTGGATGAGTAGAGGTGGTCCGAGGGGCAATCGAAAAATCCCTGTATCTGTGAGGCGTGCAGATCCATCAGGAGCACCCGGTCGACCCCCGCCTTGGTGATAAGATTGGCCACCAGCTTGGCGGATATGGCAACACGCGGCTGATCCTTGCGATCCTGACGGGCGTAACCGTAATAGGGTATGGCCGCGGTTATCCTGTTGGCGGACGCTCGCCGGCAGGCGTCTATCATTATGAAAAGCTCCATCAGGTTGGATGCCGGCGCGTTGGTGGACTGGATGATGAATACGTCCGTCCCCCGGATGTTCTCGTCGATCTGGAAGAAAATCTCGCCGTCGGAGAACCTCTTCAGCGTGCATTTCGAGACGGGCTTGCCGAGGTCTTTTGCTATTTTTTCCGCCAGAGGCCTGTTGGCGCTCCCCGAGAAAAGTCTGAAATCATTGAGCATCACTCATCCCCGCTACATTGTCTTTTATCCTGTACCAAAAATTAAGCCATCGACCGCCATATAGTCACAGCTGGGGCGCCAGGATTCGAACCTGGGAATGCCAGCTCCAAAGGCTGGTGACTTGCCACTTGTCGACGCCCCAGGATGTTCCTCGAACCAAGAAAAATACTTAAAATCACGGGAAAGTCAAGGTGCGATTATTTACCAAATGAGTCCGTTTCCGGAACGGTCATAGCTTCAAATCCGGCACTGACCTCGGATCGTCATCCGACGGTGGCCGATCAAGCTCCCGCCGCCGTTCATATAGTGACAGCCGATTGCCGGATGGCAAGGTTACTTGTTTGAGAACATACATCATATGGAATTCGGGGATATTGTAAATCTCTTTATCGCCGGGGGATACCGGTTCTGCCGATCCGAGGCTGGAGCAGAAGTGTATGTAATCGGGCTTTCGGGATAGAACATACTGGCCGTCCGACTTTTCATGCCCTGGCCAGCCGGAACCCATATTCGGCATTTCGCGATGAGCGATGTGCAGATCTGTTAAGCCGAGCATATCAATGACTCTGAGTCGGCTGTAGTAAGGGACGCTTCCGGCCGTATTAGTGGCAATCACGGCATCAGCAGGAACATTCTTTGAAAGCCATTGACCAACTTCTTTACCATATTCGGCGGCTCTGTTATCTTCTATGTGAGGAGTAATATGTGGAGAATTGAGTAGAACAATGCTGTATACGATGGTTCCCAGGACCATAAGAGTCACTATTCGTTTGTTGTCTATGAGCATTATCGTCATGGCGAATAGAATACAGAATATCGGCATTATCGGCGTAAAAAATCTAAATGCCGGCATGCTGTCTCCTCCGACCGAAATTATATAGATGCTGTAAACGGCGGCCACTAATGGAAGGATGGTGAGCTTTCCATATTTCTTAAACCAGGCTGATGTTCCAATTGGATCGATCATCGGCAACAAAATCATCAGCGAAGGAATTCCGAACCTGACCAGATATCTTAGCCCCCTTATGACCTGGTTGATGTTCCAGCCAACCTTGGCATAGAAAGTATTCGGTAACAGGAAACCATAATAGTTATACCGCCACCAGAAGTAGGGCAGATATATTATAAGAAAAAATACGACCAAATATGCGATCGGATAATTTCCCTTTTTGATGCTTTTATAAGATTGATACAAAATCAGAATCCCCGTTACCAGTAGTCCTTCGGGTCTTGCAAGAGACATAATGCCGCACAATACCCCCAGGATAGAGAACTTTCTATAATCATCCGAATCCGTTATGGATATATAATATAATAAAGAAAGTGAGACCAGAAACGTAAATAAGGTAACCTCCATGCCGCTTACACCCCACGCCAGAAAAATGCCGGTGCTACCGAGCAATAGCGTCGCTATGGCGGAAACCCCGGAATCGATAGTTCTTGCTAACCTGTGGGCGTTGGCGAGCAATATGATATTGCCAATGGCGAAAGCCAGTCCCAGGACCTTGGAGAATATCACTATATCAGCGCCGAACGATCTGCCGAGCGCCATAAGGATCATCCATAGGAACGACGTATATCCTTCGACTCTCTCCCCCACATTATAGACTGGGCCATCTCCGGCGACGATATTCTCAGCATAGCGAAAAGCGATAAAGGCATCGTCAAGCATCCACGGCTGGATATAATAGCTATAAGCAGCCAGGGCTAATACCGAGAACAAAATAGCCAGCCGGGTGAGATATCTATCGCCAACAGGCATTTGTGATGTATATAACCAATTGCACCGGCGCTATCAAGAGCAATTTAGACTGAGCGCTTTTGCCGGATTTCAACCATTTGTTCAACGTAGTCTTAGAACCCTATGCATAAGAGCAGCGCTCTTTTCTCTTGAAAATCGGCTGATTATCGGTATTTTGATTGTCCGTATCGGTTAACTGATTCAGACGGCATCGGGAAGGGAGATGACAATGCTTCTGGGCGCACACATGTCAATCGCAGGCGGCGCTTTCAACGCTTTTCTGCATGGCGAGAAGTTCGGCTGCACCACCATACAGATCTTCACCAAATCTTCCAACCAATGGAGAGCCAAGGAACTAACCGATGAGGAGCTGGCGAAATTTCACACAGAACAGAAAAGAACGGGAATCAATTCCGTGATCGCCCACGATTCATATCTGATAAACTTATGCTCGCCCGATAAAGCCCTTCTAAAGAAATCCCGGGAAGCCTTTCTGATAGAGATGGAACGCTGTGAAAAATTGAGAATACCTCACCTCGTTACCCATCCGGGAAGCCATATCGATCAAGGGGAGGATTGGGGAGTCAAGAGGATTGCCGAATCGATAAGCTGGCTGCATGAGCGAACTGAAGGGTTCAAGGTCAGGATAACTCTCGAGACCACCGCCGGGCAGGGATCGAACCTGGGCCATAAATTCGAGCAAATAGCCTCCATGATAGAGCAATCATCTCATCCGGAAAGGCCGGCGGTTTGCCTCGATACCTGTCATATATTTGCCGCCGGCTACGATATCACCACCAGGGAAGCGTACGAGAAAACGATTTCTGAGTTCGAACGTATAATCGGTTTGGAGAGGCTGGCGGTAATCCACGTCAATGACTCCAAAAAGGGGCTCGGTTCCAGGGTGGATCGTCACGAGCATATCGGCAAAGGCGAGATCGGCAAAGAACCGTTCGCATTTTTCATGCGGGATAAAAGATTTGAAAAGATCCCGAAACTCCTGGAGACTCCGAAAGGAACCGATGGTGATATGGATAAGATAAACCTGACGCTATTAAGGAAGTTGGCAAAAGTATGAGATTGGTATTTGCACTGGTATCGATTATTCTGTTTTCTGCAAACATTGCCTTCGCGGGGGCGCTGCAGATCAGCGTAAAAGGGGACATAATCGGCCAACCGGCCATCACCGTATTTGACGGCAGGGTTTCGGTGCCGTTGGGCAATAGCCGTGAAATCTTCACCGGGCCGTATACTCTCAAGTTGTCTCCGACGGCTGATTCGGCCGGGAAATACCGCCTGTTGGTCGAACTCTCCGGATTGGGCCCGGATTTCAAAAACTTCCAATACCCTATGATGCTTGCCGTCGGGGAGAAAATGATCATTCCGTCGGTTCCCGTTAAGAATGACGCCTCGATAAACTACACCTTTATCATTCAGAATGACACCGGCTCTGTGCAGAAATTCAATTATTCTCTGAATGACGCTGAGATATGGGGCAGTTCAACATCGATTCACTATCTGACGCGCTGGGTGAAAGGTTCTCTGGCGGATTACATGTGGAATATTAGGATGAGCTATCTTGAGATTATCTACGATCATTATCGCAACAGCTACAAATTATCGATGTTCGAGAAGATAGATTTTTTCATTCACCCGGAACCGACGGATGAAGTTTATCTGGACCGGGATCTGCATTACTCTATTCTTCCTAACTCGAGAAGAATCGATCTGATATATGGCCATGATGTCGATGCCGTATCTCCCGCGCCTGCGGCGGAGCTTTTGATATATAGTCTCTGGGGTTACGGCCCGAGGTGGATGGCGACCGGCCTGGCTCACTATTATGAAGATGGCAAATTGGAAATGAGGAAATTTGTCCACCAACTTGAGCCGGCTGGTATCCTTGCGAACTTCTCTCGCTACGGTTGGGTGAATAGCGATACAGGCTCTATTTTCTGCGGCGGATTTGTCAACTGGCTTTTTGAAACACGCAGCTTTTCGAATTTCAAAAAACTATACAGGCAATCCTCACCTGTGGATTTTGAAACTAATTTCAGGGAAATCTACAGGATGAGCTTATTGAGTGCGATCGAGCAGTATATCGATTACATCGAAAATTATAAACCGGGTAGTGTGGAATTGGGATACTACGCGTCCATCTACTTCCAGCAGAAGAAGATAGAGAAGGCTAGGGAATATTATGCCGAGCTCGCTGCTCTGGACGGCAATGATAAATCCGACAATTTAAACTACCTGTCGGCCTGCCAGTACTGGCTGGGAGATTATGATGCTGCGGATAAAACTTATAGCGACCTGGTTGAATTATCGGGACGAAGCCCGCGGTTTTTAACTCTAAAGGCCGATACGGAGATGACCTTGGGAGATTTTGAGGCGGCTGTCAGACTGTATGAGGAAGCTTTTGTCGAGAGCCAATACGGGATCTCCGGACTGAGGTTGGTAGGTATTCTGATAGATAGCGGCGATATCGATTCGGCGAGGACGATATTCGATAAACTGGAGGGTGATGTTCTCCTGTCACCCGATTATTCTTTCGAATCGGCCAGGCTGAAGATCATATCGGGAGAGGCCGGAGTCGATTCGCTGCTTGAGCAAGCTGCCGCTCTCGCTCTCAATCTCACTACGCAGGCGTCCTATAATCCGTTACACTATCTGACGGCCGGCCGGGCGTTCACATTACTCGGGGAATTTGACAGGGCCGAACAAAACCTCGGTATCGCCTTTTTTCTGGAGCGGCGGCCGTACTATCAAGCCATGATATTTATGGAGATGGGCAGGACAGCCGACCTGCAAGGCAGAAGAGACGAGGCAAAAGACTTCTTTGAAGAGGCGGCGCGCGCAGGTGGCGGCGCATATCTGAATATGCTGGCCAAAAAATATATGGAATCAAAATACGAACTCGGGATGTAACATATGCTCGCTACCGGAGGATTGACAACTTAGTTAATTTATTAGTATGAGCTTTTTGAATTCGGCATTTCTACTGGCGCTGGCTGCGGTCTCTATACCGCTGATAATTCATCTTCTCTCGAAAAGACGCATCAAGACTATCGAGTTTTCGTCTCTTAAGTTTCTTGAGCAGATGCAGAAAAGCCGAATGCGATGGCTCAAGATCAAGGAACTTCTGCTTCTGGTCCTGAGAATGATGATTATTGCATTGATTGTGATGGCTTTTGCACGACCGACTCTGCGAGGTTTCGTCGGCTCATCGAAGGCCGCATCGTCGGTGGTCGTGATTCTGGACAGGACAGCATCGATGGAGGCCGAGGGAGAAACAGGCAGCATATTCGATGAAGCAAAGAGAATGGCTGGCAGGCTTTTTGATATTCTCGACCCGGGCGATGTGGTTACCATTATTTCTTATCCTGGAAGCGGAGCGCCTTTTATAGTGGGGCCGTTTAACCCCGGCGATAATCTGAAAAGACGTTTGAAAGACATTGAACAGGGCTATCAAACAGGCGATGTAGGCGAGGCGCTTCAAGCGGGGCTGGAAATCCTCCAGGGCAGCCCTGATCTGAATCGTGAAATATATATATTTTCCGATCACCAGAGGGGAAATTGGGACAACCTCCCTCCTGAAATATTGCAGACAGAATCATGGGAGGGCATTCATATATTCAGCATCCTCTCGGAGCCGACGGGAGCAGATAATGTCGGGATCACCGATATTTTGTATCCCCCTCAAATTCTCATCCCGGGAGAAAACTTTGATCTGGAAGCAGAGCTCGTTAATCATGGCAGGGGAACTCTCCAAAACATACTTGTCGGCGTGGTTGTCGATGGCCAACGGAGGGCACAGGCAAGCGTATCTCTCCCGCCAAACCATCCTTCGAGGGTCGGCGTTACATTCAAGCTCGACTCGCCCGGAGATCACGGCGGTTATGTGGAGATCGATTATGACCGTTACGGCCTGGACAACAAGCGATATTTCAGCCTCCACGTCCCTGAGAAAATTAGTCTGCTGACGGTGGGGCAGACCGCAAACAACCTGAAACTGCTCAACCTGGTGCTCGACAGAGAGGAAGCGGGGCAGATAGATTACAAGGGGATCGGGGCTGCGGATCTTCTCCGGGAAAATCTGGAACGTTATAATGTGATTTTGCTTTACGATCTGCCAAACCTCGATCCCGCTCGGGAAGCGGCCGTAGAAAGATTCGTCTCCGCCGGAGGCGGGTTGCTTGTATCGTTGGGAAGATCGTCCAGCACGGCATATTGGAAACGATTTCTGATGGAAAATGCAGGCGTATCCCCGGGTGAACTTGCGGGAAAGACGGGTGAGTACATCATCTGGGACAATTTCGATTTCGAGCATCCGATCTTCTCTTTGTATTCTCCCGATGATGAAGATCGTTCACGGCCGACCGTGCCGGATATCCATATTAATTATTACAGGCATCTCGAAGGCGGCAGGGCTATCGGGTCGAGCGGTTCGGGGATAAACCTCCTGGTTGAATCCGAGACGAAACCGATACTGGTTTTTTCAAGCGGGCTGGATCTCTTAACGGGCGATATTCCCGCCCACTCATTTTTTGTCCCCTTCCTCGTAAGAAGCATAGAATATCTGGGCTCCCATGAGGCCGGCGGGGGTTTCGCGGGCGTCATCGGCGAGCTCTCCAGCTGGAATGTCAGAGGGGATATCACCGGCGGGTTGAAACTGATCTCCCCGGCCAATACGATCGAGGATCTTCTCCCGGCGCGGACTGCAACCGGATCGCTGGTTAGCTTCACCGAGTTCGGCCCCCCCGGGATTTACAGCCTCAAATCCGGTGAGGAGACCTTATCGCTTTTGGCATTCAATACTGACCGTGCTGAATCGTCCGCCGAGACAATAACGATAGAAGAGATCGGCGAGCTATTGGGTATTGATGTCAGAACGATCACACCGGGCTCCGATATGAAGACCTCTATTAAAGAAGCCAGGTTCGGAAGGGAGCTATGGAAGGAATTCTTGCTGGCGGTTCTGATTCTATTGATAATCGAATCGCTTCTGGGGAGGACATCGCCCCCCAAAAAAGCAGAAGCATGATATGAAGCCTCTTATTCTGGCTATTCTTGTGATTAGCCTGTCGGCCTCCTGCACAGAAGAATACGAGATGATAAATGATACCGGGCCGGGAGGCTATGCCCTGGGAGAGAAAATTTCGCTTGAATTTTCTCTGTCCGGTAACGGCGATTTCCCTGACTCAATTTCGGTCCATATACTTGAGAAAAAGACCGGTTATACTTACCTCGCCCGGGCACGACGGGGAGAGTGCGACGATATCTGCCGCTACGAATGCATCTGGGACGGCCGCAAGCCGGACGGAAGCTGGCCTGCAGGCGGCCGTTATCTGGTTTACGCGTCCGCTGAGCTAAAGGGAATGGTCTATTCGGATACTGTTTTGATCGGTCTGGCAGACTGACGATCGGGAAGCCGCTGTGGGAAAAAACTTGACCGGGTATTATGTCAGCTCCTAAAATTGTGATGGCGGCGCTGGTTCAAGGAGGGTGGCGTCGCCTTCGTATGCCGGAAAGGGGATATTGGTGAGCGATAAAAAAAACCGCTTAAAAGAAATTCTGCTTGAGAAGGCCGTTAAGTTCGGTGATTTCACGCTGGCTTCGGGTCAGAAGTCCACCTATTACATTAACGGCAAGCTGGCCACGCTTGATTCGGAGGGTCTCAACCTGACGGCGGAGATCATGCTCGATATGCTCGAAAACACCGACATAGATGCCGTCGGCGGCCCGACTCTGGGAGCCGATCCCATGATCGGCGCCGTCATCGCGCTGGCCCACAATCGCGGGCGCAAGCTGACCGGTTTTATAGTCCGCAAGGAAACAAAAGATCACGGTACCAAAAGCCTCGTTGAGGGGCCGGTGGCGGAAGGGATGAAAGCGGTTATCATCGAGGATGTGGCCACCACCGGCGGCTCGGCCACCAAGGCCATCGAGGCGGCAAGGGCGGCAGGATGCGAGATCGTCAAGGTTATGGTGATCGTCGACAGAGACCAGGGCGCCAGAGAGCATTTTCAAAAGCTGAACATTCCATACGAGGCGATATTTTCTAAAGAGGAGCTGGGGCTGTAGGGGGAAGCGCGTTTGCCCGAAGGCGTACTGCGGTTTGGCCCTCCACCAGGATATCCCTTGTCATTTCCGTGAAAACGGGAATCCATGATGGTGTGTGGCACTGGATTCCCGATCGGGGTCGGGAATGACAGCCCTACAGACGGCGGCGGGGCATGTTACCCTGATTCCTTGAACAAGCTATCATTTTTGTTGCGCCGGGCAAATCCGGCGGAAATCACAATAACGGCAATCATATCCGGGAGTGGCCGCGAAATCGGATGAGTTAATCCTTTCTATCCTGTCCTCTATCTCCGTTCTTTTCGCTTCTAAAGCTTCAGGATCGAACGAGTCCTCGTGAATCGAACCGTCCTTGAGAAACATGAAAATCAGACTCGACGGGTATTCTCCAAATATCTCTTTGCAGGCCAGGGAATAGATAGGCAGCTGCAAATCTTTTTTCAGTTTCGAGTCATCTTTCTTGCCCGTTTTATAGTCTATGACGGCCAATCCCGACGGTGTCTTATCGACCCTATCGATTCTGCCCGTCAGCCGGGCGTTGGGAAGCTCTATCTCAAAAGACTTCTCAAATGATTCCGGTTTGCCCGGTCTTTTCGATTGTAAAGCAGCAAAATTCTCAAGCAGCTCACGACCTCTTTGCATCAATCGTTCTTTCTGATCGGGATCGCTCAAATGGATTCTTTTCCACCGGGATTGGAATTCTTCGATGAGACCCTCAAACCCGGCAGCCTTGCCATCCATCATGGATTTCCCCGCCTTCTCCAGTACCGCATGTATCACCTGCCCCAGCAATTGATGGGGTGAAGGCGGTGAGGGCATACGAAGTATTTTCCGGTAGTAAAACTTCAGCGGGCATGTATCAAATGTCTCCAGGTCGGTATAGGAAACCCGGTCGACTTTGAACCGCTGGTCCGGTTGACGAGGAGCAAATTTCTCATGGTCGATAAGGCTTTTCAATTCCGAAAGCGAAGAATCAATCTTGCTACTAAACTCATCTTTGATCTGCTCGAACTCCTCCGGCGTTTGGATCTTTGAGGATTCGATTCTCCAGAGTTTCAAGATACTTTCGGGAAGCGCATCCTCAATGGGAACCGAGCCCGGAATCACAACGGATCTCGCGTCGTCAATGGCCTCAGCCGGCCCGAAGGCGGCTTCAGGTAACGTTGTTGTCTGGTCGATCTTCTTTGTTTCGCCGACCTCATCGAAAACCGGCTGCCCGGTCAGTTCCTTTACGAACTGCGACAACCTGGTTCCCTTCTTTTCGAGTCCGTGCAGGTAAAGCCTCTCGCGGGCGCGGGTCATGGCAACGTAGAACAGCCGACGTTCCTCCTGAATCCTGTAATCGCCGGGCGGTAATTCGTCTTTGTAAAGCTCGGGCGGGAACTCGAGGGTGACGCTTCTTCTTCGAGAGGGAAAACGAATATTCGATAGCCCTATAACAAATACAACCGGGTACTCAAGTCCTTTCGAACCATGAACAGTCTGCAAAACTACCGGAGCCTCGGTCTCCTCGATGGCGTTTTCATCTTCGGAAACGCCGGTTTTCCAGCTCAGATATTCCAGAAATGCCGGGTGGGACCCGGTATCATTCTCCTGCATGAATGAATCAGCATCCCTGAGTATTCCGGCAATATCGGCCATAGCCTGATGATCAATAATCTGCCCATTGGCGATAACCGATGATAAAATGCCCGCCCGTGATATAACTTGCTCCAGAAGCTGCAGCGGATTCTTTTCTGGAGTCAAGGTCCTTAATTCATTCAGAAGACCGATCAGATTAAGAAGGTCGGCAGATAATACCTTGTCGCTTTCCGAGGCGATGGCTCTTAATATATCGAGCGGTTCGTTCTCCCGGCGCGAGAGCTTATACCCGATCTCCCTCTCGAGATCAGGTTCTATGCCGGGCAGGAAATGATGAACTATCACAGCCAGCAGGTCCCGACGGCTGCTGTCGAGCACGAATTCGTAGAGAGTCCCTAATAACTTGACGGGCTGCGATGACGATTCCTCTATTTTTTTATCATAAAAAAAATCGATCTTTTTTCTCTGCAGGATTCCAGCCAATAGATCCTTATGGCGCCTCGCCCTGAAAAGAACGGCAATCGATTTTGGTTTGTTATATTTTTCTATTTTCAAAAGAGATCCTATTTCATCCGTCACCGATTCCGCCTCGGTCAGATAATCGGGACAGACTCTGACCGAAACCTTTTCACCTGAATCGCCTGATGAAAACATTTTCTTTTGCGATTCAAAACGCGCTTCGGGATCGATCTCGATAACCGACTGAGCCGCTCTTACGATATTCGAGGTCGACCTGAAATTTTCCTCCAGCTTATGAACCTCGGCATCCGGGAATAACTGTTGGAAGAGCTTAAACGATGCGAAGCTCGCGCCGCGGAACCTGTATATGGCCTGGTCGTCGTCGCCGACAACCGTGATACCGCATTTATTTCCGGCGAGATGATAAAGTATCTCGACCTGGGCGTAGTTGGCATCCTGGAATTCATCGACGAGGATATATTCGATTCGCTGCCTTAACGTAGCCCCCACTATCTTCTGAGTCGAAAGGAGCCTGTGCGAGGTGACAATCATATCACCATAGTCGATATTGCCGCCCTGAGTATCGGTATTTTCGGATTTTATTCTCTCGTAGGCACGATATATCCTGCCCGCTTCCAGGACCTTCGTCCAGCGGTCACGGTTGACAATAATATCGTCATCATCGCCGGCATCTGCCGGAAGACCGCTTAACTGGTCTTCCGCTGCCGTAATCACGTCATCCGGCGACACCAGCTCATCCTTGGCTCGCTCGATAAATTCTGCAATACCCCTGTAAATCTCATCCGGCAGGTTGGTATCTAAGAGCATTGATTCGGCAAGCTCGGATATTGCTCTTTTCAAGTATTGATGAAGCCGATACTCGCTGGCTTTGCTGATCTCCCCTCCGGCGCCTAGGAGGTGTGAAAATTCGTTGATTATGTCCAGGCCGAGAGAATGGAAGGTCTTGATCTCCGGCATGCGGTTTCCGAGAATGGCCATCCGCTCTTCCAGCTCGGCCTGGGTTTTGGTGGAATAGGTGATTACCAGAAGCGATTCCGGCGAGTAGCTCTTCTCCTCAATCAGATATTGTGCCTTGGCGACGATAACCCGGGTCTTGCCTGAGCCTGCGCCCGCCAGGATTATCTGCGGCCCGCCGAGGTATTCCACGGCTTGTTTCTGAGGCTGGGAGAGTTGCATCATGGGGCATTAAGATACTATGCTTGAAGCCTCCGGTCAATTGTGACCAACTTTTTCGCTGTGAGTCATCGCTTGTTATGACCGCACTAAAAACTCCGCCCCCTTGACTCATTCCCTCAAACCATATAAATTCCCTCAGTTGACCGGATTATGCCGTGCGCAAGAAGAAGGGAATGGTTTGCTTAAGGCCACATTATGAACCTGCCGAATCTTTTGACATTATCTCGAATCGCTCTCTCGCCGGTGTTCATGGTTTTGATGCTTTTCGAACATCCCTACTGGCGGCTGGCGGGTACCGTGGTATTCATAATTGCAGCCTTAACCGATCTGGCCGACGGCTACTACGCCCGCAAGCTGGGACGATATACCGGGTTCGGCCGTTTCATGGATCCCCTGGCCGATAAGGTCCTGGTCTCCACCGCTTTTATAACCTTCGTGCCGCTGGGTTACGCGCGCGGCTGGATGGTGATAATCATCGTGGTTCGGGAATTCCTGATAACCGGCCTGCGATCAATGGCCGCTTATAGAGGTATGGTCATTTCAACCTCGATTCTGGCCCGATGGAAGACGGCAACGCAGATGGTAGTTTTAGCCACGATCCTGATCTTCGCCAATATCGAACCGCTGGTGCGACCGCATAATCCGGGCCAATCGGTGATCCCCGAGTGGATCATGCCATTAGTCGGCTGGCATTATAATCTTTTTGACGTTTTGATACTTATCCCCTTAATACTTACGGTCTGGACCGGGATCGATTATCTGATTAAATCAGGCGGGTTACTTAGAGGGATGCTGAGATGACGGAGGTTGAAAAGAGATTCGGAGGCAAAGGTTTTTTCACCCGGCTTCTGGCCACCTTCTTTTTTTCAGGTTACCTGCCGAAGGCCCCCGGTACCTGGGGCTCGGCATTTACAGTGCTCATTCTTTTCTTCGTCTGGCCACAGCAATGGTATTACCAATTAATCGCTATCATTATAGTTTATCAGTTAGGGGTTTACATCAGCGGGAAAGCGGAACAGTATTTTGGTCATGACGGCAGGCCCATCGTAATCGACGAGGTCGCCGGCCAGATGGTGGCGCTGTTCATGGCTCCGGCTAAATTTATGCCTTTCATGCTGGGATTTGTGCTGTTTCGTGTTTTCGATATCGTCAAGCCTCCTCCGGCGAGGGGATGGCAGTCGTTGCCGGGAGGCCGGGGTATTATGGCCGACGATCTCGCCGCCGGGTTCTACGCCGCCTGCATTCTGCAGATAATTCTGGCAATCCTGAATAAGTTGGGGGTAGGGTATCTATGATGGTGTGGATCGCCTGACATTCATCCTGGAGGTTTAGACGAAAGCTGAGATAATCACGATCGGCGATGAGCTCTTATACGGGCACACCGTAGATACCAACGCCGCTTTCATATCGGAGAGGGTAACCGCCGCCGGGGCGCAAGTGGTCTGGCGCACCACCGTGGGTGACGATCTGGAAACCATTACCGAGGCTATTGCACGTGCCCTGCAGAGAGCCGATCTGGTTATCACCACCGGCGGGCTGGGGCCGACGAACGACGATATCACCAAAAAGGCGATCTGCAAATACTTCAAAAGACCGCTGATCTTCTACGATAAGATCCTAAAGAAGATCGAAGCACGGTTCAAACAACGGGGGCTGACCATGCCCGCCATCAACCAGAACCAGGCCTTACTGCCGCAGGCTGCGGAGTTCATAGACAATCCTGTCGGCTCGGCGGTGGGAATCGCTATCAAAGAAGAAGATAGACTATTTGTTGCCATACCGGGAGTGCCATCGGAGATGAAGGCGATGATCGAGGGTTGGGTAACGGACGCTATTAAGAAACGATCCGGCGAAATTGTTACAATCCATCGGAAGCTCCGAACGGTGGGCATAATCGAATCTGTCTTATATGAGAAGATCGCCGACCTGATTGATTTCAAGGTTCAGACCGGGCGGACTGAACGATCCGCAGGGGATGAGAAGATTGCCGTTGCCTTTCTGCCGTCCTGGAAAGGGGTCGACGTCCGCCTGACGGCCGTAACCAAGGACGAAGATCAAAGCCGTCAGAAGATAGTTGAGTTGGAAAAGAAAATGACCGGGAGAATTAGCAAATATGTTTACGGCTATGACGATGACAGCCTGCCGGAAGTGGTGGGTGAGATGCTCAGGGAAAAGCATATGACTATCGCCGTGGCGGAATCATGTACCGGCGGATTGCTGGGCAAGACGATCACGGATATCCCGGGATCGTCGGACTATTTCGCCGGGGGTGTTATAGCCTATTCCAACGAACTGAAGATGAAGCTTCTATCCGTGCCGCAGATAATTTTAGAAAAATATGGCGCCGTCAGCGAGGAGTGCGCCAGGTACATGGCCGAGGGCGCGGTGCAAAACCTGGGTGCCAATATTGGGATCTCGGTAACCGGTATCGCCGGGCCATCGGGCGGCACCGATGAGAAACCGGTCGGAATAACATATATAGGACTGTCGGCGGCGGGAAAAACAAACGCTAAGGAATATCGGTTCGGCAACAACCGCGAGCGCAACAGGGAACGCAGCGCGGTGGTAGCGCTGGATATGGTCAGACGATACTTGATGGAAAAATAGGAATATTAATCTTTTTAAATCAGATTCAATACTATTCCCAATCCAAGCCCATAGAAAGAATGCTCGACCGCAGGAGAGATCAAAGCCCTCACGTTTCCGGGCGACCTGACACCAAAAAGACCCCACCCAAAACCGGGAAAAAGAACGAACCACGGCATGATTGCAGTCACGAATCCCCAGATGAGGCCGGGAATAAGGTTATTACCTGGCATTGCAATATTGAACCCGAGAAAAATGGCGGGATAGGTAAGCGCTAGAGCACCGCCGGTGAAGTAGTGAAAGATCCACCCAACGGCCTTCTCATTCTTCAAGGTGGCGGATTCGTTTATGTTCTTGTGCACAAATTGTCCACGGGGGACGCCCAGAACCCATCGCCCGATGGCCGCACTTCCTCCGCATCCGCCCCAGGTGATCTTCAGCTTGCCGGCAATCCATCCAATGATGTCCATCATAACGGTGCCGACCAGTCCGCCCAGCATGGCCCAGTAGAACAATTCCATGTGATTCCTCCTGGTTGTGGGTCAGGAGCCTCATATCCTACGGCCATACGGCCCGTAGGGATCTGTAGGACGAGCCGTAGGCCTGCGCTCCTGACGTATTCTTTTTACCGGCAGGTTCACGTCCAGACGGATCCGTAGGACTTCGCTACGACCTGCCGGAACGATGATAAGAACCTGCCCTACGACGTACATTGATATACCACCGACTATGGTAAGCGCAGATCTTACAATGATGCTTCCGGCCTGAGACATATCAGTTATAACTGGTGGCTACAAACCCCTCACACATCCAGATTAGCGTATTTGGCGTGCTCCTCGATGAATTTGCGGCGCGGCTCCACCAGGTCGCCCATTAAAGTCGAGAAGATCTTATCGGCCTCGGCAGGGTTTTCCAGATCGACCTTCTTCAGCGACCGGGTCTCGGGGTTCATGGTGGTCTTCCAGAGCTGATCGGGGTTCATCTCGCCCAGGCCCTTGTAACGCTGTATCTGCACGCCCTGCTTACCCAGACGTTCGGATATCCTGTCGCGTTCCTCCTCAGTGAAAGCATAGATCTCCTGTTTCCCCTTCTTGACGCGGAAAAGCGGCGGCTGGGCGATATAGACCATGCCGGCCTCCACAAGAGGCTTCATATAACGGTAGAAGAAGGTCAGAAGCAGGGTTCGAATATGTGAACCATCGATATCAGCATCGCACATGATGATGATTTTGCCGTAACGGGAATTTGTGGCGTCGAAATCCTCGCCGGTGCCGGTGCCGAGCGCCAGAATCATGGTCCGGATCTCTTCGTTGGAGAGGGCCTTGTCCAGGCGGGCCTTTTCGACATTTAAGATCTTCCCTTTTAAAGGCAGGATGGCCTGGTATCTTCGGTCACGCCCCTGCTTGGCAGAACCGCCGGCGGATGGACCCTCGACAATAAATATCTCGCAGAGAGCAGGGTCGCGCAGGGAACAGTCGGCCAGCTTGCCCGGCAGAGCGCCGGAATCCAGTGCCGATTTGCGCCTCACCAGATCGCGGGCCTTCCTGGCCGCCTCCCGCGAACGGGCCGCAGAGACACATTTTTCAACAATCTTTCTGGCTACCGGCGGATTCTCCTCCATATGGGAGCCGAGCATATCCCCGACTATCGATTCCACAATGCCCTTGGTCTCGGAGTTGCCGAGTTTGGTCTTGGTTTGCCCCTCGAACTGCGGATCGGGCACCCTTATGGATAAGATAGCGGTCAGGCCCTCCCTGACATCCTCGCCCATCAGCGAACTATCGCCGTTTTTGAAGAGCTTGTTTTTCGAGGCGTAATTATTGATCGTCCGTGTCAGGGCGGATTTGAAACCGACCAGGTGCGTTCCGCCCTCTATGGTATTTATGTTGTTTACGTAACTGAATATGTTTTCCGCATAGCTATCGGTGTATTGAATAGCTATTTCAACCTCGGTTCCCTCCCGCTCCTTGTTGAAATAAATCGGCTTCGAGTGGAGCGCGTTTTTGTTCTCATTGAGGTATCTGACGAAATCGTTGGGCCCGCCTTTATAGCGGAATGTTTCGGTCTTTTCCTCCCCCTCGCGTTTATCGGTCAGGACAATCTTCAATCCGCTGTTTAGAAAGGCCAGTTCCCTCAACCTCGACACCAGTGTATCATAGGAAAATATTATCTTCTCGAAAATCTCCTTATCGGGGTAAAAGACCGTTCTGGTTCCCGATTTGGCCGCCTTGCCCTTTTTCTTGAGGGGGGTGACAGCGTTTCCAAATTCATATCTCTGGTAATAAATAGTGTCGTCCCGGGAGACCTCCACTTCGCACCACTCGGACAACGCATTGACCACGGAAACCCCTACGCCGTGCAATCCGCCTGAAACCTTATATGAGCGATGATCGAATTTACCGCCTGCGTGAAGCGTGGTCATGACCACTTCCAGCGCCGGTTTCTTCTGCGTCGGGTGCATATCTACCGGTATCCCGCGACCGTCGTCCTGAACCGTCACCGAACCATCGTTGTTCAATGTAACTTTTATCTCGTCGCAGAACCCCGCCATGGCCTCATCGACCGAGTTATCGACCACCTCGTAAACCAGATGGTGAAGCCCGCGGCTGCTGACATCGCCGATATACATCGCCGGGCGACGGCGGACCGCTTCGAGTCCTTTCAATACCTGTATGGTGGTGGCATCGTAATGATGCCCGCCCGCGGGAACTGATTTTGTTCCCAATGTATCTTCGTTCATATTTCCCGTCCTATATAAATCGAATGTCCTCGATCGAGTCCTCTCCCAACTCGGCCTTCAATTTTGCCAGAAGCCCTTCCTTCATGTAGGTCAATTGCTGGCGCCAGGCGGCTTGATGAACCTTAACCACCAATGTGTTGCTGTCAATCCGAAGAGCCTCAGTTTCAGCCGAGATCTTTTCTCCTACGATCTCCTTCCATCTCATCACCGCCGACTGCTTCTGAAGCCTCCCCGCAAAACCCATTCTGTTCAAGGTTTCCAGAATCACATTGCCGATTTTTTCAGGTTCTTTTGCCACGATTCCTCAGGGAAAGCATGGTGACTAATCAGCCAGGCCGGGTTTAACTCGAAATTCCCTCCATCT
This sequence comes from uncultured bacterium, assembly GCA_965541585.1. Lineage (GTDB taxonomy): Bacteria > Zixibacteria > MSB-5A5 > UBA10806 > UBA10806 > CBDVBL01. The sequence goes on along the minus strand of CBEUCH010000004.1, from coordinate 141,695 downwards.
TAATTATACGATATTTCCGCCCGAATTTCAAGCTCAATTGCACTTTAATGTGAATTATATCCCCCTGTAATATGGTGTCATATAATTAGTTATAGAGGCGTCCATTTCGAGTTTTACGCTTATGCCAGCCCGTTTTCATAAAATCCGTTTTCCGGTGAGAAATCGCCTCAAGAGATGTAAATCCTTATTCGATTGACATCCATATATGACTAACTATATTTTCGCCTTCTGGCGAAAGGGGATCGATGAGGGCTTTAATTACCGGCATCACCGGACAGGATGGATCGTATCTGGCTGACCTGCTATTGGAGAAAGGGTATGAGGTCTATGGCATGGTCAGGCGCAGTTCCACTGAGAATTTCGAGAGGATAGAACATATCAAGGATAGGCTGAACCTGGTGCATGGCGATCTATTGGATCAGCTTTCGCTTTTGACGAATGTCGAGCAGATCCGGCCGGATGAGGTTTACAATCTTGCGGCTCAGTCATTTGTGCCGGCATCGTGGAAACAGCCGATGCTGACCGGCGAGTTTAACGCCCTCGGTGTAACCAAGCTGCTGGAGGCCATCAGACAAGTGGATTGCAAAATCAAATTCTACCAGGCGTCCTCATCGGAGATGTTCGGCAAGGTGGTCGAGGTGCCGCAGAATGAGAAGACGCCGTTTTATCCGCGTAGCCCTTACGGAGTAGCCAAGGTTTACGGCCATTTCATCACTGTCAACTACCGGGAATCCTACGGCATATTCGCGGTCTCGGGGATCCTTTTCAACCACGAATCGCCGCGTCGTGGGCTGGAGTTTGTGACCAGGAAGGTCACCGACGGCGCCGCCCGCATAAAGCTGGGTCTGACGGATAAGCTTCGCATGGGCAATCTCGACGCCAAAAGGGATTGGGGATTCGCCGGCGATTATGTCCGCGCCATGTGGATGATGCTTCAGCATGATAAGCCAGATAATTTCGTGATCGCCACCGGCCGGAATCATTCAGTGGAGGAGTTATGCGAGATAGCCTTCTCCCATCTGGATCTCGACTACAAAGAATACGTCGTCACCGATCCCGCCTTCGTGCGGCCGGCGGAGGTCGACGTGCTTCTGGGCGACGCCTCCCACGCTAAGAAAACACTGGGCTGGGAGCCGGAGACAGGCTTCGAGAAGATGATCAGAATGATGGTCGATGCTGATATGGAACGGCTGGGGAAATCGGTCCCACGCAATTAGCTACAGGTTGATCATCCATCTTAGCGAGTGTAACTGAAATAAAATAGATCATGAAAGCCCTGATAACAGGAATTTGCGGTTTTGTGGGGGGGCATCTGACTCGACTGCTCCTCTCAAAAGGGTATGAGGTGGCCGGGCTGGATTTAGGCGAACGGGGAAGCGCCGTTGACCTCGGGACAAAAGACGTGAAAATCTTTAAAGGCGATCTTCGCGATGAGGATGTTGTTTCCAGAGCCATAACCAGGTTCGAGCCGGATACGGTGTTTCACCTGGCGGCACAATCGTCGGTCAAGCTGTCTTTCGAGAATCCGTTCGAGACATTTTCCGCCAACCTTATCGCAACATTGGTGCTGCTGGAAACGTTAAGTAAATTCGATGCACCTGTGAAGACCCTCGTTATATCATCGTCGGAGGTTTACGGCCGCCTGAAACCGGAAGAATGCCCTGTCACCGAGGACCATCCACTGAGGCCGATCAATCCTTATGCCGTTAGTAAGGCGTCGGTGGACCTGCTGGCGCATCAGTATTTCATGGCTTACAAGATGCCGGTCTATATCGCGCGTGCCTTTTCTCACTCCGGTCCCGGGCAAAAAACCGTGGCGGTGCTCTCCGACTGGGCCTTTCAGATCGCCAAGATAGACATAGGCCTTGCTCCCCCGCAATTGAAAGTCGGAAATACCAGCGTGCAGCGGGATTACACCGACGTTCGCGATGTGGTCAAGGCCTATCTCGATATAGTGGAAAAAGGAAAACCAGGCACGCCCTATAACGTCTGTTCGGGGAGAGGATATAAGCTCTCGGATCTGCTTGATAAATACAGGTCGCTGATAAAAAAAGACGTCGAAATCAAAAGCGACAAATCCCGCATGCGGCCGGTGGATATACCGATCCTCATCGGATCATACGAGAAACTGTCCACTGACACCGGCTGGAAACCAACCATTCCCATCGAGACCACCCTGTCGGATTCTCTCGAGTTCTGGCACCATCATCTTGTTGAGGAAGTTGAGGAAAACTAAAGTTTGACGATAAACCTTATGAAGGTCAGCTAAAATTTGTGATAATGGAGCGTATATGCCAGCCAGATCGAAAATGAAAAAGAAATCACGGACGAAAGCCAGGAAAGTCAATGTTCATCGCGAGAATTTGGTCTCGCGGCTTGAGAAAAAGATAAAAGATCGTTCAGCCTCGGTGGCGATCATTGGAATGGGGTATGTTGGCTTGCCGCTGGCAGTGGAGTTCGGCCGGGTTGGATTCAAAATCACGGGAATCGATATATCGGAAAAAAAGGTCAGGACAATCAACGCCGGGAAATCCGACGTTGATGACGTTAAGGATTACGATGTCAAGGAACTCGTCGACCTCCGTCGTATTCGCTGCACCGGTGATTTTTCGGCTTTGAAGAATTCGGATGTGGTTGTAATCTGCGTCCCGACACCCCTTAATAAAACCAAGGATCCCGATGTATCCTTTATTCTGGCCGCTACCAACGAGATAGCCAGCCGCATACATAAAAGCCAGCTTGTCATTCTCGAATCGACCACCTACCCCGGTACCACCGAGGAACTCATAAAACCGAGGCTCGAAGAATCGGGGCTGAAAGTGGGTGTTGATTTTTTCCTGGCATTCTCGCCGGAGCGTGTCGATCCCGGGAATCAGAGGTATACGACCCAGAACACGCCAAAGGTGGTCGGCGGAACCACGCCGGTATGCTTGAAGATAGCACAAACGTTCTACGAGCAGGTGCTTACCCAGGTGGTTCCCACTTCCTCCACTAAGGCGGCGGAGATGGTCAAGCTCCTGGAGAATACATTCCGTTCGGTCAATATTGCCCTTGTTAACGAAGTGGCCTTGATGTGTGATCGTCTTGGTATCGACGTATGGGAAGTTATCGATGCCGCCGCCACCAAGCCGTTTGGCTTCATGCGGTTTTATCCCGGGCCCGGGCTCGGCGGACACTGCATCCCCATAGATCCTCATTATCTTTCCTGGAAACTGAAATCGCTAAACTATTACGCCCGTTTCATAGAACTGGCAGGCGATATAAACTCACGCATGCCCGAATATGTGATAGAGAAGATTACCATTGCCCTGAACTCAAAACGGATCTCCATCAACGGTGCCAGGATTCTGGTACTCGGCGCTTCCTATAAGAGAGATGTCTCTGATCTGAGGGAATCGCCGTCGCTCGATGTTATCAGGTTGCTCCAGGAAAAGGGGGCCAGGGTAGACTACTGCGATCCTTATGTCCCAGTGATCAAAATGGATTCCGGCCCGAACATGAAGGCTGTACCCCTCGATGAAAAGGCGCTCAAAGATGCTGATTGTGTGGCAATCATTACGGATCACTCCAGTTTCAACTACCAGTGGATTGTCGATAAGGCATCAACAATAGTTGATACCAGAAACGCCACCAAGAACGTTACTACCGGCAGAAAGAAGATATTCAAGATATGATGGCGAAGGGACCTGTTGACGCCGCCTCCGCAAGCGGCGTTTTTTTGCTGTCGGCGACGGATAATTATCTCTCCGAATCGCATTGTTAAGGGGATGGATGATTTAATTGATATGAAAAAGATTGATTGTAATAAAGGGGGAGAGCTTTGCGAAACTTGATTCTCGCATCTATGATTATCGCTGGTATTGCCACGAGCGCAGCCGGTAGAGATTTCGATGTTCTCTTCGAGGGGCACGGCGATATAGCCTCCTATATCTATTTCAAACAGGACGCGCAATATTTTATAGACACCGAGTTGAACGGCGCTGTTGAGACTTTCAAGTATGGAGGCTTTTATCTAATTGTCGATATTTTCAAGGAAACCTTCATGGGAAGGAAATTCAATTCGAATATGGTCTTCGACCCGACAAGGGCGCACTGGTCGTTCGGGCTTACAGGCAGGATCGAACTGGAAAGATATTTTATTGAGGCCCAGATGCATCACGATTGCGCTCACGATATCGACAGGTGGCTTGATCACTCCGTCTACTGGAATTCGCCGAGAATAGGCTTCGGGACCCTGGGATATCTCCCCAAATACAAATATCATCGGCCAGAGCCGAATGGGAAGGAATCGATATGGGAAAACCGGCTCGATTATCTTGTGCTGGCTAATTTCTATGCCCCCAAGGGAATGAACTTCCAGAAAGGCCACGATTACGACTTTGCCGTGAACACTAACTTTCGCTATCGGATCGTTCGCTATCGAAGGATCGGAGGCGATATCGAATCCGATAATCTCTGGGTGCTGAACACCGACAATAAGATAAAAGAACAGCACCGGCTGAGCTTCAATTTTACAATCTACGGAGATAAAGGGGCTATGATGATATTTCTCAGGTACTGGCCGTACGATAATCAGTCAATTCGCAGCCGCTCCGAACACAAGTTCGCTTTCGGATTACATCTGGGATTTTAACGTATGTTAAAATAGACAAATAAAACCGCCACCTGATCGGCTACACGGTTTTCGATCCGGATTATCTGTAATGATTATCCATAAACTAAGCTTTTGACTTTTAATTTGTAGAGGACTATATTCAAAGCCGGTGATTTTATGATCGAATCTGTAGGCATCGACCTGGTCGATATTAAGAGGATAAAAATGGCAATAGATCGTTACGGTGAACGTTTTACCAACCGCGTATTCACACCCTGGGAGATAGAATACTGTCTGTCGAAGATTAATCCCGCACTGTCGTTTGCGGGCCGGTTTGCCGTCAAGGAGGCTGTTTTCAAGGCCATCGGGACAGGATTTGCCGAGGGCGTTAAGTGGACATCGGTGGAGGTGGTTAATGACCGCAGGGGCCAGCCGCAGGTGAGATTGGGTCGTGCGATTAGAAGTCATACCGGTAATAAGAAGGTCGTAATCTCTCTTTCCCATACCAACGAATATGCCGTTGCCTCGGCTATACTGGTTTCGGATGGAACGGATTAGTAACCGTAGGAATAATATTGATTACACAGTCCGGTGTGAACAAATGAGTGAACTGGAATTTCGGCCGGGGAACGGAGGAGGTAATGCCCCAACCCCGGACAGGAGCGCATCCGGGCAACCAGGTCATTGGCAATGAAGATCCTCATAGACAAAGCCGAGCGGCTCTGGAGGATTCCTCAGCCTGCACTGGGCCGCATGAGTTTCGCTCGCAAGCGCCTTGCGGGACGAGGGGTCGAGTTGATAGATCTCAGTTCGCTTCACCCCCAATTTCCGGATCTAAAATCCATATTCGATACCATCGGCAAGTCGGAAATTATAGGACCGGGCATGCCCGCAGATCAGGAACTGATTTCCCGATTGAAAGCCAGAATAGTCGATATGCACCTGCCCTTGAATTCCGCTATTGCAAATTCCGAAAAGGAGATTGTTCTGACGCCTGGAATCAGGATGGCGGCATCGGCCCTGGCCCTCTCGCTTTTGAATCCCGGAGACGTTGCAGCCTATCCCGACCCCGGGATGCAGTATTTCAGATCCGCGATTTGCCTTGCTGATGGTATTCCGAGTAGCTACCTGCTCAACGAGAGAAACGATTATGTGGCTAATATATCTGCATTGACACAGCCTCCTCCGGAGAAACTAAAAATCCTGTATCTGAATTATCCGCATAACCCTACCGGGACCTCCGTGGATAGCTATTTCTACAGGGACCTGCTAAATTCAATCAAGTTTGAGAATATCCTGATAGTCCTGGATTGCGCTTATATCCATCCGGGCGATCCCGACGCCGCCTCCATATTGCAGGTTAAGGGCTCGAGGAAAAAGGCCCTGGAGTTACATTCCTTCGCTGCAACATTCGGTCTGAACGGCCTGGGATTTGCAGTCGGGCATAGGGACGTCATCTCGATTCTCGAGGGATTACTCGATGCCATGGGATTTTCTCCCGACGCCCATCGTGTTACCATTGCCATTAAGGGTCTGGATCGAGCCGCTGAGATTTTTGCGGCGCGCAGGAAATCGTTGAAACGGTCGCGGGAATTCCTCTCGAGAGGCCTGAAAGAACTCGGCTGGCGTATACGAGAAGGGAAGTCCGTTCCCTTTATCTGGGTGAAACCGCCGGCCCGGAGCAGCTCCCTGGCTTTTGCCAGACGGCTCTTCCTGAAGGCCGGAGTGAGGGTCGCCCCCGGAACCGATTTCGGCGAGGGAGGGGAAGGGTGGCATCGTTTAACTCTCCTCCCTGATGAGAAAATCCTCCGGGAGGCCCTGGACAGAATCTCCCGGCATTCCAAAATCTGGCAGAGGAAATATAGGGCAAAGACGTAATTTCGCAGAAACTGAACTTTGGGGTATAACGGATACATAGCTGTCGAAGGTCCCATAGGGGTGGGCAAGACCAGCCTGGCAAAACTACTGGCCGATCACTTTGCGGCTCGCCTGGTGCTCGAGACGGCCGAAGACAATCCCTTTCTGCCGGATTTCTATAAAAATAGAGAAAGCTCGGCATTTCAAACTCAGGTCTTTTTTCTGATGTCACGCTATTCTCAGCAACAGCAGATTTTGAATCATGACCTGTTCTCAAAGGCGCTGATCTCGGATTACCTGTTTGCCAAGGACGGGATTTTTGCCCGCGTAAATTTGACGGAGCGTGAGTTGTCTCTATATAACCGGGTGGCTTCGACCCTCGAATCCAATATAGCCAGGCCCGATCTCGTAATATATATTACGGCCTCGGTGGATATCTTAATGGAGCGAATTCACAAACGCAGCCGGGATTTCGAGGGGGACTTTGACCGCCATTATCTGGAGGCGGTGTGCGACTCTTATAGCGAATTCTTTTTCCACTACAGAAGCACTCCCCTGCTGGTAATCAAAACCGATAACACCGATTTCAGGAGGGATACCGAGAATTTCAATTACCTGGTAAATAAGATATTGTCCGGGCCCGGGGGAACTGAATATATTTCCCTGGATAGTTCGATAATTAACGGGCTCTAAGAGAGGAGGCCTTTTGTGGCATTCATCAGGCTGGTGAACATGATCTTTTATGGCTACCACGGTGTGGCCGCCGCCGAAAGGGAAACAGGCCGTCGTTACGAGGTCGATTGCGAGATCGAAACCGATATCACGAGGGCGGCCGACAGCGATCATCTCGATGATGCCGTGAGCTATTTGTCCGTTTATAAGATTGTGGAGGAATTTCTCGAAAACCACCGTTATAATCTTCTGGAGACGCTTGCCGAGAGATTGAGGAGGGAAATCCAGAAAAAAACGGGGGCACCGAGAGTTACGCTGCGGGTGCGTAAGAGAATCCCTCCCGTTCCGGGCAACATAGATTATGTGGAAGTGGAAACTTCGGGAGATAAGCTGGAGGTATTTAAGGTGGCTAATGTTTTTTTAGGACTGGGGGCCAACGAGGGTGATAGAGAAGGCAATATTAAGAAGGCTATAGATCTGTTGAGTCAATCCGAGGTCATCCGGATAAAGGCCGTATCATCGCTTTATGAAAGTCAGCCGGTGGGGGCATCGGATCAGCCGGATTACGTAAATTGCGTCGTCAAGATCGAGACCGGTTGCGATCCTCATTCCCTGCTGGGAATCACGAAATCGATAGAGGCGGCGCTTGGACGTCAGCCCGACACTCACATGCTTCCCCGGCCGATGGATATTGATATACTGCTTTACGGTGATATCGACCTGGATTCTCTGGATTTAATGATTCCTCATTCCCGATTGAAGACGCGGCGTTTCGTGCTGGAGCCGCTTTTGGAGATCGAGCCGGACGCCATCGACCCGTCGACCTCCAGGCCTCTGAGCGAATCTTTAAATGAGGTCATGTCTCAGAAAATGACAAAGGTCAAAAACTCCGACGAGGTCTGGGATGGGTAATCAGCCCGGAGAGAAGATGAACAAGGGCAGGGTCACCACTCGTAGCTTCAGGAGGCTGAAGCAAAACGGGAAGAAGATAGCTGTTCTCACCGCCTACGATTTCCCGACCGCCAAGATTTTGGATTCCGCCGGTATCGATTGTATACTGGTGGGCGACTCCGCCGGGACTGTGGTGGCGGGACATGAGAATACACTGCCGATCACCATGGACGAGATGATCTTTCTGTCTAAAGCCGTGGTAAGAGGCGTAAGCAGGGCCCTGGTTGTGGGCGATATGCCGTTCTTGAGCTTTCAGACGTCGGAAACCGATGCTATCCGCAACGCCGGACGTTTTCTGAAAGAAGCGGGAGCCCAGGCGGTGAAACTCGAGGGCGGCTCCGAGATTGCCCCCCTGATACTTCGCATGGTCGATCTCGGCATACCGGTTATGGGGCATATCGGTTTGACCCCCCAATCGGTGAATAAATTCGGCGGCTATCTCGTTATGGGGAAAACGGAGAAACAGAAAAAGTACCTTTTGCAATCCGCCAAGGCTTTGCAGGATGCCGGCTGCTTTTCCATGGTTCTGGAATCCGTCCTCCCGGACGTGGCAAGGGAGATAACCGAATCGGTCCGGATACCCACCATCGGGATCGGCGCCGGGCCGCATTGCGATGGCCAGGTGTTGGTGATCTCCGATATGATCGGCCTCTTCGAGGAGTTCCGCCCGAAATTCGTCCGCGCCTACGCCGATCTGGCCGGAATCATCAGAAAAGCCGTAACGGAGTACATAGACGATGTCAGAAACGGCAAGTTCCCGGGGGAAGAGGAAAGTTATAAGTAGTACTGGTTATATATCATTATACGCCCCTACAACGTATCATTTATTAGAGAATCTGGAATATTTCCAAGAATGCCCCTCCTTATAATCAAATCGCCTAAAAAAATGCAGACTCTATCGGAGTCGCTCAGGGCGGATGGCAAAATCATCGGCCTGGTGCCGACTATGGGAGCCCTCCATGCGGGACACCTCAAGCTGGTCGATATCGCAGTTAAGAAATCGGATATCGTCATCGTTTCGGTGTTTGTCAACCCTGCGCAGTTCGGCCCCGGTGAGGATTTCGCAAAATATCCTGAAGCGTTCAAATCGGACTGCGAAAAATTGGAAAAGGCCGGTGCTCAGATAGTCTTTCATCCGTCGGTGGATGATATATATCCTGCGGGCCATTCGACGTACGTCAATATCGATGGCATGACTGATATTCTGGAGGGCGCCAGGCGGCCGGTGCATTTCCGCGGTGTGGCGACGGTCTGTGCGAAGCTATTTAATATCACCAAACCGCATCTCGCAGTATTCGGCCAGAAGGACGGCCAGCAATTGGCTGTCATAAAACGGATGGTTAAAGATCTCGATTTTGATCTTAAGATTATCAAAGGCCCCATAGTGAGAACCAAAACCGGTATAGCATTATCCTCAAGGCATTCTTACCTGAGTAAACAAGGCCTCGATAAAGCCACCGTTATCAGGCAGTCACTTCAGCTGGCGTCGGATATGATAAGAAAAGGCGAGAGAAGAACTGGCATCATTGAATTCAGGATGCGAAAACTGATAAAATCTGTTCCCGGGGTGAAGATCGATTACATATCATTTAACCGCTGGGATGATCTCGGCCCGCTAAAAGAGCTTTCAGGACAGGTTATGATATCGTTGGTGGTTGTGATAGAGGGAGTAAGGCTTCTGGATAATATAATTATTCTAATACGAAATTAAGCTATTTTTTCCATTTTTGTAACGACGATCATTCTTATTGTAAATGGAGCCTCTGCCGGGTCCATACCGAAGGCGAGAGGCACATCTATATGGCCTGACATGGTCACCTCAATTTCGCCTGAAATGAGAATACCGCTACTTTCATCGACCCGAAAGACACCTGTCATGCTTCCTTCCATACTGAAGGAAAAATCTTCTTCCTTCTGCCCATCCCCGAGCATCAGGGTATCAGTAGATACTGAAGAATTTACGTCTATTATGGCAACGCCTTGTTCGCGCGATTTAAGTGTATACTGGGTTGATAGGTTGATATTCATGACGATATTGATTTGATATCCAGAGCTCCAGCTATCTCCAATTCTGACAGGTTTTCCGGGCAGGTAGGCGAAGGTTTGATTCATAGATTTTGCAAACCCGTTTTCCCCGAACAGTTTATCAAGAACCTCTAAATACGATTCCTGAAAAGCGGAGTCGGCATCTTCGTTTTGCTCCATTAGCTTGAGCATTAATTCTCTGGCTCCTGCAATCTCAAGCACTTCGCCATCGGGTGATATCTTGATCTGAATTTCAGCCCCCATAAAGTCATTCATAGCGGCCGATGATGGATCGAGATCCTGCGGTGGATTGTCAGAATCATATTCGATCACATCGTCGTCCACACCAGAACTAATGATGATTTTGTCAAATGATTCCATAATATCGTAGTTGCCGTCCTTGTCGATGTCCAACACATGATATGTATAATGAACTTTGGTTCGGGACGATATTGTCGTATCCCTCTCGCCAAGCGACTGCGCCATTAGGTGAGTAACGTCGGCAACAACACGATACTTATCCCCTTTTTGGAGGTTAAGCCGAAGATCTAACTCGCCGCGTGACACAAACCTGCACGCTGAGAATATCAAAATGATGACCGGGATAATATGAAAAATCAGACGTTTCATGAGTATCTCCTTGTTTAGCCTATGTTCGCTTTATTTTATTCCCTCGCTTTACCCTATAAGGACCCGTATCAAGGTAAGACAAGGCTTTATTCCATGTCAATCTTATAATTCTCCCTTCTTCCGCTCGTAATCAATCCCAACAAAAATCGCCGGCCAATTGAGCCCGGCGATTCAATTTTAATTTATATTCTTTAGATACTGTCTATTTCTTCTTGCCCTTGGCTTTGGCTTTTTGCTTCTTGGCGACAGTTTTTGCCTTCTTCCTGGCTTTCGCGTCGTTTTTCGCCTTCTTCACTTTGGCATTTATGTTGACGAAACTATCACCCTTCGATCTCATGGTGATAATCTCATCCGGGGAATAGCCGTAATGTTCTGAAAGAAATCTTAAATTCACAAAATTGACTATATCAGCATCGACGAGTTTTATGGTTTTCCAGCCTTTCTTCGGTTTTTTCTTAAAGTGGCCGTAGGCCTTGCCATAGGGCGGACCTTTGATTTCCTTGACCTCGACGTAATAAATCTCCGCCGTCAAGCCGTAATGGAAAGTGATATCCATCCACGATTTTCCGCCGAGGTGAAGATCGATTATCACACCGGGAGAAACACCAGCCCGTTTAGAGAGAAAAAACACCACCGGCAGATCATCGTCGGGAATGCCCCGTTTTCTTACCAATACCACCTCTTTCTCGGGCGCCTTGTAATGATCCCCGATGGCGAGGTAGAACTCCTTGATCCCGCTTTCATCCGCCTTTATCCCGATATTAACATCGGCATGGACACTATCAATTGAGCCGCCCAGGAACATCAAAAGCGATATCAATAAGGCCGGTCTCATCCACATATCTCCTCCTTAGTATTGAATTCCCATATGCTCACACCTCAACCCCAAAAGTGAGCTCTGCCATTCACATAATATTATCGGTTTTCTCTATTCGGAGTAAAGCTAAAAGTGGGCGAAAGCTCACTCTGATCTTCGCTATATGATGATTGCGATGGCAGATCTATATCAGGCCTGCCGGATCAAGGTCCCGCATTCTCCAGCGTCTCAAAGGTAACCACCACCCGGCCATCGGCGCGTATCGGCCAGGACTGCGGTTCCTCATCCGGTATGCCTGAGGCTCTGACCGTTCCGGAAAGGCTCATATCGATCTCGGACCTTATCGGCAAGCCGGTCGATTCATCCACCTCGATAGAGCCGGTATGCGCTCCTGTGATATCGTAGAATATACTCACGGGACCCATCTGGACACCTTCACTGTCAGGACTCGAGGTTATCACAGATGAAACGTCTATATTGGCTATGCCGTTCTTCCTGGATCGCAGGGTGTAATTGTCGACTACTTTCATTGGAAATCCGGCGCTCACTAATTTCTCCGAAGTCCATTTATCTTTTGGATTCACCAGCGATTCCGGGTAAAATCCGGTAATCTGTTCGAGTGCATGTTTTAAGGCATCCTCCCCGAACTGGCTCCTCATGGCGGCGATCATCTGGTTTTTAGCCGGCAAATCAGGAAGGTCCAGTTCTTCTATCATCTTATCGAGCATGGAATCTACGCCCTGCATCTCTATGACATGGCCTTTCTTGCTCATCCTGACACCGAGCTCTGATCCCACGGCGACTCCATATCCCCTCATAGATGGCTCGATATAATCGGGTGGGGAGTCGGAATCGTATTCTGACGATTGGAAGCCGAAATCCTGTTTTATTTTTATCCGGCTGTATGTCAGTTTGATATCGATATCGCCATTATCATTGCTCCCGATAACATCATATCTCCAGGATATCAAAAGCTCTTGCTCGAGTGTCTGATCATGTCCACCAGTCGTCTGCGCTAAATCTTGATTCATCTGCATCACGCACATATAGCTGCTTCCGGCCTCCAGGTTCAAATTCAGATCCAGCGGCGGCAGGTCCTGAGCAGATGCAACCAGGGTAAAAGAAAATATAGAAAGCAACTTTGCCAAAAATGGTATCCTCATGCTGTCTCCTCGGGTGAATATACCGGCATGCAAAGGGCAAGTCAACTTATCCTTAAAGACGCTACCGGCAAGAGATAAATCAGACTTTAATCTCCCGATATTCCCTTTTGGATAGAGCTTACTCGTTACCAATTAGAGGCTATTCCTGTGATATTACGCCACGATGTTATGCATAATCGTGTGGAACACACACGGGAGGGCATTGCGGTAATCGGTTATCTACATTAATCCCAACAGGTTAAGAAACATGCCTCCAGGCACAGGGTTTGCATAAGTGATCCTACAGGAATGTTAAACAAAAGGAGAAGCAATGGATAGGAACAAAGAAATCGTTTGGGGCGTAGTATGGGGAATTACAGCAGGTCTGATACTCACCATGTTGCTATTCTCTGTCGGAGAGACGGTGGAGCCGGAAGGCGACGGCGGTATAGTAGAAATATCGATCTCGGCGGATTCTGTAACGATTATACTCGAGAAGGATGGTTCGTTTAGAACTGTCACGATTGCCCGTGATGATTTCACCAGAACAGACTCAGGCATAGTGGTCGAGGACGAGTTGATTATAGAAGATGGTAAGATTTATATCGATGGGGTCGAGTTGACGGAGGAAGAGCTCGAACGACTCTCCGTTGATAAAGAGGAAGAGAAATACGGTCTTGAAATCAGGTACGGCGATCGAGAAGATCGCGTAATCAGGCGAAAAAGGCTGGCCACGGTTTATACCGACACCGAAGACGATATCGTGAAATTCGGTGATGTTGTGATCGAAGGTGATATTCGGGTCATCGGTGATGTAGTCTCTATTGGCGGCGATGTTACCGTATATGGGAAGGTCAGTGGCGATGTGGTCTCGGTTTTTGGCGATGTTTTCCTGCAGGGCGATGCATATATCGCGGGAGATGTCGCCGCACCGTTCGGAACTATTTTTCAGGATGAGGATGTTGTAGTCGAGGGCGATAAAGCAACGGTTGCGGAATTCAAGAGCAAGAAGCATAAGGGAAGTTTCGGTGTCGGAGCTCGTTTCAACCGCGTGGAAGGATTCACGCTCGGGCCGAGCATGCGGTATGAGAGCAAATACGGCGATTATCCTACTCTGGAATTTGAGGCGCTCTATGCCTTTACACTGAAAAGATGGGAATACGATCTGCAGATCGAACAAAAGGTGGGCGGGGTGTGGGGGCCATCTTTCTTCGGCAGGATGTATCGTGTGGCGGAAACCTCGGATCGCTGGCTCATGCCCTGGGAGGCGGAGAATTCGATCGCCGGTATTTTCTTAAAGGAGGATTTTTACGATTTCTACTGGATGAGAGGATTCTCAGGCGGCGTAGGAATATGGTATGACGATTATCTTGAGTTCGGCGCGCAATATACCGGGGCAAAAATAGAGACGCTCGAAAAAACCGCCGAGAAGGCCCTGTTCGGCGGTAAGAAGAAATTCAGAGAGAATTGGTCCACGGTTCTGCCCGATTCGACCGCTATTCTCGGAATGGAAGGCGATCTTAAAGAATTCGGCTTGAGTGGAACCTTCGATACGCGCGACGACGAATATGAAGCCAACTCCGGGATTCTGGCCCTGGTCTCGTACGCGCAAACGGTTGATTCCGACTCCGGGGGTTTCGATTACCGGAAGGTCGACGCTGAATTCAAGGCGTACTACCCGATGACATCCGACCAGACTTTTTTCTTCCGCTTCCGCGGCGGTTACTCCGATGATAACCTGCCGCTTTTCAGAAGATATTTTCTGGGTGGCATAGGATCCCTCAGGGGATATAAGTATAAAGAGTTCGAGGGCAACAGGTATATGTTATTCAATGTCGATTACATCTGGAGTTTCTTCGATAGCAATTTTGGCGCCGGTGTCTTCTTCGACGGCGGCAAGGCGGCTTTCTCGGGAAGCGATTTCGAATCGGCCGAGTTTAAGACTGACGCCGGAATCGCGCTTCTCATCGGCGATTTTCTGCGATTGAACCTGGCCCAACGGCTTGACGATATTGATAAGTCTCCGGTGCTATCCGCCAGGGCACATGTCCTGTTTTAGAATGGGGATGTCCGGATTTCCTGCCGTCACAGAACCGGTGAGGCCCGCAGCGTTTCCGTCTGATCAAACGGGAATTGGTTGCAAAAATGGAGACCGGCAATTATAAATAATTTGTGAAGAATAGATCGCTTAATAAGAATTCCGAGCCTTCAAGGAATCTCTTAACAATCCTCGTCCGACCGATATATCCGGCCTTATTGTTTTCCATAGTCGCAACCACGTCTACGCGAAGTAGTGGTATTGAATTTCGATACCTGGAATATAACCAGGGTTTGATTCTTACTGATCTGGCCGTCGTAGATTCCCTGCCGGCTCGACTTATTGAATATATAAACAAGGGTGTGCCCGCTGCATTCGAATACGAAGTCGAAGTCTGGAGAACCAGGCGGGGGTGGTTCGACGAGCATATTGCGGACAGAGAGCTAACATTCAGGGTCCGCTACGATACCTGGGAAAAGAATTATACGGTCGTGCAAATAAGACCCGATCTGACGATAGAGCATATTCTTTCCAGAAACCGTGAGGTTCTTGATCTGGTCACCACCACCAGTCGTGTGTCAATTCCTCTGGATGATACTTCGGGAAGCTTTTATCTCGTGGGAAAACTCTCTATAAAGATCATGACCCTCTCGAATTTCAGAGAAGTGGAATCGTGGTTAAAAGGCGAAGTCTCCGGTGCGAAAAAACCGGATCTGGAGTCGGCGCCCGATGATTTTGGGGAATTCCTGTTCGATACCGCTTTGAGGATCACCGGCCTGCGGAACATATCCAATGGAATCAAGACTGAAAATTTCCGGATCGGCGAGTTGCCCCTGAAATTTGATACGCAGCCGAATAATCGATAGATTATTGAAGCTCGATTTTTGACTTTCGCATGATGTAATTCCGATCATATAATCTATCCATGCCTGCCGAGCTGGTCATTGAGCGTCTAGATCTTATGCAGATGATTATAGGTTTTCTGACCGCTTTCTTCCTGGCATACGGATCCTATAGATTTAATGCTCTATCCCGGTCCGGAGCGGTTGGAATGATTATTGTCGGGACAATTGTATTTGGCCTCGGCGGCTTGATTTTCGCAGTGCCGCTGGTTTTCTTTTTCATATCGTCGAGCCTGATATCATTGATAATAACACCGTCCAAACGGCAGGCCATGATCACTTTCGACAAGACCGGGCCACGTGATATCTGGCAGGTTCTGGCTAACGGTGGAGTGGGAGCAATCTGCGTGATATTGTATTTTATAACGGGTAAATTCATCTGGTTCTTTCCATATCTGGCGGCTCTCTGCGAGGCGACCTCCGACACCTGGGCGACCGAACTGGGGACTCTCTCGAAAACGTATCCAGTATCGATCACGACGCTCAAGAGGGTAGAGCCGGGGCGTTCCGGCGGAGTGACCGTCATAGGCACGCTAGCCGCCGTTGCCGGATCTCTGGCAACCATGCTTTCCGGCTACAGCGTCATGGCAGTGGAATTCGGATTGCAGCAGTATCAATTCAAATTCTGGCTGGCTGCAGTCAACGCCGGTTTGGCCGGTGCGATTCTCGATTCCATAATGGGGGGATCGATCCAGGCCATGTACCGATGCAAAGCCTGCGAGCGGATCACCGAGAAAAAACAACACTGCGGAGCGCCGACGAATCATATCAGCGGCTGGCGGATTGTAAACAACGATATGGTGAATTTCATAGGCACCCTGTTCGCGGCGGCGGTAGTGGCTGCGATGTTTTTAATATAATAGATTATAGATCTGCCATCAGACTCATGACGATCGATCGGGCGTGGCCCTTCCCAGAATTATCGATTCCCCTGAAATATGGGTCTTTTTACACCTCGAAAAGACCTCTCGGGCTGTGGTAGAGGGTGTCTGCCGTCGTTCCGGTCGTCGCACTAGTAGATAAATCAAGGAAATAACGGGATATCGGGGGGCTGGAATTTATGCCTTTGAGGGTAATTCCTAATTGACAGGAAACCGATGTTTGCTTAATCTTAGTATATAACGAAGCCAATGGAGGTTGATGTGGACAGGTTTCCAGAATGTCTGAAGTGTTCCAAGGGAGTGCTGTTGCCGCTCTCGGATTACGGGCGGGAGGGTTCGGAGATCAGGTATAAGGCCTGGGTTTGCACCAATCCGGAATGCGGCTTTAACATCAGGATTGACAACGGTGAAGTTTCCATGGGGAAAATAATTAAACATTCCGATAAGTAGCCGTGGGACTAAGAACGATATTCACAAAAAACATAGGCTGGAAAATCGGCGGCCTGGTCATGGCTGTGATCCTGTGGCTTCACCTGGCTACCGAAAAGATCTACGAGAAAAACTTCACCGTAGAAATCGAGGTTACCGGCTTGGCGGAAAATCTCCGAATCGATGGGATCAAACCAGAATCTGCTGAAATCGCTATAACCGGAACCGGTAAACAGCTTCTGAGACTGGCCTTTTCCGACGATTTGAAGATTTTAGTAGATCTCAGCGGTATTAATGGGCCTGGCGTTTATGAGGATAATTTTAACATGATAGATATTCGTCCAATCGATACCTCAGCCTTCAGAAATATATCCTTCTCAAGGTTTGACCGATATAGAATTTCCATAGTCGAAAAAACTTAAAACCATAATGCTGGTGCTTGGGGTTGAAACCTCCTGCGACGAGACCTCGGTCGGGATTGTCAAAGACGGCAGGGAGATTCTCTCCAATATTATTCTATCGCAGGAGATCCATGAGATATACGGCGGCGTGGTGCCGGAGATCGCTTCCCGGATTCACATAACCGAGTTGGTGGGGATCACCGATAAGGCGCTCGCTAAGGCTGGCGTGACGCTTGCGGATATCGACGGGCTGGCGGTTACTCATGGTCCGGGCCTCGTGGGCTGCCTTCTGGTTGGACTGTCATTTGTCAAATCGGTTCACCTCGCCAGAGGAATACCGTTCTTCGGGGTCAATCACCTGGAGGGTCATATATTTGCCGGGAAATTGGATCATAAAGATCTGCGAACACCGCATATAGCTCTGGTGGCATCGGGAGGCCATTCCAGTCTATTCCTGGTGGAGGATTGGGGCCGGTATAAGCTCTTGGGGGCAACTAGGGACGATGCGCCCGGCGAAGCGTTCGATAAAGTCGCCAAACTCCTCGGTCTGGGGTACCCGGGAGGTCCTGCAATCGAAAGTGCCGCCGCATCCGGGGACAGAGCATTCGTTCATTTCCCCCGGGCCCGTATGGGAAAAGAGAGCTTCGAGTTTTCTTTCTCGGGATTGAAAACTGCCGTTTCGGTATATCTGCGGGAAAAAAATCCCGAGTTTATTCGGCAACATCTCGCCGATCTGGCGGCATCGTTTCAGGAGGCGATCGTTGAAATACTGGCCATAAAGGCCATAAAAGCCGCCGATAAGCTGGGGATCGATCGGATTTCAGTTAGCGGTGGAGTCGCCCGAAATAAGAGACTCAGGGATATCTTTGAGGAGCGAAAATCACGAAATCTAAAGATCTTCTTCCCCGGCCCGGAGCTCTGCACCGATAACGGCGCCATGATAGCCGCCTGCGGCGCCTTTCATCTGGAGAAGGGTGAAACCAGCGATCTGGACCTGAATGCGATTCCGCACCTGGAATTGTGATCTAATAATTTCAATACGGTTTTCGATTATAGATATGAATCACCGGGGAGACGGCTGGGCATAGCCGCTATGGAGCCCGGCCCGGTCGAAGGCCTCAAGCACTGTCCTGTACTCGTCCCTAAGTAACCGACGGTTCAGCTTTTCCAGCGATGTCGCCTTATGGGCCGGAAAATACTGGCTCATTAAAGAAACGTAAGTATTCTTAGAGATTTTTTCCGCCAGGAACCTAAAGATCGCCTCCGATCCGGATATGCCATGCGGCAATACCAGATGTCGCACCAGAAGGCCCTGCACGGCGACACCGTGATCGTCGAGAATGAGATCCCCGACCTGCCGATCCATCTCACTGATAGCAGCCCGGTTGATTTCGGGATAATTATCGGCGCTGGAGTAGCATTGCGCCGATTCCTCGCTGGAATAGCGCATATCCGGCATATATATCTCGACTATGCCATCGAGCAGTTTCAACGTTTCGACCTTATCATAGCCGGATGAATTATAGACTATCGGCAAAGTCAGCCCGCGCTTGTAGGCCAGAAGCATCGCCTCCATAAGCTGCGGCACATAATGGGTGGGCGTCACGAAATTGATATTATGCGCGCCGCCTTTCTCCAGCTCCAGCATACCGTCGGCCAACTGTTCTGTTGTAACATATTCACCGTGACGAAGCTGGCTGATGGGGTAGTTCTGGCAGTAGACGCATTTTAGGTTGCATCCGGAAAGAAATATCGTCCCCGAGCCGTGGACGCCGGATACGGGCGGCTCCTCGCCGAAATGAAGGTTAATCGATGACACCTTTAACCGGGCATCGACACCGCAATGGCTGGTCTCGCCCTGAATGCGATCGATCTCGCAGTTTCGCGGGCAGACCGTGCAGCTTTTCAAAAGCTCGAGGGCGCCGGGCGTGCGCTCTTCGAGGAGGGAGATCTTGGATTCGGGGGAAAGTACTTTCATATTACCAAATATACATACTTATATGTAATTCGTAAAGACGCACCTAACAGGAAAGTAGGCGGGTAATTTATTGCCCGCATCCAGGGTGTCGGCATTAAAATGCCGACCTACAAAAAACCTATATTCTAATCTCGTCCAGATACACATCCTTCGCAGGCGGTATCTGATATTGCTTGTTAAGTATCTTTAGCGATGGTAGGTCAAATCCTCTGGGATTTGACAACAGGTAGTCAAGACCGCAGGGGTCTTGACCTACAAATACTGCGTAATAGAAGATTCCCGAAGGGAAAGAATCTATATTTCAGGCAAGAATGGATGCCGGATTCCTACGGATCCGTTCGGACAAGTACGGCATGACAAAATCTGTAGGCGGGTAATTTATTGCCCGCATCCCGGTGTCGGCATTAAAATGCCGACCTACAAAAAACCTTCGGAACCCGACCTACTCTCTCAATGCTTATCCACCACCGTCGCCAGATCTGCGATATTGACAATGTAATCCTCGAATAGAGCCTCCAGCATGGCGGTGGCGCCGGATTGCCCCTTGCGCAGACGCCAGACACGGTCGATAGCTGTGGTATCGCAATTGTATATGCTGCGGATATCGCCTAACAGTTCGGAGGCATCGTTATGGGGGATCTTGTCCGCCATCCAGATCATCCCGCGGCAGGCTGCCAGCACCGACGATAACGAATCCTCCAGGAGATTCTCGATATGCTCTCGTTTAGCTTCGGTTCTCAGAAAACCGCGCCGCAGGTTAACCAGAATCGATTTTAACTCTCTCTCGCACTGGTAGCGAAGGTTCTTTTTCTCTATGGTGGCCTTTTCGAGTGGGTCTTCACCATAAAGCAATATATGCCGCTGTTTCATATCGGAAAACTCAATGGGAAACGTATCGAGCGATGATACAACGTGGCCCTTCTCAAACACCAACGGAACGGCCAACCCCTTGCGTGCATGTTTCTGGCCAATCTCCATAATTATCTCCAGGTCCGCCACACGCACCGAGGTCAGGATTATCATGGTGTTGATATCGGATTTGGCCTCGATATAGTCATGCCCGGCGGCCGAGCCGAATAATATCATGGAATATAACTGCTCTCCAAAGGCCTTTGCGATCTTATCTGCAAAGGTCGCCACCGTATCCCGGCTCTTATCTGGCAGATGCGAGAGTTTTTTTAATATATCCGGATTCATTTCAGACCCCTCAATTCTTTGATTTTATTGACTATGGCTGGTAAAACCTCCCCCGATTTACCGCGAAAGTGCTGATCGACTATGAAAGTCAGCTCGGTAGCTTCGATATTTATTTCCACCACGAAAGCGCCGTGCTGTCTGGCAGTGGGAGGCAATGACGCCGCCGGCTGAACAACTCCCGAGGTTCCCACGGTGAAAAACAGGTCGCAGTTTTTTGCGGCGTCGTATGCCTTTTCCAGCGCGCCCGCCGGCAGAAGTTCGCCGAACCAGACGACATCCGGGCGAAGCCGTCCGCCGCAATTACATAGAGGCGGAAACTGATCGAACTCCTCGTCGTAGTTGATTTCGCCACATTCCAAGCAGCGGTTGCGCTTGATATTACCGTGAAGCTCTATGATATCCTCAGAACCGGCGGCCCGATGGAGACCGTCAACGTTCTGTGTAATAAGCTGGAAGTTATCGAAGAGGTTTTTCAGTTCGGCGATGGCATGATGGCCGGGGTTCGGTTTGATTTTATTTATTATCTCCCGCCGGTATTGATACCACTCCCAGACCAGGTCGGGATTGGCCTGGAAAGCGTCGAAGGTCGCCAGCTCCTCAGCCCGGAATTTCTTCCAGAGGCCGTCCTCGCCACGGAATGTCGGCACTCCCGATTCGGCGGAGACCCCCGCGCCGGTGGAGACGGCCACCGATCTGGCATCCTTTAGAACCCGCAAAAACTTCTCTGAGAATTCGATCTCCATGCGAATTGAAAGATAGCGGATGAAATTGGGGACGTCAATGGGAATAGGCGAAGCATAAATATAGCTTGAACTTTTAGCTTCTAAAGCTTATGATGCTATTATAATTATGGATGTCATAAGAACTTACCTGAAATCTATTGCAACGAAGTTGGCAAGGGGCGATGCCTCTGAACACACTTATAGATCCACGCTGGAAAAACTTATTGAGGCTCTAGGTGATGATATTACGGCAACCAACGAGCCTAAGAGAATAAAATGCGGGGCGCCTGATTTTATTATTACTAAAGGGATTGTGCCGCTAGGATATATTGAGACAAAGGATATAGGAAAATCATTACAGGCAATAGAAGCGGACGCGAAAAAAGCCAATCCAAAAACTGCCGATGGCAAACAGCTTAAGCGGTATCTCGGCAGTTTATCGAATCTTATTTTCACCGATTATCTCGAATTCAGGTGGTTCTATAACGGCGAAAAAAGGCTGGTGGTTCGGATAGCCCAAGAGACGGATAGCGGTAAAATCAGGTTTGAAAAAGAAAAAGGCGACGAATTTTTTAAGCTAATTTCGGCGTTTTTAGAAACAGAAACAGTTTCTGTTGATAGCCCCATCGCCCTAGCCAAAAAGATGGCCTCTATTGCTCAGTTAATTCATGATATTATTTTGAAAGCGTTGAGCGACGATGACAAGGGGGGGAATCTTCGCGAGCAAATGGAAGGTTTTAAAAAGGTCTTGATCCATGATCTTTCCGGAGACCAATTCGCGGATATGTATGCGCAGACGATATGCTACGGATTGTTCGCCGCGGTATGTAATCACAAAGGAAAAGAGCCTTTTACCAGAGAAAAAGCTACCTTTGAATTACCTAAAACAAATCCATTTCTGAGAAAGATGTTTGGGCACATTGCCGGGCCGGAGTTAGACAATAGAATTACCTGGGCGGTTGATGACCTGGCTAGAATATTGGATAAAGCCGATATTGAGGCAATTGTCAGGGATTTCGGCAAAAGAACACGGAGAGAAGATCCAGTCGTTCATTTTTATGAATCTTTCCTCGCCGCTTATAACCCTAATATGAGGGTGTCCAGAGGCGTTTATTATACGCCTGAGCCGGTTGTGTCTTTTATTGTTAGAAGCGTTGATCATATTCTCAAGAAAGATTTTGGCTTAAAAGACGGTCTGGCGGACACATCCAAAATTCCTATTTACGAAAACAAAAAAGACCATAACGGTATAAAGAAAAAGATTAAAAAAGGGGAATGCCATAGGGTTCTTATTCTAGATCCCGCTGTCGGCACCGGCACCTTTTTGCATGGGGTTATAGACCACATACACGAACATATTGTAGATAAAGGTCAAAGCGGTATCTGGTGCAGCTATGTTTCCGAACATTTGCTCCCTCGTCTTTTTGGGTTCGAATTATTGATTGCCCCCTATGCCGTTGCGCATATGAAATTAGACCTGCAGTTGAAAGAATTGGGATATGATTTTAAAGCAAAAGAACGTTTGCGGATTTATTTAACTAACACACTTGAAGAATCGTTCGAGGCGGGTCATTTGCCTTTTGCTAATTGGATTGCCGAAGAGGCGAACGAAGCGGGTAAGATTAAGAGCGAAGCTCCCGTAATGGTTATTTTAGGTAACCCGCCATATAAAAAACATTCAATGAACATGAGTTATATCTCAAAGGAAATCACTAAGGGAGAAAAGTATATAGATGATTGGGGCATAAAGAATGCTTCCTACGCGATCCCAATAACTAAAATAGCGAAAAGGAACTTAAGGAACAGAATACATCCTACATTTATCGGGAGACTTATAAAAGATTATTTTATTTGCGATGGTGATTGGATTGAAGAGAAAAACCCAAAATGGCTTCAAGACGATTATGTCAAATTTATAAGATTCGCTCAATGGCGAATAGAGCAGACTGGTTATGGTATTTTAGCTTTTATCACAAATCATGGATATCTTGACAATCCTACTTTCAGGGGTATGCGGCAGAGCTTAATGAGAACCTTTGATGATGCTTATATTTTGGATCTACATGGAAATGCCCAGAAGAAAGAAAAATGCCCCGATGGGACGAAAGACGAAAATGTTTTTGATATAAAGCAAGGCGTTGCTATAGCCATTTATGTAAAAAAGCTATCAGCGGATCAAAATAAATGTTCAGTTAAAAAGGCTGATCTATGGGGTGTTCGGGAGAAATTTGCTGAAAACTCTAATACTGATAAGATACTTATCGGCGGTAAATATTTTTGGCTTTTTGAAAATAATACAGCAATCGACGCATTTAACATCATTAATCCCAAAACGCCTTTCTATACATTTACTGCGAAAGATGATAGGCTTGAAGATGAGTTTAGAATATACTTGCAGATTAATAGAATACTAAAAGTGAAATCGGTAGGAATCGTTACAGGGAATGACGAAAAAGCAATCCAATTTAAGATTGAGGAGTCAAGGAGAATCGCCAAAGATCTTGAATTGGCGAACATCAATATAAAGGAACTTCTTTTCAGACCATTTGATAACAGATATGTATTGTATGATAAAATACTAGTTACTCGTCGTAGGCTTAAAGTAATGCGGCATATACTAGGCGCTAAAAATATAGCCCTAATTTCAGCAAGATCTAATAAATCGACAGAAGCCAACCATTTTTTTTGCACAAATAGAATTACAGAGGCAAAATGCGGCGAACGGACAACGCAATCATATATCTTTCCACTATACATATATCCCGATCCTTCAAAGAATGATTTATTTATTTCAGATACGCAAGACGATTCTCTAGGGGGCCGCAAGCCGAATCTTGCGCCGGAATTTACTGGTGAATTATCAAAGAAAATAAAAATGAAATTTGTTCAAGATGGTAAAGGCGATTTGAAAAAGACTTTTGGCCCTGAGGACGTATTTAATTATATTTATGCGGTTTTTCATTCGCCAACATACAGAAAAAGATACGCGGAATTCTTGAAGATAGATTTTCCTCGTTTGCCGCCGACTTCAAAACCGGCCCTGTTTCGTGCTCTTTGCAAATTAGGGGGTCAATTGGTTGGGTTGCACCTCATTGAAAACTATGGGCCTGAAATGACATCATATCCGATTAAAGGCGAGCATCAGGTAGAAAAAGTTCGATACACTGAACCTGGCCAGGGTGCCGATAAAGGGCGAGTATGGATAAACAACGAACAATATTTCGTAAATGTCCCGCTTGAAGTTTGGGGTTTCCATATAGGCGGTTATCAGGTTTGCCGGAAGTGGTTGAAAGATCGCAAAGGGCGAAAATTGTCGTACGACGATATTAAGCACTATCAAAACATAGTTTCAGCTTTATCAGAAACCATCCGCATCATGGCTGCAATAGATAAAACAATCGACAAACATGGTGGCTGGCCGATAAAATAAAAAAGCCGCTCCTCCAAAATCGGGGACAGCAGTAGATGATTGAACCACTCAACAGTATAGACCGGCGCATTTCCGGCTTTATGGATAAATACGGCCGTCTCTTTCTCAGAATTTCGCTGGCGGTTATATTTATCTGGTTTGGCGCTTTGAAATTTCTGGGCATGAGTCCGGCCGAAGAACTGGTGAGACGAACCGTTTACTGGTTCCAGCCTGAAATTTTCGTTCCTGTGCTGGGGTGGTGGGAGGTAGCTATCGGTATCGGGCTATTGATCAGACCGCTGATCCGCGTTTCTATCCTGCTGCTTTTTTTGCAGATGCCGGGCACTATGCTGCCCTTGATACTTCTACCGGACGTTTGTTTTGCGCAATTTCCCCTGGGGTTGACGCTCGAGGGTCAGTATATCATAAAAAATCTGATCCTCATCAGCGCCGCCCTGGTAGTCGGCGGAACCGTCCGCCGCAAATCTCATAGCGATCGGCTTGTGTAAAACTGCGCATGTGCCCGCGACAGAAACGAAATAGTATGATTGAAAGTGTGAATCACGCCGGGCACGCGGTAACCGGTATCACATAAAAAAGCCCCGCCACATCATGCAGCGGGGCAACCCAAAAACCAGAGGGGGAAGAGAAAATTTATCGTCCGTAGCTTTTTATCATGGTCAAAACGCTTTGAAGCGAGTTTGTTACATTCGAAAGCACCTTGCTGTAGCGCTTCAATAGCTCCGAATACTGCCAGCGCATGGAAAGCGCCTTCTCCGGAAACTTGAGCAGATCGAGCAGGGTCCTCTTGTAGATCTCATCGATATACTGCAGGACATAAAACGGGTATTCCGGTATGTTGGCGTCCTGCACCAGGCCCTTGGAAATCCGGTCGCGGTATATCTCGATCTTCTCCAGAACAACCGTGCCGAAACACCAGGGAGTCATAATGGATGATAGATTCTTGGAGTCTGCGTAGCAAAGGTAGAGATGTTTTAAGAGACGCTCCAATATGATCTTTTTAGCGCGATAGAAGGCCAGGGATTCTTCCTGTTCTTCCTGAGTCGATTCAATCTTATCGGTAAGCTCTCTGAGTTCCCTCAGGCCGTTGGTCTCGGTATTCTCCAGGAAACTGTAGAAATCATCGAAATATACTTTTACGTTTTCGCTGGTGGTGTATATGTACCATCCGAGTTTATCCCTTCCCACCTTAGGATTTTTCGTTAGAGGAAGATTTCTCTCTGTAAAACCTCTTTCAAGACCATTCCTTAACATTCATCCCCCGAGTTTGACTTTTCGCTTCCACCCGGAATAAAGCAAACCTCATGCCCCAGCCGGCATTTCCGGCTTTTCCGGCAGTCTTTCAGGAAATGTAATTTATTATACCACAAGCAATTAACCCCTCACAATGAGGTTTATCATGGCCTTTAAGTCAATATACTGCGGCATGGCTTTTTGTGCAAGCCAAAACTACAATATTATGAATGGAATTGCCTATTTGTTGCAGTCGATGAAGTGATTATGGCTCTATTTTTAACCTTTTTTATTTATCTTTTCCCGGTAAGTCGTCCCCGAAAAGGAAGCAAGCCCCATTGCCCGCCGGTATGAATGAAAATTATATTGGAGCCCTTGCGAAATCTGCCCTCGGTGATACTGCTGAACAATCCCAGCAGCGCCTTGGAGGTGTAGGCCGGATCCAGTACTAGGCCTGAGTTCCTGGCCACTTTCTTTATAAAATCGGTTTCCACCGGGCCGATTTTGCCGTAGCCGGGTCCGATGAATCGGTCGTCTATTTCGAATTCTTCAGGATTAATATTCAAATTCCTACCGAGGTCATTTTCCACGGCGAGGCATATATCGAAAATCTGTTTCTGAGAATATACCGATCTGCGCGAAACCGCAAAGCCCAGGATTCTGATATCCCAGCCGGTGATTTTGCTTCCGAGATATAATCCGGCGTAGGTGCCCCCGGATCCCACGGCACAGGCGATGGTATCGATTTCTATTTTCGCCTTTTCGATCTGTTTTTTGATTTCCTCCAGCGCCTTGATATACCCCCAGACGCCGAGAGGATCCGAGCCGCCCTCCGATATAACATACGGCCTTTTGCCCCTGGCCTTGAAGCGTCGAGCCATACCCCGCATGATATCATCCACTCTTTCTTCGTATTCCTTGGAGGCGATAAATTTAGCCTTCGCTCCGAAAAGCCTGCAGAGAAAATAATTGCCGTCCGGCGTTCCGGGTTCTCTGCCTTTCAGCACCAATCGACATTCGATGCCGGATGCGGCACACAGAGCCGCCACAGCGCGGCAATGGTTGGATTGCACTCCTCCACAGGTTATGACCATATTCTTTTTCTTGGAAATGAGATCGTAAAAAAGGAACTCCAGCTTGCGGATCTTATTCCCGGACAGGATCGAGCCCGTCATATCGTCCCTTTTTATAAAAATCTCTATCCGCGATCCGGGATCGGGCGAGAGCGGAAAGATCTCCAGTGGCGTCGGCAACTGCGCCAGAGAAAAACGAGGCGGCGGCTGAATCCTCATACTATACCTCTTAACTGCGAAATCAACATCCAGGACCGTTCAGTTCTGCTTACGTTCGCTAAACTCCCGTTTTATCCGCTGGAGATTTTGCGGTCAATAATCGTCCGTTTTTCTCCATTTGCCAACCTGACAGGCCCGCCCTTTTTATAATCTCTTCGATTTCTTCTACGGTATACGACGCTTTAAACGAATTCAGGAGGTTGAGAGCTACCTCTTTGCCCATGGCCAATCTGGTTTTTTGAACGAACGTATAAAACGGCAGGAAGGACTGGTCCCGGCGGAAATCACGGATCAGCGCCAGACTGTCTTTTTTGCGAACCCGCTCGATCTCGGGGAAGATCGCCTGTGGATTTTTCCAGCGGTGAAGCGAAAGAAGGCTGACAACGGCATCGAACGTGTCATCCGCAAAGGGAAGCGTATTGCCGTCCCAGATTTTAAAAGAAATTCTACTGCCGTAACCGTTACGCGAAGATATGGCCTCGCCGATCCGCACCAGCAGCGACGATTGCTCCAGCTCGACCGCTGTGGCGAACTCCGCCTTATCGCAAAGCATCATTCCGAAGACTCCCGGCCCGCCGCCGATATCAAGCACTTTACCCTCGATGTTCTTCTGTCCAAAGAGACTCTCTATAGCATCGATATAATAGCCGCGCATCCTGATATCGTAGAAATCGAAATGCTTTTCGGCATCGCCGTTGGTGATTGTCAGACCCGGGTATTCTATACGTTGTCTTGGCACGATAGATATTTCGGGGTAAAGACCGCTGTTTGTCAAGAACGGTTCGATACTAATTTAAAGAGATATGGCGGGAATTCAATAATGATGTTTCTCACCTGACAATGGTTTCTTCTACGCGAGCAGCTTAAAATGCATCGAAAACCTGTCGCCTAAGCGATCCAGATGGTCTTTACGTTGACAAACTCCTTGATACCATAGTGGGAGAGCTCCCGTCCGTAGCCGGATCTTTTCACGCCGCCAAACGGTAGACGCGGATCGGACTTGGTCATACCGTTGATAAACACAGCTCCGGATTCTATCCTGCGTGCTACGGATTCCGCCTTTTCGATATCGCGGGACCAGACGGATCCCCCCAGCCCGAACTCGGAATCATTGGCCACGGCCACGGCTTCGTCGGCGTCTTTAACCGGAATAATCGCGGAAACCGGGCCGAACGTCTCCTGCTCGTAAGCAGCCATGCCCTTTTTCACATCAGTCAGCACGGTGGGCAGATAGAATGCTCCCTTTCTATCGGCCTTTTTTCCGCCGCAGAGAAGCCTGGCGCCGGATTTAATCGATCTCTGAACCTGGTCGTCCAGTTCCTCCAGCAGATCCATGCGGGCCATGGAGCCCACCTGGGTATCCTCCAAAAGGGGATCGCCGATTTTCAAAGCTTTCATGATACGGGTCTGCTCTTTTTCGAATTTTTCCACCAACGGTGCCACCACGATAAACCTTTTAGCGGCGATACAGCTCTGCCCGACGTTGATCATCCTGGCCTTTACGGAAGTATTCACACAGGCTTCGATATCAGCATCGTCGAGAACGATATACGGGTCCGATCCTCCCAGTTCTAAGAGGGTTTTCTTAAGCTCACGGCCGGCTATGGAAGCCACCTGGCTCCCCGCCGATTCGCTCCCCGTAAGGGTGACCGCTTTTATATTCACGTTTTTTATGACATCCTCTACCTGAGCTGCGGGAATCAACAACGTTCTGAAAATGTTTTGCGGGAACCCGGCCTCTCTGAAAACCTCCTCTATAGCCAGAGCCGATCCGGGCACGTTGGAGGCGTGCTTCAGGACACCGGCATTGCCGGCCATCAGTGTCGGGGCGGCGAAACGAAATACCTGCCAGAACGGAAAATTCCAGGGCATGACCGCCAGGATTATTCCCAGCGGCTGAAAAGCCACGAAACTCCTGCCGGCGTCGCTTTCTATTGTCTCGTCTGCCAGGAATCTCTCGGCGTTTTCGGCGTAATACTCGCAAACCGAGGCGCACTTCTCAACCTCGGCCCGGGATTCGGTAATAACTTTGCCCATTTCAGTTGTAATGGTGCGAGCGTAATCGTCCTTTTTCACTCTCAGGATTTCGGCAGCCTTCAGCATCAAACCGCTGCGTTCGGCGAAAGATACCTCGCGCCACCTCAGATAGTCTTTTTCGGTTGTTTCGATTATCCGCTCGACTTCCTTCGGTGTATGCTCCTTATAATCTTTTATCAGTTCATCCGTCGCAGGATTTATCGCCCTCATAGAAACCTCGCCATCCTATGTTTCACCAAATTCGAATCTATCGCTTTTGAGTTTTTTGCTCAGTTGATAATTAACCTCCGGCTGAATCGGAATCTCCACCAGACACAACTCCTGGCTGGTGATCGCCTCCTTCAGATTATTCCTCAACTCCCCGAGAGTCTTGGGAGCATAACCTTTGATCCCGAAACTTTCCGCGTATTTTTTAAAATCCGGATTTGTCAGACCGGTCCCGAAAGTTTTGCCGGTATGGCCGGTTTGTTTCCATGAGATCAAGCCATAATCATTGTCATTAAAGACTACAATGGTAAAACCTACGCCTATTCTCTTGGCGGTTTCTATTTCCTGGGAATTCATGAGGAAGCCACCGTCGCCCATAACCGTCACGACCTGCTTATTCGGCTTGGCCAGCTTTGCTGCAATTCCTCCCGGCAGAGCGATCCCCATGCTGGCCAGACCGTTGGATATCAAAACCGAATTCGGCTCATACACCGGGTAGTTTCGTCCTACCCAGATCTTATGACTACCGACATCCGAGATCAGAATATCCCCGGGATTCATGAATTCCCGGATTATATGCAGCGTCCCCGGGACTGTGAAATCGTCGCCCTCCTTCAGCCTGTATGATTTGAAATCGTCTAAGATATGTTTTCTAAGCGGCTGATACCATTCCCCGTCGAAGACGAGATTCTCCTCGGAGACTCTCTTATTTAACGCCCATAGAGCGCCCGATACGTCTGAGACTATCTCCACCTCGGGCTGGTAAAATTCATAGACCTCGGCCGGCAGAAAATCGATATGGATAATTTTATTATCCTTGCCGGGGTTCCAGAACTCCGGCGCGTACTCCGCAATATCATATCCGACCGTTATGATCAGATCTGCCTTATCGAAAGCATGCATGACAAAATCCCTGGCCTGCAGGCCCACAGTGAAAAGGGAATGGTCGTCCTTGTCGGATATAGCTCCTTTCCCCATATAAGTCGAGACGACCGGGATATGAGTGTCCGCAACGAATTGCCTTAGATGCCGCGAGGCCATTTTACGGATGGCACCGTTGCCCGCCAGGATAAGAGGGAATTTACATTTTTTCAACAATCTGTAAGCTTCATCTAATGCCTTATAGTCGGGCGCTGCCCTTCTCAGCCGCCTTGGCGGAATCGGTTCATGCATACACTCCATCTTGGCCACATCCTCCGGCAACTCGAATTGAGTGGCTCCCGGCTTTTCCATCTCGGCCAGCTTGAAGGCTTTGCGCACAACCTCGGTCACTACATGCGGATTCTGGATACTGGCGTTCCACTTGGTAATCGGCTTGAACATGGAGATGATATCAATATTCTGATGGCTCTCCTTATGAACACGGGCTGAACTACCTTGCCCCGTAATGGCCACCAGCGGGGCCTTGTCGAGATGAGCATCCGCCGTCCCCGTTATCATATTAGTAGCCCCCGGGCCCAGCGTGGAAAGGCAGACCCCCGCTTTGCCGGTGATCCGGCCGTAGACATTGGCCATGAACGAAGCTCCCAACTCCAACCGAACTGGAACGAATTTTATCGGCGATTTCTCCAGCGAAAAAAGCAGATCCTCCGTCTCCTCACCGGGAAGCCCAAAGACATATTTGACCCCCTCGGCTTCCAGACAGCTTATAACCAGATCAGATACTTTCATGTCACCTCTCATAGCTCAAATTATCAAACTTCCGTTGTTATTTATAACAAGACCGATCTTTTAGCAATCCCGAACTCAGCTCCTCCTGAATCTCCCACAGCGTGCGATTTGATTTACAGATCTAAAACGCCTCTTTTGAATGAGATGTTTCCCGGTTATAAGCCACATCACCAGAGAAAAGACCCTCCGGAAATTATACCGCATAAAGCCCTTGTAGAGCCCTGGTATTTCCGTTAGATTGCCGGGGAAGGAGAACTCGACCGGATTGAATTAAGGCATGACAATCGGAAAGATCTCAACCGCCAACCTTATTAGAGCGTGCATTTATATTTTCATGAACATATTATTCGTATGGAAGTATGCCTCCGATTATCTGCCATACCCGGTTATATCAGCCTTGATCTACCTCGGGATCATAATTACGGTTTTGTATTTTTCGCTAAGAGACAATGAGATAAATCTATCCGCAAACGTTCAGAATAGAATTTACTTCTCGCTGGTTTTCTTTTCCGCATGCGTTCTGACCGTAATTATGCTGCAATTCGACCCTGCGAAGATCGCCGTGGGACGATACCCGGCCATGTACGAATGGATAACAAGGTTGCTGAGCGGTGAATTTCCGTATGCGTCCGGTGTCAATCCTTCCGGTTTCCCATTCCTTTTTATACTGGCAGTTCCCTTCTATATTCTCGGGGATATTGGATTTTTCCAGATATTCAGCTTTTTGGTTTTTGCTATTATCGTTCATCTCGGGCACAGGGAAAGCGATCTCTCCAGATTTCGTATTATCCTTTTGCTGATGGCTGCGCCGATATTCCTGTTTGAAATTGTCGTCCGCAGCGATCTTTTCAGTAACATGGTTATGATTATGCTGTATCTTACGATTTTCCAGTTATACAACCGCAAAAGAGAATATATTTCTCCCATATTGTTGGGGATAGCAGGAGGATTATTGCTCTCCACCAGGGGAGTTGTGTTTCTTATTTATATTATCTTCTTTTTATTTGCGATCAGAAGAGATCGATTCAGATACGGTTTTTTTATTGTTTCGATGCTGGCCGGCTTCGTTCTCACTCTGGCGCCTTTTCTGATATGGGATGCGAAGCGTTTTGTCGAATCGGGGCCGTTCGTCATTCAATTATCATATATACCGGTTTGGGTTTTCATTCTGGCGATCATTGCTTCGGTCGCATGCGGATTAGGTATTAAATCCCTCAAAGGTATCTATACGGCAATTTCGGTGATGCTTTTTGGCGTTGTGTTTGTTGCGTTTGTTATCTCGATAATCAATTTCGGCCTGACCGAATCGGTTCTGGGAGATAGATTCGATATTTCCTATTTCTCTTTTGCGCTTCCATTTTTACTTTTTTCATTCGAGACAACCGGCGAAAAAGCTTCGGCAGGGAAAACGCTTGGAACTTATGGAGAGGGCGAATAGCTTTTAATGACGCTGACCATGATATTTTTCAGATAATATGGAGGTAAGGATGCTCAGAGAATATGGTATTATTTTTTCGCTGTTAATGACTTTTTTGTATGTATCGGTCTTTGCTCAGGCAGGCGCGTATCCGCAGCCGGTGGTCGAGGCTCTGGAGGCGGCGGGCGAGAATCGTGGCGAGTTGGAGAAAGTCCTGTCCCACTACTCATCCGGCGGTGATTCACTGAAACTGGAAGCAGCATATTATCTGATTGCCAACATGGAAGGCCACGGCTACGTAATATACGATATGATCGACTCAGCGGGGGCAAAGGTCGATTTCAATGTGCTCGATTATTCCGATTACGAGGCCTTGAAAGCAGCCGTGGACACCCTGGAATCCAGGCACGGGGAACTCGATTTTGAAAAAAAGGAAATGATGTACGATTTCAACATCATCACCGGTGAATTTCTAATCAACCAGATAGATTTCGCATTCGCGGCCTGGCGTCAGAGACCATGGTCAAGAGATTTTTCATTCGAACAATTCTGTGAATACATCCTGCCGTATCGCGGCAGCAACGAGCCCTTGGAAGATTGGCGCGAGACTTTTTTGGAAAAATATAAAGATATAGCTACAAAGATGACCGACCAGTCCGATCCGATCGAGGCGGCGGCGTTGATCAATGACGATGTCAAATCCTGGTTTGGGTTCGACCCTCGATTTTACTATCATCCCACCGACCAGGGGCTGTCAGAGATGATCGAGAATAAGCTGGGGCGATGCGAGGATATGACCAACCTGGCTATCTACGCCATGCGTGCCAACGGTCTGGCGGTCACCAGCGATTATACGCCCTACTGGGCCAACTCCGGGAATAACCATGCCTGGAACGCCATCGTTACGCCCGACGGCAAGGTGATTCCGTTTATGGGGGCTGAGAGTAACCCGGGACAGTATCGCCTGGCCAACAAACTGGCCAAGGTCTATCGCAAGACATTCAGCATACAAATGAACAATCTCGTTTTTCAGGAGAGGAAACAGGAGAAGATACCACGCTGGCTTGCCCGCAAGAGTTATATTGACGTGACCGCGGATTATACAGATGCCCTCGATGTTACGTTGGAATTCAAACGAGAGATTCCGGACTCGGTCGATATCGCATACCTGTGCGTATTCAACACCGGTGAATGGAAACCGATCCATTGGGGCAAAATCGAAAACGGTTCTGCGACCTTCACCGATATGGGCAGGGATATCGCCTATCTGCCGGCGCTTTATATCAATGAGGAGATCATGCCATTCGGATCGCCATTCATTCTCGATATAGATGGTATTCTTGCCGAATTAGAGCCGGATGATTCAAATAAGCAACCTGTTCAGCTGATCTCCACCACCCGGCGCAAACAGGAGATCTCGACCGATGGCATTGTAGAGACTTTCCTGACTACCGGGCAGGAGTATGAACTATTTTACTGGAGCGATGGCTGGCAGACACTGGCGAAATCTGTCGCCGAAAATAAGCCTTTGGTGTTCGATAGTATCCCCGCCGGATGTCTCTACTGGCTGGTGGCCACAGATTCCGATAAAGAGGAGCGGATCTTTACAATAGAAGACGGCAGGCAGGTATGGTGGTAGAGTTTCAACAATTTGACCCAATTCAGGTATTGGGAACTGGTTCGAGAATTAAAAGTAAAAGGTGCCAAATATAGCGGCAGCTGTGTTGATGTTTGTTTTATTGGGGTTATTGAAACGAAAAGAATCTTCAGCCGACTTTGCTGCATTTATCTGACCCTCCACACCGAAGCTGAAATGCTTGTTTATAAAATATTCTCCACCAAAGAATGGCCCTGCAACAATATCAGTCTGGCTGTCTCCACTCTCGGGTAGCAGCATTAAGAAAGCAAAACGAGCCCCCAGATAAGGAACGGATGTTCCCTTTCGGAAGTTATAGCGAAATGCGACACCTACGCGAATATCATCGGCCGCATCAGCGACATGTGTCAAACCAAATGCAGGTATTATTACAAATTCGTTACTGAGCCAAGATGGCAAGAGTATGTCGAGCTGGCCTCCCTGCAGTGAGGCGCTAAGACCTATTCGGCCATGTTCAATAACATCATCCGCTATTGCAGTAGCAAAAGCAGTAAGCAACACCACAAGAAGGATGACCGGTTTTTTAGCGAAAATTCTCAAATAATTCAAAAGATCCTCCTTTTTGAATAGAGAGTTCTTACGGAATAATCTAATCGCATCCTGGTATCATTGGAGCGGAAACAATTTCTGAGCAGTCACGCATTAGCAGTATGTCTGCCCACGCAAACTCATAACCCGCCAAAACGTAGATCCGATAAAAGCCGCTTTGTAGGCGACGTCCAAGATTATTTCTCCCATCCCACTCAAGATCATGCCCTCCA
The DNA here is from genome assembly GCA_965541585.1 of uncultured bacterium. GTDB lineage: Bacteria > Zixibacteria > MSB-5A5 > UBA10806 > UBA10806 > CBDVBL01. The sequence continues at coordinate 106,754 of CBEUCH010000004.1, read as the reverse complement.
GCTGGCAGTACTGAATCAAAGAGCGTGACCACGGGTGCCCCGCCGAGCACAAATATTTGAGCACCCATCAAACTGGCAATATTCCAATCGGTTTCCCCCGGTCCTATGGCGTGTACAATCCAGACCTTTACCTCTGACGCCTCAGAAAGGTAGAAACCGATTGTCGTGGATGAATCAAATGGATTAGGGTAGGCTACAACTTCGTCAGATGGATTGCCCCATTCGCCGATTTCGTTTCCAATATTATCCGTAAACATGATATCAGAAACATGCGGTGTATACATGTAAAGCGAATTCACGAGCTGCCCATTCTCGGAATCGCTACAACTTAATGTCGCTATAACGATGATAAGCGGTAAAGCCGTACAAAAAGATTTAATTTCGTGATACATTTAATTCCCCTGTATTCATTTGGCGTCTCTAAACCTGATGAGAGTAATATTTCAAGTACTCAGTAAAATAATATAAAAATTATATGAGTGTCAAGGACAATGTTATAATCAAACTAATGATATACCGACGGCCGTCAGGTATGGTGGTGATGCTTCACGAACTATTAGGCTTATAGGAAATTTCTTACTTTTGATAATCCTCGTTAGAAAAGCAGCCTGATCCCGGCAATAAAACCGATTTCTTTTTCAAGCTGGACGCCGACTTGATTCTGCCAGACCGGTATCAGGATGAGTGCTTCCCCTATTACCGAAGAGGTGGATATCTTCGCGCCCGGCGATATATAAAACAACCTCTCACCGGTATCGGTAACCTCGACACCATTTAAAGCATCGGGCATGACCCGCCTGAAGGAAAACTCCAGGACAGGAGTCACGGTTGTTTCCGAAGTCGAATTATAACTGAACTGATACGCCCCTGCCCAGTCAGCCGAAAACTCATCGCCCGTTTCGATATTGTCCGCGCGCTCGCCCGCAACTCCGTTCGCCCGATAGCCCAGATTCAAGTCCGTCGCCCAGCGCCCTCGTCGGCCTGAACCATATACGCCCATGTTTAGGTCCCAGGTCTCTGATGTAAAAGCCTGATTTCCCGTGGGAACGGATATCCCCATGGTAGGAGAGATGCCCAACGTGTAATCGGGCGTATTCACCCTGAAGGCCTTGTATTTCAACAGAAAGAAGAAATCGCCGAAACCGTTTTCCCGTTCGCTCGAACCCGACATCGACATCTCTCGGCTGACTATTGTCTGCCTCGCCATCAACGTTAAGTAATTGCGCAACCCGTAAACGGCGACTACCGGGACGACATACATCTTCATTTCGCGGTTGATCCCCGGGGCTTGTGCGGTCGAATGCATATATCTGGTCTGTAGCCGGAATATCCATCGGTCTTCCGAAGGGGTCAGGCCCGCGTCGACGCTTATTCCGGCGGCCTGGATAACATCGGGAGATGTATTCAGCGCAATCGCAGCAGTTAATATGATAAATAAGTATGTTCTCATTCTTAATTGCAGCTAATGGATAACTACATTATCCTTTCGCCGCCGGTGAAATTCGCCCGCCGGATAGCCTCGAAAATTTCCTCGTCATCGAGCGTCGAATTCGGACGAACCGCTATTCTCAGTTCCTTTTTCTCCCAGTTGGCCTCCGAATCGTAGACTGACGGGATTTTATTGACGAGTTTCTCCACGCCGCCGTGACAGCCGGGACAATTCATTCCGTAAACTTCATATACTCTGACCTCGAGATCGGCCCAGGTCTCTTGTTTCTGTAATTTCGTCGTCGACGCGCAGCCTATCGCAATCAGTAAGATGAGTGCGGCGGAAAGATACATTTTGAAATTCACAAAAATCCTCCTGAAAGTCATCCTTTCGTGTCGGCATCAAAAAAAACCTGCCTGCAGGTCTTTTGTATGATACTCCTTGAAAGACAATCGAGTTCCAGAAAATCGGCGTTAATGGATCTTTTTTCTATGATGACCGTCTTTGAAAAATAGTAAGGCAAAAAATTAGATCTCCAGATCGAAACTATCCCCAAACTTCGGTATAACAACCTCCCAGCCGAGTTTATCTCTAATCTTCTCCGCCAGCGATGCCGACGCCTCCGGCTCCCCATGGACTATAAACGTTTTCTCCGGCGGCCTGTCGAAACCGATGAGCCAGGCCATGATCTCGTTATAATCGGCATGACCGGAGAATCCCGATATCTTCTCCACCCTTGCCTTGATAGGGATCTGACGTCCATGAATCTTCACCGACGGTTGACCTTCAAGAATTGTCCGCCCGCGGGTACCGGATGCCTGATAACCTATGAACAAAATCGTATTCTCCGATTGCGGCAGACGCTGCACCATATGGTGAAGAATCCGGCCTCCGGTGACCATGCCGCTGGAGGAGATTATTATAGCCGGACTTACTATTTTATTTATGTTTTTGGATTGTTCCCTGGTTTTGCAGAGACGAAGTTGCTCAGGATGAAATATCTTTACCCCTTTCAGCGTCAAGACCCTGCTGGTTATATCAAAATCCGAAATCCTCTTGCTGAAGATATCGGTGACATCTATGGCCATTGGAGAATCTACATATACCGGCAGCGAGGGAATTTTCCCCTGATCCTCCAGCTCCCTGATCAAATAAAGAAGCGTCTGGGTTCGTCCCACGGCAAACGATGGTATAACCAACACACCGCCTCGTTCCACACTTTCCCGGATCACTCTCGCAAGCTCGTCGACGGGCGAACTCTCAGCGTGCAGTCGATCCCCGTAGGTGGATTCGAGGATCAGGTAATCGACATTGAAGACCTGGACGGGATCTCTTAAGAGTTGTTTGTCGGGTCTGCCGATATCCCCGCTGAAAAGAATCTTTTTGCCTTGATTGCTATCGCCTGTCTTGATGTCGATCAATGCGGAGCCCAGTATATGACCGGCATCTTTGAACTTGAATCGCACCACATCGTCATCGTAAAAATCCTCTCCGTAATGTAAGGGAGAAAAAAGCGAAAGAGTTTTTTTGGCGTCTTTTACGGTGTAAAGAGGTTGCGCCTGTTTATGTTTGGAATAACCCTTCTTATTCGCCCAGTAGGCGTCCTCTTCCTGAATATGAGCGCTGTCCTTTAAGAGGATCTCACAGAGATCGTGAGTAGCATCGGTGCAATGTATAGAGCCCGAAAATCCCTCTCTGCACAGGCGTGGCAGATATCCGGAGTGATCGATATGCGCGTGGGTCAGGAGAATTTTGTCTATTTCTGATGGCGGTACCGGAAACTCATCCCAGTTTTTCAATCGGTTCGCTTTGGGCCCTTGAAACATCCCGCAATCAACGAGTATCTTCTTGCCATGCAGTTCCAGTAGAAATCTGGAACCGGTGGTCGTGCCGGTGGCCCCGTAGAAAGTCAATTTTCCCATTTATCAGTCGGCGGTTAGAGACAATTCGATTTTGCTTTCAATCAACACTCCTCAAATGGAGATGCAGGATAACAGCTTAATAACAGAATATCAATCGATAATTATGTAATGAGGTAATGTTGTAACCGGTCGCGGATACTGGTGAGAGCTGCTTTGCTATTTTTTCTGCTTTTGTACAGGCAGCCGGCGTATGCTGTTCGAGCGGCATTGCGGGCATGTCCGCTCGGTGACATTTTTGGGATCGTAAGTGCCCATATACTCATGCCCGCAGTGGAGGCATTTGAATCTGGTTTCCCTGGCCGCCATCAGACACTCACCTCCGCACCGGTCTCCACCGCCTTTTTCTTCTTTTTTGCCTCTTCTTCTTTGAGGACTTTCATTGTGTATTCGATCTCCTCTTTTGTGACGGCTTTAACCATGCTTTCGAGGTCGCGCATTACCCTGGCGAATTTCTGCCCCTCGGCGGCGGATATCCATTCCAACTGCAGCCTGTCGACACGTATACCCAGCTTGTCCAGTTTATTCCAAAGCTTATCCATCCGTTTCTGGGTCCAGTGTACGGCGTCGATATAATGGCAATCGGCAAAATGACAGCCGGACACAAGAACCATCGGCGCGCCCAGTTTGAAGGCGTGGATCACGAATTTCTCATCGACTCTCCCGGAACACATGGTTCTTATCAATCTGCTGGTTGTGGGATACTGTAATCTCGAGGTCCCGGCCATATCGCCGCCGGCGTAACTGCACCAGTTGCAGGCGAAGGTCAACAGGTGCTTGTGAGGCTCGACTGCCAGAATAGCCTCGATCTGGGCCATGATCTGCTCGTCGGTAAAGTGCCTCATGATGATAGCATCCTGCGGGCATTCTGCCGCGCAGGCTCCACAGCCGGCGCAGGCAGCCTGAATAACGATCGGCAGTTTTTTAGTTTTCTTATCCGATGATAGAATAGCATTGTAAGGACACACTTTTGAGCAAAGCGCGCAATAGTTACATTTTTCGCCGTCGATTTGCGAGGTGATGGCCTCCACGCTGGTCTTGCCGGCATTGAGCAGAATACTGGCCCGGGCAGCGGCGGCGCCGGCCTGGGTAACGCTGTCTTTGACATCCTTGGGCGACTCCACGCAGCCAGCGATATAAACGCCTCTCGTCGGCGCATCCACCGGTTTGAGCTTGGGGTGAGATTCCATAATGAAGCCGTCGGACGTGGTCGATAGAGTCAGAAGTTTCTTGATCTGGTCGCCATCCTGTCTCGGGATCACTCCCTGCGACAGAATCAGCATCTCGAGCTCGTGCTTTTCGAGTTTGCCGGTGGTGGTGTTTTCAACGGTCAGGACTATATTATTGGTCTCGGGATCTTCGACGACCTCCCCGGGGATGCCTCTTATATATTTGACTCCCTCCTCCTTGCTGCGCATATAGAGATCCTCGAAGCCCTTGCCGAAAGCGCGGATGTCCATATAGAACACCTTGGCCTCGACACCGGGATAGTGGTCTGAGAGCAAAAGAGTATCTTTTATCGTATTCATGCAGCAGATATTGCTGCAATAAGGGTTTCCCCGACCGTTGCGGGAACGGGAGCCGACACACTGGATGAATCCTATCGATTGCGGAATCTTGCGGTCGGTGGGGCGAATGAAATGACCGTCGGTGGGGCCGCCGGCGCAGATCAGCCGTTCGAACTCCATACTGGTTATAACGTTCTCGTAACGGGTGTAACCGTATTCGTCGTATTCGGTCGGATCGTAAACGTCCATGCCGGTGGCAACGATAACCACGCCGACTTCGATATTCACCAGTTCGTCCTGGTCGTCGTAATTGATACATTTTTTATCACAGGCATCGGCGCATTTGCCGCAGGCAATGGGGTTATTTCCCAGGCAGTTCTTCATATCCAGGATATAGGAGGACGGTACCGCCTGGGGAAATGGTATATAAATCGCCTTGCGGGATGAGAACCCCTGCTGATATTCATCGGGAACCGCCACGGGGCAGACAGCGGCGCAATCTGCGCAGGATATGCATTCAGCGGGGTCTACATAGCGAGCCTTTTTTCGGATCGTGACATTGAAATTACCCACGAACCCGGCAACCGATTCGACCTCGCTGTAGGTCATCATTTCGACGTTGGGATGTCGACCGACATCCATCATTTTCGGTCCGAGTATTCATATAGAGCAATCCATGGTCGGGTAGGTCTTGTCCAGTGCCGCCATGATCCCGCCGACGGTCGGTTCTTTTTCAACCAGATAGACTTTATGCCCGCCATCGGCCAGATCCAGAGCCGCCTGGATACCTGCCACGCCGCCTCCGATTACCAGCGCCGCTTTCGTTACCGGAACCTCCGTCTCAATCTGCGGCTCCAGCACCCGCGCCCTGGCCACCCCGCTGCGAACCAGATCTTTCGCCTTTTCGGTGGCCGCTTCCTTCTCGCTCTGGTGAACCCAGCTACAATGCTCGCGGATGTTAACCATCTCAAACAGGTATGGATTCAATCCGGCATCGGCCACGCACTGCCTGAAAGTCGGCTCATGGATCTTGGGCGTGCACGATGCCACTACAACCCGGTTGAGCTTATGTTCCGCGATAGCCTTTTTGATCTCGTTTTGCCCCGGATCGGCACAGGTATATTTGTTCTGGATGACGGCCACAACATCGTCAAAGGTCTCAGCGTATTTACTGACTGCAGAACAATCCACAGTACCGGCGATATTGAGGCCGCATTCACAGACGAAGACACCGATGCGCAATTCTCCGGATTTCTTTGATTCACTCGCCATTTTTATCTCCCCAAATGCCTGAGGCAAATTTATTCCAAGGGCGTCAACCCTTAAGAGCTTTAGCCACTAAGTTCACATAGTCTAACAATTCTATATCCACCTTCTGGGAATCGTCGCCGCATTCGGAGCACCGAAAATGAATCTGGCACTTCGGGCAGGCGGTCACCAGCGTGCGTGCGCCGGTTGATTTGGCCTCCCTCAGCCTGCGATACTGTATCTGCTTTGAGGTAGCGTCGCAATTCATCCAGTTGGTGGTGCCGCAGCAGATTGCGGCATTCCTATTATTCGGCATCTCTCGAAACTCTACCCCCGGTATCGATGAAATGGTCTCTCGGGGCTGATCATAGACGCCCAGATATCTTCCCAGACGGCAAGGGTCCTGGAAAGTAATTTCCTTCTCGAGCCGATCAAACGAGAACTTATTTATGTTTTCCGCCACCAACTCGCTGATATGCTTAACCTCAAAGGAGATTTCGCCGGATCTTTCAAGATAAAGTTTTTTCAGCGATAGCGCACATTCCGCGCAGGCGGTAACCACTGTCTTGGCGCCGGTTTTCTCTATCTCCTTTAAGTTCAGCTTGCTCAATTCATCGAACTGTGCGAGTTGGCCCAACCAGTAGAGATCGTGGCCGCAACATCGCTCGTTGTCCATCACCACGGGTTCTATGCCGATATGGTTTAGAATTCTAACGGTATCCTCCGCAATAGAGATAGGGGAGAAATCGAAATCCCTGGCGAAAAAATCCTGATAGTATGGCAGACAGCCTACGAAATAGAGTATGTCCCCTTTTTTCTTTACCTTCAATCCGTTATCGGGCTTATCCGGTGAACTGATCCAGCCGGTGCGATTCTGTTTCAACTTCGGTGAGGCGGCCAGCTCCATAATATGATGCAGTGCTCCGCCATGTGACGGATTACCCCATTTTCCCAGACGGTAAGCCGTAGCCCTGATATCACGCATATATTCCGAATATTTAACATCGACCGGGCAGCGTTCCGAGCAGAGCTGGCAGGTCAGGCAAGACCACAAAAGACGGTTGTCCACCAGTTCATCCAGCCCGTAAAAGAGACCTTCGGCGATCAGCCTCCGGGGCGAGTAGTCGCTGTTGGAATTGGAGATAGGACATACGGCAGTGCATTTACCGCACTCCAGACAGAATGTGGCACGGCTTTTCTTAAGGTCTTTAAGTGTCGCTTCCACGATCTCCTATTTTTTCTTCGCCTTCTTTTTGCTATTCAGCGGACTGGGCCCTAATTCTGTAATCTGCTCAATAAACTCATCGATGACCTCCGCCCAGCGCGGGCCTTCCGCCGCGGAGACCCATTCCAAGCGAACCCGTTTCTCATCGAGCCCCAGGGTTTTTACCAGAGCCTTGGTTTTATCGAATTGTTCCACGGCCCGGTAATTACCGAAAATATAATGGCAATCGCCGAAATGACACCCCGAGACCAGAACCCCATCCGCCCCCAGTTTGAGCGCTTTCAACACAAATCCAGGTGTAACACGACCCGAACATAACGTCCGAATGATCCTGAAATTAGGGGAGTGCTGAATACGGTTGATTCCCGCCGTGTCTGCCCCTGCATAGCTGCACCAGGTGCAGGCAAAGGCGACGATGTTGGGAACGAACTTTGTGGGAGTTTTCTTCTTTTTTGTCACGGCTGCTTTAACGGTCATGCCTGGGCCTCGCTTGCGAACAATGCTTCCAGCATTGAGTCGATCTGACGATCCGTAAAATGCTGAGCCGATATAGCGCCGGTGGGACACCAACTGGCGCAGGTGCCGCAACCTTTGCACAAGGCCTGATTGATCTCCGCAACCATAATCCCGGGGGTGCTCTCCACCAGGGATGGAGCATGGTATTCGCAAATCTCCACACACTTGCCGCATGCCCGGCATAACGCCGGTTCCACAACACAGGTCGTCGGCTCCAGCGATACCGTATCGCGCGCGATAAATGAGGCCACCTTGGCTGCGGCAGCCGAGCCCTGCGCAATCGAATCGGCTATATCTTTGGGGCCACTGACACAGCCGGCCAGAAAAACCCCCTCCGTGGTGGTCTCCACCGGGCCGAGCTTGGCGTGGCGCTCCATGAAAAAGCCATCAACTCCCCTCGGCACCTTGAGAATTTCGTGGATCTTATCAGTGCTGGCTTCGTTAGGAACCATACCGGCAGCCAGTACAACATAGTCCGTGGGGATCTCCAGGCATCGATCCAGGGCCAACTCGAGGATTTCGACGCCTTCAGCGCGGTTACGGTTGCCCGATACCGTTGGAAGTCTCTCGGGGGTATATCGTATAAACTTCACTCCCAGCGCCCTGGCGCGACGATAATGTTCCTCGGCTTTGGCGCCAACGGTGCGCATGTCACGATACAGAACCATCACGTTTATGCCGCCTTCCCGCAAGCGGATGGCCTGTTTGATGGTTGTCGGACAACAAAAGCGGGAACAGGCAGCGTTTTTCTCAGGGTTTCGAGAGCCGACACACTGGATAAAAACCACCGTATTCGGCGATTCGCCCTTTATTTTGATTTCACCCTTTGCATCGTGTAAAATATTCTCGAGCTCCTGGTTGGTAATGACATTCTCAAACTTTCCGTATCCGAATTCCCCATCGGGCTTATAAAGATCTGCACCGGTGGCTACGACTATGGTTCCGACTATGAAATTACCACTGGTAGTGGAGACGTCGAAATTTCCCACGAATCCCAAAACGGAATTTATCTCGGTTGAGGCCATTACCTCCACCCGGCTACCGCGTATTTTTTCCACCATGGTGCGCGCCAGCTCAACCGCCTGCAGATCGGCGGGGTAAACCCTGGTCAGATTATTCAGGACTCCGCCAAGACGACCATCTTTCTCAATAAGATATACCTTAAATCCCTGGGCTTCGAGATCCAGGGCCGCACGCATTCCGGCCACGCCGGCGCCGATAACCAGCACGCTCTGGTCGACAGGAATAGTTTTCATATCGAGCGGCTTTAAATGCCGGGCTTTAGCCACGCCCATTCTCATCAAATCCTTGGCCTTTTGGGTTGCCGTCTCCGGGATAGTACTGTGCACCCAAGAGCACTGATCGCGGATGTTTGTCATCTCGAAAAGATAAGGGTTCAGGCCAACCTGCTCGCAGCTTTCACGGAAGATCGGTTCATGAGTGCGAGGCGTACAGGCAGCGGCGACTACCCGGTTGAGTTTCCTTTTGAGAATCGTCTCCTGCAGACGCTTCTGACCATCGTCAGAACATAGAAACAGGCTTTCTCGTGCAAACACAACGTTAGGTAAATCCCGGGCATATTTTTTCAGATCCGCAGTGTCTATAACCCCGGCGATATTTGTGCCACATTTGCAAACGAAAACCCCGATTCGCGGTGGGCCGCTAACATCCAGCGGGACGATCTCCTCTTTGACCTCGGCGATTCTGGATTTCGCAACATATCTTTCAGCTTCAGCTGCCGCACCCGAACCCTGGGCCACCGAATCGGAGATATCGTTGACCCCGGCGGCGCAGCCGCAGACGTAAACACCCTCTTTGGCCGTATGAAGCGGTGAGCCGTATTTGGTTTCGATTTCGAAAAATCCGTTTTCATCGAGGTCGATACCGAGAACACCAGCCAAACCCATGTTTGCCTCGGCAGCCACTGCCCCTGCCGAGAGGATGGCCATGTCGACCCTGAATGTGCTCACCTCGCCGGTTTCACCGTTCTCGACATAGATGATCAGTTCCTTTGTCTTCGGGTCCTCCATTATTTTAGAAGGTCGCCCGCGCACATACCTCAACTCCGGCATGTCGAGCGACCGCTGGTAGAATTCCTCAAAGCCCTTACCTGCTGCTCGAATATCAATATAAAAAATCGTCAACTCCTCGATATCCTGCTCATGTTGTTTCAGCAGCATGGCGTCTTTGACGGCATTCATGCAGCAGAAGCGCGAACAGTACTGGCAACCGAACTCTCCTCCTTCACCTCTGGAACCTACACACTGAATAAACGCAATCTTTTTCGGTACTTTGCCATCAGAAGGCCTGGTTACATGGCCGCGAGTAGGGCCGGAAGCGTTTAAAACTCTTTCCAGCTCCATATTTGTCAGCACGTTATCGAAATGGCCATATCCGTAGCTGGGGATTCTCGAGGCATCATAAACGTCAAACCCGGTGGCCACGATAACGGCCCCCACTCCAACGTCAATCTCCTCCCCGGGATCATCGAAGTTTATGGCCTTGCTCGAACATTTCTCGGCGCATACCCCACAATCAGAGCAATTTTCTTTATCTATGATGTAGGTATTCGGAACAGCCTGAGGAAATGGAGAATAAATAGCTTTACGTTTCCCTATCCCACAATCGAATTCACTGGGAACCTCCACGGGGCAATTTTTGGCGCAAAGGCCACAGGCCGTGCAGAGTTCCTCGCTGACATAACGGGGAAGCCTTTTTACCCTGGCCTCAAAATCTCCAGCCTGACCCTCCAATCCAACCAATATTGAATTCGTGAGGAGCTTGATATTAGGATGCCGACCGGCATCCATCATCCGGGGTCCCAGTATTCATATAGAGCAGTCCATGGTAGGGAAGGTTTTATCGAGCTGGGCCATCCGTCCGCCCAGGGACGGAGATTTCTCGACAAGATACACCTTCACCCGGGAGGCGGCCAGATCGAGCGCCGCCTGAATCCCCGCGATACCGCCGCCAACTACCAGGACACCTTTTTCTCTTATCCCCTGCGAGGACATACCTCGTCCTTTCGATGCAAGCCTTTACTTTTCTTGTTTAACCCGCGCTGGCTTTCGCTTCGACCTTATCGACCAATTCCCGGCCGTAATCATATCCCTTATCGAAAGCTTTAAGGTTCAACTCTTCGGTTCCAGCCGGCACGGAGCTTTCAACGGCTTTTCGCAATGCCTCCGGGGGCATCAGGGCTGTTACTGCCGCAAAGAATCCTAACATCACTATATTCGATACGATTTTCCGTCCCAGTTCCTCGGCGAAACGGGTGGCGGGTACACCATGAGCCTTAGCCTTCGGCCCGTGTTTCTTCAGCTTAACCAATTCTCTTTCATAAACAATGATACAATCATCGGTAAGGTCATCTTTATGAGTCATGTAACCGTCATGGGATAAGGCCATGAGAATATTGGGGGTTGTAACATACGGGTATAACACACGGCTATCGGAGACTACAACCTGGGCGCTGCAGGCCGAACCCCGAGCCTCAGGTCCGAAACTCTGGGTTAGCGTGGCATGCTGGTCATTAAAGATGGACGCGGCCTTACCTATGATATAGCCGCAGAGAATTATCCCCTGTCCTCCGAAGCCGGTGATTCTAATTTCAGACGTTGCCATCGCCGCCTCCGTAGGGTTTGAATTTGTCGCCGAATGCCCTCTTGTTTCCGTCGTTTAAGCAATCTATATAGGTTGGCTTCTCAATATCGACGAACTTTCCTACGGTGATTTTCGACTGATAATCGATGTCTATATCGTTGAGGTCAGCCCCGTGCCTGATAACACTGTTATCATGGTAGAACTTCATCAAATCCAGACCGTCGCCAAGTCGGTTGAGACGAGCATAGAGGGTCGAGCAGGGAGCGATAACCTCTACAAATGAGAAGCCTCTTTTACTGATAGCCTCCTTCAGGGCCGTGGTCAACCTGCGGATATGCAGTGCCGTCCAGCGAGCTACGTAAGTGGCCCCTGATGAGGCTGCGAGTAAAGGCAGATTGAAGGGATGTTCGTGACAGCCGTGGGGCGACGTGGCGGTGCGCGCGGTAATCGGAGTTGTCGGGGCAACCTGTCCCCCGGTCATTGCATAGATGAAATTGTTCACGCAAATTACCGTAATATTGGCGTTTCGCCTGGCCGTGTGTATGAAATGGTTGCCGCCTATGGAAATCAAATCGCCATCGCCCGAAAAGACGATTATCTTCATATCCGGTCGGGCGATATGCAGGCCCATGGCAAATGGAATTGGACGGCCATGAGTTGTATGGAATGAATCCAGTTTCATATATCCAGCCACCCGGCCGGTGCAACCTATCCCGGAAACAATGGCCACGTTGTTTAAGTCCAGCTGAAGCTGTTCCAGGGCAACCGCCAGAGCCGTCACCGTTGTCCCGATTCCGCACGTGGGACACCAGATGTGCGGAATACGGTCCATCCGCAATAGTTTCTCCATCGGATGCTCTTTTTCGGCCTGAGTCTCAACGTTATTTACTTTTGTGCTCATTTGGCAGCTTCCTTTATGGTTTTGTAAATGTCATCGGGGTTATGCACAGTTCCGCCGGCATGCCCCATAAGGTAACAGCGGCATTTTTCGGCGGCGCAACGTTCCATATCCAGGTAAACCTGGCCATAGTTCATCTCTACCATTATCAGAGATTTCACTTGATTTGCAAGCTCCCTCACTCGCTTTTCGGGGAAAGGCCAGACGGTGACCATTTTTACCAGGCCGACTTTGATGCCTTCTTTTCTGGCCCTTGCAATTGCCGGGCGAACCACTCGCGATGATATTCCGTAGGCCATGACCACTATCTCCGCCCCCTCGACATCTTCCTCCTCTAGCCAGATTATATCCTCGGTATGCTTATTAACCTTATCAATCAGGTGGCGAACGTTCTTTTCATGAGCCTCTGCATTGATAACAGGATAACCTCTGTGATCGTGGGTAAGCCCCGTAATATGAAACTTGTATCCTTCCCCGACCGGCAGCATCGGCGCTATTTGATCCCCATTTTCGTGATAAGGCCAGGCTTCTCCGGGTTTCTTATCGGTGTATCGACGTTCTATCAGATCGATCTCTTCCGCGGGGGGTATGATTACCTTCTCGGTCATATGTCCGACACACTCATCGGACATGATCAAAACCGGCATCCGGTATTTCTCGGAGAGGTTAAAAGCGTGAATAGTCAACTCGAACGATTCCTGGGGCGAATCCGGCGCCAGGGCTATCACCTCGTAGTCTCCGTGTGATCCCCAGCGAGCCTGCATCATATCGGCCTGACCGGGAAGGGTGGGCAGACCGGTAGAGGGGCCGCCGCGCTGGACGTTGACCAGCACACAGGGGACCTCCGTCATTATCCCCAGACCGAAATTTTCCATCATCAATGAAAATCCGGGTCCGGATGTACAACTCATCGATTTTACACCGCCCGATGATGCCCCCAGTATGGCCGCCATGCTGGCCAGCTCATCCTCCATCTGGACGAAGACACCGCCGATCAGGGGAAACCGTCTGGAAACCCTCTCGGCAATCTCGGTGGATGGCGTGATGGGGTAACCGGCGAAAAACTTACATCCCGCAGCTATGCCTCCCTCGGCGCAGGCATGGTTGCCGTCGAGATAATGAGAACCGGTGAGAACATCTTCAGGGTTAGCTTTCATTCAGGCACCCCCTTCTTTTCGTCTTCAATTCGCAGGCAATAAATGGCGAAATCCGGACAGAGCATCTCGCAAAGATCACAATTGACGCAGTTCTCCGGTTTGACAGCTACCGGTGGATGGTACCCCTTGGCATTAAACTCCTCCGAAAGCACCAGAACGTCCTTGGGGCAATATTCCACGCAGAAGGCACAGCCCTTGCATCGCTCTTTGATAATATGAAGTTCGCCCCTGGGGATCTTGAGCTTGTCGATATCCAACGGAGTCCTCCAGTATTTCATAGAACTCTCCGCATTTAACATTGCCTGGAAATCATTTTAATAAAGATCACCATCACTATGTTTGTGAATTCTTTCTCAAAACGTCTAATAATTTTACCAACCGGCAACCAGGCCATCTTGTCTATGAGATTTTTTATCTATCAAAAGGCTTTTAACCTATCTCGTAACCTTCGTTGCCTAAAACCAGACTACGTTCCCGGCTGCAATTTAACAAAATCAGTAAGATAAGTCTATAGGAAAATAGAGTTATTGTCCAATGAAAGAAACATGGATCTATGGCGTGGATTTGATATGCATAAGCAAATGAGTCGGTGGACTCACCCTCCCCCAGCAATAGAGATGCGTTTGAAAAGAGCCGCCGTTTTCTCTTGACAGAGTCGATAATAATGCCTATTTTTCATTGACATTGAAATTGACTGACAACGAATGATGCGACACCCATCATAGTACTTCGCTAAATAAACGCAGCGTCGGCTCTACATGCCGAAACGTTGTTCCCCAATCGTGCTTTGAAGAAGACAGGTTTACAAGGAATGTCCTGGTGCGGTTTATAAACCTCATAACCATATATTGAAGGAGGAGAAACATGAGAGACAGACTCTTAATGATTCTCATCATGGCGGCAGTAGTTTTTATGACAGTGTCTGCCGTCGTGGCTGACGTGCCGACGCTGATCGGCTACCAGGGAGTCCTTTTGGATTCCGAGGGTGATCCGGTCACAGAACCGGTCAATGTTACTTTCACTATCTACGACTCCCCATCTGACGGGACTACTAGCTGGCAGGAAACGCAACTAGTGGAGTTCGATGAGAGCGGCCGGTTCGATGTTTCATTGGGAGAAAGCACTCCCATCACTGATGACGTCTTCAACGACCCGGTCCGGTGGCTCGGCGTTCAGGTCGAAGGCGATGACGAACTTGTGCCGCGCACCAGAATCGTCTCGGTCGCTTACGCCAACCGCATAAGTACGGTAGACGGGGCAAGCGGCGGAACGATTTCAGGTGATGTAGCCATTCAAAGCGACCTGGACGTTGATGGTGATATCCGGGTGACCGGCAAAGCGACCATCGGCCCCGGCAACACCAATTCCGGAGGCAACGCTTTCGTGGCTGGCAGCAATAATACAGCTAACGGGACAGCTAGTACCGTCGGGGGAGGATCCGGGAACATTGCCGGCGGAACAAGTAGCACGATTAGTGGCGGATATTCGAACAATGCCGGCGGTGATGTCAGCGCGGTTTGCGGCGGGGATGACAACTCAGCCGGCGGATATAGAAGCGCTATCGGTGGCGGAAACACTAATACTGCAGACGGCGAGAATGCCGTTGTGGGTGGCGGAACCGGCAACATCGCTAGCGGTGACTTCAGCACCATTGGCGGAGGTAAGTGGAACAACGCTACATCATGGCATTCGACAGTCGCGGGGGGAAACATCAACCTGGCAATCGGAGAAAACAGTTTTGTCGGCGGAGGATACGCAAATATCCCGTCCGGAGAATATGCTGCGATTAGCGGCGGTAGGCAGAACAGATCAATAGGCACTTACGGCACAGTTGGCGGAGGGATTGAGAACACGTCGGGCGATACGGTTTCAGTTAGTATTGCTCCTACTATCGGCGGAGGCGAAGGAAATTATGTGGGTGGTGATCATGGCACCGTTGGCGGGGGACTTGACAACATAGCCAGCGGTAATCACGCCACGGTCGCGGGGGGGAATAGCAATATCGCCGGCGGCGATTATTCTGCGATCCTTGGAGGATCTTCAAACGCTATTACCGAAACAGGAGATAATTCTTACCTATTTGGCATCAATAGCATACTTACTCAGGGTTCCACATTTATGGTTGACATGCCGCATATTCGCTTTGGCGATGAGACCGATGGGTATGAGTTTCCGACATCAGATGGAGCAATCGGACAGGCAATGACGACTGATGGAAACGGCCAATTGAATTGGCAATATCCTCCTGCAGCCAACTGGACAGTCACTGACAGCGTGCTATATACCAGTAATTATTGGGGCATTGCACGGGGCGGGGCTGATAATATTTTAATCGGTGATAGTATCCATACAATGATAAATCTCGGCGTAGCCTGCACTACTGGCTTTGCCGGTGCCGAATATTATGCTTGCACGGTCGGCGGCGGTTATGGAAACGCAGCAAATGAATATGGAACAACCGTCGCAGGAGGATATCAGAATTTAGCCAGAAATGAATGGAGTACCGTAAGTGGCGGAGCTCTTAATAAGGCTATGGCAAATGCCGGCGTAATTTGCGGAGGAGCAGGTAACACCGTGTCGGCTGACCGTGCCATAGTCCTGGGGGGTGATCTAAACACAAATGGCGGTTCACACTCAGTTATCCTGGGCGGCAGCTCGAATGTTATTGCCAACGGAGCTTATGAGTCAATGGCCTTCGGTAGCAATGTTAATGTTAATTCTCCGAGAAAAACTATTTTTTATGATGGCGGGAATTTTGGCCGCCTGGGTGTAAATAGAGATGACAACAACGGCGGCGTAAATTGGCCTCTCCATATCGGGACACACCCGGCCAATGGCAACGGAGCTTATTTAACGTTCACCGGTGTTTGGTTTAGCATTTCAAGCCGCAAATACAAGGAGAATTTCCAACCGTTCAATCGCGACGATTTATTTAGGAAAATCTCGAACCTGGACATAGAAACATGGCAGTATAAGGGCTCAACCGAAAGACATGTCGGTCCCTATGCGGAAGAATTCAATGAAGCATTTGATACCGGTGCTATCGCAGAGGATGGCACACCCGTAATAGAAAGTATATCCATGACCGATGTAGCAGGGGTAGCCCTGGCAGGAGTAAAAGAGTTAATCAACGATATTGAGGAATTAAAACGGCAAAACGCCGCACTTGAAACTCGTATAGCGGAGCTTGAAGGCGAGAGAAGGTAAAGGGGGGCCATATATGAACATCTTAAAAGCGATAGTCATCATACTTCTGGCTACGTCGGCTGCCTCGGCTCAATCCTACCAGATCGACTGGCACGTCATCGCCTCCGGCGGTGGGCACGCCGAATCGGCTGACCACCAAGCCGACGGCACTATCGGGCAGCCCATAGTGGGACAGTCGTCATCGGAAAACTATACCGTCGATGCCGGTTACTGGGTCGGTCTGCCCTCTGGCGGCGACTGCGTCTACACCCCCGGCGACAGCGACGAAGACGGCAGCGCGCGGCAGCTTACGGACGTTGTCAAGATGATCGCTTACTATAGAGGCTATGATCAACCCGGTTACGTCTGCTTTTGCACGGAGGCGAATCCCGAGTATAAGCCTTCCGCCGATGCGGATGGAAACTGCACGAGTTTTGAGCTTACCGACGTTGTCAAGTCGATCGCAGCCTACAGAGGCCCCGAGCCGCTTGCTGGCTGTGTGGATTGTCCGGGTCAGGGTAGATTACTGCCGGGCGTTGGAGACCAGCCGCTGGTCATGCCAAGCTTGAAGGCCAGAGCTATTAAAAAGAGATCGCAATAGGCCTATGGGCTGAAGGATTTTCTGGCAGGCGTCAGGTTTATATACTGGCGCCTCCTTATTATGGTCGACATTTGTCCGCGTGCACGAATCTCATCTAGCAGACCGCCGTTTTCCCTTGACGGAATCAATAATAATGCTTATTATGACTCTGACATTACTGGCAGCGGCTGAAACGACTTCTCTCA
This sequence comes from uncultured bacterium, assembly GCA_965541585.1. Taxonomy (GTDB): domain Bacteria; phylum Zixibacteria; class MSB-5A5; order UBA10806; family UBA10806; genus CBDVBL01. The sequence goes on along the minus strand of CBEUCH010000004.1, from coordinate 89,279 downwards.
TTTTCTTCAGTAAAGAAACGTAGCGGCGGCTCTACTTGCCGAAACGTTGCTCCCCCCGCTTTGTTTTGAAGAAGGCAGGTTTACGAGGAATGTCCTGGTGCGGTTTTTAGACTTTATAACCATATATTGAAGGAGGAGAAACATGAGAGACAGACTCTTAATGATTCTCATCATGGCATTAGCAGTTTTCATGAAAGCGCCAGCCGTCGTGGCTGACGTGCCGACCCTGATCGGCTACCAGGGGATATTGACGGATTCCGAGGGAGATCCGGTGACGGAACCGGTCAATATAACCTTCACAATCTATCTGTCGCCGTCGGGAGACCCTAATGCGTGGCAGGAAACGCAGTTGGTGGAGTTCGATGACGACGGCCGGTTCGATGTTTCATTGGGAGAAACTACTCCCATCAGCGATGACGTTTTTAGCGATCCTGTCCGCTGGCTCGGTGTGCAGGTCGAGGGCGATGCCGAACTTGTGCCTCGCACCAGAATCGTCTCGGTCGCCTATGCCAATCGAATCAGCACGGTTGACGGCGCGACCGGGGGTATTATCTCCGGTGACGTGACTATTCAAAGCGACCTGACGGTTGACGGCGCCATCGACGCCACCGGCATTGAGAGCAAGATAAGATTCTTTTACAACACACTCGGGGATTTGCCTGACCCGATAGCTTACCACGGCATGTTCGCCCATGTTCACCTCGAGGGAAGAGCATTTTATGCCCATGCTGGCGAGTGGGTTCCGTTAGCCAACGAGGCGGAGGCTGGCGGTGGCTGGATTGATGACGGCACGGTTGTCAGGCTGGAGACAAGCACAGATTCGGTAGGCATCGGGACAGCCACACCGGCAGAGAAACTGGATGTTGCCGGTAATATTCTTGTAACCGGCAAAGCGACTATCGGGCCAAGTAATACAAATACGGGCACCAGCGCCTTCGTAGCCGGCCAGGGAAACTCGGCTACCGCCATCTACACGTCGGTAAGCGGTGGTGTCAGCAATATTGCCAGCGGGGATAACTCCACTATCAGTGGCGGGAATGGTAACACCGCTTCCGGCTTTGCTTCAGCAGTCAGCGGCGGCGCCAACAACACCGCCAGCGGCAATCGCAGTGCGGTCGGCGGCGGCTATGAAAACACTGCCGCTAATGACGGCAGCACGGTCGCCGGTGGAACTTTTAATGATGCCAGCGTATGGAAGAGTACAGTCGGCGGCGGCGCCTACAACAAGGCACGCGGAAATTACTCGGTTGTAAGCGGTGGGGGTGGCGACGTTGAAGCCGATTCCAACTCGGCCATTGGGAATCACTCTATGGTTCCCGGAGGAACCCGAAATATAGCGGGTGGCACTTACTCCTTTGCCGCGGGGCGCCGGGCCCAAGCCAACCACAACGGTGCTTTCGTCTGGGCCGACCAGACCGACGCCGATTTCGTCTCCACCGGTGCGGATCAGTTCCTCATCCGCGCTTCGGGAGGGGTTGGCATCGGAACGACCACGCCGAGCCATACACTTGAGGTAGGAGATGGTTTTGGGACTCGGTATATCGCAGTTAATGGGCAAACTGGCGGCATGTCGGGCTATAAATTGATGGCCGGCGGAACCCAGAAATGGTTCATTGGCTTACCCGGAATCTCCCAGCTATATTTCCGAAATGAGGCCAATAATGAGGTGATGGTTTTACGGCAGGACGGCAATGTAGGCATCGGGACTGCAAGCCCCCAGGGTGCATTGGATGTCAGCTCGACTACAGGAGCGTTTATCCTGCCCAGGATGACCACCGCCCAGAGGAACGCCCTGACTGCGGTTAACGGCATGATCATTTACAATACGACGAACAACCAGTTCAACTTCTACGAAAACAGTGCCTGGGTGACAAAATGAATACACCTTGTTCGTCACGGACACCTCTTGGGGGCAACAAATGCCCGGTTAACAGGAGGGACAGATGAATGTTTTGAAGATATTAATCTTGTTATCGTTCATAGCATCATTAGCCAGTGCCCAGAATTACCAGATCGACTGGTCTGTAATCGCCTCCGGCGGAGGGCATGCGGAATCGGAGAGCCATCAGGCTGATGGCACTATCGGGCAGGCCATAGTGGGACGGTCGTCATCGGAAAACTATACCGTCGATGCCGGTTACTGGGTCGGTCTGCCCTCCGGTGGCGGCGACTGCATCTACGAACCTGGCGACAGCGACGAAGACGGCAGCGCGCGGCAGCTTACGGACGTTGTCAAGATGATCGCTTACTATAGAGGCTATGATCAACCCGGTTACGTCTGCTTTTGCACGGAGGCGAATCCCGAGTATAAGCCTTCGGCCGATGCGGATGGAAACTGCACGAGCTTTGAGCTTACCGACGTTGTCAAGTCGATCGCGGCCTACAGAGGCCCCGAGCCGCTTGCCGGCTGTGTGGATTGTCCGGGTGAAGGTAGATTGCTGCCGGGCGGTGGAGATCGGCCGCTGGTCATGCCAAGCTTGAAGGCCAAGGCTGTAAGAAAAGTATCGCAATAAAGTTGTGGGCTGATCGGCCTGTCCGGTCAATTATGGCGCCAGGTCTTTGCACCTGGCGCTTTCTTTTTGTTGTTAGCGCACATCCTCGCGCACCAGCGTATATATTTCTGACCCGCCTCGCTGATCTTTTTTAGCCATTGAATAAAGGCTTCATTGGTCATATATTGACTATATGGGATTTGGTAAAGCTGTCAGGAACCCTTTCCTGACAGCCTTGGTCCCGTCGGGAAGGGGTTCCCGACGGCGCTTCCAAAGCTGCAGAGCACGGGATGTAGGCGATTGAAATGGCTTTCAGATATAGCATAAGATTGAGCGGCGGCGGGGGGGCCGGGCTCATCCAGGCCGCCAGAATAATAGCGGAGGCGGCCGCTATCTATGATAACAACAACGCCGCTGAAAGCTGCTCCTATGGTCCGGAGGCCAGGGGTAGCGCCAGCCGCGCCGAGATAATCATCTCCGATGAGGCCATCGATTACCCCAGGGCCGAGACCATCGATTTCCTGGTGGCGCTGACTCAACAGGCTTTCGATAAGCATATAGATGATCTCCGTCCGGACGGGATTGTTGCAGTAGATTCGCATGTAAAGATATCGGGTGAGAATAAAGACCGGAAAGTATATTCGATACCTTTTATGGAAATTGCCGAAAAGGAATGCGGCAAGCCCGCCATGACCAATATCGTAGCCCTGGGTTTCTTTGCCGGTGTAAACGACGTAGTCGGCGAGAAATCAATTCAGCAGGCGATTCTGGCCCGTATTCCCAAAAACTCCGAGGATATCTATATCAAGGCGTATGATGCCGGTTTGGATGCCGCCGGCTGACCAACAGGGGGAAGATCCCGATCATTTTCCGATGACCGACCTATATTGCAAATCTAAGGGCTGGATCAAATGAAAGACCAGTTGGTACGCCTCTCTGAAAGAACCGCTGCCCTGGGCAATTATCACCGTAAATATCTTCATATCATATCTGCCAATATCGAAGCCTTAACGTCATCTTTAGAGTTGAAGGGGATGCGTGACAGGGTGCACCTCTGGAGTTACTCGACGGAAATCCCGGGCGAGATGGATACGGTGCTGCAGGCGGCACCGGATACAAAAGAGAAATTGAATTTCCTCGGATGTTACTACGCCCTGCAGTTTCTATCGTTGAATTTGCGCATGGTGGATATCGTCAAACTCGAATTAGCCGCCGGTGGCCGGCGCTGGTTGTCTGGCAGAAAACTGATGCTTGAAGCAGGGCGGATGTTTCGTTATCTGACAAAATGCTATATGGAGCGATTGCTGGGGATATTTCTCGATGATGAAAAAGTACCGGAATTCGTTATGATGGGTGTCGGCACCAGAGCCGACCAGGACGATATAGATCTCGGGATAGTTTACCGCCAAACTGAAAATTCAGAACTCCTCAATCGGGCTATCGGACGGTTATCGGGCGAGATGTTGAAAAAGGCCACACGTCTTCATTTCCACCTCTCGGAACATGTCGGCCGGCACAGCCTGGCCGCAGCCATCGAAGAATACGAGGATATACTCGCAAAAAGTGTTTATGATTTCGTAATCATTACGGAGATGCTGGGTGCGGCATCGATTCTGGGAAGCTACGAGCTCTTCGACGAATTCAAGGTAAGGGTGACCAATCGTTTCTTCTTCGATCCCGGTCTCAAGGAAAATCGCTATCATGAGGGTTATCTCCGGGGTATACTGGGTGAAATTCGTTCTCTTCTGACCTCTGCCAAGCCATCCGAAATTATCTACCCCAAGGATGACGGCTTGCGGCCCATGAAAAGCCTGCTATCGGCCCTCAAGCTTGTCCATGGCGTGGATAAGGCCAACTCCTGGTACATCATAGATGAACTCAAATTGAAAAATCCTCAGCGGGAATCCCAGTACAACGATCTGGAACAGGCTTTGAGCTTCCTCGAACTGTTCCGTCATCTCTACCAGATAATGGTTGCCCAGGATGAAGATATCAGTCTGAGCGATCCCGGCATCGAAGCCATGGTAGCCGGGATAGCAGGGATGCTTGGTTTTGAAAAGAAGGGCGTAGTCTCCGCTGAGGATTTCATGCTGGTCAACTACTATGAATTCCTGAATAAGAGTAATAATGCTATCGAAGTCCTGACCGGCGATTTAAGAAAACATCTCCGAAAAATAAGCGTCTTCAATCCGATCTTTTCCGGAGAGATTCACAAAAAACCGGGATTCAAAGGTAACCTGGCAATCGATTTTATCCGGGCCTCCGATTTCTTTAAGGGGATCACTTACTGGGACGATTTTCTGGAGGAGCTGGCTGTTGAAAATAGTCTCTTCCTAAACGAGTTTATTGAAAGTCTCAACAAATTGCCTGAAAGGCTGCGGCGCAAAGTCGCCTATGGCTATATAAACGGCGCCAGGTATGACCCTGGCTCAGTCGTCAGGTTTCTCGTGATTCTCGGAGAAAGGGCCAAGACCGATGAGCAGAAAAGCCTTTTCAATCTCATAAGTTATCTCTTTATCGATGAACTCGGCCTTCTTCGGGACGCCTCAGCTCTTTTGACACATCTGGTTTACGCCTATCCTGTGATGTTGAACAAATTTCTGGCCCTTATCGATAAAGACTGTCTGTCCAGATTCACAGAGCTTTCTCACAGGGAGCAGCCGTTGCCCGAACTGCAACATATATACGGACAGCTTCTGGCGTTATGTAATCTGCACTACCAGAGCAGTCAATTCTTCAAGCGGCATTTCCACAGCATTCTGAACAAATACCCGATGTTTATCAAGAATCTCCATAATAACGAAAAACTGAAAGAGATCACCAGCGGTTTTTACAGCGACCTGACATCGCTGTCGCCCGTGGGGGAACGTATCGAACAGCTTGGAGATTATTATGATCTGGAATTCGTGCGGGTTAGTATACTTGCCATGTCGGGCGCTGCCTGTGAGCAGACCGATGCGGAATTTATCGAGTTTACAGACAACTACACTCTTACGTTATATGAGCTCTGCCATGAGGATATACATCTATCGCTCGGATATTCTCAGCGTACCCACGATCTTTTCGCGTTGTATGCAACCGGAGGTCATGCCCGCGAGCAGGGTTTCGATGACGATTACGACATGATCGTTATCCTCGACTCCTCCGAGGAAGATGAGATTGAATACTGCAATAAGATTGTTGGCAAAATGAATTCCGAGATACTAAAACGGGGGATTCTGCCGCATCATCGTTTCGCCGATCACTTTGGCAGCTATGTTATCAGTTTCGATCAACTGGCCAATCACCTTGAAAATCCCGGAGAGAGCATTTTCATAGATCAGTCGCAAATATTGAGTTCGAGGATGCTGGTGGGGAGTAGAAAACTGGAAAACCAGCTCCAGGATGAGATTATCAGCCCGCTGATATTCGCCCGCGCCTCCCGGTACATAGAGCAGATGAAGAATGAACTCACGGCACGTCACGCGCAGAAAGATGACGATCATTTCCGGGACATCAAGGAATGCCCCGGGGGGCTGCGCGACATCGAAATGTTGCTTCTGATATATAAGGCCAAGCACAGGGTGCGCGATCCCTTATCCAGAAAGTTTCTGCAGAGGCTGGTGGAAATCGAACCTGCCCATGCAAAGGAATTCAAGCAAATTGGACAGCATCTGGACTTTATAAAGAAGCTTCGAGATACTTATCGATTAAAGGTTGCCGCCCACAACGTTATCGAGCAGGAGCACCTCCAGCCGGTAGCCGAGAGCATGGGATACGGCGACAGCGCCGAGGCCGCAGGGAAGCTATATGACGATTTCCTGAAACGCACGGCGGATGCAGCCAGGGTCATTGAGACGCTGGTGGAGAGGATCAGAGTTTAGAGGGGTGATCGTCCCCCCTGTCGTGTGAAATAATATATTTTCCTGCGGATCTGTATGATGACCGCGGATCTCTATGATGCCACCGCTACCGTATTAAGTATGCGATCGACTTTGATCTTGTGCAGATGGAGCCCGAGCTCTTCCGGCTTCAGTCCCTGCGCCAGGCCGAGAAGCTGAAAATAGTAGATGACCGGTATTTCGAAATTCTTTTTATATTTTCGATTCAAAATGATCTGCTTGACATCGAACTGGTCGAAACAGGTCGGGCAAATCAGGCCCATGCAGTCGGCGCCTTTAGCCCGTATTGACTCCAGGATATCAATAACCATCCGATCCGGAATCGTATCGGTCGTGCAGGCCTTACCGCAGCATAAAAGAGTTCTGTCATGATAAACCGGCTCCACGCCGATAGCCTTCAAAAAGCTCTCGAGAATCGTCGGGCGGTCCGGGTCGTCCACTCTCATCACCCGCGACGGTTTTAAAAGATGACAACCATAATGGACGGCTGCCTTCAATCCCTCAAGGGGCCGAGTAACGGTTTTGGTTATCCGGTCGATACCGAAATCATCCCGCAGGACGGTGACGGCGTGCCGGACATTTATCGAACCTTTGAATTGCCTGCCGATTTTCATCAGGCGCTTATTAATATTCTCTTTTAGATCCGGATCTTCCTTCAGGGCCAGATTGACCTCTGAAAGGGTGGCGGTGCAGCCCGAGCAGGTCGTGATGATATCATACCCCAGATCCTCGGCCAGCGATATGTTGCGGGCGGCAATTGTATACCATTCCATCTTATCCCGCGCCTGGAAGTAGATGGGATCGGGGCAACAGGTAAAACCGTCAACGTCCACGAGTTCCATTCCGATCTTAGCCACAGTTTTGCGCACGGCCGACTCGAATTGCGGATATTTGGTGACCATCATGCAGCCGAAAAACGGGATATATTTTTTTAAGGATTCATCGGGCATGCTAGTCAGCCTCGGAAATTTTCTTCAAATCGTCAACCGGGAATTCCTTTAACGGCGGCAGGCCGAACTCCTGTCGGCGCCTCTCCACAAGCGATGATATCTTCGTCGTAATTCCCGTTGCCAGAACGGCGTTGTAGATATTGCCGATTACGGGAGGTGCTTTGCCCTCCCTGGCGCAGAGATTTTTCAGAGCTATTATGACATCGACCGGACGGACGTCCTGCGGACACCTCTCGGAGCAGGTATAGCAATTGGTGCAATCCCAGATTTCGGAATCCGGGCTGATTAACTCATCCTCGAAACCAAGAATGGCTTTAAGAAGAATCAGCCTGGGGTTGAACTTTTCCGAATAGTTGCCCGCCGGGCAATCGGCCACACAGGCGCCGCATTGATAACAGTAGTTATGCCTGAATCCCTCGGGTATGGTATTTAACTTTTCCCGGAAGGCGAAATTAATTTTGTACTTCGCCGGTGCTTGCACTTGCTTATCGTCACCCAATGGCCACCTCGAATGATGCGGTCGGCAGGAGGGACGTGAGGATTAAGGCAGAACAACTCCCGTGCCTGACATCTTCGGCAGATAATTTACTTCATTTTTTTCTGAAGTCAACGGCTTTCATGGTGAAAATTATAAAAGGCTTGCGAATCAGATAAATGCCTTATAGTTTTCAGACTGGATTTTGGATGATAAAGGATAATTTTGAGATATCGGATAATTCCTCCTTAAGATCCTTCAACAAGCGGTAACGAACATGACAAGGATCAGAGTACTTATTGTATGTATGTGGCCCTGGGGCGGGATCAGGACCTATCTAAAGTATAATTATCATCATTTCCCGAAGGATGAGTTCGAAATCACGCTATTGGCCAATCCCACCGTCGAAAGACAGTATCTGGAAGAAGATATGAAGGCTGAGAATATAAAGGTGATATGGGCCAGGCCATTTCTGGGTAAGAACGCTTTATTTTTCTGGACAGCATGGATGTTACTGACGAGAAAATTCGATCTTGTTCACAGCAATGGATTCATATCGGCTTTTCATGTCTCATTGGTTAGCTGGCTGTTTCGTATTCCCCACGTTTTCACCATACATGGCATTCTGATGGAGATATATCTTCAGGGCAAGCTGGGTAAATTGAAGCGATTCATATTCAGGAATTCATTGAAAACCGTAACAGTTTTTCATGGCGTCGGAAACGATATTCTCGAATATTCTAAAACGTTGTTTCCCGGTCTGGAAAAATCCAGGGCAAAATGGGTGGCCATACGAAGCGGTATAGAGCCGGAACGCTTTTTGAATGACTTGCCCGGGGCGGGCGATCGGTTGCGCGACAGGCTTCAATGCAATGAGGATACGTTCATTTTCGGCTTTTTCGGCAGGTTCGAGCCGGAGAAAGGATTTAACTATGTTATAGATGCTGTTGAGATATTAAAAACGAGGGAGAAGCATATTAAAAAAATCATCGTCCTGGCGATGAGCTCCGGAAGATTTGAGAAAGAATACAAAGCAGACGTTGAACGCAGGGGATTGGCCGGATCGTTTCGGTTCCTGCCTTTCAATCCTGATATAGCAGATATAATGAAGGGCTGTGATGCAATTCTGATGCCTTCCACCATCGAGGCCTGGGGTCTGGTGGCTTGCGAAGCCTTGTGCTCCGGTATCCCTTTGATAGCCACAGATTGCGTAGGGCTGCGGGAAACGATTGAAAATACGCCTACAATCCGCATCCGTTCTCACGATTCAAAGGCACTGGCTGATGCCATGTCTCTGGTCATTTCAGAACCTGAATTGAGGGATAAGTTTACCTCGTTTCGAGAGGAGGCTGCGAGGCGTTTCGATGTGAGAAATTCTGCCGAAAAATTGATTGCACTATTTAAAGATATGATTCACTGATTATGAGAATCGTATACTTCTCTAAGGTGGATTTGTGAGCCAGGCCCGATCGGTTATTCTGATTCTTGCGCTTGGTATGATATTCAGCACGGCGTTGCGCATTGTAGCAACCGCGGGGAAAAAAACGTTGGATCACGACGAGGGAATTTCCTACCTATCCGCCACAGGTCACCAGGGCGATTATTCCCGCATTGATGGAAATAGTCCCTTCGGCGCCTGGGTCGAAGCCTCCGAATGGAAGAGATTTTTACAAATAGAAGAAATATTTTGTTTCAGCCAAATTGGCTCCGATCTTGCCCGGCATGATATCCACCCCCCTCTGTATTTCTGGCTGCTTCACCTCTGGTCTATTCTTTTAGGAATTCACCTCTGGACCGGCCCCTCGTTAAACATCCTGATTTCTATAATCGCAATTCCATTGCTATATTCTCTGGCAAATAGCATTCTAAAAAATCCTGCTGAATCCGCCGTAGTAGCGTTCATCTGGGCCCTGAGCCCTACCGTGATGCTGGTTTCCGGCCAGGCAAGGCAATATGATCTTCTCGCATTTTGTACCATACTCCTGGTTTTGCAGGTTGTCAGGTGCGCTGATATGACGCGCAATTTCCGATTGTTACAATTCATACTCTTATCGGTATCGACGGCGGCCGGTGCGCTGACACATTACCATTTCTCATTCATTATACTCGGATGCGTTCTATTCTTGATTGCCAGACTTATCAAAATAGACAGACGCAGGCTGGCTTCCGGGCTTATTTCTGTGGCAGCAGGGCTGGTTATATTTTTCTTAGTTCATCCGGATTTTCTGCTATCCGCTAAATTACAGACGGCGCAGGCCCAGACATTTCAATATGCAGAAATCATAACAAGGTTAAAAGCGGTCGTATTGACATTCGGTACTTTCTTCTGGCATGGTATGCCGTTCATATTCATATTCTCCCCTGCGATCATATACAAGTATGTATACCCCCTGCTCATGATATCCCTTCTTGTCGGCCTGTCTGTTATCTATTTCAAGAAACGTCCGGATATGGCCGACCATTTCCGAAAAATAAACTTTACCGGATATTATGTTCTATATTTCCTTCTATGGACGGCTGGAATTACCGTTCTCAGTTATCTCTGCTTCTTGAGCCCCTTGCACGCCATGGCTCCGAGATACCTGGTTATGGCCTGGCCGTTCTTTGCTTTCCTGCCGGTCCTTATCATACGGATTTTTGGAAGGTTTAAAGTAATCCTCTTTATAAGCTTGTGTTTTCTACAAACATTGTTCGGTAGCATGGATATGCTGTATTTGAATTCCCTGGAAGGTAAGAAAATGGATCAAATCGCACTGTTGGGAAGTTTCGATATGGTTTTGGTGGACAATGTCAGAAGGGGCGTTCTGCCGGGTATCTTCTGGCACATCCCGGATGATAAGCTCATGTTTGCCGCCGATCAACGATATCTGTTGGACCACCCTGAAATATGGCAAACTGAATTAGGCCTTAAAAGCGCTTATGTCAGTGTTATCCTTTATGGAAATTCAATTCAGCAACAACAAAGAATACTGGATTTAATCAGGCAAGATCATAGAACCATCCCGGTTTCCGGTGGAGTCTGGGGATTGGGGAATCTGTTCAGAATAGAAAATAAAATTACTCAGGAATTCTCGTCGGAATATCGGGGGCATTTTTCCAGGACCGACTCAAAAAATTCCGCCAGAGTTCCCGTGAGATTCTTTCTCTCGAACCGGTTAATGTAATCCCAGTTGGGTGTTGTTCCCAGTTCGTCATTCACTTTCCTGTTATAATATTCTATTATGGTCTCTGAAATGAGATCTACGTTATGCGAGGGAACAAACTTCCCTAATCCGCTTTTTTCGACGATTTCAGAGCATTCGCCCTCCCAGCCTATCATAAAAATCGGTCTGCCTGTCCGTATCAGTTCAAATATCTTCCCGGGGATAATCTTGTCTCTTGTTCGCTCATCAGCGGCGAAAGAAATCGACAATAGTACATCAGCCTCCATTATCAGCCGGATCATTTCTCCATGAGGTTTGAAACCTATTAAGTCTACATGGTCTTTGAACGGCTTTTTTGCCAATATCTGCCGCCACATGGGAATCACATCCCCGATGAGAGTGATACGCATATTATTACCGCATTCCTGGCTGGCAAGCGCTTTTGCAAATCCCTTCAGAAAGTGCTCGAACGCGGAGCGCTCATAAATAGTGCCGACATTAACCAGATTGAGGTATGTCGTTTTGTTTTCTGCATAGATTTCGCCGGCATTCAATCCTTCAAAATCAGCTTCATCAAAGCCGTTTGTGATGGCATGGAATTTTCCGGGAGAGATATCTGTAAATTTTTCTCTCGCCATCCGGGCCATTCCATACCCGTCATGCAGAATTGCATCTGCTTTGCGAATTACAGTACGTTCAAGCCAATTCTCAAATTTGACCCTGACTCCAGGGAAATCCGGCCTGATGGAATTATCGGTCCAGGGATCGCGAACTTCGGCTACCCAGGGTTTGCCAGTTATGAGTTTTAGAAATAAGGCGACCATGTGGTTGGTTTCCGGCGGTGAAGTCGAAAAAATCAGGTCTATCTTTTCTCTGCGGATGGTTTTAAATCCCTCATAAGCCGCCAGAGGCAGCCAACCTATCTTATCATCGGGAACGTAAAGAAAACTGTTGGTGAACCAGCTCAAAGGAGAGAGAATATACTTCCTTATTAAGGAGAGCAGCGTCGCTCTCGATTTGCGTTTCTCCGGATCCGAGTCTCCCGCAGACGAGGCCGGTTGAGGTGTTCTTTTAAAAAGTCTGGTGAAAAGCGCCTTTTCGAATCTTACCAACTCCCATGAGTAGGCACGCCTTATAACAGTATCGGGAGGAAGTTGATCAAGCAGCGTTTCATCCATGAATTCACGGGGATAGTTTTTGACCGTCAGGATGATAGGTTGCCATCCAAACTCCGGAAGATATTTTGCGAACTTCAACGGCCGGTAGACGCCGCTCGTACGTGCGGGAGGAAAATCATAGTCAATTATTAAGACTTTTTTCATTGGCTACCCGGGGTGGCGATCCATTAAAGATCATGCTCCCTGGTTTTCGATTTTTGGCGTCCTGCGGTAGTATCGAGCAAACGTTCCAGCCATTGATGATCCCCCGGCAGGATCTTCAGAATATCAGCAACTGCGGGTGGACGCATAAATAGCATCAAGGATGCGTAGACAACAATTCCCAGCAAAACAGATATACCCAACACCAGATATGACTCGAAGCCCATATTGCCGAGCATGATCCTGCATGCCAGTACGAATCCCGCCATTATCGCAGTTGCTAATATGTATGGTCGCAAACTGCGCCAGAGGTCGGAGAATTTAAGTTTGATCAAGCGAAACGAGACTGCGAAGCGCAAATACGTCAACGGGACCATTGCTATAGCGTAAGCCGATGCCACTCCGAGTATTCCCCATTTAAGGCCACAGAGAATGCCGGCCGTGACGGCTATGCCCGTTATGAGCATCACTCGGAATAACCAGTCGCTTCTTCCCATAGCCAGCAGTATGCCGTTGGCCGGCGCGGAGACCGACCGCAATACGCCGATAGGAGAAAGCAACATAATAAGCGGGATTACAGGTTTCCACTTAGCTCCCAGCGCCGCCATGACGAAGGGACCGGCGAGGATGCACAATCCGGTCATTAATGGTAAGGTAATGAATGCAATTCCGCCGCATGCCCGCAGAAAGATTTTTTGAAGCCGGGCTAAATCATCCTGAAGACGTGACAGCGCAGGAAACAAGACCCTCATTAGCACGGGGGCGATCGTGTCCATTGGGAGCAGGCAGAATCTGTTGGCAATTGAGTAATACCCTAATGGCGCAGACCCGAGCCAGCGCCCGATTATAAATCTGTCCACATTGCGGGTGGCGTATTCGATGATGCTGGAACCGGTCAAATTCAGGCTAAAACCGGCTACAGTTTTTACCTCTGTCCAATTGAAGGTCCAGCCTGGGCGCCAGCGAGATACCATCCACAGACCGACGGTCGAGACGACGGAACTGATCAGGCTAGCGGCAACAAGGGCCCATACTCCCCATCCTGAATATGCGAGAATAATAGCAACACCGCCGTAAACAATAACTTCGATGAATCTGACTCTGGCAATGAGGTCGAAACGCATATTTCGCGCAAGCAGAGAACCGGGCACAATCCCGATTGATGTTATAATAAATGCTATCCCCAGAATCCGGATGACCGGAGCTACCTGGCTGGTTTTGAAGAGAATCGCAAAATAGGAAGCGCCCAAAAGTAAAACCAGGGCTATTATGAAACCTAACGCCAGATTGAGAACGAACAGGCTGTTTACAAGCTCCGGCGGGATTTCCTTTCTCTGGATAATAACTCCGCGCGTCCCTAAATATTGAAAGAGCACCAGGAAACCCGTGACAACGGAGGCCATCGCCAGGAGACCAAAATCTTCCGGAGCCAGAAGCCGGGCCAGTATTACGGAGACCACTATACGGATACTCTCCCCCACAAACTGGATCGCTCCACTCCAGCGGATACCGGAGATGACTGTTTTTGATTCTAGGATGTTATTATTCATGCCTGGTTGAAAGGATATCCAGTTCTCTCCCCCATGTGATTTTCACTAATACTAAAGTCAAGATTCGTAATTTCCACGGCAGGTTTACCTCATTTTACGGTTCTCAAGCTATTAGTATATAGACCAATTTTTTATTTCTTCAAAGGACTTTTCACCGGCGAATAATCGTCGGCTACCTCAAAAACTGATATTTCAACAACATAAGATCCTTATAGATATGTTCGCACAACAGGCATTGCGTGTTGTCGTATTCTTGACACGGGGTAAAAAAAGGGCTCTTTGGCTGGAGAGCCCCATTTCGGCAGAAAACGTCAGGAGTGACCTGCGCCCTCTGAGAATTAATTCTCCGGGGAACCACCTGATCTTTGTGACGTCAGGTAATATCCTCTAAGGGCGGCCCGGATGCATCATCCTTTTCAGCCGCTATCCGCATCTGACGGTTTTGCTCTGTTGTGTGGATTTCACTCACGCCCACGCCGCAGGCGTGGTTGGCCGGATCAAAGTTAAAAAAGCAGGCCAGTATTATGTATCACGCTTCTCAACAACCTCTGATATTTCATCGATCGCTTTAGCGTAGGCTTCCGCCAATCCGCCTAAATCTTCCTGTGCCCTGTTAAGATCCTCATCATTGTCGATAAAAAACGGTTCGGCGATGATGCATGGAGCGTTTGTGTATCTAAGAAGTAAGCCGCCACGGTCTTCAGTGGTTTTCGGTTTTAGCCCCCGGCTCGGAAGATTGAGACAACCGACTAAATGTCTCAACATGATTTCGGCGATTTGCTGGCCCTTTTGCGACCTGTGATGATAGAGAACTTCCGTACCGGATACCTCCCTGTTGAAGGAATTGCAGTGCAGGCTCACGATGAAATCCGGATTTAGCTGGTTTATATCCTCCGGCAACTGGCCGTAGGTCCTCCGGTATACCCTCTGGATCTCGGTATGCTCGGTTTTCTTTTCAATCCGATGCGCTAAATCGTCGTTAAAATCGAATTCGCCGAGATCCCGGGTCTCATTTCTCGCCCCCGAGCTGGCCTTTTTATGGCCTATTACCAAAGCGCAAAGCTTTGTCATTTGGTTCACCTTTCGCAATTTAATGAGATTATGGTCACTCCTCCAGCGGCTGGCCCTTAATGTGCGCAATATTCCTTGTTGTCAATACGAAAAAAATGAGTATATTTTACATATATAGTAATACGCACTGCCAAAATGACAAAGATGCCATGAACTTAGATATCATGGGTGGCGGTCCGTTTGACGGCAGATCACATTGGCCGCCCTTATGTTAACCTTCTGGGAAAAAGTCTATTACGCTGGCAAGCGAGGAATCACCGCTATCCTGACATAGTCTTTTCGATACTATAGATATGCCATTCGCCTTCAAGAAAACTTGACTTTTGCCGTAGCCTGACTAGTTTAGATAGTCGTGAAATAAATAGGGATAGGATGAGATTAATATGGAATCTAATCGAAAATTATGGAATCCACAACAGAAAGCATTAAGGCACGCCCTTTCAAGCTCGGATAATCATCAAGAGGCAATTGAATTATTCTTGAGTCAACACGCCATGGTACATTCGGCCGGGATGTCGAGGTCTGGATTGTATTCATTCGAAGACGAAGTTTTGCAGGATATATCGGAAGGGATTATTCGACGAATCCCCCGTAACTATAACCACTCCATCGCCTGGATAATCTGGCATCTGGCCCGTATCGAAGATGTCACTATGAATCTGCTGATAGCTGATAATCAGCAGGTCATCAATATGGGTGACTGGTTGAAGCAGATGAAGACCAGGAACCGTCATACCGGCAACGGAATGTATGACAAAGAAATAGCCGGGCTTAGCGCCGGAATCGATATAGAGGCGCTAAAGGCGTATCGTATAGCAGTAGCCTTGAGTACGAGAAAATTAGTCAGAAAATTAAAGCCCGGGGATTTAAAGCACAGAGTTGAGCCTTCCCGCCTGAAAAGGATATGGGATGAAAAAGCTATGCTGAAGGAAGGTAAAAGCATAGTCGACTACTGGGGCGGGCGCGATATTGCGGGCCTGCTCTTAATGCCACCCACCCGGCATTGCTTTCTGCATCTGAATGAAGCTCGGCGTCTGAAGGAAAAACGGAGATGATCGCCCCCAATACCTGGTGTCCCCGCTGGTGGCAGCTGGGTCAGATGAGATTTAATGCTAATAAACACTTTTTATTATAGCCGGGATTTTCATATATTATCGACATCATGATTGGAATCAAACAACATTCAAGCAAAGGAAGCATGCTCATGAACCAACCAAGGTCATTTCGTATCGGAATAATTTCAATTATTCTGCTGACGGTGATGATAACATCGCCTGCCCGCCTTATGGCTGAAACCAAAAAGATTCCGCAGCGTTCGGATATCGATGATAAATACAAATGGAATCTGGAACTAATGTACCCGAATCTCGAGGCTTGGGAAAATGATTTTAGTTTTGTCGAAAATAATTATGCGCGTCTGGAAAGCTACAAAGGCCGTTTAGGGGAATCCGGAGATATTCTGTATGAATGTCTCAAACTAAATGAAGAAATAAGTATAATTGCAGACAATCTTTCCACGTACGCCGGGCGGAAATTGAGCGAGGATACTCGTGTTAACTCCTGGCAGGAATTATCCGGTAGGATAAGGGCGCTCGGGTCGAAGTTTCGCCACGCCTCATCATTTATGGAATCGGAACTGCTCAGTATCGATTCCAAAAAGCTAAAGACTTTTCTGGCCGAAAAGAAAGAACTGGATATATATCGTTTTTACATTGAAGATCTGATTCGCCAGCAGGAGCATATTCTGTCACCACCGGAAGAGGCTATCCTGGCGCTGTCGGGGTCGATCGCTTATTCTCCCGGCCGGATATATTCAATGCTCACCAACGCCGATATGTCATTCGGGACGGTATATGACGAAGACAGCAGTCTGGTCGAGTTGACCAAGGAGCGTTACAATAAATTACGCAAATCGACCGACCGCCGGGTACGACACGACACGCATATAGCTTTCTATGGTACGTACGAAAAGTATGCCAATACTATTGCGACTTCGCTGGGCGGAGCACTTAACAAGGACAATTTCTACATGAAAGCCCGTGGGTATGAAAGCTGTCTTGGAATGGCTCTGGCGAACAATAATATTCCTTTATCCGTCTATCATAATCTAATCGAAACGGTCAATGCCAATCTGGAGCCGCTTCACAAATGGGCATCGCTCAAAAAGAAAGTTCTCGGATACGACACACTCTATCCGTATGATCTTTATGTCTCCCTGATACCCGATCAGAATACGGAATATAGCTACGAGCAGGCGATGGAAATGGTCATCGAAGGTCTGGAGCCGATGGGCGAGCCATATATCAGCGATTTCAAAAGCGGGCTCAATTCCGGCTGGATTGATGTTTTCGAAACCGAGGGTAAAAGATCCGGCGCGTCCTCCGGCGGAAGTTATACTTCTCCACCGTACATTCTGCTTAATTACAACGGTACGATCGATCGAGTCTTTACGCTTGCTCATGAGATGGGTCACTCTATGCAATCATTTTATGTCAATCAAACCGAGCCGTACATTTATTCGGGTTATTCGATCTTTGTTGCGGAAGTGGCCTCAACCTGCGCCGAGGCAGTTCTCTTGAAAGACCTTTTGCAGAGCGCCAAAGACAAAAAACAAAGAATGTTTTTGCTGAATTTCTATATTCAGGAGATCCGAACGACATTTTTCCGACAGACGATGTTTGCCGAATTTGAGCTGGCCATTCATACGCATATGGAAAACGGAGGGGCTTTCTCAGCGGATTATTTCCGGAAAACGTTTTCAGACATATACATGAAATACTGGGGCGAGGCTTTGTCGGTGGATGAATTAAGCGGGAACCTGGGAATGGTCATACCGCATTTCTACTGGCAGTACTATGTTTATCAATACGCTACATGTTATGCCGCTGCACAGCTGATGTCGCAGAAGATTGTCGATGGTGACCAGGGGTATCTTGATACTTATATGAAATTCCTTTCCACCGGCTCCTCCAAATATCCGGTCGATATCTTAAAGGACGCCGGCGTTGATATGACGAAGCCGGAGCCGATTTTACATACTATTCAGCTTTTCAGCAGCCTGGTTGATGAACTGGAAACACTGCTTGAGGAGGATTAGCCTAAAGCTGGAATCCTCCCGTGTAGCCCTTTCATCAGAATAAATACCGAACGATCATGCGAAATCGGAAAATACTTGACAGGCGAAACATATAGTTGTTAATTTGCGAATTGAGGGTCCGAAATTCGGATTCCGGCCTGGATTTGATGACCCGGGTCTGATATTAAAGGTGGGTTTTCTGAAATGATCTATCCTCAGTCAATCGTCTACGCCCTTGAATCTCTGCGATATCTCGCCGGCCTTCCCAGGGGTACTATTGTAAAAGCAAAGGAAGTGGCGAGTGAACTTGATATTCCGGCGCATTTTCTGGCTAAGGTTCTGACGGATCTGGGGAGAAAAAGGCTCATTACCTCCACCAAAGGGCCAAATGGCGGGGTGACACTCTCGATTGACCCCGGAAAGGTAACCCTGTATAATATTTTGAAAGTTCTTGGCGGCGTTACAAACCTGAAGGAAGAATGTGTTTTGGGATTGAAAAGCTGTTCAGGGCAAGATTCGTGTATTTTTCACGAATCCTGGGGCAGTTTTAGAAAAGAGATACTGACCAGGTCAAAAAAAATGACTCTTGCCGACCTATCCACTCCCTCAAATGCCAAAGGCAAGAGGAAATGAGTTACCGTGTTGAAATACCGGATAACGGCTATTGGCAGAAACAGATAAAATGTCAGGACGCTTGCCCAGTCTGTACGGATGCCAGGGGTTATGTTCGTGCTGTCGCCAATGGCAATTTTGAAAACGCTTATTTGATAGCCAGGGGACCGAATCCCCTGGCGTCGATTTGCGGCAGAATATGCGCCGCCCCTTGTGAGGTCAATTGCAGGCGAGGGGATATAGATAAGCCTATTTCAATAAGAGCCTTGAAACGTTTTGCGGCCGAAAAATATTTCCAGGGGCACGGTAACGAGGAGAGGTCAAAGCTTTTGGAAAACATCCGCCAATACGTAACAAACCGCGAAAACATAAGCAGAGAAGAGCTTACCGCTTATGATTATCCGGGCAAAAAGAACGCTATTAAGGTGGCGATAATCGGCTCGGGGCCGGCAGGGCTTGCCTGTGCACATGACCTGGCGTTATTAGGCTTTACTCCCACAGTTTACGAAGCTGAAAACGTTAAGGGCGGCATGCTGGCTATCGGTATTCCGGATTACCGTCTTCCACGCGATACTATTTCCGCGGAGATTGAAATTATAGAGACCTTGGGAGTGGAATTCAAAACCGGTATCACAGTTGGCAAAGATATTCAATTGAACGAGCTCGCCACGGAGTATGACGCTGTTGTTGTTGCCGTTGGAGCCAAGCGCTCAAGGAAACTGCCTATGCCGGGAGCGGATCATCATGATATACTGGGAGGCGTTGAATTTCTTCGCGCCGTGAGCCTCGGAGAAAACGTTAGACTGGGAGAGAAGGTTGTTGTTATAGGCGGAGGGTCGGTTGCTTACGATGTGGGAAGAACCATCCTGCGCAACGAGCCGTTCGATGTTTCCCGGCAGGCAAAACGAGTCAGGGGCGTCAGGGAAGTCCACCTTTGCTGTCTGGAATCCTTAGAAGAGATGCCTGCTGACGAGATGGAGATTCTCGAGGGAGAAGAGGAAGGGATTATCCGACATATTTCAATCGGGCCAAGCGAAATTATCATTGAAAATGACAAAATAGCAGGCGTTAAATTCAAAAAATGCGTTTCTGTACTTGACGATAAGGGCCGTTTCGCGCCGACCTTTGATGAAAAGGAGATCAGTGAAATCCGCTGCGATACCGTAGTCCTCTCAGTAGGCCAGCAAATAGATCTATCGTTTATCAGACCGGAGCGCGACGGGGTGGAATTAAATGAAAGAGGCTTCGTCGATGTTAATGAGGACGGCAGCACGGAGTGGCCGTGGTTATTTTTCGCAGGCGACTGCGCCTACGGTGCAAGGTTGGTTATTGATGCCGTAGCCCACGGCAAGAAGGTAGCCAGAACCATCGCCGCTGGACTTCCGGAAAGAGATTTCGAGCCGGAACTTGAAATCGATCATACGGAAATCGAAAACTACGCCCGCGAAGCATCCTACGAAGAGATCCAGCGTCAAAACATCCCCACAATTGAACCTTCGGAACGTTTGAAATCCGGATACCCCGTTGTTGAGATTGGCTATTCCGACAGGGAGGCACTTACCGAGGCGAGCCGATGTCTCGATTGCGGCGTAAATACGATTTTCAACGGAGAGGCCTGCGTTCTCTGTGGAGGCTGTGTGGACGTCTGTCCTGAGTTCTGTTTGAAGATTGTATCCTTAGAAGATCTGGAGATAAACGGCGACGCGGTAAAGCTGGCGGATATTGGCTTTGCCGAAAATGATTCTGCCATTATTAAGGATGAAACGTCGTGTATCAGATGCGCCTGTTGCGCGGAACGGTGCCCTGTCGGGGCCGTGACTATGGAAAGAGTAACCTTTTGCGAGGTGGGTCCATAAATGGAGGGAAAAAGGAAATCAAGACGCGATTTCTTGTCGAAATTCGCGCCCGCAACGTTTATCGGGGCTATCGGAATCTGGATAGCATCGCTGGCCAGGTTTACTCTTCCCACACTATTGCCGCAGGAGACGAAGAAGATTAAACTGGGACCGGCATCGGATTACCCGGCCGGGACAGTAAAACCTTTCGAAAAGGAAAGAGTAATCGTTTTCTCCGATGATGAAGGGATTTACGCTATATCAACGACATGCACCCATTTGGGATGCGTTGTTGCCTGGACCGGAAGCGGATTTGATTGCCCATGTCACGGTTCCAGGTTTGGAGGTAGAGGAAATGTGACTAAGGGCCCGGCGCCGAAAGGCTTGAACTGGCATAAAGTAGTGCAGCTTCCTTCGGGCCAGGTGGAGATCGATCTGAACTCCTATGTCAAACCCGGAACAAAAGGGGTTTTCCATGCCTGATAAAACGACGCCGGCAAATTCGATCAGTGGCTTTGAGAAATTTAAAGCCAATATAAAGAGGCTCCCGAAGTCGTTTAAAGAATCGACAATTCGCCACGGGCCAAGAACATCTGCCCGGGCGGTTTCCCAGTCGGTGTTCGGGAATCTGTTTTTGCACATTCATTCGGTTCGGACCCACAGATATAGTCTGAAGAAAACTTTTACGCTGGGCCTTGGAGTAGCCACCGCGGCTTTGTTTATTATTCTTGCCGTTACCGGTGTATTATTGATGATATATTATAAGCCGTCCGCAGCAGGCGCCTACAATTCCATTAAGGATATTCATTTCGCGGTTCCGGGTGGCAGGCTGATGAGAAACGTTCACCGCTGGGCGGCACACGGAATGGTAATAGCGGTGATCCTTCATATGGTAAGAGTTTTCTATACAGGATCATACAGGTTCCCCCGGCAATTCAACTGGATGATCGGTATGCTGTTGTTCACGTTGACTCTTGCTCTTTCATTTACAGGTTATCTTTTGCCATGGGACCAGTTGGCCTACTGGGCAACTACTATCGGGACTCAGATAGCGGCCTCGCCCACCGAACTTACAGATGCACTGGGAATCACAGGCATTTTTGATATAGGACGATTGCAAAAGCTTCTTCTGCTTGGCGCCGATGTCGTGGGGGAGGAGGCGCTTATCAGATTTTATTTCCTGCATTGCGTTTTCCTGCCGCTAACCATGACAGCCTTGATCGGCGTTCATTTCTGGCGAATCAGAAAAGACGGCGGGCTGTCGCGCCCCTCGGTTATCTCTGAAGATATGTTGATAAACACCCCAAGGGATGAAAAAGCGGAGATGGCATTCCCCACAGAGGGGAAAACGTATGGTCTGATGGCTATTATCAAGGGCTCCGGTAACAACGTCAATAATGGCCCGAATAAAACAGTAGCCTCATGGCCGCATCTGTTCCATGCGGAAATGGCGGTTTTCGCCATCATGCTGGCGGCCGTGATTACTTTGTCATTCATTTCCAATGCACCTTTGAAAGAGGCTGCCAACCCGCTGGTGCCGGAAAATCCTGCCAAGGCCCCATGGTATTTTCTGGGGCTTCAGGAACTGGTATCGTATTCGGCATTTATTGGCGGAATGGCAATTCCCGGAATAGCAGTATTGGGCATAATCCTTATTCCGTTTCTGGACAGGACACGGGGCGAATCGGGATTGTGGTTCCCCGATAAGAGCGAGAAAAAAATATTCAGAGATTCTCTTATATTCTCGTCGATTTGCATTGTCGTTATGCTTGCGTTCACTATCATTTTCGGCTGGCTGCGCAACTGGTTCCCGAATATTCCGCAGATAATAATTATTGCGATCAATCCCGGAACCATATTGACCGGGGCTTTCGTCTGGTGGTCTCTTCGGATCCTCAATCGATCCGGCTCAACCCGCCTCGGTGCCGTTGCCATATTTACCTGTTTTATTGTCGGGTTTATGATTTTAACGTATTTCGCAACTGTCCATCGAGGCCCGAACTGGGATTTTTACTGGTGGCCATCGCTATGGCCGGTCCATTAAGCGGAGTAATCGGGAATGAACGCGACAAAAAAACTGATGTTCTGGGCCAGTTCCCTGGTAATTGTGTTACTTCTGATCGGGGCCGCCGCCGAGTTTCTCACCCCGGAATGGAAAAGTTATCAGCGTCAATACTCCGATTTCGTGTCAGATACAGATTCGGGATCTGAGTTCAAAATAGATTATCGTCAACTGGTCTTGCCGGAAATAGATAAGATCGACCGTTGCGTAATCTGTCACGTCTCCATAACCGACCCGCGCGCTGTCGAGCTCGATAACCCGTTAAAAACCCATCCGGGTGACTATCTCGAAAAACACGATCTGAATATTTTCGGATGTACGATCTGTCACGACGGACAGGGGCGCGCCACCGATTTCGAGCACGCTGTCAGCCATTTTATCGAATTCTGGGAAGAACCGGTATTAATGCCGCCGTTTTTGGAGGCCAATTGCGCCCGCTGCCATAGATCGGATATGCCGGAACTCTCCGGCGCGTACCAGAGAGGTGAACGGCTTTTTAAAGAAAACGGCTGCCAGGGATGTCATAAAGTGCGTGGACGAGGTGGTTCTCTGGGGCCTGATCTTACCACAATCGGCCAGGCGTCATTCCATCTGAAACGTCCTCATCCCGATAACGCGGATGAATATATAGATCGCTTTGACGGCAATGTTAACATGGCTTTTATTTTCGAGTCGGTATATCAACCGAAAATCCAGCCGGATTCATCGGGAATGATAGATTATGGCTTTTCCGAACAGGAAGCATTAAACCTGACAGTCTACATGAAGTCGTTTCAGGAATTCTCTATCCCCGAAGGCATGATAGCCTCGTCCGGAACAATAGAGGAGACAAAACGCGATCTCTATATGAGCTATTGCTCCGCCTGTCACGGCAAGGAAGGCGGCGGAACAAATTACACGGAACTCGGCAAGATGGGACCGGCTCTTGGCAACCCGCAGTTTTTGGCGATTGCTGACCAGGCGTTTTTGAGCGCCATAATTTCGGGGTCCGGATCTGCGATCATGCCGGCCTGGGGGCGGGGTGGAGGATTATCGAATCCTGAAATCGACAAGATAGCATCATATGTGTTGTCTCTTAGAAAAAAAGCTCCTGCTTATAAAGAAGTAGTTGAGACGAAAGGTGAGGTCGGCTACGGGCGGGTTATTTTCAATTCTAATTGTGCCGGTTGTCACGGAATCGACGGCGATTATGAGACGGACATGATCGGGCCGACGCTCCTATCGCCGCAGCTTCTTTCCCTTATGAATAACCGGCTGCTTTACGAAACGATTATCAAAGGCCGAGCCGGCACCGCCATGCCCGCCTGGAACTTCCTCTCCAGATATGACCTGGCCGACCTGCTGGAATATATGGATTCCTGGCGCTATCCTGTTATTAGTTACGCCTCGTTCCGACGCGCTATTCAAAACGGCTCCGCGAGAACGGGACAAAAAGTCTACTCTGAAAATTGTGCATCCTGCCATGGCGATAACGCCGAGGGAGGTATAGGGCCGTCCTTGAATTCTCCCGAATTCCTGCGCTTCGCCAATAGCAGGTTCCTGCATGCGACATTAACCGGAGGCAGACGCGGGACGGCGATGGGGAGCTATAATTATCTGGGAGCAAAGTCGCTTGGCGATATCGTCTCGTTTTTACGTTCCGGATATCGAGGACCGGTTACCGGCACAACAAGTATGAAAATCAATGGCTCTGAATTCAACGGCAGGAAACTGTTCGATAGAATCTGTGCGCAGTGCCATGGGGAATCAGGTCGAGGCTACGTTGGACCGTCTATAACCTCACATGATTTTCTCAAGACGGCATCCGACGAATTTATATGGGAGATGATTGCATACGGACGTACCGGATCTCCGATGAAAGGAAATCTAAAAGGGCGGGACGGTACAGTCGATCTCACCAGGAAAGAGATAAATGATATTGTCGCTTATATAAGAACATTCGAAGATAATCCTCCGGTTTTCGTCGGAATCAGCACCATACCGGGCGAGAGTATTAACGGACGAGACGATTTCAATCGTTTTTGCGCGCAATGTCACGGTCCCGGGGGTGGCGGTGGTAACGGTCCCGGCATAGGCCGCCCGGGCTTCCTGGAGATGACCTCCGACGGTTTCATAATTGCCATGATGATGTCGGGTCGCGACGGAAGCGAGATGAAAAAATTCGGCAGGGGCGGTTTCGTTGAAATCGATATGAATACCGCCATGGGAATAGTAAACTATCTTCGCACTAAAGATGAGGATGAAATAGGCCCCAAATACGTTGTCGGCACGCCGCAAATAGGCGCGGAGGTATATGAAAGGCAGTGCAGCCAATGCCATCACAGTGGCTCTTTTGCCCCGGATCTGCTGAGGCCGGATTTTGTCAAGGCGGCGTCTGTGGGGTACTTGCAGGCGACAATGTCATTGGGACGGCATGAGTCGGCTATGCGTTCGATGATGAGGGGTGGCGGTGGTCTCACTGAATTCACTGGCAAAGAGGTCAATGATGTTATTGCATTTATAAAGCAAGGGAAGGAGTAGTTCTGCCATGCCGAAAAAGGGATCAGTTACCAGAAGAAATTTCTTGAGGGGTTCGGTTGCCGGCGCGACCGCTCTGGGACTGGGTTCGGCTATTTTCGCTCCGGAGAAACTGCTGGCGGAAGTAGGCGAGCTCTCACCGGTCGCCCAGAGCTTGATCAGCCAGTGTCCTTATTGCGGGGTAGGTTGCGGCACTATAATCAAGGCGGACAAGACCGGGCGGATCCTCGGAGTGATACCCGATAAACAACATCCAACCAACAAGGGCGTCCAATGTATCAAAGGCTTGAACGCTGACGAGCCGACATATGTCGACCGCCTCGACAGGGTGCTGGTTCGCAAGGATATGTCGGATCCTATGAAGGGATACGAATCCGCCACTAAGGGACGGTTCGACGATGATCTGTTTGAAGAAGCATCGTATGAGGAAGCCGAACATCTCGTCGCCGAAAAGATAATGGAGATATACAAGGCCCACGGCGGCAATTCCGTCGGCCTCTATGGTTCGGGACAGTTGACGGTGGAAGCGCAGTGGATGGAGAATAAGCTGATGAAGGGAATTCTCGGCTCGAATTCCATCGAGGCCAACGCCCGCACCTGTATGACATCGGCCGTTACAGCCTATTTCGCTACTCTCGGTTCCGATACTCCCCCCTTAAGCTATGACGATATAGAAGAAGCGGATATGATTACCATGTGGGGGCATAACGCGCGTGCAGCGCATACTATTATCTTCTGGAGGATAGCCGATCACAAGAAGAAAAACGGAATTCCTACTGTGGTATCAGATCCTCGCAGGACGGGTACTGTTCAGGCCCTGGAATCCATAAGTCCCCGTAACAGTTCGCATTTCCAGAGCATCAACGGCGATATATCCATATTAAATGCCATCGCGCATGTGATAGTAACCGAGCATCCCGACGTTGTGGACCATAAATTTCTAAAGGAGAATACGGTTGGCTGGGAGGAGTATATAAAAGTCGTGAAGGAGGAGTACGCTCCGGAAAAGGTACGCGACCGCACGATGGTTGATCCGAAACTCATCCGGGAAGTTGCAGCCCGGTGGGCTGCCGCCAGCAGAAAGGGCAAAGCTAAAGGCAGGGGTGGCGTCATTTCCTTCTGGGGTATCGGCTACAATCAGCATATACACGGTCAGCACAATGTTATCAGCATAATTAACCTGCATTGCCTGACCGGTGATATCGGCCGTCCGGGAGCGGGCCCGTTCTCTATGACCGGCCAGCCCAACGCTATGGGCGAGCGTTTGATGGGTGGTCTTACGGGACGTCTGCCATTCAATATCGGTTTGAATGACGACAAACATCGCGGATGGATGAACCAGGTCTGGAACCTGCCCGAGGAGAGACTTGAAATCGTCAATAAGGCGAAAAACCCGGGCATGATGGTCGGCATGTTTGAGAGGGCATTAAAGGACGATGTTAAAGCCATGTTCTATATGTACACGACACACATACATCAGCCTGACCTGAACAACCTGATTCGACCGGCGTTGAGGAAAATGTTTGTTGTAGTTCAGGATATCTACCGTCACGCTCCCAATGTTCTTTATGCTGACGTTATATTTCCCGCTCTCACCTGGGGCGAATGGCAGGGGGGAACATATATCTCATCAGAGAGGAGATTCAACGTCGTAGACGGAGTCGGAAAAGGCGCCCCCGGTCTGGAGAAATGCTGGCCCGATCTTGATATGGCTATCGACAAGGGTAAAATGCTGGCAAGGATGATGGGACTCGATTCCGAGACTATATTCCCATATAAAAAGAAGAGATTCCATCCCGACGGCCCGGAGCTTTACGACGCTGAAGAAATATTCGAGGAGATAGTCCGGGGTTCGAAAGGAACCGATTGTGACATGACCGGCCTTCTGGAGGTGCGTGAACGCGACGGTATCGGTTTATATGATCAGATCAGACGCCTGAAAGGAATTCAGTGGCCTGCGCCGAATTATGAAATAGCAAAGCGCGGCGGCACCACGCGCCGGTATATGGATCAGGAAAGCTGGGCGGATAAACCTTATGGAATGTTCCGCAAACCGGACGGCAAAATGCATTTTAAGATCTGTCGCCAGGATTACAGCAAACGTCGCAAGGTTCTTGCGGAAATGCGAAAGATGGGAACCGAACCGGGCTATTACGCGGTGGATCATCATGATGTTCTGATTCAGGCCAGGGATATGGCCTTGACGCCGGAACTCCCCGATTTTGAACATCTGGGTAAACATTGGGCCAAAGTGCCCAAGAGCAAATATCCGTTCTGGCTCGGCCTCGGTATAGTCTATGAACATTTCCATACCGCCAAAACCATCAGGGGAGCGACAACCAGGAGGCTTGTGCCCGAACAGTATGTGGAGATACATCCGGATGATGCCGGTGAAAACGGTTTGAACGACGGCGACAAAATCAGAGTCCACACTCGCCGCGGTTTCTATGAGGGAAGAGTGTCGATCGGCGGCGTGCGATCCAAGATCAAACCGGCTCGAAACGAGGTGCCTAAAGGATATATCTTTTCACCGTGGAACCTGTCGGTGGCCGACTCCGCCGATCCGGCGAAGAACAAGTGGCTTGTAAACGCAACCTCGCACCGGGCATACGATCCGGTATCGGGGCAGGTCGATTTTAAAAAGCTGGCCGCCAGAATTGAAAAGATCTGAATAATAGAACCTGTTTTCCCGCATTTGTGTGAGCTGGGAAGATATGAAAAAAAGGGAGTTTTTAAAAACATTTGTCGCTGCTGTCATTCCCGCCTTGCCCCTTTTCGCCGGTGGTTTCTACAGCGTTAAGAAACTTATCCCCGGAAAGAAATATCCTCCATTAAGGCCACCGGGAGCTCTGGCGGAAAAGGCGTTTCTCTCCAAATGCATTCGCTGCCGGCGCTGCGGGCAGGTATGTCCCAACGAGACAATAAAATATTATGACAGCTTCGACCCCGCCATGACCGGCACACCATACATTAAACCTCGCGAAAAAGGCTGTATTCTCTGCATGAAGTGCAACAACACCTGTCCCAGCGGCGCTCTTGTTGCCATACCTGATGATTCCGAGGAAATTTTAAAAAGTGTCAGGATGGGGAAAGCAGTTGTCGATAAGAACATCTGCAATTCCTTCAACGGTTACGTCTGCGGCGTATGCGTATTTGCCTGTCCCTACGACGGTATTGCCATTTATTCCGAAACCTGGGAGCAACCGGTAGTAACGGATAAGTGCGTGGGATGCGGGCTGTGCGAGCAGGTATGTATCCATTACCCGCAAGCAATAAAAGTCATACCGGGAAAAGTCGAAGAAGTTGGTGCGAAAGTATAGAAACATCACAAGAATATCTGTAATCGCTCTAATGGTCCTGCTGGTTTATTCCAACCTATATGAGAAAAAAGCAGGGCAGCTGGGAGCGGAAAGAGAAATCGAAGAATCGGTTGTGCTCTCGGCGTACGATTTCGCGTTCGGAGGCGAAAATAAACCGATGCTTTTCCGGGGACATTTCGAAGGCGGGCTGTGGAGCTTCAAAGTCCTGGGGCTCTCGCTTTCAGATCCGCTGGCATTCGTCGTGTCGTCCTTTACTTCTTTCACAGTCGATTACGGCTTGCTTTTCTCCATTATTATTCCGGTCGTGCTCCTGCTGGTTCTGGGCAGGTATTTTTGCTCCTGGGTTTGTCCGTATTCTCTTTTCGCGGAGGCGGGAAAAGGGTTAACAGAATATCTGAAGAGGTTCGGAATCGAATATTTCAACATCGATCTGCCCCGGCAATCA
Source organism: uncultured bacterium (assembly GCA_965541585.1). Lineage (GTDB taxonomy): Bacteria > Zixibacteria > MSB-5A5 > UBA10806 > UBA10806 > CBDVBL01. Next base: position 60,531 of record CBEUCH010000004.1, on the reverse strand, counting down.
TCCCTTTTCTTTTTGGTGATATCAATTGTACTTGGAGCGGTTATCAGTATTCCCATTGCAGTTTTGATTTATCCTCCGCGGCTGATTACCGAGGGCGTTTATCACATAGTAATCACCGGCGCCATAACCTGGGGATTATTGTTTTTGATAATATTATGGTCGGCAGAGATATTATTTTCGCCTCATCTGTTCTGCAGGAGAATTTGCCCGGGGGGAGCATTGTTCTCAATAATAGGAAAATGGCGTTTCCTGCGAATAAAAAGAGTCGAGGCCAAATGCGATATGTGCGGTCTATGCAATCCTGCTTGCCCTTACGATCTGGTTCCGGCAAAGGGCGAATTTCCGGGAGAATGCGACAATTGCGGTTTATGTATCGACGCCTGCGATAGCACACAAAAGAACGCCCTCGTGTATGTATGGGGCGCCAAAGCAAAATCTGTTGGGGAGTGAATCGGTTATGATCAAAATACGTTTGATATTGCCCGTGTTACACATTCTTGCGGCGACCGCTTATGGCCACCATATCCGCGGTATCCCGCATTATACTTATCAGGATCACTATCCGGAGACTCCGGTATATGAAGTTACTCAAACCGTCAATAACTATGACGTCACATTTACATATTACAAAATACCGGGCCAGGGTGCATATGACCTCGCCATATATATTCGCGACATTGACTCCAGCAAGGTTTTCGATGGAGCCGTAATCTTTAAGGTATTTGGAAAGCATGAGGACCCCACCGAGAGCCATCCCTTTACCGCCTATCGTAACCCGACCAATATTTATAAAGTCGGCTGGGTCTACGAGGATGACGGGCATTATTATGTGCGCGTCAGCTTCAACGACGGGCTGAGGCAAAATAACGTTCTTTTCGATCTGAAAGTCGGCATGGGTAATCCTGTATGGACATATCTGGGGGGATCGATTGCTTTCATTCTTTCCTTCGCGGTGATTGTTGCGATACTAAAAAAAAGAAGATTCAAAGAAAGGAAATCTTGATTGGGAGAGACAGCTAGCTGCCACGCCGAAAACGGTGTTCATTTGATGAGCGGGTTGCCCGCCTGGATGTTTCTGTCCGGTGTGGGACTTGTCCTCTTGGTATCATTTATATTTTATTCTAAAAGAAGTGGCAAGAGTCTCAATGTCCGTTTCGACATTTCTCGAATCGGCTTTGTCGATTATCTTCTAAAAAGGAGATGGCTTCAGTTTTCCGTTCAACTGCCGCTTTTATTTCTTTTTGTTATAATCCTGTATGCGGGATTTTTCGGCAATCCTCGAATAAATATCGCGCCCACGCTTACATGGACTATCTGGTGGGGCGGTCTTATTTTTGCCATACTGATCCTCGGTAAAGTCTGGTGCTTTGCCTGTCCGTGGGACCTTGTTGCATCCATCGCAAGTCGCCTGCGTTTATGGAAAATAACAAAAGAACCTCTTTCGCTTAACATGAAGTGGCCGAAAAAGGCCCGCAATATATCGATGGCTATCGGGCTTTTTATAATACTAACCTGGCTCGAACTGGGATTTAAGGTCACGACCGATCCATTTGCCACGGCCGTAATGGGTTTATTCATGCTTATGCTGGTTGTTCTTCCAGTGTTCATTTTCGAAAAGAAATCCTTTTGCCGGTACGGCTGTCTCGTGGGAAGAATTTCCGGACTCTACGCAAATATATCGCCCGTTGAGATCCGGCCGAAAGATCATAGTATCTGCCTGCAATGTAAAACCAAAGACTGTTACAAAGGCAACGGCGGTGCCTATCCGTGTCCGACCGGCCTCAATCTCACTACTCTGGATGAGAATACATATTGTACAATGTGTACCGAATGTTTCAAAGCCTGTCCTTCGGACAATGTGGCATTTAATATACGACCGTTAGGGACTGATATCATCGCTTACCCGAGGCCGAGGCCCGATGAGGCCATCCTGGCCGTAATCCTGCTTTCGCTGACCTCGTTCCACGGGCTATCCATGACGCCGCTCTGGGAGGATTTAGCCGGTGGAGGAAATTCCATAATCGCCTTTATGAATAATCTTTTCGGACTGGGACCGTTATTTTCTTTTACAGTCGGTATGGGTATTGTCCTGTTGGTTCCTTATTCACTGTACCATTTTCTCTGCTGGCTTTCGGCTCGTATCGGCAGTAACGGTATTTCGACATGGGAGATTTTCATACGCTTTTCATATAGCCTGATACCGATCGCCCTATTCTATCACCTGGCGCACAACACAATGCACCTGGGGATGGAGGGCCAGAGCATAATACCGCTTCTCTCTGATCCGTTCGGCTATGGCTGGAATCTGTTCGGGACCGTTGGAAAAGCGTATCCAATGTTTCTGAGCGATAACACCGTTTGGACCATGCAGGTTATTCTGGTAATAACCGGCCATATCCTCGGTATAAAAATAGCCGCTAAAGCCGGCGAAAAGATGTTCGGCACGGGGAAAAGAGCGCTACTGGCGCAGGTTCCTCTTCTGACCGCCATGATCATATTTTCTTTTATCTCGCTCTCGATCATGCACCTCGATATGAACATGCGTTCAAGCATGATGTAATATCATTTACTATCACAAAGTATTCCGTTGCCGTCAAACCGCCATTCGGAAAATCGTTAGAAGCCTGCGGATATCATAGCGTAAAGCCAGTATGCCTGATCAGCGTCGGCAATCCAGTCATCCGATGCTATGAACATTGACATTCCGCCCTGGAAGGTCAATCCTTTTTGCAGTTTGCGCTTGAATGTAATATCGATCTCCTGCCCGATCGCTTTGGAGGAATCACCGTCGGGTGTCAAATGGTCTTCCATCGTCCGGAAATGATGAAAATCCACAGAGATCTGGCAATGAGGACGGGGTTTAACGGCGGCGCGAAAAATCAAATCCATCAGACCCTGGGTCGATGTCCCCAGAAAAAAGTCCATATATCCTCTGAATCTGTGGCCGGTATAATACAAGTTGTTAAACGATTTGATTTCATCGTCGGTGGTATCATCGTCACCGGAGGTTATATCAAAACCGATTCCTACTTTGCTCACCTCTGAATAAATGAACATCATTTTGTGCTTCGGGGAATAATAGAGGTCGCCGGCGACCATATAAGCGGAAATATCCTGGGCGCCCCGGTTACCGGTCTGAATAGCGGCATCGAATTCATATCCAATTCCGGATGCCAGCTTGTTCTTGAAGTATGAGCCTATCGTGAATCTTGCCAGATTATAATCATCGCCGGTTTTCATTTGATCCCAATCATAGAGAACAAAAAGGTCGAGGCGATCTTCAAGGAAGGTGCTGTGTAAACCATAAAGCTTCCGGTCCTTGTGATTGGGTGGTGCGTTGAACGAACGCTCTATTACCTTCAGGACGAAGATATCGGCGCTGTAAGTCTTGCCTCTGCGCATCAGGCGGCCACCGTCGAACGACCGTCCGACATTGTCCCAGCCCACGTTGCCCATCAACCGGTGGCGGCCGTAGACGGCCTCAAATCTACCGAGCTGCAACGACAGCCCCCTGGTGACGATGTTCGACATTTCAATATAGGCCTGATGGATTCCGAGATTGGTGTCGTTTGTCAGGCCGGACGAGTTTACACCCAGATTCCGCGAATCCTGCATCTGGAGATAAAGGGTGGTATTCTCGATAGCGGTTATAGTCAAACCAACCCGGCTCCTCAGGAGGGACATTTCGTTCATGGCGGTCTTATCTGAGAAATCCTTACCGTCCAGTTCAGCCCGCCAGCGCACATTTCCACCGAGATCGAGCCCGTCGCCGATTTCGATTGCCTGAGATGGAATAGGCAGGATCAACGCTATGATTATCGCTGTGAACAACGCCTGCCAAAAATAACTGCAGTGACCTCTTTTTTCGGTCCGTCTCATTTTTCCTCCTTTTTTTGTTTCCTCAGGATTTATACCACGAGAATCTTGCCTTGTGAATATAATTTTAGGCCGGACTTGAAGTATATATTTATCCAGCCTTTTATTGTCTGAGAGACTCGGAAAGAGGTTTGCCTTCAGGAGATGAATCCTCTGACCGCGATTCGCCGACCTATTTCGCTTAAGCCTGTCAGGCTATGCCCTGAGACTTATATGGTGGGGAATACTCCGGAATTGCGGCTTCGCAAGCCAATTTGAGCGAATGCTGGGAATGTATTCTAGCCGGAAAGTACCTCGCGAATAGCCTTGCCGAGTTGTTGCATTGTGTAGGGTTTTCTAACGTATCTGCCGATCCCGAGCCTCTGGGCCTCTTTAACTCGATCGGTTTCAGAATAGCCACTGACAATTATCGCCTTCTGGCCGGGGTGAATTTCGATAATCTCTTTATATGTATCCAATCCGTCGATGCCCGGCTCCATAATCATGTCAAGGATCACAATATCGAATGACTTCGATTTTAAATATTCAACTGCTTTTTCTCCACTCGGCGCGGTTTCAACTGTATATCCCAGACTCGACAAAACAGTTGCTGCCAGATCCCTTTGCTCAGGAATATCATCAACAACCAAAACCAGTTCGCTTCCACGTATGTCAACGATCTCTTCCTCTCCCTCATTATCCGGAGTAGAATCCATAACCGGGAAATATAGGTAGGCTTCGGTTCCCTTATTCAATTCGCTCTTTATATCAATATAACTGTTGTGGTCCTTTACCACGCCATAGACTATTGCCAGACCAAGACCGCTGCCACTTCGACCGAGCTTTTTCTTTGAGTAGAATGGTTCAAAAATATGCTTTTGGTCCTCATCTCCAATTCCGATTCCGGTATCGCTGACAGTAAGGATTACATAATTTCCACCATCAATATTGCTGAAACCTCCAATTAGTTTTTCCGTGTATCTGGATTCCGTTTTTATAGTGAGTGTTCCTTCCTGCGGCATAGCATCATAAGCATTTATCACCAGGTTCATTATTACCTTTAATAAGTGGCTGGCCGAACCATAAATATCCGGAATCGTCGTATCGAGCGAGAGGCTAACGATTACCTTTGGCTGATTTGTCTTTAAGTTCATAAAATCAGGAGACTTAAGATAGGATTCGATGATAGTATTGATGTTAACATTCTTCATTTCATAACGGCCTCTTCTAGCCATTGTAAGCAAATCCTGGACGACATCGGCCGCTCTTCGGGCCGATTTCTGGATCTTAACGACTTTATCGAGGATGGGGCTGTCCCAGGGGAGTTCCAACTTTATCATTTCGGGATACGCGACCAATGGTCCCAGAATATTGTTAAGATCGTGAGCAACCCCGCCGGCAAGAACCCCCAAAGATTCCATTCTTTGAGCATTTGCCAATTTTTCCCGTAGTGCCTGTCTTTCCTTCTCAAAATTCCTGATTTCTGTTATATCAGATAGTATGCAAACCGATCCATTTATGTCGTTAGAGTCATCCACATAAGGGGTTTCTGAAATGAGAATATTCCTTATCTTACCATCACCTCTCATCACTGATAATTCATAGCGACTGCTCTTCCTTTCCTTCCTTCTTTCAGTTTCCAGTTTCAACTTTTCAATATCCTCATCAATAACTAATTGTCGAAGATTCTTGGCCATAAGTTCTTCGCGGGGGTATCCGAAAATATTGCAGGCCGCCGGATTGGCAAATATGATATCTTCCTTAAGATCAGTTATAATTATGCCGTCATGAATAGTCTCGAACAGAGTTCTGTATTTTTCTTCCGATTGCCGCAATTGTTTTTCCGCTTGTTTGCGATCCGTGATATCCCGGTAGATTGCATATATTGCCACCTGCCCGCCCTGGACCCTGATAGGCGTTGCCAGTATCGACACGTCAACAAATGATCCGTTTTTGCGTCGCCTTTGGGTTTCGAGACTGCAAGTCTCACCTGACGATACCTGCCGCGTTATTGAAGAAGCTTCCCTGTTTAAATGATCCGGGGCGATCAAATCATCTATTGATCTGCCTCGCGATTCACCTATCGTGTAGCCAAACATTCGCGTAAACTCGCTATTAAACCTGACAACCAGGCTGTCGTTCCCAACGACAACGATTGCCTCGGGAGCGCTTTCGAATAATTGCTCGAGATAAGCCTTTTCTACGTCAAGTTCGATCTCTGCCCTTTTACGTTCTATAGCCAATGCAATATGGCCGGAAACAAGAGACAATAGATGTAAATCCGAAATGCCATACATAGTCGGATCCGTATAGCCCTGTACAACGATCACGCCGATAACTCCGCGCGGAGCTTCAAGCGGCACACCCAGCCAGATCGGCGATGATTCGCCCACGGATTCCACCTCGCCCTTTTTTATCAGGATCTTATGAGTTTTCTCATCAGCGAGCAGGGGTTTGCCTGTTCTTCTGACATAGTCGGTAAGGCTCTTTTTCATCTGCTCGGGGGCGAAATCCGTTCCATCGTGCTCGTCCACACTATAGGGAAACGAATATGATTCCGTAGCATCATCGTAGAGGGCTACATAGAAGTTCCTGGTATCGGTCAATGCGCCGAGGATCTCTCGAATCGTTCCCAGCAGCTCGATAATATCATTTGAGCGATTCGTCGCCTCGGATATCTTATGCAAAGTAGACTGGACCAGTTCCGCCCTTTTTAAATCAGTGATATCTCTGAAACTCCAGACCCGCCCTGCTATCCCTTGATTCTTGATCAAGGGACAGGAATATCTTTCGAAAATCCGTCCGTCCTTGAAGTAAAGAGTGTCCATGGCAGTGTCAGGTGATTTGTAAAGCTCTTGCACTTTTGTAAGAAACGCCTGGGGCTCCTTCAACTGATCCATCACGTAACTTAATAGCTTATTATCATCGTTTGTTTCCAGAAGCTCTTGCGGTATCCGCCACATTTCCGCAAACCGTGTATTTGAATGCGTGGTTTCACCCTTCTCATTCACAACCAGAATGCCATCGGCTGTCGACTCAATAGTTGCCCCGAGCAATTCTTCTCTTTCCGCAAGCGCTTCCTCGTCTCGCTTTCTCCTCGTAATATCCCGAAAAGTCCCCTCTATTCTAATTGGTTTGCCCTGATCATCCGGAATAAGTCGGCCATTCGTTGATATGGGGATGTCCTTGCCGCTTTTGTCCCGTAATGTCACCTCATAGTCGGTAACTGATCCCTCTCTAAACAACGTGTCCAGTAGTGCTTTCCTCTGGGCAGGGTCGGGACATAAATCCAGAACCTGGCAGCCTATTAGTTCGTCAGGGGTATAGCCGGAAAGAGCATGACACGATGGGGACACATTTATCAATAATCCGTCCATATCGGCCTGATAATAAAAATCGAGAAACGATTCGAATATCGATTTATATTTTTGCTCGTTTTCACGTAGCGCTATCTCCACTCGCTTACGCTCGGTAATATCTATATTCATTGAAACAAGATACCTGGGCACTCCGTTTTCCCTGATGAAGTCTCCCGTATACTGAACCCATATCTGTTCATCTTTAGAACTCAAGAACTCTATCTCGCCCAGCGGCAGGGGTTCTCCCTTCTTGAATAGTTTCTGATAGGTTTTCTTACGATCTCCTTTAAATCCCCGTCGCCTTAGAATATCATAGAATCTTTTGCCCACCAGTTGATCCTTGGAATAACCATAAATCTCACAATAAGTGGGATTTACGTATCCATATTTACCTTCTTGATCTGTAAGGCATATCCCTATGGGGGAGTTTTCCCAGATAGCCCTGTAGCGTTCTTCGCTATCCCGCAACGCTTTCTCAACTTGCACGCGTTCGGTGACATCGGCTGCAAACACGGCTACCTTATCCACCTTGCTTTTCTCATCGAAAACAGGATAAATGGAATTATCATAAATAACTCCAGACATCTCATCCTCAAATCGAGCAGGCTTTCCAGTTTGAAACACCCTGTCAATATAATCCTTTCTGGATTTGGCCAGATCAGGGGGGAAATATCCTAATATATTCTTGCCAATCAATTCACCTACAGGTCCGCCGAGAGCTCTTGCCGCTCCATTGTTAAGGGCCAATATTATCCCTTCCCTGTCTAACAGAAGAGACGGATCCGCTGGAGCATTCAAGAGCGCAAGGTTCGTCTTTTCGATTTCCCTCAGCTCTTTTTCTGCTGTTCCTCTTTCAGTCACATCCCGGATAATGCCATGGATAATTCTTAACCCGTCCGCGTCGATCAAGCTGGACGAAACCTCCGCAGGGAAAATTTCACCGTCACTTTTTCTGAAATCTATTTCGAAATTGACGGATCCGCTTTTAGAAATAAGCTCAAGCGCCTTCTTTGATGCCTCGACGGCGGTGGGAGGATGCAGATCACGCATATTAAGTGTCTTGAATTTAGAACTGGTACAATTAAACAGCTCCACCGCTTTCATATTCACATCCAATATATTGCCGGATAAATCGTGCACTATGATTGCATCATTTGAGTGATGGAATAGATTTTTATATAATTTATCGCTTACCGATTGAGAAATCTGATGGAGCTTCCTTGTGGCAGGGATAGAAGCATCGATTATTTCATTTTTAACGGTCGAGTCTTTCATCTCTATTTTCAAGGGATCAGGGGTAATAGTTTCTCACTCCTCCCAAATATCCTGAACAGGTCAATAAGGGACTATTGTCCTCGTCAATAACATTATCGGGCTAATATCAGGTCTGATTATATTGCGGGCCTGATTTTATTGCGCAAATCACCAGAAGTTGTTAATGGAGTAGATCTAAGGAGTTATTCTATCGGCCGGTATTGATGTTTCCCTTTTAAACAATTGCGGAATGAAAGGATTAATTCAAAATAGAGGTAATTTGATTATGATCTCACAAATTCAATGTCATACCACTCTGGGGGGTAGCAGGTCTGGAAGACCAGCGCAAAAAGATAAGTAATCAGACATTCCGACCTTTGATGGTCCGTATAATTGCAGCCGGCCATCGCATTCTATTTATGCGAATGATGTGTGTCGGTATGACGTCCCGGACGTTGACCGGTCCCGCTAATTCATCCTTGTATATAAAGATATCAGCATCTTGGGATAAGAATTGAGGTCATCAGGCAACAAATAGCGGCGCACCGCTATTATTTTTATCTGACCACTCATTTTATTGCTTGACAAACAGTTACGTTTTAACTGTAATCTTCTCAGAAGGCCATGTGACACATTTAGTGCCCGGGCCGGAGAGGAGAAGATATTGGGTTATTTTATAAGCGCGGCAAGAATTATTACGTAGCTATTTGCTCAGATGGGAAAGAATCCGGGAAAAAGTAGGGCCTTCAAAGCAATTCGCAGAATTAGTGCTTAAAGACATAGAAGTCAAGATCATTTCTCCTGATCTGGAGGGATATGAATTTGAAATTACATGTGCGAGTGACAAGGCAGGATTTACTGCAATGAAAGATGTTGAAGGAACTGGCTTAAAAAAAGTATTATTGACATATGCCAAAGGTATGGAAAAAAGACCCAAAAGAGAAAGAAATAAGAAACACTAAGAATACGGGCAAAAAGGATTGAGACTCAGTAAAACTGTGAGGAGAAAGATTATCTCACCTGCAATATCTCAGACAAACCTCAAAGTTTTAAAACAAGGCAACAAAAGGCTTTCTGAAATTTTCCCCGATCAGGTTAAGGCTGAAGAAAAAAGGAAGAAGAGGGAAAAGAGTAATTAATATATTCTAGGCTGAGTAAATCTTTAAAAAGAATTCTTGATCTCTGATTAGGGGAAAAATGACTGACAATATAAAAGACAGATTTCATCCTTGTTTTGAAATGGGATTATCAACAATTGTTGCAATTAGTGAAGATGTTGGGAAAATTGAAGAAAAAACAAAAAAAGCGATTATTAAATTTCAGAGAGGAGAATTAATTGGACTTGACACGCCTGAATACATTATTGACGGTATTATAGAAGGACTGGTAGCTAAGGGGCTCACAAAATATCCAAAATCAGGAGGAGCGGACTGGTTTAAAGATGCTGTTTTGAGCTATCTTAAAGAAAAAGGCATAAATGATTTAACTCGGGATAACATTGTGTGTGTCAATGGCGGGCAACAAGGATTAGAACTTAGCTTTAAATTACCTGAAAAAAGAAAGGCTTTAGGCTTTAGCCCGTATTGGCCTTGTTTAACAGGGAATATATTTCCTTACACACAAACAGAATTTAAAACCCTTCCTCTAGAGGAAATAAATGAAAGACTAACCTTTAATCCCAATAAGCTTGAAAAAGCATTACATGAATACAATCCATCCACATTTTATCATAATTCTCCTCAAAATCCTACAGGAAAAGTATTTTCTTTTGAAGAATCAAGACTGATAGATGAGCTGTGTAGAAGATATGGGACTATAATTGTCTCCGATGAACCTTACAACGAGATTATTTTTGATGATAAAAAACATACGAGCATGCTAGAATTTGACAATCCAGAAACCATTTCTGTATTCAGTTTTTCTAAATCATTTGCTGCAACTGGATTTAGAATAGGATTTGCCGTAAGCAGAGATGAAGAAGCTATTCGAAAAATGGCAAAGGGGCAATATACAGAATGTGCAGGCGTTGCAACTTCATTGCAATATGGTTTTGCAAAAGGCTTGAGTGAAAAAGAAAAAAGAAACAAATGGTTTGGAGAGCTCATCAATGGACTCAAAGAAAGAAGAGATGTTGCTTATCGAGGATTAAAAGAAATATTTCCTGAACTTCAACAGGCCGAAGGAGCATTTTATTTATTTCCTAATCTCAATCCACATATTCCAGGAAGAATGGATGAAAAAAGACTTTTGGAATTGTGTCTAGACCGGGGTGTTGCAATAGTCCCAGGATCTTCATTTGGAAAGGAATTTGAAGGATATATAAGAATTTCTTATTCTGCAACAAATGTGAATCAAATAAAAGAAGGAACAACAAAAATATATGAAGTAATTGAAGATTTAAAAAAACAGCTTAAATGACAAGATTATATACAATTCAGTCAAATTTAAAGTTAGGTGATGTAGAAGGAAACATAGAAACAATATATTCCTATTTAAGAGAAGCACAGGATGGAATTGCTTTGATTCCTGAGATGTTTAGCTGTGGTTTTGATAATGAAAATCTAAAAAAGCATGCACAAAAAACTAAACAAATAAAAAAGCAACTCGAACAAATATCTTTGGAAAATAATCTCGTCATGGGAGGAACCTTACCTGAGATAAGGCGGGAACATGAACTTGTTTATAATGTGGGTTTCATTATTGACAAAGGAAAATTAATTTATGAGAGAGGAAAAAACAAGCTTTTTAGATTTAGAGATGAACATAAATATTTTGCACAAGGAAAAGACAATTTTAATGTGGTTGAAAGTTCTTTCGGCAAGTTGGGCTTGATTATTTGTTTCGAATTAAGATTCCCAGAAATATCTAATGAATTAAAGAAAAAGGGAGTTGAAATAATCATAGTGCCAGCACAATGGGGAGAAGCTAGAACAGATCATTTTAGAACATTATTAAAAGCAAGAGCAATAGAAACACAATCTTTTATTATGTCAAGCGATACTGTTGGGATGATTGATATAAAATATGCGGGGCACTCTTCAATCTATGACCCTTGGGGAAAGGAACTTATTTGCGCAGGAGACAACGAAGGAATATATTCAACAGATGTAAAGTTAAGTGAGGTTTACAAAGCCAGAAAAACCATGCCAATGGATTGATAATTATCTTCGCACCCTTTAAAAACTGCTTCTGTTATTCATTATTATGAATATAGAAATGCCAGAATTAAACATGGGAGTTGTTGGTCATATAGATCACGGCAAGACCACATTACTCAACAGACTTAATGGTAGGTTCAGAAACACTCATATGGGATCGATATCATAACTCCGCGGCCGGGAGGGTGAATAGCTGAACCGTGGTATTTATACGCTATAGCGAGTATGTTTTCTATCGCGAAAGTTGCCGCGATATCATTCCACTTGAGCATGGAACTCAGATTCAAAGTCATCCACGCTGGGATTCGATCCCAATCGATTCGACTAGCAAGCAAATCTCTCGCGGATAATGGCCGCTGGGAGAAAGCGAGGTTTGAATACAATTCTATGTAAGTGCGCTGATCGGGCTTAAATCTGATACCAATTCCTCCGGTTAACGGCGGAATCCGAACTACACTATTCGACACCAGGGAATACGAGAAAACGCCACAGATATACCACTCGTTGTTGACGTATTGTTGACGCGGCTACACAGCTAACGAGGATACTGCCTTCTGCCTGAAGTCCTCCAAATCCAAACAAACTTGACCTTAAGATTGCCATACTAACCTAAATTGTGGTACAACAGTTGGAGCATGTCTTTGCGATTTAAGAAAGTCTCAGTCTACACCATAACCTTTTCATCAGTTATTATGTGGATCGGTTTTTATACGTGGCGAATAATGTTTAATAATTTTGCAGTGGAGGTTTTTGATGCTTCTCCGACAGATGTCGGTCTGATTCAAGCTGTAAGGGAGATCCCAGGGTTATTGGCCTTCGGTGTTGGGGCACTGGCGCTTTATCTTACAGAATCGAAAATAGCGTCCGTTTCGATTGTTATAATCGGATCGGGGCTGGTTCTCTGCGGTTTGGCGCCATCAATAATAGCTCTTGGCCTGGCGACAGTATTGATGTCATTTGGCTTTCATTACTTTGAACCTACCAATTCATCGCAGTTATTGCTTCTTACAGATTCAAAGGAATTAGGAAAAGCTCAGGGAAGACTGAGATCGTATGAATCAATGGCGGGGTTGACGGGCGCAGGTCTGGTGTTGTTTTTGACATTATTCCTGAGCTTCAGGGAAACCTTTTATTTGATAGGGGCATCGGTTCTGGGGATAGGATTATATTTGACCGTAGCCCTGCCGGCTAACAGAGGAAGATCGGAAAAGCGCAAGATAAGGATTTATAAAAAATACTGGCTCTACTATACTCTGGCTTTTCTCAGGGGCTGCCGTCGGCATATCTTCACCACATTTGCGATCTTCCTCCTCGTGAAAAACCACAATCTGAGCATAACATATATATCGATCATTATGCTGGTCAGTAACCTCATTACAATTTTCACCAACCGGTTTATGGGTCAGATGAGCGACCGTCTGGGGGAGCGCGCATTATTGGCAGGATGTTCTTTCTTATTGGTTTTTATCTTTTCCGGTTACGCATTGATAAATTATCTGCCGGTATTAATAGCGTTCTATGTTATTGATAATGTTTTATTCGGATCATCCATCGCATTGAAATCGTTTCTCAGCAAAATGTGCCCGGCCGAGGATCTTACGAACTGTTTATCTTTTGGTATGTCGGCGAATCATATTACTGCCGTAATCATTCCTGTCACAGGGGGAATAGCCTGGAGCATCTTTGGCTATAAGGCCACTTTTATGGCCGGAGCGGTTATAGTGTTTATTGATATGATTTTTTCGCTTAAGGTGCCTAGGAAAAAGCAGGCAGCAGAAGTTTCTGATAATTCCCTGTATACCCGCTGAATCTCTGAAAACCGTTTAAATGTTCTGCCACAGATATCCATATTCTCTTTAACCCTTATCGTTTTGAATTTGCCCTGCGCATGAAGCCATGCAGCTACAAACAAACTTGATTTTAGCTATGGCAGGACTACCCTAAATGAGGTACTATAGGCCAGGACTGTTAAATGACACAGGACGGCCAGGCCATTAGAGACAAACTCGCCAGCCGTTGAGAAAACCCGGCTTGACGGTCGTCGGAAGTCCATAATATAATCTAAGTTGCACTTTGCGGAAATAAGATGAGCAAATTGAGGAACACTAAATCATTCACGATACCGTTCTTTGGAGTATCATCCCGCGGATTATGACTCAAACCGAACGTCCCACTGATGCAATTCCAATTGCCCCGCCCGAGCGCATCATCGCCGTAGATGCCCTGCGCGGTTTTGCAATGCTTGGCATACTGATAATGAACATCCAGTATTTCTCGATGATTCAGGCCGCTTATTTCAACCCCACAACATATGGTGACTTAACCGGGATCAACGGCTGGGTGTGGATTTTGAGCCATATCTTCGCCGATCAGAAATTCATGACCATCTTTTCCATTCTCTTTGGCGGCGGTGTGATCATGATAGTCTCGCGCATAGAAGCCAGTGGTGGCAGCGTAACAAGAATATACTATCGTCGAATAATAATATTGATTCTTATCGGACTGGCGCACGCTTACCTGTTATGGTCCGGGGATATCCTCGTTGCTTACGGTTGCTGCGGGCTTGTTGTCTATCTGTTACGCAATGTCAGACCCGGGAGGCTTCTCATATTCGGCCTGCTTTCGATCTCAGTCTCCACCGCTATTTATCTTTTCTTTGGCTGGTCCATGAAATTCTGGCCGCCTGAAGCCATCAACGGCATGATGGAGTTCTGGAAACCTACATCCGAGATGATTCAAATTGAAATCGGAGCCCAGCAAGCCGGGTGGGTGGGCCAGTTAGGGCATCGCGCTTCCAGCGCTATATTCATGCAAACATTCGTCTTTGCTATTTGGGGGGGATGGCGTGCCGGGGGACTGATGTTAATCGGTATGGCACTCTACAAGTTTGGAGTGCTCACCGGAGAACGCTCAAGAAAGTTTTACGCGTCCATGGCAGCTTTTGGGCTCGTCGTTGGCTTGCCTGTTGTTAGCTATGGCATCGTACGTAATTTCCGGGCGGATTGGTCGATTTACTTTTCCTTCTTCTACGGCATACAATTCAACTATTGGGGATCGCTGTTTATCGGTATGGCCTACATCGGAGTGATAATGTTAATTTGTAAAACCGCCCGTTTCAAGAATATAATCAAACCTCTTTCGGCGGTGGGACGAATGGCCCTGACCAATTATCTTCTTCAGACATTAATCTGCACTACTATTTTCAACGGGCATGGCTTTGGTCTCTTCGGTGAAATACCCCGTTACGGCCAGATCTTGCTTGTCTTCGGCATATGGATAATTCAGCTGATCGTATCACCGATATGGCTGAGCTATTTCCGGTTCGGACCCTTCGAGTGGCTCTGGCGCTCGTTGACTTATGGAAGATTCCAACCGATGCGCCTTCATCACCTGCAGTCTTGATCTGCCTCCCGTAAAACCCTCCATTTTTGGGTTAGAGATTGGAAGTTCAACAACCTCAAACAAGCTTTACTTTCGCTGTGGCAGGACTAACTTACAACGTCATACAATAAACGGGGGCAGGACATGATAAATAAAACGCTGAATTTCATCTTTAGGATGACGATATCATAATAGAATGACATTAATATTTCTTTACAGTGATCAGGCGGATTTGAAATAAAAGACAGATAAAATAGATAAAAGGAGAGTTGTTTAAAATATGATTGATATTAATATCATGCGGAAGAAAATAAGTGCTGATCGGATTGATCCATATCATATAATAATTCATGATTTCGTGGTTCTTATTATGACCAAGATGTTACTAGAAGAATTTGAGCCAGCTTATATCTTTGCTTACCACAAAAATTGGGAGAAAGGTGCCTGGAAGGTTGAACCTGGTCAGAAGATACCGGATATTGTCGTAGGGGATATTGGACAGCGTGAGGCAGCTGCTGTTTATGAAGTAGTATATACATCGATGCATGTAAAGGAGATTAAAAATAATATAGCGAACCTTGACTATTCTCATGTTGAGGTTATTGTTCCAAAATTCAGACTTAAAGAGATTAAAGAGGAGATAGGAGAATTGCCTTTCGTTGTAGGTTTTTGGATTTATGTAATTACACGAGATAATAAACTAATTGTCAAGATAGATCCTGCGAATGATAGCAAAATTCTTCAATCTGACTGGAAAGGTGCTGATATAATGGTATAAATAAAATATTAAATAATGACTCACAAAAAGGAGGGACAAATGCTTGCAAAGGATATTATGAATACGAATGTTATAACTGCTAAAGCAGATGCGGGTATATCGGATGTTGCCAAGATAATGACTGAACATCAAATTAGTGGAACTCCGATAATAAACGAAGAAGGTAAGTTAGTGGGTATAGTAACGGAGCGCGATCTATTACTAAAAAACGAATTGATCGCTTCGGTAACTGAGATTATGACCAAAGAGGTGATAACTGTTAGTGAAGATACGTCGGTAGATCAAATTTCAGCCTTATTGTTAGATTACTCTATTAAACGTATAGTAGTTACTCGGGATAACGCAGTTATCGGTATAGTATCTAGACAAGACATTCTGAAAAGTAAAATAAAGCAAGGCTGTTACTCGTAAGTATTGTCCAGAGATGGAGTCGGTTTCGTGTACATTTATTTGTGTAATGGAGGCTGGAAATTATTTCCCCGCAGAAATCAAAATATTAAAATTCTTCTGGTTCCCCTAGAATCTATTTAGAATCAATTCGCTGCCATTGTAAAATATTAAATAGGCCATGATTGTAGTCCGTCAGAACCTACCGTGCCAAAAAGGCGTTTGAAGTAAGAGATGGACTTTCTCCTGATATTCAGGTTCATCTGGTTTGCGTTCCTCAATAATCTGGGCGCAGCGACCGAGCAAAGAATACCCATCCTATGAGTACTGCAACTCCCATTGCACATAGCCAGGCAAAAAGATCACCAATCACGGGGTAGACTGTTCTAATGCCGTGAGTTGAGACGTAAGATAGCATAGATTCTCCGTCAGTGGTGGAAAAGTCAGGGGTAGATAGAATATGTCCATGATAGTGAAATGTAGCTGATAGTCCTTTACGGGTTGCACGAATCAATGAGAAGCCGGTTTCGACTGCCCGGAAGCTGGCCATCCGTTGCTTGTTGATCAGGCGGTTTTTCGAAGACATTCGATGACATTTTCGCCAGACCGGATTAGCCTAAAAAACATTTGTTTAAGTGATGCCGGGACTTTATCATTAACATTACAAAATGCTGTGGATTGCTTTCAGTTGCAGGTATCTCCGGCACGATTGGTTTTATGAGCCAATCCAGGCCGCCTGCAGCGTTGATTACGTGATGATCTCGGCGCCGGAGGTACACTATTTCATTTGATTTTATTGAGTTTCTAGCGGATTAAGGGAGAAATAGGCAGGATGAACGTTTATCCAATAATCATCTTTCTGATTCTGGCCATGTCTATTGCAATATTTCTTTTCCTGCAATATTCGCGCCGTCGCCAATCGGAGTATATAAAAGAAAAGCTGAAAACGGAGCATATTCTTAAACATTATGATGCATTGGCAGCGATAACGGATCCCGCCGGGACCATAGAATCAACGTCTGATTTGTTTGAAAAATCGTTTAAATCAAACAGTACAAAAAAACCGATAACGTCATTTGAAAATGCTATAGCTGAACAATGCAGATACGACTATAAAAGCATATTAAAATATGTCACCCGTGAGAAAAAGCCTGTTTTTGATTTCGAAACGAAAGTTGTTGCCGGTGAGGATAGCCGCGAGATGGCGTTAACGGTCATTCCGATTATTGCCAACAGAAACGAGGTTATCGGCCTGATAAATATTTTTAGACAAACACGAGAGCAAAGCCATTTAAGGGCTGATCCGGGACGAATCGAAAGGCTGACAAATATCGGCCAGATCGCCGCCGGGATAGCCCATGAGCTGAACACCCCGCTTGGCTCCATCATTCTTTCTGCCGATATTTTGAATGATACAGATATCCCGCAGTCTATGACCGGAGAGGTCGACATGATCAAACGCCAGGCAGAGCATTGCTCGAATGTTGTAAAGCAATTGCTCGCCTATGTAAAGAAAGAGGAACCTGTCAGGAAAAAACAAAATATCGAATCAATTATAAATAAAGTTAAAAGTCTTGTCGAAATCGAATTGAAAAAGTACAACGTTGCATTGAACATTGATATAAAAACAAAGGATACGGAGATTTTCTGTAATGAAAATCAGATTGAGCAACTGTTCTTCAATCTTTTTTCGAATTCAATCCATGTAATAGGTAAAAATGGTAAAATAGATATTCAAATTGGCAAAGATCTTTTGTTGAACCAGGTTGCCGTCACATTTACGGATAATGGTCCGGGAATTCCGGCTGATCATATTGATAAAGTTTTTGATCCATTTTTTACTACAAAGGCGGGGCCGGAAGGTACCGGCTTGGGGCTGGCTCTATGCAAGAAAATTATCCTTGAACATGATGGCAGGATCGAAGTAGAAAGCAATATGGGAGAAGGGGCATCATTTAAGCTATACTTTCCGGTGGCCTGATGAGTGAAAGTGATTTCAAAATACTGGTGGTCGATGATGATATCGATTATGCCGAAACCTGTGCCAGGGTAATTGCCGGCCGGGGTTATCACGTTAAGGCTCTGGGATCTGCAGACGAAGCCCTTGAAACAATAAGCTCCAAAAATGACATTAACCTGGTTGTTGCCGACCTGAAAATGCCCGGCAAGGACGGTACGCAATTATTGCAGGAGGTCAAAGCGATTAACCCTGCGATCGAGGTCATCATAATGACCGGCTACGGCTCAATTGAATCGGCCGTAAAGGCAATCAAGGATAACGCCACCGATTATATCACCAAACCTTTCAATAAAAGTGAATTGCTCAATTCAATTCAACAGGTCTATAAGATCTGGAAACTCCAGAATGAGGTTCAACAGTTAAAAAAAATAGTAACTCATGATCTTCAGTTGGATGGGTATGTATTCAGCAATGCCCTTATGATGAAGGTTTATGACAGAATCACATCGGCGGCCCGATGTGATTGTTCTGTATTTATCTCCGGGGAAAGCGGCACCGGCAAAGAACTCTTCGCCACGGCTATACATAAAAACAGCCGTAGGACTTCAGGGCCGTTTGTTGCCATAAACTGCAGCGCCCTGTCCCGCGAATTGATAGAAAGTGAATTGTTCGGCTACAGGAAAGGCGCATTCACCGGCGCCGGCCAGGATCATGAGGGCTTAATGATGTCCGCCGACGGCGGAACACTGTTTCTGGATGAGCTGGTGGAGATGCAACCCGGTACGCAGGCCAAGCTTCTGCGCTCAATCCAGGAAAGATCCATAAGGCCCGTCGGCTCTGTCGAAGAATTAAAGATTGACGTTCGGTTTATTGCGGCCACTAATACTGATCTGCAAAATGCGCTTTCCCGGAAGTTGCTGAGAGAGGATCTCTATCATAGATTGAACGTTATTCCTATCGATGTCCCTCCATTGAGGAAAATAAGCGATGAAATAGTCGGTTTATTGCAGTACTTCCTGGATAAAGGCAACCAGACCCATGATTTCAAAATTAAGGCTTTTGATGACAATGCCCTGAACATGCTTGCAAAATACCGCTGGCCCGGTAATATCAGAGAATTGGAAAACCTGGTCGAGCGTCTGTTTGCGGAGAGAGCTGCGGAGATTATCACTTCCAAAGACCTGCCTGCAAACATAACCAGCGCACCTGATCATGGTGGAAAACAAGCGACATCGGTGCCCTCATTCTCAGAAGCTGAAAAAGATCTGATAATCAAGGCTCTCAAAGAATCCAACGGCAATAAATCTAAGGCGGCAGAGATATTAGGAATTTCTCGCCCGCGGCTTTATAAGAAGATCGACCAATACGATATCAAAGATCTGTAACTGTAACGATTCATTACAAATTACTTGAAATAATTTCTATCCTTTTGAATCCTAATGCCTTAAAACGACTACCACCATTGTGAATGTAATGATATGTTACAATTCAACAAGCCGGGTATTTTCCCCGTCCCATAACTGCCGATTATCCAAGCAGTTATCAGGCGCTGTAAATGGCATGTTTGTTGCTTAACCAATCGGAAGTGTTTTAGCATTAAACGTTTAAGGAGGTACAATGAAAAAAGTCTACTGTGGAGCAGTTCTGGCTTGCTTGTTCCTGGCGGCTTTACTGGCGGGGACTACAAAGGCAATCCCGACATTTGCCAGAAAGTACAAGACCAGTTGCAGCACCTGCCACTATGCCTATCCGAAACTAAACGGATTTGGGAAGGCGTTCGCGAACAACGGATTCAGGTATCCAGGGGGCGACGAGAACTTTACGAAAGAAGAACCCGTAAGCCTTGGCTCTGAAAGCTATAAGAAGGTCTGGCCGGACGCCATTTGGCCCGCAGATATCGCCGGCACTTCTCCCTTATCAGTTCACGCGTTCGGACGTATCCATTACGGGGGAAAATGGGATGATCCTACAACCACAGGCGAGGTTGAAGAGGATAAGGGAATGACATTTGAAATACCCCACGAATTCGAACTTTTGTTTGCAGGTACTATTGGAGACAAAATCTCCTATTTCGGAGAGGTTGAATTAGAACATGAGACTGAGTTGGCCTACGAATTCGCCCTGCAATATGATTTCAGCCCAAGGATTCATCTTAAAGCCGGTTCGGTGGGGCTTACTGTCAGTCCCGAACATCACAGATTAACCAGAGAACATTACGCAATTGAGGATCTCAGAAATCAATCCGGAACCTGGAGGATGCGGAGTGGCGCCGGCGGTGGCCTGGAGTTATGGGGCGCCGGTAACGGATCTGGTGGTCAGGGCGGCTTCACTTATGCCGTCGGTATAGGTAACGGCCAGAATGATGAGGATAATTTCGATCTGAATACATCAAAAGATTTTTACGCCAGGGGCACCTATAAGATAGGCGGCCTCGGCGAAATAGGCGGAACCGAAGGGCAGGAGAGTTCGGAGTCAGCCTTTTACATAGACAATTCTGTACGTTTAGGAGGATTCGCTTACTCAGGCAGCGCCGTTAAAGATACGCTGGAAGATGATTTCACCGTTTTTGGCGGAGATATCGATTTCTGGTATGATAAATTCAATGTCGTAGGTCTTTTCATGCAAATGAAATCCGACTATGACGCTGTGGAAAGAACGTCGCTGGCCTGGTTCGGCGAGCTCAATTATGTAGTCTTCCCGTGGTTAATAGGGCAGGCGCGTTATGAGTTTGTCGACAGAGACACCGATCTTGATGATCCCGATCCGCAGACTACGTTGGTGCCGGCTGTGATCGTTATGATCCGGGCAAATGTAAAATGTTCTCTGGAATACCGGAAGCCCCTTGACGAGGCTCGCGAGGACGATGATAGACTAACGATTCAGTTTAATTTCTCAATTTAATGGCCTGCTTGTTCCTGGCGGCTTTACTGGCGGGGACCGTAAATGCTATCCCGACTTTCGCCAGAAAGTACAAGACCAGTTGCAGCACCTGCCACTAAGCCTATCCTCGCCTTAACGGCTTTGGCAAGGCATTTAACAAAAAAGGAATGCGCTACCCGGGGGAGAACAAAACCAGCCCGTAGAGGGTTAAAGATTCTGGATATTCGGCAGGCAAGCCGATGTTACCGGTGCGGAAACTCCCCCGGATTATGCCTTGGATTAATTCTAAATGTGGAAACGGATGAGGAGATGATATGAGAAATATCAGGCTGTTAACGGTCGCCATGCTGATTGCCAGTTTTCTGACATGGATTCCTATTCAGGCAGGTACAATTAAGGGCAAGATAACAGCTAAAAAAAGCAAATATCTGCCGCATACCCTGATCTATATCGAGGGCATACAGGGCGAATTCAAAGCACCCGCAAAACACGAAGTTATGGATCAGAAAAACCTGGTATTCATCCCTCACATACTTCCGGTCCTGGCAGGGACCACCGTAGACTTTCTAAATAGCGACGAAGTTGCACATAATGTGTTTACACCTGATAAGTCTGCTGATAAGTTTAACCTGGGTACATGGCCGGCAGGCGAAATAAGGTCATTTACTTTTGAGAAAAGGTGCGATAAGGTTTGCGATGCGGTCATGCTCTGTAATGTTCACCCGGAAATGGAAGCCTTCGTGGTGATAATGGAAAGTCCTTACTTTTCCATGGCGGATGACTCGGGAAGTTTTCAAATTGACAATGTCCCCGAAGGAAGCTACACTCTGAAAGTGTGGCATCCGAAATTGAAAGCCGAATCGCAGGCCGTGGAAGTTTCCGAAAAGGGTACTATTGAGAGAGAATTCAAACTCAATAGATAAAAGGGCAAAGATGCCCCAACAAAAAGACACATATAATGTCGTTATTCCAGATCTCGAATATTACCTGGATCTGATTCCCTGCCGGAAAGGCTGTCCGGTAAACACTCATGCCGGCCGCTACGTACAGGCGATTGCGGACGGTAACCTCAATGAGGCGTATGAGGTTGCAGCCGCTCCCAATCCCCTGGCCTCTATCTGCGCCCGGGTCTGTGCTCATCCATGTGAGTCAGTTTGCAGGCGCGGTGATATCGACAACCCCATCTCTATCCGAGCCTTAAAACGTATTGCCTGCGAAAAATTCGGTCCGGAATCGGGGAAAAAGTATCTGCCAAGAAAACGGCCACCGTCAAACGGTATCAAGGTTGCTGTAATAGGCGCCGGACCCTCGGGTATTTCATGCGCATATTATCTTGCCCTTAACGGTTATGAGGTAACCATTTTCGAATCAACTCGTGTAGTCGGTGGCATGCTCTATCTCGGTATTCCGGAATACCGCCTGCCACGATACTTGATCAGGATGGAGTTCGAGCGGGTACTGCATCTCGGCGTGCAAATAAAAACCGGGTGGGCATTGGGCCGGGATTTTTCACTCCAGACATTAAAAGACCAGGGCTACAGAGCGATATTTATGGGTATTGGAGCCTCCAAGAGCAAAGGTGTCGCGATTCCCGGCAGCGATCTTGATGGTGTCATCAATGGTATCGATTTTTTGATCAACGTTAACCTCGGTTACAAAGTTGACCTTGCCGACCGCGTGATCGTGATCGGTGGTGGAAACGTGGCCATTGATATCGCCCGTTCCGCGATAAGAGATGAAAGCGATTCTGAGACTGACGATGGCAGCGCCACTATCGATGCCGCCCGCGCCGCCTTGCGCCTGGGAGCCAAGGAAGTGCACGTTGTCTGCCTGGAATCATGGGAGGAAATGCCGGCCCATCGCTATGAGATCGACGAGGCGAAGGCTGAGGGCGTTGTTTTTCACACTTCCAGAGGTCCCAGAGAAATCCTCGGCCGCGCCGGAAGTGCCATCGGTTTGAAGGTGCTTGATGTCCTGTCTGTTTTCGACAGTGAGGGTAGATTCAATCCGACTTTTCTGGAAAACACTGAGTCAGTTATCGATGGCGGCACAGTTATCATGGCTATCGGCCAACAGGTTGACCCGGGTTCTTTTACTCTCGACGAAAACCTTTACTTAAATCCCAACGGTAATATAAAAGCAGATCCTGATACGCTGGAAACCAATATCCCGGGTGTCTTCGCCGGTGGAGATGCAGTATTCGGCCCCAGGATCGTTATCGACTCTGTCGCCAACGGCAAACGGGCCGCCAGATCGATTATGAATTATATTGATCCTAAAAGCCTCCCCAATCAAGCCTATTATTTCCGGATGATGGACACCTCGAAATATACCATGCCCGAAGGCTTTGAATCTTCAAAGAGAGTTGAGATTCCCCAGATCGAGGTCGACCGCCGTACCGGCTTCAGCGAGGTGGAGATGGTGTACTCAGATGAAGAAGCTCGAATGGAGGCTTCTCGCTGCCTGAAGTGTAATATCAATACCATATTCGACAGCGATAAGTGTATTCTCTGCGGGGGTTGTGTCGATGTCTGTCCGTTTGACTGCCTGCGAATAGTGGATCCGGCAAAGTTGAAGGTAACCGGCAAACAGGCCGGGGAATCAAGTGTTCTGGATGATAAGCGTTTTGCCATTATTAAAGATGAAACGTCATGTATTAGATGCGGCCAGTGTGCCAAAAGATGTCCTACGCAAACCATAACGATGGAGAAAATCCTATTTAATGAATACACCAATGCCTGAAAACGGCAACCGGGACAGCAAGACGGGAAGTTCACGGCGGAAATTCCTGGAGACCCTCGGTAAATTCAGCTTTTTTGCCGGCCTGGGGGGAATTGTAGTGTCTACGATGCGGTTTATGCTTCCTAATGTTTTATACGAACCCCCCACAATATTCACTGTAGGCGGCATTGAGGATTTCCCTGCCGACTCGGTAACTTTTCTTGATGAAAGCCGTCTGTTTATTTTCCGCACGCAGGAGGGATTTTACGCCGTCTCATCGATATGCAGCCACCTCGGATGCAATGTCATGTGGAACGATGACAGGATAGGATTTGATTGTCCCTGTCATGGTTCGACTTTTGATAAAAACGGTAAGACTATCAGCGGGCCCGCTCCAAAGCCATTAAAGTGGTATGAATTGACCTTAACCAGCGACGATAAGCTTCAGGTAAACACCCGGAAAGAAGTGGACAAAAACTTCAGGCTGATGGCTTGATGGCGCAGTTATATCAAAAGACCAGAGATTGGCTTGTAAAAAGCAGGGTCTGGAAATCATTTTTCCGTCATGGAAAAGTCGATAACGACCTGAACCGGTCGCTGGCTATCACCAGCAATGTTGCGTTTCATCTTCACCCGGTCAAGGTACGCAAAGACAGCGTCAGGTTCTGGTACACCATGGGATTGGGGGGGATCTCGTTTTTGCTATTCCTGGTGCTCGTCGTCACTGGAATACTCCTGGCCTTTTATTATATCCCATCAACCGAAAAAGCCTACCAGAGTATCAAGGATATCGAGATGGTAGTATCCTATGGCCGAATCCTGAGGAATATGCACCGCTGGGCCGCTCATGCAATGGTTGTAACAGTATTCTTGCACATGTGCCGAGTTTTCTTTACTTACTCGTTCCGTAAACCTCGAGAGTTTAACTGGGTTGTCGGGGTATCCCTCTTTCTTTTTACTATCGGACTGAGCTTTACCGGTTACCTGTTACCGTGGGATCAGCTGGCTTTCTGGGCGATTACGGTGGGCACCAGCATGGCCAGCTACGCGCCTGTTATCGGTGAGAAAATCAAGTTTCTTCTGCTTGGCGGGAATATTGTCGGGCAGGGTGCTCTTATCAGGTTTTATGTATTCCATTGCTTCGTCCTTCCTTCATTAGCTATTGCCGCACTGGCAATTCATTTCTGGAGGATTAGAAAAGACGGCGGGATATCAGGACCTGAAAATACAGACACAACCATAAAACAAAGCGTTACCGAATCGCCAACAAAAACATATGGCCTGATGAGCGTGGCCAACGGAACTGAAATTACAGCCGAGAAAAATCCGGAGAACTTTGTTTTCACCTGGACCCATCTGATACCCAAGGAACTGCTTGCTACCGTAATCGTTATAGCCCTTTTGAATATTGCCTCGGTCTACTTCAATGCCCCTCTCGAGGAACAGGCAAATCCGACAGTTACACCGAATCCTGCGAAAGCGCCATGGTATTTTCTCGGCCTGCAGGAGCTAGTGCATTACTCGGCTTTTCTGGGAGGGGTACTATTGCCTTTCCTGATTGTGGTCGGCCTGGTAATTCTTCCTTACATTGATTCCAAGGGAAAGGGCACCGGTATCTGGTTCTCCAAATATAGAAAACGTCAAAATATCCTGTTTGGCGTATTCGTGATTGCCATGGTGATTCTAATTATTATCGGTACTTTCTTCCGGGGAGAAAACTGGCACTTCGTGTGGCCCTGGTAAATCGGAGATGGAATGAAACGCTGGATTTACATATCGGGAGTTTTCCTTTTCATCAGCTTTATTCTAATCCTTGTTGATGATTTCAATCAGGAATGGAAGCGGGTCCAGATCGATTTTTCAGAAATTGATGAAAACAGGTTTTACTCTATGACAAAAGACGGCTCCTCGGTCAAGCCCGGGATAAAGCAGATTGTAGTGGAAGGCTTAGGTATAGTGGACCGTTGTCCAACCTGCCATCTCGGCATCGAGAGCAATAAATATAGAAAAGCTCCCTCACCATTCAATACCCATCCGGGAAATCTGTTAAGTATCCATAAAAGCAAAGATTTCGGCTGTACTTCCTGCCATTTCGGGCAGGGATATGCAGTATCGTATGAGAAAGCGGCGCATGACAAGCTTGACTTCTGGAACGAGACAATGCTTCCGCGCGAGTTGATCCAGGCTTCCTGTGGTACTTGCCATCAATCCGAGGAGGTACCTGAAGCGAATATTCTTACGGATGGGAGACTCCTCATCAAGGACAGAGGCTGTACCGGCTGTCATGACATTAACCGCTTTTTTGAGGAGGAAACCAATGGACCTGATCTGGACGGTATTGGTAACAAGGTTACCAGGGGCTGGCTTTTCCACTGGTTGAAAAATCCGAAAGATTATCTGAGTAATTCTCGTATGCCGTCGTTCCGGTTCAATGATGAGGATATTTATGATCTCGTCGAATTTCTAATGAGTCTCGATGGGAAGAATTCACCTCCGATTTATATTGACCGGCTGCCATCCGGAGTGGGAGATGAGGATTCCGGTAAGATCCTCGTAAGCGAATCAAGATGTATAACCTGTCACAATATACATGGCCGGGGTGGAAACTTTGCCCCGGAACTCGAAAGAATCGGCGACAAGGCCAGGGAGATCTGGCTTCCGAACTTCGTGCGAAACGTGCATTACTACCAACCCGAAAAGAAGATGCTGGAATATTATTTCAGCAATCAGAACGCTCTTGATATTGCGGCTTATTTAATCGAGGAATTTTCCGAGGATGAATATATTTTCCCCGGGGATACCGTTAAAATCGATATACCAATATCCTCTTCGAGAATACAGGAGCAGATTCGGCATGGGGAGAGACTATTCAAAAAATACGGCTGCGGCGGATGCCATAACATTGCCGGGGAAAACAAATCCATCAAAATAGGACCCAAGCTGTCCAATATCGGCGATCGCCTGGAATCGAGCTTGAATTTCGGAGGCTATGATGATATTGTTCCGACCCTTTACAACTGGATTTTTATGAAATTGAAACAGCCTGACGTTTTCGATTCTACGAGCATTATGCCTAATTTCTACTTTACGGAGAAAGAGGCATTTGAAATAACTATCGCTATGCTCGGCAACAAGGGAAAAAATTATTCTGCCAAACATCTTGTTGAAGAATCTGAAAAGTCTCTTTATAAGAAACCGGCCGGCGAGTTTGGCGAATTATTCGAGAAATATAGTTGCATTAGTTGTCACTCAATTGACAGGTACGGGGGTACAATCTCCACGGTGCCCCTGACAATTGAAGGAAGTATAGTCAAATTCGAATGGTTGAGGGATTATCTCATCCGCCCATATGCCGTCCGGCCGATACTTCCGGAACGAATGCCTCATTTCAGGATGACTGAAAGAGAAGCATCTCTCATGGCCGAGTACATCAAAAAAGTGTATATAAGTGACGATATCCCCAGGTTTTTTGAATACGAGTTTGAACCGACTGATGTCGAGACAGGCAGGCGCATTGTTGATTCTCTGCAATGTGTGAACTGCCACATTATTGATGGTAACGGCGGTTACCTTGGTCCGACGCTTGATGACTGCGGGAACCGGTTGGAAGCAGGCTGGGTGTATAGCTGGATGATAGACCCTCAAAAATACAGGCCGGCCACTATTCAGCCTGATTTTGGCTTCTCCGATATCGAATCAAGGCAAATCACCGCAGCTCTGATGGCTATGAAGAAGGGGAAAAAATGAGAATTGTCAGCAACACATTAACAGCCATGGCCATACTGGTTTTTCTCTTTTCATGCTCGAAACAGGAAACACCGCAGCGGGATCTTGTGCTGGAAACCGCAAATAGTTTTGAGGAGATTGTGGATAGCGATCTTGCTAATGGCAGAAAGGTCTACGGAAAATACTGTTCGATTTGCCACGGGGCCGAAGGCAGAGGAGATGGATTTAATGCTTACAATCTTGATCCCAGGCCGAGGAATTTTGCGGACTCAAGTTATCAGGCACGACTGGATAGCGCCCTGATAGAAGAAACAATATCCTCGGGCGGCGCAGCGGTCGGATTTTCTCATCTAATGCCTGCATGGGGAAAGACACTTTCGGACACGGATATCAAAAATGCCAGCTACTACGTCATGTACCTTTCCAGGATCGGTAGCGAATGAATCCTCTGCGGTCACGGGCATCTGATACCCGGACAGAAGTTGAAGAACGGCAACCGTGAGAGTAGCCAAAAAACCGGAGCGAGCGTAGGATCAACGCCCGATAGAACTTGACAAATAGACGCCGGGTTAATACCGTTTTGATTGCCCGGGTGTATGGTTTGCCCGGATGAGATTGGAGCCATTCTAAGGGTTGGATAGTGTGTGGAATGATGTAGCTAACCCACCGGCAGTAATGGTATCGCTCTGCGGCATAGTAGTCTTTACGAGGCAATTTGATTTTTGCGATTCGCCGGGTCGCTCGCGGGATTAACCGGGCGACGGCTTAAAGCGGTTCTCATGCAAAACAATACTATGAATCATACTGCACTTTTTGGCCGGTGCGCGATTGTGC
This sequence comes from uncultured bacterium, assembly GCA_965541585.1. Lineage (GTDB taxonomy): Bacteria > Zixibacteria > MSB-5A5 > UBA10806 > UBA10806 > CBDVBL01. Next base: position 32,238 of record CBEUCH010000004.1, on the reverse strand, counting down.
TCTTTGCTGTGCTGGTAATCATAATGTTTTGCAGGGATGCGGCGGCTATCCCGGCGTTTGCCAGAAAGTACAAGACGACCTGTACTACATGTCACGTGGCTATCCCTAAACGCAATGCCTTTGGCGAGGCATTTCGAAGAAACGGGTATTTTATGCCAGATCAGGAAAAGGCGCAAATCAAACAGGATCCGATTGAGTTGGGTGCAGAAACCTGGAAGGAAGTCTTTCCCAATACTATCTGGCCGGGCTTGATGCCTGCAGAGTTTCCAATCGCGGCCTATGTCCACCAGCGGTTTATAACTGAGTATGGCGCTTCGAAGAGCGGCAATCAGATCGAATTTGACATGCCCCATGAACTCGAACTCTTGTTCGGCGGCACCTTTGACAAGACCTTTTCTTTTTTCGGGGAGTTTGTATTGTTTGAACATGGCGAGAATGCCATCGGACTTAAACGGTTCTTTTTCCAGTTAAACGATCTCGTTGGTACTGAGAATGCTTTCAACATCAGGTTAGGCCGAATAGAACCTGGTATTACAGAAGGTCTGGTTGACAATCAGAGGGTCATGCTGGAACACGCTACCACGCTTGATTACAAAGCCACCGGCAAGTGGCGCCCCAGGGACCAACAATCCGGCATCGAAATCAATGGAATCGTAAATCACCGCTACCAGTATGCTATTGGCGTTGTAAATGGTGAAGGCAAAGTGCTGGATGATAGAACGGACGAGAAGGACTTCTATAGCAGGCTGGCAATCAAGTTTGGCAGGCTGGGGCTTGACGGCTATCGGTCTCAAGAGTCGGCCGAACCCAGACAGACGGAATATTGGATGGACAATTCCATCACTGCTGGAGTCTACATCTACTATGGGAGCGACACGCGAGAAGACGTTAGCTGGATCCAGATTCCGCCGACCGATTCGATCGAGCAACGGACAAATGTAGATAATGACTTCGTCAGGTACGGCATTGATCTGCACCTGAATCGCAGCCGTCTCGACTTCTATGCAGGCGTTATCACGGGTGATGACAACAACCCGAACGCAATGCTGGCCGGGACAGAGAATCAAAAAAAAATTAGTAGTACGGCATGGTTTGGAGAGACCTATTACCTCATGTATCCCTGGCTGATCGCTGGTTTTCGGCTTGGCGGTGTGAGTTCTCAACAGAATGACAACGATCTTGACAAGTATTTTACGGTTTCTCCCAACGTAACGGTGCTGGCTCGCGAGAATGTCCGACTCACGATTGAGAGCTTCATCAAGATCGATAGAGATAAATCGGATAACGCGGGAAATACTGTCGAGGCAGATAACAGTGAAAGTCTCAAGTGGATAAAGTTAAATGTCTTATTTGCCTTCTGAAGTCCGGCATCGGACTGCAAGAGTTTCACAGCGGGACTGTCCGATGTAAAAGGGATTACAGGCAGCGTCGATGCTCACAGGAACCATTGGATAATTAGCGAATACCATAAAAGTGAGGAGTGATTTCATTATGATACTATTAACGTTGATCTTCTGTTTGATGGCTTTTGGCAGCTACGCGGTGGCCGACAACGACCCTGATAGTGGAAAAGCAATAACCTCGATCGCCCGGAATATCGAAAAATGCACGATAACCGGGACTGTATCAGCAAGAGGGATCAGAGACGCCAGAGATGTGATTGTATATCTGGAAAAGGTAGAGGGGAATTTCAAGCCGGACAGTATAAAGCCGGTCCTTGATCAAATCAACAGGGTCTTCGTTCCGCACGTAATGCCGATTCTGGTCGGGACCACGGTTCAGTTTGCCAACAGTGATAGTTTTGATCATAATATTTTCTCACCGTCTAAAACAAAACCATTCAATATCGGTACATGGGGTTATGGGGGTATTCGTGACATTACTTTTGACGATACCGGAGTCGTCTCTCTCTTATGCAATGTCCACCGTGAGATGTCCGCGTTCATTGTTGTTCTGCAGAACCCGTTCTTTTCACTGACGGGGCCGGACGGCAAATACTCTATCGAGGATGTACCGCCGGGCAAGTACACTCTCCTTACGTGGCATGGGAAGCTGAAGGAGCAGTCAGATGTGATTGATGTGAAGGCCGGAGATACTGTTACGGTGGATTTTCGCCTCTCACCCTGAATTGTATCACCTGCACCACTGAACATCGCTTCACCCGTACCTGACAGCCCTCCCAGGAACAATGCGCCCGGTTGCCGTTTACCTCTTCTTCAGCTCATGCCCGAAGTAAGGATTCAGACTAATGCCAGAATTTCGTTCGCGTCCTTCTTGCCCCAATAATAATCCATTTCCTCACTCATGGCCAGGGCACGGCCGGCTTCCTGGCCGGCGGGTTTTTGCTGCTCGTCTGCCAGATGCGCCCAGGCCAATGCCACACGAATATCAGCCTCATAAATCCGAAAGCCGCCTTTGGTGGCATAGCCGAGAGCTTCGTTCAGATCACTGAAAGCCTGTTGTAAGGAAGTATGCTCCTTTGTTTGTGCCGCTTGTTTTGCCTGCCAGCGCCCCCGCGCCAGCAACGCCTCAATCAGCACATCTTGCCTTGTAATATTCCGAGCAATTTTGAGCGCATTTTCATAATGCTGACCCGCCCGTTCATGAACGCCCGCATCCGCTTCCAGATCACCCAAAACACGTTTACATTTACTGATGTCATCTGCCCAATGAGCTTTCTCACAAATCTTCAGATTGGCTTTGGTGACCCGCCGGGCATAATCCGCCTTGCCCATTCGCCGCAGATGATCGGCGTGTTGGATACCATTCAGACTGTACAGATAGAGTTTGTTTGAATCAACTTCGCGCTCTATGTCTTCCTCTTGCTGGAAAGCAGTGCCGGCGGTTTCAAGATCACCGCTCAGATGGGCTGCCCATGCCTGATAACCTAACGAATTTAGCTCAGTCTTTTTATCCGCCGCACGACGGGCGAGTTGCAGGGCTTCCCCCGCCGCCTGCCCACTATCCGCCAGTCGACCCAGATCGGCATAGAGATTCGCCAGATTTCGGTAGCCAGCGCTGGCAAAGGCCAGCTCATCTTCGGCTAGATAGCCTTTGACCATTCTCTCAAAAAATGGTACGGCGTCACTCAGGCGCCCCAGACTCATCAGGCAGAGACCGACGTCGTTCAGAATGTAACTTTTATATCTCGGATCGCTTACCTGTGGCTCCTGAGATGTGTCACCAGCGGAAAAGAATTGTGTCGCTAGGGCTAAATCAGTTTCGTAAGCGCCTAATTCATGGATTAATACTTTACGATCTAGTTGATAAATTCGTACCCAATAAACGCGAAAAGCCTCATCATAAGCCCCGGCCTGGCAGGCATGATGAACGACTTCGATCAGAGGGATCAAATCCTCTAACGTGGGGTGATGGGGTACCTCACCTGCCACCGAGAGGTAGTAATCCTTGATCTGCTCGTGTGTCTTTTGGGTTTGGGAACTGGCCCGTTGGCTGAGGAGGGTAAAGTAGTGCGCCCGTATCAGCGGGTGAGTGGTGTAGTGGTTTTCCTGCGGGTCATGGCGCAACATGCGGTAGTTTTGCAAACGCTTGACCAAGGCTTTAAATTCAGCATCGTTGAGGGCGGCAATCGGCGCGTTGAGGGCATTTTCTTTAGTTTTGGTGCGAAAAACTTTATCAAAAGCAGATTCTTCAACAGGCGTGCGAAAGGCGCTGAAGAGCTGTAGAAAGGCGCGTTCGTCGTCGGTCAGATGTTCGTCGTAGCGGCGCAGGATGCGATGGACGCGCTCATAGCGTGGCTCGTCGGCGGTAGGCGGTTCGATGTCGTTTAAGTGGGCAATATCGCCGTTGTGGGTTTTGGCGAGATAGGCGCCTATCAAACTCAGGGTTATGGCGTGTCCGTCCCATTGCTCGACTGCTTTTTTCAGGTCGGATTCGGCGCCCTTCACACCGACCTTTTTTAAGAGGGCGCAGCCTTCGTCATCGCTGAGACGATCAACATCACGATGGATAAAAGTGGTGTGGTCCATCAGATCGAAAACAGGCGCGCGGCTGGTAATCAGACAAAACGAGGAATGTCCGGGTGCGCTGAAATATTCTAAAAACTGGCGCAAATCATCGCTGCCGAACTCGCCGTAGTCGTCGCCTTCCTGCTTTTGCATCACTTCCAGCCCGTCGAGCACAAACAGGTAATCTCCGCTGTAGAGCATCCCGGCAATAAGTTTGGCCCGGGTATTTGGCGTTTTAAAGTCCTTCAGTAAATTTTCGTTCTTGCGACTGAGATAGGTCAGGGCAGCTTCAAAGAATTCATCCACACTGCGCCGGTCGTAAAATGACCACCAGAACAAACCGTCCGGCCTTTTCTGTTTCGGATCTTTCAGCAGATCGGCAATCCACTTGCCGGCAAGACTGCTTTTGCCCTCGCCGCCAAAACCGATTAAACCGACAACCTTGGTATCCGCATCGTTCCAATCCTGATTTAATTGTTTTAGCAAATCCTCTCGTCCGACCCATTCCGATAATGGACTCGGAGCAGGATAGTCCGTCAAACTGAGATCTCGCACTATAGACTTTTCAGCCTGTGACATCACATCTTTGGATAGCTTTGCCGATTCTCTGAGTGGCAGAGACTCGTCGCCATTAAATTGCACTTTGAGCGGATCAAAAGTGAGTACTTTTGCGTCGATAGCCCAGCCTACCTGACTATGCTTGCTGATGTTCTTTGGATAGTATGTTTCGGCGATAATCCCTACAATTAAATTTCGCTTTGTATCCAGAACAGCGGCGCCACTCATGCCGTGATCAATTTCACCAGATCTGAGTTGGATGGGATCTGCCTGCAATTTTTCACCACTGGTGACTTCTATATCGCCCATAATTTCGCCACTGGCGCGACTCGCTTTACGAGCACCTAATGGACAGTATCCGTAACTGCTGAAAGGATTGCCTTCTGATAAATCTGCCTTTGCCAGCACGGGGATTTGCTCGGGCGCCAATGGCGGCGGCTTACCAACAAGCTGCAACAGCACCAGATCATCATCATGATCTTTGAAACAGGCGGTTACTTTTGCCCGACGCTCTTTCTTCTCACCTTTCGCCTTCGGAACAAATACTCCGATTTCAGCCTCTTTAGTTTCAATTAGTGGGTCAGCTTTTCCTTTTAGAATACTCTTGACCACCATTTCCCAGTTTCCGGGAATTCGCTTGCCCAAACGCGGATTAACGCCGGCCGCCATCACTACATGAGCGCAAGTTACAATTCTTCCATCGAGGGAAATGGCAATGCCCGTTCCGACAATTTCATCCGTTTTGGTGTGCCGAATCTGGACGGTGAAATCACGTAATTTTTGGGTTATACTTCCGTCTGCCATAATGATTTTTTTCAGTTTGTTGCTCGACTCGCTAAGCCCCGTGTAACATCAATCGTAAGTTCCCTTGTAGACAATCGGTACAAAAAATGTCCACGCCAATACAAGTAATGATCCGATATATGGAACATGCAAGCCGTATAGTTTAAACACCCCTCCAAACGAATAAATCCAAATCACAAACGCTACTGACGAAATGATTACGACGCTCCATTGTGGCGGCAGGTTTTCCTCTGAATCGGTTGTTCCGTATGCACGAACGGCAACCACGCCAATCAGACAGATAATTGACCAAATAAGTAATCCAGCATGTTGATCTTTCGGAATGAAACCACTCCCAATCAGATAAAGACCAATAACTTCACCCGGAATCATCTTTATCAGGCGCTCGAGATAATCTTTAAATCCCTCACTTTTTTTTGCCGATACTTTCTCCAGTCGAGCATCGGATCGACGAATTCTAAATGGTGCTGACATTTAAACCTCCTGTTTCTAACGATGATTATGTTTTACTTACAGCGACAATCCAACGTGATATTACAAAACGCATTTTCACAGCACTATAATCGACCGAAGAGTCGATGTCAACAAGGATCAAGAGCAGAGTGCAAACCTTCCTGCGTATCTGCATCTCAACCCGACGTCGAACAATCTTCAAGTCTTTATAATTTCCAAATCGAATCATTTTCTCCTATAATTACAAAACCACACACTAAATGATCCTTTGCATATTAACACTGCCTGTAGAATCTCCCTCATTTAGAATCTGAAGATCACGCCGGCGTGGCTATGCACAAACTGTATATCAGGATCGAATATCGTATGGTAGTCAACGCCCAGTTCGAACTGTACTCTCGAACTATAATTATAATCGAGACCGAATCCCACGTTGGCGCCCGGTTCATTATCACCCGTTTCGGGGATATACAGACCGGGTCCTGCACCGACATATAGAGACCATGGCCCTCTGAACGGCCTGGTGTATCTTGCGTTTAACGAAAGGTTCAACCAGTAATTATCGTCAACACCGGCAATTTTCGATTTGAAATCGTTATACCCGAACAAACCGACAAGAGATAGATTCGGCGAGAAGTGATAGTCTATATCTAAAAGGACGTTTAAACCCGGATCGAAGAGATTGGCGTAGGAACCGCTTGGCACGGCGGTGCCGGCATGGAGACTGATGGACCAGGGATAATGCGGTATAACTCCGTCCAGGACATAATTAGCCGCGAGCGAATAACGTTGAGGGGAATACGGGAGATCACCGGCTTTTACTTTTATTGTCCAAAGACCAGCATCCGGGTCATCTATAGCAACCTGTTCGAGGACATTTACATTATCTCGTCCTGCGCTGGCTAATGCTTCAGAGACGTATGTGTTGCGCACAGCCGGTGTCGCTGGATTGGCAGGATCCGGATCCCATGGGGTAAAAAATGTCGATCCGTCAGGACTTATTAAAAGAAGATCCAGATCGTTTTCTAAAATATCAATTGCTCCGGGTGTCCCCGCCGGATCATCCCACGCCAGGGTTATCTTTAATTCGCTTTCTCCGGGCGACACGCCAATTGTATGTATATCCACATCATTGGGCGATAGAATTGCCCCTTCAAGAAACCGCCTGTTTATGATTGCGTTTACAGCTTCTTCGGCATTAATTAATCCGTAGCCATACACGTAATCAGGACCTATCAGATCTGCTCCTCCTCCGGGATTATCTGTTAAATCCTCTGCTGTGTGACACAAAATCGCCTTAAATGTTGAGGGTAAGGGCGCATCATCTCGAGCATCGGTTCCATAATAAGCATCGCGGTATTGTTGAAGCATCAGGGCTATCGTACCTGAAACAGCCGGAGACGCCATCGAAGTGCCGGACATTTCACCATAAGTATCTGTCGGCAGGGTTGATTTAATTCTCGGGGCACCCGATTCATCACCTGCGGCCACAATATCGGGTTTAATCTGGCCATTGTCGGTTGGTCCCCGGCTACTGGTGCCGCTAATCTCTCTTGTATCGGAAAGGACATTACCGACAACAATAACATTCTTGGCCGTACCGCCAGGTGGCGTAACCGTAATGAAACCCGATCCCGAATTTCCTGCGGAAAATATGATTGGAATCGCTCGTCCGTAAATGCCACATACTATATTATCATATTTTGCCGTACGTGTACGATAATCACCGAAATTGGCAGGTCTACCCCAGGAATTCTGCGACAGATCAATACCGTTCAAATTAATGGCATCATCATGTTCTTCCGGTTCCAAATCATCTGACACGAATGAATAAGAATAGAAGGTTACGGCGGGGGCCATTCCACGCCATTGATTGGCTGAACCCCCCTCACTTGCGCTAAGGCTGCCATCGCCCCCAACAGTACCAGCCACATGTGTGGCATGGTCACTTACCCCTACGGCCTCTACGATGGTAACGCGTCCCAAAAGGTCATCGTGAGAATCGTCAATTTCCCCCCCGTCCCATTCTCCAACTTGAACATTAGTTCCATCGAGGTTATAAGGTACGATTTGCAGAGGATCAACATTAATACAATTTCGCGAATCGTCATTATGAATTTCATCCGGCGGTCCAACCTCTTCTATCCATTGTATAACGTCTTGTTGGGCAATACGTTCAATATCTGCTTCGTTAAGTCTAACTATAACATCATTCAACATCCCTGGTTCCCGTAATACCTCGCCGTATCGCCCAGCTATCGCGTTTAAAGAGTCCTTGGAAATATCAGAGAAAAACACAACGACAACATCAACCCTACCATCCGGTTGACGATTATAATCGCCAACTCCTTCCTGCCGTATTTTTGTTTCTATTTTTTCTTCCGGTCTGATCTCGCCGACCCACCGCATCGTGCCCAGGATAGGCGTGCGGCTAACCGAGTCAGGTATGCCGAAGTTCAGGGCTTGCCTGCCTGCGATTGCTGCATACCAGGTGTAGGCTCCGATGTAAGAAAGCAACTCCACCCCCTGCGCTTTCAACACTGCCCGCTCACCTGCGGTGAGATGCTTATTTAACTGCAGGTAGACATGCCGTTTTTCGCCCCCTTCCATATGAACGGCCAGACTGTCCCGAAAAAGGGATTCGATTCCCGGTTGGGGTATGAAACTCCGTGATCTCAGCGTTAACTGATACTCACTTGCCTGAGCATACGCGGTCGCTGGCACCAAAAACATGATAATGACCGGTAAGAGCGCAATCAAAAGCGCATTCTGCAGGGCCCGTAAACCCATCAGGGGCTGCGTTAGCCACTCTTGGCGATTCATAAAAACCTCCTTGTTTTCGAAAGTAATTACCGTAATTTCTTGCTAACGAATATTATGCGACCTTGTGCATAGGCATCCCCCGGAGTTCCTGACTCTTTTTTACCTGATACGTCCTACCATCCCAAAATTAATCAAAACCGTATCTTAGCTTAACCCCCTATTCTGTCCTGAAGATTTTGACATTAGCAATCGAGCCCCGCAACCGCCATTTACTTTGGTGGGATGCTCCTGGGTTCGGTGATTTCGCCTTGGCGATTCCACCTGACATGCAGGTCAGGATCGTCTCCTCTATAAAAGACAAAAAGATTCCTATGAGGCTGGCGGCCGAAAATAACGTCAATCTGCGTGGTTTGGTCGGCTCGAATTATATCGGTCAATCTATGATCCGTTTTCTTGCTTTTGAAAGGGTCTGGTACGTATCGGTAAAGAGATGTTCCGCTGTCGGAATCTAAAACCATGAAATATACCAGATTCGGCTCGAACTCCTTTAGATTGATAAACGCGGTGAGGTGGCTGCCATCCAACTTGTTCTTGTGAATGTGCGCAACGGTTTTGGATAGCTTTTCCTGGCCGTCCACAATGGCTCCTAGAGCAAATCTATAATCATCAATTGGGGCACCGGTCTCGTCCCGAAACCGAAAATCCAGTTGGGCGAACGGCCCGCGTGTTTGTCTGATGTCAGACGTGAGCCGTGAACACAAGCCGCGGATCTTCTCATAATCAGAACCACTCACTACTCGGAGGCACTGGAGTATCAGGTTCAGATTCAGGTATTTTGCCTGGTCAGGACGAGCTCGGGATGTGATACATTTCATGATACCTCGTTTATCACCCGAATGGACATAGTCTTTTAGTGCGGCGAAGGGAATGCCGCTAGTTTCTCCAACCAGCCGCATCTTGCCGGTTTCTGCGTTGAGTTCATACCGCCTGAAATTCAGATTGGCCGCCGCCACTCTGACTACCATGTCCGAACCTCGCTCGTAGGATGCAGGGAAGATTTTTGACTTAAAGTAGTTTCTCTCTACACGATCGCCAATCAAACAGTACGGTCGAATCCCCTTCTTCCGCCAGTTGCCGGTGTCGAGCCAGGCACCATTGTTTTCCCAGGAAAAGATGCTGCCAAGTTCCAGCGATGTCAGGATTTTTCTCCCGGTAGGTCCGAGGTAGGCGGCATGGGCCAACATCGAACGTCCATGATGAGCGAGACGAGAGCCAAAGTGCGGCCCGGCAAGAAAGATGACGTTTTGCAATGGCTTCTTCTCAGCGTACCTGCCAACGTAATGCCTGACTATCCATTCTTTCGTGACAAGGGCTCCGGTGCTATGTGTTATGATGTGAAACCTGTCTGTCCAGGGCGTCTTCTTGAGGTGTTCTTCCATGGCCCGGTGCATAGCCGCGGCTATATCCTTGACCTCCACGTGGTCATCGAGAGATACATACTTACCGAGGAAAATCTCGCGCAGCTCAAAACCGGCCTCGGCAAGTTTCAGGTGCAGCGCCTGGTAGGTGGTGGTTTCAGTAACCGACCAGCCGTGAACAAGAAAAACTTTATCTGCCATATCCAAAATCTCCCAATAGGGCTGACAAATTCTGTCAATGCCCTAATATCTCTTTAGGTTGGTTCTTACCAGCCACGTAGGCGACTTGAGACCAAAAGAACTCATCAGGGGCACGCCTCCACAGAAGGCCTTCATCCATTTCAACTGTTGTCACAAGTAAATCCGGCAATATCGCGAATCCTTATTCTGTTCTTAAGATTCTCAAGTCAAACAGTCTTAGATGGCCGGCCTAACAATGGCCGGTATTTCAAAAACATTCCCGGGGGGATGGGAAACCTGGCTTAAAAAGAGCATGGCCTGAAGGTATGTCAAGGACTTTTTATCGAGATCCTGGTTGCAGCCGTGGGCCGTCTTCGCGGCCAAAACCTATCTTAATCTATCCCATAAAATTCCGAAAGGCTCTGAAGCCGATCACTGCCCATCACCATCCTAATCCATCCAACCACAAAGAAACGTGACTTTCGCTATGGCAGGACTAGCTTAAAATGTTGTACAACCATTGGGGGAAAGACATAGGCCTTTACAGTTGTTTCCGATATCTCATGCCCTTTACCTGAAACTTTTCAAGCATTTTCTCCGCGCCATCCGGCAAGAAACCCAACGCTTCATAGAAACGCCTTGCGTCAACATTATCTCGAAAAACCCAGAGTAGTGCCTGCTTGAACCTGCCCATCAAAAGCTCCTGAAGTGCGTGCTCACAGAGTATCCGACCATAACCCTGCCGACGTACTGATGCATCGATATAAATCGCTGTGATTTCTCCCGTATTTCGAGGATCGATATCATCATCTCGACATGCCGCAATATGATAGAAACCGAGAAGGCTCAATTCAGATTCCAGGACGAAAAGCTCCCGATTACCTGAGCTCAAGACGATAAGCCAGCGGGCCATGAAGGCGCTAACATCAAGCTTCTGGAGGATTGGGTTGGCAATTAGACCTTTATAGGTGTCACGCCACGAATTGACATGAATATTCGCAATACGCTCGACGTCACCTGAATCTGCAGATCTGATCAGCATCAGGCTGTAAAATTAATATATCTTACATGATGCGTCAATGATACTCAGACGAACCAGCCAAATGACAACTTGACTTTTGCTTGTCCTGCCCCCCACAAATCGGTCAAGGAAATTCATTGTCGACACACTCCCCGAGCCGCCTTTTCATATTATCGTATTGTTGACGGGGGAGGATATTTCTTTTAATTCAAATTCCCTTTGGCACGGTAGACTCTGACGGGTTACAATAAAACCTCCAATGGCTTTCTTCTTGACATACCATAGCGCTTTGGTACTTTTCCTGGTAATGGAGGTGTTAAATGAAATGTAAATCTTTGACGTATTTGTTAGCCATTGCAGTAGTGTCGGTATTCCTCATGCTCGCACAGCCCGGCGAAGCAATCGATCTAGTAAGCCGCGCCCGTGTGTCTGCGGTCTATGACATTGAGGTCGTCCCACCCTATGCCTATGCTTTAGAGCGCGGTATCCTGCGTGTGCTGGACGTGAGTGATCCCATGGTCGTTCGTGAGATTGCTGCACTAGAATTACAGCAACCAATGTTGCGGTTAGCTCTATACTATCCCTATCTCTACCTCACAGGTTGGCTTGGCCAGCCCCTTGCTGTAATTGATATCTCCAGACCGACTCAGCCTGTCAAGGTTGCCACATTATCCGACCTCGCTGGCATAGGCCCTAACGGCTTGGAGATCGAGGGCAAGCTTGCCTACGTCATACGTCCTTCAGAAAATGATTCTACGTCTCTTAATCCCCTAGATAATACTACCCTGGTTTTTGAAGTCTTGGATCTTGCAAAACCTGGGCACCCTCAAGCGATAGGAAGTGTAGATCTTGGCATTCAGGTTGCACAACGTCTGGTAGGAGGGATCGCCCGCATGGGGGAACACATCGTGGCGCTTGTGAGTGTAAATCCTCGAAACCACCTCTTTTTAATAGATGCTCGCATACCAGACAAGCCGTCTATCAAGCGCACGATACTACTCCCTGAAGGCAAAAACTTTGCAGCTCTTGGGGTAGTTGATGACAAACTCTTCTTTCTCCAGCGGCGACCGCGATCCCAACAGGGACTTGTCGTATACCGCACGCATGAGAAGGACGAGCCAGAACTTTTGGGAGAGTGCTATGATCCCCGGCTGCTAATACCGATAGATCTCATTGTTCACGAAGGTGCCATCTATGCCACGTTCAAGGGTGAAGTGGACCTGGCCACATTTGATGTCTCAAACCCCCGCGAGCCAAAGCTCGCTTCCACATATACTATCGATGATCTCTGGGCTGCGGGCCTGGGTATGACCCTTGTAGACGACCACCTGTTTGTAGCAGGTGACGGTGGTCCGTCCCCCATATTTGACGTTTCCGATCCAAAAGCTCCTCGATTAGTAGGCCAGTGGAACTTCGAAGGCGGCTGGGTCGGTGATGTGCTGCTGCAAGACAGCCTGGCCATTCTGACTCAGGTCGGCGGCGGTTTTCTAATCTATGATGTATCTAAACCACAAGCACCGCAGCGATTGGCTCGATATCAAGCCGCTTCTTCAACGGGTCTGGAAGACTGGCAGTCTAACGTCGTTGCAGCAGTCAGCAATTCATGCATGTTTATGTCCTATGAAACACTCCCGTCAGAACTGCTGGATATCAGCAATCCAGCTGACCCCACGGTGCTGGGGCGATTCGCTCCCCACGGGTTGGTGCATGCAATCGCTCTTACGCCTGCATATGCTGTATTGGGTTACAGAGAGGCTTCTTACTGGTGGTTGCCAACTTCAGGGGGTGGAATTGAGATTGTGAATGTATCTGACCCAAGTGAACCGCATGCCGTGGCACTACTCGACCTCGGCCAGGCGGTGACTGATGTTGCCCTTCTTCATAATCACATCATAGCTGCTCACCCCAGTGGAATGCTGACAATACTAGACATAAGCAAACCTGCTGAGCCAATCATTCTGAGTCAGCCTGGTGACAGCGCAGCGTTAGAAATCAGTTCAATGGGGCGAACAACCCGCCTCGCGCTGTCGGACAAGGGCGATTTCGCGTATGTTATCAGCCGAGACGTTATGAATATGGAGAGTGCATCTGGTAATCCTTACTATGGCCAATGTACTTTTACGGTAATTGATCTGCGAGATATGAAAATCCCACGCGTATTGAGCCAACTGGACTTTGAACGTCGCAATATCTGGGACCTTTCAATCGTAGCGCATAATAATCATGTGGTTGTCTATACGGGCGACATCCTGGTTCTTGATGTTACTGATCCAACTCGACCTGAGGTTATCGTACGGGAATCGTTTCCACCGGCGCAGTATTGGGTTGGCGATTACGTCGGGCTTGCTACCGATGACGAAAACATATATTTGGGCGCCACCGAAGATGGCCTATGGGTGTATCGTCTACCCTCGGCATTACGTTGACGACTGGGTAACCTACTGACCTGTCCCTTAAATCGGTCAAGGAAATTTATTGTCAACATACTCCCCGAGCAGCCTTTTCATGTTATCGTATTGTTGTCGCGGTGCAAATATTTAAGGAGGCCCGAAGACCTCCTTTGAATAAAAATTCTTTCGGTGATGCTATTTGCTAATAGCAACGACTCTACGTCTGCGAATTACCGCAACCGTGCCCGAAGCCAACAGCAACAGCGCCAGGATGATCACACCCCATTCGGAGAGGGTGGGGATTTCCTGCAATTCACATGCATCATCAATTCCGTTGCCGTTGTTATCTCCAAGGCAGACGGTCTCAGCGCCCAGCCAAACATGACCGCCCGATATGCAATCTGCTTCGGTCATTTCCTGACAAGTACTATCGGTTAAGCAACATGCGCCGGAATCCGGAACCGGGTCGGCAAAGAGGCAGAACGCATTATCAACTTCCATTGTTGTCCAATCATTTATATTCCATAGCGGATATATCATCATTGATAAATCGCCATGCTGCTCGACAGAAGGAAGCGTGCCGGTATAACCAGAAAGGTCGAAGGACATTACGGGTTGGACTTCCAGCCAGTACTTGGTATTCGTATTTACAGTGATGTTCACTGGCAGTTCAAGCCTCCAGCAGCCGGTACCGAAGGAGGTATCAAAACCGTAAATGGCTGACTGATCGGTATAAGTATATTCGCCCTGCGCGAGATATACCGTATCGATAATACCGGCGCCTCCCATGTTGTCCAGATGAGAACAATCATAATGTGCCGAATCTAATGGTTGCCCGCCAGGAGCGCCATCAACGGGGTCGGTTGCATAGATGGTTACATTAATACCGCCGAAATCCGCGGGAGTATGGATACTATCGGGATGCCCGGGACGATAAAATTTAACCCATGAGGCTATACCGGTGATCGTAACAGAATCGGTTCCCTGGAGTTCGAAGTCATCAGCTCTAGCGGCATTCAGAGGCGCATAAGGCGGCAGACGCCAAGGGTCACATTGGGAGTAGTCCCAACTAGTGGGCTGTGCAGGTTCGCCGTTGGAGTAGATTGCATCTTCACAGAAAACAAAGCCGCATTCGCGCGGCAGGTCTGCGCAAATCGTGTTGACAGTCCAGCGTAATGGAGCCTGACAGTCAAGTTCTGAAATGTTATCAGTACAATTACTTGTCTGGTCATCACAGCAAGCGCCCAGTGGCGGATCTTCACAGTCTACGGTAAACCAGTAGTCGACAAAATATTCGCCGGTTTCGTCGCAGGGCGTATCATAATAGCCGCTCGGGCCAATCCAAACCCAGTATTCACCAGAACCCGGAACCTCATATTCTACAATATTGGTATCGCATTCATCGACGTCCTGGTATATGAATGAAAGGTTGGTACAGTTGACAGAATCGATTTGATAGAAAAAGGCTACCCGCAGAGGGAATTCGGCCGCAGCGGTAATCGTAATAATTTTGCTGGTGTCGGTCGTAATTCTATACCAGTCGGTGTCTCTACTAGACGAACTTGACCTCGCAGTACCACAGATGGTATCTTCGCAAGCTATCAGCTCGAATGATTCCGGATATGGTGGGTATGGATCGGCGTTGCAGCCGTCGTTTAGGTTCTGCCCGCAAGCCTCAGCCTCGGGGGTACTATTAACCGGGCACTCGACGGTACAAGCTGGCGGGCAAGGTGTCGGCTGATCAGAGCACAACGCGCCTTCGGTCCAGCTTAATACATCGGTATGCTGAGTATAACATTCCTCTTCGGATATTCCTGCTCCGGAAGCATCGTCACAGAAGGGATTAAGCCTATCACCATAGCAGCAAGCGCCAAGAGGCGTGGAGCAATCAGGCGGGTTTGAGCAATTCTGCCCCCTTGTGATATCAAGCGTGAAGTCGCCGCCGGAATTAATCTCATACGGGTAAACCAGAATCAAATACTCTACATTTCTTTCCGTACAAAAAGTAACAGTACTTGCGTAAGAATAGGCGATACAGTCATCATCATTACCGCCGACACAAACCGGATAATCACAGTCATGACACCAGACCTGAATCTTGGTATCCCAGTCCATACCAGTATTACATGTCGAAATGGTAACTTCTTTGCCGTTGCCTATGATACTGTACCATACGCCCGGATAAGAGTTACCATCGGTTCCGCAAAGTTCAGTGTCATCGCCGGTTGCCAGAATTGTAGTACCCGGAGTCGATGACGGAATCCCAACCTCCTGGGCATTTACGCAGAGGTCGTTAGCCGGGGGAGGCGGACATTCAAATGAAGCGCAGTCGGTGCCTTCAGTCCACAGTCCTCCAAGAGCGTCACAGTCAACATGGCTCAGGTTGTCACAGGTCGGATCGGGGTTAACGTAACAGCAGGCGCCTGGATCCGTCGTCTCACATGTTACCGACACCCAGTAAGTGGTGTCGCCCTGATCACATGGAGAAATGAGACTCCAACTTTCTGGAGCAACAAATACGAAAGTTGGCCACCCTGGAAACAAAGGTTGAGCCGTAGTTATACTGACAGTATCACCGGCCTCGCCGTAGGCGAAAGGTTCTACAGAGCTCAAGTCATCGCAATCATCGGGACCGGTTTGCCAAATCGTGCCAAACAAAAACGGGAAATCGGCGCAAGCGGTGATTGTGATATATCGCGGTTCGGTAATGTTGACCCTGTACCAGTCGGTATCTCTGAGAGAACCGGTTGCAAAAGCGGAGCCGCAGATTGTCTCCCCGCAATCAATCGAACCAAATGCCGGAGGATTGGAGTTGCAGCCGCCGTTGGTGTCATTACCGCAGCCTTCACCTTCGGGAGTCGCGCCTTCAGGGCACTCAACAACCTCGGTATCCAGAATAACCGGGGGCTCACCGCCGGATTTCGTTGCCTCGGCCTCATTGGCCGGCTTTTCCTGGTCGGAAAGCCTTGCCGATGGATCAGGATCAACATTAGAAGCAGACACACCCACACGTTTGGGTTCAGTGGCCAGAAGCGCTTCTTTCCGGGCTGATTCAGCTTGTTCTTTTTCGTAAAGTTTGGCTTCTTCGGCAGCTATTTTAGTCTGTAATACCTGATCCGGAGCTATGTTTGTGATAAGTTCATCTGTTGGAATACCTTTTTTTGATGATTTAACTCCATCTTCCTTACCGGCCCAGGCAATCATTATGCCTGCCACCAGTATAATAACTGCCGTTAACAATAAAGTTTTTCTCATCGCCTCTCCTCTATTAATGCTTTGGAGTTAAATTTCTTTACATTTTTTAAGTTATGTGTCTTTAATTAACACTTCCATACGTAATTTACCGCATATGCCTTGCCTGATTTTCCATCTTAACATGTGAGTTTATTTTAATTTCTTCTTGACATCCCTATAGAAGATACTCAAGATGTTGCCGGGTTTCTTTTAAGCGTCGTAGCATAAGGGACCCATTTGCCGGGCCGTCAAGACTTCACTCTTGGCGGTTCATTTTTTTAATTCCTAATTACATTTTTTTCAATAAATCCTTCAGAATATGGTAATCTTCGGCCTGCTCCCATATATGATAAAAAAGCATCTTAAGGCTTTTGGCCAAAGCGCGGTGCTCGACAACCTGCATGGTAAGAAATGTCTCCCCGGAAATAGGATCCTCTAACGCATACATGGCGATTTTCTCATCAAAGACAAACATTTTCATCGGTAGGCTTTTAGAAACGCGCGACTCTTCCCCACGCTTGCTCATTCTGTCTATAATTTTATACCGCCATTCCATTTCTTCCTTGTCTCGGGGAATCTCATAAATGGCCTTAATAATTAACCCCCCACGGAGCAAAGTTGTCTGCTGCTCGTTTTGCTCTTCAAGCTTTTTCCTGGGGCCGGAATAAGGAGGTCTTACGAAAGCAAGTATCTCCTCTTTAGCTTTGCCCACCAACTCTATGAACCTTTTATGAATCTGATGCGGGTTTTTCATGATCTCGATGTAATCGAGGGGGGTGTCTTCATTGCGACTATTTCTATAAAGAGGAGTCAATTCCTTTACCAAAATTCCAACATTCTCATGGATAGCTTTCCTTTTAGTCAATAAAGCTTGCATCTCTATTTCTGCTTTATTGTCAAACTCCGGAAGAACTTTCTCTTCAAGACTTGATGGACCGGCAGCAGAATATTTTTTTACTTTCCCGGGTTTCGATATACATAACCCTTTATCCAATAATTTCTCGAGGGCCTCATAAGTGTTGGCACGAGGAATTCCCGCTAACCTTGAGATTTCAGAAACTGTCAAAACATCTTTTTTCAATAGAGACAAATAACTTCTTGATTCATGGTCGGTTAAGCCTAATTCTCTAAGCCTTCTGATAGTGATGGCATTGTCCACACTAACTCCTGTAGTGTTGTTGTAATTCATTATAATTACTACTGCAATAATATACTTTTAAAATTTATCTTGTCAAGTATAAAATGGGATTTTTTTGCGAAAATTTTAATAGTTTGGGGAAACAGGAGCAGTCTTTTTTTCCTTCACAATGTTACCGTATTGTTACCGCAGCCCAAATCGTGTCTCCTATGAATCGCCGTAAGTCCTTGAAAGAAGGTCTATTGCGCCGGCTCGCAAGGAATTACACCGAATCCGACCTACACTTTTCGACACCAGAGAACACCAGAAAGCACCACAGATATACCACTCGTTGTTGTCGCGGCTACTCGGCGCCCAGGATACATCTCCCCCACCTGAAACCATCCAACTTCAATCAAACTTGACTTTCGCTATGGCAGGACTAACTTAAAATGTGGTACAACTATTGGGGGCAGGACAACACAACTTGGTCACACAAGCTGACAGTCTATTGTGGACTTTTGTAGTCTATATTATTATTGACTGCATTCGTTGGGGTGGTTATATTTGTAGCCTCTTGATCTGTTGGTGGAGTTCCATTAATAACCAAAGCTTTCAAAGAAAAGGAGAAACAGAATGCCGAAGTTCGTGATCAAGCGTGAGATCCCTGGTGCAGGGAAGCTTACGTGTTCTATGAATTCCGCAAGTCTCTGCTCCAGGCACCGCCGCCAACGATCAATAAGTAGACACTTAGGACGATCACCACTATTGGAACGATCGGCAGTTCTGGCTGAAGTGGAAAAAGGGTGGGGTCATCAACAACCAAATGGACGTACGTCGCCACAGCCATCAAACCAATAACCACAAGTGCCCCGAGGCGAGACATCAGTCCTGCGGACAAAAGCACTCCAACGAACATCTCCATGCTGGGAACAAACCACATATTGAACCCATGAAACGGAATGTTCGCCGATTGCAATTGCCCTGCAAACGCAATACCCAGTGATGGTACTACCAGCTTCATAATGCCGGTCATCACAAACATGCCGCCTATAATTATCCGAATGACGCCCGCGAGTTTATTGTGCGTAGTCCTGTTTAATGTGTTCAGATCTAATCCCATTTGCTTCCTTTCCACGGTGTACGTCGTCAAAACCTTTTTAACAGAACCGGTAAAATAATAAGAGACCGCTGTCAATAAATCAACTCAAAATCAGCACTAAAGACAATGTCGCTCAATGATATCCTCGTCTGGCTTCGCCGACGATATACAACTCGTTGTTGTCTTATTGTTGTCGAGGCTGCCCGGCGCCCCAGGATGTGGCTCCCGCACCTGAATCCCTCCAACCTCAAACAAACTTGACTTTTGCTATGGCAAGACTTACATAAAATGTCGTATAACTATTGGGGGCGGGACATGCCCAATGGTGCGATCGGCCATGTCGGGTGATAAAGCCAATACTGTGAACTGCTGAATGAAACAACAACAAGACTCCCCAAACCGTTGAGGAAAACGAAGGTTGTCAATGAAAAGATTTCCCATTGAAAAACTTACTATATTCGCCCTGGATCGTCCAAAAACTGTGATCGCGTTGGCGATTCTAATTACAGTATTGCTGGGTCTTCAGTTCGGGCGTATCAAAATCGACACCGATCCTGAAAATATGCTCGAGCCCGATCAGATCGACCGTGTTCTTTATGACCGTGTCAAAGAGGAATTTGGTATCCACGACCTGATCGTTGTGGGGATCGTCGACGAGAACGGTATTTTCCGTTCTGAATCGCTGGAACGGGTGGCACGGATTATATCGGAAGTCATTAAGATCAAGGGAGTGATTATCGAGGATGTGGTGAGTATAACCACCACAAATAATGTGAAATCCTCGGGAGGATTTCTCGATATTCACCCGGTAATGAGAGATGTTCCTCGAACCCCGGAGGCCATCGAACAACTCCAGCGAGACATTGCCGATAATCCTTTTTTACATGAGAAGATCGCGTCGGCCGATGGTAAGGCTCTGGCCCTTTACATCCCGATTCAACAGAAGGATATGAGCTACCGAATCGCCGCCGAGATCGAGACTATTTTAAAGCGTGAACTTCTTCCAAATCAAACCTATCATCTGGCTGGTCTGCCTGTCGCAGAAGACACCTTTGGCCACCAGATGTTCCTCCAGATGGCATTAGTAGCACCTCTGGCTTTCATGGTTATTTTACTACTTGTGTTTTTGCTCTTCCGCAGCGTTGGTTTTTTGGTGCCGGTCGCCATGACCGCTATGTTTTCAGTTATCTGGGCCATGGGACTTTTGATTGGCACCGGGAATACAGTTCACATAATGAGCTCAATGATCCCCGTTTTCCTTATGCCGATCGCTATCCTGGACGATGTGCATGTGTTGAGCGCTTTCTTCGATCGATACCGTATCATCAGGGACAAGCGCCAGGCTATGTTGGAATGCAAAGGCCCCCTTTATCGGCCCATGTTTTATACATCGCTGACCTCCGCTATTGGGTTTGCCTCACTTGCGTTGGCAAACATCCCCCCGGTGCGCGTATTTGGACTCTTTGTAGCATTCGGCATTATGGTTGCCTGGTTCCTCTCTATGACCGTAGTTCCTGCAGTTATCAGCCTTATGAGCGACGAAAAACTGAAGAAAGTTCTTCTGCAAAAAGAAAGTCGTCGCTCATCTATTATCGACCGATTCCTGCAACTAATTGCCCGGTTCACCTTTTCTCGTGCCCGAGTAGTACTTATCCTCGGTCTATTGGCGCTTATTATGGGAATCCTCGGAGTGCGGCAAATTCAGATAAACGATAACCCGGTCAAATGGTTCAAAAAAGGACACCCCATGCGGGTGGCGGATGTCGTCATGAACCGTCTTTTTGGCGGCACCTACATGGCCTACCTGGTGATAGAAGGAGATGAACCGGAGATAATCAAAAAGCCGGAAGTCGTTTCCTATCTTGACCGCGTACAAGCATATCTGGAAGATGATCCACTGATAGGAAAGACATCCTCGGTCGCAGACATCGTCAAGCGAATCAACTTTGTTTTACACGACAATGATGAAAGATACAATCGGGTACCGGATTCCAGGGAGGCTGTGGGGCAATTCCTCTTCTTGTTCCAATCTTCAGGAGACCCGAACGACCTTGACATTTTCCTTGATCGTAAATCACAACAGGCCAATATCTGGGTGCAGATGAAGGGAGGCGACAACCAGCAGATGCAGGATGTGGAAGACCGGCTCGCTGGCTTCGTGAATATTAATCCTCCGCCTGATGGTATCACGTTAAGCTGGTCGGGTCTCACATATATCAATAAGGTGTGGCAGGACCTCATGGTTTTCGGAATGCTGAAAGCGATCCTGGGAAGCTTCGCCGTAGTATTCCTCCTTATGTTGATTCAGTTCCGTTCCTTGGTCTTAGGTGTTCTTTCAATGATACCTCTCTCCATAGCCATATTGCTGACCTATGGATTAGTGGGGTGGGTAGGCAAAGACTACGATATGCCCATAGCAGTTTGCTCCTCTCTTTCTCTGGGCCTGGGAATCGATTTTGCTATCCATTTCCTCCAGCGTTTCCGGATGCATTATGCTAACTCGGGAAGCCTGGAAGAAACAAATCGTTATATGTTCGGCGAGCCCGGACGCGCCATCGCGCGTAACGCCATCGTGATTTCCCTGGGATTTCTACCGCTGCTTGCCTCGTCCCTGACACCTTACGTAACTGTGGGTTTTTTCTTTGCCCTTCTCATGATATTTAGTACACTATCAACGCTGTTTTTACTCCCGGCAGCGTTGCGCTTTGCCGGGACGCGCATTTTGAAAGGAGGTGAATTATGAAATTGGAGAAAGCCCTTAGGGGCGTGGCAGGAAGCTTCGTGCTGATTTCCGTTGCCCTCGCCCACTATCATTCTCCCTGGTGGCTCTTGTTCACCGCGATCGTTGGTTTTAATCTGCTGCAATCTGCCTTCTCGAACTGGTGCCCAATGAAATCGATACTTAGAATGTGCAATCTGAAAAGCTGTGAAGAAGAAATAGAAGCTATCAAGAAAGGGGTTGTCTAATGAGACGATTATCCTTTGCTCTTGCATATTGGGCTCTACTGTCCTGGGGATTGGCTTCCGGCCAAACTCCATCCGCGGAGAATGTACAATTCACCGCCACCCAGATTATGGAGCAGTCTCAGCGCGCGTTCTATTATCAGGGTAACGACATGAAAACCAGTGTTACCATGGAACTTATAGACAAAAATGGCGGCAAAAGAATTCGAGTTATGACGATGCTGCGAAGAAACGAAGCGAAGGACAGTAACCAGAAATATTTCATGTATTTTCACGAGCCCGGCGACATCCGCCAGATGACATTTATGGTCTGGAAGTATCCCGCCCGGGAGGATGACCGCTGGATATTCATTCCGGCTATCGACTTAATCCGCCGCATTGCGGCTGATGACAAACGCTCCAGCTTTGTGGGATCGGACTTCACCTACGAGGATGTTTCAGGTCGCGACCTGGAGTCAGACACGCACACGCTCCTTCGTGAGGAAAAGCTTGGAGAAAATGACTGCTATGTGATACAAAGTACTCCAAAGGCATCCGTGGATTATGTCAGGCGATTTTCCTGGATCGCAAAGGAGACACTCCTTCCATTAAGGGAAGAGTACTTCGATGCCCAGGACGAACTTTTCCGCGTCTTCACAGCTGACAAAGTCGAAGAAATTACCGTTGGTGAAGGCGGTGGGGATAAGACCATTACTACTGTGACAAAGCGCACCATGAAAAATGTTAAAACCGGACACCGGACGGAAGTTATATACGAGTCGGTCGTATACAACCTGGGCCTGGAGGACAAAGACTTCAGCGAACGTCGCATGAGACGCCCGCCGCGTGCCTGGATCCGCTAAGTTTCAGGCAATTTAAGTTAATGAAATCATGGCTCCGAGATAGATGAGGATGACAATCAATAGTAGAGGGGTGGAATTGCTTGCTCTGACTACTTTGATATTATCTGTAGCTGTCGCCTCGGCCGGGGCCGAAAAGAACGTCGCAATCAACGGGTTTCTATTGGGAAACTTCTCCGGTCGGACTACTGGTCTGCGGCCTGACGGCAATGGAGGGAGTGATTTCCTTCTCGCCGAAGAGCGGCTTCGGCTGGATATCTACGCCTGGTCAGAGTACATCGAAGCTTCAGCGCGGATCAAGGGTGATTTCTTTCATGACGCTATCACCGGAGAATTCGAAATCGATCTGCGTGAAGCTTATGTTGACTACACCGAGGGTGCTTTTGATTTTCGTCTCGGGCGCCAGATCGCAACTTGGGGCGTCGGCGACCTGCTTTTCATTAACGATGTTTTCCCAAAAGACTGGATGTCGTTCTTCTCGGGTAGGCCTCTTGAGTATCTCAAGATAGGGGCAGACGGGTTTCGTGTTCGGTTTTCCTCAAGGGCAGTTAATACGGAATTGTTGATTATTCCTTTCTTCCAGCCGGACATCGTCCCCAGCTCCCGAAATTTCTTTATTTACGATCCCTTCGAGGATGTTCAGTCCCGCGAGGAAACGAAACCTGAGGCCACATATAATAATACAGAACTTGCCTGGCGCTTATACCGTAAGATTATGAACTTCGATATCTCAATCTATGCTTACAATGGTTTCTGGGGAACGCCGAGCATGAGGCCGGATGACTTCGGTGCTCCCGCCACAGCGATCTCCTTCTATCCCGAACTAGCTGTCTATGGATTGAGCGCCCAGGGGAACGCATTGAGGGGCATTCTGAGTTTTGAAACTGGATATTATTCTTCCAGCGAAGATGAAAATGGCATCGATCCCACTATACCAAACTCGCAGGTGCGCTTTCTATTGGGATATCAACGACAGTTTTGGGAAGATTTCACTGTCGGCATCCAATACTACGGGGAAATCATGGGCAATTACACCGTTTATAATAGGTTTCTTCCAGCGGGATTTCCAGCCCAGAAAGAGTATCGTGACACTGTTACCTTGCGCCTGGAGCAATTGCTAAAACATCAGACATGGAGGCTATCCCTGTTCACTTTCTATGAGCAAACGGATAACGACTACTTAATCCAGCCACAAACGTCTTACAAGCTTTCTGACAATTTCAACGTTGCATTGGGCGCAAATATCTTTGGTGGAGAGAAGAATACAACCTTCTTGGCGCAATTTGACAAGAATGATAATGTCTATTTATCGGTTCGTTTTGATTTCTAAGTATCAGCTGAGAATCCCAAGGATGATTCAACGATGGTAAAGAAAGATTTTCTCCCATAATTGATGCAACCTTGACCTGGCCCTCCCATAAATCGGGCAAGGAAACTTATTGTCAACACACTCCACGAGCGACCTTTTCATATATCCTAATGTTGACGCGGGTATTAGTGTGTCTTCTATAAATCCCTGTAACTACTTGAACACAAGTAGCGGCGCAGGGACTCGAACCCCGGACACGAGGATTATGATTCCTCTGCTCTAACCAGCTGAGCTACGCCGCCATCTATCCTCATTGTCGGATAGACACCCTCGAAAGCAAGGTCTAATTTATCCTAACGTTAACTGTTGTCAAGTTGAAATTAGAATCATCGTTAAGTGAATTTCACTTGACATATAATTCATCTACCTGTATTATTCTACAGGGGTGGGGTATGTCTCGTTGGAGGTCGGATCATAACGCCTGGATGGGCAAACCTCCATGCACTATGAGCAGAGATATGCTTTGCCTGGCGCATTGTTTTTGGAAAACATGAGATCGATTCCGGGGAGGCCGGATATGAATGAAATTTTTAACGGGATCTCGCGGCGAGGGTTTATCGGGACGATAACCGGGGCCACGGCAGTGGCTCTGTTGGGCCTCGACCGAAAGGCGATAGCGGACAGTGTGCCTGATCAGGGAATGATCACCGATTATGTGGGCCGCCTCTGTTTTAATGAAAATCCATTGGGGCCATCCCCGGAGGCTATCCAGGCCATACAGAGCGAAGCTGAGATGGCTCACCGCTATCCGGACTGGTTTGCAGAATCTCTGGCGGCGCAGTTAGCATCACGATTCGATATAGGGGCCGATAAAATCATCTGCGGCGCCGGAGGCACGGAGATTCTTCGACTCTGCGCCATGGCATTCAGCGAACCCGGCTCCAACGTGGTCGTTCCCAACCCGTCCTACGGCCAGTTCCCGGCCGATTGCCAGTTCTTCGGGGCCGTTGCAAGGTATGTCGATCTCGACGACAATCATCGCGTGAACCTCCAGGCCATGAGGGAAAGCGTTGATTCGGACACTTCCGCGGTTTGTATCACCAATCCCAACAATCCCACGGCAACTATCATCGATCCATCGGAATTATCCGATTTTGTCGACGATTTGCCGGAGGAGGTAGTGACTATAATAGATGAAGCTTATTACCACTATATCACCGTTAACGATTATCCTTCGGCCATAGATTTAGTGCGGTCCGGCAAAAACGTTGTGGTGGTTCGTACTTTCAGCAAGGTCTTTGGGCTGGCCGGAGCCCGCATCGGTTATGCCATTGGACTCCAGGAGGCTTTAAGCGCGATGCGTTCTTTTCAGTTGTATGCTACCGTCTCACGGCCGTCCCTGGAAGCTGCCAAGGCATCGTTGGATTCTCAACAACATATGACAGACACCATCGATCTGGCGAATCAAACCAAGGAATACTGTTTCGGGGAATTCGACCGTATGGGTCTTTCATATATTCCGTCGGAGACCAATTTCTTCATGGTGGATGTCGGCCGTGATGCCGGCTCGGTCACTGCCCAGCTGGCGTCGAGAAACATCTATGTTCGCAATGGCTGGGGCATGCAGCATCATCTTCGCGTTTCCACCGGGCTCATGGAGGAAATGGTGGATTTCATCGAGGCGCTCGAGGATATTCTAAATGAATTAGGAACAGGAGATGAGCCGACAAAGCCGCGCCAGGCAGAGCTGTTTCAGGCTTATCCGAATCCTTTCAATTCATCGACAAAAATAAGAATCTACCTGCCAAAAACAGCCAAAACCAGGCTTGAGGTTTTCGATATACGGGGTCGGCTGGTGAATAAATTGGCAGACAGGGTACTCGGTGCAGGAGAACATTTATTTGTCTGGAACGGGGATAATCTCAATAATAAATCTATATCATCGGGAGCTTACTTCTATCGTCTGACATCGGGAGATGATGTCATTACGAGGAGGATGCTGCTTCTAAAGTAAAGATTAAGGGGAGCTCGTCCTGTATTCTCGCTGACGGAAAGGCTCTGAGTAAGCCTTCTCCGATCCAATTGCCTTGGCTACTTCTACTTGGCGATGCACAAATTATCCTTGACACCTTCATAGCATCGATTATATATTAAAGAAAAATTGGTGTAGTTTTCATCAGCGAACGGCATCGGGGAAAATACCTCTCAGGGAGGATACTATGAGAAGGACTTTAGTTTTTGTGCCGGCATTCGTTGCTATTACCTTTATTACCGCATGGGCGACGATAATAAACATCCCGGATGACTATCCTACGATTCAGGCTGGTATTAATGCAAGTATGAATGGAGACACGGTACTTGTGCATCCGGGGACGTATGTGGAAAACGTCGTTTTCAATGGGCATAATATTGTATTGGGCTCGTTGTTCCTGACCACAGGGGACGCATCCTACATATCTTCCACGATACTTGACGGCAATTCATCGGGGGCTGTAATTACGCTTACTGACGGGGAGGATAATTCAGCGAAAATCATCGGCTTTACCATTACGAATGGAATCTCAGTTTTTGGCGGCGGTATTAATGCCTGGTTTACTTCTCCTACAATACTTCATAATACAATCAGAGATAACGTAGGAACATGGTATGGGGGGGCGATCAGTCTTGAACAATGTACGGCCATAGTACAATATAATGTGATGGTAAACAATCAGGCTGAATACGGTGGAGGACTGAGAGCCTCATATGGCAATCCTCTTATCGGCAACAATCTCATTATTAATAATTATGCCGAGGAATGGGGCGGCGGTATCTATGTAAACAACAACGCGCCCTTAATTATCAATAACACTTTTTCAGGCAATGAGGCGGCTGCTATGGGAGGAGGATTAAGAACCGGCAATGCGTCACCTACTGTTACAAATTGTATTTTTTACGGTAATTCTGCCCCGAACGGACCCGAAATTTCGGCCTGGGGTAACCCGGTAGTTTCGTATTCGGATATATTGGGAGGGTATGCGGGGGAGGGGAATATCGACGCCGATCCACTTTTTGTCGGCGGTGACCCTTTCGATTATCACCTGCAGGCAAGCTCTCCCTGCATAGATGCGGGAGATCCGGCATCGCCGCTGGATCCTGATGGTACTATAGCGGATATGGGAGCGTTCTACTACTTTGCGGGCACAACTACATACGGTCTCTCCATCGCCGACACCTACGGTGAAAACGGGCAGCCGGTGGATCTGCCGGTCATGGCCTACGGGCTGGAAAGCCAGGAGATTGCGGGAGTGGAATTGCATATAGATTATGACGAGGCTTGCCTGGAATATAGCGATTTCTCATCCGACTATCTTACCGATGCGCTGGTCAACGTTGTCGACGGGGAGATTCATATACTGTGGGAGGATTACTTAAATCCGGTCATGATACCCGACAGCGCGGCGATGTTGAATTTGCAGTTTAACGTGCTGGGCCAGCTTGGCGATAGCTGCCCCATTGCATGGCTGGAAAATAACGAGCTGGTCGATCCTCTCGGTGAGGTCGTCGAGGGTCTGACCTTTGTCGATGGAAGCGTTAATGTTGTTGAATTTCACGATATAAACGGGAACGTTGTCTACTACGATCTGTCCACTCCCGTGCCCGATGTCACGGTGGAACTGACGGGCGATTACAGCGCCTCCGATATCACCGATGAGATCGGCGCCTACAGCTTCGAGGATTTGTTCCCCGGAGAGTTTACGATCTGCCCGTCGAGATCCGAGGACGATGCGGGTGTAACCGTTACCGATATCGTTCTTATCAGGCGGCATATTGTCTCGCTTGAGCTTTTCGATACTCCATATAAGCTGATAGCGGCAGATGTAAACGGAAGCGGCAGTGTCAGCGTGGCGGATGTAATCATGATGCGACGGTATCTGGCGGAGCTGGAGGAACTCCCTGGCGGCAACTGGACATTTATAGATTCCAGCTTTGTGATCACGGATGAGAATTGGCCGGATGCGCCCAGGTGTATAGACGTGACGTTGTGGGATGCCGACCTGACCGATTCGAGTTTTGTCGGCATTCGGATGGGCGATGTTGACTATTCCTGGACCCAGGGCCGTCTGGGGATACCGCCCCCCCTGGTAACCGACACGGCGGTGCTCGATCTGATGGACTGCTACGGGCAGCCGGGGGAGACAATTCAAATGTCCATCAATGTCGCTGGTTTTACCGATATCGCAGGTCTGGAGATGCATATTGAGTTTCCGTCGGAGGGGATGAGATTTGTCGGCTTTGGCTCCGATGTTATGGCCGATCCGACCACCAACGGTATCGACGGCGAGATTCACTTTGTATGGGATGACATATTCAATGTAGTCTCATTGGAAGATGGAGAAGAGGTTGTGTCTATCGCCTTTGAGATATCAGAAGAGGCCCCGGATTCGATGATGGTTTCGTTTACCGCGGCATACGTTGTTGATAAAGAGGGAATCGATTTCATAGTTGACTCCCGCCATGGATACATCCTGCTGCATCAGACTTCCAATTACGGCAATGATATCGTATTGCCGGAATCCTATCGGCTGAGTCAAAACTACCCCAATCCTTTCAATGCCCGGACCGTTATCGAATTTGATCTTCCGGAACAATCGCATGTCACCATAGAAGTCTATGACCTTCTCGGCCGGCGTGTCGAGATCCTTGTCGCTCAAATCAAAGAAGCGGGTTATCATCAGGTCGCGTGGAATGCCGCCGATCAACCGTCAGGGATATATTTCTATAGGATCGAGGCAGATGAATTCGCCGATACGAAGAAGATGCTATTATTGAAATAGCGCTTTCGATTATATCTATTCAAGCCCGCCTCGAGCAGGCGGGCTTTTGTATTTGACGATATATTCGAGCGCATAATCCAAAGATGCCTTGCCTATGGTGAGAGAATATATTAGCATTAGAAAATTATCGAGGCAGGAAGATCGATAAAAACAGGAGGAAAACGATCAAAGGGAAGAATCCATCTTCGACCGGGAAAAACAGGCAGGATTTCTCACCCAAGAATTATTGGGAGAATCGCTTAGAAGAGCGATTTGATCTAACCGGAGTCGGGTTTCGACGTAAGAGTGTTGCTTTTAATCACTGGGTATACAGGGTCAGGACTGAAGCCCTAAGCAGGCTTTTTGAGAAAAATGGTTGGCCAATTGAATCTTGCGCCGTTCTCGACGTTGGATGTGGTACCGGATACTACATAGAATACTGGCTGCGGCAAAAAGCACATCCGGTTATCGGTATCGATATCGCCGAAGTCAGTATAAAGAAGATGAAGGAATCATACCCGGATGCCGAATTCCGCCTTTTAGACATCGCGGACCCCAACCTTGATTTAGATCAAAATTTCGATTATATTAGCATTTTTGATGTTTTATTCCATATCATCGACGATAACCGTTTCGCAAAAGCGATCGAAAATTTGGCTCGACTGTGCAAACCTGGGTGTAAGATATTCATTACCGATATCTTTGGATCCAAAACGACTGCTTCGGTCAAGCACTGCCGCAACAGGTCGTTGACACAATACGAAAACGAATTCTCGCATTCGGGATTCAGGCTTATCGATCTGAAACCTCTTTTTTTCACACTTTTACCTCCAGCCCGGTTTAGTAACAGTTTCATACGCTGGACAGGAATTTTGATTTGGGAAATGATAACGTTCGTCACTCGCTGGGCTTTCTTTGGGAACATTATTGGATGTCTCCTTTATAATTTCGATCGAGCCTTATTCAGGTTTTTCAGACGAGGCCCGAGCGGCCATCTGGCTATATTTGAATTTGAAGGTGTGATTAAAGAGGAATAATCGATTCCAACGAAAATTAAATACCAACTGAAATTTGCGATAATTTCACGCTTTAGCAGTGCCTCGATTCATCTACCATAGGTTCAGAACCTGTATATGCCTCACCTGCGCCACCTCATAACCGGCCAGCCCGGCTGCGGCAAGACGACATTGATTAAGAAGGTGGCTCGCTCACTTTCGATACCGTTTTGTGGATTCTATACAAACGAGATCCGCCACGGAAAAAAGCGGGTCGGATTCGAGATAGAGTCCTTTGGTGGTAATAAAGCGATAATGTCGCATATCGATATCAAGTCACCCTACCGTGTGGGCAAATACGGAGTCGACATCGAATCCATAGATAGAGTTGCCGTATTTGAGATCGAGATAGCCCTTTCTGAAAACAGGCTTCTGATTGTCGATGAGATAGGGAAGATGGAACTTTTTTCACAAAGATTCAAAGACTTGATTCTAAAGGTATTCCGGACAGATATTCCCTTTCTTGGCACCATCCTGTATAAACCACACCCATTTTGCGATCACCTGAAAGACTCACCTGGAATAAAGCTAATTACCTTGAAAATAAGCGAATATGATAAAACCTATGGTGGAATCGTCCAATGGCTGGAGAATATCCAGAAATATTGAATCGTGTAAAAAACACTCATATATCCATTGACATTGCTCTCTATATCCCCTAATTGAAGATCGTGGCGCAGAAATCAGAGATACTGATAATCGATGACGACAAGGCAATAATAGACTCCTTATCTTCCTTATATAAGGATAATGGCTATATCCCGACTGGAGCGCGAACCGGTAATGCGGCCCTGGAGCTTGCGGCCGACGATCATTACGACCTGATCATCCTCGATCTGGAGTTGCCGGACATAGAGGGGATTGAGCTTCTCAGGATGCTGAAATCGCAAAAAATCGCGGCGCCGGTCATAATCGTATCGGGCAAAGCGACCATAGGTAAGGCCATAGAGGCGACCCGGCTGGGTGCGTTTAACGTGATCGAAAAGCCCCCCGATCCGGGACAGCTTTTGCTCGACTCTAAAATCGCCATTAAGCAGAGAGCCCTGGAACTGGAGGTCGCCAGACTCCGGCGATCATTACTCTCGCATAACGAAATCGTTGGTGATTCGGAACCCACAAAATCTTTACGTGAGAAGCTGGGGCGGATCGCCGGCAGTGATAGCAGGGTCTATATCCTCGGAGAGCCGGGCACCGGTAAGGAGCTGGCCGCCCGCTTCCTGCATTATTCATCCCGGCGAGCTACATCACCCTTCGTGGCGGTCAACTGCGCCGCCATACCGGGAGAGCTTTTCGAATCGGAGCTTTTCGGCCACGAACGGGGAGCCTTCACCGGAGCTGTTGCCCGTCAGATCGGCAGATTCGAATCGGCCGATGGCGGTACCGTCCTCCTCGATGAGGTCGGCGAATTGCGGCCCGATCATCAGGCCAAGCTGCTCCGCGTTATCGAGTCATCCTCTATACAAAGAGTGGGATCGTCTAAAGAGATCAAGGTCGATATCCGGGTAGTAGCGGCATCGAATAAGGATCTGCAGAAAATGACGCAGGAGGGGAGGTTCCGCGAGGATCTCTATTTTCGTTTGAATGTCATACCGGTATTCGTGCCTCCTCTCCGTGAGCGGCTCGATGATATCCCGCTCTTAGCCCGGCACTTTCTCGATGATCTCGGTTATGGCCGTATGCGGTTCGACCCGGGCGCGATAACCGCGTTAAGAGCTTACGACTGGCCGGGAAATATCCGCGAACTTAAGAATATTATAGAGCGAACCGCCGCCCTCAGCTACGGCGATATTATATCCGATTCCGACATACGAGAAGCGTTGGCCGGGGCCCAGGGTGGACGCGATTACGCCAGGCCGGAGCCTGTCGCGAAACCACTCTCTCTGCGAGAACATGTCACACGGTATGAGAAGACACTTCTGGAGGAGGTCCTGCGCGAAGCTGACAGCAACATCACAAAGGCCGCCAGAATACTCAAGATGGATCGCGGTAACCTCTCCAAGAAGCTGAAGAGTTACGGGCTGTCGGGTAGATGAAAGGAAGTTAGATGGCAAAGAAGAAAACTGATCCCCGAATCGCCCTTCTTATCGAATTCCTCGACCAGGCTTTCGATAAGCAAGCCTGGCACGGCACTAACCTGCGCGGCTCGGTCAGGGGACTTTCCATAAAACAACTGCTCTGGAGGCCGTCGCCCAAAAGGCATAACATCTGGGAGAACGTTCTTCATACTGCCTATTGGAAATATGCCGTCCACCGGCGGTTGACCGGCG
>CBEUCH010000003.1:0-245515 GCA_965541585.1 uncultured bacterium | reverse complement strand
CAATTTCTCTCTGGCTTACGATAACGAGAATATTAATACGATATTTGTTTCCTCTCGAGAGCCGGCCTTAGAGGATTGGGCTTTATGCACACACTATAGGGAAAACATGCCTCCCGGGAACGACGATACTCTGAATACCGTTACATTTTTGTTGATTGGCGATCATATCTCTTTTAACAACAGGGCCAGTTTCCCGGAGATGGCAAGAGCTCTTACACTCCAGGTGGAAATATCCGAGAATGCTGTTGGCACAAACCACCCCCTGGTTCCTGAAGCCGATGAAAACAATGGTCCGCCGCGATTCTACATGGACGATGCTCCTACTCTTATTTTATCCGAGCCTACTGTTGAAATCGTGCTCGAAGATTGTAATTACGTCCCCGGCGACAGCGACGAAAACGGCGCCGCGCGTGAGCTTACAGACGTTGTTATGATGATCGCCTACTACAGAGGCTTTCTGGAACCGGGTTACGTCTGCTATTGTACCGAAGAGATTCCCGAATATAGACCTTCCGCAGATGTGGATGGAGATTGTGCACCCTTTGAACTGGAAGACGTGGTTAAATCGATTGCGGCCTACAGGGGCCCCGAACCGCTCTCCGGGTGTCCGGATTGTCCGGGATCGGGCAGGTTCTTAGCCGGCGATAACCGGCCGCTGGGAATCCCGGCGTTGAAGACCCGGGTAGTGAAAAAGGCGGTGTCGGCCTCGCAGTAGGATATTGGGCTGAACGATGTTCAGCCCCACAAATAATTAAAGAATGCGCTAGTCAAAATACTTTAAGGAAAGCCCCGATGTGAGCCAGGGCTTTTCGGATTGCTATGTATTCTCCGTCAGCGTCAGGATGTCATTTCATTTCCCTCCTGACGCATACGCCTATTGGATTTCAATCCCATAAACCGTGGTCAGCTCCTGGTCCCGCATCACCTTTCGGCCCCACGCCACTTTTATGACCTTCCTCATGGTGCGGTCCCATATCGCGGTGACCACGCTCACCTTTATGGCGCATTCCATCCCGCTGGCCATGCTTGCGGCAGATCTTCATCCACTTTTCGAGTTGCCCGCTGGAAAGGACCCCCCTCATTTCGAGACGATGATCAAGCTTGATTCTAGTAACATCTGCCTTAATGGAGGAGATTTTTTTCTGCGTGGCGAGAGCGGCTTTCTTATCCACCTCGGCATTCCTCATTAAATGGCGCATTTCCAGCCTGACTTCTTGCAACGCGGCTTTCTTCCTGATCATCTCCTTCTGATGCTCGAATCGCATATCCGCCATTTTATCCATCTGATCATCGGTCAGCCCGAGTTCATGGGCGGCCTTCATGATACCGCCTTTCGGCTGTGCGTTTGCCATGGATATGAGCAGAAGCGACGACATCGATAGCGCTATGATTACCTTAAACATCTCAAACCTCCCATACGAGCCGTACGGCCCTTCACGGATTTTAATCCCTCATCCGCCGGCCGCGAAAATCGCCGCGGATATCCTCTATTATTTTCTGCATTCTTTTTTTGAACATTTCTTCAAATACCATGAGTTTTCCCCGTTGCCGAAGCGACAACACTGTCGACACTTCCTCCATGTAATCCCGCCGCATTTCCACAGACCGCCGAATGAAATCGTCGATCTCCATCATGGCCTTATTGATATCAGCATCCGATACGTCGGGATCGTCGGTAAGAGAATTCAGACGTTTGAGGGCTTCGTGTTTCTCTCTTTCGAGATTCTGCATAGCATCCCGATGCTTGTTATACACGGGGAAAAACCTCTCCGATTGCTCAGGGGTCAGCCCCACCGCTTCGGTCATCTGCCAGATTTTGATCGTTTTTATTCTCTGGCGGATTTTCTCTCTCATTGGTCCCGGCCCCGGGCCCGGCTGGCTTAAGATTACCGAGGAAGACAGTATCAATATCGCGACAAGAAATCTAATTGTTCTCATCCCACACTCCCGTTTATCATTTCGATTCTATCATATAAAGCTTTCAATTCACCATCGGTTAGATCGTCGATCTGATCGTCATAGTGCCAATCCAACATCATCTCCTCAGCAGCCCGATCGAAATCGGTATCGTCTTCAAGCAAAGAAACAACGACGAGGGCTAAATCATCATCAGACTCGATCACAGCGTATTCATCCACAATGTCCGCCACGCCGGATGATTCATTCTGCTGATATATCGTGGCGACCCAGTCGCTGAATTGAGGGATTACGGCCAGAATTATTATAACAGCGACGGCCACCGGCGCCCAGGCCCACCGCCGGAACCCGCTGAAAACCGCCCGTTTTTCAGCTTGAGCGCGCCCCAATCGAGATATCTTTTCAAACGTCATATCGTCCAGCTCGCCGGGAAGCACCTCGAACCTCTGCCCATTCAATGATTCCCTTAACCTGGAAAGCTCTGTGAGATAGGCGCCGCATGAATCGCAAGCTTGCATATGCCGCTTCAATTCCGATGGCAACCCAGTTGAACCGCTTCGGAATTTCTGATCGACCTCTTCCTGAAACTCCCTGCAATTCATCAGGTTTCACCTCTGAGATAAGGGATGAGTTTTCGCCGAAGCTTTTTTATCGCCTGGTGATAGTTGGCCTTGGCGGCCCCCTCCGTGATATTCAGATTTTCCGCCACACCGGCGAAGGGTAATTCCTCGTAATATCTAAGAACAAAAGCCATCCTCTGCCTGTTGGGCAGTTCACTGACTGCTTCATCGATCCTTTGATTAAGCTCTCGCCCTGCAACGCCGCTGGACGGATCGCTGCCATCATGCAGTTCTGGAGAGTCTTCAAGCGATGAATACAAGGATGTGCGGCTCCTGCTTTTGTGGTTGAGAGCCAGATTTACCGCTATCCTGAAAATCCAT
Source organism: uncultured bacterium (assembly GCA_965541585.1). Classification (GTDB taxonomy): domain Bacteria; phylum Zixibacteria; class MSB-5A5; order UBA10806; family UBA10806; genus CBDVBL01. The sequence continues at coordinate 242,657 of CBEUCH010000003.1, read as the reverse complement.
GTGTATAGACTCGATTCTCCACGAAATGATTCTCGAGAACGATAGGCCTTTATAAAAGCCTCCTGAGTCAGATCTCTGGCATCCTCTCTGTTTCTGATGTATTTCGATATCACCAAGAAAATCCTATCCCGATATTTGACAACGGCTTCACTGAAATTCTCATCGCTTATCTTCCCCTTCAGGCCTCCAATTTTCATTGCATCCAATTGATTTGACCCCGGAAAGCGTAATCGGGTTTAACGTTAATTTATGGGATTTTGTTCAGCCGCGACGCGACTTGGAGAGGACTTTCGAATACTGGCGGAGATCCTCGAGGCATTTACCCGTTCCACGAGCCACACAGGTTAGCGGATCATCGGCAACAATCACCGGCAGGTTTGTTTCCTGACGCAATCTCTTGTCAAGTCCGTGCAGAAGGGCGCCGCCACCGGTCATGATTATGCCTCGATCAAGGATATCCGAGGCGAGCTCCGGCGGCGTCTGCTCCAAGGCCTGCCTGACCGCCTCCACGATAACAGCTATCGGCTCGGCTAAGGCTTCTCGAATCTGGGCCGATGTAATCTTCATGGTTTTCGGTACCCCGGCAACCAAGTCCCTTCCCTTGATCTCCATAGGTTCTTCTTTTTCCATAGGATACGCTGATCCGATCTTCCACTTGATTTCCTCCGCAGTTCGCTCGCCGATTAGCAGGTTGTAATTTTTTTTCAGGTAACTGACGATAGCCTCATCCATCTCGTCGCCAGCAATCCTGATGGAGGTGTTATTGACGATCCCGTTAAGGGCTATAACTGCGATCTCAGATGTCCCGCCTCCTATATCGATAACCATTGAGCCGGACGGCTGATCGACCGGCAGGCCGACCCCGATAGCAGCGGCCATCGGCTCAGGTAAGAGATAAACTTCGCGGGCCCCGGCATTCTCTGCAGAATCCCTGACCGCTCGCCTCTCCACCTCGGTTATACCGGACGGGACTGAGATCACGATTCGTGGTTTCATCAGGTATCTGTGTTTGACAACACGTTTTATGAAATCCGCAAGCATCCTCTCGGTTATTTCGAAATCAGCTATGACACCATCCTTCATCGGACGTATGGCGGAGATTTCGTAAGGAGTGCGGCCCAGCATTTCCTTGGCGGCGATACCGATTGCCAGAACCTTGCCAGTGCGTTTCTCCAGGGCCACCACCGACGGCTCATTGAGGACGATTCCCTGTCCTTTTACATATACGAGAGTATTGGCCGTACCGAGGTCGATGCCGATGTCGTTGGTAAGAAATCCGAAAAGGGGCATACTCTCTCTAAGTCCGGTGCTTCTGGTCTCTAAGGCTGTATCCACTAATTACCATCCTGCCAATGATATGTTAAAGGGAAATCATTTACAACCTATTTTTTATTCGGCGTCTGCCGACCATTCTTTATCGCCGACCCGATAAATACTGTCCGATCGGTAATCGGCCCACGTGCGCTGCCCGTGATAAATTGCTGGACGATCTCTGAATCTGAACCTCTTATTTCGTCCGGAGTGCCCACAATAATGATCTTTCCCTTATATAACATGGCTATCCGGTCCGAGATCTTGTAGGCCGAGACCATATCGTGAGTGACGGCAACGGATGTGATCGTCAGAGTATTCTTCATATGAATAATCAGATCGTTGATGGCGTCGGCCATGATGGGATCGAGGCCTGTGGTCGGTTCATCATACAATATGAACTCCGGGTCCATTGCAATAGCCCTGGCAAGTCCGACTCTCTTTTTCATTCCCCCGGAAAGCTCTGCGGGTTTAATATCTTCAACATCGTGAAGGCCGACCTGATTCAGTTTTTCGGCCACAATTCGCCTGATTCTTCCCTCCGGATAAATGTTATGCTCCCTCAGCCCGAGCCCGACATTTTCATCGACCGTCATAGAATCAAACAAGGCTCCTGCTTGAAAAAGCATGCCGAAACGTTTCCGGAGTTTCACCATCTGAGAAAGATTATACCTGGTTATATCGTCGCCATCGATTCTGACGGTGCCGGAATCGGGTTTCAGTAATCCTATAATATGCTTTATAAGAACCGATTTGCCTTCCCCTGAGCGACCGATTATAGTCAATGTTTCACCGGTATTTATAGTTAGATTCACACCATCGAGAACCTTGTTATCTCCGAATGATTTGTGAAGATCTACGATTTCAATCATAACACTGTTTCCGTATTCCCGATCCTTTACCCAAAAATGATGGAGGCGATCAGGTAATCGGATAGAAGAATCAAAATCGATGATACCACGACAGCTCTGGTGGTTGAGAAGCCGACACCCTCAGCGCCGCCGAGGGTTCTGAAACCCTGAAAGCATCCTATTGTAGCTATGATACCACCGAACACTATTGATTTTACCAGACCGGCGAAAAGATCCTGCAGATCAAAAAACAGCCTGACGCCGTTCAAGAAAGTATAGGATGTCAGATCTAGAAACCAGACGGCCACCGCAAGTCCTCCAAGAATGGCCACCAGGTCTGCGATAATAGTCAGAATGGGCAACATGATAATCCCCGCCAGGAATCTCGGCACCACCAGGTACCTTACCGGGTCTAAGGCCATCGTTTCCAGAGCGTCGATCTGCTCCGTGACCCGCATGGTTCCCAATTCAGCAGCGATGGAGGCGCCGACCCGGCCTGCCACGACCAGCGCCGTCAATACCGGCCCCAACTCGATTATCACAGCTTTGCCCACGGCCGTGCCGAGGTATCGCATCGGTATGAAATTTTGAAACTGATAGGCCGCCTGCACTGCGGAGACAGCGCCCGTGAACACCGATGTAAAAATTACCAATGGCAGGGAATTGACACCCATAAAGAGCATCTGTTCGGACGTCAGGTGGGGATTCTTCACCATTAATGGCAGGGCTTTTATAAGGCGCCAGACGAGTAAAGATAATTCCCCGACCTGCTTTACGAAGCTTATGCCCCTTCTGCCAAGACTCGAAACGATCGTCACAAATCCCCCTCGACCATTATACATCCTCTATGATCGGCGAATATAAGGCAGTATGAAGTTTCAGGCAAGGATCATCCTGCCGGCTCAGCTTGATACGGCGAGCCGTGATGAGTATCCAGAAGCTCGAAGCGGGCGAAATCCTTAACGAAAGCGAGCTTTATGATACCGGTCGGGCCGTTTCTCTGCTTGCCTACTATGAGCTCGGCGATACTTCCAGGTTGGCCATCCTCATCGCGGGGCCTATGAATGAAAATAACCAGGTCGGCATCCTGTTCAAGGGCTCCGGATTCGCGCAGATCGGAAAGCTGGGGGCGAGCGCCGCTACCCCGCATCTCAACCTGACGCGACAACTGCGAAAGCGCGATCACTGGTATCTTCAGTTCTCTGGCCAGAGCTTTCAGCGACTGGGAAACGTAAGTAATCTCCTGCTGCCTGCTCTCCGCTTCACGGTGACCCCTTATAAGCTGCAGGTAGTCAACAATCACAAGGCCGATATCGGATTTGAGCTTCAGCCTTCTGGCCTTAGCCCTGATCTCCATGACGGTCAGGGAAGCCGAATCATCCAGGTAGATCGGGGCTTCCGACAGGGGTCCGACGGCAATCGAGAGATTGGTCCATTGATGATCGGCGATTCGCCCGGTACGCAACTGATGCGATGAAATCCGGGCGCGGCTGCATAAGAGCCTTTGACTTAGCTGTTCCTTGGCCATTTCAAGGGAGAAGATGCATACCGGCAGACTCTTGTTTACGGCCACATTCTCGGCGACATTCAGCGCGAAGGCCGTCTTGCCCATGGATGGTCTTCCGGCGATGATTATGAGTTCTGATTTCTGAAAACCTGATGTTAAAGTATCAAGCTCCGGGAATCCTGTCGGCACGCCGGTCACATGTCCCTCTCGTTTCGAATAATCCTCTATCTGTTCAAACGTCTGAGGCAGGATTTCCTTGAGGGATACGAAATCACCCTGCAGAGATTCTTCTTTGATGGAAAATATCTTTCTTTCAGAATAATCAAGAAGTTCATCGGCAGTGCTGCCGGCGTCGTAACTCCGGCTGATTATATCGCTGCAATCGCTTATTAGCTGATTCTTTACCGCCGCCTCCCGGACTATCCGTATATGATGCTCGAGATTTGCAATGCTTACAACCGAATCTACCAGATCCAGCAGGTACCTTCGCCCTCCGACTTCCTCCAGCTGGCCCTGATTGGCAAGCTCATCCGGAACGGTGATAAGATCTACAGCCATGGATGATTCATATAACTTCTTTATGGCGAAAAAAATCCGTTTGTGCTTTGGCAGATAGAAGCTTTCCTCTTTGAGCATTTCAATACCTGTATGGAGGGCTTCCTGGTGCTGAAGGATAGCTCCCAGCACTGTTTGCTCGGCTTCTACCGCTTGCGGGGGTATTTTTTCTTTAGTACTTGCCATCGGGCTCCCTCCCGAGCTTAATCGGTCATTACCTCATCAACCAGCCGGCGTAGATCATCCATAGCCGCCTTGGTATAGGCGTTCGTTCTGAGAAGAGCCGCAGGATGATAGGTAACCATAAATTTGATGCCATGATAATCAAACCACCGCTCCCGCATGGCGCCCAGTGTCATGGTGGTCTTCAAAAGCGTCTGGGCAGCGATTCTTCCCAGACAGCAGATAACTTTCGGTTTTATAAGCTTGATTTGCATAAGCAGGTGGGGTTCGCATTCGTCGATCTCTTCGGTTTGAGGATCGCGATTATTGGGCGGCCGGCATTTCAAGATATTGGCGATATAGACATCTTCCCGTCTCAGTCCTACTTCAGGCAGCATCTTGTTTAAGAGCTTTCCGGCCCGGCCGACAAACGGTTCCCCCTTGATATCCTCATCCCTGCCGGGCGCCTCGCCTATAAATATGATTTTAGCATGAGGATTCCCAACACCAAACACAAACCTGGTACGGCTCTTTCCGAGAGGGCATTTCTGGCAGCTGTTAATCGTCATCTCTAATTGCTCCAGCGTCTCGGACTCCTTGAACCTGTCTATGCCGAGCCGCTTCACCGGCGCCGGAGGGCGGGGCCTCGTCGAGACAGGCAGATAGATCTCCTCATAGCCAAGCTCTTTTTGTTGCAGAAGATACTGCCTGAGCTTATTTTTTCCTTTTAGCGCCACTTCCCCTCTTTAGTTTTAGCGATTCCTCAATGATATTTACGGCCACTTCGAATTTTGGCATCCGCTCAAGCTGAAGCCGTTTCCCGCCGCGTGAGAAGATAACCACCCTGTTGAAATCCGAGCCGAATTCGATGCCCTTCTCAGTCGGGTTGTTAGCCACTATCATATCGATCTTTTTAGATCGCATTTTCTCCAGAGCCCGGGCCTCCATATTCTCCGTTTCAAGCGCGAATCCCACCACGACTTTCGGGCGGTTTCTGCCGAGCGATTTCAGAAGATCGGGAACAGGTTTTAGATCGAATTCCATAGAACGATTCGAGCGCCTGATTTTCTGTTTGCGATAACCTGACGGCTTATAATCGGCGACCGCTGCAGCCATATAGAGATAATCCGCCCCGCGACAATACTTAAATAAAGCCGTCTGCATTTCGGACGCGGTCTGAACCGAAATATGCTTGACATCGGGCAGGCCGGACAGGGCCGTCGGCCCGGAAATCAAGATTACTTCCCCGCCGAAACCTGCCGCAGCATCGGCCAGAGCATATCCCATCTTCCCCGACGAATAATTCGATAGGTACCTTACAGGATCTAATGGCTCTTGAGTCGGTCCGGCTGTGACCACGACCTTCTTGCCCGAGAGCTCTCTTCTTCCCAGAAGTATCTGCCTCGCCCTGGCGAAGATAACCTCGGGCTCGACCATACGTCCGGCGGCGGTTATCAGCGATGCCAGTTGTCCCACCTCGGGCCCGATGAAACGGACTCCGAGAGATCTCAAGTATGATATATTCTTCCTGACGGCCTTGTTGTTGTACATTTTTACATTCATGGCGGGGGCGATCAATACCGGCCCGTCATAAGTTAAGGCCTGCGTGGATAAGATCTCATCGGCGATACCGTTGGCCAGTTTGCCTATTATGTTGGCGGTCGCCGGAGCTATGACCAGGATTTCTCCCCAATCGGCCCAGCATACGTGTTCGAGAACGTCCCTTTTTTCATGAAACATATCCACCGATACGGATTCGGCGCCCAGAGATTGAAACGATAAAGGTGTAATAAACTCCGAGGCCGCCTTCGTCATAATCACCCGAACCTTAGCATCGGCCTTAACGAATAGCCTCAAAAGCTCGCAGGCTTTGAAAGCGCCAACACCGCCGCTGACACCCAGGAGAATCTTTTTATCTTTCATCAAGGTCATGATTCAATCTGGATTATTCTCTCGCAGAAACCCTCCTGTCATAATAAACAAATAATAACTACAAGAAGACAAGAGATATTTTTCCACAACGTATGTGGAAAACTTTTAATGCTTAAAATGTCTTATACCGGTAAGGACCATGGCCACGTCCAGCCTGTCGGCGGCCTCTATCACATCCGGATCTTTTTTCGAGCCGCCTGGTTGGATTATTGCCTTAACTCCTGCTCTGGCCAGTACCTCAAGGCCATCCGGCATAGGGAAAAAGGCATCGGAGGCAGCCACGGCACCCCTGGCCCGATCTCCGGCCTTGCGAACAGCGATCATGGATGAATCCACTCTCGACGTCTGCCCCGAGCCGATGCCAACTGTGGCACCGTTTTTGCAGATTACAATGGCATTCGACTTTATATGCTTTACTATCTTAAAGGCGAAGAGCAACTCGGTGATTTCTTCCTTTGTCGGCTGGTTCCGGGTTACGATTCGAAGATCGTCTTCGCTTAGCTCCCTCCGATCCGGAGACTGTGCGAGGATACCGCCGCTTATCGGTCTCAGTTCGAACTCATTTTCGGGAGACCTTTTCAGCTCGCCGATATCGAGGAGCCGCCGGTTTTTTTTCTTCTGTAAAAGCTCGAGGGATTTCTTTTCGAGACCGGGAGCGAGGATACATTCAATGAAGGGTGTTTCGTTCAGAAGCTCCGCCGTATCCGTGTCCACCTTACGGTTAAGGGCTATCACCGAGCCGAATGCCGATAGCGGATCGGAGGCCAGGGCTTTTTTATATGCCTCGGCGAGACTATCACCCACGGCCGCTCCGCAGGGATTGGTATGTTTGATCACCGCCGCAAAAGGCTCATCGAAATCCAGCGCCATCTGCAAGGCCGCCTCCAGATCCCAGATGTTATTGAAAGATAGTTCTTTGCCCGAAAGCAGCTCCCCCGATGCGACCGATGAGAATGGAAAACCGTGCTTAGAATACAGGGCAGCTTCCTGATGGGGATTTTCCCCATAACGTAAAGACGACTTCAAGCCATAAGTGAGGTTTAATAATTCAGGAAAATCTTGATCATCCCTTCCGAAATAGTTTGTGATGATAGTATCGTAGGCAGCCGTTCTGGAAAAGGCAATTCCTGCCATTTTCTTGCGGAATTCGAGGCTCGTGAGCCCGCTTCCTCTCTCGAGTTCTTCTATGAGAAGATCGTAATCTGACGGCGAGGTCATGACACAGACAGACTGATAATTCTTCGCCGCCGACCTTATCATAGCAGGCCCGCCTATATCGATATTCTCAAGCGCTTCCTCTTCGGATATGTCGCCTTTGGCGATTACCTTGTCGAATGGATATAGGTTCACGACAACCAGGTCGAAAAGAAATATGCCGTGCTCGCTAAGCTGCGATATATGCCCTCCTTTATCCCTGAGAGCGAGAATACCCCCATGGATTTTGGGATGCAGCGTCTTAACACGACCGTCGAGTATCTCCGGAAACCCTGTCATATCCGAAACCGATTTGACCTCGATGCCCTCTTTGCGGAGCGCTTTCATGGTACCGCCGGTGGTTACCAGCTCGACCTCGAATTCCCTCAGCCTGCGCGCCAGTTCTATGATATTCGTCTTATCGAAGACTGTCAGCAGCGCTCGCTTTATTCTCATACCGTCACTCCTCAATCCGCATCGCGGCCGATTATCATCTTGTGCGCCTGCCTGTATTTTTCTGATGTCTTTTCAATAATATGATCGGGCATTGCAGGCGGAGTCGAATTCTTATCCCAACCGGTGGTATCCAGCCAATCACGGATAAACTGCTTATCGAACGATGACGGATTGGAACCCGGTTTATAAGAATCAACCGGCCAGAATCGCGACGAATCCGGCGAGAGGATTTCATCTATTAGGGTCAACTCCCCGTCAACAAAGCCAAATTCGAATTTGGTATCCGCTATTATTATTCCCCGGAGTAACGCATATTCGAAAGCCTTAGTATATATCGCCAGGGTGGCATCCCGGAGTTTCGATGCCAGCTCCTCTCCTACCATTTTAGCAACATCCGAGTAAGAGATATTCAGGTCGTGTCCATCTTCCTCTTTTGTGGCGGGCGTGAAGATGGGAGCGGGAAGTTTATCGGCAATCTTTAGATCGCCGGGCAATTCGTTTTCGTAGAGATCAACATTCTCCTTTGAATCCGAATCCTCCAGAGATTTCATGTAATCCCTATATCCTGAGCCTATCAGGTATCCGCGGGCGACACATTCGATATCTATCCTTTCGGCTTTCTTGACGATCATCGACCGGCCATCGAGATATTTGTATTTCTTCAGAGGTTCCGGAAACGAGTTGAATTCGCCGGTAACGAGATGATTCGGAAATAATTGATTCGTATTGCCAAACCAGAAAAGAGACATCGAGTTTAGGATTTTGCCTTTGCCGGGAATGCCGTTGGGCAAAATCCAGTCATAGGCGGAAATCCTGTCACTGGCGACAAATAACAACGTCTCGCCAAGATCGTAGACATCCCTCACCTTTCCGCGCCTGGCAAGGGGATATTCTCGAATATCCGTTTCGAATACTGTGTTGTTCATTCAGTTAATCCCTCCCAATCCATAGTAGCCATAACATCTGAATATATGAAATTTTGTCAGAAGTTTCCCGCCCTTTTTTACGGTCAATATTTCCTCCGGGGAAACAGAATCGAAAAGGTCGGCAAGGCGCTCCGGAGTTTTATACTCGACCCGCTCATCATATATAAGGATGGCATTGTAGCCAACAAGCGTATCCGGATCAGACCAATAATCATACTGTAAGCCGCCCTTACCGACTATGTTATTCGAGAGGGTCTCGGGATGCCCATCAAGATAAAATGCCAGCAGGGAGGCCGTTTTGTACTCATAGCCGCATATGAAATAAGGTCCCGGCATATCTGCTCTGATTTCGCCGACACGGGCAGCCAGGGATTCCCAGCCGCTGAGATAGTCGCCTTTACCGAAATAAAATCCGGGCAGCAATATCACAACATGAACTATGATGAAGGTCGCTATCAAGGTTATTATGCTGGCCTTGCCCCACAACCGTACCCACCTTCGAGTTTTCGAAAGCCGGAAATAATAGGCCACGCCCGCCAGGAATAATCCTATAAAAGCGGGTGCGGTCCAATTCATTTTAACCCAGGAACGTGCAGCCAGGGAAAGCAGGACAGCAATCAGAGGGACTGAAAAGCAAGCCAGAAGAGCATGTTCGGACGATCGCCGCCGAATGTAGCGTTTGATCGAATCCCAGAGCCCGGCAAATAGCAAAGGCAGCGGAACGATGCTATAGATTGCAATTACAGTTCCTATGAATCCGAAGAAGAAATCCGGTCTGAACCCTGCTATCTCTCCCGCTCGTCTTTGCGTCTGAAACAGGAAGCTCGCCCACTCATTCTGATAGTTCCAGTACACAACCGGTAAGGCGACAACAAGTGCAGACAACACGGCGACATAGGGCCAGATCGTAGCAAACCACTTCATTCTCTCTTTTGAGGATATGAAAAACAGAAAGGCGCCTAAGACGGCAAACATCATGGTATACTTGCTTATAAAGCCCGCTCCCAGAAAAATGCCTAAGAGTATCCACCAGATTCGCTCACCGGTGCGATCGATTTGATAGCAGGCAATCATACTCATTACCCAGAATAAAATCATAGGACCATCGGGTGTAATAACCAGTCCACCGAGTGCGTATATGAATGTCAGATTGATCGCAACAACGCTCCAGAAGCCGACTTTTTCGTCGAAAAGCAATGATGCCAGGCGGTAAACTGCGAGACTCATCAAAACCGAGAGAATAATGGCGGCCAGGTGGACAGAGAAATTCGACACCCCCAATGAGGTTGTCAGCTTAATCAGATATGCGGCAAAAGGCGGGTGGTCGAAATATGACAAAGCCGGATGTCTGCTGTAGTTCCAGTAATAAGCTTCCTGCGGGGCTATAGGAAGAATAATTGCATATAATAGCCTGAATATCGTAATACCGGCTATAAAATAGTATAGCTTTTTACTAATGCCCATCGAATGTCTTCAAGCTGAATAGCATACCGGTTGCAAATGACACGAAAAGATCATTATCTGATAGTGACTTCGCCAGATCAAGCCTCAGGACCCGCGAAGTGGACGACCTCGTCAGACCGAAACGGAGTCCGATCCCAATATCGGATCTGAGGTCCCCGGGATCGATTTGTTCTCCCCTGTACCAGACATGGCCGACATCGAAGAATGCGGTGCCCCCCAGCCTGACGGTCAGGATTTCAAGAGGGAAATAGAATCTATATTCTATATTGCCCAGAGCCATCCTGTTTCCCGAGAACTCATAGGCTGAGTATCCTCGCAATCCATTCCTACCACCCAGGATTAATTGATAATTTCGTTTCTGGCGCCAGGCGAAATCAGTCAAACCTCTCAACGCCAAGACCTGAGAGGAGCCGGTCTTATAATAGAGCATCGCCTCTGTTCGATGTCTGATCTCCGTATTATAACCACTGTGATGCCACCACCAGACAATATCTCTTGCCCCCAGAAAAATTCGATCGGCCGGTCTTGTCAGGACACTCAACGAGATTTCCGGTTTCGTCCCCTGAAAATCAGCGCCGAATGCCGACAGCGATCTCCCTATGGAGAACCGCAGCGATGCGCCCAGTGTCAAATCCTCAGGAGTGCCCGCTTCATCGAGAAAACGCTCCATGTCATATCTGATAAACGACAGACCGACACCAATTGAAGGATATGACCTCGTCTCATCGGCAGGGATCAGAGTGTTGAAAGGTGAATTGATATCATCGGGAGAATATTCGCGAGAGTCATAGGTGAAGTCGAGATAAAGATCAGCTCTTCTGTAACGACCCCAGGAATAAATTGTTCTTAGATCAAACTCATGAAAGGATCTCTTGTATCTGAAAAATTCCCGGCCCTCATAGTAAAGTCGGCCTATGCCGTTATTTTTCCGGTATATCGTTCTAAACCCTGAGCTGACGGCAAGCGAATACTGCGGGCGGGCCAGCGAGAATGAGAAACCTTCTCCAAGTGTATAGTCGGCATAAAACAGGCTGGTTGCCAGTCTTGAACCACCGAGCCTGTTTTCAGCCAGAAAAAACGAGTAACCATCGCTCTCACTGCCGGTCTGAGCCGAGACCTCCACCGTCTGTCCGTAACCGAGAAAATTCACTTCCGAGGCTGCGGCGCCGAGTACGTAATCGCCGCCGCCAAGCTCTGAGAATAACGAGATTTTGGTGCTCCAGTAGTCTATGGTTGTGACGATCAGACTGACACTATCAGGACCGTTCGGTTCGGCTGTCACGAATGCCTCTCCGATGAATCCACGAAGCCTGAGGTTCCGCTCGCTTTCTATTATCTTATCAATGTCGAGGGGCTCACCGATATCAAAGAGCAATTCGTTTCTTACAATCTTCTCTTTAGTCGTGATGTGGAGACTATTCGCCCATCGATAATAGAATCGTTTACTTCCGTCCATGAGATCGTCGAAGACGTTCTTTCTGACAATTCCGATGCTCTTGATAATCCTGCCTTCGTATTCAGCGAGATCATCGGCTCCCGCTCTTATCTCAAACAAGAATGCCGATGTTGCCATGGCAACGATAGCGGCTGTGAATATTCCGGTTATTTTCATAGGAACATGGCCGCAGCTTCAGGCAGGATCTTATGCTCCACTTTCAGCACCCGCGCTGCCAGCGATTCGGGTGTGCCGTCCGGCGAGACCGGAACCGTGCGCTGAATGAGAATCGCACCGTGGTCGTAGATTTCGTCGACTAAATGGACCGTGGCCCCGGAAATTTTATCTCCTGATTCGAGCACTGCCTTGTGGACGTTAGTTCCATACATCCCTTTGCCGCCGTATTTGGGCAGCAGGGCGGGATGGATATTGATTATTCTACTTCTATATTTCCTCACTACCTCAACCGGGAGAAGCTTCATGTATCCCGCCAATACCACCAGGTTAATGCTGCTTTCATCGAACACTTCAAAGAGCCTCGAGACGAGTTCTGTTCTTTCCGGATGAGTCTTACTGCTTATATGATATGCGGGGATGTTCTTTTTTCTGGCCCTCTCCAGCGCATAAGCGCCTGAATTATTGGAGATTACTGCGGCAACCTGTCCGTTAAAGATCATTCCTTTTGAGGCATCTATCAAAGATTGTAAGTTTGTCCCTCCGCCTGAGGCGAAAACTGCTATCGAAAGATCTGTCATTCTTCCTCAGCGCTTCAAATCTGGTTTCAATTGGCCCAACGATCGTGGCCGGACAGGCTTTCCTATCTGTTTTGTCCGCTCCCGCATAACTTAAAAGATGCTTATTCTGCAGTCAATATGAATCCTTGAGGTTCTGCTCTCAAATGAGGGACTTTTGCTTGTGTTTTCATATTATTGAAATATATTAAGAAAAAGAAATATCTGGAGGTCAGGAATGAAGTTCGGCAAGAGTATGCTCACAATTTTCATCACCGCTTTCGTAATGCTGGGTGCGGTTTCCGCCAAAAAACCGCCCGGGCCCGAGAGCATTGTACAAAACGACAACGCACCGGAACCTGTCACGGAAAAGATGCTGCAGGACAGGATTTCATCCGACGGTTATGCGTCAAGGCTCTATTATCCATCCTTTTCTGCCAATTCCGTTGAACCGGAGAGGGTCGTGGAGGATTTTTTGAGGCAATATTCTCCACTCCTTGGAATAGAACCGGGCGGTTCCGATCTGGAATTAATCTCTATAAACAGATCGCTTTCGGCTTACCATTATAGATATCAACAGGTTTATAATGGCATACCGGTTTTTGCATCACAGGTTTTGATAAATGTGACTTTCGAGAATGTCGTCTCATCGGTCATCTCAGACTACAAACATGGTATAGACGTGCCCACACAAGCCTCAATTTCTCGGGTGTTGGCTACCGCAATTGCAGCCGCGGACATTAACGTTCAATTATACCGGGGCGAACCTGAATTTGAACTGGTTGTATACGCAGCGAATAATGACGCTGCCCTTTGCTGGAAGGTATCGATACCCGCCGATGATCCACTCGGGGAATGGCAGGTTTTTGTCGATGCTATTACCGGCCGGATTATCCACAAATCGAATATTCTATGTTTCGAAGATGGTTCCGGATATACATTCGATCCCAATCCCGTGGTCTCGGAGCGAACACTCAATCTGCCGGACTCCTCCGATCGGAACTATGAGGCTTTGACTGCAGCCCGTTTCGATGTGATACTGGAGGATCTGGATCCTCCTGATGGAGGTCGTTATTACCTCTCCGGGCCGCATGTGAACACCATCCCTACATCCAACAGGGCCAATGAAGACGATCCTGATGCATTTCATTATAATCGCTATGACGACAAGTTCGAGGAGGTAGTGGTCTATTACGAGATCAGCACCTGCCACGCCTTCTACGAATCACTCGGTTTCGATAACATCATGAATTTCTCGATCGGGGTCAACGTCAACGGTACCAGCCAGGACAATTCCTGGTATAATCCGTCGAACCGCCAGCTAACCTTTGGGTTCGGCGGAGTGGATGACGGCGAGGACTGTGACGTGGTGATACACGAATATGGCCACGCCACGCAGCACAATCAGGTGCCGGGATGGGGCCAGACCCATGAGGGTGGTTCCATGGGGGAAGGATTCGGCGACTATTTGAGTGTGGCCTTCGCCCATCCGGTATTCAACGATTGGGACGAGGCGCAGGTTTTCGACTGGGATCTCGGCCCGGTCGAGCATTTCTGGCCCGGCAGAAGGGTTGATGAGGATAAACATTACCCCGAGGATATGACCGGCAGTGTCCATGCCGACGGCGAGATATGGAGCAGATGCCTATGGGATATCCAGAATGCCATTGAATACGATACGACAGCTCGACTGGTTCTCGAGAGCCATTTTTATCTGACCTCTTCTGCGGGATTCGTTGACGGCGCTAATGCCATTGTCCAAGCGGATATTAACATATATGAAGGCGCTCATTTGATGGATATCGGGCAGGCGTTTGTGGACAGGGGTATTCTGGAGGAGATGCCGATCGTGCTGGATATATATCATCAGCCCCTGACCGATACCGAGGATCTCGACGGGCCTTACGAAGTTCTGGCAATATTCGATCATACGAACCGGCTCGATACTGTCCATGTTTTTTATAGATATGATCCCGATTCGGAATTCATTACAGTTGATATGAATCCCACCGGCAATCCCGAAGAGTACATGGCCGAAATACCCGGGCCCGGCGAAGAATCCGATGTGTACTACTACATCAGGGCCGTGGACAGCGGAGGTCTTATCACCGTTTTGCCCGTAACGTCTCCCGACAGACCGTTTACATTCTTTGCCGGAACGGACGCGCAAGCCCCGGTGATCTCTCATGAACCACTGGATGATTTTCCAGAAGTATACTGGCCGGCAACAGTAACCGCCCAGGTTACTGATAACATCGGCGTGGATTCCGCATGGATGGAATTTAGAATCAATTCTGGCCCGATTCAAACCGTCGCTCTGATCTTCGACGACGCCGACAGCGTCTGGCTGGGTGAATTCAGCGAATTTGCCGAGGGCGGAGATTTTGTCGAATACAGGCTGAAGGCCAGGGACGTATCGGCCAACGGCAATATCGCATACTTGCCGGAGGAAGGCTATTTCTCGTTCGACGTCCTGAATATGGTCACGGTTACATACATGGCCGATGAAAGCTTCCCCATACCCGACGACTTCAACGCCGGAGTGGACGACACTATTTTCGTCATGGAGGACCTGGAGATATTCGAGGTGGACGTGTTCGTAGATATAACTCATCCGAATATCGGCGATCTGCTTGTATTCGTTCGGGCGCCGGATAATTCCACGACATTTCTGCATAACAGATCCGGCGGCGGCGCCGACGACATTCTCGGCTGGTACGATGATGATATTATCCCTGACGGCCCCGGTGATATGAACAGGTTCGTCGGCCTTCGATCCCAGGGCGGATGGCGTTTCAATTCATCCGATAGGGAGCCGGGCAACAGCGGCACCCTGAACAACTGGGGCATCAGGATAACCGGCGCAGGCGAGGTTACAAAGACAGAGGATGAAGCTGTTCAGCTTCCCTCGAATCTGACGCTCAGGCAGAATTATCCCAATCCGTTTAATGCATCGACAGTGATAACATACTCATTGCCTCAGCCTTTAAATGTCAATATCGACGTCTACGACATACTCGGCCGTAAGGTCGAAACGTTGATTCAGGGAGAACAGCCAGCCGGTTATCATCAAGTTGTATGGAATGCCAAGGATAGATCATCAGGTATCTATTTCGCCAGATTAACAGCCGGTGATGATTCCGCAGTTATCAGGATGTCGCTTCTGAAATAGCGACCTGGCATATAGACGAAGAAGGGTCTATCATTTCGATAGGCCCTTTTCTTTTGGGGCTTCTCCCCTACCCTAGGCGGTTGAGGGACGGGGCATATACGCTCGCAAACACCGAAAATCCTTGACATTTACGTGGAATTGTGGAATAATTCTTTATGTATATTGTATAAGTGTAAATTGCATCTGCGATAGACAGCAAGGATAAATACCTCGCAAGGAGGATATGATGAAAAGGGTCTGCACAGTCCTCACAATCCTATGTGTTTTAATTTTAGTGGTGAGTTCACCGACGTTCGGACAACTCTTCGAGGATGGGGTATATTACGGAGCCGGGGATGCTCCTTATTCAGTTTTCGCAGTTGACCTCGACGGCGATGGCGACAATGACCTGGCCGTGGCTAATGGTTATTCCGATAATGTCTCAGTGCTTCTGAATAACGGTGACGCGACATTTCAGCAGGCGGTTAATTACGAGGCCTGGCATCATCCTCATTCAGTTTTCGCGGTTGACCTCGATGGCGATGGCGACAATGATCTGGCCGTAGCTAATGGTGAATCCGACAACGTCTCAATTCTCCTGAATAATGGTGACGGAACATTTCAGCAAGCGGTTGATTACGGGGCCGGGGATCATCCTCATTCAGTTTTCGCGGTTGACCTCGATGGCGATGGCGACAATGACCTGGCCGTGGCTAATCATAGGGATTACAATGTCTCAGTCCTTCTGAATGACGGTGACGGGACATTTCAGGCGGCGGTTAATTACGGGACCGGGAATCATCCTTCTTCAGTTTTCGCGGTCGACCTCGATGGCGATGGCGACAATGACCTAGCCGTGACTAATAGTTGGTACGACGATGTCTCAGTCCTTCTGAATAACGGTGACGGGACATTTCAGCGGGCGGTTAATTACGGGGTCGGGCAAGAACCTTCTTCAGTTTTCGCGGTTGACCTCGATGGCGATGGCGACAATGACCTGGCCGTGGCTAATTGGAATTCCGGCAATGTCTCAGTCCTTCTGAATAGCGGTGACGGGACATTTCAGGAGGCGGTTAATTACGGGGCCGGGATAGGTCCTGCATCAGTTCTTGCTATTGACCTCGATGGCGATGATGACAATGACCTGGCCGTGGTTATTAGTGCCTTGCACAATGTCTCAGTCCTTCTGAATAACGGTAACGGGACATTTCAGGAGGCGATTAATTACGGGGCCGGGAATTGGCCTACTTCAGTTTTCGCGGTTGACCTCGACGGCGATGGCGACAATGACCTGGCTGTGGCTAATTATTACTCTGATGATGTTTCAATATTGATAAATCTTTCAAGCACGACAGGTGTAGATAATTCTCCCGAAGCATCTCTGCCTGAGAGTTTCAGTATTTCCCAAAACTATCCCAATCCCTTCAACGCTTTTACAATCGTTCAATATAGCCTGCCTTCAGCCTCCGATATAACCATCGACATCTACGACATACTCGGCCGTAAGGTCGAAAGGTTGATTCAGGGAGAACAGCCAGCCGGGTATCATCAAGTTGTATGGAATGCTGAGGATAAATCATCCGGCATTTATTTCGCCAGATTAGCAGCGGGCGATGAAACTGCGGTTATAAGAATGTCGCTTTTGAAATAGCGATGGTTTAAGACAAAATGGGGATCAGGCATGCCTCATCTCTAATATATATATTCTTCCCTTGTAATCAACTAACCGAAATCGTTGAACCTATGGTTTAACCCTCAGCCGCGGCCATATCTTTTTTCGATATCAGGTATTGATGCATGGCTTTGGCGGCCATCTTGCCCGCTCCCGCCGCCAGAATTACCGTAGCCCCACCGGTGACGATATCACCGCCGGCATATACGCCCTCGCGGGACGTCTGCATGGTCTCTTCACTGACAACAATGTTGCCCCAGCGGTTTGTCTCCAGGCCGGGAGTAGTCTGAGGGATCAACGGATTGGAGGAGTTCCCTATTGCCACCACTACCAGGTCGACATTCATGGTGAAGTTGGAGTCCTCGATCGGGATCGGGCGGCGCCTGCCGGAATCGTCGGGCTCTCCTAATTTCATCTGGATACATTCCATGGCCACAACCTTAGCCTCATCGTTGCCCATAAAGCGGACGGGGTTCGTTAGCATGTGGAATTGCACCCCCTCCTGCTGAGCATGATGTATCTCCTCGGCCCGGGCAGGCATCTCGGCCTCCGATCGGCGGTAGACGATATAAGCGTTATCTGCTCCCAACCTCAACGCCGTTCTGACGGAATCCATGGCGGTATTCCCCCCGCCCAGGACGGCGACGTTCTTGCCGCGAATGATCGGCGTGTCGTACGTTGGGAAATCGAAGGCCCTCATCAGGTTTGACCTGGTGAGGTATTCATTCGAGGAATAAATGCCGATCAGATTTTCGCCGGGAATGCCCATGAAGTTAGGCAGGCCGGCCCCGGTGCCGATAAAGACGGCATCGTTTCCCATCTCAAAGAGCTCATCGATGGTGTCGCTTTTGCCAATGACAATGGAGTTTTCGAATTCAACTCCCATGTCTGCCAGATAATCGCATTCGGCCTGCACTATTTTCTTGGGCAAACGGAATTCGGGAATGCCATAGACCAGAACGCCGCCGGGTTTGTGGAGCGCTTCGAAAATTGTAACCTTGTGTCCGAGGAGCGTCAGGTCGCCCGCCACGGTCAACCCCGCCGGGCCTGCGCCGACGACGGCGATTTTGAAACCGGTCGGGGGCGCCAACTCAGGAATCTGCACGAGATCATGTTCGCGTTCATAATCCGCCACGAATCTCTCGAGGTGGCCGATAGCAACCGGCTTGAATTTCTTCGAGAGTATACAGACCACCTCGCATTGCTCCTCCTGCGGACAGACCCGACCACAGATAGCAGGTAGTGAGTTTGTCTCCTTGATCTTGCGGGCAGCTCCGGCAAAAATTTTTCTATTATCAAAGATATGAAACCGGGAATATCCACCTCAACCGGACATCCAGCCACACATGGCTCCTTGCTACACTCAATGCATCTCGTCGCTTCTCTGATGGCCATTTCCGCGGTCAATCCATAAGGGACCTCATCAAAATTCGCCGCCCTGGCACCCGGATCCTGCTCCGGCATCGTGCAGCGAGGAATTTTCATCCGTTCTTTTTTCTCTATTCTATCCTTCGCCAATTCTATTCTCCTTCACAGACATGCAATGTTGTGAATTCTTTCACCATAAAAAATAATCTACTACCTGCTATACCCTGAATGCTCTCGCTACATCGCCTGAGCCAGTTCCTTTATGGAATTGTGAAGTTTGCAATCGGGAGATTCGACAAATTTATGAAACGATTCCCGCTCCTGTGCTTTGTAAGCCGACAACCGCTTTGTAAGCAGGTCGAAATCGACCTTATGACCGTCGAAATCGGGGCCGTCGACACAGGCGAATTTGGTGGTATCTCCAATGGCCACCCGGCATCCACCACACATGCCGGTACCGTCGACCATGAGAGGATTCAATGACACATAGGTGGGAACGTTGTAAGGCCCGGTGAGTTCCGATACTACTCTCATCATCGGCACCGGCCCGATGGCCATAATCATGCCGATTTTCTCGCCGCTATCCAGAATCTGCTTTAAAACATCAGAGACGAAACCATGATGGCCATAGGAACCGTCGTCGGTGCAGACATGCAATTCATCAGCTACAGCCCGATGCTCATCTTCGTAGAACAGGATATTCTTCGAGCGAGCCCCGATGATGGTGTATAACTTATTGCCAGCCTTCTTCCATTCCTGCGCTATCGGGTAGATCGGGGCAATACCAATCCCCCCGCCAACCAGAATAGCGGTACCCCAATTTTTAACGTGGGTCGGCAGGCCGAGCGGCCCCACGCAATTAATTATCTCCCCGCCCGCGGGCACTGTGGCCATCAGAGCCGACGTCTTCCCCACCACCTGGTATATTATGGTAAGTACGCCGCCTTCGCGATCCAGCCCTGCAATAGACATCGGTACGCGCTCCCCCTGCTCATTCACACGGATTATGACAAATTGACCGGCCTGCGCTTTCTTCACCAATTTCGGGACATGGACCTTCATCTTCCAGTTGAGCGGCCCTATCTGAATATTTTCCAAAACCCTCGGCATCAAACACCTCCAAGCACCGTGTTGAAACGCTCCCGGCAAAATAATACCTGCCACTATAAAATCAACAAGTTTGTGGCCGTTGAGAATCTATTTATCCGGATAATTAAAGATAGATCGATAAATACGAGGATCTCAGGATAATTCTACGAACCTTTGAAAGATCAGGCCAGTGATTGCGCTAATTTGACCATGATCGCCTCTTGAATATGTAGACGATTCTCCGCCTGGTTAATCTTTCGGTGAGAGGCAGCAGTGGACAAGATGCCGAGGAAACACCCTCTTTTTACAGGAGGGAAACGATGAATCGATCGAGAAAGGGCTAAATATCTTGACACAAAATGAGAAGTTGCATATCTAACAACACCAAGCGCGGTAAGTACATCCGTTGCCTGGACAAAATGCGTGGCCGGCTTTCGGACGAATCTGTTTATCCAACGCTGACTACGAGGAGGGCCAGCAAAATTGAGTTCGATCTGTGAATAGGTGGAAGCATAAATAGAATTGCTATTCACAGCGCTTTCTTAATTGATCGTGATATACGATGAACATAATTCATAAGACTGCCAAATTGATTAAGGATGACAGCAATATATTGCTGATTCCTATCTTAACCATTTTCACGCGGCTGGTTATCTTTCTATTTATACCCAATATATATGAGGATGCTTTTATCACGTTGAGATATGCCGAAAACCTGGCGGCGGGGAACGGATTCGTCTACAACGTCGGGGAGCAAGTTCTTGGTACGACAACTCCATTATTCGCTCTAATTCTGGCTCTGTTCAGAGTAGTCGGGATTCCATGTATAGTGAGCTCGCTTGCAATGAGTCTTGTTGCCGAAGGGATTACAAGTCTTATAGTTTATAAAATGATATACAGCTATTCCCGCAGTAAAATAGCTTTCATTCCGTCCCTCCTATTTGTTTTTTCCCCGTCCAATATAAGCTGGGCTATTTCAGGCATGGAAACAGCCTTTTTCGCGTGCCTTTTGGCAATTTCTTTTTACAGTCTCTTTAAGGAAAGATATCTTTTATCACTGCTGTTTGCTTTCTTAAGCGCCATTTTGAGGATTGACGGCTTGAGCGCAGTAGCCGTCGTAACCATATTCATTCTCTTCGACCAGAGACCGTTGCGACTAAAAACATTTCTAATCCCATTCCTCATTTTTATGGCGTGGGAATTATTCATCTTCGCGTATTTTGATACGTTTGTTCCTACTACCTTAAGGGCGAAATTGGTGCTTTATGCCGGTCATCAGACTTCAAGCATATCTGCATTAATGCTGATTCTTTCCAAGTTCTTTCTCAAAGGCCGTTATTTGAGTTCCCTCCCTACCCTGGCTTTCCTGATGGGGATGACCGTCGTCTTCGTCAAAAAATTGAGATATTACCCGATAATCTTATGGTTTTTTCTTTATTATGGAGCGCTCGCTTATGCAAACACAAATGTACACGGTTGGTATTACATACCGCCTTTATTCGCTTATATCATAATTACGGGAATTGCCGTCATAACCATATACGACTATATCATCAGGAAAACAAGTTTACGAAGGCTCTTCTTGCAGATCGCCATGGCTTTCATCCTGCTGGTATCGACGGCGCCGTTGTTTATCTCAAAAATAGTCCAATTACAAAGCGAATATAGCTTCAAAACGTTTCGCACCAGTATCGGGAAGTTTTTAGAGCAGAATACTCCGAAAAAGGCCACCCTATACCTGGAACCTATAGGTATCATAGGCTATCACAGCCGAAGATACATTTATGACGACGCCGGGCTCATTTCACCACAATTCATAGAGTTGAATTACCTTGAGCAAAACGCAGCTAATCGCTCCAAAAAGATCAGACTTGCTGATCCTGATTATTTAATTCTCAGAATAAAGTATCTGGATCAATTCGAGCAGATAGCGTACATAAAAGAGAATTTTCAAGAGATCAAGAGATTTGAATTCATCCGGGACACAGAACAACTCGGAATGGCAGTCTTCAAAAGGATATAATTTCCGCCCGAGCCGGATTATACGACTTGTTCAGCGTCCAATAAAAATAGCGATTTCCTCGGGGGGATAACAGATTCCATGTTCTAGAAGCGGTTATCCATGAGATCCGCAGGCGCGCTTATATCTCAGACGTAATTACGAAAAGGGAATGTAGTGCATTTTGTTTATTCTTACAGATCTTTTATCGGGAGAATCAAGCCCCTTGAGTTAATTTGACCATAATAGCCTTTTGAATATGCAGACGGTTTTCCGCCTGATCGAAAACCACCGAATGCTCGCCGTCCATGACATCATCAGTTATCTCACGACCACGTTCAGCAGGAAGACAGTGCATTACAATATAGTTCGAATCAGCCGAGGCAAGCAAACGAGTATTAAGCTGAAAATCCTTCAGCAAGGCCGCCCGAGATTCCGCCTGGCCTTTCTGGCCCATGGAGGCCCAGACATCAGTATAGACGACATCTGCTCCTCGCACCGCTTCTCGGGGATCCTCGGTGATTTTTATTCTGGATCGGCCGGAGCTTCTGGCCTCGTCGACGATGTCCGGATCGGGCATGGTCTCTTTCCGCGTGCCGATTCTGAGATCGAGTGGAATTCGGACCGACGCTTTCAGCCAGGAATTGCAGACGTTATTGCCGTCTCCAAGGTATGCGATCTTCAGATTATCGATCTTTCCCTTGTGCTCGATCATGGTGAACATATCCCCCATTACCTGGCATGGATGCAAAAAATCCGTAAGACCGTTAATAACCGGAACAAGTGCGTGTCTGGCCAGTTCAACCACCGATTTATGGGAGAAAGTTCTAATCTCGATCATGCCTACATAGCGGGAAAGGACCTTGGCCGCGTCATGGATCGACTCCCTGACGCCCAGTTCAATCTCCTTGTCGGTAATATACAGGGAATGCCCCCCGAGCTCATGTATCCCGACCTCAAATGAAACCCGGGTTCTGAGAGACGCTTTATGAAATATACAAGCGACTGTCATGCCCTTGAGGACATCGAGAAACTGTCCTTTCCTCTTTTTTAAATCTGCTGCCAGTTTAAACGTTTCTCTTATTTCAGATTCACTGAAATCGGTGATGGCTAAGAAATCTCTGCTCACGATAATTCCCCTTCAGAATATCTTTCTTTCAAGACAAGGTCGGATTTTTTCAAAATATTTCGATATCAATTCTTTCACACGCTGCCCTTATGATTTCCCCTTCGCTGCCTTCGCAAATGAAATCAAGGAATCGGATTGCATTTCCTCAACTCTCTCGATCTTCAAGACCATGATGATAAGAATCCAAATCAATATATCCGGATATATGCGTCCTACTCCCAACACCCACGTCTCAAAGATAGACTGCCCGTAAATGGCCACTATTCCTCCGAGTATGCCATATAAAGCGGCTTGATTATTCCGTTCCTTTACTATCCTCAAGGCATTGATGCCCGATCTAAGGGGAAAGTAATATAGAATAATCATCAAAACAAATCCCATAATCCCCAACTCCGCCGTCTTCGATAAATACTGGTTGTGTGCGCTCGACATACTTCCGAAGAAATTCCGGTGCCAGACGGTCTCAAAATAAGGCATATACGCCTTTCCAAAATTGCCTATCCCTACACCGAGCCAAGGATCTTGCTTGATTATTTCTACAGTATTCCTCCAAACATCCATTCTCCCAGTACTACCCTGCTCTACCCTTAAGCCTACCGAAAAAATGATCCTTGCTGTTGGAATTGAAAATACTATTGCAGCTGCTATGGCGAATATCGCCAAATTGCGCCTTATTCTCCTTTTCCAGAATGAAAATAGTATCACCGTCATTAGAAATCCTACCATAGATGCACGAGAATTGGTCCCAATCAATGCAACTATTAAAATGGCCGCTATAATCCCCGATACTATCCTTTTATATTTCTTCCTACTCCATATCGACAATGCAAGCCAAAACGGAGCAACAATCAAGATCACCGCCCCAAATGAATTGCTGTTCAGGAATAATCCGGCTGGCTTCAACCTATATAGCTTCAGAATTTCAAAAATCCCGCCTGCATGAGCATAAGCAGAGATCATAAAATACGTCGATGCCAAAAGAGGAATTGTGATTGAAATCATAATTTTGACTGTATCAGCGATTCTATAAATATCATACAATACAATTATGAGAGCGAATAAAATTGAGAATCTAATAAGCGAATATTGCTCCGCTGTTGTTATACCTCCATTTAGAGCAGACATTAGTGTGAAAAACATAAATGTCATCAAAAACGCCATTAGCGGCGCCGCAAACTGAATAGGCTCGTTACCCATAATAAATTTCCTGATTAGCCACAGGGCAATTATTGGCAATACTAATAAATAGACATACACAGTACTAAATTCAGGGAAATAATAAGGGCAAAAAGGCGCCGTTATCAGTAACATATATATTAAGAAACTGCGATATCGAAGGATCAGGATTACGATCAAAATTATGAGAGGAACAGCCAATGCTTTAGTATCCCAATAAAGAGTCGCAAACATAGAGATCATAAGGATGATTGCTGAAGCGACGTTTATAGCCGCGTTAGAATATGGCCTTGCTACAATTGATCTCGGGATAATTCCGTCCGGCAATATAGAGGAAATGATTGAAGGTTTCATAGTTACTTGATGTCTACAGTATATACCTCGACAAATCCTTATCTTCTACTATTTCCTTCAGTGTATCTCTGACGAATTTCCTGGTTATCCGGATTCTCTTCCTGTCGACGTCCGGAGCATTATACATAATATTCTCCAGAAGCTTGGTCAGAACTGTCTGAAGGCGCCTGGCGCCGATATTCTCGGTCCGGGAGTTGACCTCGAACGCAATATGAGCTATTTCCCGGATAGCGGACTCCTCGAACGAAATTTGCACCCCCTCCGTTTTCAAAAGCGCCGTGTATTGTTTGATAAGTGCATTTTCAGGTTCCGTTAAAATACGAACAAAATCCCCCGCAGTCAGATCATCGAGCTCCACCCTGATCGGAAAACGCCCCTGGAGTTCCGGGATCAGATCCGAAGGTTTAGACATATGAAATGCCCCGGCCGCCAGAAACAGGATATGGTCGGTCCTGACAAGACCGTATTTGGTCATTACGCTTGTCCCCTCGACGATCGGGAGAATATCTCGTTGGACGCCCTCCCGGGAAACATCCGGGCCGGTTTTCGATTTCTCCCCGGCAATCTTATCGATTTCATCTACGAAGATCATACCGGAATTCTCCACTCTCTCTATCGCTTCAACGATTACCTCCTCAATATCGATGAGCTTGTTGGTTTCCTCCGCCTCGAGAATATTGATCGCTTCGGCTACAGCCACGCGCCTCTTTTTGGATTTTTTCGGCATCATGCCGGAGAACATCTCCTGCATATTAACGCCCAGCTCCTCCATTCCCATGGGGGAAAATATTTCGACTATAGGGAATCGGTTGGGGGCCGCATCAATTTCGACATGCCGATTTTCGAGCTTGCCGTCATGCAGTTGTTTGCGGAGTTTTTCTCTGGCGACAAGGCTCTTGTCCACCGCCTCGTTATCCTCCGCCTGTCGGGGGTATCTTTTTTGCGATGAAGATGGCAATAAAAGATCGAGTAATTTCTCCTCGGCCATCTTGCGCGCCTTCGATTCGATTTTCCCCTGTTTTTCTTTCTTTACGATACTGACCGCAATATCCGTCAAATCTCGAACCATCGATTCGACGTCCCGGCCCACATAGCCCACTTCAGTAAATTTCGAGGCCTCCACCTTTATAAAGGGGGCATTCGCGAGGCTGGATAGCCGTCGAGCTATCTCGGTCTTACCGACTCCGGTCGAGCCAATCATGATTATATTGTTGGGCATTATCTCGTTGCGAAGATCCTCGTCGACCATTTGCCGACGCCAGCGGTTCCGCATAGCAATAGCTACCATTCGCTTGGCATTAGCCTGACCGATAATATATTTATCCAATTCGGCGACTATCTGGCCGGGGGTCAGAGAATCAATTTTATGATTGCCCATGGCACCGCTCATAGTTTCTCCACGACGATGCTGTTATTTGTATAAACACATATGGTGGCGGCGATCTCAAGGGATTTGGTCACAATATTCTCGACCGGTAACTTTGTCTCCGATTTTAAGGCCCTGGCGGCGGCCAGCGCATAAGCCCCACCGGAACCGATCGCGATAATACCATCATCCGGTTCTATAACATCGCCATTGCCGGATATCATGAGTACTTTTTCTCTATCGATCACTGCCATGACGGCTTCCAGACGCCGCAGGTATTTATCCGTGCGCCATTCTTTGGCCAGCTCTACCGCCGCCCGTGAAAGGTTACCGGAGTATTCATCGATCTTGGATTCGAATTTCTCAAACAAGGTGATTGCATCCGATGATGTGCCGGCAAATCCGGCCAGCACGGAATTATTATAGAGCTTTCTGATTTTCGTAGCCTTCGATTTCATGATTGTATCGCCCAGGCTCACCTGGCCGTCGGCTCCCATGGCCGCACCATTCTTATCCAACATGGCAAGGACCGTTGTTGATCTATAAGCTCTTTCTTTCATTTCCCTCTTTCTCCCATCGGGGATGAGCCCTTTTGTATACGGAGATCAGGCGGCCTGTTGTGGTGTGGGCGTATTGTTGTGTGGTTTTCAGGCTCGAATGCCCCAGCATCTGCTGAACTGCCCTGAGATTCGCGCCCGCCTCCAGCAGGTGGGTGGCGAATGAGTGCCTCAGGCTGTGAGTGGAGAGTTTTTGCTTCTCCGATGATTTCAGAAGATATCCCTTGATGATTCTGCCCACGCTTCTTGGAGATATGCGGCCTCCGCGATTGTTCAAAAATGCAGCCTGACCCGCTAACTCTTCGATACCTTCGCAGGTGATTTTTTTCTTTCTCCCATCAAGATATCGTTGTAAAATATCGGCTGCCTTGGAACCTAAGGGCACTATCCGGTACCTGCCACCTTTTCCGAAAACTCTGATAATTCTCTCCCTGAATCGTATGTCTTTAATATCTATACCGACCAGTTCCGATAACCTGATCCCGCAACCATAGAAAAGTTCGAGCATGGCACAATCACGAATGCCGATGAAGTTGTTTTGAAATTCCAGGGACAGCATGCCATACGCCTCTTCAGGGGTTAAATATTCGGCGCGATAATGTTCCTTCCTCGGATATGGCAGTTCCCGAAAGGGATTTGATGTCCACCTGCCGATTTCCGTAATATAGTCTCCGAATCTCTTGAGTGAATCGAGCTTTCTGGCCAGAGATACCCTCTTCAGCCCTTTTTTCTTGAGGGAAATTAGGAAGAGCCTTCCCTCCGCGGCAGATACCCTCCCGGAATTCCAGGAATCCGGGTGATTCTCTTTCAGAAAATGGATAAACGACCTGCAATCCGACTGATAGGCGATAAGCGTATTGCTAGCCAATCCCTCAGCTGATTGGATATGCCCGGTAAATCCCGATAAATATTTATACCACTCCGACATACCTGTCCGGATTATAATGAGTTATAAACGTTTAATCAAGTTGTAAAGAGAGAAATCAACCTGCCGAAACAGGCTCTTCGACCTTTATATTCCGGGTGGCTTTGCACTTCAGACATGATAGATAATCTCCTTTGACACGCGATGATTTTTCCACCATATACGGGAATTTGCAGGATTTGCACTTCTTGTCAACGGGCCTATACCAAGTCGAATGTTCGCAGGCAGGATATTCGGAGCATGAAAAAAACAGTTTGCCGCGTCTTGTAGATCGTTCCACAAGCTCGCCTTTGCATCCCGATTCAGGGCACTTGACGCCTGTAGGAATGTTCTTGGTCGTTTTGCATTCCGGATAATTGGTACAGGCGATGAATCGTCCGAAACGGCCATGACGGATCTGCATGACAGAACCACAGGCAGGGCATTTCTCGTCGATATCCTGGAAATCGTTTTCAAGCGATTTGGTATTTTTGCATTTCGGATAGCCGGAACAGGCCATGAATCTTCCGTTCCTGCCGAGTTTGATGATCATGGGCTCTCCACACTTCTCGCAGACCTCATCGGTTTTTTCCTCAGCCTGTTTCTTGATTTCATCCTTTTGCGCCTCCGCCCTGTCGAGATCGATCTTGAAAGGCTTATAAAAATCATTCAAAACATCGACCCAGTTGGAAGAACCGTCCTCCACCTTATCCAGCTCTTCCTCCATTCGGGCAGTGAATTCCTCGGAAAATATATCGGGAAAGTTGGCAATTAAAATCTTCTTCACCGTCCGGCCCAGGTCGGTGGGGCTAAAACGCCTTTTTTCGGACGAAACGTATTTTCTATCGAGGAGCACGGAGATAATCTGAGCATAGGTCGAGGGTCTACCGATTCCCTTTTGTTCGAGCTCTTTCACAAGGCTGCCGGCGTTGAACCGCGGCGGTGGCTCGGTAAAATGTTGATCGGCGAAAATTTCCTCCAGATCGACTTTTTCACCGGCTCTAACCTCCGGGAAACCATTGTTATTATCCTTATCACTGTCGTTATATACACGGGTGAACCCGTCGAATACCATCTTTTGTTTGGAGGACTTAAACAGGAATCTGCCTCCCTCCACCTCGATGGTGTCCACATCGTATTCCGCTGACGCCATCCGGGAAGCCATAAAGCGCCGCCATATTAGGTCGTAGAGCCGATGCTGATCTCTCGAGAGAAACTTCTTTAGCGAATCAGGCGTCAAATCAGGGGAGGTAGGGCGAATGGCCTCGTGGGCATCCTGGGTTTTTTTGGTTTTTTTGGTTTTGCGTTCGCTGTGGGCGACATACTGTTCTCCAAAAAGCTTTTTGATTGTCGTCTTGGCCGCGGATTTCGCCTCCGAGGATACACGGGTCGAGTCGGTACGCATATAAGAAATAAGACCGGTCAGACCCTCTTCCCCGAGCTCGACTCCCTCATAGAGTTGTTGCGCGATCATCATGGTGGCCTTATTGGATAAATGGAGTTTATTAAAGCTATCCTGCTGAAGGCTGCTGGTGATAAATGGGACAGGCGGCGTCCTCTTCATCTGGGACTTTTCATGGCTCTTGACGACAAAGGAGGCGGATCCGATTCCCGATTTTATCTTTTTGGCTTCAGCTTCCGATCCAACGTCAGACTTTTCACCGTCAATTTTCGTTAGCTTGATCTTGAATCTCTCGCCCTTCCCCGTCTTGAATTCCACTTCGAACGTCCAATACTCCCGGGGAATAAATTTCTCTATTTCCTCCTCCCGGTCGCAAATGATTTTCAGGGCTACCGACTGAACTCGTCCCGCAGAGAGACCCCGGAACACCGTCTTCCATAGAAGCGGGCTGACCTTATATCCCACCAGCCGATCGAGAATTCTTCTGGCCTGCTGGGCATTCACCTTATTTAAATCTATCTCTCCGGCGTTTTCAATGCCTCCGAGCACTGCCCTTTCGGTAATCTCATTGAAAGTGACTCTGTAGAGGTTTTTGGCAGCTTTGGATATCTCCGCGGCGATATGATAAGCGATGGCTTCTCCCTCTCGATCAGGGTCCGGGGCAAGATAAACCTTATTCGAAGATTTCGCCGCATCCTTGAGACTCTTGATCACCTTTGCTTTACCTCGAATAGTAACGTATTCCGGTTCGAAATCGTTTTCTATATCCACTCCGAGTTTAGAAACCGGCAGGTCTTTTATATGACCTCCGGATGCAAGTATATCGAACTGCTTCCCCAGGAATTTCTTTAAGGTCTTCGATTTCGTGGGCGATTCAACTATTACAAGGTTCTTTGCCAAATCTCATCCCCCGGATCAAATCCGAAAAATCAGTAATATTAAGTAGCTGTCCTGATAAAACCTATCAGGTCAGATCATAAGTTTCTTCTTCTTCTTGCGGCTTCACGCGTTCAAGCCGAACCTTGCCGCTCTTTAATTCCTCGAGGGCGACCGTAGTGACCTTTCGTTGATCCATTCCGGCCAGTTCTTCCGGAGCAAGCTCTTCCTTGGCGGCAAGCCGGAGGTCATTTATCCTGCGCGCAAGCTTGGCAGCCACGAGCACTGCTTCGTAGTCGTTTAAGTTGGGTTCTTTCGTCTCTTTTTCTTCCATAACTCCTCCTACGCTGCTGAACTTAAACAATGCACGGTAATCGATGGTTCCCCTTACAGGCCCAGAAGCCTGGCCTGCGGCGGTCTCCAGAGTCGTCGATCATTCCGCCTTATCGTCTTTTCCCTCTCAGCGGCTATTATCGTATCGACCATTTCCGTTGCTTTCTTAAGGTCATCATTTAAGACAATATAATCGTATCTATTCCAGAAGCTTAATTCCCAGACCGCCGTTTGAAGCCTGACTTTTCTCTGTTCGGCCGTATTAGTCTTCCTCCCGAATAACCTTCGCCTTAACTCCGCCATAGATGGAGGAACGAGAAAAATGGCTACGGCCTCGTCATATTTCTGTTTGAGACTCATCCCCCCCTGAACATCGATCTCGCATAAAAGAACCTCATTTGCGGAGATTGCCTTCTTTATCTCTGAAAGCGGCGTACCGTAGCGATCTCCAAAAACGGATGCCCATTCGGCGAGTTTTTTATTTTTTATCAGAGAGTCGAATTGTTCATTCGTTACAAAATAGTAGTCGATACCGTCCCGCTCTTTTCTCCTCGGGGAACGGGTCGTGACTGAAACAGAGAATCTATAATCGCGATGCCGCTTAACGAGTTTATTACAAATTGTCGTCTTGCCGGTTCCCGATGGCGCCGACAGGATGGCAACAAGACCTGGCGATTTATACCTGGCATTCATAGACTAGCCGTATCCCGGAGTTCAAGATACCGCGAAAAATCCGAGGGGTATCCAATGTCATTCAATATTCTGAACCTGCTCGCGCAAACGTTCAATCTCTTCTTTTATCATTATAACCCGGTGGGATATTTCGTAATCCGAGGATTTGGAGGCGATAGTATTAGCCTCGCGATTGAGTTCCTGCAGGATAAAATTCAATCTCTTCCCTATCGGTTTTTCCTGGCCAAGACTTTGCTCGAATTGAGATATATGCGACTTAAGTCTGATGCATTCCTCTGTAATATCCGATTTTTCGGCAAAAATGGTCACCTCCTGTGCGATCCGCTGCTCATCGACCGGAAAATCTTCCTGCAATTCCTTGATCCGAGATTTCAGCTTTTCCCGAAATACCTCCACATTTTTCGAGGCCCGCGATTCAACCTCCTCGGTTACACTATTTATCGCCGACACTCGCCGAGACATATCTGAAACGAGATTTTTGCCTTCGGTGCATCTCATCTCATCGGCGGCACCGGCAGCCTCCGTCAAGACCGGCTTTAAGACCCCCCAGATCTCATCAAGATCATCATCCTTTTTTGAGGCTTTAACGAGGTCAGGCAGGGCTACGAAATCCCTGAAGGAAACTTCCCCCTTGATTTTATATTTGTCCCTCAACATTTCATACACTTTCATATAGGCGTTTGTTCTGGTTTCGTCCAAGACGAAGTCTTCTTCTCCTGAATCCTTCTCCCAGTTTACGTTTACCATAATCTTGCCGCGGCGGAAGGTGTCATTCAACAGGTCTTTGATCTCACTCTCCAGAGGCGCCAGGGATTTTGGAATCCTGATTTGATATTCCAGGTAGCGATTATTGACGGTATTTATCTCGACAGTAAATTTATTGCCGTCTCTTTCGGCATCGGCCCTGCCGAAACCGGTCATACTGCGCGCCATCTGCACTCCTTTTAGGAAAGCCCATTTTCACAAAACTTACAAAATACCCTAAAAAGACGTTTTGTCAACTCAATATTCTATCTTAAATTGGTAATCTATGGATTTGCAGAAACCGACCGTACTCGATGCCGCCCGTATCAGCCGCGAGATCGCCCGGCTCGAGAATTCAAAAATCCAGGGGATATCTCGCAGCCGATCCCGAAAAACCCTCTACCTTAAATTAGCCAATCCTGATTTGATTCTGAAATATGTCGTGGAGAGAAAATTCGCATTTATCGCTATAACAGAGATCGTCGATGCAGACGCTCAGAGCATTTTCCCCGGCCAGGTCGGATCCGTGATCACCAGAGCCGAACAGTTAAATTTCGACAGAATTATATCGATTCATCTCGAGAAAGAGGATCGGCTGGGCAGGAAGAAATGCGCGCGAATCATCTTTGAGATCATCCCCAATATGGGGAATATGTACTTAACGGATGATAAGGGAGCGGTCAAAGGCATGCTCAGGAGGAAAGATATCAGACTATACAGTCCTCCCGCTCCATTGAAAAAGGCAACCATATTGAATTTCGATAATAGCCGACTGATTCCGATTATTGAAAATGGCCGCGATATCCATGAGGAAATCTATGGATTGAGCCAGAGAGATATCAAAAACGTCACAAGGGAACTCACGGACGACCCGCACCAGACGGTAGAAGCCTTGCGAAATTACGCGGATCGAGCCATCAAGCCAAGCCCGGCTTGGGTAATCAAAGAGGGCGATCAAATCGTCGGCTTCTCCCTCGTTGAGCCAGAGTTGGGGGCCGATGAAATGGCCGTTAGATATGATTCTGCCTTATCTATGTACGAGGCTTATTATAGTGAGGCATCTGAAGCCGATGAGGAAAACCGCCGGCTGAAACCGCTTCAGAAAATTCTATCTGCGGAGATAGCCCGTCAAAAGAAAAAACTGGCCGCCATAAAAAAGGAGTCTGAAAGTGCGGAGGATGCTGCCAGGTTCAAGGTATTCGGAGATTTGATCCTGGCGAATATCCGCGATATAGAAAGAGGGGCGGACAAGGTAAAATTGCGGAATCTGGGGAGCTCATCACCTCAGTTTATTGAGATTGGTCTGGACCCCTCGAAATCGCCGGCTGCCAACGCCGAGAATTATTATAAAAGATACAGGAAATCAGTATCCTCTCAAGAGACGCTGAAACGAAGACTTGCGGAGGTCAAGCGGAAATCGGGGGCGCTGGAGGCAGTAAAGACGAACTTTTATAATGATGTCGATAACCTCGAGAATGAAATACAGAGACTATTCCCATCCAGGGCGGGGGCCTCGCCCAGGAAACAGATCCCTAAGCGCAAGCCTTACAGAACTTTCCAGGCCTCCTGCGGCTGGGAAATCTTGATCGGCAAATCCAACAGAGACAATGATGAGTTAACTCTGAGAATTGCCTCGAAAGACGACTACTGGTTTCATGCCTGGCAGGCGGCTGGTTCGCACACTGTTTTAAGGTTGCCGTCGAAAAACTCGATCCCCGATAAGCAGACGCTTCTGGAGGCGGCCTCGCTGGCAGCTCATTTCTCTAAAGCCAGAAAATCTTCGAAGGTGCCGGTCATCTATACGCAGGTGAAATATGTCCGCAAGCCAAGAAAATTCCCACCGGGCAAGGTAATAGTCGAGCGGGAAAAGCAGCTTATGGTTAAGCCTGCCGACCCGGATGATTTCGGCAGGGAGGAAGAACAGTAGGGGCGTTCAATTGAACGCCCGTCGTGTCAAAAGGGCGTTTTGTCAAACGCATATGCGGAATTATGGGCGGTCATGGCAAGCCATGACTCGCAGGCAAGGCACATACGGAAATATGTAGGCGGGGAGCTTGTCTTCCCGCATCAAGGCTTTAAAAAGGATGATGAAGTAGCCGATAATAAGGTATTATCAAAGGGATTGGGGCGTTATTGAAAAACCGAAATTTAAATGTGGATTTGGGAAGTAATTGAATAAATGTCGGGTTTTGTCCACCTAATGACCGCATAAAACCCGACCTACCGCTTTATCAATAACTTCAGATAAGGAGAGAAAAAGTGAAGCGAATTATTGTCGTTATGATTTCGGTTGTTGTTGCGGCTATATGCTGGAACACAATCAAGGCGGATGGTGAAAAGATATTAATTATGTCCGAAGAACTGGTTACTCTTGCTGAAAATAATGGATACGAACAATTACAGAATTTCTATTCGAAGAGACCAGGTACTTTAGAACCTTGTTTTGTTTACGGTTATTTTCCTTATGAAGGCAGGGTAAAGAAGTATAATAGTGCCGTATTCTGGTGTAAAAGACTGGAAGGCGGTAAAGAAGAATATTTTATTATTATCGCGAAGAGGGAACACTTTCGGGACATGTTATCCATAGATGAAGTTTTGCTTATACCTGACTTTCCACGCGGTTTATCTGTATTCAAAGATACAAGTTTGACTCTGGATCAATTCGTTTATCTTGATAATCCCAAACAAAAAGGGCCTGCGGATCAAAAAATGAATTCCGACGGAATTCGAAGTATTTATGATGGTGCCGGCACGCAATTATATAAATTTGAAGATAAATGGCTTTTTAGACAATTTCATTAGATTATTTGCTGTGTTTTCATTATCTGGCAGCGTTTAAAGGCCGGAGCTTGCCAACTATTCGTTGTCATAAAGGGCCTGATTTGTAATACCAAAGGCTCGCGATTATGGGTTTCCGACGCCGCTGAAAAGGCCGATAATTCAAGCTGTCGGGTTTCTCGTTCGCTTCGCTCACAGCGGAACCCGACCTACAGATTCTGAGAAAAAGGGCGAGGAGACCTCGCCCCTACGGAAAATTGTATCGCTTTAACTTCTAACAAGGAATTTCAGGAACGGGTATTTTTTGACAATGATCTTGTTCTTCAGCTTGCTTATGGCGCCGGTGGGATTGAGATCCTTGGGGCAGACAATCTGGCAGTTGAAGATCGTATGACAGCGGAAGACGCCGTTATCCGAGGCCACCATTGCAAGTCGCTCATCGTCGGCCCCGTCCCGGGAATCATCGACAAATCTCAGAGCCTTCAGAAGCGCATGCGGCCCGAGATAATCGGGATCGCCATAAGCTACAGGACAGGAGCCGTAGCAGGCCCCGCATAGAATGCAGTCAATATGATGATCTATTTTCTTCCTGTCCTCAACCGACTGATAATATTCTTTCTCCGGCGGCTCATCCCCCGGGATGAGATACGGTTTGATTTTTTCGTAGGTATCCCAGAACGGTTTCATATCGACTACCAGGTCTTTGAGCACCTGAAGATGAGACAGCGGACGGAGCGTAACCGGTTCTTTGAGCCTGTGGATTTGAGTATTGCAGGCCAGGCGATACTTACCGTTGATATGCATGGCACAGGAGCCGCAATTGGCCTCCCTGCAACTGCATCTGAATGCCAGCGAGGGATCCACATTCTCAAGAATCCAGAAAATCCCCTCCAGAACCGTCATTCCCTCCGTGGCCTCCACCTGAAAGGTCTGGAAGTGGGGCTCACGGCCGTCATCGGGGTCAAATCTGAAAATCTTAAATGATCCGGCCATATTAGTACTTCCTTTCCTCCGGAGGATATTTGAGGAGATCGACAACACTGGTAGAAAATTCCGGTCCCGATGGGGTGCAAGTTGCCAGAGTATGGTGCAGCCAGTTATCATCATCACGTTTGTCATAATCCCGTCTAAAATGGGCCCCCCGGCTTTCGGTACGTCGAATAGCACCGGCACAGACCACCTCGGCGATATCGAGATTTCCGGACAGTTCCAGAATCCAGACTTTATCCATATTGAAAGCCCGGGTTTTACTCGGAGGTCTAATTTTCCCGAAGCGATTTTTCAAATCATGTATAAATTTAAGTCCTGCCTCTAACTCATTGCCGGTGCGATAGATGCCGACATTAACAGGCATCATTGATTGCAATTCATCTTTGATCTTGTAGGGATTTTCCGTGCCTGCGGGATTGGACATTGCCGCTATCCGATCCTCGATTTTTTGTCTGGCTTTGTTCAAAGTCGCATCATCGCCAGCCTTGTTCAGGCTCTTTACATATTTAGCCGCCGCCGCCCCTGTTCTTCTGCCGAAAACAATCGTGTCCAGCAGGGAATTACCGCCGAGCCTGTTGGCGCCGTGAACCGATACGCATGAACATTCCCCTGCGGCATAAAACCCGGGAGATTTTGTCTCGCCATCGGCGTTGCAGTCGATTCCGCCCATGGTATAATGCACAGCCGGATTGATGGGGATGGGTTTATCGATCGGATCCAGGCCGGCGAAGTCCAGGCAAATCTCGCGAATACCGGGAAGACGTTCGAGTATCTTATCTTTGCCGAGATGTCGCAAATCGAGATGGACGTAGCCGCCTTCAAATCCTCGTCCTTCCTCGATCTCCGTGGCGATGGAGCGGCTGACGATATCACGCGGAGCCAGTTCCATCACCTTCTCCGAGACGTATCGCTTCATAAATCGTTCACCGTCGGCATTGGTCAGGTAACCACCCTCGCCACGACACCCCTCCGTCATCAGTATATTGGACTTAAATAAGCCGGTCGGGTGAAACTGGATAAATTCCATATCCTTCAGAGGAATCCCCGCCCAATAAGGTATTGCCAGGCCTAAGGCGGTAGAGATATGCGCATTGGTCGTGTTTCCATACAACCTGCCCGAACCGCCGGTGGCAAATATAACCGCATTAGCGGCTATCATCTCCAGGGTGCCATCGGGGATGTTTAAGGCAACCACGCCCTTGCAGGTACCTGATTCATCGATTGCCAGCTGGAGAACCATCCATTCCTCATAGTAGCGGGTATTGAGTCGAATGGTTTGCTCATAGAGTGTATGAAGCAGATATAGCCCGGTTTTATCGGCGCCATAGCAGGTCCTGGGATAGCCGGCTCCGCCGAATGGACGCTGAGCGATTTTCCCGTTCTCCATCCTCGAAAAAGGGCAACCCCAGTGCTCCATTTCATAGATCACACCGGGGGCATCGGATGTCATGTTTATAGCCGCTTGCTGATCCGCCAGGAAATCGGAGCCCTTGATAGTATCGTAGGCGTGTCTCTCCGGAGTGTCATCGCTGGAATCGGGATTATTCGCCACGGCAGCGTTGATTCCACCCTGGGCGGCTCCGGAATGAGATCTTAGAGCGTGAACCTTCGAGATTAAAGCCACATCAGCGCCACCGCTGGCGGCCTCGATGGCGGCCCGCATACCGGCCAGACCACCCCCAACTACCACAACGTCGTGGAAAATCATACGTGCACCCCCACCATTGCATGGGAGCCAAATACCCTCGGCAGCATGACTGCAAATGTAACGATGGCCAGGATTGCAAACAGAGCCACCATAACCGTAACCAGGATTTTATGTTTTTCCGAAATATCCGCAAAATCCATGAAGGCTATAACGATGCCGTTTACCATGTGATAAAAGATCACAAGAACCAGGCCGATTTCCAGGAAATGGAAAAGCGGCGTTTGAACCGATTGCATTCGGGTATTGAACGCTTCCTGACCGCTATTCACCGATCCCAGCACCCAGAGATGGGTAAACAGGTAAAATAGAAGAAGGAGTCCCGAAATACGGTGAAGAATCCAGGACCAGGTGCCAACGTTTGGATTGAGTCTAACCTCATCCAGGGTACCCTTGAATACATCTATGATCTTCATGCCGCCCCCCCTCTGAAGAATGCGCTCAGGGTAGTGAGACCGTAATAGGCGGCTATAATACCCACCGTCCATAACACCGCCAACCACACATGCTGGAATATTTTAGACGGTCTGAAATCGAGCACGACGGCCCAGAGTCCGCTAAGGCCGTGGAACAAGGCCGAGATGATAAAAAGAAAGTAGAATATAGACCAACCCACACTTCCCTGAAGCCGGTCTATCACGAAGGTGAAATCCAACAAGCCCTGAGTTGTAAAATCAAAATCCCAGTGGAGTACTTTCACATGAGTAAATAAGAAGATCGCCAGGAGCAGACCGGATACTCGTTGAAGCAGCCAGAATAATACGCTTCTGGATGCGATCGTATGATTCATCTAACGCCTCCTGCAAAGATTCGGCCGATGCCGAATTGGCAGAGATTCATAAATATCATCTTTCCCCTGGAAAGAATCGCAATAATGAGAGAGCAAAATTTTCGGCGGGAGCGATTGTTTTTCACGACTCGGGTCAAAAAAGTCCGCTTTTTAAAATATCTATCTGCGTTGAAACCTGATGACGATTCCATCATCTTCTGTATTTCACGACTCCTTCTTTGAATAGATTTCCTCCGTGGCAATCCTGGGCGACGATCACCGGGAAATCAGTAACCTTAAGTCGACGAACGGCCTCCGGCCCCAATTCCTCGTATGCGACTATCTCGGATTCCGAAATCTTTTTGGCAATAAGCGCCCCGGCTCCACCGGTAGCCACGAAATAGACACCTTTATATTCCCGGAGGGCCTCAGCAACCTCGGGGCCCATTTCGCCTTTGCCGATCATTCCCTTTAAACCTGCCTTCAGCATAACGGGTGAATATTTGTTCATTCTGCCGGATGTCGTTGGCCCGGCCGAACCGATAATCCGACCCGGCTTTGCAGGAGTAGGGCCGACAAA
This sequence comes from uncultured bacterium, assembly GCA_965541585.1. Classification (GTDB taxonomy): domain Bacteria; phylum Zixibacteria; class MSB-5A5; order UBA10806; family UBA10806; genus CBDVBL01. The sequence continues at coordinate 204,498 of CBEUCH010000003.1, read as the reverse complement.
ATAGACTATCTGCCCCGTGGGATCGAAAGGCAGACTCTCATTTTTCTCTACAAGTTCGACCATCTTCTTATGGGCGGCATCGCGTGCAGTATAAATGTATCCCGTTATAATCGCTTTCTGACCGGAATGGAGTTTTTTTATATCCTCGTCTTTCAACGGTGGATTTAATCTAATCGCTTGCATATTGATAAACTCCTCAGATCACGATTTCTTTGTGGCGAGCCGAATGGCATTGGAGGTTGACGGCAACCGGAAGACTTGCAATGTGGCAGGGATGCGTTTCGATATGAACGGCCAGAGCCGTAGTCCTGCCACCGAGCCCCTGGGGACCTATGCCGGTATCATTTATTCTCTCCAGAAGCTCTTTTTCCATTCCGGCGTAGTACCGGTCGGAATGAACGCTGCCCACTTCGCGAAGAAGCGCCCGCTTGGCGAGATAAGCGCATTTGTCGAACGAGCCTCCGACACCCACTCCAACGATAATCGGCGGGCACGGATTCCCACCGGCATTTCTGACTGTCTCCAGGATGAAGTCTTTTACAGCTGACTCACCATCAGAGGGTTTGAGCATCCTGATGGCGCTCATATTCTCCGAGCCGCCACCCTTGGGCAGTATTGTGATCCTGATCTTATCGCCGGGGACAATCCTGACTGATATGACAGCAGGAGTATTATCGCCCGTGTTTTTACGCCGAAGAGGATCCTCCACCATCGATTTTCTCAGGTAACCATCGCCGTAGCCCTGTCGGATTCCGTCCTGAATCGCCTCTTCCAAACCATCACCCACGAGATGCACATCCTGCCCTAAATCAACGAAGATGGCCGAAAGGCCAGTGTCCTGGCACAGGGGCATATCCTCGGTTGCGGCGATTCTGGCGTTTTCAAGAATCTGGTTTATGATCTCTTTTCCCAGAGGAGATTCCTCCTTTTCGGAAGCAGAATTAAGCGCCTTAACTACATCGTCGCCCAGATAATAGTTGGCTTCCGTGGACAGGCCTTTGATCGCACTGGTGATCTCGCCAACGTCGATATCTCTCATAGTCACTTCCTATCTATCATTAATTCGGTCAGACCGGAAAGCAGATTTTCGCAGGCAGCGTTAACCTCGCCAACTCTCTTGGTTCCAAGTTCTCCCCCGGATGTTACCAGTTTGTTAGTCTCATCGAGAACGACCTCTCCGGGACGCGTAATCACGGTCTGAGCGCCGTTTTTCTCTATTCCCGCCTGGAGCCTGGGATCGTTGCCGACGGTTACCACGGGCCCCGACCTGGTTATCCCCTGGAGCGCTTTCGTCACCAGCAATGCCCCGGGACCGAAAGCCCCTATAGGTTTTCCGAGACGATAAATCCCTTTTATGAGAGTCTTCAGCCTATCGTCAACTTTCATGGTGTCACGGGCTGCCTCAAAATCGCAAAGTCCCCTGAAAAAACGCATGCCGCCCGGTATGATGACAGCATCGATCCCGGTCGCTTTGACTTTCTCAATCGAGATCGGCGTCAACCGAGAGAGTTCTTTTTCCAATTCCACATCAGAAGCTGAAGAACCATCTATGTCTATTGTAATGGGAAGTCTTAGTAATTTTCGTTTCTCAAGGTGCAGTATGCTAAAGACGATCTCCCAGGGATTGCCTCCCGTGATGAATAACCCTATTTTCCTGGGGGACATTGCCATTTCAATTAGCTTTTAAAGATCATGTGATATTATTCACATCGAGAACAACAACAAAACCCCGCGCCTTTGCGCGGGGCGCTTTTACGAGACGATCGAAACCAGTTTTTTATCCCGGCCTTTGCGCAGAAACTGTATCCTGCCATCAATCAGAGCGAACAGAGTGTGATCCTTGGCGTGACCAACATTCTCACCAGGATGGATATTGGTTCCACGCTGGCGCACGATAATAGAACCGGCAGTTACCCACTGGCCCCCGTAGGCTTTAACACCCAACCGTTGACCGTGTGAGTCCCGCCCGTTCTTGGAAGAACCGAGTCCCTTTTTGTGCGCCACTACATTCCCCTTTCCTAAACGTCACAATTTACAATTTCATTTCGCTCTGTCAAGTCTCTTTTTAATTTTTTGATATTCTGCTCCGGGATCGCCGGATGAAACTCATAATATCTCAGCCTGAGGCATTGGATTCTTGCGCTTTCGCCTTATCTGCGTCTTTTATCACTTTGATATCGAAGGTAAGTCCGTCCTCGTTCTGCTCCCTGGAGACTGTGACGACACAATTACTCGGAAGCTCGCTTTTCAGCATTTCCTCGGCAAGCGGATCCTCGAGATGTTTCTGCAACGAGCGCTTCAGCGGCCTGGCTCCGAACGTCGGATCCCAGCCTTTATCAGCTATGAATTCTTTGGCGTCCTGTTGAAGCTCGATAGTGATGTTCTTCTCTACTAACCTTTTCGCCAGATCTGCCATCAGGATATCTATGATCTCAAGAATGTGGTCTTTGCTGAGAGCATGGAAAATAACCGTCTCATCGATCCTGTTTATCAATTCGGGATTAAAGGTTCTTTTCATTTCATCGAGTATACGTTCTTTCATTTTGTCATAGTCGGTCTTGGCATCATCTTTCTGGAATCCCAGAGATTTGCCGGCTATTGCCTGCCGAGTTCCCATATTGGAGGTCATAATGACCACAGTGTTTCTGAAATCGACCTTGCGCCCGAAAGAATCGGTCAATTGTCCCTCGTCCAGGAGCTGCAGGAGAATATTGAAAACCTCGGGATGAGCTTTTTCAATCTCATCGAGCAGAACGACGGAGTAGGGTTTACGGCGGACTTTTTCCGTCAATTGTCCACCCTCTTCATATCCCACATAACCGGGGGGCGCGCCGATCAAGCGCGACACCGCAAACTTTTCCATATACTCGGACATATCTATCCGCACCAGAGATTCTTCGTCCTCGAACAAGAACGCTGAAAGAGCTTTGGCTAACTCGGTTTTGCCGACGCCCGTCGGGCCGAGGAATAAGAACGACCCGATCGGTCGATGGGGATCTTTCAGGCCAGCCCTGGTCCTTCTGATGGCCTTGGCAATTGCGTTTATCGCCTCTTCTTGTCCGACCACTCTCCGGGAGAGTTCGTCTTCCATACGAAGGAGTTTTTTTGATTCCTTTTCTTCGAGCTTGAACAGCGGGATACCTGTCATTTTGGAGATAACAAATGCGATATCGTCCTCTTTCAACTCGATTTTCTCGCTGTTCCTTTGCTCCTCCCACTCCTTTTTCAGCTTCTCATACTCTTCTCTCTTAAATTTTATAGTATCGCGAAGCTGGGCCGCTCGCTCGAATTCCTGGCTTTTGACCGCCGCTTCCTTCTGGGTGGTCAAATTGGCGATCTCATCCTCGAGTTGGGCGAAGGTATCCGGTTTGGTATAAGCGGAGAGATGCGCCCGCGAGCCGGTCTCATCCACAATATCGATGGCTTTATCGGGCTGGAACTTACCTGAAATATACCTTTCGGAGAGATTCACCGCCGCCAGAATCGCCTCGTCCGTTATGGTCACCTTGTGATGCTCCTCATACCGTGATCTGAGCCCTTTCAGGATCTCGATAGTATCGGCTGTCGATGGAGGGTCGATCATCACGGTCTGGAATCGTCTATCCAGCGCCCCGTCCTTTTCAATATACTTGCGGTATTCGTTCAAAGTGGTAGCCCCGATGCACTGCAGTTCGCCTCTTGAAAGAGCAGGTTTAAAAATATTGGACGCGTCGAGGGACCCCTCGGCTCCGCCGGCTCCGACTATAGTATGTAGCTCATCAATGAAGATAATGACGTCCTTTGAATTGAGAATCTCGTTCATGACGGCCTTGAGCCGTTCTTCGAACTGACCGCGATATTTGGTCCCGGCGACGAGGGATGCCATATCGAGAGTGACGATCCTTTTACCCTCCAGAATCTGCGGCACCTTGCTCACTACAATCCTCTGAGCTAAGCCTTCTGCGATCGCTGTTTTCCCGACTCCCGGCTCACCGATCAGAACCGGATTGTTTTTCTTTCGCCGCGAAAGGATCTGCGTTACCCGCTCTATTTCATCGTCACGGCCTATAATCGGATCGAGCTGGTCCCTACGGGCAAGCTCGGTCAGATCCCGCCCGAAATGATCCAGGGCCGGAGTCTTTGATTTCTTGCGCTTGCGGCCGAAGGCCGAAGGTTTACCCGACTGAATGTTGCGAAGCTCTTCGTAGACCTCCTTGTAATCCACATCATACATGGACATGACCTGCGCGGCCACGCCTTCCTCATCTTTCAATAAGGCCAGCAGGATATGCTGGGTATCGATATCTTTCGACTTCAGAGCACGGGCCTCGTTTCCCGAAACCTCCAGCGTCTTCTTGGCACGGGCGGTCAAGGGCAGCTGCCCCATCTGCATGGTTCCGCCGGATGGCTGCACCATTTCTTCGACAGACGCTTTAAGCTCATTGGCATCTATTCCGATATTATTTAGAATCTCGACGGCAAGCCCTTCGCCCAATCGAATCAGTCCCAGCAGCAGGTGCTCTGTTCCTATATAATCATGCTTGAGCCTGGCCGCTTCGTCCCTGGCATACTCAATCGCTTTACGAGCTTTCTCGGTGAACATTTCGTTCATCGCACACACCTCTTTTGCAATACACTAAGATTTCCCACTTTTGCCAAGTCGCTCTCTCACCAGATTGGCGCGGATCACATCGCGTTCGTTATTATCCATTTCACGACCCACAAGCTTCTGCAGGTGGGCCGGCTGAGTCATTATCATCAATTCGTTCAATTCCTTATAGCTTATCCTGTCAATTAATTCAAGGGATATTCCCAAGCGCAAAAGCGAAAGCATATTCATAACTTCGTTGGACGACAGTACCCTGGCGTTATTCAGGATACCGTATGAACGCCAGATCTTATCCTCGACCATCTCCGGGGCGTCCCTCATCAGGGTCTCCTGGGCGCTCTTTTCATGCTCCAGAATTTGCATGGATACTTTCGCCAGCGAATCTATGATTTCCTCTTCGGTTCTTCCCAGAGTAGTCTGATTCGATATCTGGAAGAGATTTCCCAGAACATCGGTCCCCTCGCCATAGAAACCACGAACCATCTGGCCGACCTTCGATATTCTACCGATCACCTCGTCCATTTTATCGGTCAGGACCAGAGCGGGCAAGTGGATAAGCAATGACGCCCTGAGACCCGTCCCGACGTTTGTAGGGCATGAGGTCAAATACCCGAAAGCATCATCAAAATCAAATTCGACTAAGCCCGCCAGATCCGATTCGACCTTGTTTATGTCTTTCCAGCAATCCTCAAGCGACATACCGGAAGAAATCACCTGTAATCTCAAATGGTCTTCCTCGTTAACCATGACGGAGATTTTTTCCTGATCGTCGACAAAAAGGCCTCTCCCTACTCCGCCTCTCATAAACTCCGGAGAGATAATATGCCTCTCGACGAGGAATTCCTGATTCATGGGATCGATATCGGTCGACCGATAGAAGCTGCCGTTCTCGAGCGCCTTTGTCTTTTCAAAAGCGGCAAATACATAATCTATTAATTTCTCCCTTACATCGCTGCCGGCCGCAGGTGGAAAGGGAAATTCCGAGACATTTCTAGCCAGCCTGATCCTCGAAGAAAGCACTGCAAACGAATCCGGGCCCTCGCCGCTCAACCAGGGAGCCGGTTTTGTCGCCATCTCATCTATCATCGCTAAAGACATAAGATCCAACCTATAACTTGCCGGCAAGCTCGCTTATCTTATCGCGCAACTCCGCCGCCTTTTCGAAATCCTCCTTCTCGATGGCTCTCTTAAGCTCCTCCCTTAAGATTCTCTCCTCCCGCAACGGTTTCATGGCGTCGCTGGTTCCGACCGGGACGTTGCCACGATGCTCGCAGGATCCGTGAATCTTCCGCATAAGGTCGGTAAGGTCATTCCTGAATATGGAATAGCATTTACCGCATCCCAAACGCCCAAGCTTTCCGAAATCTTCAAATGACATCCCGCAAAACGCACATTTCTTCTGCTTTCCGGCTCTTTTGCCCGGTTTCGCCGGGGCTGCTTTGCCGATCCCCACCATGCCGGTTACAAATTCAGCCAGCGGAAACGGCATATTCTCAAAGGGGGAATGGAATCCTCGCTTTTCAGCACAATCCTTGCAGAGATGCAGCACCACTTTTTTATTGTTGATAAGCTGCGTCAAATGAACAGTGGATTCATGTTTATTGCAATCCTGGCAAATTTTCTCCATCTGCATCTCCCTCAATCTCTACAACCCTGAGCCGCAACAGTCTGTTCCCCATCAATATAGCCGAAAATCTCAAAGCACTGCAAGTGATTTCGGCTTCACTAAGTCTCTATCTTTCCCCCTGTTAACCGGAACATCACCTGACCCATCAAAGACACTTTCTCATCGTGGGTGGCGATCAGAACGCTTACACCAGTGGTTTCGACAAGTTTGTGAAATAACTTTAAGAGTGAATTGGCGTTTTCTGTATCGAGGTTGCCAGTAGGTTCATCTGCCAGAATAAGCTCCGGCGAGTTAATAAGCGCCCGGGCGATAGCCGTTCTCTGCTGCTCCCCACCGGATAACTGATTGGGATAATGGTCTTTCCGCTCATAAATTGATAATTCCGACAGCAACAACTGCGCTCTTTCAAGAGCCTGTTTATGCGGCATATTATTTATCATTGCGGGGATCATCACGTTTTCTAAAGCCGTGAAATCCGGCATCAGGTAATGCATTTGAAAGACAAATCCGATATTCCTGTTCCTGAATGTATCCAGGCGATCAGAACTGAAATCCCAGACGGACTCGCCCTTGAACATCACGCTGCCGTTATCAGGTTTCTCCAGGCCACCCAGGATATACAACAGGGTGCTTTTCCCTGAGCCCGACGGTCCCGAAAGGACTGCCATTGATCCCGGCTCCAGATTCAGACTCGCCCCCCTCAGTACCTCGAGATTGCCATCACCCGAACGGAACTTCTTAAATATATTCTCGGCATCTACAAGCACGTGATTCAAGACCTCCAACTCATCGCTCTTATTGGTAACGGATAATCTCAACAGGATCCAGGCGGGACGCCCTCATTGCCGGATAGATCGAGAATAAGAAACCGATCAGGGCTGCCAGGATCAGAATCAAGATAGTATCCACCGCCCTGATTTCCACCGGCAAAGCCGATATAAAGTAGATGTCGCTGGGCAAGGATATTAATGAATATTTCTTCTGGATAAAAAGCAATGTCAGTCCCAGAGTAGTCCCCAACAGGCCTCCGATCAGGCCTATTATCAAGCCCTGATAAGCGAAAATCTTTTTTAACCTGCGTTTCGACAGGCCGAACGCCATAAGAACACCGATATCGACCCTTTTTGCCAGAACCATCATGATAAGAAGCGCTATAATATTGCTTGCGGCCACCAGGACGAAGAGCATAAGGACCAGGAACATCATCCATTTTTCCAGCGTCATCCACGAGAACAGATTACGATTGAAATCCTTCCAGTCTATGGCGTCATATCTATACCCCAGCAGTTCCTGAATCCTCTCGGCCGTTCTGAAGGCCGTATAGAAATCAGTCGTTTTTACCTCGATCGTGGTGACGGCCTTTCCGAGATCAAACAATTCCTGAGCAGCCTCCAGGGGCATATAGACGAAATTATCATCATATGTAGACATACCGGTTTCCACGATTCCTGCAAGCATACAATTCCTGATCTTCGGGGAGAAACCGGTCAGGCCGCTTCCCACATCTCTTAAAGAATACAATCTTACCTTATCATTCAGCGTGACGTTAAGCCGGTTGGCCAGATTAATCCCGAGCCAGACGCCGGTGAATTTTTCGTCCGGCGTTTCAAACGACAAATCCCGCGTGATAAGGTATTCCGCAATCTCCGTAACGGTGCTTTCTGCTTCAGGCACGATGCCCCGCACGACGATGCCATCGGTTTCATATTTTGACGATATAGCCGATTTTTCGATCACCACCGGGCTTGTGGCCAGGACGCCTTCGACACTGCGAATCTGCTCTTGAATTTCAACCCAGTTTTCCATGCCTCCGGACAGGCGAGAGCTGACCATTATATGTGCCATGGTGCCTATAATCCTGCTTCTGACCTCCATTTCAAAACCATTCATTACAGAAAGGACTATAAGCAGGGAGGCGGTGGATAGCACCACGACCGAGATAGATATGAATCCCAGGAGCGAGAGAAAGCCCTGGCGGTGGCGGGACGTGAAATATCTTCTGGCTATAAAAAACTCAAGCGACATCAATCAGCCGTCTTTCCGTGGCGGGCCGTTTTCGCTAATTTGCTCCGGCCTCATTATAGGAAAGAAAATGACGTCGCGGATGGAGCTATTGCCGGTGAGAAGCATTACCAGCCGGTCAATGCCCAGTCCATACCCGGCTGTCGGAGGCATGCCATGTTCCAGGGCCAGCACGAAATCCTCGTCTATCGGGTGCGCTTCCATATCACCCGATCTTCTCATGGCGGCCTGCGCTTCAAACCGCTGTCTCTGATCGTCCGGATCATTCAATTCCGAAAAGCCGTTGCCGAATTCCACTCCGCCGATGAAGAGCTCAAAACGTTCCGCCAATCGCGAATCGCTTCGATGCTTCTTCGCCAGAGGCGATAGCTCAACCGGATAATCCAAAAGGAAGGTGGGCTCAAAAAGGGCAGGCTCGATGAATTCCTTAGAAATCTCATCCAGCACCGCCCCGCGGCCGTTGACCCCCTCGATATCAAGCCCCTTCTTCCCTGCCAGCGTTTTAAGCTCGTTTTCCGAGAGATCAATTATATCGCTTCCCAGAACGTCTTTCGCGGCGCCAAAAAACGAGATTCGTTTAAACGGCGGTTTAAGAGAGATTTCCCTGTCCCGAAGCTTTAGTTTATCGTTCTGGAGAGCATCCATAGTAATCTTAAACATCATTTCCTCGACCAGATTCATCAGGTCCTTGTAGTCGGCGTAGGCCCAGTAGAATTCAAGCATCGTGAATTCGGGATTATGATTTCGATCGATGCCCTCGTTGCGGAAATCCTTACAGATTTCATAAACTCTTTCCATTCCTCCGACAATCAGTCTTTTTAGATAAAGCTCGTCAGCAATACGAAGGTACATATCCATGTCGAGCGCATTGATATGGGTTTTGAACGGACGGGCATTGGCGCCGCCATACAAGACCTGTAAAGCCGGAGTCTCCACCTCCAGAAACCCACGGTCATCCAGGAACTCGCGAACGCTTTTGATAATCCTGGTGCGTTTTTTGAATGTCTCCATGACTCCGGGATTAACTATCAAATCGAGATGCCTTCGCCGATAGCGGATTTCTTTATCCTGCAGGCCGTGCCATTTTTCCGGCAGCGGCAGGAGCGATTTGGCCAGTATTTCGAAATCCGATACGCGTATGGTGATCTCACCGGTTTTGGTTTTAAAGACACTACCCTCTACGCCTATTATATCGCCGAGATCGAAAAGCGAAAAATCTTCGAATAATTCGGCCCCGATATCGTCCCGACGCAGATAAACCTGGATTCTTCCCGCCCTATCCTGCAAATGTGCAAACAGGGTCTTGCCGTGACCGCGCCAGCTAATGATACGCCCGGCGGCGCTTATCTTTTTTTCGGATTTTTCCAGGGCATCGAAATCCGATATTATATCCGATGATAGGTGAGTCCGCTCGAATCTGAACGGGTAGGGATCGATATCCTTCGCCCTCAGCTTTTCCAATTTCTCACGTCGGACTTTCGATATTTCTCTAATTTCTTCGCTCATCAATATTCTCCGCAAAAATCGTATGCAACCGTCGCCCGATGACTCAGGATGAAAATCGTTGTTTCAGGGCCTCCAGGACAGCCGGGGGAACGAAACATGTAATATCCCCGCCTCCCCTGGCAATATCCTTAACCAGGGACGATGATAAATAGCTGTACTTATCCGTTGGCATCATATAAACGGTTTCCACTTCGGGTTCGATCTTCCTATTCATCATTGCCATCTGAAATTCGAATTCGAAATCGGAGACAGCCCTGATACCACGTATAATTGCCGTGGCGCCGATCGACCTGGCAAACTTCGCAGTCAAACCGTTAAAGGATGTAACCTTGGTTCTCTCCATATCCCCCATGGCCTTTTCCAATAGCTCCACTCTTTCTTTCACAGTGAAAAGAGTTTCTTTTTCCGGATTGTCAGCCACCGCCACTACCAGTTTGTCGAAAAGCCCGGCGGCCCTTTTGATAATATCAACATGTCCCAGGGTGACAGGATCGAAAGTCCCGGGATAAAGCGCCGTATCCTTCATGATCCGCTTCCTTTTCTCCAGATCGTTCGAACTAAAAGCAACAATCAACTTCTTCGAGCCGCAAGCAAGAAGCTCACGGATGAATCACCGAAACCGATTTCCTTCAAAATCTGAAATTCGGATCCGCTGTAACTCCATTCGCGTTCATGTTCCAATACTATTATTCCATCATACGCGAATTTTTTCAAGGATAATAACGAGGTCAACTTATCGCCGTAGAGCTTTCTATACGGCGGATCGGCGAAGATAATCGAAATGTCCTCGAGCAGCGATGGCTTGATTTCAAAGACGTCCATGGATCTTATCTCGGCCCTGGTTTTCAGTTCGAGTTCTTTGACATTATGGTTGACGACTGAGATTGCCTTTTTAGATGAATCCACAAATAAGGCGCAATCTGCTCCGCGAGAGAGGGCTTCCAGCCCCAGGGCTCCACTGCCGCAGAAGAGATCGGCCACCTTCGAATCAATAATATCATCTCCCAGAACAGAAAAGATGGCTCCCCGCGTCTTATCGGTAGAGGGCCTCAAATCTCGCCCCCCGGGGACCCCTATATGCCGCCCTTTCAGAATGCCGCCGACAATTCGCATTTTCCCCCTGCATGAACGAACTCCGCCAGACCCCAGACCGGCGAGAAGTCCAGGTCCTGAACGTTCAGAAAAGCGGGTATTATGGGTGACCAATCGGTTTTGAAATTCTCGGCCGACCCGGTAATCACCAGTGGCAGAGACTCATCCGGACTGGAAAGGCTGAGAAGATAGGTTTCGATATCGGTGGAAAGCTCTTCTCTGTTTCCAGATGTGACGGGGAAATATCGACCATTATGGAATCTGCCATCTCTTATAAAAACAACCACCATGCCTTCGGCGTCACAATGGATAAGCGCCGCCTGCGGGATATCGTCCGTGCCCAGAGATTTCTCAGCTACCTTTACAAGACCTATATGCTCCGGAAACAGTTCAATCTTTCGCGTATCGTTGGCCCCGGATAAAGCTTTAGTAAGCCGCTTCACGACGGCAGCAGGCGCGGCGAAGAAAAATGTCTCGATCTTTCCACCGTCAAAACTCCTGGTCAGCGGTATGAATCCATAGCAATACATACTCAAGTCGCCGGGCAACTGAATTCCAGCGCGCCAGTTCTTATAATCCGGGATCTTATCTATTAGCTGATTATCCAATTCTATCTTTCTTGCCATGCAGACCGATGCCGGAAGAACGACTACTATCTTCCTGGCATCAACGCATAATTTTCTTGCGGTATCGTCGGTTTGATCCCAGATGCAGCCCCGGGACAGGTCGGTATCAGAATCTTCCCACGTTACATCGTAACGATAAAATTCGGGCGGCCCCTCATCGCCCCTGTGGACCATTAAGAACAGACTGTTTCTTTTTAGCAATACGCTCAGGATCACCCGACAGTTACCCTATCCTTTAATCTCTTGTACTTCGCCGGTCCGATTCCCTTGACCTTCAAGAGATCCTCAACCACTTCAAACCTCTCCACACTATCGCGATAGGCCAGAATCCGCTCCGCAATCACCGGCCCGATTCCGGGGAGGCTCTGGAGATCATAGAATCCCGCCCTGTTCAGATTCATTTTCTTATACGCTTTTATCGCTTCGCTTTCGGATTGCGCCAGGCTATCCTTAACAGAGCTGCTCAAATCATTATCCGGCGTAAATTCCGACGATCTATAGCTGTATCTATAAGGATCGTTTTCCAGGAATATTCCTAAATCCAGATCTGAAAGAGCACCCTGTCTCTTAAGCAGGGTTAAAACCGATCCGATCAGGACCAGTATTGATAGAAATACAATGATTCTGACATCGACGGGCCTGAATGAACTCATCCATCGAAGTTAAGCACGATTGACCGTAATGTCAAGGCGTGGAGCCGATGTATCACCGGTGAGTTCTGCAACAATCAAAGCCGCTCTATCCTCGAATTCAGGTTCGATTCTCCACAGGATTTTCCCGGGCGAGGCGATGAGGCTGCGCCCCTGCAGCCTGTGGCCGACGATGGATCCCGAAGCGCAGATTTTGAAGATGATTGAGTTTGCCCTGCTCGCCCCGCGGGCAAATATCCGCATGTCCCTGGCGAACTTGATGCTCGTACTTTCGCGGGATCTATATGGCGAGGTCGTGGGAACAAATATCAGATCGGGCTTAAGTCCCCTGATATTTTCAAAGGATCCCCGGTAGAGAACATCAGCGCAGATAAGTATGCCGATTCTGAGACCGCGGACCTCGAAAACCTTATATTCCGTTCCCTCTCTTATCAGGCCACGGCCCTCGTTATCATAGGGATGAATCTTATCGTAAGAACCGATAATCTGACCCGAATCCAACAGATAAGAGCGATTATAATAATTCCCGTTTACACGCTCTACTATACTCCCGCCCACCAGGATACATCCCAGCGCGGACGAGAGTTCTTTCAGTTGCACGATTATTTTGTCACTTCTGAAGGAAGAATCGACGACGCTTTCATACGCTGATACCACGAAATAATATTCGGGGAGGGCCAGTATATCCGGAGGTTCGGCAATCAGCTTATCCATAAAGGATTTCCGTATCCCCGACCCGGGCCCATCCTGCAAAAGAGCAATCTTTAAAGTTTTGTCCCGGATATTGACCTCGATTGAATCATCCTTCAGATTTCTCAGGACAACTACGCCACTATGCTTATGATAACATCCGGCATTTAATAGATCTTCTCGATTTCTATATGCTTATAGTAGGCTTTGAGAATCCGATCGTATTTCTGACCGGCCCGTGCCCTGCCGATAACACCGCACTGACAGGCACCAACACCATGGCCGTTGCCGGTTCCCGTTATGGCAAGCTGTAAAAGACCATTGCCGTCACGACTCTTCACGGCTTTGAATCTTGTGGACGGCAAGATCGTCCCGGGTGAAGACGGTCTTCCCAGGGCCCATCGGATCTGGTCTTTTCCCACAACCAATACTTCATTTTCAGTGAAGATCTTCATCTCCACCACTCGTTCCGACGATCCATCAGTAGAAAACTCGATATCCATAAGTTCTTTGAGATTAGCAGCCTCCTGGCCCGACCGACCGGCGAAGTAGGCGTTCAGGTTTTCCAGCAGGGTTGAATCATCAAAGGTCTCGGCCCATGAATAGGTTTTAGCCCAGGCGCAATAGTCATCGTCATCCGTGCCGACGAGATATACCGATTTCCCTCTTCCCGGCCAGATATCCTCGATAGCCGATGTGCGACCACCGCAGACTGCGTGGTAGTACGCCGCTATGGGCTGGTTATCATAGGTCATGATCTCTCCCCCGGTTTCCAGGACAGCTTTGGAAAGAAGCTCCATCTCCGAGTCTTTCCCCAAGTATAATTGATCGGCAATTGTAGGAAAAAGCGTGCCGCTGGTTCCATCGTTGGTCAATTTCCACACTGCATATGTGCGTGCTGCCACCGCCTGCGCCTTAGCGGCCTCGAATTCCTCCTCGGTCCGATCCCCGATCTCTCCGGGGAGAACACCCATCAGATAATCCTCAATATCGACCATGTTGAGGAGGATAATCCCCTCCGGCCTGTCGCTGAACACTCCACGCAGATGGCCTCGATAGGCCTTTCCGTTGAATCCCAGAGAGGTTGATTTATTCCGCGGTTTACATCTAACTTCGGTCAGCCCGGAGGTTAATTGTCCGTTATGATCAAAGACCTCTATGCCGTTTTCTTTGTGCCCCAGATTGATATCCGACGAAAAATAATAGACCTCGGATAGTTTCACGCCTCGATAACATTCCAGAGCCACAGATCCCTGAACTTCGATCCGCACGCTGAGGCCCTCGTATAATTGAACCGGGATTTCTTTTTCAAATTCTGCCAGAGGAGGAATCTCGGGTTTCCTGGCGGAAAATCCAAAAGCCACCGAGCAAAGGAACAAAATGGCTGATATGAATCTCAAGAAAAGCATAGTCTCCCTGATATGTATGGCCTGGTCGCGCCGGTAAATCCGGAGGTATCGATAGGTCTCTTTATCAGGAAGCAACAGGCTAAATAAGCCCAGAGCACGGCTTCCAAATAATCCGGATCGTAACCCAACGCCGCCGTTGTTTCAATTCGCATTCGCGGAAATAACTGCCTCAAGCGTGAGACAATATACTCGTTTTTCGCTCCCCCTCCGCAAAGATATATATCGTCGACTTTTTTCGCAAAGCGGTTCAGAAAATCTGCAATCCCTCCGACGGTGATCTCAGTAATTGTAGAGATAACATCCTGCCCCGTGGTTTTCCCCAGTCTATCAAAAATTTCGTCGACAAATCGACGCCCGAACTGCTCTCTACCCGTCGATCTGGGAGGCGATAATGTGAAGAATTTGCGGCGCAGGATCTGTGATACAAGCTTAGCATGCGGGGCTCCCGACAGCGCTGCGCGGCCGCCTTTGTCAAATGTCTTGCCGTATATCCTTTTCATCGCAAGGTCTATTGCCATATTGCCGGGACCACAGTCACCGGCCAACGGTGACCGGCGCGACTTTATCGGAGGAAGAACGGTAATATTGGCTATACCGCCAATGTTCACAACCGCCCTCCATTTTTTCTCGTGGCGAAATAGACGTTCATGCAAAACCGGAGACAGCGGCGCACCCTGACCGCCGGCAGCCAGATCGGACCTTCTGAAATCGGCCACGACCGGCAAACCCGTGATCTGTGCTATGTACGAAGGGTCTCCGATCTGCAATGTCAGAGGATACTTGAAGGCAAACGGCAGATGTCTAATGGTCTGTCCATGGAAGCCTATAAGATCTGCTCTTATGCCTGCTTTCTTAACTCGCGTCAGGAATCTTTTTGCGTAACGTCCCATAATATTTCCGAGTTCGGAATCGAGCTCAAGCCATCTGAGGCCATCGGCAAAGCCAGCCTCAGCGCAATTTATTATATTCTCTCTGACACTTTTCGCATATTTGAAGGTTTCGCCGGTCAGGACTTTCGGGGGCTTGTCTTGCCGAAATTGCACCAGCGCGGCATCAAGGCCATCGCCACTGGTTCCGGAGTTAAGCCCGATTATATGAAAAGGGGCCCTGAGGGCGTTCTTGCTCCTATGATCGAATATCATTCTTAAGCTCTTCGATGATTCTCTCATTTTCCATCGCTGCCTGGCGAAAAGCCTCATCCTGTTCGACCAGCGAGGATACTCTTTCAATGGCTTTACGCTGTAGGTTAATGTCCCGGGAGATGATTACCAGATTATGGCCGGCCTGAATCGATTTTATCGACGATTGATCGAGGAGATCCTGTCCGCCAGCTCCTTTCATATACAGATCATCGGAGATAACCGGCCCCGTATGTCCGATATCTTTGCGCAGATGGCTTAATATCCGCCTCGAATACGTTGCGCAGTTTCCGTTATCGAGCGACGGGGCTAACAGATGTGTCGTCATTACCATGCTCACGCCAAAGCCGACGGCGGCCCTGAACGGATGCCAGTGGTAATTCTCGAATCGACGAAGAGGTTCCCTGGAGATCGAGATCTTCTCATGGGGATCAAACTCTCCCGCCCCCAGTCCGGGGAAATGCTTGGCACAGGTTAATACTCCTTTATCCCTGTGCTCCTCCACCAGGATCCGGGCGAACCCTGTAACTCTCTCCGAATCGCCGCCAAAGGATCTGCCGTTCAATACGGAAAATTCAGATGCCTTCGGTGTAAGATCTATTTCCGGGGCCAGGTTCAGGTTGATTCCGACCTCCGCCAGTATCGAAGCCGTCCCGCTGCACCAGACCCTATATTGATCTACAGAATTATCTTTCAGATATTCCGAAGGCAGTTTCGACCTCGGAAATCCCTTTTTGAATCGCTGGACCCGTCCCGGCTCCTGATCGACCGCGAACAATACATCATCGTCTACAATCGATCTCAGATAGGAAACCAACGATTTCAATTGCTCCGGGTCTTCGTAGTTCTGCTGCATGAGGAGAAAACCCGCCGGGGGGTAGTTCTCAATCAGATGGAGAAAATCACCTTCCGGCCTGACGGCATCAAAACCAAGGATGAAGAATTTTCCGGGATTGAAATTGCTATTCATTGATTCATATCGGCGGTTCGCCTTCTGGTTTTTTCCGCCCTGCACACCCGATTTCTCCCGTCGGCTTTGGCCTGATAAAGCGCCCTGTCTACTTTCTCAAGAAGCTGATCTAAGTTGTGAATGCCTTCGGGATACGTGGCAATCCCGAGGGAGACGGTGATCCTGATTTCACGCTGGCCATTACTGTTTGGGAAATGATTTTTTTCCACGGTTTCCCTGATTCGTTCCGCTATTATAGCAGCATCCTCCTCGTGTGTCTGGGGAAGAATCACCACAAACTCCTCACCACCATAACGGGCGACCACATCGATATCTCGCACGCACTGTTCTATGATGTTGGATACCTCGCGGAGGATGAGATTTCCGGTCTGATGCCCATATCGATCATTGACTTCCTTGAAGTGATCTAAATCGAGCATCAGAATCGATAGCTTTTGACGGTATCGATCCGCCCTCCTTAGCTCGTCGGTGAGTTTGGCGCGGAAGTACCTGTAGTTGTAAAGCTCTGTCAAGGCATCTATAATAGTAAGCTCCTCGGTCTTCTTGTGCAATAGAGAATTATCGATGGCAACTGCCGCCGAACCTGCGAAAATCATCAGCAGGCGTCTATCCCGGCCGGAGGGCGTTTTCCCCGTTTCGGTTCTTATCTGCATTATGCCGAGTACTTTTCCCCGGGAGAGCAACGGGATATCAACCTGATTGGAGCCGCTATCGCGATTCTTGCGGTTCAGCTGCCTGATCATTGAGCTCTGATCCTGCATCTCCATAAGACCACTTATATCTCTTCCATGAGGAATAGGGTCTTCAAATATATGGCGATTCCCATTTTCCAGAGTGGCGTAAAGATACAGACAATCGCCCGTTATATTGGAAAGGAAGATCTGGCATTTCTGAAATCTGAAGATTCTCTGGGATACTATCAAGACCTCCTCGAGCAGCTGGTCCATATCCAGGATTCCCGAGAGCGCCCTCGTCGTCTCGTAGATATTGGAGAGCTGGAGCTGCGACGATTCCAGCTCCCAGGTTCGCTCGTTGAGCGTATCCAGCGTTTTGAGCAGCTTCTTTTCCGAGGAGCGCATGAAGTGTGCTACCGCATTGGTAACGAGACCTGCAGACAGGATGGCAGCCAGGCGAAAGAAACCTATCTGCCAGCCGTCCGTCCAGAATTCGGTATTGTAAATGGCGAGAAGATAACAAAAGCCATACCATAAAGCCCCCACCAGGGAACGCCAGCCGCTATAAAATATCGATGCCAGGGCGACTACGGGAAAAAACGCCAGGTAAAATTCTGAGTCCAGCCCTCCCGTATGTCGAATCAACACTGCGATAATGGCAGCGTCAAAAAACTGGCTCACAAAATATAGTCTATCTGCGCTGAAATATTTCCTTGAATGCAGCCAATTAAATACGAGGATCAGAATGGCATAAGTCAATAGAGCGAAGAGAATTAGATCTCTCAGATCGGATGCCAGTCCGCCCAGATAGCACCACAGAAAACCCGCGGTAAGCAAAAAAGCATGCAGATAAGGATAGATTCTCTTTACTTTTGTCGCAAAAAGCATATACCAATTCCTTCCAAATAATATATCGACACTCAGCCTGAGAAATGAAACCTAAGAGGCTTTGTCAACAAACAATAGTTTCAGAATAGGGGGAGTCACCAGAGTTGTGATCATAACCATAATAATAACAGCCGAATAGATGTCCGGGCTGACCACCCTGGCGCCGTCGACATACAGTTTGGCGCCTATGCCGGCGAAGATCAGGCCGACCTCCCCTCTGGGGATCATTCCGACCCCGATGACCCATGAGTTGATCTTTTTCTCGAAAATCCCCGCCAGCGAGCATATTTGCTTGCCGATAATTGCTGCCAGGGTAAGAACCAACGCGAAGGAAATCACCTGATAATTCCCGAAAGTAGACAGATCGACGTTCATCCCCATATAGACAAAGAAAATCGGCACCAGAAATGCTGAAATCGGCTGAAGCAGATCCTCCAGTTTTCTTTGCTCATGAAGGAATATGTCTTCAAAGTTAATGCCTGAAAGTATCATTCCGGCTGCAAAGGCGCCAACGATGGGCGCCAAACCCATCCTGTCGGCGGCCAGGGCGAAGACGAAGCAAAACATCAGGGAAAACGTGATCAGTATCGACTGGGCTCTCAATTTCGAGGCCATCCTAAAAAAATGCGGCGCCAGCAGCGTGCCAATTACAAGCGCGCCGAAAATAAACAAAAACGCCTTTGCCACAATCCAGAGAATCCTCAGCGACGACAGGCTTCCGCCGGTATTATGAGCTCCGATTACACCAACTACAACCGCCAGCACCACCAGGCCGAGTATATCATCGATGACTGCCGCACCGAGGACGATCTTTGCTTCCCGCGTTCGGATTTTGTGTATGTCTTTCAAGACTCTGGCCGTAATGCCCACAGACGTTGCGGTCAGAGTAGCCCCAATAAATATGTGAACAAAAATTGACTCCGCCGGGAAAAACATGGCCGAAACGCCCCAACCCAGCAGAAAAGGAATTACAACTCCAATCAAAGCTACAAAGAATGACGTCAGTCCTACAGAGAGCATCTCCTTTAAACTCGATTCCAGACCGACCTCGAAAAGCAAGATGATGACTCCGATCTCGGCTAGAATTTCTATCGTAATATGATGCTTGAGAGGCTCGAATACGTGTATTCCCAGAAGCGCGAGGTTCCCTATGATCATCCCGAAAATCAATTCGCCCAAGACGGCAGGCTGTTTCATTCGTTCGACCAGGTCACCGCCGAATTTGGCGGCCAGAAGGATTATGATCAGAGAAAACAAAATCGGGCCAACCCCGCCCTCCTCCTCGCCCGGAGCAGTTTCAGATATACTCTCGGCAGACTGTAACTGGCCGTCAGCAGAATCCGCAGAATCATGTATACTGACATTTTGATTAGCTCCCGAAGAAGTTATCAACATGATAGGTATTATGAAAATGAGCGCTATTAGAATTATCCTTTTTTTTGTCATCTGCCGCACCTCTCCTATAAATTTCGTGGATGATATATCTTATCGGATTTAAATTCAAGCGATTAATGGGGCCACGGAGGATAGAAGTCTATGCCAAAAAGAAGAGGGCTAAATCAGGTTCACATCCGGGGAGCCAAGAGCCACGGATGACAGTTTTGATAAAAAATGCCGGGTCATCTGCGAAGCAAAGATGACCCGGCTCACGGCCCGGTTTCTTCCCCCCGGGAATTGCTTCCCTTTGGGCCTGATTTCTCCGATTTCCTCGTAAAGGAGGATCTTTTAACTCACCCAAAACAATTATAGGGATTTACAGTTATTTGTCAATACTAATTAAATACGTAATAAATGCGTATATAGATATACGCATTAACCGCTATTCAGATAAGCTGCAAGATTAATCTTCCTGTTAGTCAGGCCAAGTTTACGTCTAATCGCCTCACGATGTTTCCGAACCGTATTTACCCTGATCTTAAGGGCTTTCGCAATGTCCTTATTCGTCGCAAAATCCCCTATCATGATACAGATCTCCTTTTCCCTGGAAGATAGCTTCGAATAGACGTGCTGAGATCCTCCGGACGGAGAAGCAAGGTCGATAAGACCACTCTTAAGAAGATCTACATATGCTGGATCAATGACTTTGCTTTCATCTGCAAGCTTGCTCAGGATCGGGAGAAGGATATTATCAATGCTCTCAGTTATCCGCCGTTTAATTTCCATTTTCTCTTCTTCGATATACGCCAGAACTTCATTAAGAGCGATGTTTTTTTCCTTAAGGGCCTGTCGTTCCAGATCCAGTTTTTCCCGACTCTGGATTTCCTGTATCTGCTGGGTGACGATATCGACTACTTCTTCCAGAAATCTCACTGTATAGGATGACGGTCTTTCTCCATCAAATGGTGTGTCGACCGAAAGCCAGCCTTCAAACTTACCGTCATTGCCCAGCATAGGTACAAAGAGTTCATCTCCCGCCTGCCAAAACGAATCGTCACTGGCTTTGCGTTTCTTCTGCCGTATGTATCTGCCTGATTTTTCTAGATTTACACCATTTTCCACAGGAACAAAAAATGAGTGGCTGATTTTGTATTTTCCCCGGACGATTTTCTTAACGACTTCTTTTCCAAGAGGGGGAGAGTTTTTCGCATCAGAGACGAGATTGTCTTCCAGTCCGAACTGTCCGAGATGCGTAATCCGCCGATCCTGATCGTTCAATGTAAGAACGGCCCGCTTGAATAGCCGCGCGTCGTCAAGAGCTTCACAGCCGTATTTCAGGCATTGGTCGATGTCCTTCGCATTCCTGAGATTATCCAGGAGTCTCATTCTCGCAGCATTACGGATATCTATCTGGCGCTCTTTAGTAATATCATGGGCGATCAGCTGGGCGGCATTCGCCTGGCCGTTTGAATCATAAATGGGATGTATGCTCGTTCTGAACCATCTTTCTTTTCCTTTGACCAGGGTCATTTCCTCTTTTACCTGGCTCCTATTATACCTGATCGTTTGTCTGATCGAGTCTAACTGTCTATCTGAGATTCCCTCGGGGAAAATATCCCACATGGTTTTGCCAATAAATCCCTCGGGTTCTCCGTCCAAGTATCGCGCCGCCATTTTATTCATCACCAGAAAAACACCGTCATAGTCCACCGAAAATATTGCTTCCCCTGCATTTTCGATCAGCAGACGGTATTTTTCTTCGCTTTCGCGCAGAGCCTCTTGTGCTTGCTTGCGTTTTGTGATGTCGACAATTACGGCATATTGAGCCAATTCATCCCTATGCGTGATACTGGTCACGAAAATTTCCACCCAGCGCTCGCTGCCCTTGCAAGACCTAATTTTGATTTCGTAGCGAGGAGGAACGCTGATCCCCTTCTGGCGGGACTTGAACAAGGCAGTTACCATACTCTCAAAGGAAGGATCTACAAGTTTACTTAACAATTCTCTCGTGGGAGTTTCCAGTATATCCTCCACGGTAGTCTCCAGAATCTCTGCCAGGCTTCTGTTAGCGTAAAGATTCTTGCCATCTCGCGAGATAATGATCCCTTGAAGAGAATATTCAGCAAGGTTGCGGAATTTCTCCTCGCTTTCGCGCAGAGCTTCCTCAGCCAGTTTGCGCTCGGTGATATCTCTGCCTATAGCTGTAGCCCCGACGATTTTTCCATCCCTGTAAATAGGAGAACTGTTAAGCTCAATGTGTGCAATAGTACCATTCTTTCTAACAAGCGATAGCTGTTGACCTTCAACCTCTTTTCCCTTTGCTATATCCTTGAAAGATTGAATAACCCCGGGGATTTCGATCTCGGAGGCGAAATCCGTTGTGAGTTTTCCAATCATCTCATCCGCGTGATAGCCGAGCACTCTCTCGACCGATGGCGAGGCATACGTGAGTCTTCCCTGTAAATCAGCAGTGAATATCATATCGAAATTCCGCTCGACAATTCTTTTGAATTTTTCCTCGCTTTCCCTCAGATCTTCTTCAATTTTTTTTCTCTCGTAAGCATTGGCAAACGATTCTCCCAGCATTCTTAAAAGCGCGATGATATCATCGTCCCACATTCTTTTATCATGTCGCGAGGTGAAGCCCAGGCAGCCTATAAGTCTGCTCTCACAGGCGACCGGTATCACCAGCAGTGAATCGACGCCGAAACGTTCAAATACATCTCTCTCGGCTTTTGCGCTTGAGGGAAGATCCTGTTTGTTCAAAATCCGGATATGCTCGAGTTTCTTTAGTTTCCCCATAGCCCACGGAAACGAGTCAAATGAAAACCCCTGCTCATCTATATGGATCTTTGCTACGCCGCTTGCGCGCCAAACGTGGATATCCTGTGGGTTGGCCCTTCCCTCGGAGAACAAAACGATATAGCATCTATCCACCCCCGCGAATTCACCGATCTTTTTCAAAACCCAATCGGTCACACGCTTAAATTGTTGGGGCTTGAAACCGACGAGCTTTGCGGAAACTGATGATATCAGTTTGGCAAATTCGAGGCGGTATTGCAGCTCTTTTTCGGCTTGATGGAGTTTCGCCGAGGATTTCTCGGACGCCCCGGCCTTTCCTTCTATCCCGCTGTCAGCTTTCGAGTGCTTTTTCATATCTATTCCGGGTGAATACTATCCCTGATTTCAAGATATCGGGAAATGGAGATTAAGCAAGGATTTTAAATTATACAAACAGCCGCTCGCAAAAGGCGGGATACCGGGATATCTATAAATACTATTCTATGTATTATTATCGCTGTCCCGACTAAGCCATTTATCCAGACTGACTTTGCCGGGTCCGATGAGTATCAAGCTTAATAATACTATACCGTTCTCGATAGCATGCGAGGCTCCCATTAGACCGTCGCCCCTCCCTACATGGAAACCCGCCGCTACAATCATGGTGATAGTCAACAATATACATGCGGGTCGAAAGAACAGCCCCAATATCAAGAGAATGCCTCCAAAAAACTCAGAAAATGCGGCCATGAATCCCCAGAATGCCGGGAGAAAATCGATCCCGAAATTGCCCATGGCCATTCCCAGCTTTCCCCACCTCTCCGGCCCGCCGAACATTTTCGGAGCGCCATGAAACATATACATTATGCCGAGTCCAACTCGAAGTGTCAGCAATCCGGCATCCCGGTATTTAGTCAGGAATGTTAGAACCATCTGAGAATCCTCTCAATAGTAGATATTGCAGCAAATATGGTCACGTTATCATCATATATTACAATCAGTTAATATGCAAACCGAAACAGTCTTTTATGTTGAGTTTTCATCCTGCACGAAAAGAAATATCAACTATCGTTTAAATCCGTCTATTCGCCGTTTTCTTTATTCGATTCGATAAGACCATCCCTGATACGCACGATTCTATGACATCGACTGGCGATGGTCATATCATGGGTGATTGTAACCACCGATCTGCCCATTGAATTCAGCCTCTCGAATATTGAGATGATCTCCTGGCCGGATTTGGTATCGAGATTTCCAGTGGGTTCATCGGCAAGTATGACTTCCGGATCGTTGGCCAGCGCCCTGGCGATGGCAACCCGCTGCATTTCACCGCCCGATAATTCCGTGGGCTTGTGTTCCGCTCTATCGGCCAGCCCCACCACCGATAGACTGTGCATAACTTTTTCTTTGCGAACCGGACCCGGAGCTCCCGCAAAAATCAATGGCAACTCGACATTTTCATAAGCGGTGGCATAGGCCAGCAAGTTGAAATTCTGGAAAATGAAACCTATCTTTTTATTCCTGATGGAGGCCAATTCGTGAATCCCCATATCCGCCACCGGCTGGCCGTCCAGAACATAAGTGCCGGATGTAGGAGTATCAAGGCATCCTATGATGTTCATAAGGGTCGATTTGCCCGAGCCGGATGGTCCGATGATGGCAACAAACTCGCCTCTTTTTATATCGAGATCTACACCACCTAAGGCCCTGACCTCCACCTTGCCGGTTCGATAGACCTTGGTGATTCCCGAGAGTGATGCAAGTGTTCCGTTATTCATTTATTCATACCTCAATGCTTCTACAGGGTTAATGGACGCCGCTTTCCGGGCAGGAAACAGGCCGGCAAACAGCCCGATAAATGATAAAGTAAAGACAGTGGTGAAGGCTACAATCCAGTTCACGGTCGGCTTACCCATGAATTCAAGGGCGCCTTCCATAGGCAATAATCTAAATAGCGCGCATATTGCCACGCTGAACCCTATTCCGACAATACCCCCGACGAACGCGATTGAAAGCGCTTCGGTCATAAACTGGAAAATGATATGCCTTCTCTCGGCCCCCAAAGCTATCTTGGTGCCTATTTCCTTTGTTCTTTCGCGAACCGCAACATACATGATATTCGCCACACCGATTCCGGCGATGAGGAGAGTCATGCCACCGATAAACCACATGAAAATAGTAATCCCCAGAAACACTTTTCTTGAGATTTTCTCCCCCTCAACGGTATCCCATATCCATAACGCACTCTCATCCTCCGGATCGAATCTGTATTTCGCGCCCAGTACCCGGAATAAGTCTTTCTCCACAACCTTCGAGTCGATTCCGTCTTCAACCTTATAAACCAGATTGTCGAAAAACGGGTCGCCATAAAATAGCAAGAATGTGGAGGCTGGAATCACAACGTAATTGTCGTCCGGACCATGGTAGTTGGAATCCTGCAATTTATCTATCATCACCCCGATTACTGTAAAAGGTATGCTGTTGATCTTAACCATCTCGCCCACCGGATTTACACCCTCGTCGAAAAGCTCCTCAGCCACCTTGGTTCCCAGATAGATGACCCGCCTTTTAAGATCCATATCTTTTTTGTTAATAAATCGACCACCCGCTTTTGCGTAGTGGGCTCGCATAACTTCATATTCCGGATATGTACCACATACGAGTTTATTGATCTGTTTTTTTCCATATTCCAGGGTCTGCCCCCATCTCAAAAACTCGCCGGCCACCATATCAATACCGACAACCCGGGATTTGATCAAATCTATGATCCCCGATTCGGTTCGGAAACTAATTCTCCTGCCCTGGGGCAGCCCCTGATAGGGCAATGACGTTTGCCCGCCCCAGACTATTACTATGCCATCGCCAAGTCCTTGCCTCGCCTTGGCAAACTGCTGATCCAGACCGACGCTGAAGGCCATCAGGAGTGTAATGGAAATCGTACCCCAGGTGATAGCCAGGATCGTCAAGCCCATCCTGAGTTTTTGAGCTTTAAATTCCCGCCCGATGAGCTTCAGGAATAAAAGCAGCTTGTAGGTTAGAATCCTCATACTAAAGCCTCAAAGCCTCCACGGGATTTAGCCTCGACGCCCTCCGGGCCGGGAAAAAGCCGGCTAAAAAGCCGATAGTGCCGATTATTCCGATTGTCGCGATCACGGCCTCGGCGGCGATTATCGGATCGCCCACGTATTCTGTCAGGCCGATCTGAGGAAATCCCTTTTCGAAAAGCTTTGCCACAAGAAATCCGCACGACCCTCCTACAGCGGTAATCAATATTGATTCAAATATTATCTGCCCCATTATATGGGCGCGTGTCGCGCCCAGCGCCATCTTAATTCCTATTTCTTTGGTTCGTTCCTTGACAACAACATACATGATATTCGCCGTGCCAATTCCCCCCACTATCAGAGTAAACACACCTATAATTCCCAGGAAAAGTTTAAAACCCTCGAAGAACGGTTGCCAGACCTCTTCTGATTTGATTGTATCCCAGACACTAAGCGCCTCTTCATCGTCGGGATCGAACTTGTATTTCCGGCCCAAAACTCCAAATACTCTCTTTAAAACCGCCCTCGAACTGATCCCCTCGGGCACCTGATATACCATATTATTCGGGTACCGCCTGTCGAACATCGTCTTGAACGTGGAGGAGGCAACAAACATATTATGCCTGTCACGACCGCTGTAGGACGAATTCTGTTGTTTATCCTTCATTACACCAACGACCAGAAACGGTACTCCCTTAATAATCACATGCTTGCCAACCGGATTGACTTCCTCGCCAAACAGTTTATCCCTGATCCTCGTCCCCAGGAAAACAACCCTCTTACGGTATTGATGATCGATTTCATTTATGAATCTCCCACCGGCCTCCGGAATGATATTGCGCATGAGGCCCCACTCAGGATATACGCCTTTCAAATTCTGCGAAAGCGTCTTGCGCTCGTATGTTATCGGGGCGCTTCGGCTGTATTCCGGAGAGGCCAGCGATATCCCGCGAACCTCTCTTTTCAGCATATCGACGTCATCGTCCGTGAAGCGGATGGTGCGGCTCTTGGGAAGCCCCTTGAACGGTTTCGACGTGGTTCCCGGCCAAACGATAGTTATTCTGTTGCCAAGACCATGAAATCTCTTCTTCTGATATTGATGAAGACCCTCCCCGAATGAAACCAGTATGATCGTGGCAGCCGTCCCCCACAATATGCCAAAGGTTGTAAGAGAGGTTCGCAGTTTCTGCTTTCTGATGTCCTGCAGAAACTGCTTGAATATTATCAATAACTTCAAATCACTCGATCTCCTTGGGAGGCCTTTCCACTACTTTTTCACCCAAGGCAAGGCCACTGACGACCTCGATATTCAGACCATCCGATAATCCGACCTCTATATCCCTGAATTCGATATTGCCCAGGGAATCCTGCACCTCAACACGGACGGTATCTTCTGCAAAGGTAACCAAACGCTCGGGGATGACCAGAATACTGTCCTTCTTGCTGATAATAATATCGGCATTGGCCGAATAACCGGCGCGAAGGGTTTTCTCACCCTGGTCCGTAACCTCGATTTCAATATCAAAGAGGGTCGTATTATCCTGCTTTTTGGCTTTGGGAGAAATTTTGGACAGAATACCAGTTATTTCTTCGCCCGGAAGAGCCCCCACTTTGATATCGGTCTTCATGCCCGATATGAGTTTGCCCACGTCGATCTCGTCCACAGTGCCCTTGAAGACAAGTTCCTCCATCGGGGCCAGAGTCAAAAGGGGAGTTCCCGCCTGGTAGGAAGTTAACGGGACCACCGGGTCGCCCTCATTTACCAGCTTCTCCAGAATCGTGCCATCGATAGGCGAGATGATAGTGTTCTCGTTTTTGCCGTCTACCGTTACCCCCTTTTGAAGCAGATCGAATCTCTCCTGGGCGAGCTGTTTGTTCAGCATGGCGTTATCGAATTCGGCCTTGTTGATATCGAACTGCTGCTGGCTTGAAAGGTCCTTTTCAAAAAGCTCCTTTTGCCGGTTGAATATCTTCTGAGCGTTGACAAAGTCAACATCGGCCAATTCCAGCCTCCGCTTGGCCTCTGAATACTCCAGGGGCGTAGGATTAGGTGAAACTGTGATTAAGCGATCGCCCGCCCTGACGTCGTCGCCAATATCAACATGAAGAGTTTTGACAATACCCGAAATCTTTGATTTTACCTGAATCTCCTGTCGGGGTTCCAGCTGGCCGACAGCCAGGGCTTTGTCTACAATGGTGTCTTTCGTAACCTCCACCAATTTTATGCCGTTTTCCTCCTCCTTGGAGGAACCAAATGCCAGGTAGGCAACCCCGGCCAGCAGGACTATAACCGCTCCGATAATGAGAAATTTCTTCATCACCCTATACTCCTTTGCATCAAATTCCGACCATAGCTTACTACCTTTACGCATAAAGCGTCTATAAGGTTACCCTGTTTTTTGAAGATATTTTATGAAAGCCGGTGTAATCCCTGCGGGTTAAACAAAACCCTTGCGCGGCCCTCCGAATTTATATTAATATCCTCGTGGTTTTGGGATCGGCGAGACGACCCGAGATGCAGAAATTTTTGACAAACGAATAATATCGCCGTCAGGCGATAGATTTGATGCGCCCATAGCTCAACTGGATAGAGCGTCTGACTACGGATCAGAAGGTTGCGGGTTCGACTCCTGCTGGGCGTATTTTGTTTTATTGCAAATGGTTTATAAAGCATACCATAAAGTCCTTACACGATTATCTGACCTTAATCCGGATCGCAGGCGATGCCGACAACACTCGACCTTTTCTCATTGAAAAATCAGTTATGATTCTATAATCTTTTATGATATTCATTGTGTTCCAACGATGGTTGGTGAAAAGGGCACGTAGTGCGAAAGGAAATGAAATGGATATGACTTACAGTCCGAATCGATACCGGCTGCCAAAATGGGCTGGATCAATCATCGTATCATTCCTCCTTCTGATTATTTTAAATTGCCAGGTCCGGGAGCGTCCGCATTCTCAATATCTGATCCTCTACGCGTTTGATGCCGAGGGTCAGTTATTGATGGAGAAAATGGACATAAGCGAAATCCGGACTATACTGGGCAGGCCTGTAATCTCCGGGGAACTATCCGGAAAGAAAATGGTAATCGCCGAATCCGGTGTAGGGATGACCAATGCGGCCATGACAGCCCAGAAGCTGATCGATGAGTATCGGCCCGAAGCTATCATATTTACGGGGATCGCCGGCGCGATCGATACCTCCGTCCATATCGGTGATATTGTCGTCTGCGAAAGCTGGATAACTCACGATTTCGGCTATCATGGCGCCGATGGATTCCGACCCAGGGGAATTAAATTCTATTCGCCGCAGCCAGACAGCCTGGTCAGACGCTCCCATTTTCCGGTGGACAGTTCGATGTATGAAGCCGCCGGGGATCTCACTGGAGATATTAGCCCGCTTCAGAAAATTGGCGACAGGACACCGCTATTATTGACCGGAGGGATAGGTGTAAGTGGCAATGCTTTTATCGATAATCCGGAAAAGAGAATCTGGCTCAACGAGACCTATGATGCCCTGATCACCGATATGGAGACGGCCGCGGTGGCCCAGGTAGGCGCGGTCAACGACATCCCCTTCATAGCCTTCCGCTCGGCGTCGGATCTGGCCGGCGGTTCGGGTTCCGAATCGGCGAGGGCGGAAATGGATGAATTCTTTGAGATTGCCGCTGAAAATTCCTGCTACATAGTTATCAGGTTTCTCGAGAACGTCGAATAGAATAAGGTGCTACCGGCACGGGAGCCCCTTTTCTGATCGCTCACCCTCCTATTCCTGAGATTTGAGATAGGCATTGACAAAAGCGCTGATAACCATTATCATTATGTAAAGAATGTCTTTTGCTTCAATCTGAGAGGTTAGCGATGAAATCCCGAATAGTCTTCTTAATACTCAGCGCCTTTGTAATCATGGCGTTTTTCAGGATCTCGGCGCACGCCCAGGATCCTCCGATCAATGCAACCCTTGTGGGAGCATGGGATGGCTATGGAGGTGCATACGCCGATGTTTGGGGAGATGGCGACTTCGCCTACATAGCCCATTGGGGCGATGCTGGTGTGCATATACTCGATATCAGCAATCCGTCTGCCCCGACTGTTGCAGCCCATTATCGTGTGGCCTCCCCGAACAATTTCGCCTCCGCCCAGGACGTCAAAGTGCACAACGGTTTGATGTTTATTGGCCTGGAATCCGCCGATCCTGATCAGGCAGAGATAGTCGATGTCCGTAACCCTTACTCGCCGGTGCTGCTAACTACAATCAGTCTCAGCAATTTCAGCCCGTATATTCACAACGTATTCTACGATAATGGCTATCTATATTTGGTGGATTCCAGCAATCCGGAGGTGGCAATTGTGGATTTGACCGGCTTCGACCCGGACAGCCCCCCTTCGACCATCACCTCGCCATTATGGATTCTCACCGGCGTCGGCAACAATTTTGTACATGACATTACTGTTGAAAACGGCAGGCTTTACGCCGCCGGCTGGGACAGCGGAGTTAAAATTTATGATGTCTCCGATGTTGGCAACCAGATGCCGCCGCTTATTGGCGAGACGCCGGGTGGCGGCAACAATACCCATTCATGCTGGCCGACAGACAATGGTGATTTTATGGTAACCGGTGAGGAACGCGAAGGCGGCGGGATCAAAGTCTACAGGATAACCGAAGTTGGAGCCTCTCTAACTTTGACTCTTACCGATGCCTTAGCCCTGCCACTGGATGAGTCACACAGCGTTCACAATCAACTCGTCGACGGTTACAGGCTATACTGTTCCTGGTACCAGGCGGGGATAAGAGTTTACGACATCGATCCGGTTTCGGGCTTGCTCGAATTCGTTGCCAGCTATGACACTTATGGCGGATATCCATCAGGTTATAATGGGGCCTGGGGAGTATATCCCTTTCTTGGCGACCAGAAGATACTGATCTCCGATATACCGTCAGGTCTGTTCATCGTTGCGCTGAACCTGAACGCCATCCCCACCCTCTCCGAATGGGGGATGATCGTCCTGGCGTTGCTGCTGCTGGCTCTTGGGACGGTTGCAGTAATCAGGAATAGAAGGGCGGCGACCAGCAAAGCTGCATAGAGGATTACTCTATAAAAGTAAGCGAAGGGGCTGCCATCTCGGTAGCCCCTTTTTCGTTGCCCTCCCCCCGGGCCGTCGAGGGATTGGAGGGGATCAAAAATCTCTTGCCAGATCCACGAAATACCTTATTTTTATTATAGGCTTCATTGAACTGGAGGACTTGTGAAAAGAGTAAACATTTTCGCTATTGCATTGGTTGTCTTTGCCTCTTTGCCCGTTTCAGCTACGATCATCAACATTCCTGATGACTATCCCACCATTCAGCAGGGCATAGACGCTTCCACAGTCGGCGACATAGTGCGGGTTGCCACAGGTACTTATGTCGAGAACATTAACTTCAACGGCAAGAATATTGTCGTCGGTTCATGGTTTCTGGACGCCGGTGATCCCTCGTATATCCTGTCAACGATTATTGATGGTAATGCTGCGGATGGGGTAGTTAAATTTGAAAACGGAGAGACTAACGAGGCAAGAATCACCGGATTCACGATACAAAATGGTAGTACTGCGTGGGGTAGCGGGATTTATTGCAATCCTTCCAATCCCACGATAAACTACAATATCATAAGCGGGAATTCAGCCGACCAATACGGCGGCGGGATTTTTTGCTATAGTTCCAATCCCACGATCAGCTACAACACCATAAGCGGAAATTCAGCCGGCACGGCCGCCGGCGGGATTGCTTGCTGGGATTCCGATCCCACGATCAGCAACAACATCATAAGCGGAAATTCAACCCCCGGGGAAGGCGGCGGGATTTGGTGCAATCTTAACGCAGACCCCACGATCGACAAAAATACTATCAGCGGAAATTCAGCCGACTTAGGCGCCGGGATTTATTGCACTATGACTTCAAGCCCCACGGTCAGCTTCAACACCATATACGGAAATTCAGCAGTCGCGCGCGGCGGCGGGATTTATATCTGGGATTCCAGTCCGGGAATAATCAACACCATCTTCTGGGCTAACAGCGCAGACACCTGGCCGGAGATTTGTATAGTTGGCGTGTCATCACCGGTAATCACCTATTGTGACGTTGAAGGCGGCTGGGCAGGCGAAACGAACATCGATTGCGATCCCATGTTTTGCGACCCTGAAAATGGCAATTTTTATTTGGATGCTGCCTCATGTTGTGTGGGCGAAGGAGAAGGCGGTGCTAATATTGGCGCTTTTGGAGTAGGCTGTGGAGAGCAGGAAATCCCAACCCTCAGCGAATGGGGGATGCTGATCATGGGACTGCTGTTGCTGGCGGTTGGGACGGTTGCAGTAATCAGGAATAGAAGGGCGGCGATCAGCAAAGCTGCATAGAGGATCAGCTATAAAAATAAGCGAAGGGGCTGCCATGTCGGCAGCTCCTTTTTCGTTGCCCTCCCCCAGGCGATTGAGGGATGGGGGGGTGCCATAGACACTCGCAAACACCCAAAATCCTTGACATTCTCGTGGAATTGTGTATCTATAATTGTGTCAGTGTAATATCCATCTGCGATTAGCATTAGGATAGATACGTCGCTGGGAGGATATAATGAAAAGGGCTATAGCTTTCATTACGGTTTTCGTTGCGGTTGCTTTTTTGCCTGTATCGGCCACAATCATCAATGTTCCCGGGGACGAGCCTAATATCCAGGCTGGAATAAACATCAGTTCCAACGACGACACGGTGCGGGTTGCCTCAGGTACTTATGTCGAGAACATTGACTTCAGCGGCAAGAATATTGTCGTCGGCTCATGGTTTTTGGACGACGGTGATCCCTCGTTTATCTCGTCAACGATTATTGATGGTGGTGCATCGGGTTCGGTTGTCACTTTTGAAAATGGAGAAGATAACACCGCTGTTATTACCGGATTCACGATACAAAATGGTTGGGGTCTGAATGGCGGCGGGATTTATTGCTATAATTATTCCAGTCCCACGATCAGCAACAACAAGGTCAGCGGGAATTCAGCCGTCTACGATGGTGGCGGGTTATATTGCTATTATTCCAGTCCCACGATCAACTACAATACCATCAGCGAAAATTCAGCCGGCTGGTATGGCGGCGGGATTAGTTGCGATGATTATTCAAGTCCGCCAATAACCAACACCATATTCTGGGATAATAGTGCACCAAATGGGCCGGAGATCTATTTATCTGGCACGGCATCGCCGGTAATCACCTATTGTGACGTTCAAGGCGGCTGGGCAGGCGAAACGAACATCAATTGCGATCCCATGTTCTGCGACCCTGAAAGTGGCAATTTTTATTTGCATCATGCCTCATGCTGTGTGGGAGCCGGTGACGGCGGTGTCGATATTGGCGCTTTTGGAGTAGGCTGTGGCGATATAATCAACATCCCGGCTGATTACGAGACCATCCAGGAAGGTATAGACGCCAGTTCCCACTACGACATAGTGCGGGTTGCCTCAGGTACTTATGTAGAGAACATTGACTTCAGCGGCAAGAATATTGTCCTCGGCTCATGGTTTTTGGACGCCGGTGATCCATCGTATATCTCGTCAACGATTATTGATGGTAACCAGTCAGGAAGTGTTGTGTCTTTTTTAAATGGTGAAGATAATAGCGCTGTTATTACCGGATTTACGATACAAAATGGTCTTGCTGAGGCTGGCGGCGGGATTTATTGCTTGGTTTCCAATCCCACGATCAGCAACAACACTATAAGCGGAAATTCAGCCAGCGCTATGGGCGGCGGGATTGGTTGCTGGGATAATTCCAGTCCCACAATCACCGACAACACCATCAACGGAAATTCAGCCGACCGCGGCGGCGGGATTCGTTGCGGTCTAAATTCCAATGCCACCATTACCAGCAACACCATCAACGGAAATTCAGCCGACCGCGGAGCCGGGATCTATTGCACTTCCAACACCAATCTCACGATCAACTACAATACCATCAGCGGAAATTCAGCCGCCTACACAGGCGGCGGGATTTATTGGTTTAATAATTCCGGGACCACGATCAGCAACAATACCATAAGCGAAAATTCAGCCGGCTCGCATGGCGGCGGGTTTTATTGCATCGATTCCAGTCCCACGATCAGCAACAACACAATCAGCGGAAATTCATGCGCCTTCGGTGGCGGCGGGATTTGTTGCGTTGTTAATTCCAGTCCCACGATCAGCAACAATACCATAAGCGGAAATACAGCCAACTCGTGGGGCGGCGGGATTTATTGCGACGATTCCAGTCCGGTAATAACCAACACCATCTTCTGGGGTGATACCGCGCCAGCTGAACCGGAGATTTATTTATATGGCACGTCATCGCCGGTAATCACCTATTGTGACGTTCAAGGCGGCTGGGCAGGCGAAACGAACATCGATTGCGATCCTATGTTCTGCGACCCTGATAATGGCAATTTTTATTTGAATGCTGCCTCATGTTGTGTGGGCGCTGGTGAAGGCGGTGTTGATATTGGCGCTTTTGGAGTAAGTGAAGTAGGCTGTGGCTATATAATCAACATCCCGGACGATTACGAGACCATCCAGGAAGGTATAGATGCCAGTTCTAACGGCGACACGGTGCGGGTTGCCTCAGGTACTTATGTCGAGAACATTGACTTCAGCGGCAAGAATATTGTCGTCGGCTCATGGTTTTTGGACGCCGGTGATCCATCGTATATCTCGTCAACGATTATTGATGGCGGTGCATCGGGTTCGGTTGTGACTTTCGAAAATGGAGAGGATAACACCGCCATTATTAACGGATTCACGATACAAAATGGCATTGCTGGGTATGGCGGCGGGATTTATTGTAACTCTTCCAGTCCCACGATCAGCAACAATACCATAAGCGAAAATACAGCCAACTCGTGGGGCGGCGGGATTTTTTGCCACAGTTCCAGTCCCACGATCAGCAACAACACCCTGAGCGGAAATTCAGCCTTCGAAGGCGGCGGGATTTATTGCTATGAATCCAGTTCCACGATCAACTACAATACCATAAGCGGAAATTCAGCCGTCAATTATGGCGGCGGGATTCTTTTCGATTTTTCCAATCCCACGATCACCAACAATACCATCAGCGAAAATTCATCCAACGACTTCGGCGGCGGGATTTATTGCTATTATTCCAGTTCGGTAATAACCAACACCATCTTCTGGGGTGATAGTGCACCAAATGGACCGGAGATTTATTTATATGCGTCATCACCGGTAATCACCTATTGCGACGTTCAAGGCGGCTGGGCAGGCGAAGGGAACATCGATTGCGATCCCATGTTCTGCGACCCTGAAAATGGCAATTTTTATTTGGATGCTGCCTCATGTTGTGTGGGCGAAGGAGAAGGCGGTGCTGATATTGGCGCTTTTGGAGTAGACTGTGGCGAGCAGGAAATCCCAACCCTCAGCGAATGGGGGATGCTGATCCTGGCGTTGTTGCTGTTGGCCGTAGGGACGGTTGCCGTTGTGAGGAGAAAGAGGTTGGCAATAAGCAAGGCTGCATAGAGGATTACCCTATAAAAATAAGCGAAGGGGCTACCATCGCGGTAGCCCTCTCCTCATTATCACATAATCATGTTCACAAAATTACGGGTTCATGAATTTCTCATAAAATGCAAGATACCTCTCAGCAATAGCCTCCCAGCTGAAATATTCCTGAATAGTCTTATGCCCTGTCTTTCCCAGACGCTCAGCCAGGCGTGCATCTTTCAAAATCAGAGATATGGCATCAGCGAATTCGCCGGCATCGGAGGGGTCTATTAATAAGCCATTATCCCCCGACGAGATAACACTCCTGATTCCTCCGAGTTTGGAGGCTACGACGGGAGTGCCGCAGGCCATAGCCTCCTGGGCGGTCATGCCGAAAGGCTCGAAAATCGACGGCAGGACGAACAACTCCGCCTGTTGATAGAGGGAAACGAGAAGATCATCGGGTACATAACCGATTATCCGGACTTTATCGTCAATCCCCTTATCGTTGATTATCTTCTTTATCGTCTTTAGAACATCCAGCTCTCTCTGTTCGGGTTTTGGGGAGCCTCCGCCGATAACAAGATGAACATCCGGGATATCATTTCTTACCCTGTCAAAGGCATTGAGCAGAAGATCATGCCCCTTGTTCGAGTCGATCCGGCTGAGGCAAAAGATATATCTATCCGGCAAATCTGTTTTGGCTATTCTTTCATCAGACTCAGGGAGGTGAAAACGATGAACATCGACGCCCGGGGGAATAATATCGATATTGCCGGCGGTGAACTTATACAACTGCTCCAATTTTTCCATCTGCACCTGGCTTGTGACAGCCTGTGCCTTGACCGATTTGAAGATTCGGAGTTCCTCCGATACCCGGTGTTTGAACTTGAATTTTCTCTCCAGCTCCTCGGAATCTCCCTCCATCTGCTCCCGTTTCCAGGCTCCAAGCGAATGAGCAGTGAAAAAAGCCGGCTTATCAAGCTTCTTAGCAATATCGATGGTTACAATGCCCGCATCCACGTAGTGACCATGGAACAGGTCATAGTGCAACTTCTCTTGTTTGATAAATTCTATCATATTTTCAGCCAATTCCGGTAGAACGGCATAGATTTCCTCTTTGGGTATAAATTCCCACGGCCCGGCGGGTATTCGGATGACTCTCACGTCGGGATAATCCGGAACGGGATCGATCTGCTTCCTGGAGCGATCAAACCAGCGCGTGAATATATCGACCTTTATATTATGTGTAGAAAGAGCCTTGGCCAGCTGGAGCACATAGACGACCTGTCCGCCGGTATCAGTAATCCCCAGCTGTGGTATGGGATCGAAATAGCCATGGGTGCTGAGCATGCAGACGTTCTTAATCTTGTTTTTTCTCATCATCCATCTTCACTTCATAATTCTTTGTTACGATTATATCGGCTCGGGGCTTATGCGCAGCTATAATCTCGTGCTCTATCACAAGTATCTTCTCGAGAAAATCATCCTGCCTCTCCCTTGCCCTCTGCTGGCGCGATTCCCTAGTATCAATATATGTCCGGTCGATGAAAATATGCCGGTGCACATTTCTCAGAACGGTAGTATAGGTTCCTTCGACTATTACCACTTTGATCCCTTCAAGCTTTATTGTCTCCTGTTCAATTCGATCCTCATCGAATATCACCAGCGGCTTTTCGATCCTGGTCTCCCCCTCCACGATATCTTTCAGGTTTTGATCGAGCGATTCAAGGCGGACTTCAGAAACACCAACTTGCCGGAGATCTTTTTTGCGCATGGCGGCATTGGTTTTCGGAGGATATACGAAATAATCGTCCTGCTGTAGGATTATGCAGTTTATGTCTTTTTTAAAGAGCGATTCAGCGAGGACGGAGGCGATTTCCGACTTACCGCATCCGGATTCACCTGCGATAGAGATGATAAATTTGCCCTCTGCAGTTGCAATCTGCGGGAGAAGCAGCTTTGCTATTTGCCGGCCGGCCCTGATATGGCCTTCCTGTAATACGAGCTTGTCGCCTTTCACCTGTTCGCAATCCTATTAAAAAGTCATACTTATCTTTGAATCAATTAGCCGAAATTTCCCGATTTTGCAAGAGGTAATATAAAGTTATATCTAATATTCAGATACGCCTGATAATTTCAATATTATAAAATCCTACGGTGAATGGATCATTCAAGCGCTTCCAGTAATGAAGATAGAAAAGGCGCCCTGGCAACGTTTTATTACGCCTGTTTGCCCGATATTTTCTAACCGCCGAACTCAGCCGTCTTTGCAAGGCCTTGCCCGGCATTTAACGGGACGTTTCATGTAACCTGAAAACGCTTGTTTTTTCCGATAATCAACTTATATTGCCATTGAAGACGTTAATTTTACTTCGAAAATGCGTCTCGAAAAGTCGGCTTTAAGTACTGCTCTTATTTTTGTAAGGAGTTTAGAATGACAAGAGTGAAGTCTGGCGTATTGCTTCTTTTTGTGGTCACCCTGTTTGCATTCGTTCTGGCCGGAGCCCAGGAGAGAACTATGGGGTTGCTTATCAATGAGGACGATGCATTCGTGGGATATACCCTTTTTTCGCCTATGCCGTATACAGTTGCATACCTGATAGACAATGACGGGTTACTGATCAATTCATGGGAAAGCGAGTATCGCCCGGCGATGGCGGCCTGTTTGCTCGAAAATGGCAATCTTCTGCGCCCGGGCAAACTTGGCGGCAACGATGAATTTCCTTTCACCGGCGGTTCGGGCGGAATTGTTCAGGAAATTGCCTGGGACGGAACGATCGTATGGGAATTCGAGTATGCAAGCGAGCTGTATTATCCGCATCATGATATCGAGCCGCTGCCGAACGGTAATGTACTCATGATCGCCTGGGAGCTTAAATCCGGGGACGAGGCGATTGAAGCGGGCCGCGATCCCGATCTGTTGTCATCAGGTAAATTATGGCCGGACCATATTATCGAAGTGGAGCCGGACGGCCAATCCGGCGGGAACATAGTCTGGGAATGGCATATGTGGGATCATTTGATTCAGGATTTTGACGAAACGAAGAACAATTACGACGTAGTTGAGGATCATCCCGAACTGCTCGATATTAATTTCGATCCCCGGCCGGGCGGCAATCGCGGAAACCGCGACTGGAATCACCTAAACTCCATCGATTATAACGAAGATCTGGATCAACTATTAGTTAGTTCGCATACCCAATATGAGATCTATGTAATCGATCATAGCACTACGACCGAAGAGGCCGCGGGACACACCGGCGGCAGATACGGCAAGGGCGGCGATTTTCTTTACAGGTGGGGAAATCCACAGGGATACAGGGCCGGAGACGACGACGATCGGAAACTCTATTCACAGCACGATGCCAGATGGGTGGAGCCAGGACGTCCCGGAGAGGGGAACATCACTATTTTTAACAACGGCAGGAACCGTCCAGAAGGGAATTATTCGACGGTTGACGAGATCGAGCCGCCTATAGATAATGAAGGAAACTATATTCTGATTCCCGGTCTCCCCTACGGACCCGAGGAACCGACCTGGATTTACACCGCCGAAGATCCGTTTGATTTTTACTCCCAGAGTATTTCGGGAGCTCATCGCCTCCCCGACGGTAATACCCTTATTTGCGACGGTCGGAACGGGGAGTTTTTTGAGATTACACCAGAAGAAGAAATCGTCTGGCTGTACATAAATCCGGTGAACTCAGACGGTCCTATGTTTCAGGGCGAAGAGCCGCTAGGCAATATCGTTTTCTGGACCCAGCGATACGCCCCCGATTTCCCGGGCTTTGAGGGTCGAGATATGACGCCCGGCGATCCAATTGAGCGATATCCTACAGATATTGCTGAAGGGATCGATGAGATTCCATATGTATTTGCCTTATTCTCCAATTACCCCAATCCGTTCAACGCAACGACGACAATAAAATACAACCTGCCTTATTCTGCCGATGTTACTGTCGAAATCTACGACATCCTCGGCCGCAGGATTGAGACGCTGGTCCATGCACAACAACAAGCCGGCCGTCATCAGGTTATATGGGATGCCGAAAACGCTGTTACCGGTATTTACTTTTACAGGATTGAAGCCGGTGATTATGACGAGACAAGAAAGATGGTGTTGTTGAAATAAGTATATTTTTCTGCCCTGAATTAGCGGGGAATTGATATATCCCCGGAACCGCAAGGCCGAAATCGGTTTAATTCCTTGAAAGTTAAAGAGTTATGCTGATGTTTGGAGAGCTGTCAAAACCGCGCACCAAAGATTATTATACTCGTTGCGGGATTTGAGTAACAGCATTTCCGGAAATATTCATTGCCAAATCAGTATATTTTTATATATTCATAATAAAGTCCCCCTAAGGAGTACTTCGGGGGAATTCGGTGATTGTGACAGACAGCAGAGCCTATAATCCTGCCATAATCATCAGGGTATTTTTGGGGAAATGTAGAAAGGAAATTTGAAATAGTCGCCAATTTGCTTTCATCTATAACAGATAGGACCTAAACAGCACACCAGTGGGGAAATTACCCTTTTTGAAGGTGTCGACATGGAGGTTGAACGTATGAAGAGTTTTCTAACGGTTGTCATTGCATCGGTCTGTTCTGCCGGCGTGGTTTACGCTCAGGCACCGCAGGTAGTGTCGGTTTCGCCGACACAAAATGAACTGAACGTG
This sequence comes from uncultured bacterium, assembly GCA_965541585.1. Classification (GTDB taxonomy): domain Bacteria; phylum Zixibacteria; class MSB-5A5; order UBA10806; family UBA10806; genus CBDVBL01. The sequence continues at coordinate 165,237 of CBEUCH010000003.1, read as the reverse complement.
CCCGGGAATACAAACATCTCGGTAACGTTTGATATTCAAATGGATGGGGCCACAATAAACAATGCGACATTTGTTGTCAACGCTGTAAGTACGGGATCGCATGAAGGTGTGATAACGTATGACGATCCGACCAGAACCGCATCTTTTGATCCGCTGGATGATTTCGTGGTCGGCGAGGTTGTGACTGCAGTTCTGACAGCAGGCATACAATCTTCCGGGGGAGTGCCTCTGGCCGACGAATTTGCCTGGTCATTCACGATTGTTGCGGGAGGAGGCTCGGGCACCTTCGCGGAAGGTTCGACTTATTCCGTGGGAAGCGAGCCTATGGCAGTCGCTGCAGCTGACTTTGACAGGGATGGCAACCTGGACCTGGCGACGGCCGATCGTGCTTCTGACATCGTCTCGATTCTTATAAACAATGGAGACGGCTCCTTCGCACCTGAATCAACCTATCCGGTGGGAACCAGTCCCTGGTCGGTCTCTGCCGCCGATTTTGACGGCGACGGCGACATCGACCTGGCGGTAGCGAATCGGGGCACCGACAGTGTCTCGGTTTTGATGAACAGCGGGGATGGCACATTCGTGCAAGATTCGGATTATTTTGTTGGAAACGCCCCTGCATCAATATTTGCTGCCGACCTTGACGGCGACGGCGATCTGGATCTGGCCACGGCGAATATCGATACTACCGATGTCTCCGTTATAATGAACAACGGGGACGGTACCTTCGCTTCTCATTCAGCTTATCCGGTGGGGACCAATCCCTGGTCAGTCTTTGCCGCAGATTTTGATGGCGACGGCAACCTCGATCTGGCAACGGCAAACCGCAATTCCGACGACGTCTCTATTTTGATAAATAATGGCGATGGCACTTTCGCGTCCCATGCCGATTACACGGTCGGTACAAATCCTGTTTCGGTATATGCTGCGGATCTTGACGGGAATGGTGATCTCGATCTGGCTGCAGCGAACTTCAACTCTAACGATATTTCGGTTTTAATGAACAACGGTGACGGCACGTTCGCTCCGGGAACTGCCTATTCGGTCGGAAACAGGCCCCGGTCAATTTGCGCCGCTGACTTTGACGGTGACGGCGACATCGACCTGACAACGGCCAATCGTGCTACCAATAACATCTCTGTTCTCTTGAATAATGGTGATGGCACTTTCGCAACCCCGGATTCTTACCCGACCGATGCTCGCCCCGTCTCCATATTTGCCGCCGATCTTGACGGCAATGGCGGTCTCGACCTGGCGACTGCGAACGTTATAGCAGGTAATATTTCGGTCTTCTTGAATGAAGGCGGTACCGGTATTGATGATGTGGAAAGTCTACCCGGTCAGTTTTCACTCGAGCAAAACTATCCCAATCCATTCAACGCCTCTACTATCATACGATACAATCTGGCTGAAGCCTGTAACGTGACTATCGACATCTTCGATATTCTCGGCCGTAAGATCGAGACCATTATCAATGAACAGCAGCCAGCAGGCTATCATCAGATTATTTGGAATGCCGAAGATAAATCGACAGGTATCTATTTCCAGAGGATTCAAGCGGGCGATTATATCGAGACCAGGAGGTCGGTGCTGTTGAAGTAAGATCTCTCGGTTTAAGATAAGCCAGAGGGGAGCCATACGGCTCCCCTTTTATTTTGCAGGAATCGATAGCCTGGCCCTCAATTGCAGAACACGATACGCATGTTAAGAGCCAAATTGAAAACCTTCTGTCAGTGACTGTGGCCTCTGTTCTGATGATATCGATTTAGAAAAAACTATTGCGTAGCAGGATATTTGAGTATATTCTTGCGATGATAGATACAAACCTGCTGTCCGATAAGTTCGAGGTTTGGATCTATCAATGTTTTTCTGTGGTTTAAGTTACCGGGAGAATGCAAACGCAATGATTACAGATAGGAGTGTGCCATGAAGCTTTCCGACCGCCAGGAGAATGAGGTTACCGTTATCGAGCTTAAGGGAAATATTATGGGAGGGCAGGACGATTCCCTCTTTTATGATAAGCTTAGAGAGCTCATTGAGCAGAATAGAAAAAAGATCGTTCTCGATCTCTCGAAAGTCGATTGGATAAACTCCAGAGGGCTCGGCATTTTGATTTCCGGGCTGACTACCATGCGCAACAACGACGGAGAACTGAGGTTGGCGGCTATTGCGGAAAAAGTGAAATCTCTTTTGATACTAACCAGGCTGATCACCGCTTTTGAGGATTACGACAGTGTCGAAGAAGCGGTACGTAGCTTCGAATAATAGTCATTCGGCCTTGGAGAATCAGGCCAATCCCCGGAGGATATAGCCCACAAGATAAGCGCCCAGGGCTGCAGCGCCGCCGACTGTCAGCATCTCCAGGCCTGATCGCCACCAGCTTGTTCGCGTTACCAGCACTCTTAACGATCCGACGACGAACAGGGTCAGGCCTGTCAAGAACACCGACATGGAGAATGTATACTGCTTCAGATTCGGAACCGCCAAGGCCATAACAAAAAACAAAAGCGGGATAAAACCGGCCACGATAAATGAGACAAACGTCGAAAGCCCGTTGAAAAAGGGGTGACTGCTCTCCCCCACAATTCCAAGTTCCTCCTGCATCATGGTCTCTACCCAGATTTCTTTATTGGATGTGATTATCTCCACCGCCCGATCGAGGTCCTGCCCGGTAAATCCTTTTCTTTTGTAAATCTCTCTTATTTCTACTATCTCGCCATCGGGATAGTTTTCCACCTCCCAGCACTCTCGCTCTCGTTCGCTACTTTCATATTCCCGCCTGGATTTGGTTGAGAGATAACTTCCAACGCCCATAGAAAGGCCATCTCCGATCAGATTGGCGAATCCGAGTATCAGCACGATCCCCGAGGAAAGCCGGGCTCCCTCCACTCCTGCCACCACTGCAAAGGTGGTTACAATGCCGTCCAGGGCACCGTAAACCGCTTCGCCGATATAGGCGCCGGTTTCAGTCTTATGTTCCTCGAAAGCGGCTTTTATTCGATCGGCCGAGTGCGCCTTTTTTGAGGCCTCAGTGTCCTTCTTCCTGTAGGCCTCTAAAGCATCCAGTAATCTTTTGCTTAACGAATACATCCATTCACCACTTTACCGGTTGCTAAAATCCGGCTAACAGTAAGCCTATATATGAGATTAAATACGCCGCGGCAACTCCAATAATCAGTTTGATTTTTCATTTTGATCGACATAAATAGAACAATATGATTGAATCCCGAGCAGGCGAGATCGAATTTGACCAGAGATTCATGCATGAAGCGCTGAAGGAGGCCGAAAAAGCGTTTGCGGCCGACGAGGTGCCTGTCGGTTGCGTCATTGTTCATGAGGGCGTCATCATAGGGCGGGGTCATAACCGCACGGAATCGCTGCAGGACCCTACGGCTCATGCTGAGATTCTGGCCATAACCTCGGCCTCGGAGAATCTCGGTTCATGGAGGCTTTCCGGCTGCACCGTATATTGCACGGTAGAACCCTGCGCCATGTGCGCGGGAGCATTAGTACTTGCCAGAATTGAGAGATTGGTATTCGGTGCGCCCGATCCCAAATTCGGCGCCTGCGGTTCGATTTTCAATATCGTACAGAGCAAAGAACTGAATCACACAATGGCTCTCTCCACCGGAATCCTCAAAAACGAATGCGCCGGCCTGATGCAGGAGTTTTTCAAAAAGAAACGGAAGAAAACACAATGACAGATCATTCACCGCAGGATGACTATGAGATTCTGTCAAAGCTGTCGTCTATTTCTCTCTATATCGTAATAGGGTGCGATATAGCCGTTTTGATCACCGGCTACCTGATCGCGCAATCGGGTGGGATTATGCAGGCGAAGAGTAACCTGATCCGTAATGTCCTCTTCATAGTGGCCGTTTCAGAGCTGGCTGTCATGCAGATCGTGAAAAGATCGATGTTGTCGAAAATCAAACCGCCGGCCGAGGGCCGGGCATTCGATTACAGGCAGCTTATGCCGGTTACTATAGTTATCACCGCCATCTGTTCGGCGATATCGGTCCACGGGCTGGTGGCGGTGATCCTGGGGAGTGAACTCGAGGTGTTGCTTCTTTTCATTGCTATTTCGCTAATTGGGTATCAGCTTTTCCGTATCAGGGCGAGGGACCTGGAGGGGCTGAGGGAATAGTAGAAGCGACACATTTCATAGCGGTCACAGCGAGGTGAGAAAGGCTACTAATGGTCATCTCCTGTGTCATCCCTGCGAAAGCAAGGATCCATGAGGGGAGCCAACGTTTCTGGATTCCCGCGTGCGCGGGAATGACATGAATACGTATTTCTTATGATTGAAGACGACATCAGCTCGTGGTTTGATGTGACGGATCAGGGAGCTTGACCCCACACAAGATCATCGTTGTCATTCCCGACACCGATCGGGAATCCAGAATCACAGCAACTCCTCGTATAAATCATTCCAATCCGGATTATGGTCTTCGATAAGATCGAGTTTCCATTTCCTGTTCCATTTTTTCAACTGTTTTTCACGCCTGAGAGCTGTCTCGATATCGGCATACAGCTCATAATATACGAGATGGTGAACATTATACTTAGACGTGAATCCCGGGATAAGGTTGTTTTTATGCTCGTATATACGCCTTATGAGATCAGATGAGACTCCGATGTACAGAGTTCCATTTCGTTTGCTAGCCAGTATGTAAACATAATATTGCTTCATAATAATCTGGTTTCCCGTCCTACAGATCCCTACGGGCCGTAGGCCGTAGGACTTCCGCGGGAATGACATAACTACTCTTTACTTCAAATACAGTTGTTTTAGTGTAGTCTCGGTAGGGGTTTGATTAATCAAACCCCTACAAACAAGCATCATTATATTATTTTAAATATATCAACTTCATTACGGAATAATTAATCGCCCCTCCCGCTCTGGCGAAATAGATTCCGGATGAGACCTTATTTCCCAGGGCATCACGGGCGTCCCATACTATTTGTCCCTCCTTGATGTTTCCGGGTTTTAGAAATTTAATTTTCTGTCCGGCTAGATTGTAAATCTCAATGTCACCTCCTTTTAAACCGTTGTATGTTATTGTAGTAAACGAGTTGAAGGGATTCGGGTACGCCGATAGACTGACAGCACCTGGCATAAAACGATATCCGTGATCATCAACTCCAACCTCCTCCTCCCACCGGCTATAGAAAATCCCTGAGCCAGATGTCTGGCCAAAATCGGCCCAGACCAAATGAATATTGTCCCCGACAATCTCCAGATCGGGATCCTCAGAAGATCCCGGATCATCCTCCACCATCTGCTCATTCTCCCATGTTGAACCATTATCGGTGCTGCAATTGTAATAAATGTCGGGTTGCTCGTTCCGCCAATCCTCCCAAGCAACATGAAGTGAATCATCCTGCCATAAGATTCGCGTCGCATGAACACGATGATGAGACGTAAGCTGCTCCTCCTCAGTCCAGCTTTCGCCACCATCGTAGCTGTACCTGATGAAAATATCCCCGGTTATAAGATAAGGAGAATACTTATAGTCCATCCAACAAATCGCAATATTCCCCGCTGAGTTTATCGAAATTGTAGGAGAATTGGAACCTCGATCATCAGGAGTCGATAGCAGAGTATTATCAGACCAGCTTTCGCCAGAATCTGTACTGCGGACATGGTAGATTTCCCACCGGTGCTCGTAATCAAATCTACCTACCCAGACAACGTGAATAGTATCGCCCCTCGCTGCCATATCAAATCGCCCCGTTTGCTCCGTTTGCAAGACCTCCGTTGGCTCTGTCCAGGTCTGGCCCCAGTCTGTGCTCTTGGTGAATTCGACAATAATCTCCTGGGCCCAACGGCTGTATACAAGATAGATCGTACCGCCCCCTATAGAAAATGTATGTTTTTGAAGCATTGAGTTATCGGCAGGCAAGATGTACGAGATATCATGCCAGCTCCCCCCCCATCCGTTGACTGGCGAAAGCCCCAGTTGACGCGATCGCTATTTCTGAATCGATTATACCATACTATAAAAATACGTCCGCCTTCGGATCTGATTACGGGCGAAACCCCGGTTGCGGATGTGTCCGTGTCCATCGGGCAAAATGGTTCTTCCCAATTGTCTCCATTATCCGTGCTCCTCAAATAATATGGCCTATCCTGCGATGTCCAATAGACCACATGCAAAGTATCCCCATTGGCGACAATCCTCGGTGCATAAGATGTACCCTCATCGCTTATCCGCGCTGGCGGTGTCCAGCCGGCGTGGGCATAGATAGGCAAAATCGTTATTGTAAAAGCAAGATATAGGCAGCAGGCTTTCAAGGCCTTAATCGTGATGTCTCTCGGTAGAAGTTCTATATGTAATCTACTGCCCTTCTGATTTATGTCAAGGTATTAAAATTCTGAACCGGATAGGCTGCTTACGGCTTTTCCCTACATCCTCTCGTAGGGGTAGAATATAAACAGCAATATCGCTATGCCGAACAAGACCCACGTGCCCGGCGTCAGATCTCTGCCTCTGCCTGAAAAGAGCTTGAATATCGGATAGAGCGCGAATCCGGCAACCATGCCGAATCCCAGGTTGTATGTGAAACTCATCAGGGCTATGGTAGCTATAGACGGAAAGAGTTCGGAGTAATCATCGAACGGGATATCTTTGATGGGCGACAGCATCAAAAAGCCGACCACAATCAGAGCGGCGCCATAGGCAAAGGGCGGCACCGAGACGAACAGCGGCGCGAAAAACAGGCAAAGGGCAAACATCAAAGCTGTCACCAGAGACGCAAGGCCGCTTTTAGCGCCGGCTTCGATACCTGCCGCAGATTCGAGAAAGGTCCCGGTGGTGGAGGTTCCCACAAGAGACCCTGCGACTGTCGCCATGGCATCGGCCATCATCGGCTTCTCGATTTCCGGCAGGTTCATGTCTTTATCGAGCAGGTTGGCTTTTGCTGATACACCGATCAACGTTCCCATAGTGTCCACGAAATCGAGAATGAAAACGACTACAATAACACCCAAAAAATCCCGGGTCAGGGCACCGGCGATATCGAGCTTCAAGAAAAGGGGTGACAGCGACGGCGGCGAGGATATCAATTTCGCAGGCCAGCTGGCGGCTCCGAGGATAAATGAAATAATCGTGGTTGCAATCAAGCCTATCAATATGGAGCCCGGTATTCTCCTGATCATGAGAATGGAGATGAGAATCACGCAGAAAACAGCCAAAAGGGGCCCTGTGGCCGACAGCTGTCCGATTTTGACGGGAGCGCCCTGGATACCCAGCCTGACGATACCGGCCTCGTTGAGACCGATAAACATTATAAAAAAACCTATTCCCGCGGCGAAGCTCAGTTTCAGGCTGTTGGGGATAGCCCTGGCCAGCCAGCCTCTGATCCTCAGGGCCGTGATTATCACGAATATCACGCCGCCGATAAAGATCGCGCCCAGGGCCTTCTCCCAGCTGTAACCCATACCAAGACAAACGGTGAAGGCGATAAAGGCGTTCTCCCCCATATAGGGAGCAATGGCGAAAGGCCGCCTGGCATAAATCGCCATGATGAATGTGCCTATCATGGCTGCGAGTATGGTGGCGGTAACAGATGCCTCCTTCGGAAAACCGCCGACGGCCAGAATGGCAGGATTGACGATAATTATATAACTCATGGCAAAAAAGGTGGTCAGTCCGCCCAGTATCTCGTTTTTGTAGTTGGTGCCGAGGCTCTCGAAGTGGAAGAATTTTTTCATAAGCCTCCCTCGACTCTTTCTGCGGGACAATCTCCCTCGAATCTGCAAATCCTCCTATATCACCTAATGCTGTCGATGGCAAGAATAAACGCTTTCGATATCGGCCAAAGGGACGAAGCCTTAAAACGAGACTCCTTACATCTGTAACATGCTATTTATCGGGCACTTATCGAAATCAATCGCCCTTGAGAGAATCGTTCAGTTCTGCATCATTTTCGCGGATGGCAGCCTGGTATCTCCTTGATGGCGTTTAAATAATCTTAAGTGGTTATTTCACAGGCCGATACTGGAATAAAAGATCAATCTTGCTAAAGGGAGGAAAAAATGCTGTTATGGTGTGCAACATTATTCGGATTAGGAGTGTTGGCATTCCTGGATACCTTTTTCAATTACGGCGAAATATTCCGTCGTGTTAACGCCGTCGTATTTATGCTCTTATCGTTGGGATTACTCGTCAGAACCAGAATGCTGATCAAATTCGGAAAACTCGAAGGATTGCTGAAGCGGAATATTGAGCAGGAAAGCCAGGCAAATCAATCCAGCCAGTCATCTGCACCGCAGAAGCACGATCAGAAAACGGAAAAAGTCTATTAGCCGTTTGATGCCATCGCCAATAGGCGGCGGCAGCAGTTGGAAAGCTCAGATCTTTGCACCCGGAAGCGCGACCGGCGCATATCCATCCGTGGGGAAAAGCAGGGACCATTATAATAATCAACAGTCTTAAGCGCTTTAACGGCGTGTCATAACTTGTCCATACGGATCTGTCAGATTATGACCGTCGCCAGGCGGCTGAGTCCGGGGGATCGCATTTGACAGATGGGCAAAACTGGCAAAGTTAAAGGGGAGTCGTCATGGCTCCCCTTCGTTTTATCCGTTTGGTTGGCCTTTTACGTAGCCTTGCTGAGTGCCGCTTTCCTTCTCCTCACAACCGCAACAGTTCCTATCGCCAGCAACAGCAGCCCCATAATCATCATGCCCCATTCGGAGAGGGTGGGGACTTCTTCAGTAACGAGTTCGGTATCGATCAATACAATATCCCCGCCGCGGCCCGATACGTTGGCATGAATATGCTTACCGGCGGCGGTAGCGTAGAGACCGTCACCTGATATATCCACCGAGAAAACCGAACCAGGCATGTCCGTAGTGTAATATAGATGCGGAGTATCATCTCTCTGGAAGATATGTACCTCAGGATTTAGATTCTGAGCATCTCCCCAGCTGCCGACTACGAAGTATTTACCGTCATCAGTGATGTCCACATCACCGGCGATCTCCTGATAAGTTCCATTTGATTGGGGATAATCATAAACCCAGAGCGGCGTTGAGGAACCGGGATTGTGGACTACAACCTTTACGGTGTTATATGAGGAAGAATACCAGCAAGAGACAATGGTAGTGCCATCGGTAGATATCGCTATCCTTCCCACGTAATAACCCCCTACCGACCAGGACCATAGCTGCTGATACGATGACCCATTCCACTCCATAACCTTATAGCTGGACCAGCCATAAGCTATAAGGTCGCCGTCTCCGGAGATATCGAGGGCGCTATTGGTAGCTCCCATCGATATTTGATCACGAACACCCAGAACATCCCTGTCATAGACTATAAGAGTTGACAGGGCAATAAAGGCAGTATAGCGACCATCGGCGTTAATCTTCACATAACGAGGGAATCCCAGGCCCGTAGCCTCATAATTGGCCAGGGGGGTCGACGAACCGGCATCGAATAACAGAAGATGAGCATCGGTTCCCGGTGGAGAAGCTACCACGGCTATAGTGGAGCCATCATCGGAGACCGCAATCGGCCCGTAATTAGAAGCACTATATCCTGCGAAATCAGCCGTCCAATCCGGAGTGCCATTTCCAGGTCCAGTCCATTTAATTACGCTCACACCACTGCCGTCCTTATCAATGGCGCTCAAGGTAAAAGCATCATCGCCGGCATCGGTAAAAAACTCATTGCCGCTGTATACCCATTCGGGAGTACCTCCTCCGCCGGAGGCAAACAATTCCGCCTCCTTCGGGGGATTCAAATAGGTGCCCGCAAACACATGACCATTAATTGCATCGGAAGTCGTATAGTAAATAGCATCTTCCAGATAATTCGACCAGACAACAGAGGGATCAGGGATCAACATCACATCACCTGTATGAGGAAATCCCTCTTCATTTATAAGTACGGCTCCATTATCGGTATTGCGAATAAATGTAGCCTCCTCATTGGGGGATTCAGCCCAAACGGGTAAAGCGAAAACGATGACTGCCAGGAATAATCCTAAAGAGAAATTTAAAAATGTCGTTTTCTTCATCTTCCTATCCTTTCTCGTTATCTGATGTTTATAATTCCTTGAGTAAAATAATAATTGTGAAATTCCGGCCACCGATCCTGGCCATTTTTGCCTCCGTTTCTTTAGATCAAGAACTCTTATTTATGAAGTTATTCGCATAAAAACAAATGTCGGGCCATCCATGGCCCCCGCCGTTGCGAATCTACTCAAATATAAAGGTCTATTTGTGGAGCGTCAAGTCATTCTTTATGATTCCCCCTTATCCCTCAACCGGCGGGCGCGATCTTCGCCGATAAAATCAAGGGCTTCCGTTTATCATTTGCTGACTTACGGAAGCCCTGTAACTGGTGGAGCCGAGGGGGGTCGAACCCCTGACCTCCTGAATGCCATTCAGGCGTTCTCCCAACTGAACTACGGCCCCAGTCTTTTCGTTACTCTGTCGGCTGGCATCAACCGGACAGGTCGATTGAGTTTCAAAGAGCTTTTAGATTTCCCCAATAGATTCGGCTTAATCTCAAACGGTATTAGCAGAAAGGTCGCGAAATACCGCAAAAAGAAACCGGGGCAAATATACCCCGGTTCGTTTCCGAGTCAAGTCGAATTTCGCGATAGGTCCGGCTGATTAGAGTATTACTGGCAATCGCTACAGGTGCCGTAAAACTCCAGCCGGTACTCGTCGACCAGCATCTTCTCTCCCCCAACCGTGACTCCGGACGTCGATACAGCCAGAGGTTCGTCGATGTCCAATACCCTGCCGCAAGTGGTGCAGGTGAAATGCTGATGATTTTCGCAGAACGCCTCGTAGCGCGAGAAGCTTTTACCGAAAGAAAGCTCTCTCACAAGCCCCAGTTCTTTGAGAAGCCTCAGATTGCGATAGACTGTGCCGAAGGAGATATGCGGCATTCTATTGCGGACCATTTGATAAATCTCATCGGCCTTAGGATGCCCCTTGGTCTTGGAAAGCTCGTTTAAAACGACCTCCCGCTGGCGTGTCATGCGATACCCCTGTTGCTTAATCTTTTGATTTAAGATTTTTAGATTCCCTTTCATGATTCACCACCCTTGATTAAACATTTCCACATCGCTCCATTATTATAACACTTTGTGAAATATTTGTCAAGGAAAAAATTATGATAATAATCATTATCTTTTTTCAGACCGAGAGGGACTGTATCTGATTATCTTACAAGGGATTAATCATCATACGGATAATCAGCGCCCAACTCGCATGATTTCCGGCCATATCCGCCAGCCGCAGCCAAATCTCAGGATATAGGCCCATTTGAAGTGTTCCGAACAGGGAGACAAAGATGGCAACGAAAAGGCTCGGGGAGGGGACTACTTCTACGGTTTTCTCCCCTTCCGGCTTCATATACATGGTGACCACGACACCGATGTAATACCAGACGGAGATCAGGCTATTGGCGATTCCGATGATAGCCAACCAGACGAAACCGGAATCTATGGCAGCTATGAATATTTTATATTTTCCTACGAATCCGGCAGTTGCAGGAAAACCGATCAGCGCCAGCATGAAGATGGTCAGGGCAATTGCCGGAAACGGATACCTGGTCCCGAATCCGGCGTAATCTTTTATGTTCTCTAGTTTCTCTTTGTGTCCGGCAAAAAGAACGATCACTGCAAAAGCGCCGATATTGATTATCGTATATGCCAGAAGATAAAACATTCCTGCGGCGAGCCCTTCCTTTCCACCGGTCGTCAGTGCTATCATCACATAGCCGGCGTGAGCTATCGATGAATAAGCCAGCATCCTCTTGATATTAGTCTGGGAAATGGCCAGAATATTTCCCCACGTCATGGTGAGAACCGCCAGTATCCAGAGGACGGTGGTAAAGTTTTCGCCGACCACCGGCCAGAAAACGGTGGAAATCCTGAATAGTGCGGCGAAACCCGCAGCCTTCGGGCCTGCAGACATAAAGGCCGTGACCGGGGCGGGGGACCCCTCATAAACATCGGGGATCCAGGCGTGGAACGGGGCAATCCCAACCTTGAAACCGAGGCCAATTAAGAGAAACGTAATCCCGGCGCCACTCAGAATCCCGCCATATTCTCCTCCGAGGCTGAGACGTTCTGCAATTACGACCAGGTTGGTTGTGCCATAGGCTCCGAATATCAACGCAATGCCGTAGAGCAAAAAACCGGAAGCAAAAGCGCCCATCAGGAAATATTTCATTGAAGCTTCGCGGGAGCGAGCTCGATTTCTATAGATTCCCGCCAGGACATATAGCGGTATGCTCATGACCTCCAAGCCGAGGAATATCGTCAGCAGGTCGGCGGACGAAGCCATCACCATCATCCCGAAGGTTGCGATAAACAGCAGAACATAATATTCTCCGGGGCTATTCATCTCCCGGCTGACATAGCTTGAAGAAACAAATATCGTCAGCAATGTGCCGAGGCAGAAGATGATTTTGAAATAGAATGCGATGGGATCGTTTATGACTATCCCCTGAAAACTCAAAGCCAAAAAGCCTGAATTGCTGTTTACCAGCCATATAGCGACCAGGATCCCGATAAAACTGACGGTTGTAAATATGAAATTCCTGGCCCGCCTCAGGAATAGGTCCAGGATAAGAACCACCAATCCTGTGGCCAGCACGGCTATCTCAGGAGATATTATTCTCCAGTTGAAACCCATGTAGAATCACCGTCTTTATTGTGTTGTTCCATATTCCACTCACCGGCTTCTTGATTTACATCCCCGGCATGCAAATTTTTCAATTTTACAAGCTCGATCATTCTTTCAACCGATGGCTCGATTTTTTTAATGAAAGTATCCGGATAAATACCGATCCAGAAAATCATTATGAGAATCGGAATGGAGATCAATTTTTCTCTCCAGTTCATATCCGGAAGCCTCTTATTCTCTTCTTTATCACAACGCCCGAAAAAGACGCGCTGAACCATCCAGAGCATATATACTGCTGCTAATACGATACCGAAGGTTCCTATGGCGGCGAATATAGGATTTACCTTGAATGTCCCCAGCAAAATCAGAAACTCGCCTACAAATCCGTTGGTCCCCGGCAAACCTATCGATGCCAGTGTAACGATCAGGAAAACGGTGGCGAATACCGGCATAACGTGCGCAATACCGCCGAAATCTGTGATCATCCTGGTATGCCGCCTCTCGTAAATCATTCCGACCAGTAGGAACAACGCGCCGGCGGTGATGCCGTGGTTAACCATCTGTATGACAGAACCGGTCAGGCCCTGGGTAGTCAATGCGAACATGCCGAGCATCACAAATCCCAGATGAGCCACTGACGAGTAGGCAACAAGCGATTTAATATCCTTCTGCGCCATGGCAACAAGGGCGCCATAGATTATGCCGATCAGTGCAAGAATAGAGATCAAGGGGACGAAGTAGGCGGTGGCAGATGGAAACAGCGGCAGGCAGAACCGCAAAAAACCGTAGGTCCCCATCTTTAACAAAACGCCCGCAAGGATGATCGATCCCGCGGTCGGGGCCTCCACGTGGGCGTCCGGAAGCCAGGTATGGAATGGGAATAACGGTACCTTGATGGCAAAGGCCAGAGCGAAAGCCAGAAACAACCAGATCTGCAAATCGGGAGGAATCTGAATATGTTGCACCGTTATCAAATCGGTTGTCTTCAAGCCGGCGACCGAGGAGGTCATCAAATACAGCTTGATTATGGCTAAAAGCATCAGCAGGGAGCCAAACATCGTAAATAGTACGAACTTGACGGCGGCATAGATTTTCCGTGGGCCGCCCCAGATCCCGATGAGGAAATACATCGGTACTAGCATAACCTCCCAGAAAAGATAGAAAAGGAAGAGATCGGTTGCCAGAAACACGCCCAGCATGCCCGTCTCCAGAATCAACATCGATATCATAAAGCCCTTGACTTTTTCTCTAATGGCCGTCCAGGCGGATGCGATGGCGATCGCTGTTAGAAACGGAGTTAATAAGACCAACAATATAGAGATACCATCAACACCGAGGCTGTATGTGATACCGAGAGATTTAATCCACATCACCGGCTCGTTGCGAAACTGCATACCGGTATTGGATCCGTCAAACCTGACGAATAGCACCAGGCTCAGAACGAAATCTGCGATCGTAAATGAAAGCGAGGTCCATCTGATTGCGTTATGCCTCGATCTGTTTATAAACAGGATAACAAGAGCACCTATCAGCGGCAGGAAGACGATCCAGGAGAGTATCGGCCAGTTCATCTCAATCGACCCTTCTTGTTACTGGCGGTTATATTTATCATTCGCCCTACCATCGCAACCTATCTCAGAATAACAAATCCCAGTAAAACAATTACGCCGAATACGAATAACAGCGCGTAGTTTCTAAAAAGCCCGGTCTGGACGAAACGGAATTTCCCGGAAAACCAGCCGATCACCCTGGCGCAACCGTTGGCGAAACCGTCGACAATCATAACATCGGTTTTCCTCCAGAAGAACGAGGCGGCTTTAACTACCGGCTGAACTATAACAGCGTTATAAAACTCATCAACGTAATACTTATTCAAGACCGCATTATATAGACCATCAAATCTCTCTGCCAGACTTTTCGGTCTTTCGGGATCGGAGATATAGAACCTGTAAGCTGCCAGTATACCGATTCCGGCGGCTACTATTGAGGCGATCATAAGCAAATATTCAATGGAATATGATTGATGGCCTGCGGCTTCTGCAGTCTCATGGGAAAATGTGAAAACCGGACTTAAGAATTTCTCGAACCAGGCTCCCCCGCCGAGAGCGTGCGGCAAACCGATATATCCGCCGATAAGTGCCAGTACCGCCAGTATCATCAATGGAACGGTCATGACTTTCGGCGATTCGTGGACATGCCTTTCAACATCGGGATTCATTCGGGATTTCCCATAGAAGGTCAGAAACAGAAGGCGGAACATATAGAATGCCGTCAAAAGCGCCGCGAATAGGCCGATGGCCCATAGGATGATGCTGCCATGCTCCGACGAAAAAGCTCTATATAGGATTTCGTCTTTGGAAAAGAATCCCGAAAACAGCGGCACACCCGATATCGCCAGCGTGCCCACAAACATTGTGAAAAACGTAATGGGCAAATATTTTCTAAGCCCGCCCATCTTTTGCATGTCAAGCTCGCCGGCCAGTGCATGCATAACCGAACCGGCGCACATGAAGAGAAGCGCTTTGAAAAAGGCATGTGTCATAAGATGGAAAATGCCGGCTGCGAAGGCTCCCACTCCGCAGGCCAAAAACATATAACCCAACTGGCTGATGGTGGAATAAGCCAGGACCCTTTTGATGTCGTTCTGTGCCGTGGCAATCGTGGCCGCATATAGTGCCGTAACAGCCCCTACTATGGCGATCACCATCATTGTCACCGGCGCCAGAACAAATACGGCCGAGAGCCTGCAGACCATATAAACACCCGCGGTTACCATCGTCGCCGCATGTATCAGGGCCGAAACCGGTGTGGGGCCTTCCATGGCATCGGGAAGCCAGACATACAGCGGTATCTGCGCCGATTTGCCCGTGGCCCCCAGGAACAGCAATAACGTAATTGCAGTGACAATTCCGCCTCCCACCAGAATCTCAGGCGCCAGGCTGCTGATCTCCGAGAGATTTATCGTAGGATGTCCCGCCGAGGCAAAGGTCCAGAAAAGCAAGAATATGCCGAGCGCAAATCCGAAGTCACCAACACGGTTAACTATGAAAGCTTTCTTGCCGGCATCGGCCGCCGATTTCTTGTGGAACCAGAAACCGATCAACAGATAACTGCAGAGGCCGACCCCTTCCCACCCGAGATAAAGCAAGAGCAGATTGTCGGCCATGACCAGAGCAAGCATGGCGAATGTAAAAAGATTCAAGAATGAAAAGTAACGTGAATACCCACCATCGCTCTGCATATATCCAATTGAATAGACGTGTATCAAGAAGCCCACGCCGGTAACTACAAGCATCATGACAGCCGAAAGAGGATCATAGAGAAACGAGAAACTACTTGAAAAGCTACCGGAAACCACCCAGTCAAACCAGGAGGAACCGACAGACCTTGCATGCTCGGGCAAACTTGTGAGCAGAAAGAACGCCCAGGTAGAAAGTACAAGCGATATGAATATGCAACTCGAGCCAATAATTCCGGGTAATTTCCCCGTGAGCCTCTTATTGAACAGGCCGTTGATCAAAAAACCGATCAAAGGAAACACCGGTACGAGTTTTACTAACGTTTTAATCTGATCTTCTATCATCTATTACCATTTCATGATATTGACATCATCCACGTTTACCGAATCTTTCATACGGTGAATTGAGATGATTATCGCCAAGCCCACGGCGGCCTCGGCGGCGGCAACCGTCATAACAAGAATCACGAATACCTGGCCCGATGCTGTTGAGGTTCTGAGCAAATCGGACACCTGGTCGACCGGCACAGTGTGGATAAAGCGGGCCAGTATGATCTTGATATTGCTTGCAAACGCCACCAGAGATAAATTTACGGCGTTTAACATCAGCTCGATGGCCATGAAGATTACTATGGCGTTTCGGGATTTCAATACACCCCAGACGCCTATGCAAAACAGGACGGCGGATAGAACGACAAAATATTCGAGCGACGGCATCAGTCTTCCTCTTCCCCGTCCTGTCCGGGTTGTTTCTTCCGGGCGATAAGCACGGCGCCAATAATTGCGGCAAGTAGTAAAATCGACGTTATCTCGAACGGATATGCGAATCTCGTAAACAGAGTTTCGGCGACCGATTCCGCCGAGCTGTAATCGTCAGGCAGGGCACCCTCGGATGGGATTGCGCCCGATTCGATTGAACTCATGCCGCCAGCGTCTGCCGAATAGTCTTTCATCGCCCAGCCCAGGATAAAAACGCCCTGGATGAGAATCAAAAGAGCGAACGAGAAACCGAGATATTTCTGGATAATCCGGGTGTCATGTCCGAATTCGTCCCGGCGCAGATTCAAAAGCATGATAACAAACAGGAATAAGACCATGATGGCGCCGGCGTAAACAATGACCTGGAAAGCCGCCAGGAATAACGCTCCCATGAGTGCGAATAAGCCCGCCAGCGAACACATCACCAGTATCAAATATATGGCGGATGCAACGGGGCTTTTCCGCGTTACCACCATCACCGCGCCGAAGACCGCGATAATCGCGAGAACGAAGAATATAATCATGCCGATACCTCGTTTGACGGCGCAGCCGGTTTTTTAAATTCCTTTCTCTCCTTGCGGATGAATGGCTTGATGTTTTTGGCCACCCTCTCTTTTTCAATATTATCGAAATTCGCCAGGAGCATTTCCTTGGTATAAATGAAATCATCGCGATCGTAGGATGAAAATTCGAACTCATGGCCGAGAAAGATAGCCTCCTCCGGACATGCCTCTTCGCACAGGCCGCAGAATATGCATCTCAACTCGTTTATCTCGTAGATACCGGCGTATCGGATACCGTCCTCCGTCTCCGCCGGCTCCATATATATGCAATCGACCGGGCAGGCTGCAGCGCACAAGCCGCAACAGACACACCGTTCGGTGCCATCATCATACCGGGTCAGATAATGTAATCCCCGGTAGCGATCCTCGAATTGAGGTCGGATTTTAGGGTATTGCTCGGTAATCGGTTTCCTGAAAAGGTAACGGAAAGTGATCGAAAGCCCCTTTGGTATCGCCAGAAAAACTGATTTTAGATTCTGCCACATAAAAATTGCGACTCCTACAATACCTGAATCAAAGCCGTTATCATGACATTCAATATTCCTATAGGGAATAAAACCAGCCAGCCGAATCTCATGAGCTGGTCGTATCTGAACCTGGGCAGGGTTCCCCTCACCCAGATATATATGAACATAAAAAATATAACCTTCATAACAAACCAGATTACCGGCGGCAAAAACGGGCCGTTCCAGCCGCCAAGAAATATACTGGCTGCTATGGCGGAGACGGTGATCATGTTGGCGTACTCGGCCAGGAAGAATACGCCGAAACTCATGCCCGCGTATTCAGTGTGATAACCGGCCACCAGCTCCGATTCGGCCTCGGGAAGATCGAATGGATTCCGGTTCGTTTCCGCCATGGCTGATATGAAATAAACGAAAAAGGCCACCGGCTGCTTGAAAATGTACCAGTTGAGGATAGAACCGGACTGCTGTCTGACGATCTCCGCTATGGAAAATGTCTGGCTTAATAGCAATACACCGATCAATCCCAATCCCAGCGAAACTTCATAGCTGATCATCTGGGCCGTGGATCGCAATCCGCCCAGAAGCGAATACTTGGAATTGGAGGACCAGCCTGCCAGCACAATCCCGTAGACGCCCAGGGAGGTTACCGCCAGGATATATAGAATACCGATGTTCAGATCAGAAATAATAAGTTGAATCCGCTGACCGCCGACAGTAATCCAATCGCCTATCGGTATAACCGCTATGGCCATGGAGGCGGTTACAAAAGACAATACCGGCGCGGCCAGAAAATAAAATCGGTTCGCCAGGGCGGGTCTTATCTCTTCTTTCATGATCATCTTCACGGCGTCTGCAACCGGCTGCAAAAGGCCAAAGGGGCCGGTTACATTGGGACCGATCCTATGTTGAATACGGGCTACGACCTTACGTTCAAAATAGGTGGAATAGGCGATTGCAGTCAGAAGAGCAATATAGATTGCCACGACCTTAATTATGATTATTATCGCCTCTAATAACATCAGTTCTTTTTCACCGATACATGCGTTATAGGTTTGCCCTTCTTCATCAGCCGGTTAACAGGATTCTCTGCGAATGAATTGACAACCAGAATCTCTCCCGCATTCACCTTATCTGTTACCTTTACATGAAGATTGAGGGCCGTTTCTTTTGTTCCGATCCTGACGACCTGATTATTCGCTATTCCTTCTCCGTTCGCATCCTCCGGATGCATCCAGACTTCCTGTTTCCCGGCAATCCTCATCAGATTTTCGGATTTTTCAGTAAGCCAGTCCGGATGATGCACCGACGGCGACCATTGAAATAGATATGGATTTTCAGTTCCGGGGCGGGGCGGAACTCGTGGCTCGATCTCTCCCGGATCATATTCGTTTCTTGCAGTGACATTAATCAGCAGGCCGCCACCAGGTATATTGGTTAGATTTTCCATGCCCTTCAAATTCGCGGCCATTTCCTGTCTAACCTGGCCATCGTGATACCATGCCGTGCCTGTCTCCAGCATACTGGATATTTCCCCCAGCAGAGACCAGACCGGCCTGTAATCGAAGCGGCGATGCTCTGTCATCGGCTCGAATCTCTGAATTCGACCTTCAATATTGACAAAGGAGCCGCCATAGTCAGGGGGTAGAGCTTGTGGAAAAACTATGGAAGCCCGGGAAGCCGTGGATGTCATGAATGGAGTCACAACCACCAGAAAATCGAGCTTTTTCAAAACATCATGGACGAACTTTCCATCGGGATACTCGGAGAGAGGATTGGCGCCGAATATAAACGCCGTCTTGATAGCTCCCGAATCTATGCGGGACAATATATCGTTGAATGAGTTACCCGTCCCACCATAAAGACCGAAACGGGAAACACCAAGGTAGTTGCCCTGTGCCGGCAGTATCGACAATTTCGCAGCCATGCGTTTTTTCAATCTAATAATCGATGATAGAAGCGCCTTACGGTCGGGATGAGAGAGGAAACCGCGACCAGCCATAATATGTATATTTGAAGAATCTTTCAACTCCCCTGCCAGTTTTTTCAATTGATCCGTATCGATGGAGATACCCGGCGGCATTGACCGAGTTCTCTTCCCGGCCAGCGCAGATAAAAGATAGTTCAATGCAAAGGCTTCGGTAGCATAAGGTATTCTGATATTCGTGATCGGGAAATATCCGAGCCTCTTTTCATATGATCCGATAAAAACAGCCCTCGCCTTCTTCCTGGCAATGGCTTTTCTTATTCTCAATGACATGACCGGATGTTCGATTGCCGGATCACATCCCACGAAAAGGAAAAACGAATCGTTCTCCAGATCATTTATAGTGCCGTCCAGGCCGATCAGGTCGAGCAGCTCCGGCTCAATCGGCTGATCCGTATCGAACTGGAAATCTATACTTGATGATCTAACCGCATCGGCAAAGAAGTGCCGGATCGCGTATGCTTCTTCATTTGATAGCATAGGCGATCCAATGGCTGCGATCTCCGAACCCCTGTTCTCCGCAACGATCCTCTCGAGATGCCTGGTCACCAACGCCAGGGCCTCGTCCCATCCGCACGGCTCGAGCGTATTCCCCCGGCGGATATGAGGCTGATTGATTCTATCCGTCGATCCGTAAATATCGAAGCTGTAGCGACCACGGTCGCAGAGCCAGCCGTCGTCGATATCAGGATTCTTCCTGGCCATATGGCGGAAAACCTCGCCCCCGGACCATTCCACGTTCATGTTACAGCCATCGGAGCAAAGGTTACAGACCGACGGTGCTTTCTTTAAAAGCCAGTCGCGAATTTTGTAACGAAATGAG
This sequence comes from uncultured bacterium, assembly GCA_965541585.1. Taxonomy (GTDB): domain Bacteria; phylum Zixibacteria; class MSB-5A5; order UBA10806; family UBA10806; genus CBDVBL01. The sequence goes on along the minus strand of CBEUCH010000003.1, from coordinate 144,745 downwards.
CGGGAAGTCAATGCTCCGACCGGGCAATATTCCACCGTGTTACCGGAGAATTCATCGGCGAAGGCCACCTCCTGCAGGACATTGATGTTTGTCCGGGCGCCTCTCTGGAATACGCCCAGATCCGCCTCCCCTGCAAGATCGCGTACGATGCGCACGCACAAAAAGCACATTATGCAGCGGTTGCGGCATAACATAATCTCCGGACCCAGCGGTATATCATCGAAACTTTGACTTATGTCTTCTTCAATGAACCTGATCTTGTTTTCTGTATATCGCGAAACAGGAGGACCATAAAGATAAGTGTTATCCTGCAGAGGACATTCACCACCTTTGTCGCAGGTCGGACAATCGAGAGGGTGGTTTATGAGTAAGAATTCCAGAACTCCTTTGCGGGCTTTCACAACCCTTTCCGAATTGGTGTGCACGATCATATTGGGGGCGATCGGCGTGGCGCACGATGCGATCAGTTTCGGCATCTTCTCCACCTCGACTAAGCACATCCTGCAGGCGCCGACTGATCTTAGACGCTCGTCATAACAGAAAGTCGGTATCTCGATGCCGATTTTCCTGGCCGCCTGAATTATAAGCGTACCGGGAGGCGCATCCACAATCTTACCGTCGATTGTCACCGTTATATTCTCAGGCATCTTTACTCGAACCCCGGGCTCATTTTTGTCAGGCATTCCTTATTTGTGATATGATATTCATATTCTTCCCTGAAATTCTGCAAGGTCGATCTGACAGGCGGCGTGGAAGCGTCACCAAGCGGGCAGATCGTGTTGCCATCGATATTGGAACAGATATCCAGAAGCAGGTCGAGATCTTCCATCCGGCCCCGGCCATTTTCTATGCGTTCCAGAATTCGCAGCATCCAGTATGTCCCCTGCCGGCAGGGGGTGCACTGCCCGCAGGATTCGTGTTGATAGAATCGAGCCATATTAAGCGCCGCTTTCACCATGCAGACGGTCTCATCCATTACGATTACTCCGGCCGAGCCAAGCATCGTGCCGGCTTCCTCCAGAGACTCGAAATCCATGCGGACATCGACCTTATCCGACGTCAGCACCGGGACAGATGAACCCCCGGGAATGACCGCCTTGAGATTGCGGCCGTCTCTGATGCCGCCGCCATATTCATATATCAATTCACGCAATGGCACGCCCATCGGCAATTCATAGTTTCCCGGCTTGTTTATATGGCCGGACAAACAGAAAATCTTGGTGCCGGTCGATTTCGGAGTGCCTATGGATGCGAACCACTCTCCCCCTCTATTGATGATATGCGGTATATTACTCAGTGTCTCAACGTTATTGATGATGGTGGGGCAATTATAGAGACCGGAGATCGCCGGGAACGGCGGCTTGACGCGCGGATATCCCTGGTTCCCCTCGAGAGATGTCATCAGGGCTGTCTCCTCACCGCAGATATAAGCTCCTCCGCCACGATGGACTATGATCTCTATATCAACGTTTTTGCCTAAAATATTTTTGCCGACAAATCCCTTCTGTCTTGCTTCGTCGATAGCCTTGCTCAATTGACGAGCGGCGCGGGCAAATTCCCCCCTGATATATATGAATGCCGTATTGCATTTTATGGCGTAGGCAGTTATTAAGGCGCCCTCGATCACCATATGCGGCTCTTTTTCCATGAGCTCGCGATCCTTGAAGGTGCCCGGTTCGGATTCATCGGCGTTGACGCACAGGTATACCGGCTTCTTACCGTTTTTCGGCAGGAAAGACCATTTTCTTCCGGCAGGGAAACCGGCCCCTCCCCGCCCTCGCAAGCCCGATTTGATGACCTCCTCCACAACCTCCTCGGGGGTCATTGTATTCATCGCCTTCTCAAAAGCTGTATAACCGCCATTCTTGATATAAGTCTCTATACTATCCTGCCCAGGGCAATCTATGTATTTAAACAAAATCTTTTCGAATTCAATCATTCGTGGCCTCATTTCTGAGGTCTTCGAGTATCTTCTCCACCCCGACACGCGTTAAATTCTCATAATAGATATCATTTATTTGCATCATTGGCGACGTGCCGCAGGACCCGAGACATTCAACCTCGGTAAGAGAAAATAGCCCGTCTTTTGTAATCGCGCCGATCTCGATATCGAGTTTTTCCTTCAAAAATCGGACCAGCTCCTCGGAACCGCGAAGCATGCATGATATCGTGCGGCAAACCTGAATATGATACCTTCCGACCTTCCGGGGAGGGAACATCGTATAGAAACTTGCCGCCTGCTCAAAATCCATGACGGGCAATTCCATAATCCCGGAAGCTTCCTTCACCGCCTTAGAATCTATATAGCCATACTGGTCATATATGACGTGCAAAACCATCAGAACTGCGGATTTCAAGTAGGGATACAGATCCTTAAGACGTCTTATCTCTTTTGTTGATTTTTCGCTGAGCAAAATATCGGATGTGCTGTTCAACTCAAACCTCTCAGTTACCTGTCGATTTCACCAAGCACTATATCAAGAGATCCTATGCAGGCAACCACATCGGCCACCATTCCGCCGATAACCAGTTTAGGCAAGACTGAAATATTAACAAACGACGGCGGTCTGAAATGAACCCTATAGGGTTTTTTGGTGCCGTCGGATACGATATAACATCCGATCTCTCCCTTGGGCGATTCGATGGCGAAATAGACATCACCCGGAGGCGGCTGGAAACCATGGACTACGATCTTAAAATGATGGATTAATTGTTCCATCCCCTTAAGCACCTCTTCTCTGGACGGAGGAGCGATCTTCCTGTCGCCGGTGATATGCGGGCCTTCCGGTATACCCTCGACCGCCTGCCCCACGATACGCAAGGCCTGCCTCATTTCTTCCAGTCGGACCAGATACCGGTCGTAAACATCGCCATTCTTGCCGGTGGGAATATCGAATTCGAATTTATCGTAGTACGAATAAGGATTAGATTTTCTGATATCCCAGGCGACTCCGCTGCCCCTGAGGTTCGGCCCGGATAGCCCGGCATCGATGGCATCCTCCGCGGAGATCGTTCCCACTCCTACGGTACGGTTACGCCAGATCTTGTTGTTCGTTAAAAGCCCCTCGTACTCGTTTATCCTGGCCGGAAAAGTATCGAGAATATCTTTTACCCGCTTATCAAATCCAGCGGGGATATCATCCGCCAGACCCCCGACCCGGAAATACGACGACATCATCCTGACCCCTGAGACAAACTCGTACATCTGGACGATCTTCTCCCGCTCCCTGAAGCAATACAGGAGCATCGACATGGCGCCCATATCGATTGCATGGGTACCGAGCCATACAAGGTGAGAGGCGACACGCGTTAATTCGGTCATTATCACCCGAACATATTCGGCTCTGGGCGGGACCTCTACCTCCATAAGTTTCTCGATGGCGCCCACGTAAACGAGGTTATTTGACATGGGCGCCAGATAGTCTATTCTATCGGTCATGGTCAGGGCCTGGGTGTAGGTCTTGGCCTCCATATTCTTTTCAATTCCGGTATGGAGATAGCCGATTAAGGGGCGGGCATCGACAACCGTCTCGCCCTCCAGCTCCAGTTCGATCCTCAGCACTCCATGCGTAGCAGGATGCTGCGGGCCCATATTCATAATCATGGTTTCCCGTTTAGCCATCCTCATCCCCCCTCCATGGAGCCTCGTGCCTGGTATCTATCTCGCCCTTGTTATGGGTGAAATGAGGCACCTCGTAAGTAAGAGGGAAATCCTTTCTCTGCGGATGGCCAACCCAATCCTCGTCCATGAGAATCCGCGTCAGATTGGGATGACCGGTAAATTTGATCCCGAACATATCGTAGATTTCCCTTTCTTGCCAGTCGGCCGTACTCCAGAGGGAGGTCAATGTCGGGATTTCTTCATTCTCGTTTACCCTGGTTTTCAAAATAATCTTATGATGATTCGGGATGGAGAAAAGCATATAGACCACCTCGAATCTAATTTCACGTTTTCCCAGATAATCACAGGCGGTTATACAGGAGAGGAAATTAAATTTCAGATCGGGATCGGTTTTCAGATAACGGCAGACCTCGGGGATATCCTCGGGTTTCAAAACAACATTCAGATCACCCCTGAAGGTGTTCAATTCAATAATCTTTTTGGAATACCCCATTCGGAGTTTTTCTTCGACGATGGATGCCATCAGACGTTGTCTTTCAGCTTCTCTTTTTCGATTTTGGCCCGCAGCTTCATGATACCGTCGATAAGTTGTTCCGGTCTGGGAGGACATCCCGGAACGTAAACATCGACAGGAATTACGCGATCGACTCCCTGGACGATGGCGTAGTTGTTGAAAATCCCGCCGCACGATGCGCAGGCTCCCATGGAGATGACATATCTGGGATTTGGCATCTGGTCGTAAAGCTGCCTGATAACCGGCGCCATCCTGACCGATAGCCTTCCGGAGACGATCATCAGATCAGCCTGCCTCGGCGAAGGTCTCATGACCTCCATTCCAAAACGGGCCAGATCGAACCGGGAGGCGAAAGTTGACATCATCTCGATGGCACAACAGGCCAGCCCGAATCCCAGAGGCCATAATGACGATTTGCGAGACCAGTTGACAGCCTTCTCAACGGTGGTTAATATTATCCCATCGGGGAGATATTTTTCTATTCCCATTTTAAGGCGCCCTTCTTGATCAGGTAAAGATAGCCTATCAGAAGGATTCCGATGAAAATTATCATCTCAATGAATGCGAACATCTTTAATTTCTTTAGTATGATTGCCCAGGGATATAGAAACACCATTTCAAGATCGAATATGATAAAAAGAAGAGCGATCATATAATATTTAACAGGGAACCGATATCTGGCATCCGTTTCAGGAAGGATACCGCACTCATACGGAGTAAGCTTGCGCCTGTTTTTAGTTTTCCGCGCAACCAGTTCTGGCAGGCCAAGCATTATCAAAACGATTGCGGTCGCCAGGATGAAAAGAACCAGGATCGGGAAGAAGATCTCAAACATCTATTTTTATCACCTGCGTGATTTTTTTCACAATATCTCCGCAACAAAATGGTAGAAAGAGGACGCTATTTCCTATCTTAAAAGGACTTATCCTCGATCACCAACATCGGGCATTATATGGTTTACCGGTAAGTCCTGTCAACTACTTTTTGATGGGACGGGCGAGGCGTGGATATTCGCCAGAAGTATCTCGTTCTCAACTTCGAAAGGCATAACTTTGATGATCTCCCCTTTCATCCACTCGCCTCCTTTTGAACGAATCCTCAGGTAATTCTCTGTGAAACCGGTAAGATGACGCTTCGGGGACGATTTTCTTTTTTCAAAGAGGACATTCACCTCTTGCCCGACAAAGCTTCTCAGATGAGTGTTTTTCATTTTCTGTCCAAGTCTCCGCAAGCTCATGGCCCGTCCCTCTTTCTTTATAGAAGGTATTGCGCCTGTCATGTTGGCTGCTTTTGTACCCGGTCTCGGCGAGAAAGGGAATACATGAAGATGGTGTATTCCCGTTTGTTCCACGAGATCATAGCTGTTTTGGAAATTCCGATCGGTCTCTCCGGGAAATCCCACGATGACATCCGCGCCGACAGTTATCCCGGGGACGGCGGATTTCAGCTTCTCTATTATATCGATCAGTTCATTGCGTTCGTAAGTCCTGCCCATCGATTTCAGAATAGTATCGTCGCCCGACTGAACTGAGAGGTGGGCATGCGGGCAAATCCTCGGGGCGGACGATATCAGTTCAATCAGATCATCGTCGATCTCCGACGGATGAAGCGATGACAGCCGAATCCGTGGCATATCCGTCTCTCTTAGAATGCCACGAAGCAGACCGGTCAGATTCATATCGTCATACGAGTATTTGCCTATATGGACTCCAGTTAAAACAATTTCCTTATAGCCATTTTCATGCAGTCTGTTAGTTTCTCTAATTACGAATTCTGAACGTCGAGATCTCTCAGGCCCGCGAGAGATCCAGATGCTGCAATAGGTACAGCCCCGGTCACAACCCTCCTGGATCTTCACGAAGGCCCGGGTGAGATCCCCCATGTTGGAAATGGCCCGGGATCCGAATTCGTCATGCGATGGATCATCCGGTATTGCCTGCGATCTATCGAAGAGATCAATGATCCTGGTCGGTATATTCTCTTTTTCCGGATTGGAAACCACCAGATCCGCGCCAATTTTCTCGATTTCGTCCGGCCGCATCTGGGCATAACATCCGGTAGCAATCACCTGCGAATCGGGAGCAGTTCTTCTGGCCCGGCGGATCAACTGCCGCGAGGAAACGTCGGCGCCGTTGGTGACGCTGCAGGTATTGATCACATAGCAATCCGCTTTTTCTCCGAATGGCACGACATCGAAGCCTGAAGCCTCAAGGGATTCGGAGATGACCTGGATTTCATACCTGTTTAGCTTGCAGCCGGTATATGCAAGGGCGACTTTAGGCATCGGCGTTCACCTGCAACGCTTTCGGCTTTTTCGACTTCCACCAGGAATCGATCCTCGGAGCCAGTATAAATGCCAGAATGCCAAGCCCGAACCCGGCGATCAGATCGATAACGTAATGATGCCGCAGATACACGGTTGACAATATCAGGCCGGTGCAGAAAGGCAGCATTGTCCAGAACAACCAGCGAACATATTTATAGGCAAACATCAAAGAAAGCAAGGTGACCGCGGCATGCAGCGACGGAAACGCCGCCCGAGAATCCGACGGCAACAGATTCACCATCTTCAATGTCGCATCGGCGATCGGCGTGCCGCTAAACGTGAGCGTATACATTTCTTTTAGCATTATCCGGGGTGGCGCTGCCGGGAACAGCACATAAAGGAAATATCCCGCATAGAAACAAAGGATGACCGAAACCAGAGTTGTCCGAAATTCGATTCTTTTTTTCTGCAGATATAGCGTGAGCGCAACTACAGGCCCAAAGAGGAAAAAGATCATATAGCAAAATGAGAAGATCTCGGTCAGCACCGGATTAATGAATTGCTCGGCCCAGACGACCGGCTGGACACCAAAGATCCACTGGTCGATGGCGATCAGTTTATCATGGATATCGTTGGGATTGACGAAATGTATGGTGTCATGAAGATTGGAGTATATGGCGATACAATATGCGAAGGGGAGCGAATCGCGCAAGAATCTCCAGTTGGGACGATATCGTACAATAAGAAGGGCAACAGCCACGGCAACAACCACCGCGAAAACTCGCTGGACATCACCGATGAAGACGTTCGGCACGTGGCCCTGCGATTTGAAGAAGAAATAAGCACTGGCGGTGAAATAGACCATTGGCCCAAAGAATACCAGCGCCAGAAACTCCTCGATCCTCAACCTGAAGATCCAGGCGTACCAGCCGGCTGCTGGTCTTGCCTGGGAGATCGTTTCATCGGTTTGGGTTTTTATTCCTTCCGCAATCGACTTGCCCATAGTCAGATATATATGATATTCCCACCGCTTGGACAAAGGGAATTTGAACGTCGTTGCCTTTGAATATCTTGACAAATAGCGACTATTTCATACATTTATATTAGAACTTTCACCATGGAGTTATTTGAAATGAGAGTCCTCAAAGCTTATCATGTTAGTTTTGCCATCCAAATTATCCCCATTGGCCTAATGGCTGGCCTCTGCCCAACCCTATGTACACCGGAATGCATCCTATTGAAGCGGAAACCTCTAATACCGTCGATAATAATATGAATGATAATCATGATTTCGACTGGGGTAACCCTGGGGAACAACATCGTATGAATAATGTTCATACTGATTAGGAGAATTTTACAATGAGAAGTCGAATCATTTTTGGGATTATTATCTTTCTTGTTCTATGTGTAACAGCCCAAAGAAGTTTTCCAACTTCTGTATGGGGGGGCGGCCTGCTCGATTTGGCAATTAAATCCGATATCATTGCTACGGGGACTATTACCTTTAAAGATGGAAAAACGATTCTGATTACTGATCGAATGTTAAAGGGAAAGGACCCGAAAGAGTTAACCATAAATAATCGCGCTACGATTGCATGGGGCAAGGTCGATTTTGTCGAGGACGAATATGTACTTCTATTTTTAATGTCTATTGAAGCGGATATCGCCAAACTGACTGCTGGTGCTACCGCCAAGTGGCCTCGAGATACCATAGGTGAATATTCCAGTATTCTTGAAAGGGCTTCGGTTGAAAGTATTACCGGTCTCGTGAACCAGATACTTCGCATCGAATCCAAAACCGATATTAACGATAGGGTCGATATTCTTCGAGGCTGGCTTGACTCATCGGACAGTTTGTTAAATTCTATTGCTTTGCGATATGCTATAGGCGGTCATATCTGGTCAAATGAGCCTTCGCCTGATTATCAGGCTAGTATTGACAGGAACAATATCCTTAACGATCTAAGCGATTATGCTTTCAAGCTTATACAAAGCAACAGCCCATTAATTCAAGCAGAGTCGATTCGGTTGCTGCGATACGCTGATCCCGAACGGGCATTGCCCGTTCTGATAAGCAAGATTACTGATACGAGTAGATATATAAGAGGAGTATCCTGGTCGGCATTACAAAGACTTTCATCTGGAAGAAATATGGATGATAATTATAAATACAATCCAGATGATTCTCCTGAAGAGTTGTTATCTTTTCAAAGAAAATGGCAGGAATGGTATGAAGCGAATTTTAACAAATAAGAATCAGCGCCCCGACCACTTCGCCAGAGCAGGAAATAATAATAATTCTGTCGTTATAAAATTGTCGTATTTGAAATAGCGATACTCATGTCATTCCTGCGGAAGCAGGAATCCAGAGGGTGCGGATGCGGGGAATGGATGCCGGATTCCTACGGATCCGTATGGACAAGTCCGGCATGACAAAGAGTAGATTCCCGATCGGGTTGGGAATGACACCGAAAGCCTGTTCATCAATCCCTCGAAGTCTTTTAATCATCGACAAATAAGACTCCATAGCATCATTTTTTATTTGCAGAATTCCATAATCTTATTATATATTCCCGCTCAATGAATCGCTTGCGACTTGGCATTGACATCGGCTCGGTATCCATCTCGGCCGTAATTCTGGACGACGATCTGAATATTGTCGAATCGATCTATGTCCGTCACAGAGGCAACCCGATAGACTGCGCCACATTTGAAATAGCGCGTCTGAATGATAAGTACTCTGGGCTGTCATCATGGGGCCTCACGGGTGGCGGCGCGTCGCAACTGGCCAGATCGCTGGGTGCGCCGTATATCAACGAATTCTCCGCAATCAGCGCGACAGTTGGCAAGCTTGCCCCGGATGCCCGGACTATTTTCGAGATGGGCGGGCAGCAGGCAAAATATATTCACCTCTCCCCTGCCGGTGAAAGCATCGTTTCCACGCTGGATGATTTTGCCGCCAGCGGATTATGCGCCGCCGGTACCGGTTCGTTTCTCGACCAGCAGGCGGCCAGGATAGGGATAAATATCGAGGACGAGTTCGGTGAGCTGGCCGTCAAATCGGAAAACCCGCCGCATATCGCCGGGCGATGCTCCGTTTTCGCCAAATCCGATATGATTCACCATCAACAACGGGGCGTGCCGGTCGGAGACATAATTGCCGGTTTATGCTTTGCGGTCGCCAGGAATTTCAAAGGAAGCATAGTCAAGACCAAGCGGATCGAAACTCCGGTGATATTCCTGGGCGGGGTTGGCTCGAACCCGGGAGTGATAAGAGCCTTCAAAGAAGTCTTCGAGCTTGCAGATACCGATTTTGTCCTTCCCGCCTGGCATAACCTGGCAGGGGCAATCGGGGGAGCAATCATGGCTGGCGACTTCAAGATCGATACTGCCCGACTCAAAGAAATCGGGGCCAAGGCAAAGACGCTCTTCGTTTCAAATATGCCACGCACGGATAGTCTGGACTTTCAATACCCATCCAGCAAATATTTTGAAAAAACCAGAGCCGAAGAAAAACCTCGCCCGGATCTGAAACGGGGTTATCTCGGCATCGATATTGGATCGCTTTCTACCAACCTGGTGCTGATGAGTCCTGATAATGAGGTCATTTCCAGACGGTATCTCATGACCGCCGGCCGGCCGATCGAGATTATGCAGCAGGGATTGGAAGAGATAAGAGGTGAGATCGCTGAAGATTTCGAGGTTCTGGGTGTGGCCACTACCGGATCCGGGAGATATTTAATCGGCGAGCTTGTCGGCGCAGACGTTATCCGAAACGAAATCACGGCCCAGGCTACCGGCGGGACCATGTTTGTACCCGAGGCCGATACAATCTTCGAAATAGGCGGGCAGGATTCTAAATTCATCAGTCTGGAAAACGGGGTGGTAGTCGATTTCGAGATGAACCGCGCCTGCGCTGCGGGCACCGGATCCTTCCTCGAGGAACAGGCCGAAAGGCTGGCAATCAATATCAAGACCGATTTCGCAAATCTATCCTTTGCGGCTCAAAGCCCGGTCGCATGCGGCGAGAGATGCACCGTTTTCATGGAGTCCGATCTGATGAGGTTCGAGCAGAGCGGCGCCGAGAAGAACGAGATAGCCGCCGGGCTGGCATTCGCCGTCGTTCATAATTACCTCAATAAGGTCGTCGGACGAAAGAGGATAGGAAATAAAATCCTCTTCCAGGGTGGGGTCGCCTGGAATAAGGCCGTGATAGCGGCTTTTGAAACGGTTTTGGGCAAAGAGATCATCGTGCCTCCGCATCATGACGTAACCGGGGCGGTTGGAGCGGCGTTGCTGGCCAAGAGAAGTGGAGTTCAAAAGACGAGTTTCAAGGGATTCGAAATCGCAAGACGCAAGATTCACCAGGAGACCTTTCTCTGCGAAGACTGCGCCAATATGTGCAATATCACCAGGATCAACGACAGCGGCAGGGAGCTTTATTACGGTTCGCGATGCGAAAAATACGATGCCGAACGTGGAATTAAAGACATCCATCCCAATCCTGTGGCGATCCGCAACAAACGTTTTCTAACATCGCCGCCCAGAGTAGTCAGCGCTCGCAAGCTGACTATCGGAATTCCGCGCGCTCTGGCCAACTGGGAATACCTGTATCTATGGCGACGGTTTTTTGCACAACTGGGATGCAAGGTAGTTATCTCGAGAAAAAGCACCGGCGGCATAGTCAAGGAAGGGGCCGAATCGGTCGGGGCTGAGACCTGCTTTCCGGTAAAAGTAGCTCACGGACATATGCTCGATCTATCAAGGCGTGAACTCGATTTTATATTCTTGCCATCCATAATAACCGGAACCGATGAACCGCCCAAAGGCACCATGAACTACTTTTGCCCTTATATCCAGGCGTTTCCTTTTATGGCGATCTCGGCTTTACAAAACCGCATGGGCAATATGAAGGTGGTTAAGCCTATTGTCCGATTCGATGAGGGCACCGCCGCCGTCACCAGATCATTATATAGTGAGCTGAAGGAATACGGTTTTAAGCGCAGGGAGATCAAGAAAGCATTGGATTCGGCGCTCATTGCTTTCGAAGAATACAAAAAAGACCTCGTAGAAGAAGGGCGGGAATTTCTCGGGCAGGTATCCCCCGAAAAACCGACCGTATTACTGATAGGCAGACATTATAATAGCTTCGACCCCGGTGTATCGATGGATTTAGCTCAGAAATTGACCGATCTGGGAGCGCTCGTGATCCCGTTTGATATGGCGGAATTGCCGCAGGACGATTTTGCCTTTATATACTGGCAGAGCGGCCGCAGAATCTTAAGGGCGGCAAAACTGGCCAAGGATACACCCGGCCTCTTCCCCATTTACGTCAGTAATTTCAGTTGCGGGCCGGATTCATTTATCATTCATCATTTCAAGCGGATAATAGGCTCGAAGCCCCATATGATCCTGGAGCTGGATGAACATTCTGCCGATGCGGGCATCATTACCAGATGCGAGGCGTTCTTAGACAGTCTGCCCAAAAAGGATAAGAAGTATGTTGAAGCTGTCCCGCTGGCTCGCGGTAACGGCTATAAGAGAAAGATCTTGATTCCTCGAATGGCTGACCATGCCGAAACCTTTGCCGCCGCCTTCAGGGCCTGCGGGGTGGATGCCGATGTGCTGGCCGAAACAGACAGCAGGTCGCTGGAGTTGGGAAGAAAGCTAACAGGCGGAAGAGAGTGCTACCCCGCATTGCTGACCTCCGGCGATCTGGCGCGCGAGCTCGAGAAACCCGAAGTTGATCCCGAACGAGTCGCCTTTTTCATGCCGACATCCGGTGGGCCCTGTCGATTCGGCCAATATCACCATCTTCATAAACAGCTTTTAGAAAATTTAGGTTACGGGGATGTCCCGATTTATTCTCCCAACTCTGATGATTCTTACGCCCAAATCCCCGAAACAAACGGCAATTTCCGTCGCCTGGCATGGAAAGGTTTTCTGGCCGTGGATCACTTCCAGAAATTTCTATTGAAATCCAGGCCGCGAGAAAAGGAATCCGGGGCAGCCAATAGAATCTATCGTCAATATCTCGATGAAGCGGTCAGAGATATAGAAAACGGCGGAGAAAAGCTGCCGGAGATCGTCAGGGACGCTTTCTTCAGCTTCGTGGAAATCATCAACCATAATGGCGATCACCTGCCGGTAGTCGGAGTCGTCGGCGAGATCTATATTCGGAATAACAGGTTCTCCAATAATCATCTGGTGGAGAAGCTGGAGTCGCTCGGAGTAGAGGTCGACCTGGCCAATTTCACCGAATGGATTCATTATACGACCACCACGTATAAGGACGATTCTTTCAGGAAGCGATCTTTACGCGATCTACTCGATGCCTATTTGCAGGATTACTTCCAGAAAAAAGACGACAGGCTGATCCTGCGCCATATCAAGCAAAGCTTGAATGGAGAGATCGAGACCCCCATGTCCGAACAGCTTGAGAATGCCATGCCATACCTCCCCATCAGTGTTGGCGGAGAGGCGATGCCCGCCATAGGAAAGGCCATCGATATGTATAAAAAGGGCTGCTCCGGCATCGTCAACACTTTGCCGTTTACATGTATGCCCGGCAATATAATAAACGCCATTTCATCTCGAGTATCTGAAGATAACAAGGGACTCCCATGGTTGAATATCGCCTACGAAGGGGACAGCGGAGAAAATGAACTGGTTATGTTGGGCGCCTTCGTGGAAAGCGTCAAGGCCTGGGGATCGGCCAACCGAAAATAGCAAAACTCAGATTAATTATATTTCCGTTCCAACGTTGTCGATTTATGCTGCGTCGGGGCTAAGTACCGGACACCCTCATTGCTATAATCTAATTCAGTTTCTTAGTTCGAAAACACAATATAAAGACTTTCCATAAAGATTGAAGTTGCCTTTAGAAGCTCTTTCTCCCAAATTCCGCCTGGAAAGGGCATGATTGTCAGAGAGTTCGACCCAACGGTTTCGTTTTTGGAATATTTGCAACGTGCGGACGTATATTAAATAAGGACGGGAATTGTCAAAGGAAATAACCGACGGCGAACTGGCCGTCCTGGCGTCGGAAGGCGATGAGAGAGCCTTCCGCGAGATTCTGGAACGATACAGGCAGAAGATTCTGGCGATTTGCCTGCGGATGCTGAAGAATCAAACCGAGGCCGAGGAAGCGGCACAGGACAGTTTTGTCAAGATTTACCTGCACCTCAAGAAATACGATCCGGCACGGGGATTTGTGGCCTGGGCGGCAGGCATCACAATCAACGAATGCCGCGACCGGCTTCGCAGTAGAACGAGGTTTAAGAGGAGATTTCGCGAGATCAGCGATACGGACATCGACCGAACGCAGGTCTCTGCCGATACTTCGTATGAGAAGAAGAGGCAGGTGGAATCGGTTGAAAATGCTATCGAGCAGCTTCCCGAAAAGCTCAAAGAGGTCATTGTGTTGAGAGCTTACGCAGATTATTCATACGAGGAGATAGCCGCGGCGCTCAAGATCAGAATGGGCACCGTCATGTCCCGCCTGTATCGCGCGAGGGAGAAACTTACCGAAATGCTGGAGCGGGGTGAAGAATCGTGAGTGAATGCAACAAAATTGAAAAACTGCTCTGGGAATATCCTGATGGCGAACTCTCCGCGGCCGAGAGGGAAGCTGTGTCCTTACATCTCGAGGGGTGTGCGGCCTGCAGTCGGGCGCTTGAGACCATCAATGCGCTTCGGGAATCAAGCAGAGCCGACCGGAAGGCGATTTCCTCCATCGATGCATTAGCATTCGATGACGCCGTAATGGGAAAAATCCGAGTCCAGAATTCGACCCGGACGGCCGAAACCGTGGACCGCAAGTATATATTCAGAATGGCTGCATCAGTCGGTTTGGCGGCAGCAATTGTCATATTTCTGGTATTCTCTATTTCCGATCTGGGAGATCCGACTTTACAGAGGGGCCGGGGAGAGAAACCGTCCACGATGGCAGAGAAAGAATACGACAGACTTGATATCCGTCTGCGTCCTCAGGAAGGGGCAAAAAAGAATGCAATGGCACCCGCGAGAATAGCGGAAAGTGAGGATCAGGCAGTCGAATCCTTCTCCATACTCCCCGAACCAGTAGCCAGGCCTGCTCCCGAATCAATCAATATCGATGCTGTATACCTGACTGATGAGGCTGTACCTGTATTATCCCAGCAGACGAGAGCCTCGCTTTCCAGGGTCGTAGTGGATACCGGGATGATTCGATCGGCGGAGACGCCGAGTAGTATGTTGGTCACGGTGGAAAAGATGCCCGTCCCTGTTGACGTTGTGTTGCCGGAATATCCTGTCTGGGCCAAGAAAAGAGGGATATCAGGAGTTGTATGGGTAAAGGCCCGAATCGATGAAAACGGGAAAGTCGCTGAAGCTCTGATCCTCTCCAGCAGCGTTTCCGGTATGGGATTCGACGAATCGGCCCTGGAGGCTGCTTTGAAAAGCAGATATACGCCTGCGGAAACCAATGGAGAGAGGCTCCCCGTGTGGATAGTCTATCCTGTCAGGTTCGTCTTTAAGAGCTCAATCCCGTAAAGCCAACCTAACATAAAAAAGGCCCTCTCTTGTGAGAGGGCCGGCGAGCGGGATCAACCTCAAATATCTTCTGGAGGGGGTGGAAGACATTCAAGGGTAAAATACCGCGTCATCTCAAGATCAATCGATCAATATTTCGTTTCCGTCGTCTTCGATAATCTCCATGGTAACCACCGTTTTGGTCTCCTGCGCATTACCATCACCAGATTCCGACTTGGTCGGAAGTTTCGCTCCGCATCCGGCGATCCCGGAAACCACCACACTCATGGCGAAGATCGCCGCAGTTGCAACAACCCACTTCTTCATGATTAAGCCCTCCTTTTTAAAAGTCAAGTATTATTTGGTTGTTTTTTTCCTTTGATTTCTTTCATCCTGGATTTCAACAATACCATGCAACCTGCTGGGCCTGAAGGCCTTCTTGAGCCTCTCTATTCGCTCCTTATTGACCTTCTGGCTCTTCTCCCCCCCCCTCGATATAATTGATATTACCGGGTGAATCCTCGGATTCTACCTGATCGAGTTGAGTTTGACCCTTCACTTCAACCGCCTCCTTTAAGTCCCTCACAAACATCACTTTAGTTTCAACATTTTTTGCGCCACAGCATTGCCGGGATAGCTCAATCTATAGAAATATATCCCTGAACTGACATCTCCTTTCATCGAATCTTTACCATCCCACGCCATCCTGTAGAGCCCTGCCGACAGAGATTGATCGGCAAGAGTCCTTATCTGTTGTCCGTTCAAATTGAAGATCTCAAGCTTAATCGCAGTCTCTGCAGTAACTTCAAAATTGATAATGGTTTCAGGATTAAATGGATTGGGGACGTTTCCCAGTAGCCGTACCCGCTCCGGGAGCAGGCCATCACCTTCGTCTGCAATGTTTTGCGGTGATCCAATGATGACATCGGCAGTCATGGTTGCCATGGAGTTACTGATATTGCTAACCTCAACCTGTGTCGGTGTTCCGGAATAAGCGTCTGAATTTGGCGTCGAGACCCCGGAGAAAGTTCTGTTTACGGTGCTACCCGGATAAGGATCTCCTGAGTTGCCATAATCAGTATTTTGTTCCATCTCCCAGAGGCCGTCAGCCTGCTCGAGAGCCACTTTATAGTGGCCGAAACTCGTATAACCGGGATACCATTCGCTATCGTTATTGAGTATGTCATTATCGATATGCCAGATCAGCATGCCCGATGACGGTAGAAACGCGTCATACCCCACCTGCTGACGATTCTCGACGAGAAAATATTCAGATATCGGGGCGCCGTTAGTCCAGAGTTTGTAGATGGTCTGATTTGTCTCCACCTGGGGAAAACTCACTCCGTATTGGTCGAATGAGGGAATATTAGGGCTCAAAAAACCAAGGAATAATTTTGACCAGGCATCAAGATGCGCCGGGGACGCGCCTAAAGAGCCGTTCCAGCTTCCGCTGGCCATTAAGCTCCATCTACCAATTCCCCTCGATGAATTATCGGTATCATAGAGATCGGGAAGACCCAGAACATGACCCAGTTCATGGCAGTAAACGCCCAGAGTAATATCGCCCGGTGTTATCCAATATTCGGGATTTATGCAATACGTAGAGATCCAGACACCGTCCCTCAACTGAGGCGTTATAGACCATTTGTGCGACCAGATATCGGTGGTCTGGCCCGAAAGCTCCGCACCCGGCCCTGCGTGTGCTATAATTAAACCATCAACAGTGCCGTCGAGGTCGTTATCAAACTGAGAGAAATCAACGGAGGCATCGGCCAGAGCGATGAGATCCTCAGCCAGTTTCTGGGAATTCTGAGGATACGTCCCGAATCCGTAGTTGTTATTGACATAATAACTATATGTCTGCGGCGCCC
Organism: uncultured bacterium; assembly: GCA_965541585.1. GTDB lineage: Bacteria > Zixibacteria > MSB-5A5 > UBA10806 > UBA10806 > CBDVBL01. The sequence goes on along the minus strand of CBEUCH010000003.1, from coordinate 127,961 downwards.
GATACCACCCCAATGATGACGGGTATATGGGCGAAACAATGGACAGGTTATTGTAGGAGTTTTCTCTGTAGAAATTGTTGACGCTGCCGCTAACATCGACATAAACCAGCGTATCGAAATCAATAGCGTTCACCGAGGCCGCATTATCGGAAAAATCGACAAGAAGCGTCAGGATCTTAAAATTACCCGAAACCCCCGGTTTGCCAAGAATTCCCGCTTTCTTAAGAATCGATTCTCCGCCGGAGTTGAGACCGGCCGCCTCAAGCACCGCTTTATTCTGAATATGATAGGGAACCTCTATCTCTCCCCTTTCAATCTTGTCTATCACGTCAGGATGCGGCGGCATGGCGCTCGCGATCGATGTGATCATCAGAAAGAGCAGGCTTGAAAAAAACATCAGAGGCGTAAATAGCCTGTGTCTTGTCTCTCTTACCATTCTGTTCAACCCAAACATTTATCTTCCCTCCTTTTAGAAATAAAGGCCCATTCCGAGAGCAACTTTTGCCCCTTTTGTATGCCACGGAAACGGCGAGCCCGAATTTGCCAGTCCTAAATCGAAATTATACGGTCCGAAATGAAGTCCAAATCCGAACGAATAAACGGTGCCCTGGTTGCCGCCGAATCCGAATCCGGTTCTGAGCGGCAGGAAGCCTAAGGGTTTATACTCAAATCCCGCGGAGATCCTCGGATTTACCCCCTGTCCGGGACGATTCGAAAAACCCTGTACCCAGTCCACCGACCACAACATGTTACGGTAATTCCTCGCCAATCCAAGCTTGAAGACCGATGGCAGAGTCGAGCCGAATGAATCCACGGAGTAGGTCGTATCGCTGGATGTCACCAGAGAGTCGCTTTCGGCGCTGTCGGCCAGGGCGTCAATCGTAACGGGCTGCATATCGAATGTGAATAACGTTTCCTCGGTTTCGTTATCCCAGACCAGCTTACTGTAAGCATTCTGCCAGGCAGCCGAGAAATACCAGTTTTCCTCGAATCGAACCGAAACTCCCAGATCCGTCGCGAATCCGGAGCCTCCCAGTGCAGTGCGCATTAGCATGTTTCCGCTGCCGACGAATCCGGTATCAGTAGTAACCACCCCACCGTCCGCTTCAAGAATCTTCTGGTAAGCCAAACCTTTTAGATAATGGAAGCTGGCTCCAACAGCAAACTCACCACCCTGCCATTCCCGGATAGCCCTGCCATACGACAACGAGGCATCTCCTATGCCGTAACCCTCGCTCCGACTGTTTGAAAAGGATACCTCGCGCATTACGGCATTACCGTAGAGCAGTAATTCGAATGGATCGCGGTCTATACTTATGCTTGAGGCGGCATACCCCTTATAGGTTACCGCGAAATTGCCTACCGAGAAGTTCAATGCCGATACCTCCGCCAGCAGATCAAGCGAGAGGCCGTCGGCAGGGATCGAGTTTAAAATATCCTGTTTATCGCCGTCGGTGAGAAACTTGCCATTATACTTATCATATGCCGACAGCGAAAAACTATTGTTTTTTACCCCGACCCCGACATTAAACAGGTTGATCGAGAGCCCGTTGCCGTCGGAGAGGCCGAGATTGGCCGGATTCCAGTAAGGAGCCTCGATGTTTCTGGCCAAGGCAGTGTAAGCCCCTCCCATGGCCACGGCCCTCGGGCTGGATTCCCCCCATCCCAGGGCCATTCCGAAAGCGAACAGGCATATCAAAAAACTCCCTGACAATATTCCGAATGATTTCCTGATGATCTTCATTATCCCCTCCTATTCATTATCCCAGATATTATCGCCGATCTGAACCTGCAGCCTGGCGTTGGATTTTAGGCTGATATAATCTGCTCCCAAGACCTGGACGCCTGCGGTATCGGTCGGCAGTAGATTTATCATCTGGCCGAAATAGACCGTATCGTTATCGAAAATACTGAACTGATCGCTGTTTAAGGAATCGGAGATATTCGAAATTACAGATTCGATCACATGTCCGTTCCCATCTGTTATACCCGGCTCAAGCGAGTACGGCCCTAGAATAAGGGTAGCCGGATGATCATATAGAGTGGAATCCGAAACAATCCCTATATAAAGCGTCATCGACAGTCCCAGGGGCAGGTGGCTGTCGAATTCAACGTCAATGGTGCCATATCTAAAGGTTTCATCGAAATTGTCGGGTCGCGAATCTGCATCTATTTCGGAATCTGAAATATCCATATCGATCGATATCGTATCCGAAATAGCAAACGCAAATGGCGAGTAGATTTCCACCTCGCCGTAGAAATTATCGTTAGCAGTAATTGTTGATATCGCATAATCGGGGTTCAATATCGCCTGGCCTGAAATCGTAATCTGGCTGGGCGGGGGATTTAGGAAATCCGAGAGTTCCTGCGAACTAATAGATATTGTCGTCAGCTCGGCTGAGGCCCCCGGTGAGCTCTTTCCCGACATGCGATCGTTGATGGCGATGGAATTGCCTCCCCCCTGCAGGAGCAGATCGATATCAGCATCGACGGTGCTGTTATTGTATAGATTCAGGCTCAACACCGCTTGAGTCAGCCGGGCTTGATCCATACCCTCCGGAATCTCGACATCCTGTTGAACAGGGTCTATATCAACCGAGGTCGGCTGGATCTGACCGGTAATAGAGGCGAAGGTTATACTGGAAAGATCTACATGTATTCCCAGGCTGTCAGATGAGCTGACCGTATACTGTAGCGGCGCTGAGGCTGGCGCGACTGCGCTCATTTCAACATCGACAAATTGCGACGAACCGCTGTCAGTGGGTGTGAAGCTATATCCGGCCAGATCTATATTCACCTGGGTCACTCCCATGGCGACAACCTGCCTGTTTATCTGAAGCGGACTACCGGAGCTTGTGAAATTGGTGGACAGAATGTCAATTGTGAAAGGAAGTTGTGTGTAGTTCGAAATATCGAATTGAAGCGTCCCCCCGGATATCGACGATGATATGATTCTGGTGGAATCTGTGAGTGCAGTCGACTGGGTCTGGTTGATGTTTATTGCCGGCGTCTCGGCCCTGGCGGCGGTAACGGTGATACTATCCGGAAATGACGCGGTGGCATTTAGGTTTAGAGGGCCTGCGTATATTAAAACCCCGCCCGGGGTGTGTCCATCAAAGTTCATTGAAAGGGTATTGGAAATCCGTTGTCCGGAAAGATCGATAGATTGAGTTTCGGTTTCGAGATAGCTTAGGCCATTCGTATAAGTCGCAACGCCTACAACATGCATGTCGGATTCATCGATAACAGTCACCTCAAACGTATCCAGATCAACCTCAAGGCCGTTATAAAAAGTCAGATCGAGTGTACCTGATTCAACATCCATCCAACTAAATCTATCCAGAGCCGTCAGCGCCTCATTGTAGCTGAAGGATATTGGTGGAACCACACCCAGGTTAACGGGCAGAAAATCGTTGACATTCGTGGTTGCCGACTCATCGCTGGGTGGCTCGATATCAATTGCGCCGACGGAATCCTGCACGTCAATGGTTATGCCATCGACCGTCAGGTTATCCTCCACGGCGATGGTATCGATGGTTTGCGTTATTGAAAACGCAGGATTGCCCAGGCTGTCGGTAATGATGTTCGAATCGTCGATTCGCTCCAGAAGCTCCGCAATATCATACGTCCTATTGGCAATAGGAACGTCCCAGGTTGTCACCCAGGACGGCGATTTGGGTGTATCAAAAGAGCACCCGGATGCCAGGAACAAAACCAAGATCGGTAAGGTCAGCGCCAGTGCCGTCGACCCTTTCGGGATATTCTTTCTTAAGATCATATTCCCCCCCTGATTTGATGATTTCTGAGAGGAGCTTTCTGCAATGGCTGTGCCGGACGGAAGGAGAAGCGTTCAATATTGCAATGGATTTGGAACCTGATGCAATCCAATAGATTATAACGGCCTGGAGAGTGAATTGCAATGCCACCCGGGAGGCTATCTTGACCTCTTTGTCTGTTTATTATGGGATCAGGCCTATACTATTTGACTTCATCCGGCAATTTATGAGCTGCTTTATAGACATTGACATCGAGAAAAGACGAATCTATATTTTCCCGGTGAGGAAAACAGAGCGACTATTATATATTTTATCCCTGTTGCGGTTAAATCGTAGACTAAGAGCGTCGGACCTGGCCAGGAAATGCGGAGTCACCGAGCGCACGATTTACCGGGATATTATCTCCATCTCCGCCGCCAATATCCCGATCTATTTCGACGGCGGCTACAAGCTCCTGCATGACGGTTTCCTGCCGCCAACCAACCTTTCAGCCCACGAGGCGGGATTTTTGCTGAGCCTTCTAAAATCGCCGCTGTTCGAAAAGGGAGGACCATTTCGTGAAACGGCCAGAAGAATTACTGAAAAGATCGAGGTCACAGATGAAAGCAAAAATGCCTCGGGAAGTATCGCCATAGGAGTCGTGTCTACCGAGAAATCGATCAATCATAAACTGACTTCGTCGGTTGAGAATGCCATCAGAGAAAAAAGAAATATCACTATATCGTACGAATCTCTGAAAGGCGAGAAGACAAAAAGGAAGATATCCCCGTACGCCATGGCGTTTAGAAAGAGCGCCTGGTACCTGGTTGGGCATTGCTATTTGAGAGACGATATCCGCACCTTCCGTCTCGGCAGGATTCAAACCGTCGGATTATCCCGCGAAAAATTCCAGATGCCAGAGAATTTCTCCATAGAGGAGTATTTTCAAAATAGTTGGGGAGTCTACAAGGGCAAATTAACCAAATTCAAGGTGAAGTTTTCAGGCCAAGCCGCCGTTATGGTTAAAACATCTAAACATCAGCCCTACGAGGAGATTACAGAGTTAAAGGACGGTTCTATCATTTATGAAACGACCGTTGCCGGCCGCGAGGAATTCATCCGTTGGATTTTAGGGTTCGGCCCCGAGGCCGAAATACTGGAGCCGCAATCGGCGCGGAAGGAGATCAAAAAGATTTTGGATTCGGCTTTGGAGAATTATTCTAGATCAAACCCACGAGCTTCAGACGACATAATGTAGATTAGTAGGTCGGGTTTTTCGAGAGCCATTACCCGATAAAACCCGACCTGCTGCCGCCGCTTTCAGGAAATGCAGGCTTCAGGGTCTGCCGCCCATAATAATTGTTGAGCATTAAAGATAGGTATTCAGCCGCCCGTAATCAGGCGGGCTATATCGTTGTAGGTAACGACGACCATTAAAAGCAACAAGAGCCCCATGCCGACCTGCTGCCAGAAAAGCCGTTTTTTAAACGGTATAGGTTTGCGGCGGATAGCCTCGATGCTCAGAAAGACCAGATGGCCGCCATCGAGAACCGGTATCGGAAGAATGTTCAAAATCGCCAGGTTTATCGATAAAACCGCCGCCAGATTGAACAGGTATGGTAAGCCGCGACTCATGGCCCTGCCGGCGTGGTCGGCGATCATGATTGGACCGCCAAGGTTTTTTATCGATTCTTGCCCGGTTATCAGTTTCCAGAGGATATCAAGAGTAAATACCGAAAAGAAAATTGTGGCCCTGGGGGCGCCGCGCAAGGCCTGACTAAAGCTGGTCGAATAAAAATCAAAAAGAGGTTCAATTCCGACATATCCGCGCGAATGATCTACCCCGAGTGAATCGACATAATCGATTTGCTTGGTTCTGACCGTAACCAGGTTGTCGATCCCATCCCGCCGATACTTGATGACTAAATCGCGATCCGGCCTACCCCGGATATATGCCGCCATATCTTCGAAGTCTTTGAAGAAATTACCGTCAATAGCAATGATCTCATCCCCACCTTTCAGCCCGGAATGGAAAGCGGGGGTATCCTGCATAATATCCCCGACCTCAGTGGAGTCAGGCCTTATTTCCCAATGTCCCCAGGCCCAGATCATTATAAAAAACAGGAAAATCGCCGTCACGAAATTCATAATGGGACCGGCGGCGATGACTATTACCCGTTTCCAGATAGGAGCCGATAAGAATTCGCCGGGCTCACCTTCAGGAGGAGTGTCATCATCGGCGAAATCGGAAATGTCCCCCTTCATCTTAACATAGCCGCCCAGAGGGATGGCGCCGATACAGTATTCGGTTTCCCCGATCTTTCTCGAAATCAGGTTCGGCGGAAATCCGAGCGAGAATTTCTCGACTTTGATGCCCGACCTTTTTGCGGCAATAAAATGCCCCAACTCATGGACGAAAACCAGAAGCCCAAGTATGGCAATAAACGGTATTATCCAATCAAACATAATTCACGCACTTCCTGATATACTAACGTTTCCCGGATCTCAAAGTTTCCATAATTGGTTTGTCTCAATCAGCCCTCTCTTCAATAGTGGAAAGATATCCGGAAGCGATCTCCCTACCGCTCTTATCGGCCTTGATTATCGTTTCAATACTTCCAGAGGTTTCAATATATGTATTCTCAAGCGTATGTTCAACCACCTCAAAGATCTCCTGAAAGCCTATCCTATGGCTTAAAAAGGCCTCCACGGCTACCTCGTTGGCGGCGTTAAAGACGGTTGGGGCCGTCTTACCCATCTCGAGAGCCAGGCGCGCCAGCCGCAGGCTGGGAAACCGATTTCCGTCCGGCGGCTCAAAACTGAGCCTAAGCTCTTCTTCAAACTTCAGATCGGCGGTATTCAGCTCCCGACGTTCCGGATAGAAGAGCGCGTATTGTATCGGCAGCCTCATATCCGGACGGGAGAGTTGCGCAATAACGGAACCGTCCGTAAACTCTATCATAGAGTGGATGATGGATTGGGGATGGATTACCACTTCAATCCTATCTGCCTGAAGCCCGAACAGATAGACTGCCTCGATCACCTCCAGCGCCTTATTCATGAGCGTAGCCGAGTCTATTGTAATCTTCCTGCCCATTTTCCATGTTGGATGCTCCAGCGCCTGTTCAACTGTAATCTTGCCAAACTCTTCTTTTGCAAGTTTTCTAAACGGCCCTCCCGAGGAGGTTAGAATGAGTTTTCTCACCTCGCTTTTTCGGCCTGTTTTGAGACATTGGAAGATTGCAGAATGCTCGGAGTCTACGGGGATAATTTCGGCATTGTGATCCTCGACAGTTTTGTTCACGAGATCGCCACCGGCCACCATCGATTCTTTGTTGGCCAGCGCGATACGCTTGCCGGCCCGGGCGGCGGCCAGGGTCGACCGAAGCCCCGCGAAGCCCACTACGGCATTGACGACGATATCAACATCGGGATGAGAGGCCAGCTTCTCAAGCCCTTCCTGCTCGGAATACAGATCAATAGATTTATCTACCATTATCGAATGAAAACGGTGCGCCGCCTTCCTGTCCGATATACAAACTATTTGAGGATTGAATCTCTTTATCTGTTCATTCAGGGTTTCGATATCCGAATGAACCGAGAGCCCGAAAACTCTAAGCTCCTCCGGGAACCGGCTGATAACCCAGAGGGCGTTCTTGCCGATCGACCCGGAGGAGCCCAGTATCGCGATATTTTTCAAAAGCCCTTATTCACCCTCGGGTACTTCAGGTATTTTGTCAACCCTGGAAAGCGTATGCATAATTACTTTTTCTACCGGCGTTTGCCCTTGTGGACCTGCTGCTTCGACGAGGCTGATTTCATCCACCACGTCCATCCCGTGAACGACTCTGGCGAACGAGGAAAAATCCTGTTTATCAAGTCGGGTATTATCGCCGAGATTGATATAGAATTGGCAGTTGGATGCTCCCGGTTTTGAACGCGCCATGGCAACCGTGCCCCGAACCTGCGGGAAGGGCGACTTCTCATCAGCCAGGCGCTCAGGACCCATGCTGCCACTCCCGGTACCGCTCGGATCTCCACCCTGGATGACAAAGCCCTTCACAACCCTGTGGAAGATAAGACTGTCATATTTCCCCTCATCCACCTTGGAAAGGAAATTCTGAGCATGAATCGGCGTTTCATTCAGGAAAACCTCTAAATAAATATCGCCATGATTGGTCTGGATCTTGACGATCGGATTCTTCTCCGGTTGTTCTTCCACTTTCTCCTCTTCCTCCTGGGCAAAACTCAGACCGGCCACAAGGGCGACCGATAAGACTGTGATGACAAATTTCCTGATCAACTCATCCTCCTTGTTATTGATTCCAAATATTCAATCTACGGAGAAACGGCCATCATGAAAATGATGTAACCGGAATGAACTTAAGTCCAGACCAAACATCTCCGGCAGCTTTTCATTTACGAAATTTCAGGCGCGTTGTCCAGACAATTATAGGATAACATCCGAATCGTTAATCAAAAGGCGGGCCGCATGACCCGCCGCTCTCATCCTGCACCTAAGACGCATCGAATCAAAGCTCGATCACCATTTCACACACCAATTGTCCTTGCATACCGGAGCTAAACCACACCTTGATCGAGCATGGCATCGGCGACCTTGAGAAATCCGGCTATATTAGCGCCGTTGACGTAATTTCCAGGAGTATCGTATTCCTGGGCGGTCTCCCTACAGACCTTGTGAATGCTGCGCATAATCCCGTGAAGCCTCTGATCGACCTCCTCCCTCGTCCAACTCAGGCGCAGACTATTCTGCGACATCTCGAGGCCGGAGGTGGCCACGCCGCCGGCGTTTGCGGCCTTTCCGAGGCCATAGAGAACGTCATTACTCAGGAGAACTTTGACCGCATCCGGCGTCGTTGGCATATTGGCGCCCTCGGATACCGCAGAACAGCCGTTCTTGACAAGAGTCTCGGCATCTTTTTCGTCAAGCTCGTTCTGAGTGGCACACGGCAGGGCAACATCGACAGGCACACTCCAGATGCCCCTGCCCTCGTGGTATTCACACTTGAATTTCTCAGCGTACTCGCGTATTCGGCCGCGGCGAACGTTCTTAAGATCCATTACAAATTCCCATTTCTCGCCTTTGATACCGTTTTTATCTACTATAAAGCCGCTGGAATCGGAAAGCGTAAGGACTTTGCCGCCGAGCTGATTGACCTTCTCGCAGGCATACTGGGCCACGTTTCCAGAGCCTGAAATCGATACCTTTTTACCCTCGAACAATTCATCGCGGGTCTTGAGCATCTCCTCGGCGAAATAGACGCAGCCGTAGCCGGTGGCTTCGGGACGGATCAAGCTGCCTCCCCAGTTTAATCCTTTTCCGGTAAATACGCCTTCGAACGCATTGCGAAGTTTCTTATACTGCCCGAATAAAAAGCCGATTTCTCGACCTCCGACACCGATATCGCCGGCCGGAACATCTGTATTCGGACCTAAATGCCGGAAGAGCTCGTTCATAAAACTCTGGCAGAATTTCATGACCTCATTATCGGATTCGCCCTTGGGATCGAAATCAGAGCCGCCCTTACCACCACCCATCGGCAGAGTGGTAAGTGCGTTTTTGAATACCTGTTCGAAGCCCAGGAATTTAAGGATTCCCAGATTGACTGTGGGATGGAAGCGTAGGCCTCCCTTATAGGGGCCGATGGCGCTGTTGTATTCGACCCTGAATCCCCGGTTCACCTGGATTTTGCCTTTATCGTCCAACCACGGGACCCGGAACATTAAAACCCTCTCCGGCTCGATCATCCGTTCAAGGACCCTGGCTTCGCGATATTTCGGATGCCTGTCGAGCACCGGCATCAGAGATTCAACCACTTCCTGAACCGCCTGGTGGAATTCGCTTTCGCCGGGATTTTTGGCGATGACCTGTTTCATGAAAGCAGCGACTTTGTCAGCCATCTATGTCTCCTTATCTTGTTCGCTCAAACCCCTCGAAAGCGAAGGGCGATTTTGGATTCTTTCTAAACACAAACTCCCTAACCCCTAAGCTTCAAACACCCTCTCGGAGCTTGTTCAAAATTTCACAAAACGCCACAATAATAATGAACTTGTGTTTTGAGTCAAGATAAATATTTAAAGGGATCACAATTTTCGCAGATTTCCCATTTTCTCGCCTGACATCGGAAATGAGCTTGAATTAGAAACCCCACCCTTCGGATATCAACCGATGAATGGGGCTAGACCCATTTCTGAAAAATTGGTGCTTATTCCGGGAGTCTTATTTTTTCTTCCTGGTTTTCTTCCTGGCGGGGCGTCTCTTCTTCAAAACGCCGAGAACAGCCTTCGTTAAATCGGATGGATCAGCAAATTGGTAAATAAGCCCTTTGCCTTTCAATAATTTTTGGGCCTTTCCCTGTTTACCCCGGGGTACAATGAAAATGGTTGGAATTTTGTATATTTTGAGAGACGACAGAATGTCCTCACCTACCATGAATTCCGTGGAAAGCGGAATGAATTTATGTATGTACCCGACTACAAGTGCGAGGCCATCAGTCCTGTTAATATGGGCGATATATTTCCCATGATTATCCCAGCCGTTCGATAACGGCAGGGTTTCGAAGCCCTCCAGCAATAGATTCGTCAGAAGCTCGGAGTTGGTGCCCTCCATATAACCGACAATTTTCATTAATCCTCCTTGAGTTTATTAAAAACAAAGCTACTTTATAGGTGTAGCGTCGATACAGAAAGGGATCGCCGCCACTATCAGGTGTTAAATAATACCGGGGCAATTAAATGACAAGCGATTTTTTATAGATCGGGGCCTCCACAGTACATCCTCGATCTACTAGTCTTCAGACTTAATTACTTTTATATGTTCAGATTAATACTATTGACAAATGGAACCAGAAATAATTTCTTGCGACATGATAATAATACCAACCTTTAAGATAGAGGAGGAATCATGAACGGAATATGTCATATCGAGATTCCATCCGGAGATTTCGAGAAGGCCAAGAATTTTTACGGCGGACTGTTCAACTGGCAATTCGATTACATGAAGGAGATGGATTACCTCACCTTCAAGGCCCCTGATGGGGTTGGCGGCGGATTCTCTAAAGCGTATGCCATCGCCGAAAAAGCGGGGATCTTTCTTTACATCGAGGTGGAGGATATCGAGAGCACGATCAAGAATAGCGAAGCTATGGGCGGGAAAACCGTCAAGGGTAAAACTTTGATAGGGCCTGAGATCGGTTATTTCGCTATTCTGGCAGACCTGGAGGGAAACCAGATCGGTCTCTGGGCCAAAAACTGAACCGGCGCTAAAATATATCGCAAATGAGGCTATTTTCGGGCCATTTTCTGTCTATTGAGCGCCCTGGCGAGAGAGGCCTCGGCGCGGATTTCGTCGATATCGGAATCCGCCCGACGGGACAACCTTTCCCTGGCCCTTTGCTCTGCCCGCCTGGCCCTCTCGACATCTATTCCATCGGGAGCCTCTATGGCGTCGGCCAGCACAGTGGCGACATTACCGGAGACCTCCAGAAACCCTCCCGTGACGCTATAATCAACTTCATTGCCGGCGTTGTCGGTAACCGTTAATTTGCCCGGACTCAATGCTGTTATAAGCGGTGCGTGGTCCGTCAGCAGGCCGAGATAGCCCTCGCTGCCCGGCGCCACTATGGAGCGCACATCCTGTTCAAAAACCACCTTTTCGGGCGTAACGACGGAGAGCTTGAACAATTCTTACGCTCCGGCCTTCAACTGTTCGGCTTTTTCCACAACCATCTCTATTCCCCCGACCATATAAAAAGCCTGCTCGGGCAATTCGTCGTGCTTGCCATCCAGAATCTCTTTAAATCCACGAATAGTATCCTCAAGCTTCACATACTGGCCGGCCGTTCCCGTAAAAGTCTCGGCCACGAAAAACGGCTGCGAGAGGAAACGCTGAATTCTCCTGGCCCTGGCAACTATGAGCTTATCATCCTCTGAGAGCTCATCTATGCCCAGGATGGCGATAATATCCTGAAGGTCTTTATATCTTTGCAGAACACTCTGTACGCTTCGCGCCATATCGTAATGTTCCTGCCCAACCACGGCGGGATCCAGAATTCTGCTGGTGGACAGGAGCGGATCCACCGCCGGGTAGATGCCCAATTCAACGATCTGTCGTGAAAGCACGGTGGTGGCGTCGAGGTGGCTGAAGGTTGTGGCGGGGGCGGGATCGGTCAGATCATCAGCCGGAACATAGATCGCCTGCACCGAGGTTATCGAGCCTCTCTTGGTGGATGTGATCCTTTCCTGCAAGGCGCCCATCTCGGTGCCCAGCGTCGGTTGATAGCCCACTGCCGAGGGCATTCTTCCCAAGAGGGCCGAAACTTCGGAGCCGGCCTGAACGAACCGGAAAATATTGTCGATAAACAAAAGCACGTCCTGGCCGCCCTCATCGCGGAAGTATTCAGCCATGCTCAAACCCGCGAGCCCTACGCGCAGACGGGCGCCGGGCGGCTCGTTCATCTGGCCGAAGACCATACAGGTTTTGGCTATAACGCCGGACTCATTCATTTCCAGCCAGAGGTCATTACCCTCGCGCGTTCTCTCACCAACACCGCAGAATACGGAATATCCGCCGTGCTCGGTGGCGATATTGCGGATGAGCTCCATTATGATCACTGTCTTGCCGACACCGGCACCACCAAACAGACCTACTTTCCCGCCCTTGGAATAAGGTTCGAGAAGGTCGATTACCTTGATACCTGTCTCGAATATCTCAGACTTTGTCTCTTGATCCACTAGCTCGGGAGCGGAGCGATGGATAGGATATCGCTGATCGGTTTTTACATCCCCTCGCTCATCGATCGGCTCTCCGAGAAGATTGAACACCCGACCCAGGGTAGCCTCGCCCACAGGTACCGATATGGGAGCGCCGGTATCCAATGCCGGCATTCCCCGCACCAGGCCGTCGGTGGAGGACAGCCCGATACAGCGGACGATATTATCGCCGATATGCATGGCGACCTCGCCCGTAAGATTTATGTCTTTTTCTTTGTCCACTATCTTTATAGCGTTGTAGATGTTCGGCAGGCGGTCCGATGGAAATTCACAATCGACCGTGGGCCCGATCACCTGAACGACTTTTCCGTAATTTTCATCTGCCATATTCTAACCTCTATCTCAATTTATCTTTCTATCTGAAATCCTGCGCCTGAATCCTCATTATATCCAATCAAGTATCGTCAATTGTTTTCTATTTTATGGCCTCCACGCCGCCGACTATATCGAGAAGCTCCTTGGTGATAGCAGACTGACGTGCCTTGTTTCTGACAAGGGTCAGGTGATCGATCATCTCTCCGGCGTTCCTGGTTGCATTTCCCATTGATACCATGCGGGAGCCGTGCTCCGATGCAAAAGACTCAAGCATGGCCTGCAAAATCTTCGTTACACAGTAGCTCGGAACGAGATTCGAAAAAATCATATCGGCATCGGGCTCGAAAATATAATCGGAGGGTATCCCTTCGGTAGCCGATTCTGGTTTTTCGACCGGCAGGAATCTTTCCAGAGTAATCCTGTAGCTGACCGTGGAAACAAAACTGGTATAAAGGAGCTTAACCTCGTCGACCTCTCCCAACTGAAACATATCGGTGATCTGCGTCGCCAGTTGACGAGTTCGAACCAGATCTACATTCGCTCCCAGATCAGTAATGGAAAAGGAGATCGGGTAAGGTCTTCTGTTGAAGTAATCCGAGGCTTTTTTGCCGATAATGCCGAGTTTTACCGAATCCGCCGCAGACTCCTTAAGATAACGCGTTGCTGTTCTTACGATATTGCTATTGTAAGAGCCGCACAATCCCCTATCCGATGTAAAAAGCACCAGCAGCCTCTTTTTCACTTCCCGTTCCTCGAACAGCGGGTGATGCAGCCCGGATGCCGCCTCTGCCAGCGATTCCAGCATCTGCTGAAGCTTCAATCCATACGGCCGAGCGGATTCAACTCTGGTCTGTGCCTTGCGAAGCTTGGCAGCGGAGACCATTTCCATGGCTTTGGTTATCTGCTGGGTGTTCTGAACCGATCTGATTCGTCGTCTTATGTCTCGAAGAGAAGGCATTATTCAATCCAGTTTATATGAGCCGTCCTGTAATCAGAGTCGAGACTTGAATTCATCCCTGAATTTCGGTACGGCTTTTTTTAGCTTTTCCTCGGTGTTTTCATCGAGATCTTTCTTCGTTGATATATCATGAAGAACATCAGGATAGTCCTTCTGCAAAAAGGAGAAAAACTCCTCTTCGAATCTCTTACATGAATCGTTCGGGAGTTCATCGAGATAACCGTTAACTGCGACCCAGATGATAGCCACCTGCCTCTCCAGAGGCATGGGGATATATTGATTCTGCTTCAGGATTTCGACCGTCCTCTCTCCCCTGGTGAGTTGCCTCTGCGTGGTTTCGTCAAGATCGGAGCCGAATTGAGCGAATGCGGCCAGTTCCCGGTATTGTGCCAGATCCAGTCTCAAGCGACCGGCGACCTTTCTCATGGCTTTGACCTGTGCGTTTCCGCCGACACGTGACACCGAGATACCGACATTGATCGCCGGCCTGACGCCTGAATAGAACAGATCTGATTCGAGATAAATCTGGCCGTCAGTGATCGAGATAACGTTAGTGGGGATATAAGCCGCAACGTCGCCCGCCTGGGTTTCGATGATGGGCAAAGCGGTCAGAGATCCCCCGCCCTTCTCGTCGGAGAGTTTAGCGGCTCTCTCCAGCAAACGCGAATGCAGGTAGAAAACATCGCCCGGATATGCCTCCCGGCCAGGAGGACGTCGAACAAGAAGTGCAAGCTGTCTGTACGCCTGGGCATGCTTGGAAAGGTCATCGTAAATGCAGAGCGAATGCCGGCCGGTGTAGAGGAACTCCTCGCCGATGGCGCAACCCGCATAAGGGGCAATATACTGTAGCGGAGCCGGATCGTCAGCGCCGGCCACGACCACGGTTGTGTATTCCATGGCGCCATGTTTTCTTAATGTCTCCACCACCTGCGCAACAGTTGATGATTTCTGGCCGATGGCAACATAAACACAGAAGATATCGGAGTCGCGCTGGTTGATGATGGCATCCAGGGCCAGCGCCGTTTTGCCGGTTTGGCGATCACCGATTATCAGTTCACGCTGTCCACGCCCGATCGGAATCATTGAATCGACCGCCTTCAGCCCCGTCTGCACCGGCTCTTTAACCGGCTGCCTGCTGATGACATTGGGAGCCTTGCCCTCGATGGGCCGGTACTTATCAGTGACGATCGGGCCCTTGCCGTCAAGAGGCTTCCCCAGAGAATTCACGACCCTGCCCACCAGGGCCTCACCAACCGGAACCCGGGCCACGGCGCCGGTCTTTTTAACCGTATCCCCCTCTTTTATCTGAGTATCTGCGCCGAAAATGGCGGCGGAGACCGAATCCTCCTCCAGGTTCAAAACCAGCCCGATAATATCATTGGGAAATTGCAGGAGTTCTGATTGCATGGCATCTTCCAATCCCCATATCCGGGCGATGCCATCTCCGACCTGCAGAATCGTCCCCACCGATTCCATCTCGAGTTTGGTCTCGTATTTTTCTATTTCCTTTTGAAGAATGGTGCTTACTTCTTCGGGTCGAAACGCCATATATAATCCCCTTTAGTAAACCTTCAACGCCATCAAATCATGCTTTAAGGTACTTAGTTGAAATCTCACGGAACGATCAATAACTTTATTATTGAGTTGAACGATTATCCCGCCGATGATTTTTTTGTTTATCCTGTGCACGAGCCGGATTTTCTTACCGGTGATATCCTCGAGCTTGCGTACAAGTAGCTCTTTGTAATCGTTTTCGATATCAACCGCCGTCGTCACTCGCGCTTTGATGAGTCCTTTGTGTTCCTCGAGGAGCTTCTCGAACTCCCGGCCGATCTCTGTTAAGAGGTTTATTCTCGCTTTTTTAATCAGAAGCAAAACGAAAGAAAGCAGGGCCGGGGACAGGCGCGTGGTGAACAGAGTCTTCACCAATGCGATCTTATGATCGGTCACAACCTGCGGAGCCTTGAGAAAATCGATCAGCCGCTTATCTTTTTCGCTGAAGGATTTCAACTGAAACAGTTCGGACCCAACGATATCGATAGCTCCCCTCGAAAGGGCGACATTGAAAAGAGCCTGGGCATAACGCCTGGCAACACGCGTTTCCTTCATTCAGTCCGGTCGACCTCCTTCAAGAAATCATCGAGGAGTCTTTTCTGCTCGGAATCATCGAGTTTGATCGAAATGATCTTCTCGGCAGCCCTGACCGCCATACTTGCCATATCATCGCGAAGTTGAACTCTCGCCTTGGCAACATCCCTGGCGAGCTCTTCTCGCGATTTAGCCAATATCAGCCTGGACTCATCCCGGGCCTGTTCCCTGATCTCGGACGCAATTCGATTTCCATCGGAGACCGCTTCCTGTATCTTGGCCCGCGCCTCGGTCTCTATATCTCGAAGCTGCAACTGATACTCGTCCAGCATCTTATTGGCGTCGGACTTGATATTCTCCGCTTCCTTTATATCGCCGATGATCTTCTGCTTGCGATCATCGAGCATCTTTAAAAGCGGTTTCCAGGCGAAGGCCTTAAGTATCCATACAGCAAGAAGGAAACCTATAATCTGGGTTATGATTATGCGCCAGTCTAATTCCAGCGCCTGCGTCATCTCCTCCATGCTATTTGATCAGAATCACGGAAACAAGAGCGTAGATCGTCAATGCCTCGATGAACGCAGCGCCGATGATCATGCCGGTCTGAATCTTGCCGGCAGCATCCGGTTGCCGTCCCATAGCCTCCATGGCAGCGCCAACGGCGCGGCCGAGGCCAAGTCCAGAACCGACCGCGGCCAGACCGACTGCCAGCGGCAGGGCAAATTGAACTGCTGTCTTAGGATCCATCTATTCCTCCTTTAGTGACTTTCCTCTTCGTGATGAGACATTAATGAAAAATATATTGTTGATAACAGGGTAAACACCAGAGCCTGCACAAAACTGGTCAGCAGCGCTAGGAATATAAACGGAAGATGTAACGGTATTCCCACAGGCAGGTGCATAAAACTCATTATCGCTACGCCGAGAGTGGCGAAAATTGCCAGCAGCATATCCTCGCCCGTTATATTTCCGAAGAGACGTAAAGAAAGCGAAACCGGCCTGGCCAGCTCGCCAATAATATGCAGCGGCAGATTCAACGGCACCAGGCACCATTCCACGATAGATCTAGGCGAACCCATCAGGTGAAAAACATATCCCAGAACACCGAAATTCCTTATGCCCGTAAACTGCACATAAAGAAATACGCAGATAGCCAGGCCCAATGTCGTATTCAGTTTGGACGTGGATGAGAACATACCCGGTATCAGGCCGAATACGTTCATGCAGAATATGTAAATGAAAAGGGTGCCGAGAAAGGGGACATATTTATAACCCTGCTTACCCAGGACCGTAACCACCATATTGGATAAGCCCTCGACCACCCATTCGACAAAGTTTTGAAGCGGTCCCGGAATCAAAGACCGCCTGCGATAGGCCGCAATGGCCAGAATCGAGAGTATCGCGCCTACAATAAGCGAGAAGACCACTATACGAAAATCAAAAAGGAATTGAGTAAAATCGCTGGCGATATAGTGATTCAATATTTCGATGATATTGGGAAACTCAGGACTGTGAGCTGCTGCCGCTTCCGCTCCATGTTCCGCCGCCTCCGGGGTATGCTCCGAGATGTGACCAACGACGTTTGACACGGTATCAGCCGCCTCATGACGCGGTTGCTTTGCAGAGATCAAGATAGAGGAAAGAAGATTATTCATACGTTAGTTTCGTTCGCTTTCACCTTGTTATCCAGACCCAGATACATCCGTCCCAGGACCTTCAGCACCATAACTATCAAGATCCCCGAGAATCCCCACAGCAATCCGCCGATCGGTAGGTAATTCCAGGCAATAAGTAAATAGCCGATACCATAGAGAACGGGCAATTTGACGAATAATATTATTAAGCCGAGGGCGAGGTTTTTCCTATGAGGGGTCAGCAGGCTGACAACTATAAATCTGATTGCCAGAAGATTCAAGCATCCCCAGAGAGCGCCGAAAAGAACCGCAAGAGCGAAATTCATGCTAAAGTATAAGGCAAAGAAGGGAAATAATAACCCTGCCAGTACCAGGGTTGTTTTGATTACTCTATTGACGAACTGTAGGTCCACTTCAGCCTTTATCTTCTTTCACGATTTCTTTGATTAGCCTGTATGTCTCCACGCCGCCTGCAGCCACACCCAGAAGCAAAAAAACCACTGTCAAAACGCGCTCCGTTCCCGCCAATCGATCCAGGTATTGTCCGATAAAATAACCGACCGCAGGAGCTGCCAGCATAATGATCGGGATCGTCGTCGCCAGCGCAACCTGCCGGTAGCCCGACTGCCCGCTATCCTGCTTTTTAGGGCTGCTGGATTTCGGCGACACGATTCCTCATCTCAAAACAGTTCGTGAATATATGCCAATTCATTATGGTGTCAAGTTAAAATATCAACTGTTCAATCTCCGGGGTGCAGGGCCATCGTACTCATAATTCTCAAGACCGAGCCTTCTCATCGGCTTTTCGCGAGTTCTTTCCTCGTATGCCTGGGCCACAAGCCCGACTGTGCGCGATATGATGAAAAAGCCCTTGCCCAGCCTCCAGTCGAATCCCATGTCGGATATGACCGCCGCTATGGCGCCATCCACATTTATGGGGAGGGCCTTCCCTTTTTCAGCGAAGGCCTTTTCCACTGCCCTGGCAAGTTTTTGATGCTTACCGGAGAAATCGAGTTGGTCCGCCATCTCAAACAGCCTGGTGGTTCGGGGATCGGTCTTGTGAAGCCGATGTCCGAAACCGGGCATCCGCATCTTGCGTGACGAGAGATCGTCTAATAGCTCCTGCGCGATACTATTCCCATCGCCTTGTCGCGGCGCCCATTCCTGCAGTATCCGGGCACATTGCTCGATGGCTCCTCCATGAGTATCGCCTATCGTCAGGATTCCACCGGCAACAGCCGCGTTGAGCGGGTTTCCACCGGAGACTACGGTTCGTGTCGCCAGAGACGAGGGCGGCGTAACGCCATGATCGACAGAGCTGGCAAGAATCGCGTCCATCATCTTAGCCTCGGCCGGCGAAGGCAACTCCCCCTTCAAAACTAAAAAGACGATGTCCGAGAAGCTTTTCCTGCCCATGAGATCAACTATGTCATAACCCTTGATACGAATCTTTCCGGACTCTATGCTCGTAATATTGGTTTTTGATTTATCGTCAGACATGGAGCTACCCTCGCTTATCTGGTGGTTTCCATATTCCACATTCTACCGAATCAATTATAGCGAGCCTCGTGCTCCAGTCAAACGTTTTATAAATAATTGTCTTTGCCTTTTCCGGAGCCTGACTATGACTGTTTTTATGGAAAAGTGCCGGATAATGGGAAATTACTTCTTTCCCAGTGCTTTCAGTTTGGCGTCTATGAGCTGCTTATGCTTCAACCCCAATAGATAAGACAGCTTATGAACCAGGGAATCTTCGTGCTGGCTTAGCTCACCATCGGCATAGATTACCTTCCAGATCGTTTCCAAAACCCTGATTTTCTGATCCTCGGTGAAAACCTCATTTATGGTTTTCGTGAAACTCCAGATATCGATACTTTCTTTGATCCTCTCCTGGGCAATCTCGATCAGTTCGTGGGCCTCATCATCTGAAAGATCGAATTTCTCAGACAGCGCTTCGACAATCCTGACTCTCTCGTCGTCGGTGAATTCATCATCGGAATTGGCTATCTCGACTAAGATAGCGCAGGTTGCAATCCGGAGCTTGGTTTGAATATCAGCATGGCTGATTTCCTCAGCGGCCTGGCGCTGGTTGGTGTCAATCAGTCTTTTCAGAAATGAGACCATAAAATCACTATCTTCCAAGATACTTCTGGCGTCCCCAAGGGGATTTGAACCCCTGCCGCCGCCGTGAAAGGGCGGTGTCCTAGACCAGGCTAGACGATGGGGACATCGACCGAGGCGAATATATGGCAGCTTCGCTCAAAGTCAATTACTTTCTTTCAATGTCCAATAACGAGATTTCGAGAATCATATTTCATTAAATCGAGGGTTTAATAGTTGACTATTACTCCGCAGAATGATAGCTTAAAACATTGTGTAATTCTCTGGAATCGGAAATGAAAATCTTCAGACGCTTTAATTGCTGTATCCCGCGCTTACCAAGCATACGCAGGCTGGCAACCCGGCGCTTATTTTTCTGGAGGCACGTTCGATGTCAGCAGTGAAAAGCAGCAGCAAAGAATTTTTATTTCTCATATTTTTACCTCTGGAGTGGCGTTTATATTCCCGGCGCCCTCGCTGGCTCGCGATGGCGGCATTGCATCCTGTGCTGGCTATCGAACCTCCCGCAGGAATTCTTATGTTCTGGTTACATCCCGGCCGATTATACCATATCATCATCAACCGGGCGAGAATCAGGAAGGGAGAAGGCGGCATTCTCTTTTTCCGCCCCCTATCGCTGGTAACATTTGGGGCAGGATATCGAATTCCCTGGCTTGCCAGTATAGATCGTATTTTGATAAAATACCAGCTGCGCCGGGCGATAAGAAAACTCGACCTGCGATTCAAGAACATGATTTCATTCGTTTTCAAAATCCACCAGCATTATGTGACCGACTTAGTACCGGCCGCCAAGAGATGTTATGAAGTAACGGACGAATATCTCGTCTATCCTTCCGAAGCCAAAATCGATCTTAGCGCAAAACGTACAAGAAAAGCACTTAGCATCGAGAATAAGATTCTGGGAGCCGTAGATATAGTATTCGCCTCCTCAGAAGAGCTGCGTAAAAGCAGGAGCAAACGATTTACTAACACTCATTATGTAGCCAATAGCGCCGATTACAGGCATTTTGCATCAGCCCGTCGCCTGAATCTGAATATACCGGGCGATTTAAAATCGATTGCCTCGCCCCGCATAGGCTTTGTAGGCAATATAAACGAACTAACAGACATCGATCTGGTGAAGCAGCTGGCGCGGGAGCGGCCGGATATTTCTATTGTACTGATCGGCCGGGAAAATGGAGCAAGAAATTTCGTTAAGAGCACACCATACAGAGAATTGAAATTGTTACAAAATATATATTTTCTGGGATTTAGAGACTACGAATTACTTCCTGCCTATCTCAAGGGACTCGACGTATGCATAATGCCGTTCCGCATAAACGAGTGGATGAAAAATAGTTTCCCCAACAAGATATTTCAATACCTTGCTGCCGGGAAACCTATCGTTTCAACAGATTTCCCCGCTATCAGACATCTGGGAAATGCAGCCTATATAGCGCGGAACAATTCTGAATTTATTGCGCTGATCGGGCATGCTATTATGGAGGATAATGAACTACTTATAAAAAAAAGGATGGAAACGGCTCGTTTGAACTCAACAGAGATTAGAGCCACGCAAACCGTAGAGATCCTCAGGACATCATTGGCCGATTGACTGTGTCAGGGCAACAGACAGCTATGGCGGAACTGCAAGGGATGCCGGCGACGATTCCTCTTGAAAGCCACATATCTGGCTTTAGAACCCTTAATGCATCCTGCGCGATGATTTAAACAAAAGAATATTGAGAATTCGTTTTGGCTCAGGCATCCGAAGCAATAATCCTAATCCGAAATATAAAATGGCTCCCGAAAAGATTACTAATCCCAATTGAAATAATAGCATATATAGACTGGAAATTCCATCCCCGGGCCATATTTCCTTAAGTATTAGCCAGAACGTCGCTACAACGCCCAGCAAAATCACCGTTCTTAGCGGTGACGATGATATGAGTTTTCCGGTTGAAATATTTAGATTCCGATGGAGGTCAAAGGTCATAATTAGAAAAGCACACAACCACGATATCGCCGTCGCTAATGCCAGCCCGCTGTGTTCCATGGGGCCAATCAACAGAATACTAAGAACAAGTTTAATAAAGAGTTTTATCAAAAGAATCACTCCCAGCCTCTTAAAGGCTGAGCGAGCGTAAAAGAATCTCATCTGAAATATATATATTGAATGAAACACCGCTGCCATCGCATAAAACCGTAATGGCGCGCCAGTTAATTCTAACGAGGTCTTATCGAATGCGCCTCTCAGAAATGCCACACTTACTACCTCCGTGGAAAAAAACAAAATCGCCAGAGATGTGAATCCGAGAGAGAAGAAGAGGAGAGTAAAACTTTCTTCATATAACTCTTTAAGATTGTCGATTTTACCAGGAATAGAATAATCAGTTATCCACGGGAATGATGCCACATTAAGAGCCACAACAAATATGCCTGTGGGAATCTGAATCAATATACTGGCATATCTGAGAGCCGCAATCTGCCCCGGACCCAGCCATTTCGCCGCCAGATATCTATCGATCAAGGGGAATATAAGTGATATGCTCTCCAAAGCGGCGATAGCAAACAACGATTGAAAGAGGATCTTTAGCCAGGGATTGTTTATCATCGTCCAACAACCCGGTCGCACAACATAAAACGCCGCTATACCATTAAGCGTAAAAAGAATGATTGATGCCCCCAGCCAGCCGTAGGCCAAAGTCTCAATGTCAAACTTATCATAGAATAAGAACAGGGACGCCAATATCACAATATTCAATGCAATACCGGAAAATGCTGGTATTATGAAATGTTTCTTTGCAAAAAGCCAACTTCGGAAATAAGCTTCCATCCCCCTGAATATAACAAACAACGATAAGATGGCTAGAAAACGCGTTCCTTTAGGAAAATGTTCAGGTGAGAGCTGGGGAGCCAGCCACCTGAGAATTTCTCCTCGAAAGGCGAAAATCAAAATCGAAATTACGGCAAACAAAAGGGATAAAGTTATTAAACCCGACCAAAACGCTTTAGAATCATCATCAGAAGAACACTGTGGCATCTTCTTCAACGCAGGCAACAATGCTACCGGCATGGCAGTAAAAATTATGGCAGCTACAAGCTCAGGTATGGTAAAAGCCAGAATGAAAGTATCGAAAATCGAGCTGGTGCCAAAATAATTGGCAATAGAGGCCTCACGAAAATAACCGAATACCCTGCTTAGCATATTGGCCGTGATCGTGATAACCGAGGCAGTTACCAGCGATTGTCTGAGAAACCGTGCAGAGAGCATTTTCCTCACTATTATTTAAGGCGGTAAGATCAAAGTCAAGGCCAGACTATTGAATGCGATAATAAATGCATCAAGAAATGGATGCGCTTGAATCAGCCCCGGTAATAAGATAATCCAATGCAAACACAAATATATTCGCTATTTTGCCTCGACCAATACTTAAGAATCCTATAATTATCGCCTGGCCATAGTTAGTGATATCTTCGATATCGTTGATACAGTGGAGCTTGTGATACCGGGCTATACTAAGAAAGGAAATATCTTACAATCAGGAACCGCCACGCTAAGGAATCACCTCGTCGATCCTTTTTATTTCAGCTAAGGCCTCCTGAACAGTCGGGATTTCCTCATCGGCATCTTTCAGGATTGCCAAGAGACGATTAAGCGCTTCCCTTTGCGCTTTTGCCTGCCCCATGGCCTTATATGCCTCGGCGAGCGTAATCAGGGAAAGAGGATAATTAGGATTATCCTTAAGAGACTCCATCAATACCGAGATGGCTCTGTCAGGCATCCCGGCCATTACATATGTGTCCGCTAGAAGATGAGCATAATATTGCCTGGATGGAAGGCGTATCTCCGGTAAGGCTTCTTTATAAAGAGCTATTGCCTTATCGTATTCACCTTTGGCGACTGCGATCTGCGCCTCCACGCGCCTCTGATCTATAGGCATTTTGGCTGTCGTTGTATCATCGGGAGCCCTATTCTTAATGTATTCCGTAGTTATTCCCTTTAGCGTACCGAGCTCGACGAAGGCCTCTTCAACTCTGCCCTCGAGAGCGTAGATTCTCCCCAGAAGGGCATGAAGGCTCTTCGATTCTGGCGATCTCGCAACAGCTTCCTCTAACACTCCTATAGCATCGTCCGGCCGACCTGAGAATAGGTAGCAGTCGGCGAGCCTCAATTCATTATCGATCCGGCCGGATTCGCCTGTCGCCAGTTCTCCTGCCCTGAGAAGGGCCCCGATGGCATCACGAAACATCCCCTTGGCCATGTAAACCTGACCCATATGACCTATAACGAAAAATAGATCGGGCTTGATACTGTCAGCTATCTGGAATTGCCTCAGAGCCTCATCGTATCTACCGAGCCAGAGCAATATTTCTCCGTGGGAGTCATGGGGATTTGCCTGATCGCGGGCCATTGTCGAATACTCATTTATATACTCTATAGCCTTGTCATATTCCCCTCTAAAGTAATATAGATACCCGAGCATGTTGTAGGCCGGGGCATTGCCGGGATCGATATCCAGCACCTTCCAGAACTCTGTTATGGAACTGTCAATCTGGTCTCTGCGCCAGAGCCGGTGCGCCAGAGTATTATGCGCCTCTAAACTTTCAGGGAATTTCTCCATAAGCATACTAATATATTTTTCTGCTTTATCCCATTTACCGTCAGCTTCGGCAAACCCGATTTGAATCCGGATATTTTCTATTTCTTTTATGTCATCGAGAAGGGAAAGGGCCTTCTCTTTAGCCACTAAGTACTCATCCTTGCGGCCGAATTCCTTATAAAGCCAGGCCATCCTTGCGTATGCCATAGCGAATTCCGAATCGAGCTTGACGGCTTTTTCAAACTCCTGCAGAGCCTCTTTTGTATAAAGCTTATGGGTTAATTCCTCTCCTTTGAGATAGGCTCTATATGCTTCGTCCGAGGACGTCGTTACCTTTTTGCGATCCATCAGGGCATAAATTACCGAGAAGGTAACCAAGACCCCGAATACTATTAAAACAACCCTCCGATACATATTTCACCTCCGGTATTTAACTACGCAATCCTCACTAACTTGTTTCATATAATAGTAATCCAGGCCATTTCTTATAGGTTTCATCCAGAGAGAAAGGACAATCTTATCTATTATAACCGATAGCTATATCTTCCATTTTTTCATATTGTCGTGGGATTCTATGCTTGTAAGATCTATGTCCATGGGAGTCACAGAGATATAGTTATTTTGAATGGCGCCGTAGTCGGTATCAGGGCCCTTGTCAGTGACTATATAATGGCCTGCGATCCAGAAATATGGCTCACCTCGCGGGTCTATTTTCTCGGTGATAACGTCACGGTATTCTCTTTTGCCTAAACGGGTTATCCTGAAACGTCGGGCATCGGCCTTTTTGCCGTCGGGGACGTTCACGTTAAGCAAAATCCCCTCGGGAAGTCCATATTGCATGATGGCTTTTGTCAACCTGGCGGCGAAGCGGGCGGCCTTATCGAATCGCCTGCCGATAGAGGCGCTCACCTGGTTCGTTAACGTCTGGGAAATTGCTATAGACGGGATATCGAGAATGGTGCCCTCCATTGCCGCAGCCACCGTACCGGAGTATGTGACATCATCCCCCAGATTCGGTCCATGGTTGATCCCTGAAATCAGGATATCGGGTTTTTTCTTCAGAATGCAATAGACGGCAATCATCACGGCATCCGTGGGAGTACCCGAAACAGCGTAAACGTCCTGTGAGATCTTTTTAGCTCGCAGGGGGCGAGAGAGAGTCAGCGAATGGCTGGTGCCGGATTGCTCCCACATCGGCGCCACGGTGACGACCCGGCCGAGTTTTCTCATGCTCCTGGCCAGAGCCTTGATTCCCGCCGATTGGTAGCCGTCGTCGTTGGAAACGAGTATCAGCATATGGCAAATTAACGACCATGCTCGAAACTCTGCAAGGGTTTTGTTCAGCTCAACTCAAGGACCTTGCGGCACCAGCGCAGGGTATCGGCAAACCGGCTGATATGTGTCGGAAAGGATTTTTCATATTTTACCACGAGGGGAAGAAAATCGATTTCGAAGCCGGCTCGGACCGCTTTTATGATTATTTCGGTTTCCAGCTCGAATTTCTCCGATTCGAGGCTGATCGATTCCAACAATCTTCGAGAGATAAGGCGATAACCACATTGTGAGTCCTCTATACTTTTTCTTAGAATAAGAGTCAGGATACGGGATGTAACTCGGTTGGAGAACCGACGGTCCCAGGGCATATCGCCCTTATTTCGGATTCGAGAGCCGATTATCAGGTCTGCTCCCGATTCATTGTAAGCCTGCAAGAATGATGGGATGTATTTCGGATCATGCTGGCCGTCGGAATCCAGGGTGATGATAAGATCATAGCCGTTTGCCAGCGCATAAGCGAAACCGGTTTTAAGCGCCGTACCTTTTCCGCGGTTGGCCTCATGCCTGATGACTTTCACACCCTCTCGCGAAGAGACGGGCGATGTTTCATCTGCAGAGCCGTCATCTATAACCACGATATCCGGGAGATGAGTTTTAACGGCGGGCAGAAGCGAGGATAGCGCCTCGGCCGAATTGTAGGCCGGGATGACAACGATAGTCTCCATCGATAGAGATTATATAGTTTTTTGAAATGGATTTAAAGCGAAACCGTGGGGCTTTTGTCTGCCTCGCTATTGCTGCAAGGTCTGAACTATCTTAAACAGCCGCCCCTCTCCCGGGCCAAGCGTAAAAGAAGTTTTACACTGTTTGCCTACTTATATACGATCCTGACCCTTGCTGAGGTTCTAATAGGCCCGTCAAGGTTTTCAGGCAACCTGATATTAGCATCGCCGAGGAGATCCGCAATCGCTATCAATCCATGATTCGGCCGTTCGCCTTCAGTGGCTTCTCGGACAAAAGAGGTGATATCGATATGGAACTCGTTGGCCTCTCCCAGCATGACGGTATAGGCCCCCGCACTCAAACTGTCGGTGATATCCTCGCTGTTTTCGAAATCAATTTCGTCCTCCGACCATCCCGATAGCAGGGGGTAAAGGCGGAATTCGAAAAGGGAATCAGAATCTTGACGCTGTATCTGTATCGGGATATAAATCTCAGCGTAGACAACCTCTTTTTCGGATACTTCTTCAGGTAAAGCAAAATGCATGGCTATTTTACTTTCGGCTGTATTATCGTTTTCAGCGTTTAAAACCACACAACGATCGAGATTCGCCGTAACCTCTGCGCTAATGGCCGGGGAGACAATTATCAAGGCCATTAATGATATTGCCAAATACCGCATCTCTCCCTCCTATCGTAGTAACAGCATCTTTTTTGAGTTGAAATGATCGCCCGATTCGATCGTATAAAAATACACTCCCGATGATACACGAATGCCCGAACTGTTCCTGCCATTCCAGAATACGCTTTGTTCGCCGATTCCAAGATATTCATTTACTGGAGTAGCGATTTTTTGCCCCAGTATATTGTAGATTGTTATAACGGTATGAGCAGGTTTCTCAAGCGTAAACGATATGGTAGTCGTGGGATTGAACGGATTGGGGTAGTTCTGTTGCAAGGAAAACATTAACGGAATCTGTCGGCCTATTTCCATTTTCGGCTGCTGTAGAAGGGGCGGCCACCATCGAATTACCTTGTTTATAGGATCATCAGTGTAAAATTTCGTGGGATCAACAGGATTGCCCCACCAGTTCCTTTGTGCCCATAGCGTGTCATAGGTTGCGGGCGTAAGACCTGAATAATGAACAAAAGTGGAGCAGGCAAGGAATGAGGAGTTGCCATATTCGCCTTGACTATCAATGCCCAGATCGGGTTTGGCCGGGGTGACTACCTTTACCCCGATCCTCACAGAATCGAACAGGCAGCTCCTTACGTACGGATAGGAAGTATTCCCTGCATAAATACCGTAATATGTACTGTAATCGACCGTAGAAGTAAAATTGCTATTGCTTATGAGCGCGTCGGAACTGGTGAGACGAATTGCACCCTGGTCATAGCCGCTGATCTTGCATTGATCAATTCTGATGTAGTCGTTCTTGTCAACCAGAATACCGTATTGGGACGGGGACGACAGATAGCTCAACGTATCGCAAAGAAGGAATGTCGAATCGTTAGTTAGTTTGGTGCCCTCAATCTTAATTCCATATGATTCATTGTCCAGAAAATGCGTATTGTAAACCGAATCCGCTGCGCGATACCCAAATAGTCCGTATGTGCCGTTATCCGAAACCGTTGAATTAGCCAGGTCAAGAGAACCGCCGAAGTTATATACGCCTGCGATGGAATTGTTGCCGATGCTGCAATCGGTAATGCCGACCTCTGAGTTTTTCCTCATTTCAATTCCATACGTAGCGTATTGGATGGAGCAGTATTCGAGCGTACCGTCGGCATCTTCATCGAAATATATTCCATACCAGTCACCGGGTTCCGGGTCATCCGGTAATAAGGGGTGGCCACAAGGAGTCGTGTCCGAGATAAAGAAAACAGAATCGGAAGCCGTTCCCTCAGCATCAAGCGTCCCGTTTACAATAATCTCGACCTTGAAAGAATCCACTCCACTGCTGTCGGTCGGACAGCGATATGCGTGTAATTCCGCAGGACCGCGGATTTTCATTACGCTGTCAGCCGGGACGACTGCGTCGGCTGTTACTTTGATCTTGCCCTGGTATGTATAATTCGTGTTTATGGTATCTATTAAATTGAGTTGATTCGTCCCCACTATCTTGAACAACCGTCCTTCACCCGGGCCAAGCACGGTGGTGAAGGGGATGGTGCCGTTGAGCTTGGCGGAGTAGGTGGTGTCGGGCCAGAAGGCGACGGAATCGTAATCTACGTAATCCACAGAATCAGCGATGTCGATGATGTAAACGTAGTTCCAACCAAGGTTACCAGCATCGAATTTCACCGTCGCTGTAATTGAAGGAGCAGGAGTGGGATCGTCTTCGCCTTGAGAGCAGGCCCTGTTGACCAGCATGATGTATTTATCGCTTCCCTCCGTAAATTCACCAACATGGAACCAACCAAGATCGGGATTGGGATCGGAAGAGTTGGATGTTGCGTAAATCGTATCGATCCAACCGGCTGGCATAGCTGAGTCCGCCCCAATATAATACGCGTCTTCCCAGGTCAGATCCAGATACTTAGAATCAATGGCCTTGATGTAAGGATTAATTTCATCCTCGATCACGGTCCACAACCTGGTCGGCTCATAATTTGTGTCCGTTATAGAAAACGGCTTAGAAGTAGTCCCGTCGAATTTCCAATAGACTATGCCCCTGGGCTGGTAGCACATACCCAGATACAGGGCGCATCTGAACTCAGAATTCGTCGGGGCGCGCCAGCGTTCATCAGTTGATGCAAAAGCCTGCGCGGTATACCACCATTCGACCACCGAATTGGACGTTTCGCTTATGACTCCTCTCGCCGTATCGGCCTGCCTGGCAATTTTGTAATTCAACGAGGCCTGCAGACCTATAGGATGATCATCGCCATTGAACCAGGTCGTACCTGTATATAATACAAGCGCTGTACCATCACCGCCTCCAAGATAAGGATATAGATGCAAAAACAACCTGTTGGGATCGGCCAGCCGTATGAAGTCTTTGATGCCCGGATTGCGAATAATGAAATTCTGCATCCCCTCAACCCTGTTAGATTCATCCCAGAGCGAATCGAGCATTGCCTGTTTGATAAGCGAATTCACGTAGCCGCTGGCACTAAAATGACCGGGTTTTGGCTCGTCTCTTAAATACCAGGCGTGTATCTTGCCCTCATAAGCCTTGCGGGCGGCAGACTCTTTTATCTCGTCATCGTATTCACCAAGATCTATAAGATTGTCACCCTCCTGGCAGTGGACTTTGAAATAATCTATCATGACCGTGTGCGAATCAGGCTTTATAAACTGGAATCTCACATTTCTTAGGTCCCAACTGGTATCCCAGGTCGTGTATTCACCCAACTCCAATAGAGTCAGGGTCGAATCAGAGGGCAGCTGCCCCGCTGTTATAAGCGTGTCCAGCCTGACGTCCGTAGTGTCGTCCGTCGGTATCACCCGAAACCTGCCCAGAACATCGCTGGAATCCGTCCAGCTCTCTCGAAGATAACCGATCTTGAGATATGGCGTATAAAGAACCTCCTCCTGCCAACCATGCAAGGCATGTTCCGTACGCGTTTGGGTAAAGACCAGGTCGTCCAGCATTACAGCATCCGGCTCGCTATAAACCAGAATGGTGTCATCCGGAGTGGATTCATTGTTGATCTTAAACCTGAAATCCGACGATTCATCCTCCGCCTGGACTATCAAGTATTGCGCCAGCGAGTATTTGTAATGAGCCTCGGTTAGTGAATCGATCAGGATACCATTTGTGTCGGCGTAGATACCTACCGGAATCGACATGATCCCATCATCATACCAGCGACCGACCTGGTACTCGTTAAAACCACCGGAATTCCAGACATTGAAACCGAGAGTGTCGTGAAGTGTGGTCAGCATATCGTCATCGTAGGGATCTACTTTATCCGCATGCTGCGATGACCACGCCCCGAACGGCAACTCGTTGTCCGCCCTTATGATTCCATAAGCAGCATAGGAAATCACAATGATCGTTATGACAATCTTGAAAATCCTCAACATCTGATTCCCTCCCTTCATCGAATCAACATCAGTTTCACAGGTCTCCCGTTAAGATCGAGACCCCATTGATTTATTCGGGCAAAATATACACCCGAGGAGCACTCACGCCCGTCGTCGGTCTTGCCGTCCCAGATGGCTCTATAGACCCCGACGCCCATCCTTTCATCTATCAATGTCCTTACCTTCCTGCCGGAAATATCGTAGATGCCTATTTCGATCCTGGCCGGGATAGGACCCATATTGGCAACAGAATAGACAATGGTAGTACTGCTGTTAAACGGATTGGGATAATTATTCCGCAACTCCGTCAAGAACGGTATTTGAGAACCCCCGGTTTCGTATACACCCGTCTGAATGACTGCCAGTTCCTCAGAATATCCCGAGATATTCCCCTGGCTGTCCACAGAGGCTATTCTATAGTAATAATCCTGGCCAAATACCCAATCGTTGTCCTCATAATAAGATGTTTCCGGCTCGGCGATAAGATTCATATAATCGGGCTCGAAACCGGACTCCTCGGAGCGATGCAACATATAATGGCCGAAATCAGCCTCATAGTTATAAAGCCAGCTTAAATAGATCGTGGAATCATCATAGCTGATTATTGCCGATAGGCTGTCGGGGATCCTCGGCGGCAGATCCTGGTAATCGTAAGACTCCCCATAAGGCCCTCCATAAGCCCCTATATCAGATCTGGAACCGTCAACATCGAAGTAGTTGGGATCGCCGGCATCGATAAGCGGAGAAAACGCCTGCAGATGAAGATCTTCTTCGGAATAATACATTGGGTATGAGTAGATGTTCCCGACGGAATCAATCTGATGATTTTCCGAATTATATATATACGTATCGTTGTCCCGGAAGTTGTTATGGCTTATGTATATGGGACTGTGGACCAACACTCCAATAATACAGCCTGTTATGGAATTGTTGAAAATAGAATCGACATCAAAAGGATACCCCGAATTCACAATACCCCAGTTTGATACGCTCGGGAAATTGATATTCATAACTACGTTGTTATAGACGCTGTCAAAATCGACCGCTATTCCCCGTGAACCGTTTATCACTATATTGTTTCTTATAATTGCAGATGTACCATGCATCCCATCCATATTGTCATCCGAATTGATAATGATATTGTTTTCGACAATCGCTGATCGGACTCGAAGCAACATAGCCTCATTTTCATACCCATTTAGTATAAGGTTGTTACTTATAAAATAATCTCCTCGCCAACCCGGAAGGAATATCGATCTTCGGCAACTGTCAAAAATGCAGTCAGTAATTGTCGTGGGCCCGCCCGACACCTCAACGCCGACCCATGAATTGAGGAACTTACAATTTTTCACGGATATATCGGCGAACGCCCTGGCTCGGAGGCACTTCCAATTATCATCATGCCAGAATGTAATGCCCTCGACCGAACAGCCGTAATCAGTGACCATGACCGTCACATGATGTTCGTCGGTGTGGCAGAAGGTGCTGTCCATTCCCATACCGATAATAGCTATAGAATCATACACGTCGGTGGCCACCGCCTCAAACCAATCCCCGGAGCCTATATACAGCGTATCACGGGGATCGGTGGCATCCACCGCGTCCTGTATGAGCCAGGCCCCGGTCTCCCAAGATGTATAGGGGTATTCGTCGCTCCCCTCATGGCTGGCGTAGTGGTAGTCGGCACGGGCGGGGGAAGCCAGACTCGCCAGAGTAAGCATCGTGAGAATCGGAGTTAATATTACGGAGTTTACACGCTTGTTCTTTATCTTCAAAGCGAGCATTCCTCTAATCTCCTATCAGTATCGATCGGCCGTCCCGCATGGCCCTCATCTCAGCCAACCTCAGTTCCCTGGCCGCAACCCATAAAAGGCTGTCCAAATGATTATAAACGAACCGGTTTTCCGTCGGCAGCTCGCATTTGAAACTCCATCTGAATCTATCGTCGACAGAACTACCACGAATTAAATATTCCACCAGAAGGTCATCGTAGTCACCATCTTCCACTAATCTGGCGCCCTCCTGGCAGTGGACCTTGAAATAGTCGATCATAACCGTGTGCGAATCGGGCTTTATAAATTGAAATCTCATATTTTTCGCTTTCCAGTTGTCGTCCCTGATTGTGTAATCACCCAGAGACAAAAGCGTTAATGTCGAATCGGACGGCAAGTCCCCGGCTGTTATAACGGTGTCCAGCCTGGCCACCGTAGTGTCATCTATAGGTATCACACGAAACCTGCCCAGGATATCGCTGGAATTCGTCCAGCTCTCTCGAAGATAACCCATCCTTAGATAAGGCGAATAACGAACATTGATGTGCCAACCATGCAAGGCATGTTCAGTACGCGTCTGGGTAACGACAAGGCTATCCAGCATCACCGTATCCGGCTCGCTGAATACCAGAATGGTGTCATCCTCGATTGTGCCATTCCTGGTCTCAAACTTGTAGTCCGACGATTCATCCTCCGCCTGGACTATCAAGTATTGCGCCAGCGAATATTTGTAATGGGCCTCAGTCAAAGAATCTATCAATATACCATCATCGTCAGCGTAAATACCTACCGGAATCGACATGATCCCATTATTATACCAGCGACCGACCTGATACTCGTTAAAACCACCCGAGTTCCAGACATTGAAACCGAGACTGTCGTGAAGCGTGGTCAGCATATCGTCATCGTAGGGATCTACTTTATCCGCATGCTGCGATGACCACGCCCCGAACGGCAACTCGTTGTCCGCCCTTATGATTCCATAAGCAGCATAGGAAATCACAATGATCGTTATGACAATCTTGAAAATCCTCAACATCTGATTCCCTCCCTTCATCGAATCAACATCAGTTTCACAGGTCTCCCGTTAAGATCGAGACCCCATTGATTTATTCGGGCAAAATATACACCCGAGGAGCACTCACGCCCGTCGTCGGTCTTGCCGTCCCAGATGGCTCTATAGACCCCGACGCCCATCCTTTCATCTATCAATGTCCTTACCTTCCTGCCGGAAATATCGTAGATGCCTATTTCGATCCTGGCCGGGATAGGACCCAGGTTGGCAACAGAATAGACAATGGTAGTGCTGCTGTTAAAGGGATTGGGATAATTATTCCGCAGCTCCGTCAAGAACGGTATTTGAGAACCCCCGGTTTCGTCTACACCCGTCTGAATGACTGCCAGTTCCTCAGAATACTCCGAGGTATTCCCCTGGCTGTCCATAGAGGCTATTCTATAGTAATAATCCTGCCCGAATACCCAATCATTGTCCTCATAATAAGATGTTTCCGGCTCGGCGATGAGATTCATATAATCGGGTTCGAAGCCAGATTCCTCCGAGCGATGAAGCATATAGTTGCTGAAATCAGCCTCATAATTATAAAGCCAGTTTAAATAAATAGTGGAATCTTCGTAGCTTACGATTGCCGATAGGCTGTCGGGGATCTCCGGAGGCAAATCCTGGTATTCGTATGACTCCCCATAAGGCCCTCCATAAGCCCCTATATCGGATCTGGAACCGTTAATATCGAAGTAGTTAGGATCGCCGGCATCTATAAGCGGAGAAAACGCCTGCAGATGAAGATCTTCTTCGGAATAATACATTGGGTATGAGTAGATGTTCCCGACGGAATCAATCTGATGATTTTCCGAATTATATATATACGTATCGTTGTCCCGGAAGTTGTTATGGCTTATGTATATGGGACTGTGGACCAACACTCCAATAATACAGCCTGTTATGGAATTGTTGAAAATAGAATCGACATCAAAAGGATACCCCGAATTCACAATACCCCAGTTTGATACGCTCGGGAAATTGATATTCATAACTACGTTGTTATAGACGCTGTCAAAATCGACCGCTATTCCCCGTGAACCGTTTATCACTATATTGTTTCTTATAATTGCAGATGTACCATGCATCCCATCCATATTGTCATCCGAATTGATAATGATATTGTTTTCGACAATCGCTGATCGGACTCGAAGCAACATAGCCTCATTTTCATACCCATTTAGTATAAGGTTGTTACTTATAAAATAATCTCCTCGCCAACCCGGAAGGAATATCGATCTTCGGCAACTGTCAAAAATGCAGTCAGTAATTGTCGTGGGCCCGCCCGACACCTCAACGCCGACCCATGAATTGAGGAACTTACAATTTTTCACGGATATATCGGCGAACGCCCTGGCTCGGAGGCACTTCCAATTATCATCATGCCAGAATGTAATGCCCTCGACCGAACAGCCGTAATCAGTGACCATGACCGTCACATGATGTTCGTCGGTGTGGCAGAAGGTGCTGTCCATTCCCATACCGATAATAGCTATAGAATCATACACGTCGGTGGCCACCGCCTCAAACCAATCCCCGGAGCCTATATACAGCGTATCACGGGGATCGGTGGCATCCACCGCGTCCTGTATGAGCCAGGCCCCGGTCTCCCAAGATGTATAGGGGTATTCGTCGCTCCCCTCATGGCTGGCGTAGTGGTAGTCGGCGTGGGCCGGGGGAACCACAAGGGCCAATATGGCGATAAGGGAAACAAAATATAAGCTTAGAGACTTCACTTCTATTCCTCCATAATGGAGTATCTAATATGTAATTTACCCCCTATTTTCGATCTGTCAAGGAAAATCTGTCAATTTTGGTTTACAGGAATCTGTTATGGCGTTGCAGAATCAGGCTTTATTTCAGCAAAAGCAGTTTTATACTCTCGGATGCGTCCTTAGTCTCCAGGCGTGCGAAATAGATGCCGGAGGGGAAATCCGTGGCGTTCCAGGTGACGGTATGGTCGCCCGGCTGCTGAATGCC
This sequence comes from uncultured bacterium, assembly GCA_965541585.1. Lineage (GTDB taxonomy): Bacteria > Zixibacteria > MSB-5A5 > UBA10806 > UBA10806 > CBDVBL01. The sequence goes on along the minus strand of CBEUCH010000003.1, from coordinate 92,877 downwards.
TTTATAGATGGTGGACAGTTTCTGGCCAAGGAGATTATAGATCGAGATAGTTATCTCCGATGATTGCGGCAGGCTGTAACAGAGAACCGTAGAGGAATTGAAGGGATTCGGATAGCCGGCGGACAGTTCGAATCTCCCCGGAACTTGCGAAGGATTATTATCGACGATTCCAAGCGGTATCTCCCCCAGATCGGTTAAGGCTTGCCGCGCGGCAGCTGTAGCCGGTTCCTGCAGGATGAAAAAGAGAGGCACGTCGAAAACGACAAGCTGAAGATCAGCGTCAAGATACCTGAGGGCAACCGGTTCCCCGTGCAATCGGAACTCATCACCCATTGACGATTCATAAATGTAGAGAGGCTCAGTCAGCGGCTCATCGACCAGGGGTGCAAGAAAAGCCTCCATTTTCAGCAGGCGATGATCAAAGATCGGCACCTTGGCGCTATCGATCACGAGATCGGGGTAAATTGAGGGCATCAGTGACGGGGCGCTCACAAAATCCTGATTTGAAACCTCCGAGACGCCCAGCGAGTCCACCTTGAGATACTCCCTGAAAAAGCTGCCCGGAGGAAAGACTGTAAAATCGGATGTGTTCCCTGCCAGCGCATATGAGAGGTTCCATCCACTCAAGAAAAGGCGGCCCCCGTTATCGAGATACTTACGTAAGGCGGTCGTATCCTGCTGAAGCTGGGCGTTAAGCCTATCGCAGTGCAGAACCGCCACGGAGAAGGGAGCCAGATGAGCGTCGCTGAATCGCAATCCGGCCGAGTTGCTGTCGACAACATCCCACTGTCCTCCGATGTTAAAACCGGCGAGAATCATATCGTAGTAGTCATCGACCTGGTCGTCGGTAGGCTGTAGCGGGCCGCCTGAACCGTCCAATGTCCCATCGATGATGATAATGCCGTTGTCGTGCGTGGCGAGTTGTCCCAGTACAGGATCGGAGAAACCGCTCTCATTTTGATCAACGTCTATGGCGGTGATATAATACGTGTATAAAACATGGGGCGAAACCGTATCGTCGTACCACTCGGACGCAGGGTGAGAGACGGTATATATGAGTTCGGGATCGCCCTGCCCTGTTTCCATGCGGTAGATACCATAGCCATCGATATCAAGCTCGTTGCTGGGCGTCCAATCGAGTTGTATCCCATTCTCCTCCGAGGTGGCGTCCGGATCCTCCGGCGCTACCGGTACGCTCGATGGTGTAAATGAGACCTCTTCGGAAAAGACACTTTCGTTCTCATCGGTGTCATACGCAGATATACTGAGATATACAGTCTGGCCCTCGAGAAGGCCGGATAGAGTATATTCGTTTTCATCTTCCGCATCGAAAATATCCGTATAAAATAGCTGTCCTACGGGGCGAACCGCAACCCGGTAGCCTGCGAAATCCGGCTCGGTCTGTTCTGCGGGCCAGGAGAGGATTACAGTCGAGCCATCTCCAACGTTACCGGTCTCGAGTCCACCGGGCGTCTCCGGGGCAAGCGCCAGGCCGGCTATGCCTGCAATGTTGATTCTGGCGATGTTTGCCATATATCCGGCGTTCGTATTCATCTCAGATATAATATCGAATTCGTTGTGCTGCCTTCCGTTGTTGCCGCTTCCATCACCGTTTTCATTCGCTTCCGTGAATCGCACGGCGGCGTATCCACGATCGTGAAACGGTATGTGATCACCCGAGCGGCCGGGACGATCCCGCGCCAGGATCAGATCGATGGTGAAGTCCGGGACATATTCCAGCGCTTTGAGTTTCATATATCGGGAAAGCTGGCGGGACAGGCCCGTATCCGGCGTACCCGAAAAATGCCGAACCGAGGTACTATCGATAATCACCGGTTCCCCGGGAGGACAGGAGGGATTTTCACATCCCTCAATATTTCCCACGACGTCGTTGGTTATCGCCGCACCTATCATCATACCCTGATCGACCGCCCACTGGGCGTAGGCCGTGCTGCCGTAAAGACCCTGATCCTCACCGGTTACAATCATAACGTTGACGGTCGATTCGAATGAGTAGCGGCTCATAACGCGTGCCACTTCCATAGCCACCACCGTACCGCTGCCATCGTCATTGGCCGACGGTGCGAAGGAAACAGCGTCGCACACGTTTATCGTTCGTCCATCCATATGCCCCATGACGACGAAGTGCCGCTCCGGCGTCGCAGTCCCCGGCAACGTAGCCATGACGTTACGATGCTCGCCGGCGATACCGCAAACCGTAGCGTTGAACGTGAAATAGTCCGGCTCGAGCGCGAAGGCTTCGGGGTCGTCCCGGTATTCCTCGAATTGCCCGTAAATCCACCGCCTGGTTGCCCCGATGCCGATATCGGGAGAGAGAGTATCCGAATTTGTCTGGCGGGTGTAGAAGCCGACCACATCCTCCAGGTTGGAGATTATAATATCCGGCGATACCGAATCGACCATCTCCTGAATAACCGGGTTTAAGATGTGCCTGCTTGAGAACGGCCACGATCCCATCCCAGTGGTGGTCGGGGCAGGATTTTGAGCCAAACCCTCTACAAAACCGATCGATGCCAATGATAGAAGCGTAAACCCAATTAGAATTATCTTAACAGTTTTCATGGCAACGTCCTCTTTTATGATCTCCGTTGACCTGCCTGCTAACAACAATCCGATAAGTTATCAGAAGTTACATAGCAAGACATATTCCTATTAAATTTAACCAGTAATGCAGAAAAATCAAGCGCTTTCGACTCTGACATTCAGTCAGACGACCTAGAAGGAGACCTGCCACCGCTATAAACTTTTTTTATTAGATTGTGTTAATTATCTGGTCGGGGCGAGCCGATTTGAACGGCCGACCACTTGCACCCCAAGCAAGCACGCTAACCAGGCTGCGCCACGCCCCGACAATAATTCATAATAATACAGAAATGGTTCATATCAAGGCAAAAGTTTGATGATCTTCTCCAACTCGATTCTGATCTCGCGGAGCAGGTCCCGGACCTCTTCGGCACGAGGATCGGCGCCGGCCTCCCCCGCCTCGCGCTTCAAGAGATTTTTGGCGCCCTCGATAGTGTAGCCATCGTCGTGGAGCAGACGCTTGATCCGCTTGACCCGCTTGATATCGGACGGTTTGTAGATTCTGTTGCCGGCGCGATTCTTGCGCGGCTTTATCTGCGGGAACTCCTTTTCCCAGAAGCGAAGGACATATGCTTCCACCCCGACCATGACGGCAGCCTCGGAGATGGAATAATACATCTTGCCGGTCAAAGTCTTAGCCATCGCGCTTCTTCTCCCCCGTACGGGTTGGGGATTTCGGGTCGATACGGGTAACCCTGGTTTGCAGGCCGCCCTCATGTAGAATTATATCGATTTTATCGTCGATTGCAACCTGTTTGAAGCTTTTTACGGCCTCGCCCTTCTGATCGCGGGCGTAGGAATATCCCCGCTTCATGACCGCTTTCGGGGAGACCATCTCCAGCTTCTCAAATAGCGTTTGCGAGCGATTCATGAAGATCTGCATGCGATGCGACATCTGGACGTCCAGTAAATGGGAGAGATCATCGCAACGCTGGGCCCTCTGGGCGATAATCTCCAGCGGCCTCCTGAGACCGTAACGCGACAGGATATCATCCAATCGCCCCTGCTCCTGCTCGATCAGATCCATCATTGATGATAATATGTTTTCGAGATAACCATCGATGCGCGACAGCAACTCCTCGCCATCGGGAACTGCAATCTCCGCCGCCGCTGACGGAGTGGGAGCGCGCAGATCGGCTACGAAATCGGAAATCGAGAAATCTATTTCATGACCGACTGCAGAGATGACCGGGATGTCCGAATCGTATATGGCCCGGGCAACCTCCTCTTCGTTGAAGGCCCAGAGATCCTCGAGGGATCCTCCGCCGCGGCCGACTATTATGACATCCACCAGATCCAGCTTATTGAATCCCGCGATGGCATGAGCGATTTGACTAGCTGCACCCTCGCCCTGAACCAGCACCGGCCAAAGAATAATTTCCACCCACGGAGCGCGCCGTGCAGTAATAGTCAGAATATCCCTGATGGCGGCACCGGTCGGCGATGTCACCACTCCGATTCGATTCGGGAATTCCGGTATGGGGATTTTATGCTCGGGATCGAATAGCCCCTCCTCCTCAAGCTTATTCTTCAATTGCTGGAAAGCCAATTCTAGTTCGCCGATACCGACAGGCTGTATCGACGTTACAATTAGCTGGTATTGCCCTGATTTTTCATAAACTGTGACCTGCCCGGATGCCCTGACCTTCAGACCATCCTGCGGCTCGAAAATGAGGTGGCTGCCCATCCACCGCCACATCACGCATCGGAGTTGAGCATTCTGGTCCTTCATCGTAAAATACCGATGCCCCGATGAGTGTTTTAAGTAGTTTGAGATTTCACCTTCGACCCAGATCTTCGGAAAGGCGCCCTCGAGTATTTGTTTAAGTTCTCCGGTTAACTCGGTTATAGAATAAATCTTATGGGTCATTCTAAATGATTCCGTGCCTGCTCTTGCAGGCCTTGAGCGTGTTCCTCAGCAATGAGGCGATTGTCATGGGACCGACGCCCCCGGGAACCGGCGTTATTGCGCCGGCCACTTCTTTGACCGAGTCGAAATCGACATCGCCCACCAGCCTCTTCCCTTTGGGATGAGTCGGATCAGCGATCTGGTTGGTGCCGACGTCGATAACAACCGCCCCCGGCTTAACCATATCGGCCTTGAGAAACCGGGCCTTGCCCATGGCGGCGATGATTATGTCCGCTCTTTTTGTATGCAACGATATATCCTTTGTTCCTGTGTGGCAGATGGTAACGGTTGCATTGGCGCTCTTAGCCTTCAATGAAAGCATCACCGATAAGGGGCGACCCACCAGAAACCCCCGGCCCAGGATAACGACCTCTTTTCCGGCAGGATTATTTCCCGAACGCTCCAGAAGCTCCATAACGCCCATGGGAGTGGCCGGCTCGAAGGCAGCACGCCCCGCCAGAAGCAGGCCCTGATTGACCGGATGGAAACCGTCGACATCCTTTTGGGGATCGATGGCGAAAGTTATGGCCGCCTCGCCGATCTGATCAGGCAACGGGGACTGAACCAGTATTCCATCTATATCATCGCGATTATTTAGCTGGTCGACAAGTTCGAGAAGCTCCTGATGAGAGCAGGTTTTATCCTTTTTGATAACTTCAGAATAAATGCCGATATCCTTGCAAGCATTAGCCTTCATTTTCACGTATATGGCGGAGGCCGGATTATCACCGACCAAAACCGCGGCCAGGCCGGGGACAATACCCTTCTCTTCTAATGATATGATATTTTTCTTCAGCTCGGATCTAATCTGCAAGGCAATCTTCTTGCCGTCGATTATCTCTGCAGGCATCAAAATCTTTCCTGTTTGCGATCCGGATCGTCTCCGGTATTCACGGGTCGAAAGATTCTCTCGATAGATAATGCCTTACCGGTGGCGGGATCGATATCCACTACGACGGCTGCGAATCTTATATCGTTCTGGGCGATGGTGAATCTATTGGGAAGACCGGATACGATCCTGTAAAGAGCGTCATCGATTTCAACCCCGATCACCGAATCGTAGGGGCCGGTCATGCCGACGTCGCTAATGAAAGCCGTGCCGCCGGAGAGTATTCTCTCATCAACCGTCTGGACATGGGTATGTGTCCCGATCACAGCGGACACACGTCCATTAAGATACCATCCCAGAGCCTGCTTCTCGGAGGTGGCCTCGGCGTGGAAATCGATGAAAATAACCCTGGTTTCGGCCGGGATCTCGGAGAGTATTCTATCCATTGTCTTAAAGGGGCAATCGATATTCCACATGAAAATGCGCCCCTGGAGATTTATGACGGCTATTTTTTCGCCATCATTGGTATCATAGATGTTATATCCCAGCCCGGGAGCGCCTGACGGGTAGTTTGCGGGACGCAGTAAGCGCGGTTCCACCTCGAAATACGGATAGATTTCTTTCTTATCCCAGATATGATTGCCGGAGGTCTGACAGTCGACCCCGGATTCCAGCATCTTTCGGGAAATATCTTTCGTCAGACCGAAGCCCCCGGCGGCATTTTCAACGTTTGCTATTACGAAATCATATTTGACATGATTTTTTCTGCATTCGTATAGATAGTCTTCGAGGCATTTCCGCCCCGGTTTGCCATTTACGTCTCCAACGAACAGGACTTTCAAAGTTTACCTTTCTTGAAAAGCTCACACGGAAATAACCTGCAAAACATCCAGATTCGATTACCTGGCATAATCCACGGTCCGCACCTCTCTTATCACCGTGACCCTTATCTGGCCCGGATATTCCATTTCAGACTCTATTTTTCTGGCGATCTCGCTGGCCAGATTAGAGCTGGCCAAATCATCAATTTGCTCTGATTCCACTATTACCCTGATCTCGCGTCCTGCCTGAATGGCATAAGCCTTGGCGACGCCCTTGAAGCTATCGGCCATCTCCTCGAGCTTCTCAAGACGTTTGATATATCCTTCCAGCGTCTCCCGTCTCGCTCCGGGGCGTGCCCCGGAAACGGCGTCGGCAGCCTGCACCAGTACAGCATAAGGACTCTCCATGGGAACGTCTTCATGGTGACTGGCGATGGAGTTCAATACTATCTGGTTCTCATTGAATTTAGACGCGAACTCCACACCGATCTGAGTATGTGTTCCCTCCGTCTCGCGGTCGATTGCCTTGCCGATATCATGGAGCAACCCGGCCCTCTTGGCAATAGTGCCGTCAATGTCAAGCTCAGCAGCCATTATGCCGCAGAGGATAGCAACCTCCTTGGAATGTTGAAGAACATTTTGCCCGTAGCTTGTCCGGAAATGGAGTTTTCCGAGGAGCTTCACTATCTCCGGATGAACACCGTGGACACCTACATCAAAACAGGCCTGTTCGCCGGTCTCGCGGATTATAACCTCCATCTCTTTATCCGCTTTGGTTACGACCTCTTCTATACGCGACGGATGGATGCGGCCATCGATTATGAGTTTTTCGAGCGCCATCCTGGCCACCTCACGCCTTATAGGATCATAGCCGGATAAGATAACGGCTTCGGGAGTATCGTCGACTATAACGTCGATCCCGGTGGCAGTTTCGAAAGAGCGGATGTTGCGTCCCTCACGACCGATTATCCTGCCCTTCATTTCATCGGTCGGCAGGTTAACCACCGAGACGCAGGATTCGGCGGCGTGATCGGCAGCGCATCTCTGGATGGCCTGAATAATGATATCCTTGGCTTCCTTCTCGGCTGTTCGTTCGGCCTCGTCCTTGATCTCCTTAATCATAGAAGCGGCTTCTCGCCGGGCCACGGCCTCGAGATTCGAGATGAGCAGTTTCTTGGCTTCGTCGGATGTCATTCCGGCGATCTTTTCGAGCTGGGTATTTTGATCCGCGATCAGCCGGTCCAGTTCTCTCTCTTTGGTTTCGGTGGCTTTCTCTTTGATTGAGAGGGTCTTGTCCCTATGCTGGATATCCCTTTCTTTCTTATCGAGGATGTCAACCTTGCGATTGAGATTGCTCTCTTTACCCGCAAGGGCGCGTTCAAGTTTGGCAATCTCCTCTTTCCTCGATTGAGTTTCCCGCTCGAATTTCTGCTTTGATTTGAACCACTCGTCCTTTGCCTCAAGGATTGTTTCTTTCTTTTTAATCTCGGCGGATTTCTCCGCTTCGGCAACGATTTTGGTTGCCAGGGACTCAGCATTCGCGATCCTGCCTTCTCCGGTTTTTCGCGAGATCAAAAGGCCTATCAGGAATGCCAGAATAGCGATCCCTGCCCCGACCAGGTAATAAATCGGTTCCATTGTTCCTCCAGAGGGGCGGACGCTTATATCAAATTACAAAACGTCGGAGAGCTTTTGAGTGAGCCGGATAATTATTTCTTCGGCGGCGGCTTGATCCCCGGGTTCGCCCGGTGATTGAGAGAGTTCATAGGTAATGTTTAACGCCGCCAGGACCGCTACGCGATTTTCCGAGATGTTCGGGTAGCTGTCCGCAATCTCCTGCATCTTAGAATCGAGGTAGCCTGCAGCCTTTTTTATATGATCCGGATCGACCTCCGATTTTATGCTGTATTCTCTACCGAAGATCGTTACTGTCACACTCGTTTTCTCCAATTTAGCGCCCGCTATATATTCAACTCCAACTGTCCTCTAAAGCCGCCAGTTTTCCAGCAAGTTTCTCGAGTCTATCTTTGATCTTCCGGCTATCAAAACCCGGCCTGGAAGCCAGGGCTTTAGATTTTTCAACTTTCTTTCGATATTCATCAAATTGACTTTTTAGCTTCTCATTCTCCTTTTTTTGCCTGACCTTTTCATTTTTCAAATCGGCGAGCATCTCAACTGCCCGGCCGATTTTGTCTTCTAAATCGGATATTGTTTTCAGATCCATATAATCTCAGCTTCTCAATTGCGCGCCGAACTTCTCCCTTAGCGCGCTGACTATCCTGTCTTGAGCCCGGTCAACCTCTTCATCCGTCAGAGTCCTATCCGGCAGCCTGAACTTGATACCGTATGCTAGACTCTTTTTCCCTTCGGGGATATTTCCACCTCGGTATAAATCAAATATCCAAACGGTATCGACTAACCCGCCGCCATTTCGAGCAATGGCTTGCCTTATAGTCTCAGATTGGACGGTATCATCCACGATAACAGCTATATCCCTGTCGGCCGACGGAAATCGATCCAGTTCCTGCATCGATAGCGTCTCCGGAGCAAGATCCACCATCATCTCAAAGTTCAACTCAGTCAGATAAACTTCTCCCTTGATATCGGCTATCGAGCAGCCCTTCTCAGAAAGCCTCCCCAGATGGCCTATCATAGTTTCGTTACAATATACCTCAAAAGAGCGGGTTTGTTCAAATGCGAAATGGGCAGCCGGCTTTAGTTTGACCGGACCTATCTTCAGATAATCGGCCAGGTTCTCCACTATACCCTTTATCGAGAATAGATCCCTGGTGCGAGGGCTATCACCCCAGAAAATGGATGATTCAAGACCGGTCAAGGCTATTATGAGATTGGTTCCCTGCTGCGGCAATTGCCCTTTGCCCACCGGATTATAGACACTGCCGAGCTCGAATAAGAGTAGATCCTTTTCTCGGAAATTCAGATTCCTCCTGATAACAGGAAGCATGGAGAGTATCAGATTCGGCCTGACAACCGCCATCTCTTCCGAGATCGGGTTTACAAGCTTCACAGCGGAATCTGATAATCCAAAACGTTCCGTAGTCTTGGAATCTACCAGGGATAATGGGAATATTTCAGTCGCTCCGGCGCCTGCCAGGTGAGATCTTAGCAGTTCACCGATTCTCTGTGGTCGAGTTTCGGCTGTGGCCAGATCGCCGCCGGGCCTGAAGACTGCGGGGATATCGTCAAGGCCATATATCCTTGCTATCTCCTCGATCAGATCTATCTCCCGGGTTAGATCCGGTCTGAAACTCGGCTGTTCGGCAATGATATCGCCGTTAATCTTAACTTCAATATCGAGACTCTTCAGAACTTGTACCATCCTGTTAGTCCGGATCTTCAAGCCGAGAAGACGATTTACCCTCGATGGTCTCAATTCGATCTTAACCGGGACGAAGGGCCCGGGATTGGCATCGACCATACTCTTCAGGATCTTTCCGCCTGCAATTTCTGATATGAGTTTACAGGCCCGGTTGTTCGCGACCGGAGCCATATTGGGGTCGGCGCCCCTCTCGAATCGACGCGAGGATTCGGTTGTCAGGTCGAGAGATTTGGAGCCGCGCCGGATTCGGATGGGATCGAAATATGCGGACTCCAACAATATATTTGACGTATTCTCCGAGACCTCCGATTTTTCGCCTCCCATTATACCGGCGATGGCAACGCTCAGTTCACCATCGGTTATCATAAGATGCTCTTCCCCGAGGGTGTGGCCAATGCGATCGAGGGTCATAAATTCCTCGCCGGCTTTAGCGCGCCTGACCAGTACTTCTGGCCTTGAGAATAGGTCGTAATCGAAGGCATGTAGAGGATGGCCGAGTTCCATCATGACATAATTCGTAATATCGACGACGTTGTTGATCGGCCGCATGCCCAGATAATAGACGATCATTTTGAGCCAGAGAGGCGAAGGACCGATTTTCACATCCTTGATAATGCGCCCTGTGTAGCGGGTACAGCCGTCAGGATCATCAATGTTAATTTTTAAGGCAGCCGCTGCGGGTTCAGCGATCTCAAGCAGATCAGTAGATGGAGACCTTAATTTGCCGCCCCCGAGAGCTTGAATCTCCCGCGCGATTCCTATATGGGACAGGCAATCCGGGCGGTTTGGCGTGATCTCCAACTCGAATATCGTATCTCTATAATCGACTATCTTCTGGAGCCTGACACCGGGTTCTATATCCGGTGGCAAGACGGCAATTTCATCTTCATTGTCGGACAATTTTATCTCAGCCTCCGAGAGGATCATGCCCGATGATTCAACTCCATGAACAACCGTCTTCTCGAGCGTCATCCCGGGTATTTTTGAGCCGGGGGGCGCGAATAGGACTATCTGATTTTTGGCCACATTCGGGGCGCCGCAGACGACCGGGCAGCTTTCCTGTCCGTCGTAAATTTGGCATAGTGTCAGTTTATCAGATCCGGCGATTTTTTCCACGGAGGTGACCTTAGCTGCAATGATTCCATCGATATCCGTTCCCATCCGTTCGACGGATTCGACCTCGCTGCCTGACATAGTAAGCCTGGTTGCCAACTCATCGGCGGGCCAATCGAAGTCTATCATTGTTTTAAGGAAGTTGTATGAAATCTTCATCAAAACTGCCTTAAGAATCTGATGTCATTATCGTACAAGAGCCTTATATCTCCAATCCTGTATCGGAGCATGGTTATGCGGTCCATTCCCATGCCAAATGCGTATCCGGTAAATTCCTCAGGATCATAATCCACGGCCTTGAATACCTCCGGGTCCACCATTCCGGCGCCTGAGATTTCAAGCCATCCATTATACTTGCAGACCCGGCATCCCTTGCCACCACAGAGCATGCAGGAAAAATCGTATTCGACCGACGGCTCGGTGAAAGGAAAGAAGTGTGGCCTGAACCGCACTTTGACATCCGGCCCGAACATCTCCTTTGCAAACGCAATAATGACCCCTTTCATGTCGCCGAACGTCACATTACGATCCACATATAATCCCTCACACTGGAAAAACACGGGCGAATGCGATGCATCGAAGGCATCTGATCGATAGCAGCGTCCGGGGGATATGATTCTGACCGGCGGTCTCTGAGCCTGCATAGTGCGAATCTGGACGGTGGAAGTGTGAGTTCGAAGAAGTATCCCCTTTTCAACATAAAAGGTGTCCGACAGATCACGCGCCGGATGATCCTCGGGGGTATTCAGGGCATCGAAATTATAGAAATCGGTATCGATATCGGGGCCCGTGGCGACTGCAAACCCCATTCCGCGGAATATGCTAACGGTTCTTTCCACGGTCTGCATGAGGGGATGTTTCCTGCCGACGAAGGATCTTCGCCCGGGTAGAGTATAATCGAAAGACGCCTCGGGTTCGACCTTGCCTTTCAGACTCTCGGCCCTGGCTTCAATCAGGTCTGCGAGTCTCTTCTTGAACTGATTTAAACGTGCCCCGGCCGCAGGCCTCGATTCAGGATCAAGCGCTCCCAGCTTCCGCGATATCTCCGTTAGCTTACCCTTGCGCCCGAGATAAGAGGCCGCGGCCGCGTCGAGAGAGGCCTTGTCTTTGATATCTTTCAGGGCCTGTATGGCCTCTTGCTCCAGGCCATCAAGCGATTTCAAAAAGTCGGTCATAATGTCAAGACGGGCTTTTGCTCCCAAAGCCCGCCAGGTAGATTATAGGTGACAACGCAAAGACGCGGTAGGGATCACCCGCTGCTGGCCAGTTTCGCCAACTCCTTAAAAGCCGCCGAATCTCTGGCCGCTATATCAGCAAGCATTTTCCTATTCAAGTCAACGCCGGCTTTTTTCAAATTGAAAATAAATGTTGAATATGACATGCCGTTTTGCCTGGCAGCGGCGTTAATCCTGATTATCCACAATCTTCTAAAATCCCTTTTCCTATTCCGTCTATCGCGATATGCATAGGCCAGCCCTTTCTGAACTGTCTCGCGGGCTGTCCTGTACAACCTGCTGCGTCCACCGTAATTACCTCGGGCGGCACTCAATACCTTTCGGTGCCGCCGGTGTGCAGCTACTTTGTTTCTTACCTTTGGCATAATTACTCCAGTACCGGACGGATTTGCCTCAGTACGGTATCATCCTGTTAACACGTCCCTCATCGCTCTTATGAACCAGAGTCGATTGACGCAGGTTGCGTTTTCGCTTGGTGGTTTTCTTCGTAAGTATATGACCGGCGAACGGCTTGCGCCTCTTGATCTTGCCGGTCCCTGTCTTCTTAAACCTCTTGGCTGCTGATCTATTGGTCTTTATCTTTGGCATCAGATCTCCTCTAAACCGATACTATATAATATCCGAGCCCGGCATGCAACAAAAATCTATCTTCGTTTCTCAGAAGGCCCGTCTAGACCGGATAATTCTTATTTTTTCTTGAGCGTAGGCATAAACATCAGAGAAAGATGCCGCCCTTCCATTTTCGATTCCGATTCCGGTTCGGCCATATCCGCCAGATCTACTTTCAACCGGTCCAGGATTCTATAGCCCATCTCCTTATGGGCCATTTCGCGCCCTCTGAAAATGATGAAGGTCTTTACCTTGGCTCCCTGTTCCAAGAACTCGCGGACATGTTTTAGTTTAAACTGATAATCATGCTCCTCGGTTTTGGGCCTGAAACGCATCTCCTTTAAGTGAACCTGATGTTGTTTCTTTTTGGCTGCCTTAGCCTTCTTCGAATTCTCGTACAGATATTTGCCATAGTCCATTATCTTACAGACCGGCGGATTAGCTTTGGCGGCGACCTCCACCAGATCCAGGCCCTTATCGATAGCGATTTCAAGGGCGCGGGATGTCGGGACGATGCCTACCTGGGTACCGTCATGGTCAATCAACCTGACCTCGGGCACCCTGATCCTTCGATTTCTCTTAGTGAATGTTTCCTGTGCTATTCTCTTACCTCCAGTAAAAATTATTGGGAATCTATTTTCTTCGAACTCTCTTCAGATTTAAGCATTTTTATGGCCTGGTCTATGGAATGTCCGCCCATATCCCCCACCCTGTGTTTTCGCAACGAGACTCCCTTATCATCGGCCTCATTCTTGCCCACTACAGCCATGTACGGGATCTTCATATTTTCAGCGTTTCGAATTTTCTTACCGATTTTCTCGCTTGAAAGATCTATTCCAACCCTTAGCCCGGCCTCCCTGAACTCTCTGGCAACGTCCTCGGCGTACCGGCTCCATTGATCCGTAACGGTCAAGACGCGTATCTGCTCGGGCGCCAGCCAGACAGGAAAGTTTCCGGCATATTGCTCTATCAGAACACCGAAGAAACGTTCAATAGATCCCAGAAGCGCCCTGTGTATCATGATCGGCTGCTCGCGGGAGCCACCTTCTGCAATATATTCGATTCCGAACCGCTCCGGAAGATTAAAATCGACCTGAATGGTGGTACACTGCCAGGAACGTCCGAGATTATCCTTGATTTTAATATCGATTTTAGGGCCATAAAAGACGCCCTCGCCCGGATCGATCTTATAGTCCAACTCCGTTTTCTCCAGGGCCGTCTTCAAAGCGTCCGTAGCCCGATCCCAGCCCTCAATGGTGCCGACATACTTTTCCGGCCTGGTCGACAGGTAAACATCATATTCGGAAAAACCGAATGTCCGTAAGAAGAAAAGGTTGAACTCGATGGTCCTCACCAACTCCTCCTCCAGTTGATCCGGCCGGCAGAAGATATGGGCATCGTCCTGTGTAAAACCACGCACCCGCATAAGCCCGTGAAGAACTCCCGAACGTTCGTAGCGGTAAACCGTGCCGAGTTCGGCCCATCTGATCGGCAGGTCGCGATAGCTTCTGGTTCTCGAACGATAGATCTGGATATGGAAAGGGCAATTCATCGGTTTGATTTCGTATTCGACATCCTCTATCGGCATGGGAGCATACATACTTTCCGAGTAGAAGTCGGTATGCCCCGATTTACGCCAGAGATCGAGCTTGGCTATATGAGGTGTATAAACGATTTCGTAGCCGTTCTTGAAATGCTCCTCCGTCCAGAAAGACTCTATTATATGTCTTATCAGCGAGCCTCGAGGATGCCACAACACCAGGCCCGAACCAACAGAATCTGCTATAGAATACAGGTCGAGGTCGCGCCCCAGGAAACGATGATCCCTCTTTTTAGCCTCCTCGATTCTTTCGAGGTGCTCGTCGAGCATCTTTTTCTCTGGAAAGGCAACCCCATAGATTCGCTGGAGCATTTTTTTGTTTTCATCGCCGCGCCAGTATGCACCCGCAACCGAAAGGAGTCTTATGGCCTTGATGAGCCCTGTGGCAGGGATATGCGGCCCCCGGCACATATCAACGAAATCACCGTGGGAGTAAAAGCTGACGTTCTGATCCTCCATTTCGGAGGCCATCTCGGCCTTATAAATATCATTCTCTTTTCCGAATTCGGCGATCGCTTCCACCCTGCTTTTCTCGCTTCTCGTGAAGGGATGGTTTTTCTTAACGATCTGCTGCATCTTTTTTTCGATGGCATTCAGATCTTTGTCCGTCAGCTTGTGCTGCAGATCCAGGTCATAGTAGAATCGAGAAGAGAAATCGTCCGGTATGGCGGGGCCGATGGCCAGTTTAGCTTCGGGGAAAAGCTCCAGAACCGCCGATGCCATAAGGTGGGCCGACGAATGCCAGAAAATTTCTCTTCCTTCCGGATCGTCAAAGGTGAGAATTCTAACGGAGCTATCACGGGAGATCGGATATGAGAGATCGACCACCCTTCCGTCGACAACTGCAACCAGAGCCCTTTTGGCCAGACTGTTGGAGATCGACTTTGCGATCTCCGCAGGAGTCAGCGGGCCGTCAAAATCCTTTGTCGACTGGTCGGGAAATTTAATTTTCATTTTCGCCATAAATAAAAATAGACTACCCTGGAGGAGCAGCCATCAATAATCTATCATCTTTGAAGATTAACTGCCGCTCCTCCTCTAAAATGGTGGGCGATACTGGAATTGAACCAGTGACCCCTTGCATGTCAAGCAAGTACTCTAACCATCTGAGCTAATCGCCCTACTTTAGTAAGATCGGCCTTTCATCAATAACTATAAGAGGGGTGCGGCCATTTTCCGCCGAAATCCGCAGATATGAGTTTCTATCTCCTGCGGTCTTGATGCACCCTCATCTCCCCCGGCTATACAGCCGGATCGATCATTGCAAATATATCCCCGCCAAATATGATGGGCAAGAAAAAAATGAGGAATATCGCCATGGATATCAGAATAAGTCAATGTTCAGCGGGATTCGACGGTGGTAAATCTGCTAAGAAGCGCCGTGGGCCATTTTCAGGAATGTCTCGGCTTTCGTGTATTCGTCTTTCAGCATATCCATCAGCTTGGCTCCCGAGTCCGGGGCCAATTCGAGCGTATCCCAGACGACCTCATGAAAGGGACTCATATTTTCTGGAGAATGACCGTCTTCAACTTCCATCTGATAGGACAGGTTATCGGACAGGTGGATCAGAGCAGCGCTTTTTTCCTCTGACAGGGCCTGGCTATCGTGATGATTCAATATCGCCAAGCAAATCGTTTCGGGCAGATTCCATTTGGCCGTGAGATAGCTTCCAATATCCGCATGAGTAAAGCCCAGGATTCTATCTTCGGCGCCATATTCGGGACAATCCCGGTCACTCTCGAGCAACCGAACTATTTGTTCATGTTCGTTAGGAAGATGCGAGATTATAATCAGCTTGCCGATATCGTGCAAAAGCCCTGCTGAAAAGCTGAGTTCTGCTTCCTGAAGCGACGGCAGTTTCCTTGTCCGGCAGATAATCCTGGATATCAGGGCTACCGAAAGAGAATGCCTCCAGAAGCGTTCGAGGTAATCGATATCGAGTTTTGAGTTTTTAGAGAACATTTCGAAGACCGAAGCCGAGATCACCAGTGATTTTATGGCTTCCAGGCCGAGGATTACAATCGCCTGCTTGACGTTAGTGATGGTCCTGGGAATCCCGTAGAACGATGAATTCGTTAACTTCAGGACCTTGGCGGTCAGGGCCGGATCCTCCGATATTATAGAGGCAATTCCGTAGGCCGAGGTATTGGGATCATTGATAACTCTGGTGATCTGGGTGAATACGATGGGAGGCGTCGGCAGATTGTGGATCTTTCCAACAACGAGTTTTATCTTCTTTTCATTATCAACGGTTATGGGAAGCATCGCCAGATCCCCTCTCGTTTCCTATGTGAAGCTCGTCTATCAGCTTGTCGGCCAGCTGCTCAATGTGCTCAGGATTGTTATAATATCCGGTAGCGATTTTCAATCGCACTTCTGCCAACTTTTCAGCGCGACCGCCATTTGACGGGACATCAATCGGTTTCGTGCCCGGAGATGATTCGATTCGATCCGGAGCGGGTTGTACAATACGAGGGCCAGACTCCAGATCAGGGAATTTGTTTTTGCCTGTTATATTTTCATATGTATAAAGACGAAATCTTGAAATCCGGGATGTGGGGTGTTCAATCCGAGATTCATCATTTCTCAATAGCCTGCTGACGGAGACCCTGTTTGTATAAGTTGCCTCGGGCTTTTTCCCGGAAGATATTTCGATCCGGTCGGTCTGGTCTTGCTTGCCGACTCGAGAATCTTTTTTTGGTCCCTTTCCATTATCGGGGTGTGGAAGAGGAGAGTCAAATCGAATTTTCATTATATAACATCCCTATATCTGTTATCGGTAGAAAGAGCTGAAAACATTAGTTTCGTTTGTCAACATAAATGGGGGAATTCGCGGAAAACGGCCTGTATCCGCCGACCTGGCTCATCGAAACGGTACCTTCCAGCTTTTCCCTGATCTCCTGATGCGCTCCCGTAAGACAGGCAGCCAACTCGCGGGCCACCGTTTCGTTTTTCCGGGCATAGCCAGTCGCCTTATCAAGCAGGTTTTTCAATCTTCCGGCATCATGGTTCTCTTTCGCTTTCTCAGTAAGTCCGGCGGTTGACTCCAGGCGTGCGATTTCGTAGTCTATATCTTTCAAAGCAGCCACTATCTTGTCGCCATCGTCGCATCTATCGTTAAAACCGGCAATATCGTTTTTTTCGAGAAGTTCCTTTTGCTCAAGAAACAGCGTTTGCATTTTCTTGAAAAGATCGCATTTGGACTCCAGGAGGCTCATAAATTTATCGGCACAACTCTTCATCATACCTCCATGGAAATAAACTTATAAATCCCTGAATTGTTATTCTGCGGAGAATTATCATCGTCAGCATCCAATTCCAAATTCTGCCAGGCCTCTTTGATATCGTTAACAATTGGAATGATATCATCGAGTTCCTGGATGTCATTGGTGCTATTGGCCATGGTTATTTTTTCGACGAAGTAAGAATAAAGCGCGGATAGTTTTTTTGCGAAATCTCCCCCGGCTTCCAGATTAAGAGTAGATAGAAGATGCAGAAATATATTCCTGGCACGGTTAAGACGCTGGTGGGTTTCGGGCACGTCGCCTTTGTTTATGGTAACCTTAGCTTCCTCCATTAAGTTGATCGCCGATTCATACAGGAATACGATAAGTTCCTTCTGGCCCATATTGGAGATTTTCATTTCCAGATATTTGTTGATGTCCTTTTTCGTCACATCCCGTCCCTTCTTATTCGCTTATGCTCCGAACAAGGAGCTACCCCTGCCCGAGGAAGCTGCAGAAAGCCGGTCCATGCTGGCAATCGCAGCGGACAGATACATTTGCTGGCTCTGCAACTTGCCCAAGGCTTCCTCCATGGCCATAAACTCCCTGTAAAGACTGGCCCTCTTTCTTTCGAGTTGTTCTTCCATCCTGTCTATCTGCTCCTTTAGATTGTCTATTTGCCTGGTGATTGATTTCGTTCTGGAACTCAGGATACCGACGCTGGCATCCGTATAATTATCTATCTTTTCGGATAATATGGCAGCAATCCCTTTGGTTAAGAAAACCTTCCCCTCGGCGCCGTCGATCACCTGATCCGAAGCAAGGTTGATTCTTAGCTTGAGTCCGGCAGTATTGTCGTTATCGTCGTCGCCGGTCAGAATCTGGCCGACACCGGTAGCAGGTTCTCCGTTGATAGTCCCCTCAACATCCTGACCGTCCGTGGAGACGCCATTGGAAAAACCCAGAATGCTGTGAGCGCTGGCCGATGGAGTTGTTTCTATTTCGACTTTTGAATTGCCCCCCCAGATAGTGGATGTTATCTGCAGATAGCCGCTGGTTCCCTGATCGACCCAAGTGACCTCGATATCATTCGATCCCAGCGTTTCGTCAGCGTTGATTTTACTCTCGATCTCCTGCGCAAGTTCATCGCCGCTTGTATAAGTCTTTGCCTCGAGACTGATAACCGACGACAGCAAGCCGTTTACTTTGATCTGGATGTTGTTGTTGCCGGAGGTCAAAACGAGGTTGGTATCCTCGGGATCGGCGATGATACCCGCCTCAAACATACCCTGGAGCGCAGCCTGCGTGATATCGATATCGTAACCGCTCGAAGTCGGAACTGCCTTGAAACCCGATGATAGAAACTTAATATACCCGTTATCCGTTGATCCGGATGCCTGTAATAATCTTCTGACCTCATCGGGATCTTCTTCGAGCTTAGCGTTAAAAATCGAGGAGTCGAGTTGAAGCTCGCCCTGGAAGTTGAACTTTATTCCGATATCAGATAACTTCGTTAGATCTCCCATCAGACCGGAAACTCTTCCCATGATACTCGATCTCACATCGGTCAGCAGGTTTATCAGAGATGACTCACCGAGAAGAACTCCCGCAGTTCCCGTATCCGCATTGTAATCGAGCTGTTGATCGACAAAATCTGCAAATCCGTTATACTTGTTGATAAATTCCTGAACTGTCGAGACGATGCTCGAATTATTTTGCTCAACGGTGATCTGAACCGGCTCGGATGTGATACCCTTAATATTCAGCGTTATGCCATCGATGAGACTGGTTATCGTATTACCGGGAGATGTTACGATGATGGGAGAGCCGCCCGATCCGCCGCCACCGAGCCTCAGGATGGCATCCTGGCCAGCCTGAATAACCGGGGCTAAGGCTTGAACCTGGAAGGTATCGTCGGCGACAAGATCGCCTGCTGAGAATGATACCGTGAGACCGTCGGCACCGTCGCCGGTGAGCGCTATCTCCTCGTCGGCGTTGTTTACCGTAACGGTACCGGAGTTGGTTCCATCGGTCCAGTCGATTGTTATCGGACCGCCGCCGATGGTTTGCGCACCTGTCCCCTGCACCGTGAATGTATATGTCTTATTATTGCTTCCCGTATAGCTTGCCGTGGATCCCAGAGAGGGATTTGATGTCGCTTCCGACGACCAATCTATTTTTTCAGCAGCGTCGAAATAGCTGGTTGTAAAATCAGGAGCCTGGCCGCCGGTAAGGCTGGAGCTGACTGATATGACGTTATCAGCACCGGTCTGGTTCGATGTTAGAATCAGCCGATACGGCGTGCTGGAGGAACCATCGTTTACGATGGCCGCGGTAATTCCGGCGCCTGCGTCGTTTATCGCATTCTTTAACGACTCAAGAGAATTCTGACCTGCCTCAAGTGTGATAGTCGTGGGAGTTCCACCGGCAACGGATACATCTACCGTGCCTATACCGAGTATAGCCGAACCTGATGAATATCCCTGGCTGGCGATCTGTTGATTCTGGGCCAGTTGATCGACCGAGATGAAATAGGTTCCGATGGCCGAGCTATTGCTCGCCGTGGCAACTATCATATTTTCATCGGAGGAGGTGACGGTCTTGGAACCCCAGAGCGTGGGTTTCGAGAGGACATCGGCCTGCGTCTTAAAGGCCAGAAGGAAACTATTGATCGTTTGCCAGGTGGTCAGCTTTTGAGCGTATCCGGCCTGGCGAGCCAGATAAATGTCGACCTGCCTGTGCTCGAATTTGATAATATTGTCTATGATGCTGGTCGTATCTAAGCCTGAGATAAGTCCATCTATGGATCCGAAACCGGCCATTTCAATAGCCTCCTAATGTATACGGAAATCCTGCCATCGTCGAGGGTAAACCTAACGGTTCCAATGCGGCGATTAAGCCACACCTTACCTCACTAATATTATCGGATTGAATGCAAATCTAATTAGGATATAAAATGCCCGAAATCGGCCTTTTCGATTCTATTAGCCCCAGGGCAATGCATTTAATGGGCTGGCAGAGGTTTCTGATAAATGAAAAGGGGGATGGAAAGCCCCACCCCCCTTAGAATACGGAATTTGTCCATTAACCGAATAGCGAGAGAACTACCTGCGGAAGTTGGTTGCCCTGAGCCAGCATGGCAATGCCGGCCTGCATCAGTATCTGCTGCTTGACGAATTCGGACATCTCTTTGGCCATATCGGTGTCGCGGATTGAAGATTCGGCGGCGGTCAGGTTCTGTGCCGCGATCCGGAGGTTGGTCAGGTTCGACTCCAGAGTGTTCTTCTGGAACGATCCCAGGTTACCCCGGATATTAGTGACCTGATCGATGGCCGCATCGATAACCGACTGGGAATGCTGAGCTCCATCAGAAGTGGTGACATCGATCTCCGAGAGGTTGCCGAACATGTTGCCAGGGAGATCGCGGCTGATGTAGGTAGCCGACAGGTTATCGATGGCTATCTTCGCAGTCTGGCCGACGTTGGCGCCGATCTGGAAGACCAGGCTTCTATCGGTGACGAACAATTGCTCGGTTCCGCCGTCGGATTTCAGAGAGTAGCGGAGCTTCAACCACTCATCTCTCTGGGCGTTAAAGACGGTTGCATCTTTACCTCCGGTGACGATTTCTGCCGAACCGCCATCCAGCCTGACAGAATAAGTGCGGGCTTTCACCGAAAGGAGCATGTTCCCGATATTAACCCCGCCGTTAGTCTGGGCAGGAGCTACGGTCATCGTTACGGAGCCGCGCGTATCGACACTGGCGCTGGTGTAGAGCGTCTGGTTCTCGTTGGTATAGGAGGCGGCGGTGTAGAAGTAGCGGACGTCGTTTATACTGTTGTTGTAACCATCGAACCGGACAATGGCATCCAGGCCTGTATTGGCAACCTGGTCAACAGTCACACCCAACGCGTTGTAAAGGGCGGTTGAGGTGCCGGTGCCGGTTATGTTGAGCTTCAACGAGAATTTCGAGCCCTCATCCATGGTGACGAATTTCAGCTTGCTCTGGCCACCCTGAGTCATCACCGTGGCATAGACTTTATTCGTAGAACCCACGGCTACATCGTTGAAGGTACCAAAGTTGGCTGCCAGGGCCATTTTGGCCGATATGGTGGCGGCCAATGCTGAAAGCGTGGAGAACGAGCCGCTTCCGATGTTGAATGTCGCGGTCTTAGCGTAGGCGGCGACTAAAGTGGAGCTGGAAGCGAACTGCGCCGTAATCGATAACTGGTTGTTGGAACGTCCGCGGTCGTTATTGTTTTCCAGGCTTGATAGACCGGACGTAACCGTAGCATTGGTGGACGTAATGGTACCAACTGCCAGAGAGTAATTCGTGCCCGTACCGGTCGTTCTGAGCCGGATTGCATCGGGAGCGCCGGCGGTAACCGTGGCTTGCAATTTACCGGCCAGATAGGTGTTGGAGTTGATGGCGTCGTTCAGCTTGGTTACAACGTTTGTGGCCAGATCACCGGAGGCGACAGCGTCGGTTCTGATGGAAAGCGTCTGCATACCAACAGCGTTGACGCCGGCTTCCTGGAAGTTGAGCTGGAAGGTGATAGTGTACTGATTATTATCGGCCAGAGTAGTGAAGTTGGTAGTTGACCTGACATAGGCCTCGCGAATCTCAGCGGCAGTACCGGTGACGGATATAGCGTTGCCCCAGGCATCCAGGGCGCTGATTCCGTTGCCGACCTTGACGGCGCCGGACGAGGCCTGGATGACGTCGAGGTTATGGACGCCATCGGCCAGGTTGTAAGGACCTGTCGGATTGCTGAGACCCAGGCTTTCGATGTCAAGTGTTGCCGAGGAATCGGTCAGCATCACCGATGAAATACTGTGCGTGCCGTCGGAAAGACCCGACTCAGAGATAAACACTCCGGAGACGTTGGCGGTGGTGATGGCGGCTATGTTTGCAGCCGAGCCATCGAGCAGCTTCTTGGTTCCGAACTGGGTGTTGGCGGCGATCCTGTCGATGGTGCGGATCGCGTTAGTGATTTCTGCCTGGTCGGCAGCCAACTGGTTCTCATCGTTGACACCTTCGTTAGCGGCGTGGATCGCCAGCTCTCTCATGCCGATCAGCAGGTTGTTGATCTCGTTGAGTGCGCCCTCAGCAGTCTGGATCATGTTGATCGATGCCTCTGAGTTCTGTACCGCTCGGTTCAACCCGGCGATCTGGGCGCGGAACTGTTCGGAAATCACCAATCCGGCTGGATCATCGGCAGCCTTGTTGATACGGAAACCTGAGGACAGCTTCTCCATTGACGAGGCCATCCTCCGGCTGGTAACCGTCAGGTTCCGCCAGGCGTCCAATGCTGTGATGTTGTGGTTAATTCTTAAAGCCATTTAATTCCTCCTTGGAATGCTCGCTAACTTTCCCTTGTTAGCTTTTAATTCTTCCTGAATTAATTAGTTTTTGGTTTTCCTCCTCCTTGCTGTTAGATTTATAGATTAGAGACCACAGTATTTATTTTCTCTGCTATATATTCGACACCAATTCGGGGTGGCTTTAGTCTATGGGTTATTTTTTTGGGGGACGCCTAACTTATTGAATCACAACGGAATCCGTAAATCTCTCGATTTCGTTAAGGCGCCTGCTTGCAACTGGATTCTCAGGGTCTTTCCGAAGAACGACTCTATAGCCCGCTTCCGCTGCATCGAGCTTACCCAAGTTGAAATAGCAGTCGGCAAGCCTGAGAATAGCGTTATATTGATCGGGCCTTTTGCAGATGAACAACTCATACTGTGAGATTGCTTTCCAGTAGTCTCTGGCGCTGTAATATATATCCCCCAGCGTGGCATGCGCATCAGCATCATTCGGGATAGCCTCAAGATATTTCTCCAAATATGCGGTTGATTCTTCAGGCTTATTCAGTTTCAGCAGACATACGGCCAGATTTCGATATCCCATGGCGAATCCCGGCGAGACAGCCAGGGAACGGCGATAGTACTCCTCGGCGGAGGCGTAATTGTGCTGTTTGAAAAAGCAATTGCCCAGATTGTTCCAGGGGGCCGGATCGTCCGGATTGGATTGGGATTGATCTCTATATGTTTGGGCGGCGGATGAAAAGCTTCTGGAGGAGTATAGCAGATCACCCCTGGCCGCCAATACCTGAGGAGAATGGGGGGCGGTTTCCAGGGCCTTATTGATCAACTCCATGGCTTTTTCATAATTTCCCTCCAGGGAAGCAGCGCCCGCCGCGCCAAGGAGCGAGGCGTCCCGGGCATCCTCGAAGACGAGAGATTTCTCGAAGCATTCGGACGCTTTCCCGGAATCCCTGAGATTGAGGTGGGCTTCACCGAGGAGAATATATATCTCTGCATCCTTATGATCATATCCTATAGCTTTCTCGCAATGATATACGATCTTTTCGAATTCCTTTTTGTGACGATAACAACGGGCCAGCAGATGATGGGTGTATTCGAAATCGCCGACCTCATCGATCACTTTATGAAAATATTCCAACGCCCCATCGATATTGTTGCGGAAATATTGAGAGAGACCCAGTCCGTAATAAACGGCGAACTGGCTATTTAGGTTGTTGAGGATCAGACCTATCCATTCCCGATGTTCTGAGAAATTAGCACGAACCTCCAGGAATCGATGAAATAGCTCATCGGCCTTGTCGTAATCGTTCTCCTTCGAGTAAACGTAGCCGAGATTGAACAGCGGATCCAGATAGTCTTCTTTGATCTCCAGGGCTTTGTAGAAGTGTTCCCTGGCCTTTGCATTGTCCTTTAGTCCAACATAAGCACAGCCAATTTGATCGAGGGCCATCACATAAACGTGTCGGCGATCGACATTTTCAGGGCTTAGAATCTCAATTACCCTTGTAGCGTGTTTCAAACTCAATTCAGGTTCGGCCAGACCTCGATATATCTGAGCCAGGTTGAAATGAGCAAAGGCGTTGTCCGGATTCTCCTCCAGTTGCTTTTTTATCAGGGCTTCGGTCCTTCTCCCCTTCGCTTGCATTTCGTCTTCTGAAAGCCCGTAACCGTGATGAATCACTTTGAGCTGGCTGGTCAGCGTGATACCGTCCATCAGGAGCTGATTGTGCACGATGCCTGAATAGCGGTATTCCTTTTTATTCCTAAAGAGCCTGTGAGAGTTGAGAAAACCGGTTCTCCCGGCCTGAATTTTATTGTATACGACGAATGTAACGGCATCGATATCTTTTCGCCTGATGACGCTTTTAATCATATTGTGTTCGGAGGGATCGAGTTCCTCGTCAGCGTCCAGAATTAGAATCCAGTCGCCGCCGGCATACTCAATTGACTGGTTGCGATGGAACGAGAAATCGTTCTGCCATGGATGTTCATATATTCTGGCTCCGTATTCCCGGGCGATCTCCATGGTTCTGTCGGTGGAGCCGGTATCGACCACTATGATTTCGTCCACCAGGCCCTGAACGGTCCTGAGGCAGCCGGGAAGAAAGTGCTCTTCGTTTTTCAAAATCATGCAGAGAGAGATCGTCTGGCGTTTATCCTCGATGGTTTCTTTTAGACGCTTGAGGTTCGATGCAGCAACATCGTGGGCGGGATCTATAGAAAGAGCTTTTCTGAAATAATCTTCAGCGGTGGAATAATCGCCTTTCTTCTCAGAGATGACGCCATAGTTTATGACGGCATCGACATCCCGAGGATTGTTTTTCAGGATATTATCGAGAATCTCCGAGGCTCTATCGAATTTGTCAGCATCTCCGAATACCAGCGCCTTGGCATTTTCAAAAGCCATCTCGCCGGGAAAGAGTCTCAAACCGTCATCGAGAACGGCCATGGCCTCATCGACGTCACCCTCTTTACCGAGATTTGAGGCGTAGACAATTCGCCGAAAGTGATTTTGAGGATTTATATCGATTGATTGTTTCTGGTAATCAATCGATTCTTTGAAGTTCGCTGTTCGACGAGCCGCCTCCGAGGCCAACCAGAGTGCATCGCTTAAGAGATTATACGATTGCGAAAGGTGAGACTGCTGGTCTGGATCGGTATTCTCACGTAACTTCAGATACATACGTCCGGCATCGAGAGCTTTTTTAAACTCCGAACAGCGGTTATAGATTGCCAGTGCCAGAAAATGCAGATCGAGATAGTCACCGGATGCGCTGCGAGCTTCCTGGATAAGCTCGATGGCCCTTTCATATTCAGCCTGATTCATGTGACTCATAATCGCGCCAAAATAGGCCAGCGCCATGCTCTCGTTATCATTTTTGGATTTCGCCTCCTGAAGCACCTTTTCAAAATACTCAGCAGATTCTTGAACTTCGGTTCCCGTTCTTTCCGCCAACCTGGAAAGATCGTCGAACTTGACGGAGAATGAATTTTCGCTATCTATCTTTTTGCTTCTTGACATAATAAACCCGTTGTCAAACTGTTTAGGTATTAGCGGCAACCGACATTTGTGCGAGGCGATCCTCAATGGCCTTATCCTCCGGGAACAAAGCCAGATACTTCTTGTATATCTCTATCGCTTCCGCCTTCGAGTGTATTTGCTCCAACGTCTGCCCCATCATCAATAAAACTTCGCCCAGCCTGTCGCGAGTCCGTGATTTCCACGGATCGCTATTTTCTTTCTCGTTATTCCATGATTCTAGATAGCTCTGCGCCGAGGAAAGGACGCTTTCAGGTTCGCCTTTCATAATACCGACTATCAATTCGAAATAGGCTAAATCGAGATACTCCCCGAGCTTTCGTCTGGCCTCGGAACAGACCTTAAGAGTCTCATCGAGTTTACCTGTTTTCAGATTGGACAGGCACCAGAGGTAGAAGATCTCGCTGGCCAGCTCCCTGTCATCAGTCAGTCGTTCATCTTCACTCGCTTTGCGGCAACATTCAGCGGCTCCGGTGAAGTCGCCATCGCTGAAGGCGTTTCTGGCCAGAGCCATCAGCTCCCGCTGATCCGCCGCCGATTCCGAGCAGGCCGAACCGTCGTCAAATGTTTTTTTTGCTATATCAGCGGCCATCTAATGCTCTTTCTCTAATAACTTTGGCGGGGATTCCCGCCGCTATGGTGAATTCGGGTATATCACGGGTGACGACGGACCCGGCCCCGATTTGAGCGCCCCGGCCGATCGTTACCCCCGGCAAAATCACCGTTGAACAGCCAATATCAGCCCCCTCACCTATCACCACGGAAGCATGTTTCAATGGAGCATGCAGAATAGGCATCGATATATCGCTGGTATCATGCCGGGACGTAATAATAGAGACTTTAGGTCCGATTCCCACATGAGCACCGATCTCGATATCGCATGAAGCATACATAAAACATTGCGGCCCGATCCAGGAGCCAGCCCCTATCACGAAGCGACGCTCGAAATATCCTTTGAGGATAGCGTCATGCCCGATGTAGACGTCGTCTCCCAATTCAATAAATCTAGCCAGAAAGATCCTCGCTCCCGGTTCTATGACAACGCCGTAACCTACGGATTTGAAATTGCGGTCATCACCGCTGCCATGGCTGTCCCAGGATTTGGCATCGATCTTTTGAGTCAACATATCATTCATAATTGCTGATTTCCAGCGCCCATCTCCACTGCTGCATCTTTAGTCGTTTGCTCCATAACAAGCCCAGGATCTTTTTCGGGAGCGAAGGCTTTGAGAGCCGAGATCACCAGATCCTGTTCCTGAGTTGATATGTCCTCGAACAACGGCAAACTGATTAGATTCCGATGGAAGCGCAGAGAATTCGGATAATGCGATTCGTCGACATTGTAGCCCTCAGAATAATATGCGGTATGCGGAATAGAATGGGTTCCGATACCCGCCTCTATTCCTTCATTCTTCAGATGATCGATAAGTGCATCGCGCCGGCCATTCTCGACGGAGACCGTATAGGTTTGATAATTCAGCTTTCGGCTGCCGTCGTGGAGCGGCACTCGCAGATAATCAATATCGGCGATAGCCTGGTTGTAATATTCTGCAATCCGCCTGCGGGCGCGGATAATGGTCTTCAATCGTTTCATCTGGGATACGCCGAGCGCCGCCTGAAAATCAGTCATGCGGTAATTATAACCGGCGGCGACGAAATCGACATGATTTCCAAATGCTTGACCCTGGTTGCGAAGTTCCCTGATTGTTTTAGCTATTGCAGGATCATCAGTAACCACCACTCCACCCTCGCCGGTGGTAATGATTTTTCTGGGATGAAAACTGAAGGCTGCCAGCCTTCCGAGGCTCCCGCATCGCGTTTCCCTTATACTCGAACCCAGAGCGCAGGCGGCGTCCTCGAATATCGGAAGGTCATATTTTGCAGAAAGCGAGTGAACTCTGGTGATATCGACCGGGCAGCCAAAATTATGAACCACCATTATAGCGCGGGTGCGAGCCGTGATGCTATTCTCGATCTTAGCGGTATCGATATTAAAAGAATCGAATTGAGAATCGACAAAAGTGACACGCGCTCCGGTTAATTCAACCGCGTTGGCGGAGGCGGGGTAGCTAAACGCCGGGACAATTACCTCATCGCCGCGACCGATGCCGAGGGCCAGGAGTCCCAGATGCAACGCGGCAGTGCCCGACGAGACACAAACGGCATATCGGGTTTTTAGATAGCCGGCCAGCTGACGCTCGAAAGACTCTACCACCGGCCCGCTGACCAATTGTCCGGATTTCAGGATATCGACTGTCGATGTTATGTCATCAGGCGACAGGTTCAACCTGACAAGCGGTATCTGCATAGATTCTGTCATAATACCAATCCGCCGTTTTCTTTAGGCCTTCCTCCAGATCGATTTTCGGCTGGAATCCCAGGATCGATTTTGCTTTATCTATATTAGGAATCCGCAACTCCACATCAACCAGATCCCTGGGTACGAATACTATTCTGGATTTGGAATAAGTTACACGAATGATCGCCAGGGCCAGTCCATAGATGGTGACTGTCCCCCGGGGATTTCCGATGTTAAAGCTCTCTCCCACTGCATTCTCGTTTTCCAGAGCCATCACCAGGCTGTCGATAATATCATCGATATAACACCAGGAACGGATCTGATCGCCGTTGCCGCGAATAACTAAATCCTCGCCCTTGAGAGCCTTGGTGACAAAATGGTGGATCGCTCCTTCACCGACCTGGCCGGGGCCATAGATATTGAACGGCCTGACGGTCAATGCCGGGAGACTTTTTTCTTTATAATAGCTATAAGTAAGATGCTCGCCGGCCAGTTTCGAGACGGCATAGGTCCAGCGGGCATTCCCCACCGCCCCCAGAGAAGTACTGTCGCCCTCCTCTGAGCGGAAGGCATAAGATCCGAAAACTTCCGACGTGGAAAAGTCGATGAAACGCTCTAAAGACGTGACTTCGGAAGCCGCTCTCAGCATATTGGAAGTGCCCAGCATGTTAACATGCATGGTGGCTATGGGCGATTTTATGACAGTATCTATTCCGGCTATGGCCGCCAAATGAATGACAATTTCCGATCCCGCTATATGCCGTTGGATATCATCAAAATCCAGTATATCGCCTTTGACGATTTTGAGGTTTGGATGATTCTCGAGCCTGCGACCATCCAGGCTGTTGCGACGGAAATTATCGTAGACGGTAATTTTATTATTATCGACCAGCCGTACTATAATTGCTGAACCGATAAAGCCCGCCCCACCGGAGATGAAAATATTTTTGCCGAAAAGTGGCAACACGCCTCCTAGCTTAACAGATACGAATTCGGGTCTTCCGCGTACCTGTGACCATGCAAAACGAAATCGTACATCCAGAGATACTGGCGAATAATCTTCATCGGGTCGTGATGCACTCGCGCCCAGATCTTGCTGCTATTGCCGACCCTTGTAATTTCTTTTCTGCTCTTGAGGAGGCTTTCCAGCTTATCGTAAAGATTCTCCCCGGTGACGTAAACGACGGGATTATCGGGATGGTAGCTGGCGGCAAAATTGGAGATTCCGCTGAGCACCGCATGCCCGGCCGCCATCGATTCTATAGCCGAGAGCCCGTAAATGCCGACCGAGACCTGATCGAAAGTGATATGGCATCGGCTCTTGATATCAAGACATTCCTCGTTTGATTTTCCCTCTATAAGCTCAAGCTCGACAGGATATCTCTGTTTCAGCTTTTCGAAGGCGTCAAGCAGCATATCGGTCTTTTTGAACTGCCGGTTGGTCGGCGGATGGCAGATTCTTATAACGTCCCTGGGCGGCGAGCACTGCTTTATGCGAGAGAAATCGCACATCATATTTACATGGTAAAAGAGCGGGGCCTTCTCGATCATCGTATAATCCCAGGCCGATAACCCGGCTATCTTATTTTCGGAATGCCACTTGTATATCTGCGCGGCGTTATTTCGCATCTCGGAACCATAATATTGAACCAGGCAGTTATCGGGCTTCAGAATACCCGCCCAGTTAATATCGTTGAAGTTCTTGGGGAATCTCCCGATATGGTAAAAATCGGCGTTCTCAATCACCCTGACTGCTTCCTCATAATCATTCTGATCGCCGGACGAAAGTATCAGATCTCTATCGTACGACAGGTAATCCCCTTGAAGAATAACCAGCCGGGCTTTATGAGTCGTGTAGCGATTGATCATTCTGAACAGTAGTGATAGTTGTCCGGCGATATTGAAGTCGGCCACCACTGCGATATTGATGCCGTTTTTCTTATCCCGCAATTCTTCCGGGACGTGTTTTAAGAACAGTTCATCCCCCAGAGACGATTGTTTCTTCTTCAAGGTCAGAGTGCTTTTTGTATTCGCTCCGGGAAAAGAACAAGCGTCAGGAGCGACGGATTGCTCCATCGTCATTGGTTCCGATATCGGAGGGACGCTATTATCGTCTGCAGGTGGCTTCTGGTCATCCGAAGCCGCTTTCAAGAATTTCTCTATCCAGCTCATGCCCTCGGTATAAGCGCCGTCGTCCCAGCAAACCTCGAAGAGGTTCAAAAGAGCGCTCTTGTAGAGAGGATTATCCTCCAGGGCCTTAATGAAGTGTCCTTTGGCGAGATGCGTTTTCCCCTGGGAATGGTAGATCGCTCCCAGATCGTTGTGCGCCGCGGAGTCGCCCGGATTTATCTTTACAGCCCGGAGGAAGTTCTCCACCGCCTCCGATTTACGATTCTGACGGCTGTGCACTAATCCCAGATTATAATATCCATCCGCATATTCCGGATCCAGACGGATTACCTCATTGAATATCGACTCCGCTTTAGCATAGTCCCCCCTGCGGGCATGAATTGAACCCAGCGTATTCTGCAGTTCGGGATCATCAGGCTCTTCGTTCAGGAGCGATTGAAGCTGTTCTAACGCCTGATCCTCATCGCCTTCATCCATCAATCTGGCAATAACCTGCCGGGATTCTCCGGCGGCATTCTTGACATCTGCAATCTCTGACATAATTCGGCCTTTTATTTTGTTATCTGTTTTTCAATTATGTTACAATAGTCCGGAAAGAAATCATATTATCACAGAATCTTGATACGTCCATCAGGTCGCCACTTCTGCCAGTCTCTTCTCAATTTCCTCAAATATGGAATGTTCCGGGACGTAGTCGCTTTCACTTAAAACAAGTTGGGCGGCGCAGTTGTCTTTCATGTTAATCGCCAGCGGACCTTGCAGGTTGGCCGACATTTTTTCCGGCTGGCCGACAGGAATCGACACCAGGACAAACAGCGCTATATCTTCCAGAGCGGAAGCCTGAAGAGAGGCTATCTCCTGGGGAGTGATGTCGACCACGTAATCCGGCTTGAAAAACATGGGATCGATCATAAGGAAAGCAATATTATGATCCTCAATAGACTGGAACCATTTGAAAGGTTCCTGGCCTTCAAGGGAGACCACTATGAATCGCTTCAAGTGCTCAAATCCCAGAAATCCCCTCACCATCCAGATGATATCCGACTTATCGTATTCTATGTTACCGAATCGCGTGGCGTTTAATTCCATCAGATCCCCCTTATCTTAGAAAATTCAATAACGATGGTTGAAGCATTCTGGCCGCCGACGCCAGGGCGGCCTGATAGGCAGCCTCGGCAGATGCGATATCCGTGATGACCCTCGTTATATCGGCATCTTCTACCCTGGAGAGCTGAGAGGTAACCTGAACTTCGAAAGACAGGAGCCTGTAGGAGGCGGTCTCGCCTCTGTTAACTCTGGCGCCGACATCAGCACGTTCAATCAGGATCCGATCCAGAGCATCGTCAAAGATCTCCAGACATAAATTTATCTCCTCGGTGTCGTTTCTTTCGAGAGCATCTTCCAAAACCATCATATTCCCCAGCAGGTCGGGCGAACCGAATATCCCGAGATCTTTGGCCGTGCGTCCACCATCGGCTTCCATGACCGTCAATGTACGGCCCTCGACATTAGAGAATAGGATCAACCCCGTCTGCTGATCATTTATCCTGGCCTCGACATCGATGCCCGAGGAATTGATAAGGTTTATGACATCCATAACAGTAGCGCCGGGATCGGACGCTAACACTGAGAGGTCGATATCCTGCTGATCATCTCCATTGGCTATCCTGAACTTGCCCAGGGGAAATCCCTGTCCGTGATTTAAGGCTGAAAGCAGGGTAAAGTAGGCAAGCTGGGGATTAAGGTCGTCGCCTTCCAGAGTCCCGTAAGAAGTTCCATGCAAAAGTCCGAGTGACTTCGCGGTATTCTCGCCCGGGGCACTTTCCACGACCTGCATTGAGTATGGATTGAGATCCCCTCCTTCGAATATTGATATAACTTCGCCTATCAGACCCAGATCCGACGCGGTTTGTGAGCCCGCAACCCCCTCCGATATGGTTATATTCAGGGGAGCCAGGTTAGCATCGGTGATTACGAGAGTATTCTTATCAGGGTCAATTGACGCCGTAACGTTGTTGATTCCTCCGGCAGCAAGCTGATTGTTGATCTCATTAATAACGTCACCCAGATTCGAGGCTGCGGAGACATCGACATCAACAGTGGTCCCTCCACCCGTGGTAAAACGAATGGTACCGGTTTGATCGACGCCCAGGCCTTGATTCAAAATTCCGAGGGGAGTGTTGGCCGTAATCTGATAATCTGAACTGTCTTCGAAGCGAAAGCCGCCCACCGTATCGCTAATACCGGCCGTGAAGTTCGGAATACCCAAGCCATTAATAGCATCGAGAATATCCTGAACGTTGCGCGCTGCCGATACATCGATGTTGAACTCGCCGTTTAGCGTTCTTAGAGTGAACTGGCCCGCTCCGAGGTCAACTCCTTCGCCATTATTCAGGTAATCGAGCCACAGGTTGGATTGCAGACCCGGATTCAGGTCATGGCCATCTCCCAGCGTTCCAACCGCATTGGTGAGGAAATTCGCGCCTATACTATTTATCGCAAGATGAGACGACGATTCCGTTTCA
The DNA here is from genome assembly GCA_965541585.1 of uncultured bacterium. Lineage (GTDB taxonomy): Bacteria > Zixibacteria > MSB-5A5 > UBA10806 > UBA10806 > CBDVBL01. Next base: position 60,276 of record CBEUCH010000003.1, on the reverse strand, counting down.
AGCAGAATGTTTGAAAAATCGCCCTGGTACACGATTCCAATCGGCGTCACCAGAAACGGCCTGATATTCGTCCGCGTACCTGAGAATATATAATTGCCCTCGAACCTGGTGTTAGCAGCATCGATTATCTGGTCGAACAGATCTCGAATCTGGACTGCTCCTCCCTCGCGGGCAGCATCGTCATAGGTATCGTTGGCAAGCTGTACGGCAACTTCCTTGGCATCGATAATGAGTTCATTGATGTTTGCCAGCGCCTGGTCTGAAAAGGCCAACCATGAAGTGGCCTGATCTATATTTTTTCTGAATTGCGATATATCGGATAATGTCGAGCGAAAGCCGAGAGCCTTGGTAATTCCGATAGGATCATCGGACGGCCTGTTGATTCTCCGCCCGGAACTGGCCATGGTCTGGAGTCTGAGAAACCGGGCCTGGGAAAGAGCCAGATTTCTCGATACCGTATTTATTATCATATTCGTGGTAACACGCATGGTACTCCTCCGGTAATCTATCTCTGCCTTATCTCCGGCCAGACTACTTTATCGTATCGTCAGGGATGCCGGCCGGACTCACGGTTTCCCCGGTCGTCTTCCACAGGGATGTTCGCCCGTAATGCGTCCGAGACATCGGCCGATGCAAAAACTCTGTATTGCTCATTTTTCGATCCATTCTTTGCTTCATCCGGGATATCACTGTTTTTTCCTATTCTTGCCGGCTTTTACAACCCTGGCCAATTCCTGGATATCCTCTTTCATTGACATTGAAGCCCTGATATTTTCCTGCTGAATCCTTTTGAAAATCTCATCGCGATAAACGGCGATTCTATCCGGAGCCGCAATTCCGAGTTTCACCTGTTTACCGTGGATCCCCAGGACTGTTATTTTTATATCCTCTCCGATCGCTATCGCCTCGCCCGATTTCCTTGCCAGAATCAACATCCGAATCTGCCTGTTTCCGATCTATCCGTCATTAGCCCGTGAATGAAACCATGCGGTTAATGATCGTATCGAGGGCCGAATCCATGGCCGAAATAACCCTGGCGGCAGCCTCGAATGCATGTTGATATCTGATCATATTTGCCATCTCCTCATCGAGGGATACTCCGCTGGTCGATTGCCTGGCATTTTCTATCTGGAACATCAGCGCCAGCTGATTCTGCTCGAGATTTTGCGCCTCCTGTGCTTTTATCCCTATTTTACCGATAACAGATGAGTAATATTCGTTGAAGGTCGCCTGGCCGTTCTTCAGTATGAGCGTCTCCCTCAGGGAAGCCAGGGCCAGGGCGTTCGAATTATCCCCGATTTCCCCATTCAGGCTGGCAGCGATATAATTGACGTCCTGCAGGATCAGTGAATTAAGTTCTATATCCGCTGCTCCAGTGGTATCGGGATCGAAGAAATCGATATCCGTGTCGCCCCCCAGACCATATCCTGCCCGGTGGATTTCATTAACTGCCACCACCAGCTCCCTGGCGAGCAGATCCATCTCTGCCTGACGCTCGACGACTATGGTGTCACGGGCTTCGAGAATGCCTTCAAGCTCTCCGCCGGAGTGTTCAATATCGATCCCCGTTCCCTGAAAGAAAATCCTGGTTGTTACAGATGCTCCTCCGGATTGGGTTTCGGTCCCTATTTGAAGAGACGTGGAACCGTCGACTAACGCCATGCCGCCCAAAAACACGGTGTACGATCCGTTAGATTGTTCCAGGACGCCGACATTCACATATCGTGAGAGCTGATCCACCAGATAATCTCGCCTATCACGGAGATCATTGGCGGTGTTCCCGGTTAATTCCGCCGAAGCTATGGATTGATTTAGATCGGCTATCTGGGCGGCCATATTGTTTGTCTGTTGCACCATGGTGTTGATATCGGCATCGAGAGATTCTCTGAGATCTCTTAACTGGGTTGAGAGGTGATGGAACGAGTTTACCAGTATGGAAGCCTGTTCGCGAACAGCCACCCTGGCCGATTCGCTTTCGGGATTATTAGCCAGGTCCTGCCAGGAATTCCAGAACTTATCCATAAGGGCTGAGAGGCCGGTCTCTTCGGGCTCGTTGTAGATCGATTCCACCTGGCTCCAGGTCTGGTTTAAGAACCTCCATTTGCCGAGCTTATGCGATTCACTCCTGAATTGTTGATCTAGAAATAACGACCTTATTCGGCGTATATCGCCTACATCAACACCGGTGCCAACGCTGCCGAACGGCAGAACCATCGGTATATTGGCTTCCATAATGGAGCTCTGACGGGAAAACCCCGGGGTATTTACATTGGCTATATTGTGTCCCGTGAGGTTTAAGGATAACTGCTGGGCCATAAGCGCCCTTTTGCCGATCTCCAACCCTACGTTAGCTCCGTACATATCAACCCATCCTTGTTAAAAGGCTGCCTCCATCGACAGTGCCACCGGATGCCGTGACCGGATTGTCGTAGATGGCTTTTGGATTATTTACCTGGTGGATATAGTCCATCGTCTGTTTGATGATGCCCATAGACTGCTCGATGAGAAGTTCATTGCGTGTCTTCTGATTATTAACCTTTTCGTGTATATCCAGGATAGTATTTTTCAATCCTTCGAGCTCTTCGAAATTTGGTCCTTTGAAGTTCTCGATGAGTTTTCCGATTGTGATGTCCTCCGGATTCATCTCAAGTCTTTTTGACAATCTCTCGATAATTCTGCGACGACCGGTTTCTAAATTCACAGCGTCCTGTGCCAGTATGTTTATTTTCTCGACGCTGGCCTTTATCCCGTCGAGGTCATTTTCGATCAGGTGCTGCTGCTGTTCGGTTAGACTCTCGAGGTATTTGACAAAAACCTCGTACTCAGCGTTGAGTATGCTGATCAATTCTTTCAATTCTCTATCCATCATTATTTGAATCGGCATAAGGGCTTATTCGATAACAAGGTTTATTCGATCACCATCGATGATAATATATTGCGGACATATTTTCGGGTTTCGGGATACGGCGGGATACCATTATACTTCTCCACAGCTCCGGGGCCTGCATTGTACGACGCAACGGCCTTTACAAGGTCGCCGCTGAATCTCTTCAGGAGCTGAGACAGGTATCGTGCTCCGCCCATGATGTTCTGTACCGGGTTGAAGGGATCGGTTACGCCAAGCATAGCTGCGGTGGAATCCATAAGTTGCATCAGACCTTTGGCGCCCTTGCCGGATATGGCTTCCGGATCGCCGGCGGACTCCTGTCTTATCAGGGCTCTGATCAATCCCGGCTTAAGGCCAAACTTCTCAGCGGCCTCATTGATGGTGTTATCAAACCTGGAGATGAGCCTGTCGATACTGCTTACCAATGTATGATTCTCTTGCTTTCCGTCGGGCCGTTCCGGCACGGGGATAAAATTCCCGGTGGCGTCCCCCTTCTGTTCGATGGGGACCTCAGGCGCTCGTACGATCCTGGTATCAGATTCTCGGATGGGCTCATGATGATTGCCCAACAAGCGGGCGTACCTGTTGTAGAGCAGATCGCCGATTTTGAGCTGGCCCGATTCGGACATCGTGCCGGCCAGTTTCTCATCGAATATCTGCTGATATATATCGCTCCCAAAACCGCCACCGAATAGATCGGATTTCTGGGTAGCCTTCCGCATGCTCTTAAGGATATAAGAGATGAATATGGCTTCGAATTCCCTGCACGCTTTTTTAAGCTTCTGGAGTTGAAGCTTATCCTGTTCTTTGCCGGCTGCGGGAGATATGCGATCAACATTGGCCCGTGGAACCGGCGGGATTATGTCTGGGTTGGAAATCTTCATCACATGATAACAAGTTCAGCTCTGAGCGCCCCGGCCAATTTCAGCGCCTGGAATATGGCGATAATATCACGCGGCGTGGCGCCGATTTCATTTAAAGCCACAGCCAAATCCTTAATTCTTGCCTTCTCTTCCATGTTTATGATCCGCGCCGGCTCGGCCTCGGCAGTTATCTCTGAATCCCGGGTAAGCACTGTTCTTCCCCCGGAAAACGGCTGGGGTTGGGAAATCTGCGGCGTCGCTTTTATCTCAATTTTCAGATTGCCATGTGCCAGCGCCACCGCCGATATGGAGACATGTTCTCCGGCGACGATGGTTCCGGTTTTCTCGTTTATTACCACGCGAGCCACCGCATCCGGGACGATCTCCAACGTTTCGATCCTCGATATGAGATCGACAAGACCGCCGGGAGTGCGATAAACAGCCGGAATCCTCACCTGGACATTCCCCTCGTCGACTGCGATGGCTATTCCCGGGTCCACCACAGCGTTGATCTTGCCTGCGGTCCGCTGGCTCGTCGTAAAATCGGGGTTGATGAGACTTACGGTGAGAACATCTGAGTCCATTTCGACCTGCCTCCGTACCTCGACAATAGCGCCATTCGGAATCCGCCCCACAAGCGCATAATTCTCGGTTATCTTGTCCCCACCAGAGGATTGGATGTTAAAGCCGCCTATGGAGATTGGACCCTGGGCCGTTGCGTAGACGGTGCCGTCGGTGCCGGATAGCGGTGTAATCAGAAGCATTCCACCCTGAAGCGACGAGGCGTCGCCCATGGATGAAACGGTGCAGTCGATTTTCGAACCCACTCTCGCAAATGATGAGAGTCGCCCTGTTACCATAACGGCTGCCACGTTCTTGACCTTGACCTGATTCTGGGGCAGCGTAACTCCCATCCGTTCCATCATGTTTGTGAGGGATTGGATGGTGAAGATAGTACTTCTGGAATCACCGGTGCCGTCGAGGCCAACCACCAGGCCGTAACCGATCAACTGTATATCGTTATCAAGCTGGAAAGAGGCGATATCTTTGAGTCTTACCCCCGATGTCAGGCCACTCTGGCATAGGAGCAAATACACTAAAAGCAGGCCCGATATTAGAGTTTTATGTTTTTTCATAATCAGAAAATCCAGTTTATAATTCTGGTTAATATCCCCGGGCGTGAAGCTTCATAGGACTGCCCTTTGCCCTTGAACGACACCTGGGCATCGGCAATCTGATAGGAATAGACGGTGTTATTCGTGGAAATGTCCTTCGGCCTGACGATGCCGGACAAAAAGAGCGTTTCCTTATCGGAGTCGATCGACATCACGCGGCTGCCCTCGATGGCAAGATCGCCGTTTTCCTCAACGCCTACCACCCTGACGGTCATCTTGGCACGTATGCTTCCGAACTTTTCAACGGTCCCTTCGCCATCAAATTCGCTTTTATTTCCCCCGGAAAGCCCCCACTCACCGATGTATTTCCAGAGTCCTCCACCCACAGCGGGGCCACCTTTCGTCTCGGCCCTGGTTTCCTTTTTGGTTGTGACCTCGATCTCATTGGATGCGCGGGCGTCCTCCACGATGAGAACCGTTATGACATCGCCAACCCGATGCGCCTTTATGTCAGTAAACATCGATCTGCCTTTGGCCTCCTGGAATGGTCCGGCTAACACCGATGACGACATTATCATTATGATCGTTATAAGGAATAAAATCAGTTTTCTCACATTTCCTCCCTATTGGCGATGACCACGGTTGCGGAATCGACGACCGTGGCGGAGATTGTCCTGTTCGTATCCATGTTCATCACCCGAACATAGCTGCCCTTCGCTCCGGCTTGCCTTACTATTCCATTTGTATTCAGCGAAAGCGGACCTTTATTGTAGTGGATCTTAACTACGTCGCCGATGCTCACAACAGGCGGCTCCGACACCGATGACCCGGTAATTATTCTGCCCGCCGGAATAAATCTGGAGGCGATCATATTACCAAGTTGATCCAGAGATTCAAATGTCGATTGGTCCAGTGATGAAATGTCTCTTAATTGAAGGGCAACCTTGCCTGGATCAATCGCTTCACCGGCTTTTACGGAAACGGCAGCGGTCAACACCTGTTTGAGGACCCCGATCTTGACGGTGCCGGCCGTCCGATGTATCCTCTCACCTTTTTGAAAGAGTGACAGTCGCACAACCACGTTTCCCCGGGGAATGTCCTTGCCGTACCCGTCCACGGCGACGCTGTCGAATTCAGTTAAACGATTCAGATTGAGCCGCGAAAAATCGCACGCATATTCAGCGCCATCGAGAGGGTAATTAGCCTCGAGATGACCCATGATCGATTTTTCCACATCGGCGCCGGTCATGGAGAAAAGCACAAATGGAAGCAGGAATAATCTCATCTTATCTCTTCAGGTTATTGGCGATCTCCGTCATTTCCTCGGAGGTTTGAATGGCCTTGGAATTGATTTCGTAAGCTCTCTGGGCGATTATCATGTTGACCATCTCCTCGACGATCTCCACATTGGACATCTCAAGATAGCCCTGATTAATCCGACCGAAGCCCTCGAGACTGGGGTTGCCGAGAATCGGGGAACCCGAGGCGCTGGTCTCCAGAAAGAGGTTGTGCCCGATGGCCTCCAGCCCGGAGAGGTTGATGAAGTTTGCCATTTCTATCTGGCCTATTTCCTGCGGCTCGGAATCGCCGGTGATCCGAACGTCGACGATGCCATCGGTGCTGATAGAAACATACTCGGAATCAGATGGAATCGTTATGCTGGGTTCCAGGAAAAATCCATCGGAGGTGACCAGCTCGCCATCGGCCGAAAGCTTGAACGAACCGTCGCGGGTATAAGCAGTGTTTCCGTCAGGTAAAATGATCTGGAAGAAGCCGGTGCCCTCGATAGAGAGATCGAGCGGATTTCCCGTTTGTTGAAGGTTCCCCTGGTTGAATGACCTTTGAGTCGCCACCGGCTTGACGCCATAACCAACATCGAGACCGGTAGGAACACTGGTTCCTGCGGCCGATTTTGATCCCGGCGCCCTCAATCGCTGGTATAGAATATCCTGGAATTCGACTTTTGATTTTTTATAGCCGGTGGTGTTAACATTGGCCAGGTTGTTGGCTATGGTATCCACGTTCAGTTGCTGCGCGAACATCCCGGATGCCGCAGTCCGCATGGCTTTTATCATCTTATCCTCCTCTTATATTACGCGCCCGAGATCGTTGACCGCTTTATCAAGGGTCTCATCCTGGGCCCGGATAGCTCTCTGTCCGGCCTCATATGCTCTAAATGAAACAAGCATATCAACCATGACGTCAATGACGTTTACATTGGATTTCTCAAGATACCCCTGCATCACCTGGACGCCCTGGGCTGCTTTCTCCGATACCGTCTCATCAGCGGGGACGAAGTATGAGCTTTCAGCTTTTCTTAATCGATACGGCGTGTCGAAATCGGCGATTTTAATGGTACCGACGCCGGCACCGTCGACAGAGACGGTTCCATCCGCGGCAATGACTACATCATCGCCGGAAACCGTAAGCGGCCCGGAATCGCTGAGTACTGGATTCCCGTTATTATCGGTTAATATTCCCTGCGGTGATATAGAGAAATTCCCGTTACGTGTGTATCTTATCCCTGCCTCTGTCTGGACTACGAAGAAACCATCGCCCTCCAGGGCAAGATTCAGCCGGTTATCGGTTCTTTCCAGTGCGCCCTGGCTAAAATCTATATAGATATCGTTAACCATCGGAGTTTCCCAGGGAAGATCGGTGATCAGGGATCCCTCGGAGGCATCCTTGAGATGCTGAAGGAAAACGCCGTCTTTCTTGAATCCCGGCGTGTTAACGTTGGCCATGTTGTTGGCATAGATTTCCTGTTTGAGTATCCGCGGGAGCATCCCGGAAGCCGAATCGTAAATGCCTTTTATCATCAAATACCTCCAAATCGATATCAGAACCCGGCCCGTACAAAGCAATTCCCATGCCTTATGGGAAAGACCCTCAAGATTTTCCCCCGGAAGAAATGAGCCTTCGGTTGGTCGGCTATAACTTATTAATACTCAACCGGTTGATGCTCAAGGCGAGGTCGTTGCTAAAACCCTGCCGTTTAGATCCGGCTCTGGTATGGACAATTGATGGGAAATTCTTTCTTATGAGGAATGAATATTTTTCTATGCCCCCGCGTTTGCAGAAAAGAAAAAGCCTCCCTTTCGGAAGGCTGGTTGATCATAGCGCGAGATCGGCTAAAGGGCCAGATCCGTCGGGAGTTTTGATCTGCCCGCTACACAGGCGCCCGCTATTTCGAGAGCTCGGTAATCGGCTGAGTCGAGTTTTCTTGTTTTTCCATATTTCGGGCTGAGAGGAGACGCCAGTATGCCCGCTCGACAATGAGAGTAACCTCCTGCCGCTTGAAAGGCTTGGATAGATATTCGTCCGCCCCCAGCAGCAGTGCTTCTTTAACGCTGTATGCGTCGCCGTAGCCCGTCATTATGATGACTGCCGTTCCCGGCCATTCGACCTTGACCTGTTTCAAGAGGTCGAATCCCGTCATACCGGGCATTTTTACGTCTGTCAGGAGTAAGTCGTAAGTTTCATCCTTTAGCTTTTCCAGCGCCTCATCTGCGGACGAGACAACTGAGACCTGGTAACCCTCCGACTCCAATATCTTCAATATCAGATTGCGCATCATGGCTTCGTCGTCGGCGACCAGGATTTTTGCATACTCTTTCATTTTACCACGCCTTTGTTTAATCTCGATGAATTAAGTTCCATAATCTTGTTATTTGTCAACTATGCTATTATATCGTTCATACAGGCCATCTATTTAGTTTTTTCGTTTATTTCCTTTTCCGCATCGATTTTTAGGAGCTCCGATATCGTCTCTTTGATGTCCTCTATAATGAATGGTTTTTTAACGAAACTACAATTCGTCAAAGTATTGTCGGTGAGTTTTCGCCTCTGGATATCGACGCCCGCGATAAGTATTACCGGCGTTTCGATACCGCCCTGTCTCATACTTTTAACGAGGTCCTCTCCCCCCATTCTCGGCATCCCCATATCGGTAATTATGAGGTTATACGTGTGGGAAGCAAGTTTGCGTAAGGCTTCGAGACCATCTTCGGCCACAGAAACGTCATATCCGAATAGAGAGACGATCTCGGCCATGACGCTTCTGACGTCCTGAGAATCCTCCACGATCAAAACGGTTCCCGCAGGCATTGGCCTATCGCCTTTGCTTCAGATTGCCCAGAAGACTGGTAATCTTTTCCGAATCTGCGATAATACCCTGCATGGCGGCTTCGATGCTTTCTATAAGGTCTTGATCGACCTGGATATTCTGGCGATCCGCGATGACGCTTTTAGTGTCATTACTGGTTTTTGCAGCACTGATAATCTGGGTCATATGTTTGACGGTCTGAGTGGCCCGATTGACTAATTGCGAGAGCTTGTGATGCACCTCCAGGCCGGGATCTTTCTTCTGGGCCATCTTGGCTGCCGCCACGGCGATATTCAATGCCAGAAGCTGGATGTCATTGGAGACGCATTCAATGCGATCCAGAAGCTCGGGACCTTCGTTTTTATTTTGAACTTTCAAAAGGCTAACAGCTCCTTAACTTTATCTTTCAATTCCGTTAGATTCGAGGATTTAACCAGGTAGGCGTCGGCCAGCCAGGAGGTGAAATTATTCTTATAGGTAGAATAGGCCGAATTTAGAATTACCGGAACGGAGTCGGTTTTGGCCCGAAGCTCTTCGAGGATTTCGAGGCCATTCAAGTTTTCCATTTTGATGTCGAGTATCACCAGATCGACCGGTCGATTCTCACCGATATACTGCAGCGCTTCCTCGCCTGACGATACTGCATGCGTTGTAAAGCCTTCCGTCTGCAGTTCGCTTTCATACAAGCCGCGAATCCCTTCCTCATCATCGACAATTAAGATATTCTTCATGCTTCCTCCCTGCACAGGGGGATCTCCACATATAGACGACCATGAAGTCCCCCGGATGATCCGATGCCGACGTCTCCTCCATAATGCTGCAATATCTCAAGGGCAACAGCCATTTCCTGACATCTATTATCTCCATTACTCGATCTCAGACCGCTATAGAAAATTTCGGCAAATTTTTCGCAATCATCACCGCCGGAAATAAAAATCATGGCCGAATCAAAATGTTTCTCCACATTAATAGCGATATTATTCATTCCGCCGGCTATTCGCGCCGCCTCTCTCAAAACGACCATCAGAGCTTGATGAAACAGATCCTTATCGATTAACACTGTCATTTCCCGAATATCATCGGCCATTATAAGAGAAGGTGAGTTGAGGTTTTCATCGCCGGAGAGCATCCCCAGAGTCTCCTGAATCAGATGATCCAGCGGGATTTCTCTTTCCTCCTTTTCGCGGAAGGCTACCACGCTGGAGAAGCGATCCAGAACGGTCTCAATACGACTGACCTGCTCTGAAATCAGTTCGAGAATATCCCGAGAGTCGTCATCGGGGGGAATCTTTCTCAAGCGGGCATTAGCATAACCGCCTATTATCGTCAGGGGATTCCGGACCTCGTGAGCAACGTCCAGGGCCATTTCAGCCACGCCTGAGAGTCTTTCGGCCCGCACCAGGTTCTCCCGGGACCTTATGATTTTTTCGTTGGCCTCTTTCAATAAACCGATCTGCTGTTCCAGCTCACTGTAAAGCCTCGAGTTCTCGATGGCATCGGAGGCATAGCGGGCCAATATCTCCAGAATTCTCAGATCGGAATTAGAAATCGGTATTCGGGTGATCATGTTGTCGGCGAGGATAACACCCTGCAATGCTTCCTGCGAGTAAAGCGGTATAACCGCCATATAATCGACTCCAAATCTATCGTGAAGATCCCTGTTGGATTCATCCTGCGTGACTTCCGGTCCGAGAATTACAGGATGTTTATTCCTGACCGCTCGAACGATGACATTAGAATCGTCGGAAAGAGGAATTCTTATAGACGAGATAAGTTTATTGACATGAATATCCTTCATGTGATCACTCGATTTGTACATCCTGAAAATTTCATCGAGCGAATGCGGTTTTTTCGATAAATCCTGCCAGATAATCCCCGCCTCCTGTGCAGATGAGGGTCCGGTGGCGATGCAACCCCATAAACACTCGTCGGATGAGTTTGACAGGAGAATAAAACCCCTGTTGAATCCCAGGCCCGGGCCGGCAGTAACCGCCAGCAGAATGATCCTTAGAATCTCGGTAAGATCTCTGGTCTCGCCAAATGCCCTGACGGCCTGGCCTATTAAGTCCAGCTCGTAGATCCTGGCGTCGGTCCTCGAACGATATGTTTCCTGAGCGCTTCTATTAATGAGCAGACATCCGATAGAGCGTCCGACGCCATGGACATCCGGAAGGCAATGCAGCTCGTAATGGAATACCCGTCCTTCTGATTCCTGTTTAATACAGATTTCCGATGGCTGTCCGTTGAATGCGGCGTTCAATGAATTGACGACATCTTCTTTTCTCGAAGAGAGAACATCTTCGACTATTCGAACATTCTCTCCATGCGAATGCCTGTCGAACGACGGGCTGTCGCTGCCTACACTCTCGATTTTCATATTCCGATCAAGCGCAAAGAATAAGGCAGGCGGTTCGCTTAATTCTGGAGGGCTTGCCTCTCTGGAGATTGACTGCATTTATCTATGCTCCCGAGGCTCTATTCCCTCTCGAAACGAGCTTTGCTACTTTCTATCGCGAATAGATGACTGGAGCCCGAAAGCGGATAGGAAGCTTGAAGACTTTTTGTCATTTCTATTACATTGCAGACTTCCCTATCGATGGCCTTGAGCCTGTTTAATACCGAGTTTCCCGGATTTTTCATTGTCATCAAAAGGAACTGTGCGTTCCCCGCGATGATAGCCAGCGGATTCTTAATCTTCTTATTCAACGCGTCCGCAACTTCACCGGAAGAATGCAATTTCTCAAATTCGACCAATCTCTCTCTGGTCGATGTCAGCTTCTCAGACAGAGACTCTACTTCTTTTCGCAGTCCTCTCTCCGATTTCTCATGGGTTATTCTCTCGACCAGAAGCGCAATCGACGATAATGTGATTCTGACAATCTCGGCATCGGATTCGGTGAAAGAATCCGGCTCATCGTGAGCCAGGTTAATCACCCCTGTGACCTCGCCGCCAAGAACGATGGGCACCGACAAAAACGATTTTGTATGAGTTCCGCCCCGGGATTTTCTCAGGTTATTTAAGATTATATGTCTTTTCTTTTGCGCAACCCATGCCGAAATACCAGTTCCCATATTGAAATTCACAAAATCAATCAGTTCAACCGTTCTTCCTATGGTGCAGACCTCCTCCAGCTTTCCGCTCTCTCTGGGGATGATGAAAAGAGACGCCGATCTATAGTCTACTAAGTTTCCGATTTGCTTCAAGATTTCCTCTAAAGAGCTAATCTCCACCGGGGATTCCTGAACCAGGCTTGAAATCTTATATAACTCTTTGAGCTCTTCTCGAAGGCTGATCTGACCGGTTTTTAATTGAACTCGGGGCACATTTCCCTCCCTGTGTTTTATACCACCCATCTATTTTCAGACGGGCAATTAATCGCCCGCTATGAAGACCTTCGTTATTTCTTTAATCTGCAAAAATACCCTGTATGCGGCGAGATCCTCGCCGCCATTCCCGAAATTGTACTGGCACGGTTCGCTCATTCCAGATTTTCAGAAAGACGTTTCGCAATCCGTTTTGCCAATTTTCGATGCACGATCTCTTCTAACCTTATGCGCTCGCTCTGGTCTAAAAGCAGCCCCGGATCATATCTGTCATTGGACATAAGCTGGCTTCGCGCAGCCGACGAGCGTTCCAACTTTATCATTTCCGAAAACGTCCCATGAATCCCGGCGGGGATTTCCAGAAACACCTCCAGAACGAAAACGCGACGATAACGATTCAGCAGATACGGGATAGAAAGAGCCTTCTGTGATTGCCAGAACGACCTGCAAACGGTAATGCGAACCAATGATTCACCCGGCGCTTTGTCCTCGGTGCCGCAATCGAGAATTCTCAACAGTCCCGTGAAACCCATCAGACGAAGCTGCTTATCAAGCGAGGATGCAAGACGATCCCGCGAAAATGGAAAGGTACCGTCCTCGGCTTTCAAAGACAGCGCCATATTCACCGAGGGAACGCTGCTGCACTCCGATGAACTCGCCGTCAATAAAATGGCCGCAAGGGCGCAAAAGAATATCGAGGCGACTTTTTTCATGGTTGAAGCATCCCCTTCTTTCTGCGAGCAACCTGCTGTTTGTAAATAAACTGAACCATGAGTTTCTGAAGGTTGTCATCGAAGGTGCCGGTACCCGGCGGAAGAAAATCCCCCAGCGTCTCGAGACCGTATTGAGCACGGTTGTCATTGGAAATGAATTCCGATCCTACGATATACATTTCATCATCGATAGCTTCCGCCCGTTTCACCACTGCGAGGACGTTGCTGAGCGTCTGATGGCCTTTCAAAGTGAAATCCAATATCAATAAGCTGTCGGCTTTGATTGGAGTTTCAGTTTCGAAGAGCACGCCTCCGGCAGAGATATTCAAAAGGGACCCCTGAAATTTCTGGCTTATACTGCCTTCATTGCTTTCAGGAGATTCCAGAATCCTGAAGCCAAGATTGCCGGATATATCGAGCCTGACGAATTGCCGTCTCTGGATCCGGCTGACATCAGTCGGTTTTCCCACCTCGATTGAGCTACTCTCTCCCTCAAATAAATCTTTGATGCTGGCCTTAAACGTATAGGCGGCGTCCTTTTTATTATAACTTACCTTCACAACATCTCCTTTCGAAAGAGTCGCATTCCCGCTTTGCCTGATCGGCATTTCAAGAATATACGAACTCTGTTTGATATCCTCGAGGCGGGTTATGAACTCCGAGCGAATACCGTCTTTTTCGATCACCAGTAGGAGCCTCTCCCAGAGCTCCAAGGAATCGTCTTTTTTGAGTTGTTTTTTTCTCATGAAGATACCCGAGCTACCTCTTTGGCGCTGCGCCCTTGTTCGAGAGCCATCTCAAAAACTTTCCGGGCATTGGAGAATATCGATTTGTCGTTTCTGTTTTTCATCATTAATTCCTGCGCTAACTTGCTGGAAATTTTAAAATATTCGGCGGCTTGCGAGAGATCGCCGACCCGTCGTGAGAGCTCGGCAATCAGATATGCCGCCTGAAGCTGCTGCAGGCCCGCTTTTATTTCGCGGCTGTCTTGATAAGCTTTCATATAATATTTGAGGGCCAGCGCCAGGGCTTCGGTCTCATTGATTGGTATTTCATTCCATTTTTCCTTAACCTTGTAGAGAAAATCGCAAAACCCGGGGTATTCGCCGAACCCTGGCGGTTCAGGAGAATCCGAGTGAGGCTGGTGCATCTCCTTTTTGACCTCGTCGAATTCGGTCTGAAGCTGTTCGACATTATTTAGAAGAGAGCTCCAGACCTTCGGAATGTTTTCCATGGTTGATTTCAATTTTGATGAAGAGGCGTTCCCGGAAGGCGAGCCAACAACGCTATCAAAATCCTGAGAAATGAGGCGATGCAGCGGAGAGATACTGGATTTGAATTTGCCCGCCTCATTCTTGAGCCGATCGATCTCTATCTGTATTTTGTTCAGCATCAGCTGCGCTGCGGATTGGCCAACATCATCATGGTCGTGATCGCGATAAACCCAGCCGATGCGAATAAAATACCTGGCGATATCCAGCGACGAGCATCGATCATGCAGATTATCATCATATATTGCCAACAGCAGTTTGATTATGGCCGATTCAAAAGGGTAAGAATCGATATTAATCTGATCGCCCAATAATCTGATAATGCTGTCATCGCTTTTGAATTCCGCTAAATGTTTCTTTTTTTGCGACGGTAAGCGGTAAGATTTGAAATTCGAGTCGCTCTGCCATTCTTTATATGAAGAGTTAAGTTCTCTGGTATAATAACATTTCTTGCAGGTGGCCGTGAAAAACAGAAGTGGATGATATTTCTGATAGGCCGGATTTTTCCAGATCCGCCCTACCGGTGCAAAATCGGTGTCCCGGCCCGATTCAGTATATTCACCCTGCTTGACAACCTCGAAGTTATTTATCTGCCCGCAGACCGGGCATTCGAGTTTGATTTTAAAGAAAGGTTCGTGTTTATTTGACATCAATTAGCCCCTCACGCGGTAATAGACATATATTTTATCGGCAAATGCCCATTTTACTAAAGGGGCGTAGAAGACCGGCCGGGGGCCATACTATTCATCTTTGCAGAAGCGCGAATTATTCCCATTTCAGACCTTGAGTAGCCACATTCTCGACCCACAATATCCGGAGCCATCCCGCTATTCAATTTGTCTATGGCTGCTTTTATTCTATTCTTGTCAGGGCCGGGAGCTACGATAGGATCGAAAACTCGCTCGCCCTGAGACAGCGAGGAATGTGCCTGCTCGACACCTTTTAACTTCTCCAGCAATTTCGATTGCAGTAAGTATAATGACTGCCTGTCCTCGGCCGCTGTTTTTTCCCGCTTTCTGGAATCGCGAAATAAAAGAAGAAACATTCCGGATACGATCATCAAATTCAGAGCTGAGATCGCTAAAACTACTAAATACATCATTCCTCCAACCTATGCCAGAACGTCGATCTTCTTCCCTCTCCGACCGTCGGGAGACGGCGGCGGTGGCTGGCTATTTCGATCCATGTTGCTATCGTCGTCTTTGCTGTCGTCTTCGACGGGCGATTCATCTTCATCATGCAAAACTATCTCGTCCTTTTCTTTATCCTGTTTTTTCCGGTCCTTTTCCCGGGAAATCCTTTTTTCTATCTCAGCCACAAATTTCTTATTCGGCTTTCCGGCGGTACTCTCCTTCGGCTGCCGAACCTCCCTTACCGGCTCGGCCTTGGTCAGGGCACTATTTCGCTCGATACGTTCATTCACAACGAATCTCCCGATCCTCAAACTGAGAAGACGCTAAATTCCGAACTTATCCCTGATTGAACTCCGCAAGCGCGTAACGGCCCTCGTATGAATCTGCGATACTCTTGACTCCGAGATCAGCATTATATCTCCAATCTCTTTCAAAGTAAGTTCCTCGTAATAATACAGCGATACCACGAGCCGTTCCTGTTCGGTGAGGCTGCTGATAGTTTCGATGACGAACACCCTGAGTTCGGTTTTCTCCATGTCATTTAAGACATCTATAGTGGTCGTATTCTGGACAGTTTCGATTCGAGGGACCTGGCGGTTATCATCCTCGCGACAGATCAACTCATCGAGGGATAATAGGGTCGATACGTTGACATCTTTCCGTGCGGAGAAGAGTTCGTGGACCGAAATACTCATCCTCTTGGCCAATTCATTATCCGATGGGCCGCGTCCGAGCTCGTTTTCCAGCTTCATCAGGGCTTTATCGATGCTTCTCGCCTTCGCCCTGGTAGATCTGGGCACCCAGTCCAGCGCCCTGAGTTCATCGAGTATCGCTCCCCTGATTCGAGGCACGGCGAAGGTCTCGAACTTTACGCCGCGGCCAGGATCAAAATTGTTGAATGCCTCAATTAATCCGATGACGCCAGTGTTGATAAGATCGTTAAGTTCAACAGACTTCGGAAATCCCGCTGCCATCCTGCCCGCCACGTTCTTTACAAGCGGCAGATAATCCGACAGCAGCTTGGTCCGCATGCCCGTGTCCTCGGTTTTCTTGAAGCGCTCCCAGGTTGCCAAATTTGCCATTTTCTTCATCCTACCTATATTTTGAATGTTATCCTGTTAATTATCGTCTCTCAAAAACGGCATCTGATGAGCCGCACCCGTAGTTTCGGTTTTTGTTTCATTTTGAAACAGTCCGGTTTCGTTCAGGCGTAAGTTTCTGGCCAGAACCAGCAAGTCATCCGTGCTCCTGCCGACACAGAAGTCCTCGGAATCGAATCCGGCGTTGTTATAAATAAATCCACCATCCTGGAATTTCAGACTCAGGAACTGCTCCGTGAGCGAATCGAATTTCGCTTTCAAAGAGGAGGCGTGCTCGGGCGAATTCACAAAACTGAAGGCGACCTTTATACGATCACTCAGACTTTCGCCTACGAGGGTTTTGAGCAGACAGTATGATGAGGCCACGGCGGCAGCGTCGGGTCTCGCCACCAGGAATATCCCGTCGCACAGAGCGGCCGCCAGCATACCAAGCGGCTGGGCTCCTGAGGGCGGATCGAGTATTATGAAATCATATTGCCGGGCCAGATTGTGAATTAGCCAGGCGATATTCTTGAGGTCATCCTCGCCAGGGTTCAAAATTCCGGGAGGGACAGTGGTCAACAGATCGAAACCGTGATCTGTGGGTAGCGTCATTTCTTCGGTATCCTCATCGGCTGCCAGTAATTGTTCGTAGGTCGGGATATTGTCTTTATCGATACTCAGACCGGTCCATCCGAAACAGAGGTCAAAGAGCAGAACCTTGCGATTCATCTTAGCCAGCCTGGCCGCCAGGCCTGTGGCCGCAGTTGTTCTTCCTGAACCGCCGGAGCCTGCCAGAAAAGTTATCCCTGTCGCTATCGAATGGCTGATCATTTCGCCTCCTCACCCCTGACAGGAGCATCCTGCACCATGGGATTCTCATCCGGTTTGAAGGCCGAGACGAATAGTCGAGGATCGAACAGATCAAAATTCCCGGGAAGTTCTCGCGATGCGCTCTGATAAGAGAATCCTAACCCATGCTCGATTGCCGCGGCGACGACACCACCGCGGTGACGGCTCTGGTCGAGCTTTGTAACCAGAAGCTTGTCAACGCCGAGGTCCGGGCAATCGTTGATGAAATTATGTATATCCTGCGCGGGGATCGATGCCGGAATAACGAGGTTTACCTCATGAGGATTGGCAGCGCCCACCAGGGTAACCAGTTCGGCCATATCACTGCTGGTTGAGATCCCGCTGGTATCGATAATGACGACGCCCTGCTTAATAGTCTTCAGCAGTACCGTCAACTCCTCCGGAGACGTTACCGCGTGGAAACGACATCCCATTACGTTGGCCAGCGACATCAATTGCTCCCGTGAATCGGCACGGAAGTTATCTGTGGTCACCAGAGTAACCGGGCATTCTTCTTCTGCAATGAACCTAAACGCCAATCGCGCGGCCGCCGATGATTTCCCGCTTCCGGTAGGCCCCACGAGCATGACCACCGTAGCGCCGCTCTCGACGATCTTTGTCGCTTCGCCGGGACTGAGCTTGCTGGAGAGAGACTCAAACAGCTGATTCCAGGCTGAATCGGGATCATCATCCGACAGGACGGCGGGAATATTCCTGACCAATTCGATAGCCAGATCTTCAGGCAGATGTTTCTGAACCAATCTCCTTGCATACTCGAGTTGGAGCCCGGTCGGCTGTCCGAACAGCGACTCCGTCCTGCCAGCCATTACATCCGAACGCAGGCGCTTCAGATCTCTCTTAATGTCGATTAGAATCTCGCTCGGGCTTTGAGGTGGTTCTTTCATTTCGACCGTTTCCACCGACACCTTCGATCTCTCAGTCTTCGGCTGCGTTTTGAGAGCTATCCTATTCTTGGCAGCCGGGGTCTGAACGGCAGTCTTCTTACGGCTGTCAGTCTTCTTATCCACTTTGTCGATTGCCGCCGTCACCTCAACAGACGCAGACTCTTTGGCTGAACCGTTACCGTTGCCTTTGTTGTTGAAACGGGTCTTGAGGATAACGGCCTCCTCTCCGAAATCTGCTTTTACCTTCGACAGAGCCTCAGGCAGGCTCTGAGCTATGAACTTTTTGATCAACATCGGGCATCCTCACGGTTTTTATGCTTTCAATTTCGATATTCGGAATTAGTTCGTTAAACGAGATCACAGCCACTTTTGGCAGAGCGGCAGCTATGATCCTCTTGAATGCCAGCCTTATGTTGGGGCTGGTAAGTATCACCGGCGCATGACCGGCTATTGACATCTCGTGGGCAGCATCAGAAACCTCCTGGATGATTTTTTGCACCAGTTCCGGTTGTACGACGGCTATTATGCCCTGCTTGGTGCTCTGAATGGACTCCGCCACGAGCGTTTCGAGTTCAGGATCTAAAATAGTCACCTTCATGCCGCCTTCATCATCGAGATAGAGGGTGGATATAGTGCGGGCTAACGCGTGACGGGCGAATTCACTCAGGACGTCCGGTTCCTTGGTGTTGGGTGCATAATCTGCAAGAGCCTCCAGCACCGTTGGCAGATCTTTGATGGGTATTTTCTCCACCAGCAAGTTCTGCAGGACATGCTGGATCTGCCCTATATTCAGGAGATTGGGAATGAGTTCATCTATCAATGCCTGGTGTTCGGTCTTGATATTATCTATTAATCTGGCGACCTCGTGACGGCTTAATAGCTCGGCGGCGTGAGATTTGATAATCTCGGTCAGATGAGTGGCCAATACTGCGGTCGGCTCGACCACCGTGTAGCCGCGTTTCTCCGCCAGGGCCCGTTGACTTTCCTCTATCCATATTGCCTCCAGGTCGAATGCCGGTTCGGTTGTCTTTATGCCGGCTATCGGATCTGAAATCGTCCCCGGATCAATTGCCAGCATTTGTCCGTGATAGAGTTGCGACGTCGCCACGGAGATCCCTCTGATTTTTATGTGATATTCGTTTGGCCTGAGGCTAACATTGTCTCTGATCCTGATCGGCGGCACTATCAAACCCAGTTCGGATGCCATCTGCCGCCGTATGATTGCGATGCGATCGAGCAAATCGTTGCTGTGGGAATCATCGACCAGGGGTATGAGGCCATATCCAATTTCTACTTCAAGCGTATCCACTTTAAGAAAATCCTCGATGCGCTCTACCGGGGCCTCGGGCTTCTGAGATGGTTTCTCCTCTTGAGATTCTGCCTTGTTGCTTTTAATGGCAGCATAGGCTACAGTGGCAGTTAAGCCTCCCAGGAGCATAAAAGGTAAAGTCGGCAAGCCCGGGACCATACCGAAGCCGAAGAGAAATGCCGAGGCGATGAAAATCGCCTTTGGATGGGAGGTCATTTGAGATGATAGATCTTTACCCAGGTTAGAATCGGACGCCGCCCGGGTCACAAGAATACCGGCAGAGGTAGCAATGATTAATGCGGGAATCTGGGTGACGAGACCATCGCCCACCGTAAGCAAGGTGTAGATTCTGAGGGCATCGGGTAAGGGCAAACCTAACTGCAGGGTTCCGATAACCAAACCGCCCACGACGTTTATAAGGGTAATCAAGATGCCGGCAATGGCATCACCACGTACAAACTTGGAAGCTCCGTCCATGGCTCCGTAGAAATCCGCCTCTCGGGAAATGAGATCGCGGCGGTTACGCGCGTCATCTTCCGTAATAAGGCCGGCATTAAGGTCGGCATCGATGGCCATCTGCTTGCCGGGCATGGCATCGAGCGTGAAACGAGCAGCAACCTCGGCTACCCTGCCGGAGCCCTTGGTGATGACGACGAACTGGATTATGACCAGAATGGCAAAGATTATGAATCCAACGACATAATTCCCACCGACCACGAAATTACCAAATGACGCAATCACTTCGCCTGCATATGCCGTTCCGAGTATCAATCTCGTAGAGGCAACGTTTAACGACAGGCGAAAGAGAGTCAGAATCAAAAGCATGCCCGGGAAAACCGAAAGCTCCAGCGGACGCGTGATATACATGGTGACCAGAAGGACTATCAGAGACAGCGTTATGTTGAACGCCAGAAGAAAATCGAGAAACATAGGTGGCAGAGGCAGAACCAGAATGGCGATTATAAAGACGATCATCACCGCCAGCACAACATCGGAATGCTGACTGATTTTCACCAGGAAATGCTGTCGTTCACGAATCATGGCGGCTGCATCGGCCATCAGATTTTACCCTTCTGGTTATAGACATAGGCCAGAACCTCTGCCACAGCCCGATAGAGCCTGTCCGGTATCTGCATTCCGACCTCGGCCAGTTCGAAGAGCGATCTGGCAAGGGGCCTATTTTCTACAATCGGGATATCGAATTTTCTGGCGATCTCTTTTATCTTTTCAGCGATCAGCCGCTCACCCTTGGCGACCAGCAACGGCGCTTCGTCTTTTTCCATATCATATCGCAAAGCCACTGCAACATGAGTCGGGTTGGTGACCACCACATCGGCGGTCTCAACGTCCTTGAGCATCCTCTTGCGAGACATCTCCCGCTGGATTCTCTTGACGCGGGATTTGATTTGCGGATCGCCCTCGTATTCTTTCAGTTCCTCTTTAACTTCCTGCCGCGTCATGCGCATGTTTTTCTCCTGTTCGAACCTCTGGAAAGCGTAATCCAGGATAGCGAGAAACAGGAGCGCCAGAGCGATCCTCAACCCGAGTTTCAGGGTGGTGGTGGCACAAAAAACCAGGACCTGGCCTGCGCTTTGATCGACCAGCAGATATATCTTCGGGAACTCGGCTCTAATGGTCAGAAATGCTACGGTTCCTATGATGGTAACCTTCAAAATGTCCCTGAGAAACTCAACTGCCGTTTTCCTGGAGAAGATTCGCTTGACTCCCTTAGTCAGATCTAATTTCTCGGCTTTCGGTGTTATCGGCTCCAGGGTGAATAGAGCGCCGACCTGAGCGAAGTTGATCAGAATGCCCCCGATAATGATAACGACCATCATCGGGAAAACGGTGCGTAAGATTCTGAAACCATTTGCCTTGAATATCGCATGGGCGCTGGAGGGTGTGAGATCGAGATCGGGGATCAAGGCGTAATTTGAGGTGAAGCCGCTCGAGACCTGCTGAAAGATCCAGCCGGATAAAAACGACAGGGAAACGAGTCCGAAGAAGAGAATGGCCACGGAATTAAGTTCCATGGAGCGTGCTACCTGCCCCTTTTTGCGGGCGTCCTCCCGCCGTTTGGGGGTAGCTCGTTCCGTTTTTTCTTGATATGACTCTTCGGCCAACTATATCCTCCTGCCCAGAGCAAAGATGAGATCGGTGAGATTGCGATCCATCCCGTGCAATAGCTTGGCGAATACATAGCTGATGAACGGAAACGAGATGGCCAGAACGGTGAATCCCGTCGCAATCTTAAGGGGGAATCCGACTATGAAAACATTCATCTGAGGTACGGTGCGGGCTATTATCCCCAGGGCGACATCGGTCAGAAACAGCGTTACAATCATGGGGGCGCCGATCTTTACCGCGATGGCGAATATATCGACACAGATCCTGATAGGAATCTCGGCGGAAGCGGCGCTAAAAGCAACCTCCCCCAAAGGGACTATGGAAAAACTCCCCGCAATGGCGTTTATCAATAGATGATGGCCATCGATTGCCAGAAATATCAACAAGGCGAGAATGAATTGAAACTCCCCCAGAATTGACATTTTCTGTCCACTGGAGGGATCGATAACCTGGGCCACCAGAAATCCCATCTGGAAGCCCATGATATGGCCCGACATCTGAACACCCATAAAAAGGACCATGGCAGAAAAGCCGATTAGAAGACCCATGGCCAGCTCCTTGGCGGCTATGACGAGAATCGAACCGAGGCCGGCGTTCAGGCTGAGTTCCGGTATGGGTATTACCGGCATCAGGATAATAGTGAGAATGCCTGTAAATCCGATCTTGACCGTGGCCGGGATGTTTCGATGGCCAAAGAAGGGCGCCACCGCCATAATCCCACCGACCCTGAGAAGGATCAAAAGGAATTTCTCAAATTGCCCCGCTGAAATTTCAAATATCGACATAAACAAACGGCTCCCGCCAATTCGCTACTTAAAGCAAGGCGTATGCCGCCCAGGATTTATTGGCCGGTATGATATAATTCGTTATCTTTTAATATGTTATGATTATAAATCGCAATTCGGACATGGCCGATTCGTTAACAATGGGAAAAATATTCCCGGCGAACCATACAAAAATACCTGTCAGGATAATGTCGGGATTATCGACCACAGCCGGCTGGTAAAGCCGACAACGGTCGTGATCATCCATGGCAGAAAGATGATGAGGGCCATGGCCACGGCCACGATCTTCGGAATAAAGGTGAGAGTCATCTCTTGAATCTGGGTTATCGACTGCAACAGTGAAATGGAAAGACCCACGATAAGCGCCAGTAGCAACATCGGAGATGATACAAGCAAGGTGGTGTATATCGAATTCCGCGCCAATTCGACTATTAATTGCGTATCCACTAAACCTTCTCTCTCATATTAACAGATTTTACCATCTAAACTGCCTGGATTCGTCAATGGAAGCTCGCTACTATCGATTTTACGATCAGATACCAACCGTCGACCAGAACGAAAAGTAATATTTTGAACGGCAAAGAGACCATAATCGGAGGCAGCATCAGCATGCCCATGGACATCAGCACGGATGCAACCACCATATCGATCACAAGAAACGGTATATACAATATAAAACCTATCTGGAATGCGATCCTCAATTCGGAAATAATATAGCCCGGAATGATAAGATGAGTCGGCAGATCATCAGGGGTTTCCGGCTGCTCTACATTGGCCAGTGAAACGAAAAGAGCCAGATCTTTTTCCCTGACCTGTTTGAGCATAAATTCGCGAAGGGGCTCTATTCCCATATCGAAAGCCGCCTGCTGGTCGACCTCTCCCTTAAGATAAGGCTGAATCGCTTCTGTGTTGATACGTTCGATTGTCGGGGCCATTATAAAGACGGTCAGGATCAACGCCAGGCCTATCAGAAGCTGGTTGGGCGGCATCTGATGCGTTCCCACCGCCTGTCTCAAAAATGAGAAAACCACGATTATCCTGACGAACGACGTAAGCAGGATAATAATAGCCGGTGCCAGAGTCAGGACGGTAAGCATAATGAGAATCTGCAGAGCCACTGAGAAATCCTCAGGCGAATCGGCACTATCGAGCTCTATCGATATCTTGGGGATTGCCTGTGCCCCCGAATTATGCGGCATCAACATAATGATCAACGCGCAAGATAGGGCTAAAAGCACGAGCTTTTTCATTGCCTTATAATTCCTTTTAATACCTCTGCGAATCTCGAGCGTGGCGATGTATCACCCGGGGTTTTACCCTGGCTTTCGAATTTTGCGGCTTCTTTTTCGCTCAGTTCACCGATCATACTGACGCTCTGTTCGGTGGCACCGATAATCGCATACCGATCGCCGATTTTTACCAGATACAGCGATTGTTTTGGCGAGAGAAAGGTACGGCCGATGATCTTTATGGTATCGCCGATAATGCCGCCGCCGGCGGCCCGGGAATTGATCTTTTTCAAAAAATACATGGATAAGTAGATAAGGCCGATAATAACGACCATTGAGATAAGCAATTTTACCACGATTCCAAAAAGCGAAGGAGAATATATATTCGGGGGCGAAACCGAGGCGCTATCCGTCTCGACGGTTTGCGAAAGGATGTCGCCTGCTGACAGCAAGACGACAGGAATCAATAATGTAAGCGCTATCTTTCTCATCCGAGACTTTTGATACGATCTTCCTGTGAGACCATCGACGTGACCCTGATCCCGAAATTCTCATCAACTATAACGACCTCTCCTCTGGCAATCATCTTATTGTTTACCAGAAGATCCACCGGTTCACCGGCAAGTTTGCTCAGTTCGACAACGGATCCGGGACCGAGTTTCAGTATGTCCTGGATGGGCATATGGGTTCGTCCCAATTCAATAGAGATCGGCAGTGCAACATCGAGGAGCATATCAATATTATGCGGCGCTCCCGTTTGCTGAGTCTTGGGAAACTGTTCGAAATCCATGGACGAGACCTTATTGATATCATCCGAATCAGCCGACTCATCCTGCACCGGTGCCTCTTCAATATGATCATCCGCCGAAGGTTCAGTCTCCTTCGTAGAAGGCTCTGTTATTTCATTTTCGTCGGTTGATTCAGCCTTAGCCTCGTCCGGCGCCGGCGCTTCTTCAATATGATCACCCGCCGAAGATTCAGTCTCCTTCATAGAAGGCTCTGTTGTTTCATTTTCGTCGGTTGATTCAGTTTTAGCCTCGTCCGGCGCCGGCGAATCTTCCTGCTGGACATTTTCAGGTCGAGGATCGGTCGATTCGTCATCGCCGGTTTTAATTTCACTATCTTTCATCGTGAACTCCCGTTAATATGTGGGCAATTTTTATGGCCTTCTGGTTACCCGAGCGGCCGGGTTTAGCCAGAAACTTTGTTCTATCACTGACCATAACAGTGACAAAATCGTCTTTGAGATTGTCCAGACGGATGACGTCACCCGGACTTATATCAAGTAACTCCCTGATCGAAAGTTCCGCCGAGCCCAGATACGCAATAAGATCAGCTCGGACCGATGAGAGCTCCCTGCCATTCATCTCATATCTGGTATTATCGCTTTTCTGGCGCGCATCTATCCAGTTCTGGGCGGATAATTTTTCCATGATCGGTTCGAGGGTCAAATAAGGGTAGCAAAATGTCATCAGCCCGGATTCAGACATCATCTTTATCTGCAGCGAGACCACGATCACTGTTTCGCCCGGCGGGACGACCTGAATAAACTGGGGATTGCTCTCATAAGCAGTCTGTCGGAAATCGATACCTGCGATATGCTCCCATGATTTATTGAGCGCCTGGAACAACCTGGTAATAATCTTGCCCATAACCGATCTTTCGATTCCGGTCAACTCCCGCTCGGTATTGATGGCCTTCCCCCGCCCGCCGAACATTCGATCTACGAACGCCAGTGCAATTGATCGGTTGAAGTCGAGAATGCCAGCGCCTTCCAGCGGGTCAAGCCCGAATACGTAGGTGCAGGAGGGCGTTGCCAGCGACATGATGAACTCCGAGTAGGTTATCTGATCGACAGAAATCAGGTCGACATCGACCACGGACCTGGTAAATCCTGAAAGCGTCGAGCCAAACTGGTTAGCGAGATTGTCATGCAACGATTCTAAGGATCTTAGCTGGTCCTTTGAAACCCTGTTTGGATGCTTAAAATCATACAGGACCGCTTTGTGCGCACCGGTTATGTGAGGCGCCTCCGGTGCAGTCGACTTTGTTTGCTCTTCGACCTGGGTCAAAAGGGCATCTATTTCATCCTGAGATAAAACCTGGGCCATGATTATTGCAATACGTAATCGACGAAATAAACCCGGTGGACAGAATCAGGCCTGGTAGCATTATTGACCTCAGCCAGGATTTCGTCACGCAATCGCTCCTTTCCATCTATCGAGCTGAGTTCTTCCATTGTCTTTGAAGACAGTATCGCTAAAAGAATATCCCTGATGACGGGAGTCAATTCCTCGAATCGATCAGTCTCCTCCCCAAAATCGGATGTCTCGAGTCCTATTGACGCGGAAAGATATCTCGTTCCGTTGGTGCCAGCGGGATTAACGAGAATATCTTTTATAAGATGGATCTGGCCACGTTCATTTTTCTCAATTTTCGCCGGCTCCTGGTATGCCGCCTCTATCTTCGGCGACAAATACATCTTAAGGAAGAGAAACGCGCCGGCTGCCATAAGAACCTGTAACCCGACGAAAAAGATCAGGGTCTTTTTGAATCCCCCGGAGCTCTTCTCCTTTTCCGGAGCCTCGCTCTCCGATTTTTCGTCGAGTTGTTCCTCAACCGCCGCTTCCTGGTCTTGAACTGCTGCTTCAGGCATTTTTCACCTGTCTTTCCTCATCCCGATGGATCACTATTTCCTGCGAACCTCTCTTAAAAGCAGTAACACGCTCGACTATTTCGTCCACCGTCTCTTTGACCATGATTTTTTTACCAGTGGTGAGATGGATGATAGTCTCGGGAATGGCCTCGAGGATCTCGATCAGATCCGAATTGATGACCAGTTCGCTGCTGTCCAATCGGGTCACGTTAATCATTTTTCATTCGATCTTAATCAGGCGGAGGGGATTGCTCCCCCCCCGCCTTTATCAAGTTTAACTCTTTAAGTTAACCAGTTCATTTAACATTGCATCTGAGGTAGTGATCACCCTGGCGTTAGCCTGGAAGCCGCGCTGAGCGATGATCATATTGGTAAACTCCTGCGCCAGATCGACATTGGAAATTTCCAGCGCTCCTGACGTTATAGTCGAGGATGATGTCTCACCAGCTATGCCCAGGATTGCCGAACCGGAGTTTGCCGAGGTCTGATAGAGATTTTCTCCGACCTTCAACAAACCGCCCGTGTTGTTAAATTCGGCTATATATATTTGCGCCAGAATACGCGATACGCCGTTGGTAAACATGCCGGTGATGGTTCCGCTGGGATCGATACTGATATTGGAGAGGATACCAACCCCGTAACCATCCTGGCTTCTGGCCGCCGCCGTGGACCGCGACGCAAATCCGGTTATACCATCGAAACCGCCCGAGGTGCCGGTCATCAATTCAATTATCATGTCGGAGGCGCCGTTGTTAGGATCGATGCTTAGACTGGTGGCGCCACCATCATAATCAAATGAGCTCAGCGAGCCATCGGAATTGAAATTGACCGTACCCGAGCCACCGGAGCGAATAACCTCTTCGGCTCCGAGAGATGCTTCCCAGAACCACTGGTTGGGCAGCCAGCTCTTGGTGAAAGTCATGGTCATGGTGTGCTTGCCGCCCTGCGAATCGAAAACCGTGATCGATGTGGAATGCTGGGTTTCCTCGGTGTCAATTATCAAGGTCGACGACGTCAGCGGGCCGGCGCCGTCCGGGTCACCCACGAGCCCGCCGGTTCCTGCAGATATTGTCACGCCTCCACCGCCAACTCCTGAAATCCCTGTAACGATACCGGTATTGGGATCGACGATTAACTCCAGGCTCTCGGCTGCCAGCGCAGCCCGGTCCGTTGGCGTAAATACGTCGACGGCCTGTAGAGTCGAGGCAGCGCCATTGTTAACGTTGAAAATTGCCGCGCCAAAAACCAGGGTAGAGACGTCCGAAGTACCCGTATCCTCGATCCGAACATTATATACCGAAGGGTTGCCGGCATAGTCGCGCCGAATTTGAATCTGGCCGTTCTCCAGGGAAGCGGTTGCGCCCTGGATTGCAGAATTGAAGGCCGAGATAAAATCATTTATCGAGGAATCTAGAGTTAATTGATTCAGGGTAATCCATGAACCGTTATCCACGGAAATCCTGAACCCGGACACATCCGTGACACCAAGCTGCGTGCCGAGCCTTTCATCACCTGTCAGGGAAATAGTGGAGTTTAGCGAAGGCGGTATCTCGCCTCCCCCGGGAACTGATCCGTCATCGGTGAAAACGAGAGGACCGGGCGCAGTATAGTCAAGTGTTGCAATTTTGCCGCCGAGTGTGCCTCCATACGTTCCGCCGGCAGGACGCCTGTAAATCTCGATCTGAGTAACATCAAGATCGCCATAGGTCATGGTCAGCTGTACGGAACCGTTAGCCGGTACAGGACTGACTGTGACCTCCTCCCCCAGAGATTTCCCGAGGGAATTTACGGCGATCACAGTATATACGTAATCATCCGCGGGCAGCGTGCCCGACCCACCGCCACCTATTAAGGTAGCTATATCGGCAGCGGTTACGTCGTCAAGAACCAGAGCGTGGGAACCTGAAAGTTCCGAGAAGACAGCATTCGTGCCCGTGATGGTTAAGACGTGCTGACCGCCGGAGCCGTTAGCTGCGCTGCCTGTAACGGTCGAGACATTGGACGTACCTGCTGAGTTAATTGATGCCGCAGCATCCGTAGCGGCGGCATCGAGATTCATGCCCATCTGGATCTCGGATGTCATCCTGGCGGGATCCTGCTGGCCGAAGGGCAGGCTGACATTGCCTACTGGCGCACTGGCAGGTATTGTACCATCGACATCGGCCATTTTACCCTGCAGGACATAACCATTAGCCGGATTCACCATATTGGAGTTGGAGTCGAAACCGAACGCCCCGGCCCTTGTGAAATACTGTTGCTGTCCGTCGGAGAGCACGAAAAATCCCGAGCCCTGTATGCCCAGGTCGGTTGTTTGACCGGTGGTTTCCAGTCCACCCTGCAGGAATAGATTGTCTATTGTAGCCAGGCTCATTCCCAGACCTAACTGCAGCGGATTCGTGCCGCCCGAGGTGCTGGTAGGCCGACCCGCCCCTCGGAATGTCTGAACCAAGGCCTCCTGAAAAGTCACCCTCCCGGCTTTGAATCCTAAGGTGTTTACATTGGCGATATTGTTGCCAACCACATTCATTTTAACCTGGTGATTTCGCAGGCCCGATACGCCGGCGAAAAGTGATGCCATCATTTTTTGATTCCTCTCATACGCCGCGTCTGTCGGACGCGGGTTGAGGCCTCCCCTTTCGGGGTCCAGCCGTTTGAATTATCCAAAAATCGCACTATCAATTTTAGTAAAGACTCCCTCTTTAAGACCATTTATGTCGCAGGCTGTAATGACTGTCCTGTTGCCTACAGAAACGACGAAAGCTAACTCATCTAAAAGGATCAAGGAATCCCGCGCCCCTTTTTCCCTGGCGGTTTCAACAGCGTCAACAAGTCGCTGAGCTTTATCCGATGTGAGTTCGACGCCGCGATCCATCAATCTCTTAACAGCATGGTCGGAGAACCGCAGGCTCTCCAGCCGCTTTAACGAGCCCTGAAACT
This sequence comes from uncultured bacterium, assembly GCA_965541585.1. Classification (GTDB taxonomy): domain Bacteria; phylum Zixibacteria; class MSB-5A5; order UBA10806; family UBA10806; genus CBDVBL01. Next base: position 30,986 of record CBEUCH010000003.1, on the reverse strand, counting down.
GCTCCTGGAAATGGGGCTTTTGTGGTTTCGGTCTTTGTACATGCCTGATTCCATCGTCCGCTGACTTAATCTGACCGGGACCAACGCCCCCGATAGGTATATTCCTCATATCACCTCCTTCTCCTGAGCCTCTTTAAGGCAATTACTTATTAGTAATCGCCCTCATCTTCTTCAGAGTCGCCGCCCGACTCGCCCGGGAGATTGATCTGTATGATATCGGACATGGAAATCTTCTGACCGCCGATAACCAGATATCCCTGGCTGTTCTCGTAGCGAACGGATTCCACTATGCCGACAATACGGGTCTGGACTCCCACGACGTTTTCAGCAGTGTCGGTGGCGGAGACTGAGAATGTATATTCGCCGCCTCCTACCTTCGTCCCCGAATCATCCTCGCCATCCCAGTTATAGGAATTCATCCCTTTTTCAAGATCCTCGAGTTTGATGGTTCTGATCAGTGCGCCGCTGTCATTATAGATATCAATCTTAATATCTGCGGCGTCAGCATCGAGCTTGAAATGAAGATCATCGTTTGAATCATGGGAATGATGAATGGTATTGCCCTCAGCCACTACCTCTTTGCCGATAATAGTGGTCGCCATGGTATTGGCAATAGTCTGGCTCAGGATATAATCGAGCTCGGCCGAATATCCGAGGCTGGAGTTTATACTTTCAAGCTGCTCCAGCGAGGAAAACTGCGCCAGCTGAGCAACGAAATCCGAATCCTTAAGCGGTTCCAGAGGATTCTGATAGCGCAACTGGGTCACCAGAAGATTTAGAAAATCATCCTTTCCCAATCTGGAGTTGCCGAAAGCTCTGGTGGCGGATGGATCGAAAACCGGAGCGCCACCTATGGTAGGAATTTCTGTCATTTTAACTTCCCCCCTATACTCTTAAATCAATCCACCCCCTGTGGGTGGAAGGCTGCATGATTTTATCTGTGTTTTTGCGACGACTGCCATCTGTGGATACGGCAGAAAACCGTCGGTTTCCATCAGGATTATTATCTCTCAATTCGGCGCCGTGTTTTTGCGAGCGAGCATCGTTGCTCGAACCGAATGCTCCGGCCCCTTTATCATCATCCAATATTACGTTGAGATTTTCCACCTTGAGACTGGCATATTCAAGGCCGGATTTCAACTCTGTTAAACCGGCGCTTAAGATTTTTGCCGCTTCCGCGTTGGCTGTTTTCAAATGAGCCGAGAGCGAATCTCCCCTCCAGATAAGTCTGATACTGACTCTTCCGAGTTTTTCCGGGTGTAGTTTCAACGTGACATGGGTCAGGTTTTTTCTTGCGGCATACAGGATCCCGGACCTGAGTTCGCTCGTATCCAAGATTGGACGGAGACGCGGCTCGGTCAGTTCGATTGTGGGTGTTTTTGAAATGCCTGTTTCCCCTTCAGCGTATGAAGAAATCGATTCGCTGATAACATTTGCGCCCTTCGTCCGTAAAGTGCCATTGAAAACGTTCTTCGAACCAGACACCTCATCGGGTAACCTGGAATTGAGAGTATTGCTATGGAGACGGCCGCGGTTTTCAGGGGCGCCTCCATTATCAGACTCAGTTGAATAGTATGCTGTTCCTTTTAATGAATCCGCCAGGGCCAGATCTGCGGTCGGATTCGACAGTTTCCCGGCCGGGCGAATCCCGAAACCAGCGCCGAAACCGAATAAGGACGATCTATGCGAATTTAACGGAGTCTTCAAAAGGTCCATGCTATTTTTTAGCAGTGAAGAATTAAGATTATTCCCAGGGAGATCAGCAGCAACTATAGGCTTCGGAAGCAACGAGGCTTCCATTGCTTCGAGAATATTTGCCGAATACTGTTTTCCGGAGAGCATGATTATCCCGCGAATCGTATTATTGCCTGTATTATCAGTCTTAAATAGCTGACGAAGATCGAAACAGAATGCACCCTTTTGCTTTATATTCGAATCCTGCATAGAGGCGTTGAGATTCGGAGTAGGATCGTTCTCCAGAGGGATTGACACTTCCATTCGTACAGGATCGGGATAGTCCTTTATAAGAGATACCAATTCTGAGATACTTACATACTTCGCTGGCGCAGATAAACCGGGTGATTCCAGATTGACAGAGATCCTCTCACTGTTACCTGGAGATAACAGGCCCGCCGGTAAAAAGGTAATGCGATGCTTTGCCTGGTAGTGGAGTGGATTGAGAGGCTCCAATAATCGAGGCGGCACGGGCTTTCCGGCGCCATGATTATTCAGCAAAAGTGCCAGATCATCTGAGGATATCTCCACTGATACCTTACTTTCGCTTTTACTTAAGAGTAAACTGACCATCCGGTGATCCAGCTCCGCGGGCTCGGCTGTCTTATAGGTTGTTATTGCATCCGCCTCTGTTTCGCCAGCACCATGCGCCAAGAATTGTCCCAGGGTATTTTCAATGCCGGCAGTATCCTCATTCGAACTGATGGATACCGCTTCCATGGTCGATCCAAAATCAGTGAATCCGTTCTCTGCGAGCGGAGATGCATTCCTGCCGGTCTTAGACTGGCTTACAAGAAAGCTGGCCAGATCCGTAACATTTTGAAAGAAATATCCCATCAATTCCTGCCTAAAAGCTTGGTTGAGATTCTTGCCGCCCTATCGGCCGGCATGGACTCCAGGATCTTGCTGGCCTTCTGGCTTTTCATTTTGGGAAGTATTGCCACCACAATAGAATCATTGATTCCGGACATTACGCCGGCCAATTGAACCGGATCCATGCCATCGTAGATTTTGGCGAGATTATAAAGTTTTTCCTCTTCGTCCTTGTTTTTTGCCGCGAGGAGCTCCTGCAGTTCAGCTTTTAGCTTTTCAAGCTCTGCTGTTTCTGTTCTTATGGTTTCCATTTGCTGAGCAAGGGAATCGGACTTAGACTGAATCTCAGCCTCGGCAGATTGCAATTGCTCCACGCCGGCAGAATCGGCCTTAACCGGCTCCTCTACCGCTTTTATTGCGCCTTCAACCGTGCCCGTCGTCAAAACCGAAACGGCATCGCTGGTGCTGACTCCCAATACCATCCCGAACAATACCAGGTATCCGAAGAAGCTTGCCACGGCGATGGCCGCAAGAACTGCTATTTTAATTGCACCTTTCATAATTCCCCGCCGAGTTCAAAGCAATATGTATGCCTATCCCCTCCAGACTGCTATTTCAGTCATAATTCTTTATGTTGTGGTATGTTAAATATATGCGGAAAGTGTGATTGTTCGGGGTCCCCAAGATTCAGGAGGGCGAATTTTCCATACCATCGGGTATTTTTTTCCGGATTTGCCTTTGATTGTTGACATAATTCCAATATAATGTAATTGGTCTCTTTGACTTCTCGCGTCTACGCGGTAATGATGTCACGGCCGCTGAAGAAAACAGACAAATCGATGGGGAAATCCGAAGACAGATGGGAGTAGCTATGAGAAGGTATTTTTTGGTGATGATCTCGTGTTTACTTTTGCAGGGATTAATACTACCCGCAAACGCAGCCAGCAGCGAAGAATCGGTAGCGGCATTTGATCGGCTGAAAGCTGAATATCCTCAAGTGAAGTTTTATAAGGACGGGGAGCGCATTACTCGAATCTACGGTAAGCCATTCGGTTCCGGCGGCAGCATCGATGATGTCGCTGAACAGTTCAGGATAAAATACTCACAGGCTCTCGGCGTCGAACCGAATGATCTGATGCCGGTGAGTTTACTCTTTGATGGACGTCATACCCAGCCGCTGATGTATAATAGTGTCACGGGGGATTATAAGTTCACGTTAGTCTACTACTCTCAATTTAATGGCGGTATTCCTGTATTCCGGGCCGATCTACGGCTTCTGGTTCGCAATGAACCCGGCTTTCCGCTGGTTATGGCAGCCTCTGCCCTTAAAGACTTAAAAGAATTTGGAGTCGATCCCGCGATTGCCGCCATCGATCCTCTTCAAGTACAACAGTCTTATGCGGTCCGGATACCTCAGATGCAAAATTTCAGCGAGCCCCGAATGGTAATCTGGGCCGGTATCGATGACATGCAAGTCACGCCGACTCTGGGCGTGGAGTTCATCGCCGATAACGGCATGCCTGCCACCGAGAAATTTCTATATATTATCGATCCACAGACAGGCACTCCCCTTTATGAAGAAAACCTCATTATTTTTGAAGATATAATCGGGCGAGTTGACGGGTTGGCCACGACCGGAATTAAAGCGGACTTTTGCGGGCCCGAGGAGATTACTCCCATGCCGTACGCCCGGATTAATGTCGTTGGGGGTAACACTGTGTATGCTGATGAAAACGCCGACTTTATAATTCCCAACGGTGGCAGCTCGCCGGTCACAGTGGAATCTCGTGTTTGGGGAGAATGGTTCAGAGTATACAACGATGCGGGCAACGATGCCTTGCTCTCTCAGTCGGTAACGCCGCCCGGGCCGGCTAATTTTCTACACAATCCTAACAACACGGAATTTACCCGGGCTGAGGTCAATGGATACGTTCATGCCAATCTAGTCAGAGACCTGACATTATTGCATAACCCATCATATCCTGTAATCCGGACTCAAACGTCGTTCCCGGTTTACGTCAATGCGGTTGGTGGATACTGCCCGGGCAACGCCTGGTACGATGGCAGTTCCATAACTTTCTGCCGTACGGGTTCAGGATACCCGAACACGGCCTTCTCAACCGTTGTCCACCATGAATACGGGCATCACCTGGTTGCCGTGGGCGGAAGCGGACAAGGCGCGTATGGTGAGGGCATGGGCGATGTTATGGGTGTGCTGATTACCGATGACCCGGGGACCGGCTGGGGATTCCTGGGTAATTGCAACCAACCTTTGCGTGATGCAGATAATAGCATGCAATACCCGTGCAGCGGTGAAATACATTATTGCGGTCAGCTTATCTCCGGTTGTGTCTGGGACACCCGCAACGAGCTGGCTATTACCAATCCGTCCACATATAGAGATATCATCGCCAGCCTGGCGATCAATGCCATCCTGTTGCATAGCGGCTCGAATATTGCTCCCGACATCACCATCGATTACCTGACGCTTGACGATGATGATGGGAATATTTACAACGGTACGCCTCACTATAACGAGATCTGCGCCGGTTTCGGCGCTCATAACATGGATTGTCCGGAATTAGACCTGATCAGTTTTGAATACCCGAATGGTCTTCCGGAAAGGCTTGATCCATTGACCAGCACCCCCATCCGCGTGGAAGTTCATGCAGTCACCGGCACTCCGCAGCCGGGGACCGGGATAGTGTATTACGATGATGGTTCCGGCTGGGCAAGTCAGTCCATGGAAGTAGTGTCACCGAATATCTACGATGCGATCCTCCCCGGATTTGATTGTGGTAGAGAGATTCGCTATTATTTCAGCGCTGAAGATATGCAGGGAACTATAGTGAATGATCCTCGCGATGCTCCCTCAACAACCTTCTCAGTATTCAGCGCCGTGGATCTTCTGACGACCTTCGAGGATAATTTCAACACTAACCAGGGCTGGACGGTTCAGAACTCAGGCGGGCTAAACGACGGTGCCTGGGAACGCGCTATACCTGCGGGAGGCGGCGACAGAGGTGATCCTGCGACTGATTATGATGGCTCAGGCTATTGCTATGTAACGGATAATGCTGACGGAAACTCGGATGTCGACGATGGGTATACTAATCTTATTTCACCCACCTTTGATCTGAGTCAAGGCGAGCAGATATTTCAATATGCTCTCTGGTATACGAACTACTATGGCGATGATCCTTACAATGACTTATTTAAAGTCTGGATTTCCAGCAATAACGGTGCAAACTGGATTCATGTAGAGACATTCGGGCCGGTGACGCAATCCGGCTGGACAGAACATTCTTTTACGGTGGGTGATTACATAGCCCCGTCGAGCCAGGTAAAGATCAAATTCGAGGCTTCCGACCTCAATTCCGGATCGATTGTTGAGGCCGGAATCGATGCTGTATCTATATTAAGCATTGAATGTGAGCTGTTACCGGTCGGCACCATCTACGGCACCGTGACGGATGTCGACACGGGCGATCCCATAAGCGGTGTCCAGGTTAACGCGGACGATGGCGGCGGCAATAGCGGCTCGGATGTTACCGCAGGGGACGGGAGTTATTCGATCTCTCTCACTCCAGGTACCTATACCGTATTATTCACACACGCAAATCACTATGATGCCACAATACCGGGCGTAAGTGTAACCGACGGCGGGAATACATTGCTGGATGTCGAGATGGAGCCGCTACCGAGCCAGGAAATCCCCACACTATCCGAATGGGGCATGATAATCCTGACGCTCCTGTTGATTACAGCCGGCACTATTGCCGTTATCCGCAGGCGCAACCCTGCAATTGAAGAAACGAAGTAAAAGACAATACTACACAAGATTGTTCCTATGCTCAAACCTAAGGAGATGTAATGTTGAAAACCATCGCTGGAATGCTGGTAGGCGCCTTTCTGTTTGCGGCTCTGGCCGAGGCAGGTACTATTCAGCCGCCTCTGGATGAGATAATCGCCGAGTCCGATGCCAGTGAATCTATCGGTGCCGTTATAGTAATGGCCGATAGAGTAGACTTAGATGCCTTGAAGCAGGAGCTTTCCGCCAGGCGCGCCGACCGCCGCGAATGGCATGAGACTGTAGTCCTGGCACTACAGGATAAGGCGACCGTTTCGCAGGCGGACATTTTGTCCCGCTTGGCGGGTCTGGCCGACCAGGGGCTGGTTAGAGATTATCAGGGCGTCTGGATCGGTAATCTGATTCTGGTGACCGCCACTGGCGAGGCTTATGATATTCTGGTTCAGCGCGAGGATGTTTTGCAGATCAGTTTCGACTATGAGATTGAAAGCATACAACCTGTAAGCAAAGGCGATGATAGCCCTCCCTTGATAGCCGGTGTCGAGGCCGGCCTCAGCGCAATCCGGGCCGACGAGGTCTGGGCCATGGGTATTACAGGCGCCGGACGGCTCGTCAGCCATCTCGATACCGGTGTCGACGGCAACCATCCGGCATTGAATGCGCGCTGGAGAGGCTACGATTCCCGGTATGCCGGCAATCCGGGATGGGCATGGTTTGATCCCGTAACCAACACTCAGTTTCCGTTTGATGCCGGTTCACACGGAACCCACACTATGGGTACCATTTGCGGTCTGGGCGTGGGCACCGGAGACACTGTCGGTGTCGCCTTCGGCGCGGAATGGATCTCAGCCGGGGTCATAGATAGAGTCAGTATTCCTCAAACCATATCGGATGCGATCCTGTCGTTCCAATGGATAGCGGATCCCGATGGCAATCCCGGGACTGCCTGGGATGTTCCGGATGTCTGCTCAAATTCGTGGGGTATTTCCGAGATCTACCATGGTTATGCTTATTGCGATCCGATGTTCTGGACCGTCCTTGATGGCTGCGAGGCGGCCGGGGTTTTTGTGGTTTTTGCGGCAGGCAACGAAGGCTCCGGATCGCGAACCATAAGAAATCCGGCTACCAGGGCGACGACGGACATTCAAAGCTTCGCGGTCGGCGCTGTCGACGGGAACAACCCCAACTTTCCGATAGCAAGTTTCTCCTCTCGTGGACCTTCAGAGTGCACTCCCGGTGGTGGCAATGCTATAAAGCCGGAAGTCTCGGCTCCCGGCGTAGGTGTAAGAAGCTCCATCCCGGGCGGCGGGTACCAGGGCGGCTGGAACGGTACTTCCATGGCCTGCCCGCACGTGGCCGGCGTTGTAGCCCTGATGAGAGAAGCCAATCCCAATCTCACTACTGATCAGATAGGCGATATACTGCTGGAGACGGCTACGGATCTCGGCCAGAATGGCGAGGATAACGCCTACGGCATGGGTATTGTCGATGCCTACGAGGCTGTCATGCTTGCCATGGGCGGAGTGCGCATAACTCATACACCGCTTGAGAATACCCCGTCAACCGATCCTTACCAGGTCGATGCCGTTATAACATCCTCTGAAGGGAATATAAATTCTGCGGTTATCTATTGGTCAACCGGTGGTGGATTCAATCCCGTGAATATGACCAATATCGGCGGCGATGATTACCGCGGTTTTATACCCGGCCAGCCGCTTTGCACAACATTGGATTATTATATCTACGCCACGGACGATGAGGGCAACAGTCGGCGAGATCCTCTTGAGCCGGAGACACACACATTTTTCGTGGGGACTTACAATATCTTGTTTTCCGATGATTTCTCCACAGATCTCGGCTGGAGCGGCTATGGAACCACCGTTCAATGGCGTAGAGGGCAGCCTACCGGAGGGGGTGGTCAATACGGATACCCCGATCCGTCAATTGATCATACACCCGGTTCCGACAATAAAGTCCTCGGTTATAACCTCTCGGGCGACTATCAAAATTATATGCCCGAGCGTGCCGTAACATCTCCGGTGATAGATTGCTCGGATTACGTCGGCGTGACCTTGACGTTCTACCAGTGGCTCGGAGTGGAGCAACCTACTTACGATCACGCCTATATTCGGGTTTCCAACAATGGCAGCAACTGGGTTACGATATTTGCGAATGCTACTGAAATTACGGACAATTCGTGGCTGGAGCAAGTCTATGATGTTTCACAATGGGCCGACGGTGAATCCAATTTTCAGGTTCGATTCGTGATGGGCACTACCGATCAAGCATGGCTATATTGCGGATGGAATATCGACGATATCAGCATTGATGGATATACATGCGACCTGAACGTTGTCGGCGCATGCTGCGATCCGGTGGATGGCTCCTGTGCTGAATTGACTGAAGAAGAATGTCAGTCAGGTGGAGGAATCTTTAAAGGCAGCGGCACCACATGCCTCGGTGATGCCGATGGCGATGATTTCGACGGCACCTGTGATAATTGCCCCGATGTTTACAACCCCGGGCAGGAAGATAACGACAGCGATGGTCTTGGGGACGTCTGCGACAATTGTCCCGGTATTCAAAATCCCGGGCAAGAAGATACCGACAGCGATGGTCAAGGAGACGTCTGCGATAACTGTCCTGATGTTCAAAATCCCGGGCAGGAAGATAACGATGGCGACGGTCATGGAAACCTCTGCGACAACTGTCCTGATGTTTATAATCCTGGACAGGAGGATTCCGACGATGACGGAGTGGGAGATGCCTGCGATACGGAAGATATCCCCACGCTATCCGAATGGGGGATGATAATCCTGACGCTCCTGTTGTTAGCTTTTGCTACAGTGGCTGTTGTTCGCAGGCGGAAGGCGATCGCTGCAGAAGACGCATAGAATTGTAAAATCCATATTTCGTGACTCGCGATAACTGAAAATCAACGCTGCGGGGATTTCATTTCCCGCAGCTTTGCTATTATTATTAGGAAAAGCGGCTCAAATTCTCCCGGGATTTGAGAGCATCGCCTATCCAAGATCCGTCAATACAGAAAGAGCTTGACATATATTAGGGCAAACGGCATATCATATACAAAGGGATTGCCCGGACATACTCAGAATCTGCAAGCATAGCATTAAAGGGCATCTGGTATGACTTGTTGTGATAAAAAAGGAGGGCTCATGAAAAAGTTTGCAACAATCGTTTTAATCGGACTGTGCGTTCCTCTATTCAGCAATATCGAGGCGCAAGCGGATTGCGATTTTGTGTACGGAGATTGGGACTGCAACGGAACACCGTTTGAACTCACCGACGGCATAGCTTTTATTGGTGTCTACAGGGGATTTCGCCTTCCCTGCTATTTTTGCGATTGCGGGATTTACGGCGAGAATTTCCCGGTATCTGCCGACCCGAACGGCAATTGCATCCCCTTTGAGCTGGCCGATCTTGTCTATGCATTAGGCCGCTGGCACCCGCCGGTGATATGCCCGGATTGTATTTAGTTCTGTAGTCACGACCACAGGGGTCGTGACCTACCCATAGGGACGTTTTGTGGCTCAAATCCCTGTGGGATTTGAGAGCGTGGCGTCTTCTATCTGGTTTGCGGATTGGAGAGTTTCATTAATCGCGATTGAGAGGCAAACTCGTCGAGCTCTTTGCGTTCTTCGCGGTTGGCCTCGAAATCGTATTCTCTTCGTTTCCTATCTTTCAGATTCTCAAACTTCTTTCTGTCACGCATAGAATCCTGCAGATGGAGTTTGGCATTTTCAACCTCTTTTTCAGAATTCTCCACCTTCTTCGTCTGCAGGACCACGTCTCCTTTTATCTTATTGAGAAAACTCAGGGCGGTCTTCAAGCTGTTAATATCGATTATACCTTTAAACAACCGCCCGTATTTTCTCGAATGCTCTTGCCTTTTCGTCGTCAGATCCGAGAGACGGTTGTTTTCCTGCCTGAGACCTTCATTTCTTTCCGATAGAATCAGCTTTTTCTGCTGTTCCACCTGCCCCTTGAAGCGAAGAATTCTTTCGAGCCTGAATCTGAACGGCTTCATAACTGCTCTTATACCAGAATGTTTTTTAGTCTCTCGAGAGATTCGTTGAAATCTGCTGATTCCTCTATCGCCTGCATCAGGAAATTATTCAGCGGTTCTATTCTTTCGAGAGCGAAATCTATTTTGGGTGATGATCCTTTTGTATAGGCCCCGATATTGATAAGATCCTCTGATTGAGTATAATCCGATATCAATCGTCTGGCGGCGGCGGCGATCTCTTGATGCTCCCCGGTGGTAATATCGATCATCAGACGCGATATCGAGCCCAGGATATCGATTGCCGGATAATGGTTCCTGGCGGCGAGAGTCCTGGACATGGCCACATGGCCATCGAGTATAGCCCGGTTGGTATCGGCTATGGGATCGTTAATGTCATCGCCTTCAACCAGCACAGTATAATATCCGGTTATGCTCCCTTTACCGAATAGACCGGCCCTTTCCAGAAGTTTTGGGAAAAGTGAGAATACGGAAGGTGTATATCCTTTCGTGGTCGGCGGCTCGCCTGCGGCCAGCCCGACCTCCCTCTGGGCCGTCCCGATTCTCGTCAGCGAATCTATCATCAAGACGACATCCTTACCGCAATCCCTGAAATATTCGGCTATGGAGGTGGCGGCCAGCGCTCCCTTGACACGAAGGAGAGGGGGCTTATCGGAGGTTACCGCTATTATTACGGAACGTTTGAGACCTTCGGGGCCGAGATCTTTTTCAATGAAGTCTCGAACCTCGCGGCCCCTTTCTCCTATCAATCCGATGACGTTGACATCGGCGCTGGAAGATCGCGCGATCATGCCCATAAGGGTCGACTTGCCGACACCGGAACCGGAAAATATTCCAACTCTCTGTCCCTTGCCGCTGGTGGCAAAGCAATCGATAGCCCTGATACCGGTATAGAGCGGCTCGGTGATGCTCCGCCTTTCGAGGGGATGAGGCGGCTGGCCGTTAAGAGGCTTCCGGGTCGTTGCCAGTATCGGGCCTTTGCTATCCAATGGCTCAGCAAATCCATCTACGACGCGTCCGAGTAACTCCTCGCCGACCGGCACCGATAGCTGATGGCCTGAGGCCCAGACCTTTGCCCCCGGGGAAACTCCCCCCATTTCCCCCAGGGGCATGATCAGGACTTTACCTTCTTTAAAGCCGACAACTTCCGCCATCAATGGTCCGCCGGAGGCAACCCCCCGTTCGATTATTAGATGTTCTCCCACCTGTGCCGCCGGCCCCGAGGCCTCGATAATCAAGCCTACCACAGACTCCACCACACCGCTTTGACGTATAAGTTGAACAGCACGAATGCGCTGCGTAATCTTATCTATATCCGGTAGCAATTCCGGCATCTTACACCAACTGTAAAAAACTGCCTTTGATCTGTTCGAACTGGGATTCTATGCGGGCGTCGATGGCTCCGCTGGAGGTTTCGATAAAGCAACCGCCGGGAGTAATCGCGGGATCCGGCTCAAATTCAAATGAAAACCTATCGCTGTCCTCGGGCTTGACGGCCCGTAGATATTCGCGGGCGTGTTCATATTCGCCGGGGTTTATCCTGATGCGAACCGCACCTGCACCGGCAAGGATATCGAGACACCTTTTAAGGTTGTATTCAAAAAGCTCCCTGGATGATTTCATCACGGCTTCGCCGATGACGGTTTGAGCGATTTCCAGGGCCAGCTTGCCCAGGGTCTCACTTGCTCTTGTAGTAAAAGCTTCATGCTGAGACTTGATATCCTTATGAATTTCATTCAGCAAGTTCTCGATTGGTTGAGTTATGGAAATTCCCTCCTGATAGCCCTTGGTCTTACCTTGAGTATAACCATCTTTGTATGCAAGTTCTTTTTCGTCCTGAAATCTTTGCTCGAAAGCACGTACCCTCTCCTCAACGAGACTATTGACCAGGGCGACGTCTTCAGGGAAGGCCTGCGGCCGGCCGGGGAGCGTCGACAACCGCTCGGATAATTGAGAGCTTTCCGGGGAGTTGGGCAAGTTGATCTTGTCGTTCACAATAGTGGCCCGGGGTACCGGGGCTTCAAGTGATTCAATTACGACCTCGTCGGCAGGAATAATGCGCCGGGGTAAATCGAACTCTAACCGAACCGGGGTCTCAAGATCATGAGCGTTTTTTTTTATCACTTTATTAAACAACAAGCTCTTCTTTCCCACCACGGCCCGAGATAATAACCTGGCCTTCTTCCTGGAGCCTTCTGATCGTCTCAACTATTTTTTGCTGGGTTGTTTCAACGTCTGAAAGTCTCATGGGGCCCATAAACTCCATCTCTTCTTTTATCATGGTGGCCACGCGCTCGGACACATTGGAGAATACCTTCTGTTTGACGTCATCTGAAGCGGCCTTGAGAGCGATAGCCAGATCCTTGGTTTCGACCTCTTTCAGCACCCTCTGAATGGAACGATTATCGAGCAGGATTATATCTTCAAAGACGAACATCAGGTTCTTGATTTCGGAGGCCAGATCGGGATTTTCAGCCTCGAAGGCTTCCATTATCCCTTTCTCCGAGGAGGTCTCAATTAGATTCAGTATCTCGGCTATAATCTTGGTTCCGCCGGATACTGAAAGATCGCGCGCTCCGACGTCGGCGAACTGTTTTTCTAAAACTACTTCCAATTCCTTAATGACATCCGGGGAAATCTTCTCCATGGTGGCGATTCTGTAGGAAACATCGGCCTGCAGTTCCGATGGAAGCTCCGAGAGAATATCGGCTGCGGAACTTGATGCCAGCTGCGTAAGAATGAGCGAGATTGTCTGGGGATGCTCATTCTGTATGAAATTTATAAGCTGTTTGGGATCTACGTTCTTAATCATGCCGAAGCCGCTCATCGTTAAAGAACCCTCAAGTCTTCTCAATATCTCATTGGTTTTTTCCCGCCCCAGAGCTTTTTCCAGCAGCCCCCGGGCGTAATCGGCGCCACCCTGAGAAATATATTTGTTGGCCATGATAATGGTGGAAGCATCGTTTAAGACTTTCTCTTCTATATTGGGAGGGATATCACGCAGATTTGCAATTTCCAGTGTAAGGAGCTCGATCTCGGCCTCATTCAATTCCTTCAAGACTAACGGCGCTATATCCTGGCCGAGCGAGACCACCAGGATCGCCGCTTTCTGCGAGCTCGTTAAATCCGCGTACTGGATACCCACTATTCGGGTTCCTCGGCCATCATGGTTTTGACCACCTTGGCTATTTCGTCCGGCTTTTGCTTGGCAATTTCTTTTAGATGGTCGGCAAGCTGGGGTTCATCCTGGAGCCTGGGTATAAGCTCCTCCCTTTTCCGCTGTGTCTCTCTATGGGCGGCGCGCCTTTTGGCTTCAATGCTCTGCCGCTTCATAAACTCCGCAAACCTCTTTCTGGCTTTGAAGAATATTATGGCTGCAAGCGCCAGGAAGACCACTTTACCACCTATGCGAAGCCATTCGTCGATTCTCTGGTTGTTGAAGAAGGGCTCTGAATAGTCGTAATCCTGCCGCGTAAAAGGAGCACTGGCGATCTCCAGCACGTCATTTCTCCGGGTGTCGAATCCCACCGCGCCTTTCACGATGCTGGCGATCTGGTCTAGCTCCTCCCGTGATCGAGGCGCATACTGCTCCTGTAGACCTTCCTCGCCTTCGACTTCCTTATAGACGCCGTCGACAAGTATTGATACCCATAACTTTTCGATATTGCCCACACTGTTTACAACGTGTTGAACAGTTCTATTGATTTCGTAATTTGTCACCACATTTTCAATAGAGTTTGTGATGTTCTTTCCTCTATCATCGGGATTGGAATTTTCCTCGGAAGAGTTCTCCGTGATCCTCTCCTCGGACCTGATCGTCGGATTATCGGGATCGAAGCTCTCAATGGTTTCCTCGACCTGCTTGAAATTCAGTTTGGCAGAGATACGGATGACCGCCTTACCGGAGCCGACCACGGGATCAAGCATACTGAGCGCCTTTTCCTCCAGATAACTCTCGACCTGCTTTCGCAGGTCCAGCTGGGATGCCGACAAAGCGCCGAGCGCGCCTCCAGATTGCTTCCTTGAAAGCAAACGGCCGGATGAGTCGAGAATCGTAATTTTGTCCGGCATCAATCCTTCTACCGACGATGACACCAGGTAGACGATGCCTTCAACCTGGCTCGATGAAATTCCTCCGGCGCCACCGAGAGACAGCACCACGGATGCCGTGGCCTCCTTCTGAGCTTCTCTGAATAGCCTCGATTCGGGTATAACGATATGTACCCTGGCGGATTGTACGCCTCGAATGCTGCTGATGGATCTGGCGATCTCGCCCTCCAGGGCGCGCCGGTAATTTACCTTTTGCAGGAACTCGGTCATGCCGAGATTAGATTCATCGAATATCTCGTAGCCAACGCTTCCCGAACGGGGCAAGCCCTCGGAGGCCAGCTTAAGCCTGACGTCATATATATCGCTGCGCGGAACGGCTATAGTTGTGCCGCCATTTTCCAGACGGTAGCCCACCTTGTACTCTTTCAGCTTTTCAGCGACCTGGCCCGCTTCCGCGGCATCAAGGCCAACATACAGCGTTTCATAAGTGGGACTGAATATGAAAACCAAAGTGACAATTGCCGCCACCAGCAACGCCAGGGTTGTGCCGACATACATTAACCTGGCACCGCCGTTTAAATCGTCCCACCAGGGTTTGAACTGGCTCTTAAAGATATCCGATAAATAATCCATGGTTTAGACCTGCATCCTCATCATCTCTTGATATGCCTCTATGAGCTTATTCCTAATTTCCAGCACCAGTTCGAATGCCACACCGGCTTTCTCCGCCGCGATCATGACCTCATGTAAATCCGAGATCTCCCCGAGTGCGAATTTCTCTGCAATTTTCCCGGCTTCCGATTGGAGCTGATTGGTTTCGGAAATCAAATTCTTAAATATCTGCCCGAAAGATTCAGATTCTACTTTCGTCGCCGGTAGCTTGACCGCTCGCGAGTCGGGTAGATTGAATGGATAATATCCTGGTAAAATCTTAGTCATCAGATTGTAATATCGACAAATTTGCCGCGGAGGACGGATCCCGCCTTATCGCTGGAATTCAAGCCGCCAGGCTTTGACTCCTCTGCTGAATTGACCTTGAAATCACCGAAAAGCTTATTTATTGAGGCGGCTTCGTCGGGACTCAGTTTTCCCAGAAGCAGTTTTTCGAAGCTGCTGGATTCCGGGGATTGTGTTTTGCGGTCAACCGGTTGCCCTGCGTTGGTCTCCGGCTTTTGTACTACCCTGGCCGGGTAATACGTGGCTTCTGAAACAAGATTGATTTTCATAACCTATCCTCTAAATATTGAGCGCCTCTTTGAACATCGATTTGGCCGCCCGGGCGATTGAGATATTGGCCTCATAGGCCCGCGAGGCGGCCATCATCTCGACCATCTCGGCTATTATGTTGATATCAGGCATAGCCACATAACCGTTCTCATCGGCGTCGGGGTGAGTAGGATCATACACCATTTTAAACGATTCCGGCTCGATCTCTATCTCCTGAGATTGCACCGCCGGATTATTGTTTCTCCGCGAGGAAACCGCTCCGGAGCTTCCGATATGTTTGCTGTCGGTACGCGCCAGCCGCGTCACGGCTCGATTCAGAGTAGATGAAAAACCACCCCCTGCCCTATCTTCGGTAAAAACTACATGCTTGCGACGATAAGGGCCACCCTCCGGCGTGCGGGTAGTCTCCACGTTGGCAATATTCTGTGCTACAGCGTTAAGCTTCTTTCGTTGCGCCGAAAGGCCCGATCCGCTTATCTGAAAAATGCCGAAAACGCCGCTCATTGTGCCCTGCCCCTGATAGCCATTTTCAGCAATCCGAAGGTCCTGGCCAGCTTGCCGGCGCCGAATTTATAGATTAGTTCATTCTCTGATAGATTCATCATTTCCCGTTCTATGTCGACATTATTGACACCCGATGCTTGATTGTCGTCTTGAATCTCCTTTATTCTAACAACGTCGCGGGAAATCCCCGTGGCAATATGCCTGAAGTCCGTAGTTGCCGGGGGAACGGATGATTTTTGATTCAGGAGTCTTTTCATCTCGCTTTTAAAATCAACGGATTTAGTCTTATACCCCGGCGTGGCGACATTGGCGATATTAGATGCCGTGGCCTTTTGTGCTGACGAAGCAACCCTTAAAAGTTTCTCGTAGAGCGGGATTCCCGCCTTATCGAATAGTTTTCCCTTAATCAGCATATGCTATTGCTCGGGCGGACAGATGTGACTTTTCTTTTGTGAAATTCTTGGTCCTCAATTCCTGCCATAAAACCAAACCTAAAAACCCTGCCTGACCTGCATTGAGCAAAGAGTATGCCACAGCCGATCCGTGAAATATAACTGTCTAATATCTTTAGATTCAGTCGGTTAGAAACTCGACTCGATTGACATCGGCAATTATTTCATCCCCGAGGGAGGAATTTTTTTCCACTGTTTGTGAAATATCTTCTGTTTCGGCTGGAGGTTCTTTACGTTTTTCCTCCCAGCTCAAGACTATTATATCCACCCTGCGGTTTTTGATACGGCTATCGGGGGTTTCATTGCCGGCAATTGGACGGTATTCACCATATCCCAATGCTGATATCCGTGCAGGAGGAAACTTATGCTTGACTATAAGATAACGGACACAGATGGTGGCGCGATTTACGGATAGTTCCCAATTCGATGGATGTTTGCTGGTCTTTATGGGCAGGTTATCGGTGTGCCCCTCGATACGTACATGGTTCGGGATTCTAAGAAGAAATTCCGCTATCAGGTCGAGGATACCCGTGGCCTCCATTCTCAGGTCGGCGGATCCCAGATCGAAAAAAGCGGATTCCGATACGCGGATGATCAGGCCGCGTCGATCAAGAGTTGCCCTTATATTATCTGAAAATCCCAGTTCTTCCAATTTTGTCTCAATCTCACGCTTGAGCGTCACCAAATCTCCCAATTTGAGGTTGCTATTGCCTGATTCATCATAAACGAATCGCGAACCGGGTGGCAAGGAAGGGAGTTTCTTGCCCTGAAGGACGCAATGAAGCGCCACGGTGACTTCATGGAATTTCTCTATGTCGACCTTTGACATGGAATACAGTACTATGAAAAATGCCAGAAGCAGAGTGATCAGATCAGCATAAGTAAGCAGCCAGCGCTCCAGATTTTCCCGTTCGGGATTTCTTTCAGAGTTGCGGGCCAATTATTCACCTCCGCGATCTCTGGGTGTGATGAAAGACAAGAGTTTAATTCTTATCACCCGGGGATTCTCGCCCGACTGGATGGAGATCAGTCCCTCGATTATGAGTTCAAGGCCTTGCATCTCCTCCCGATTGCGGTATCTCAGTTTATCGCTGATGGGCAGATAGAGAAGATTGGCCAGAGATATTCCCCACAACGTTGCGATGAAGGCCGAGGCTATGTGGATCGCCATGGAGGAGACATCCTCGGTATTGCTCAAGGCGTTGATAAGGCCCAAGACTGTTCCGATAATACCGAGAGTCGGGGAAAAACCGCCAAGCTTCTGGAAAAAAGTCTGCCCCGTGGTATGCCGCTCCGAGATGTAAGCCATTTCTGTTTCAAGGATGGAGCGCAGGACGGTAACCTCGGTGCCATCTATTACCAATTGCAGGGCTTTCTTGAAGAAGGGATTGTGCTTGTCTTTCAGATCGCTCTCAAGGCCGAGAATCCCCTCGCGACGAGCCTTCTCCGCCATTCTCACTATTCTGACAATTAGATTCTGGGGCTGTTCAATTCTACCGAAGAATATGATCTTCAATAGGTTAGGTAGATTCTTTAATGTTTCAAGTGAGGTGGTGACCATGGCCGCCCCTATGGTACCGAAGATCACCAGGATCATAGCCGGCAGTTGAAGTATAGAAGAAATGGCGCCGCCTTCCATCAGAAAGGCAACTGCCACGGCTCCTATGCCGATTATTAAACCTGCGATTGTAGCAATATCCATTTGCTTGTAGACAAGCTCCCTCACTTGCAAATATCGGCAAACTAAGGGAGCCCCTTAATCAGGGGGATAATGGCTGGATATTGGCTATTTGATACCGATTTAAGCGCCGGAGATCAGAGGCTCGAGATTAACCTTTATCGGTATAGCCGTATTCATGGAGTTTATTGCGCAATGTTCTAGTTGAAATCTCCAGAACCTCAGCCGCCCTCGTTTTATTGCCCGCATGAGCCTTTAAGGTTTTCAGAATCAGGATCTTCTCGGCCTCGTTAACACTCATACCCACATCCATCGTGCCGGACGGGATGGCGGCTATGCCGGATGTGATCTCGGGCGGAAAATCCACCGGTTTTAATTCCTGATTCTTGGATATTACGACTGCCCGCTCCAGCAGATTCTCAAGTTCCCTTACATTGCCCGGCCAAGAATAAGACATGAATATCTGCATCACCTTCTCGGATAATATCTTAATGGGGACACCGGATTTCAGGCAGAGATTGTCCAGGAAATAGTTGCACAGAAGGGGTATATCCTCGAGCCTTTGCCTTAAGGGCGGAATATCTATCGGTATGACGTTAAGCCTGTAAAAGAGATCGTCTCTGAAATTCCCCCCGGCAACCTCATCCCTCAAATCACGGTTGGATGTGGCAATAACCCGGACATCGACCTTAATCGTCTGGCCGGAGCCGATGCGTTCAAACTCTTTTTCCTGCAGAACTCTGAGCAGCTTGGCTTGCAGGACAGGTGGAATTTCAGAGATCTCGTCCAGAAGCAGACTGCCTCCATCGGCTAATTCGAAGCGACCCCTTGTGGCACGGATAGCGCCGGTAAACGCTCCTTTCTCGTGCCCGAACAATTCCGATTCGATCAATCCCTCCGGTAGAGCCGCACAATTCATTTTTATAAAAGAGCCGTTAGCGCGCGACGAATTATAGTGAATCGCCTTCGCTACAAGCTCCTTCCCGGTGCCCGATTCACCGTTAATCAAGATGGTTGCGTCTGAGGGGCTGGCTCTCCTGATAAGCTCGAACACCGCCTTCATATTGGCTGCTTTTCCGATGATATTTTCGAACGAGAACTTATCGATTATCTCATTTCGTAACAGGCGGTTTTCGGTCTTCAGCTTTTTATATTCCAGGGCCTTGCTGACCACCATTTCCAGATGATCGGGGCTGATCGGCTTGGTGATATAATCGTGCGCTCCCATCTTCATAGCGTCGACTGCATGCTCAATGGTGCCGAAAGCGGTAATTATGATCACCCGGCAATCAGGCCAAAGCTCGAGAGCTTTTCTCAGAACATCGATGCCGGTGAGGCCCGGCATCTTAAAATCGGTAATTACAACGTCAAACTCGGTGCGTTCAAGATGCTTTATAGCTTTTTCTCCGCCATCGGCTGCCAGCGGAGCATGCCCCATGCGAATCAAGACCTCCGAGATGAAATCCCGGACAATTGCTTCATCGTCAACGATGAGTATCTTGGGCTTCATTCGGGCCTCCTTCGATATGAGGGATTTCAATCGTAAACACTGCTCCGCCGCCAGGGATATTCGCAACTGTCACCTGCCCCGCGTGGAGCTCAACGAGTTTTTTGACGGTGGCCAGGCCGAGACCCGTGCCGTTTGCCTTCGTCGTAAAAAAAGGCGTGAAGAGCTTATCGAAAATATCGTCCGGAATCCCCGGCCCGGTATCTTCGACTTTCAAAATCAGGGTCGAGGATGGGCTGCTGTCAAGTTTCAGCCTGATTTGGCCGCCATCGGGCAGTGCCTGCACCGCGTTCTTAACGAGATTTATGACGATTTGCTTGAATAGATAGGGATCGAGCCGCGCCACCAAACTTCTCGAGCCGTACTCAACCGATATAGAATGACTGTCCTTTATCTCTTCCTCCCGGAAATCTCTAACGGCCTCCTCCACCAGCTTGGTTGGCTCAGTATTCTGAATATCAGGGCTGACGCTCCTGGTATAATCGAGAAGATTTTCAACTATAGCCTCCAGAGAAGCCACCCCGCTTTTTATTTTCTCCGCCGATATTCTATTCTTGTCGCCGGGATCTAAATCTCGCATCATAAGCGAGGCAAACCCGGAAATTCCGGCGATCGGATTCCTGATTTCGTGCGCTACCGTTGCCGCCATTTCGCCAAGCGCGGCAAGGGTCGAGATCCTCTTTAAATTACCCTCGAGTTTCTTAATCTCCGTGAGGTCATACAAAATTTCGACCAGGCCGCCCATCTCGTTATCGTCATGCTGACGCAACCGGGTAATGGAATATCCCGCCGGGATTGTCGAACCATCCGGTAACTGAAATTCCCTTTCGCCCGAGACGGACCTTCGCCGACCCTGGAGTATCTCTGTTGCCTCCCTCGATGCAGCTTCGCCCATGACATCGAAATAGTCTTTTCCCAGAGCAACCTGCGCCTCGATACCTGTATATCTCTCTGCAGCGGAATTAAATATATTTATAATCCCGGATCGGTCGGTGACAATAACCCCGGAATCGAGGCTTTCAAGGATGCTGTTCATATAGTTGGCGAGACGGTTTCGCTCAGCCAGAGACCTCCGCAGCAGTTTATTGACCCTGGCCAGGCGAGAGTGGAGATCCTCGAATTTAGACTCGAGCCTGGAATAGGAATCACGCATCATCTGGGTGACGCTTCCCATATTGCCGAACGATTCGGCCAGTTTCTCGAGCTTCTCTAATTCGCTCTCTTTGCTTCCCATTTCAGGGAAATTTACCATAGCCTGCCGAAAATTCAACACAAAATTGTAGATTTTCTGACCTCGCTACCGTCGGACTACCGGTAAATATAAGCGATTTTCTAAGATACAGAGAACAAGACGGACTTAGCCGAATCCTCTATCAGGAGCCGGGCTTTGCATTCCCGGTATCTTTCGGCCTGGCATATTTGGCGGAATAGCCGTGCGGACCCGGAATAACTCCCACGTTTTTGTGAATTTTGATGCTATCCTTTTTTTCGGAAATGCTGCTTTCGAGTTGCGAGACTTTTTCTCGCAGCTGGTTCATTTCAGATTTCATTCTCCGCTCTTTAACGGCTTTTTGCAGAGAAAGCGAGACCTCGTCGAGCTTGAAAGGTTTTAAGATATAATCCGAAGCCCCCAGCTTTATAGCCATTATGGAGGAATCCAGTGTGGGAAATCCTGTCATGATTATGGTCACGGTATCTGAGGACATCTCGTTAATTCGCCGGATAGTCTCCAGCCCATCCATGCCGGGCAATTTGAAATCCACCAGAGCTACATCCGGGCTGGCAATCTTCATCTGGTCGAGCGCCGCCTCACCGGAATCTATGGTGAAAACATCATAGCCGCTATCGGTCAGGAATTCGCTCAGGAGTTCGAGAACAAAAGCATCATCGTCAATAACCATGACTTCGACAGAGCTTTCAACAGCGGAATCTTTTCCTCCCCTTGCTGAAGATTTCCTTCCGGCATTTTCCGATTTCATTTTCCCCCGATACTAGCGGCGATAACTCAACAAACGACACCGGTTACCGCGCCCATCAAGTGCCTGAATCTATTTCCGGCGATAATCTGGATCAGAAGCTGTTCTTTGCGATTTGGTCGTTCTCACAGATATCGAAGATATTCGAGAGCTGAGTAATATCGAAAATTTCTTTGACATAGGGCGCAAGATTTGAAATCTTCAGCGCTCCTTGTGAGCTCCGAACATCCTTCAGAATAGAGACCAGCGCTCCCAGACCGGAACTGTTTATGAATTCTACCGCTTCCATGTTCAGGATCAATTTGCAGTTTTGCCTGTCGATAATATTGCGCGAGGCACTTTTCAATTCCGCGGCACTGGTCAAATCAAGTCTTCCCTGAAGACCGATAATGCTTACATCGCCAACGTCTTTTTGAGTAATATTCATATCTCCTCCATCGACTAATCCCTGCCGGCACCCTGCTTAATATCGGCCGGGTGGGGTTTTATTTTTCTGGTTACCCTGATACAAAATTTATCGTCCTCATCTCTAAAAAGTTGAACCTTATCGCACAATTTGTTCACGATTTTCATTCCTCTACCGCTTTCATCTTTCTCTTCCGAAACAGACATCACAATATCCCTGAATTTTCCCTCGTCGAGACCTTCCCCCTGGTCTTTTACCGTAACATCGAAATTCTCATCATCAATTAGAATAGCGACGTCAATTGTATTGTTCGGATCTCCTTTGTTGCCGTGAATATAGGCGTTCATGACAAGCTCCGAGACGATCAGCTTCAGCCTCTGCTTCTCAGAAACATCCACAATCAGGCTTTCAATAACGGGATTTAATATATCTGCGGATATCTCGTAGGCTCCGGAGGTATTTGGAAACGAGAAGGTATACTTTTCCATGATCACCTCGTATCCGCAATGATATAGGTCGTATCGTCTATCCGGTCGGGATCGACGCTGTATTCTTCATGTTTCTCGGACATGAGACATAAAAACTCTTCAGGTGAATTTCTGTGATGCTTTTCGAAAAATCCTTTCAATCCTGATAAGCCCAGCATCTGACCTCTCCCGTCGACGCACTCGAAGACTCCGTCGGTATAAAGAAAGATTCTGGTTCCGGGCAGCATGGGAACAACCTGTTCGCTATAGTTGAGCCCCTCGAATTGACCAATGAACGGTCCGCCCGATTTCAGATTGACGATACTACCATCGGGATAGCTGACCAGTCCGGGCGGATGTCCGGCGTTGACGGACTTTATCACGCCGGCCTCGAAATCAAGATAGACCAGAATCAGCGTTACGAACATCGAGCTAAGCCCCCGGAAATCGCTGCAGAGTTGCTCGTTCACATTTGTGACGATTTCGGCTAATGAGAATTTTTCGATAGCGTAGGCCCGTATAAGACTTCTGGTTGAGGTCATAAGCAGGGAAGCTGGGAAACCTTTGCTGGATACATCCGCGACCACAAGCATGAATCTATTTCGGGAGAGCTGAACGACATCGTAAAGATCTCCGCCGACCTGCATGGCCATGGTGTTATAGCCATGAACCGCGAGATTTCCAAAATCCATAACCTTATCCGGCATCAGGGTGTCCTGCAATTGCCGGGCCATCTCAATATCCGCCTCGAGCTTCTGTTTTGCCAACGATTGCTCATACAGGGCGCTGTTTACCATAGCGACCGAGGCGAACCTGGCCAATATTTCAAGGGCGAAAAGGTCGTCATCATCGAAACTGCACCCTTCTATCTTGTTAGCGACAGCCAGAGCCCCTATGATTTGGCTTTGCGCAATCAGGGGCACTGCCACAAGAGAAGTAATATGGGCTATCTTGGAAGAAAGACTCCACTCGGCGCTGCTTGAAATATCATCAATTCTAAGAAGATCTCCGGACCTCGCCATAAAACTCCAGAGAGTGACTCCCTCTTGATTCTGTATTTCATCGGTCACCTGCTCCGAGATCCCCCAGGAAACCGAGGATTCTACCAGACCCTGCTCATCGAAAGTAACCATCTGCCCCACTTCGGCTTTCACCATGGCCAGGGCCGATTCCATAACCACCGGCAGGATTCGATCAAGATCCATAATGGAAGTGATTACAGTGCCGACACGGGAAATATCGGTGAATTTATTGGCTTGATCAGCGAGTTTATCTTCTAATTCGGTGATTCCCTGCTCATTCGGCGATCCCGCAGTCGAGTCATCTGTTTTTGGCAAAACCTGCATTGCTTTAGTAATATCGGTTGAATAAACTATCAACTGAACACCCACGCCTTCTGCGAAGAGGCAGAGGCGGGCCATGTCTTATATTTAATCAATCCCGGGGGGGTTAAATAGCTGCCGGAAGCCGGAATCGAACCGGCACAGTCCATACGGACCGAGGGATTTTAAGTCGTTACAAGAGGTTTCAGATAAGTTATTGCAACGCTGCAGAATGCAAAGCGTAGCGATGAATTAGACCTGATTTAACCTCCACCAGAAAGCACCACAAAACACCAGAAGATACCACGTTTTAACCACAAAGCTTCTACGTACGCTTTTCCCTGTTACCGTACTTTATGGAGAATAAATGTTTCCCACTTGACTTTATTAGTATTATATTGTATCTAAATATTTGATAATCTAAATATTTTTTTGAGAGGGTAGCGGAAATACATTACAATATCTCGGGCCAGGGGATTTGAAATGCCAGGTTTAAGTCTTTATTGTTCATTTAATAGAATCAATGAAACAGATCAAAATAAACTTCTTTATGCAACCAAGATAATGGAAATAAATAAACGGTTTGAAACAATTGATCTGTATCAAAATCCGTATATTATTGTCAAATTTACTGGATATTCTCAATATCCAAGAACCATAATCGATACCGATGACTATTTGATTTTTATAGAGGGATGTATATACAACAAATCTGATGATAGCATCCAAGACGATTTAAAGAAATTCGCGAAGCAGTTTTTTTCAACGGCTCGCACTTATGATTATACAGAAATGACGCGGTGGCTGTTGTCATGTGATGGAGAATTTATTGTTCTGATTATTAGCAAATCGACTAGTGAAATCGTTTTGTTCAACGACTCCCTCGGGAGATTACCGCTATATTATAAAACAACAGATGATTATCTATTTATTAGTCGTGAACCGAAGTTGATTATCTCGACACTGAATTTAAAAACTGTTGATAAAATGGGAATTGCTGAATGTCTGATTTTCGGGTTCAATCTGGGTGGTCGCACTATGATTAAAGATATAATGAGGTTTCAACCAGCCAGTTTTGTAAGATTTTCCAGAAGGGAAAAAAGACTTGAGATAAAAGTGCTCTATCAATGGGATTTTACCGACCGAGCTGACCCGGATGTCAATTTTGATAAATGTGCAAGTGAACTTGAAAGCTCTTTAGTGACAGCGACTAGAAACAGGGTAGAAAAACTAAGCGAGCTGTATCCGGTCCTTGCGCTCAGCGGAGGACTCGATTCAAGGGTAATAATGCTAGCTCTGAATGAATCACAGATAAAATACTCCGCCTACACGTCACTAAACCCTGAAAGAACAAACCGTGTTGATGTGGAAGTTTCACGCGATCTGGTAAATCTAATACCATGCGATTGGCGTGTATATCAGCATAAACCTATAAGCATAGATGATTACAAGCAAATTGCCTATAATCAGGAAAGCGGCAGTTCTGTTTATATGGTTGTTGCTTTAGATGGGTATCGTCAGGTTCAACAGGAATTTGGCCATGACATTGCACTATTTACCGGAGATCTCGGCGGGAATGTTATGAATGAGCTATCTGCCGATGCCCAATTAACCACTATGCGTAATATATACCATACGATTACTAATATCTTTAGGATATTTAAAGTCGAAGATGCGTGCTCTCTCCTCGGTATAAATCAGTCTGATTTTTTTGAAACCTTTTCTTCAGTATTCAACGATTTTCCCGAGACCGATTTTAATTGGAAATACGCTCACTTTATTATGCTTGGGAGAGGCTTCCGCTTCACTATGGAAGGAGAGGATCGATCAAGATTCTTTTTCTGGCTGCAAGCTCCATTCTGGGGTACCGATGTTCTCAGGTCGATGATAAATATTCCAGATAAGCTTAAAAAACATCAAGCACTATTTATACATTATTTTAAGTCGTTGGATAAGGATGCTCTGAAAATAAAATACGCAAACACAGGTTTGCTTATCGATTCAAAACGGGCATTTATATTCAGACAGTTGAGGTCGTTTGCAAAAAAACACATGTGGGTCTTTCATCAAGCCAAGAAAGCTCATTTAACAAGTCTATACCAAAGATACAAAAGTAAAATACTGGACCCCTACCTTCATGAAATTGTAAAATCATCATCAATAATAGAAGACAATCTAGATTTAAAAATTTACCAAATCCTCAATGATAAGGGCTTGAATAGACTTCAGTATAATTTGCTGGCGACGGTAATATTACGATTACATCTGCTCGAAAATGATTTTAATTTTAAAGAACCTAAATAAGAGTATAGAACTAGTATTTTTACTTCATAGCAGATACTGGTGCAGATGCAAACCAATTATAAAACAATCTTCGCTATAACCGATGGCGGACTGTAAAAGAAGGAAGCTGATGTAATCGACAAGCTGGTTATAGTGGTAGTAAAATCCCGTAATCACCAGAAGGAGGTCAGAATCAAATCCTGGCTTCTCTCTACGGCCTTCGGGATAACCCTGAATATCTTATGAGTTAGACGGTAGGTTCGCTCGGCTTCAGGTAATGGTAGGAGTTCCGCTTTTACAGTTAAAGAATTGCAGGGTCATTCCTCCATTAAAACCACAGAAATATACGCTCATCTTGCAGAAAAATATAAGACCGGCATGGTGGCGAAACTTCCCTACTGACTGGTAGAAACTGCAAAAAGTGTAGACTCATGCAGGACTCACTCCAAACCCACCAAAAAATGGATTGCGGCCCAGATTTCGCAACCCATTATCTTTTAATGTCTTAGAATGCCGGAAGCCGGAATCGAACCGGCACGGACGAAACCGCCCGAGGGATTTTAAGTCCTTACAAGAGATTTCAGATAAGTTGTTGTTGCGCCTTGTAATATAAAGCGTAGCAATAAATTAACTCTGATTTCACCTACACCAGAAAGCACCACAAAACACCAGAAAACACCACGCTTTAACCATCAAGTGTGGACTTATTGTGGACTTGGGGTTTGGTTGTATGAAAGATATGCCATTCGGTTTTGACGCGAAAAAAAGGGGGAGCCGATTGGCTCCCCTTTAGCGTTTCTATTAGGAGATACTACTTGAGTAGCACCATCTTCTTCGTCTCAACATTTTTCCCCGTCTGAATCCTGTAAAAATACACGCCCGAAGACTGATCACTGGCATCCCAGATCACTTGATGATAGCCCGCTGGTTGTTCCCCTTGAACCAGCGTCTCAACCTTGCGGCCAAGGATGTCGTAGATTTCGATTTTGACCTGGCTGGCTTCGAGCAAGCTGTATTGAATCGTCGTTGAGGCATTGAACGGGTTCGGGTAGTTCTGCGATAAAGCGAATTGAGCAGGCAATCCGGCTTCATCCGTTTCAATATCAGTTGGAGGCTCCGCGTTTCCTCCGTAAGCCCCCATATCGCTTCTCTCACCGCCCAACCCCCAGTCACAATCGATAATGCTGTCAAAGATTGTCGGGTCTCCTGCGTCGATGCAGGGGGAATCTCCAGCGTCCCCGCATTCAATAGCCCTTAAATGAAAGTCTCCATTTTCAGGGTCTCGGAATAGTGGATCGACATCGATGTTGCCCTCGCCTTCCCATCCACCCTGGATGTCGCAATACATAAACGACGGTGATCCACTTTCTATATAGATCTCCGGACCCTCCGGGGCGTCATCTGCCCAAAAAATGCTGTTTCTTATTGCCGGGGTTGATTGCCAGAAGTAAATCCCACCACCACTTATGTTGGCCGAGTTTTCAATGAGGGTATTATTACTGATCGCTGCACTACCGCACCAAGTACAATTAATTCCACCACCGCTGTTAAATGCGAAATTCGCGGCAATAACATTATTACTGATAGTGGGGGGAGGCAGGCCACTGCAACGAATTCCTCCGCCCTTATTTGCTAAATTTCCTTTTATAGCGTTGTTGATGATTGCAGGGCCGGACTGAATGCAAGAAATTCCACCACCGCCCCATCCAGAAGAATTTTCTTCAATGGCGTTGTTGATGATTAGGGGGCTGGAACGATAGCATGAAATGCCGCCGCCGTATGATTCGGCTGAGTTTCCGCGTATGCTGTTATTGACGATCTTGGCATTCGAATAGGCGCAGTAAATCCCACCGCCATCTCCAGCACTGCCGGTAGAATTCTCAGCTATCATGTTATTCCTGATTGTTGGGCTGGATCGCAAACAAATGATCCCACCGCCGTCACTGGCATAGCCATTTCTGAGTGTAAAGCCTGTTATGATCGTCAGACTGTCCTCACCACTTTCGAAAGTTACCACCGATGACGCCGAATCGCCATCGATTACTGTGTTTTCGATATCCAGAGGATCCTCAGAAAATATGTAATTGGAAGCCACCGAAATGCTCTTCCCTTTGATGTTGACATTCTCCACATAAATGCCATTCTGAACAATTACCGAATCACCGAATAGCGAAGCGTCAACACCGTGTTGTATAGTCCTAAAGGGATTCTCGGGCGATCCGTCGCCAGTGGTATCGCTGCCCGAAACAGAAACATTCCATACATTTCCGAAAATACATTCCGGGTGCTCCGGGAAGAACAGACCGATATCGGCGCGGGTTCCGTCCGGATCCTGCATATCAGGATCTCCAGCATCGATACATGGAGATTGAGAGCATACGTTAAAATTGACGTCAGATGGATTTACAAATAGAGGGTCAACATCGATGTTGCCCTCTCCTTCCCAGCCACCTCTGATGTCAGAATACGTTATGATCGGCGTCAAAGAGCTGTTAACGACAACCTCGGGCGGCGTGTTAGCCCATAAGATGGTGTTGGTTATCACCGGCCTGGAAAAATAGAAGCAATAAACTCCCCCTCCAGAGCTGGCGGAGTTTCCACTTATGATATTGTTCGTAATCCTGGGCTTGGAAAACGACCCGCAAAAGATCCCGGCTCCAACGTAAGCTGAATTTCCTGTGATGATGTTGTTGACTATGGTGGCATCGGAGTAATAGCAGGTAATACCCGGCCCCGCTGCATTTCTGAATGTAAACCCTGTTATAACTACCGTGCTATCGCACAACCATAATCTTAGGGTCCTATATAATGAATTACCGTCGACAGTAGTATTCTGAATATCAAGCGGATCCCCCGAATAAATGTGGTTTGAAGCCAATACGATTTTTTTAACAGTAAGATTGATACTCTCAACATAGGTGCCATTTTGAACAAGAACTGTGTCACCATGAAGAGAAGTATCGATGGCATATTGAATCGTTCGGAAGGGATTCTCAGGCGAACCGTCCCCCGTAGTATCGTTGCCTGCCATAGAGACGTTCCAGACATTTCCATTGAAACATTCCGGATGCTCCGGGAAGAAAAGACCGATATCGGCTCGGGTTCCGTCCGGATCCTGCATATCAGGATCTCCGGCATCGATGCATGGGGATTGAGAGCAAACATTATAGTTGCCGTTAAGCGGATCCAGAAACAGAGGGTCAATATCGATATTTCCCTCCCCTTCCCACCCCCCCCAGATATCGCAATAGGTAAACGCCGGGGATGAGGATTCGTCGGCGTAAATCTCCGATCTGCCATTCTTCCAGAGGATATTGTTAGTTAATGTCGGAGAGGAGCTTATACAGGAAATCGCACTGCCGAAATTATTGATAACTGTGTTGCCCAGGATTGCGGGATCGGAATCAACGCAGTGAATACCCCCGCCAGAAACAGCTGAATTTCTCGTGATGATGTTGTCAATAATAGTAGGATCGGAGTTATAGCAAGAAATTCCGCCACCATCTCCCCCGTCCTCATGGTGACCCGAATAGGCGCTATTTCCGCTTATCACGTTGCCGATCACCGTGGCGTTGGAATTACTACCGCAAGAGATGCCTCCTCCCCTGCCGCCGTAATAAGCTGAATTTCCGCTGATTGTATTATTGATGATTGCGGGGTTTGAATTGGTGCAATAGATCCCCCCGGCGCCGCTGTAATCGGTTGAATTGCCGCTGATAGTGTTGTTTCTAACGATGGGGCTGCTGCCGGAAATATAAACCCCGCCAGCACCGTAGTATGCTCGACCATTTTGCATCGAAAATCCAGTAACAACCGCAGTGCTATCCTCACCGCTTTCAAAAGTCACAACCGTTCCCGACGAATCACCATCAATAATTGTTGTCGAGATATAGGACGTATCCCCCGTCGTCAAAAACAGCGACCCCAGCACGATATTATGCCCGTTGAAATTGATGTTCTCCACATACGCCCCCGGCTGAACCAGCACTGTGTCGCCATCGGAGCTGGCGTCTATGCCTTCCTGTATGGTGGGGTAGTCTGCTGGTATGTTTATGACGACAGCAGAGGCCACGGGAGCAATCGCCAGGACGGCCAATATCAATATAAAGCCTGTTAGATTCTTCATGCCAAAAGCCCTACTTTATCATAATCATCGCTTTAGATTCGCGATAATCGTCTACGTATAACTCATAGAAATAAATACCGGTCGATACCATCTTATCGTTTTTATCTTTACCATCCCACACATATTTATGCTCGCCAGAGGCTTGCGTCTCCTTGTTGATTATGGCCGTAACGAAATGTCCGGTGATTGAATATATATGCAGGCTAACGATCGACTCTTCACTCAAATAAAAAGATATAATCGTCTGAGAATTGAATGGATTGGGATAATTCTGATGAAGCTGAAACTGATAGGGCCCCGACGGTTCCCCCGGATCATCAATCCCAACCGCCTGATCGAAATAATATGCGCCGATATCGGCCCTGCTGCCATCCGGATCTAATGGGAAATCCGGATCACCTGCATCTATGCAAGGTGAATTTGGCAACAGATGGTAATCGCCGGAGAACCTGTCAACGAATAAAGGATCGGCTTGAATATCATGAGGGCCGGGTTCGATGCCTATGTAGTCCCCGCCGCCGTTCCCAAAAACGAGATTGTAATCCCAATCCACATAGCCGGAGTCAAGAATGATGGCATAGACAC
>CBEUCH010000002.1:0-306573 GCA_965541585.1 uncultured bacterium | reverse complement strand
TGCCAATAGCCCCTTCCTGCCGTTCGAGATGTGTCCAGCCCCCGGCAAGTCTCGGAAGAAGATACTCCAGTTGCGCCAACTCGACCTGCGCCTGTGCCTCATGTGAACGGGCGTGAATCGCAAAGATATCGAGGATTAAACCGGGTCTGTCGATAACCTGCCGCGAGAAACTCTTTTCCAGATTTACCTGCTGCGACGGCGATAACTTAGAATCGAATACGACAATATCCGCCTTCCTCTTCTCAACCATCGATGCCAGTTCATCCACTTTGCCGCTGCCAACCAAGGTGGCGGCGCTGAAACGGTCAAGGTATTGAACGACCCGGCCGACCACCCTGGCCCCGGCCGTCCTGCAGAGGCTAACTATCTCATCCAGCTGATCATCGTCGGGATTTGTCATGCTGGTTTTCTTGAATACCCCGACAACGATGGCCCTCTGTTTTATCTTTTTCGCGCGGATGTTTTCGAAAAAAGATTTCAATCTTTGATCCTCTCCTCGATCAGTCGGTACAGCGACGAGGCGTCCTTCTTGCTCATGTTCCGGGGCGGCAACGACAGGACCTCGATCTTTCTGTAGGCTCTGGGAGTATCGATCTCGATTATCAAGCCAGGCGTCACATCCCGGGAGGCTTTGCCCGGAAGATTACCTGTAAACACCATCGATGAGGCAATCGCCTCGTTTGCCAGCGATCGGCTCTTGAATATTCTCGCAGCAGACAGGAATTTGTCCAGCCGCATTACAACCTTTTATCTATATAAAGTTCCGCCGATATCCGGTTAAGCCATTCGTCGAGTTGCCTTTTGGTCTTATCCCTCTTGGCCATTTCCTCAAGAGTGTCATAGTCCTCGTCGAGATTGATCGGGATCGATGGCCGCTTTTCCTCTAATTTGATCAGATGATACCCGAACTCGCTGGCGATGGGCCTCGATACCTGACCTGTCTCCAGGTCGGTTAGCGCCTCTATGAATCCGGGCAATAGGTCGGCGGCGGCATACCAGCCCAACTCCCCGCCTGAATCCCGAGAGTTCTCATCGTCAGAATTAGCTTTCGCCAACTCGGCGAAATCCACCCCATCTATTAATAGCTGATACAGGCTATCTGCTATTACGAGCTTTCGAGCGAGATCCGTCTCAGAGGGAGCCACCCGAATCAATATATGGCTGGCCCTTACCCTGTCCCCCTTACGCCCGGTGCCTTTAATGATATGAAATCCGAACGGAGTCTCCACGACATCGGAGATCTGCCCGGCCTGCAAGCCAAAAGCAACATTTTCGAATTCGGGGACCATTTCGCCACGGGAAAACCAGCCCAGATCTCCACCCTCGGAACCCGACGGATCATCTGAATAGGCTTTAGCCAGAAGAGCGAAATCTTCTCCCTCGATCGCCTTCTGCCGAATGAGATTGGCATATTGAAGCAGTGAATCGCTCGTGGCTTGACCGGGCTGGGTGTCCAGAAGTATATGAGCCAGTCTCACACCTGCCGGTTTCTCAGGCAGCGAATCCCTGTTGGCCTCATAAAACCGCTTAATCTCGCCGGATGAAACCCTGACTCCCGCCAACCTCTTCTGTATGAGCATATCTTTTAAGATCTGATTTTTTACCTCATCCCGATACTGATCTCGAAGTCTTTTCAACGTCAGGCCTTCGGAGCGAAGCTGCTCCTGAAACTCATCCTCCGATGGAAATTGCGCTCTGATCCTCTGGATCTGTGATGTCAATGCCTCGTCAATCTCCTTGTTGGTGATGCTGATAGAGGTATCGCGCTCGGCCTCCACGAGAAGCACCTTATCCTCAATCATCCTATCCAGCAGTTCCTTTCTGAGGCTATCTCTCACAGCCTCATCCGAGATATTCGTCCTGGTCTGCATGGAATACAACTGAAGTTGAGCCTCCAACTCGGAAAGCAGTATGATTTCTTTGTCTACTACGGCCACCACACGGTCGAGGATTTCGCCATAAGCGTCCCCCGACCAAAGTACAATGATCGATGCAATTATCTCACGATATCTCATGACTATTTCATCTCCGGTGATATCGCTTCCGCTGGATCGGTCAGGGGATAACGTTCTATTTTCGCCGCCCCTTTGAGGTTTTCCATCATTTCGTTAAATGCTTCTGCATGACGGGTTGTGTAAAGACTTTCGTATATATCCCTTTTGGCCTCCAGAGAATCCAGAGTATCACCCGCTTTCTGCCTGTCCGTCAATTTTATTATATGGTACCCGTAGCCGGTCTTAACCGGTCTTGAATAAGCCCCCATATCCAGCTTGCGAGCAGCCTCAATAAAAGCAGGATCAATATCGTCTGCACCGAAATAGCCTATGTCGCCGCCTCTCTCGGCAGATTGCCTGTCCATAGAATAATCTCTTGCCAGAATGGCAAAATCATCACCCTTTTCGAGTCTTTTATAGACGGCATCGATATCCCTGTCAGATTCAGAAAAAATATGACTGGCCCGAAATCTGTCCTCGGCAAGCCTGAAGGAATCCCTTTGAGAGGCGTAAATCGAATCAACTGCTGCAGGAGAGATGATTGTTTTATTGCCCAACTCTAAATCAATCAATCGTCTGGCAACAGCATCCCTTATTCCGGCTTTTATGATCGCCTTGACTTCTGGATCATCATCCAGTCCTCTCTCTATTGCCTTTTGATATAATAATTCCGTATTAATCCAGTTTTCCACAATCTCGGAAAGACCCTCCGACTTCATCTGATTTCTGAGATCCGGAGGCACTTGAAACATCAACTCTTCATACGTCAAATCCTCGTTGTTGACCCGCGCCAGGACAGTGCCCTGCTGCTCATCAGTACCCGAACAAAACACCAACAAGCATGCGATTACGCATGTTACTACCAGCAACGTTCTCATCAGTAACCCTTTTCTAGTTAGAATTCGTCTCATTGCCCGCACCAGCTAACCCGAATTCCTGCCTTAACGGATCGAGATCCATGAAGTAGTCGGCATTTTCCATCAATTCTTCCACCCAGGCCCTGGTGATCGCCTGTTCATTCTGCTGCCTGAGCTTGGATTCAATCCCCGCTCTCACCCGGTCAAGTGATCTCGGCGCCGGTTTCCGGTGATCGATCAGCTTAAAGATCCACCAGTTACCATACATTTCCACGGGGCCGCCCAGTTCGCCGGGTTCCATATTCTCCGCCGCCTCGAATATCTCAGGATACCTGTCAACTGTGAAATGGCCGAGATCTCCACCCTTGGAGGCTGTTTTTTTGTCTACGGAATATTTCATGGCCAGAGATTCTAATTTCGCGCCCGATTCAATCCTCTTGAGCAATTCCGAGGCCTTCTCTTTCTCTCTTACGCCAATGGCATACACCTGCAGATTATCCGGACTCATATACTCCTGTCTGTTTTCGTTATAGTATTTCTCTATCTCATCTTCCGTAACTTTCAGGAGATTTTTGAATGTGTCCCTCTGGTACTGTTCGACTATCTGATTTTGCCCGTAATCCCGAAGGCTGTGCTTGAATGTCTTCAGGGTATCCAATCCCCTATCGAAAGCTACCTGTATGAGCAAAGGGGTCAAAACTGCGCGCTCGAAGAAATCTTTCATTACCATTCTGTTGCGCAGATGCGGTGTCCTGGAAGGATTAGCCCGCTGCACATAATCGAGATAGTCCCCTACGGTATAACCGCCTCCATCATGCTTTACTATATACCTCTCACTCTCTTCTTCAGTAAATAGCGCTCTATCAAGATACGAAGATAGCGGTAGATCCGGAGGCGCTTCGGGCAGATTGCGTGCAGAATCCGCTTTCTGTATCATCAGATCCATCGCATCCCGCACAATCTCATAGTTATGAGCGGCCTTAACCTGATCTTTATATTCGTGAAGCGCATTTCTGTGAACATAGTTGTAAGCCTTGGATCGATATTTCCTCCATCTACTTTCGAGGTCTTCAGGATTGTTTTTCCTCCTGTCGTAGAGCGTAACTATATGCCAGCCCCTCACTGTCTGTAATGGCCGGGAGTAGGCGCCTATATCCAGATTGCAGGCCACTTTCATGAATTCCGTATCGTAGTAATCAAGATGCATATAATCAAGGCTTCCGCCCCGATCTTTATTAGTCAGATCCTTTGAAAATTCTCTTGCGAGTTCATCGAAATCCCCACCATTCTGCAGCAGGCTGTATAGGCTCTCGGCAAGCACTGAATCCGACACCAGAATATGTCCCGCCTGGGTCTCACCTCCAAATTCTTTGAAGTATTTTCTCACCTCTTTGTCGGTTACTCTCATTCTGCTGACAACGTCGTGATAATGCAATTCCCTTAACATAAGCTCGAGAACGACACTGGAATCGACTTCCCAGACATAACCGGCTTCCGCAGCGGCATCGGCCTTCAAAAAAAACTCAAGTATGTCCTTGATGGAATTCTCTTTTTTCTCGAACTCGTCTTGAGGGCTCTCAAAAAAGGTCCGGTAGAATCGTTTTTCTAAATCGGCCATTGTAAGTTCATTCGTTCCCACACGTAGAACAACGCGAAAGTCAGTATACTTCTTGTCTTTTTCAGGAGACCGCGAACAGTCTGTGAAAAAAAACGAAGACGCTAACAGAAAAGAGATCGCGATGTTATTTCTGATACTCGCCATTAAAACCTCGGATTTTTTTATCTCGTTACTCCAGAATGTGTTTCAAGAAAACATAATTTACGTCAACCCACCAGCGACTGCAAGGCATTTTTAAGAGAGGCACCGCTGGAACCGCCGAGCTTTATACGCATTTTAAGGCCATCCGACGAACTAAACTCCATTTTCCCGGCGGTCCTTTCTCGCCATCCCTCGATCTCTGCTCTCTCAAACTCCCTGCCGCGGGGAAATTCTATATACAGCTGGCCCCCTCTGTAGACCATCTTCTCCGCCCCGAGTTCCAGGGCCAGAATCCGGGAGGCCGCAAGGCTCAGAAGATTTTCTACTTCCTCGGGGTACGGACCAAAACGGTCTTTCAGTTCCTCGGAAAACGAGGCTAACTTTTCGCAATCGGTAATCTCGGAAACAGTTCTATACAACTCCATCCTGAGATTCGGATCATCGACATACGATTGCGGAATAAACAGATCCAGGTCGGTTTGTACGTTGAGATCAGTTCTTTCGCGGGCGACAGTTTCTCCGCTCAACTCCGCTACGGCCTCTTCCAGAAGACGGCAATAAAGATCAAAACCCACTTCCTCTATGAAACCATGCTGCTGCGCTCCCAGTATGTTGCCGGCTCCTCTGATTTCCAGGTCGCGCATAGCAAGATGCAGTCCCGATCCCAGTTCCGTGAACTCCTCGATAGCACGCACCCGCTTCCGGGCCTTCTCCGTCATTAGTTTCAAAGGTGGAACAAGCAGATAGGCGTATGCCCGTCTCGATGATCTCCCGACCCTGCCCCGCAGCTGGTAGAGCTGGGCTAATCCCAGCCGGTCGGAGCGGTTTATTATTATGGTGTTCACGGTCGGTATATCCAGGCCGGATTCGATGATCGTAGTAGCCAGTAGTATCCGGTATTTTTTTGCCAGAAAGTCGACCATGACTCTCTCGAGTTGCCTTTCGGGCATCTGCCCATGACCGATCACGATATCCATTGTCGGTAAAAGCTTCTTCAGATAACGAAATATAGCATCTATCGATTCGACCCGGTTATGTACAAAGTAGATCTGCCCGCCACGAATAAACTCTCGCTCTATCGCTTCCGTTATGATCCTCTCGGAGAACAGGGCCACCTCCGTCACGATCGGCAAGCGGTCTTTGGGGGGGGTGTTAATGATGGACATATCCCGCGCCCCGAGCAGGGAAAGTTGAAGGGTCCTGGGAATCGGCGTGGCCGTAAGAATAAGAGTATCGACCTGGGTCTTCAGTTTCTTGATTCTCTCCTTGTGGGTAACTCCGAATCTTTGTTCTTCATCCACGATCAGCAGGCCGAGGTCTTTAAACCGTATATCTTTTTGCAGAAGCTTATGGGTTCCGATTACAACATCGACCTTCCCATTCTCGAGACCCGCTTTGACCAGTTTAGATTCCTTTGGAGATCTGAATCTCGACAACAACTCGATTTTCAAAGGAAACTGTTCCAGGCGGGATCTGAAGGTGTGCAAATGCTGCTGGGCCAGAATCGTGGTGGGCACCAGCACAGCCACCTGCTTGCCCGACTCCACCGCTTTGAAGGCAGCTCTAATTGCAACCTCCGTTTTGCCATATCCTACATCGCCGCATATCAGACGGTCCATCGGAACGGGACTTTCCATGTCGGCCTTGATTTCGTCGATAGCCTTCTGCTGATCGGGAGTTTCCTCATACGGGAAGGCAGCCTCCAACTCTTTCTGCCAGGCGCTGTCGGGGCCGAAAGCGAATCCCGGTAGGGCCTGACGCTTAGCGTAAAGTTCAATCAACTCCCCGGCCATTTCCATAATAACTTTCTTTGTCCTGGCCTTGGTTTTTTCCCAGATTCCTGAACCCAGCCGGGAAAGAGTGGGAGCGCCTTCCTTTCCTGAAAATTTCTGAACTCTGGAGAACTCTTCTATGGGGACGAATACTTTATCGCCCCCGGCATAAAATATCAGAAGGCAGTCTCGCTTGCGCCCATCCACAGTGATGACCTGAAGCCCCTGGTATCTGCCGATACCGAAATCGATATGAACCACATAATCGCCGGGCTGCAGACTATTGTAGCTCGAGAGAGCGATTCCCTCTTTGAAACGGCGAGCCTTCTTGCGAGCCCACACACGTGAAAAAATCTCATGGTCGGCCAAAAACCACAATTTCGCCTGGGGGATGGCAAAACCCGACGAGATCTTTCGGCTGACTAACGGCAGGACTATATCGTAATCCGACAGAAGCTCGCCCATCCTTCGCTTCTGGCCCTCGCCTTCGCAATAAATGGTCGAAGAATAACCCTGCCGGCTATACTCTTTCAACTTATCGGCCAGCATTTTTATATGGGAGCCGAACGGTTCCTGTGGCCTGGTGGGTATTTCGATCTCACTCTCCGTGCTCCTGAAAAGCCCTCGGAGTTTTATACTGGCAAATCCCGAGAGTAAATGAGCCAATTTCCCATGATCAAAATAAACTTTACCGGGATCGGCAAAGGGGTAGTCACCCCTTTCTTTATAACGCAGGGCGGCTCTTTCCAGGGTGTTGTCGATCTCGCCTTTGATGGATTCCGGATCATCATGGATGACAACGGTATCCGATGGAAGGTAGCCTGCCAGACAGCATTTCTCCTCGGTGAATAGGTGCCTGAAGAATTCCAAACCATCGAAAATCCCGTTCGATCCCAGGGCCTGATGGAGCGCTATTGCTTCGCTCTGGGGAAGATTCTCGCAAACCGCCTCCACCGTGTGCAAGTCCACCCCGATTTCTCTTAGGGGCAGGATCACCGCCCGACCCCTCCGGGAAAGCGACCTTTGAGTAAGCACGGAGAACGACCTGATGGATTCAACCTGATCGCCAAAGAATTCCACTCTAACGGGCTGGGAGCCAGTTGCAGGGAATATATCGATCAGCCCGCCGCGGACGGCGAAATCGCCCAACTGCTCTACCAGGGGACGGCGGGTAAATCCCATTTTGACCAGACGCCTGGCCAGAAACCCGGGATCGATCGTGCTCTTTTCCGACAAATTGATGGCCAGGTCTCCAACATGGTCCCCGGCTGCAGTCGGCTCCATTATGGCGGTGCCGGAAGCGCAGATGATCCCGGTCTTTTCTGATGATAACTCGAAGAGAACTCTCAATCGATCTCCGATATTCTCCGCGTGAGGAGCCCTGATCTCATACGGCTGTATCTCCCACGAGGGAAATAGAAAGGTCTCATCCTCTCCAAGAAAGGCACAGAAATCATCGAAGGCCTTTTCAGACGATTCCTGATCCGGCGAAAGGAAAAGGACGCTTCTTCCTGTCATTTTGAACAGCCAGGCTGCAAGCAGAGTCCGGGAGGAACCGATCAGGCCTGAGACTGGAATAGGTTCAGAACTGTCCCTGATTTTCTTGAGGATCAGCTCAAAACCGGGGATACGGCTTAGCATTTTATAGTTTTCTACCATTATCACACAAACGCCAAAAGCCCGCACCCATAAGGGCCCGGGGTATCAAAATTCCGATTTCTACTTCGACGAGATTCTCTTCTCATTCCTCCTTCGATGCTACAAGTATCATCCTGGGGGATTTTGCATTATACAGATCCCCGTTGAAATCACCATAAACATCGGTCAAAACGAGACCGGATTTATTAAAAAGTTCAAGCATTTCGGTTAGCGTGTATAACCTGATGGAATAGGTGGCTTCCTTGACATCCCCCGAAGGCGAAATCAGCTTATTAACCAGTTCCAGCCGCGATCTGAAGTAATCGAAAAACCGTTCCTCCAGCATATAGGTCTTATTTTCCGCAGTCCAGCGTCGAGGGACCAGAGTGGACAATGTATATTCCCGATTAGAAACATCCATCAGGAATTGTCCGCCCGGTTTCAGGGCCCTGTAAATACCGTGCAAAACCTTGAGATCTTCATCGTCGTTATCGAAGAATCCGAAAGCCGTAAACATATTGATCACAGCGTCAAATTCACCCTCATAAGGGATTTCTCTCATATCACCCTGTTTCAGATCGAGCCCGACCCCGAGTGCATCGGCAAGCTCCCCGGCCTTTTTCAAAAAGCTCTCCGAGAGATCGTATGCCGTAACCGCAAATCCTTTTTGGCCAAGCACGATGGAGTGTCTACCGAAACCGCAAGCCAGATCGAGTACCTTATGCCCGGGCTGCAGCTGCAGCATGCGAACAACTGCCAGAGCCTCCTGCGACGATTTACCCTCGTCATGATTATAAAGTTTCAGGTAGTCTTCGCTAAAGTATTTTCGCCACCATTCCATGATTATTCCCGCCCGAAAAAAGCGCTTCCGATTAATTTATAAGCGAGCCGGGCTGCCGTGAAATCGGGATAGATCATCCCCGGTATGGGAGCCAGTTCCACGATATCACAGCCAACGACTCTCTTCGACCGGCCAACTGCCGTAATAAGCTCAATCGCCTCATCCCACAAAAGGCCCCCCGGCTCAGGAGTTCCCACGGCCGGCATTACCGAAGGATCGAATCCGTCAAGATCGAAAGTAATATACACCTTATCCGTCAACAGCGAAAGAATTATCGAAGTGGCATCGGGATTCTTATGGAATGCTCTCGATTCGATGATTCGCCCATCCCGGATTGCCTTCCGCTCCTTCTCCGAATCGCAAAAGCTCCGTACCCCCACTGAAACAAATCCGCAAATCTCATCGATACGAGACATAACGCAGGCGTGCGAATACCTGCTGCCTTGATATTCCTCTCGAAGATCGGTGTGGGCATCGATCTGCAAGACAGAGAGATCGGGAAACCTTTTCTTATGCACCTTCACCAGGGGACTCGTTATGGAATGCTCGCCGCCCAACGACAGCAAGAATTTGCCATCGTCAAAAATCCCGTTGGCGGTTTTTTCTATTCTGACCATCATTGCCTCGGGTCCGCTCGATTCCCATTCGACTTCTCCGGAGGTGGCAATTCCAACCTGACATGGTTCGAGACCAAAATCATTATCGTATGTCTCGACCTGCCTTGATGCGGAGATTATTGCCCGGGGACCGTTGCGGGCTCCGCCGCCGTAGCTTGCCGTGGCATCATACGGTATCGGCAATATCACAACCTTCGACGACCCATAATCCGACAGGTCATCGTCCAAACCCAGAAAATTCCATGGATAAAAATCAGTCATGGCAAAATCAACTGCAAACGAACCAGAGTCTTGATGCCTCCTCTATTTCCTCGGCAGGATTATAAGGGCTGGCCAGTATCTTTTCAAATCCCGAGGCTCCCAGGCCTCTTAAAATATCACGCGGCGGATATGTTCTGGCAGTGACTTTCTGGCAGACGCGATCAAACAGTTTTCCCTTTTTCACAAAAGCCTCAATGAATACGTCAGCCTTAAGCTCTTCCGGATAAAAGAATCCATTGGTTATCACGGTATAATCCCTCTTTTGCCTGATATCGATATGCTCCCATCGTTCCAGGCCGGTTGCTGTCAGGAAATCAAATATGAAATAGCCACCTTCCCTCAAATGGTTTCGGGCGTTTTTGAATACCCTTAACAGGTGTGATAGGGAGTTCATATGATTGGCGGAATCAAACAAAAAGAGAACGATATCGAATCTTTCGCTCAGACGGACTGCCGCCACATCGCTCTGCACAAACCTCATCCCGCGACATTTCCTGCGTGCTATCTTGAGCATCTCCGATGAAGCATCGACTCCTGTAAACCTTATGCCCATACCGCCCAACGATTTTTCAAGCTGGGCGGTACCACATGCAAAATCAAGAATGGTCTCCGGTTTTTCTCCTCGGAACCTGAAGAAGGCCTTCAAACGTACGGCAGCATTTTTGGCGAACCTATCCCAGCCCAGATAATCGTAATAACGGGCGAAATCTCCATAGGCGTTACGCATTTGGGATCTTCACTTTTCCTTGCTGCCCGGGAATATCCTTCTGCCTTTCATAAAAAAAGCGGGCCGCTCACCCGCTATCGAAGCTCGCATCTAATCGGTAATAAATATCGCAGCCGCTACCACGGTGGTCCAGCGGCCTCTCTTATCGCCGGCGGCCGATTGAGTAGCGCTTCTGGTGCGGACTATTTTTCCCGAGATTTTCCAGATTTCTTTTTTCTCATCATACGACTGATCAATATCGAATTCTATACCCAGCGTCGAGGCCAGCATGCTGGCGGCCAGATCCTCGGCGTAGTCTCCCGAGATCTTCTCGTTCTGGCCAAATGCCGTGTGTTCGGATAGATAACCGTATTGCCGTTTGTCCTGGGGAATGGCCAGGCCCACCGACGCTGAAATCAGGCGGTTCGGTTCATTTGTGGAGTTCCGGCACAATACGCTATAGGCGATCTGGCCCGACGTGAGATGGGCAAGGCCCTGAGACAGAGAAATCACCTTGCACCCGGGAGGAAAAATGCTCGAGACATGAACCAGGTTATATTCGGCAATACGGGCCGAGCGCAATGCCAGCTCAAAGCTTGCCAGCCTTTCTTTATCGCGCCCAACGCCCTTGGTTAAGAATAGTTTTTTAGGTATGATCGGCATCTTCACCCTCCCCCATGTTCTTCCCTATTGTCATGGGCGGCGCAAGATATGTAATTGTCCCAGATATTACAAGCCTGATTTCGGCAATCGAGGGCCATTTTATTAGAGAACAGTTATGCAGGCGAATGCCAGATTCCTGGCCAGAATCATGACAATAGCAAATTCGATTTTCAAGAGTAGTGCCCCGCAAGCGAGAATGTGAACCAGGGAAGATATTCTCCTTACCTGTATAAGACTATATCCTCGGATTCTCTGGCATTGTGGCCGGATACTTCATCTATAATTTCTATCGCAATAGTATAACTCCCCGGCTCCAGCTCCGACAGGTGAACAGATAAAATCCTGTTCTCATCGGAATAAACGCTACCCCCGCTGTAGGAGGTTTCCACCTCCTGCAGATCATCTCCGCCCAGCGCGTTCTTGATTGATGCCAGCAATCCTCCCGATCTCTTTTGCGTCACTGTCTGCTTTAAAGTGTAGGACGTCATACCGTCAGGGTCCTTCTCGAGGTTATAGATTTCAAAATAGAGCCAGACCGGTTCCCCCACGAAATATCGGTTATCGAGGTTGGATAGAATCTGCAGATCATCTCTTCTGAATCTTGTCTTCTCGATTGGCGTATCTATACGTCTGGCGAGCACGATATCGGATATCTCGACTTTCCCCGTGTAAAAATCTCTCAGACGCATCCCGCGAGAATCGATTCCTATATGATCCGATAACGTATCCCGAATAGAAATAGAAAACAGAAGAGAATCCGGATATCCTGTTAGAGATAGGCGATCCGTCACCGATAAATTCGGATTGTCGATTTGTGAAGCCCTGATCCGGTAGATTTTTCTCGCTTCTGTAGAATCGGAGATTCTCCAGCTCGGATACCTGAGGACCTGGCGCCAGTTAATCATAGCCAGCGCTTTCTCCCCTTCCCGCTTGAATTGCAATTGCACATAGGGGATCGCCACGAATATCTCAACAGCGGTCTTCCCGCGAGATCCTTTGAACTGACGTGGCATGTAGAAATACTCCAGTGGCCCCGAACCGGGACTATAAGCGAATGTTTGCGGTATGGCATCCTGCAGCATAGCCGCAATGCGAGCCGGATCCTTATCGTAATCTGCCGCAGTCCAGTTTTTGGAGGGGAA
Source organism: uncultured bacterium (assembly GCA_965541585.1). Lineage (GTDB taxonomy): Bacteria > Zixibacteria > MSB-5A5 > UBA10806 > UBA10806 > CBDVBL01. The sequence goes on along the minus strand of CBEUCH010000002.1, from coordinate 294,323 downwards.
CGGAAAATCGAAATCGCCGTTCAAGAAAGTATCCTCGAATACCAGCGTAACCGGTTCCACAAAATGACCATATCTCCAGACCCATTTGGGCGAACCGGCGTCATCTCCCCCGGAGCCCAGGATGTAATCCATGGAGCTCGGCCGCCCATAGCGAATATACATCTCGCCCCGCTTGGTCCTCCAGCCAGCGATCGATTTACGAGGCAAAGAGAATGTCAATTGGGCATGAACGAATCTTGCATAATGCTCAAGCTTCCTTTCATTTATGACGGTGGTTGGGTCGGGATCGAGTTGTCCCCAGAACTCAGTAAGCATCTTCCCCTGGTTATAAAGGCTCTCATCTGTGTATCTGGCGTATTCCTTTGGCAGCATGAGATATCTGGTATTGTCCATCAAAGCTATATCGCCCGCGTTCATAACCTCACGCCCATCCTCGAATACAACATAAGCCGAATCGTAAAGCCCTGTCCCTACCAGATTCGCTCCCAACAGAAGCAGGCTCTTGATCATAACCGAGGTATCGCTGCAAAGCTCCAGCCCATCCTGCAACACCTCTGACGATGATTCAAGTTCTCTCATCTGATACAACGCAACCGCCTGCTGATAATAATACTCGGCATCACCCGTAAGAGCGGCGGCGGCAGAGGCCGCCTTAACCGAGCGCTCGAAGCGTCTTGTATCATCGTATCGAAGGCCGATCGTTTTATTAATTTCAGCTATCCTGGACAGTGGCTTAGGATCAGTGGTGTCAAATTCCGCGGCCTTTTCGAATTCATGAAGGGCATATCTGAGATATCCCTGTTTCAGCAGAGTCAGACCAAGGCTGTAGTGAAATTCCGGATTTTCATCCTCCAGCCTGACCGCCGTCTTCAGCGATGTCGCGGACAGCCTCCTGTAGTATATACCGTCTTTATAAAGATATACTTTCCCCATCAGATGGTGGGCCGGGGGATAATCCCTGTCGATTTCAAAACACCGGTTCAAATAATATAGTGAGGAATCTATATTTCCCTCATCGAAAAACATTTGCGCCGCACCGACATATTTATCGAGCCGCGAAATATCTTCCTTCCTTCCCGACCGAGTGCAGTCAACGAGAAAGAAACATGCCAGGGCAATTGCAATTGCCCGTAAATACCCTGTTCTCATATAATAACTACAGCCGCATGAAAGGATTATTTCTTGCGGTTCAGATCGACACCGTAATTGGAAGCCTGCCTGAGGATTAGACCAAGATCTTCCAGCCCCGCTTCGGAAATCGATTTCATAAGACCGGCAATCTTGTCGCGAATCACTTCCCTTTCCCGGACCAATCGCAGAGAAAGCAACTCATCGAACTCGTTATCCTCGTGGATAGCCTTGGTCTCGCGATTTCCGCTATCGAGCCCCACCTTCTTTGCCTGCTTGCGGAGATCCTCGATTTTCTCCGTCAATTCCCATTCCTTCTTGGCCAGATCCCCTAACTCCACCAGGAGTTCCACCTGTTCCTCGGTAAGATTTTTTATGATCTCGGGAGTGAGTTTTCTCATTTTTTCCTCCTGCAAATCGCTGCCATCACTCTCATCTTTAAATGTTCACAAGAATCGGCTTGCGATGACTCCATCATTCGTCCTTCTGGGCTTTGACCACCACCAGCGTCATATCGTCGGTGTCCCCGATCCCTGCGGCAAACTGCTTGACGTTCTTTATAATTTTCGAACATACAACTTCCGCCGGAAACGATTTTAGCTTGATCAGCTCATCGGCCAGTCGTTGTTCACCGAATTCATTCTTGCCGGCGTCCATAGCCTCCGTCACCCCATCGGTATACATCACAAGCATATCTCCGGGTTCCAATTCCGCCACTCCGGTTTCGTATTTGACATCAGAAAATGCTCCCAGTAACAGCCCACCGGTTGACAGAAGATCCACCTGTCCGTTGTCACGGATCAGGAGAGGATAGTTGTGTCCCGCATTACAATAATGTGCTTTTCTGCCGCCGTCATCCAGCTCGATATAGAAGCAGGTGGCAAAACGATCCTGGGATGTTGATTCGTTTATGAAACGATTTACCGAGGCCATCATTTCGTTTACTTTTTTGCCGAACTTGGCCTCGCTTTGCATCATGGCCTGCATTCTGGCTATCAGCAGCGCAGCCGGGACACCCTTGCCTGAAGCATCGGCGATAACTACACCGATCCTGCCATCGCCGACCGGAATGAAATCGTAGTAGTCACCACCGACCTGTCGGGATGGTTCGATGAAGGCAGCGAAATCGAAATTTGCAAGGGACGGCAGCGATTGCGGTAACAGGCCTATCTGTATCTGCCTGGCGACAGAAAGTTCCTCTTCGAGCCTCTGTTTCTCCAGCGACACACGATATAACTCGGCATTTTCCATCGCCACCACTATCTGATTTCCCAAGATCGCCAGAAATGTCATATCCTCCGAGCTATAACGGAAACCCGCAACCTTGCCTGATAGGAGTAAAACCCCCGAGACTTGATCCTGCCGCACCAGCGGAACAACCACTTTCGTCCCGATTGCCGAAAATCTACCGCCGAAGCAGCTGGCGTCAATATCCCCTGAAAGCTCTTCTATAAAAACCGGAGCCCTCTTTTTAAGCAGATAGCTGTATATGGAATCTTCCAGCTTGATCGGATCCTCCCTATCGCTGCCCGCGGCCAGATTGAAACGCTGCTTTTCAGCGGCAAAACAAACCTCGACATTCTCGATAAACATCTCTTGCTTCAGCATATCCGCCACCGTTGCAGCCAACTTATCGCTGTGGAAAATGGTTAGAATTTCCCGCGAAAATGTCTCCACAAGCCGGCTATAGTCACCCCGTGAACGTATGAATATACGCCGGACAAAATCGTCGACCTGAGTATAGATGGGCTGGAAGAAGAATAGCATAATCATTATTATCAGGATATTTAATATTCCCGAATCCCTCCCCAGCAGACTCTGAGCAATCGAGCCGACCTGCATAACCACCAGAAGATATCCACCAACCACAATGGCAGTGGTAATTGTATAGACCAACGACCGCCGCGCAATTAAGCCTATATCGAGAAACTGGTAGCGGACTATGGCCCAGGCGATACTCCCGGGGCCAACAATCAATCCCAGAGTCACCATAGCATTCCGCACCGGATCGGATACCACGAAAGAAAATATCGTGGGTATTATATAGCCTATGGCATAAAGACCCACCCCTATTCCAATCCCATAGATGATCACTTTAACCTGCTGTTTTAGGCGTGGATTTTCGATCTTCTTAAAAGCGGTATATAGAAGGATTATAGACAATATTACATATATGATATTTATGATGGAGAAAAAGCGGGTATGGAAAAGGAGTAGAAATCCGAAAAATGCCGCCGCTACCTTGAGGACATTCAAAATGAGGCTCAGGATAGCCCCCAGGATGGGAATAGATGATTCGAAGCTCAGAAACTCCAGGGCCTTATCCGGATCGGCCAGGAAAACCACCATCAGGAGATGCAGCAGGTGAGGCAAAAAAGCCAGCTGAAGCAATCTCTTATGGCTGCTGTAGAACGATTGCGGCTCCGGGAATATGGCAGCAAAATAGAGAAGCGACGGGAAAAACAGTTCCCATACCACAAAACTGTTCTCAAACCATAACGGGATGCCTGTGACTCCCTGCAGAACCGACCTGTAAAAAGCTGCAGCCAGCGGGGCAATACCCGCCAGGAGAAACATCATGGCGGTGACCCGATTAAGACGGTTCTTCGGGTTCTCCCGGAATATCATGCCGGCCAGCATGATAAGTGTCAGCCCGGAGACCAGATAGACCAACGATATTAATTGCGCCAGATTCAATTTGACAAAATCCTTATTTAGCTAATCCTGAACCTTTCTGGTACGTTTATTGAAGGGCTTTCTACCCTTATCAATATACCTTTTACTCAGGCAACTCGTCAAGAACCTGCTTCATTTGCTGCCGGTACGTCCGGAATGCCTGCCGTCCACCGGCGGTGAGACTTAATAAAGTCCGGGGAATCTTTCCCACGAACTCCTTCACAACCTTCACATAGCCCGCTGCTTCGAGTTTACTCAGATGCGAGGACAGGTTTCCCCTCGTCAGACCGGTCTGACGTTCCAGGAAAAGGAAGTCGGCGCTTTCGATGACGTAAAGATGGGCAAGAATCAATAGCCGGGCAGGCTCATGGATTACCCGGTCTATATCGGCCAGCGACTGGACGTCGCCATTTTCCTTTTTATCTTCTGCCAACCGCGGCCTCCTCTGAAGGCTTGGGATATTTGTGGAGAAACTCGCTTAATAACCTGATCCCTGCCGCAACCATAATTATGCCGGTGATACCGAATGCGATTGAGCTATGAATTTGAGTGCCGAATTCATTGTAATAACATTCGGGACAAGAATACTTGATCCAAATAATAGCCCGTATAAATATATACGGGGGAGGCCTTCATAATAGGCCCCGATACTAAACATTGAAATGACCAAAAGAGAAAAAGCAATCGCGCTGCCGTATCTTTAGCCCAATGAACAAATCCCAAATTCCATCCTGATAGAAAGAGAGATATGCTCTTCTCTCAATCTGCTTCAAATCAATTTCCTGTGACATCGTAACCCCCAATGAACTATTTCCTCAACAAACATCGGTTTGCACTACAAACCAATTTACGTTAATATTATGCAAAGGTTTCAAAAAAGCAAGAAATCTTCCTGAAAATCCGGATATCATTTACCCGCAATGATGAGTGTGACGCGTAATCTATATAAAGTTGAGGATCGTGAGATAACCTTGTTGATCAATCGATCTTCTTGACTATGCTGACTTCGGTCCCACCCTCGGGCAGAGCTTTATATTTAAAGTCATCCATCAGGGATTTGGCTATGAATATTCCCCTGCCGATTTCCTTTAAGAGGTTTTCCTCCGCCAGCGGGTCGGGAATATTCTCCGGGTCGAAGCCTGCGCCTTCGTCGGTGATTGAGGCCTCGATCTCTCCATCACCGTAACGCAAAGTCAATGTTACTTTCCTATGCTCCTGTCGTTTATTGCCATGGTTGATGGCGTTATTAACGAGTTCCGTAATAGCGATAGCCAGATCAGCGATAGTATTTTCTGCCACGCCCCGTTTGCGGAGCCAGTCTTCGAGGAACTCATCCACTACGCAGATCTTATCTGGAGAACTGGGAATCGTTATGGTTGCGTGATCCCTTCCTGTGCCTGCCAATATTCTCTCCTCAGAGATTCAACAATAGAAAGGTGGACTAAGCTGACCTATTTGTCTTCGAGAAGCTGATTGGAAAAGCTGTCCTTCTCAGGCATGTACGGAGGTGAGTCATGAGAAGCTCTTCACAGCTTCATCAACCTCATCGAAATTCTCAAATACCGTGATAAGCTTGGTTATTGTGAGAAGCGACTCTATCTTGTCCGTTACCCTGGCCAGCTTTAGCTCTCCGCCGTTGTTACGCAAAGTAGTCAATCCGGAAATCAATATACCCAGACCGGTCGAGTTCATCCATTCGACTTTGGAAAGGTCAACAACGACATTCTTTCTACCCTGGCCGATCAACTCATGAAGATGGTCGTGCAGGATTGTAGCGTCGGGACCGCCCATTATCTTGCCCTTGGGCTCCAGGACAATGATTCCGCTTTCCTCGCGGCTGGTAAGTTTCATCGTACCTCCTAATTCATTCTCTCATTCGGCAAAAAGGATTCATTCCGATATTTTTTCGTTGCACGAAGTACCTCCCGCCTGCCGGAGCGCTGTTATTGCGACGCACCGTTTATCCGCCAGATTATTCCGCGGAACACGCGTTGGATTCTTTACAGTGCAACCGTACTTGTAATCGATTTTGCCTCAAATGGCAAGTTTGTTTTAATATCCATGAGTCGAAAGTAGTCTGCGATTTTGCATAATTGTCGGAAGATGAACAATCCTGAATCTATGGTAGATATTGGTCCGGGCAGGAATGCGCTGAAAGACGATTTATCTCTAAGGTAGACAAAAAAATAGGCATTGGGGGCAATGCCTGATGGTTCCCGGATTGTAATATTATTACCTGAATAATGCTTTTATGCGTCCCCAGGTCTCAAGCTGAATATCCAGCGTCGTGACCTCGATATCTCGCCGTTGCCGTCCGGCGAAAGCTTCGAATGCCGGTCCTGCGGGATTGCCATTAACTCTGAGACTAATAATATCCCCCGGTTGATATCCCTCCCTCTGGGGAGTATCCAGGTCATCGATATCTATATACAGGGAATACTGTCCCCCCTCGGTCTGTCCACGCGCCAACTCAATATCGCCGACATAAGCTATCACCAGCATGCCGTCCGTTGCCGGCACGCCCTTAATAGTGACTGATCCATACGGCTCGCACTCCATTCCATTAGTTACCTGGGCCGAAACGGCGGAAACAGACATAGCAGCCATTATAAGAGTCAGGATTATTATTCTTCCATTCAACATATTATATACCCAAGCGTCGTAATATCAACTTCTCCCGGATCATTGTCAAGTCCAAAATGGGAGATTTTCTCAAACTCGCTAACTCTATTAGGTTTATCGGCCTCATTCTACCAATCTTAAATCTTTGCTCGTCAAAGAAAAGGAAAGGTGTTCCAGCTCGATTGCCATGTTTTCACTCCGCAGAAGAACGTCATCCGGCACCCGCAGGTTCACCGGCGCGAAATTCAGAATGGCCTTTACTCCGGCCTCGACTACCTCGTCGCATACCGCCTGTGCCGACGCCGCCGGAACGGTGAGAATTATGATAGAGATGTCATGTTGATGCAGAAGCCTTTTCATCTCAGTGGTGTCGGATACTAAGATTCCCTTATGATTGGAGCCTATTTTACGCTGGTCATTATCGAATATCAGTTTTATTACGAATCCCTGCTTGGCGAATTCCTTATAGCTCACAAGCGCAGAACCGACATTACCGACACCAACCAGGGCCACATTCCATAGCCTGTTAATACCCAGGATCTCGGCTATCTGCTGCATCAGTTGTCTTACCGGATAGCCAAGTCCCCTGGTGCCGAAACTCCCGAAGAGAGAGAGATCTTTCCTGACCTGTGCCGGGGTTAATTTCTCTCGTTTCGCCAGTTCCTTCGACGAAATGGTTTCATAGCCATCTTTTTCGAGTGCCATAAGGGCGCGATAATAAACAGACAACCTATGAATCGTCGAATCCGAAATCTTCTTGGCCTTCTGTTTTTGTGTCAAATCTGTTCTCCCGTCCTGCCCGCTTTGTGAAGGGATTCACAAAATGCCAAATATAGAAACCTTATCGGGGCTGTCAAGGAAAAATTGAGACTCCCATTGAACCAGTGTTACGCAATCTTTATGATATCCATAGACCGCTCAAGTCCATATCTGGGAATTGTCTCATGGGAAGCCCTCAAGCGATTGCCACACTTGAAGTTATTCGAGGAGAAAAGATTTGTCTGATAATCAGCATCCATGCTGCCCGGTTCTGAATAATGCCGCTATACAGGCTATTTTAAATGCCCGGGGAGGATTTCTTATGATTATAGTTAACCAATAATACCTCTCATATTTGCTTGCGACCGAATAGGCAACTGGATATATTCTTAATGCTGAAGATAACAAGCAGCAGTCGATCAATGAAATAAGCGGGCCAACAAGGAATGGTGTTTATGGAAGATCAGGGAATGAAGAAAAGAGTGATCGAAGCTCTGGACTCCGTCAGGGGCGCATTGCAGGCCGATGGCGGAGATGTTGAGCTGGTGGATGTCATCGAGGATCAGGGGGTAGTAAAAGTACGGCTCACCGGCGCCTGCGGAGGCTGCCCGATGGCGCAGATGACACTGCAGATGGGTATCGAACGAGTCATAAAACAAAAGGTACCGGAAATTAAGCAGGTTTTGGCAGTTCAGGATACGGCCGAATAGCCGCCGGGTTTTCTGCCCGGACTGGCGTTACTCATAGATCTCTTTAAACAATCGGTAACTAATTCAGGCGAATTTTAAGTCGGCTTATAAGCTATGTGCGCAGGATAGGAAATGAGCAAATCCGGAGAACATCAAATTATCGGGGGGCTCGAATCATGTTCGCTTTTTTCAGGGCTTGCCGGAAGCGATCTCGAGGATATCGCCGGTCTGTCGGAGATAGTGCACATCCCAAAGGGCCGGCTTCTGTTTAGCGAGGGCGAGATAGCCAAAGCCTTCTATGTCGTTTTCCGTGGTCGCATGCGTATCTATAAGCTCTCGGCATCAGGGAGGGAGCAGACTCTGATTACTCCCGGCCCGGGTACATCGATGGCCGAGGCCGCTTTATTCGCCGACGGGAAATATCCTGCTTATTCGGTGGCCCAGGAGGATTCCGAACTTATCAGTATCGACAGGAGCCGTTTTCTCGAATTGATAAAGACCAGGCCTCAGATTGCCCTAAACATGATCGCGCTTTTGTCCGAACGCCTCCGGAATTTTGCTAAAAAAATCGAGCAGCTTTCATTGATGGGAGTCGTGCCGCGGCTGGCGGAATATATTGCTCATGAATCGGAGGGTAAAAACGAAGTTTCTCTGGATATTTCCAAGGGAGATCTGGCTTCGATTCTGGGCACCGTGCCGGAGACCCTATCGCGGGCCTTCGCCAAATTGAAATCGGGCGGCTATATCAGCGAGATCGGTAACACTATCCGGATCAACAATTACGAAGGCCTGCTCAAGATCGCCGCGCGCCAGGAATAATTGCGAACATCTGGTGGTCACAATCCTATAAAACCATTTGGATACGGCTCGTAGACCGACATGACGGTACAGAGAACGGTCCCTTTTCCCATTCTTAAAATTATTGGATTATCTTATTCAGCCGCGCGACCGTCGCCGATCTTAGTTCTGGTCTTCAGGGATGGTATCATTATCGGCTGATCTTTGCCCGTCAACAATCTGCCATCGCCCGGGCAATCGGGGCAGCCGGAGAGCGGTTCGGGGCCTCTGTAGGCAGCTATCGTTTTAACCACGTCTTCAAGCTCAAAAGCCAGACAGTCCCCGTCCGCATCGGCGCGAGGATAGTATTCGGGATGATCCGGCGGGCACTCACATGAGTATTCGGGAATCTGGCCTCTGTAATAGGTGATCATGGCAATAATATCCGTAAGCTCCCTGGAGGTGTCGTTGCCGTCGCAGTCCCCGGGAACATACACACAGTCACTGCCTTCGAAATCGACCCGTGCAAGAATTGCGGCCAGGGCTGCGCCGGTTCTGGTGATATCCGCCAGCAAATCCATATTGAGATGGGCAATCACGTCGTTTGTAGAATGATAGTATGGATACCAGTCGGGCCCGCTCCAGGCATCGATGAAGAAGATTGCCGGGTAGCCTCGCAGGGCAAAGTAATAGTGATCGGAACCGTAAGCCGGGTTATAAGTGTAATCGTCGACACCAACAATCGGCGTATAATCATCGAGGGTCTGTAAGGCCAGATCACCGAGCCAGTGGGAGAGGTTATCCGACGACACGTGCATATCATATGCATAAGGGCCCTGGTAAGCGACCATATCGAGATTCAACACCCCGCCGATATCTTCACCGATACTAACCATAAGTTCAGAGTAGTAGTCCGAGCCGATCAGACCCTGTTCCTCACCGGAAAAGGTTATAAAACGAATCGTGAGATCTGTTTGATATTGACTCAATACCCTGGCAGCTTCTATTACCGCCGCCGAGCCCGACCCGTTATCCTCCGCGCCAGGCGCATTTGACCAGGGGGAACCGCTGGTGCAATCGAGATGGCCGCAGACGATGATTACAGAATCGGGCCGGGTCGTGCCGGTCATTTCCCCGATCACGTTCCTCATATCGTAACCTGCATATGAAAAATCATGAAAGGAAGTGTTCAGCGAAAGACCATCGAACTGCTCGTAAACGTACTGTTCCGCGTTCCGACAGCCTTCCGTATATGAATAACGTGTCGGAAAGCTTGTTAGATCGGTAAGCGTCAATTCACATAATTCCGGGGTGATATTCGCGATCATCTCTGCGATGTCGGGATCATATTCGGTTTTCGTGGGAGGAGAAGGGGGTGAAAACGGCTCTCGAACCACGTCCACCGCCGTCAGCCTGGTCAGGCCAAAGCCGTAATTCGGAAGGGTGGCTGCGCCCTCCGCGTCGGTTCTGAATATTGCATTATCATCCATCAGAACATACGGAATTTTCCCGTCAACCGGCCTCAGATCAGCCGGTGAGAAAACACGCATGAGGTAATAGTCTCCCGGCCGGTCAGGCAATATAGCCGAATGACTTGTGGCCTCATGCGGGATATCGCTCTCCCAGATAAGTGCGTAATCTCCCGCTGAGATTAACGGCCGGGCCGACAGGCCGAGCTCATCCGCATCGATCAGATATAATGTTTGCGCTGTCAATGTCTTCTGCTCTCGGGAATTGCCGCCAAGAACATCCTGAGCTTCCGCGTCATCGGCAAAAAAAGCACTCGAAAACGCAAACAATACGATTAGAATTACACTCTTCATGCGATCCTCCTAAATTTTCATCAGGCAATCGGTATTCTTATTCCTGTTTGAAGCGTTACCTCTACGAAGCCATTCGCAGACCGTATTTTAATATATCGATTAAGAGTTACCAGTCAAGGAGATATATGTCCATCATTGAAGAAATGAATAGAAATAAGATTGCAATTAACATGACCGTTTCTCGAGGCCATATCCGTTCACTCTTGTTGCAGGAGACGGCTTCAACCTGCGCCAGGGCAAAGCTTCCGGTTTTGCCACGGACGGCTGAGTTCGAGGGATGGGATATAGCCGACCGGATAGTATCAATTGAAAAGGGGCTCCCGATATGCAGCCCCAATCTTCTATGGGAGGAAAAGCATTATCTGATGTTCTATTCTACTACTATTTTCTGCCCGTTCTGACCCTTGACTTCAGGGACGGTACTACCAGCGGCCGGTCTCCGCCCGACAACAACCTTCCCTGACCGGGACAATCCTCGCAGCTGGAGAGCGGATCGGGGCCTCTATAGGCAGCTATCGTCTTAACCACGTCCTCGAGCTCAAAAGCCAGACAGTCCCCATCCGCGTCGGCGTGCGGATAATATTCGAGATGATCCGGCGGGCACTCGCATGAGTATTCTGGAATCTGGCCTCTGTAATAGGTGATCATGGCAATAATATCAGTAAGCTCCCGGGAGGTGTCATTGCCGTCGCAATCGCCTGGAATATATACACAGTCACTGCCTCCGGGATCGAAATCGACCCGTGCAAGAATTGCGGCCAGGGCTGCGCTCGTCCTGGTGATATCCGCCAGCAAATCCATATTGAGATGGGCCATTATATCGTTTGTCGAATGCCAGTATGGATAATAGTCGGGAGCGCAACAGGCATCGGCGAATTTGATTGCCGGGTAGCCTCGCAGGGCAAAATAATAATGATCCGAACCGTAAAGCGGGTCGTAAGCGTAATCTTCGAAACCAATGATCGGCGTATAATCATCCAAAGTCTGTAAAGCCAGATCGCCGAGCCAGTGGGACAGGTTATCCGAGAACACGTGCATATCATATGCATAAGGGCCCTGGTAGGCGACCATATCGAGATTCAACACCCCGCCGATATCTTCACCGATATCGACCATAAGTTGAGAGTAGTAGTCCGAGCCGATCAGACCCTGTTCCTCACCGGAAAAGGTTATAAAACGAATCGTGAGATCCGTTTGATATTGACTCAATACTCTGGCAGCTTCTATTACAGCAGTCGAGCCCGACCCGTTATCCTCCGCGCCGGGCGCATCTGTCCAGGGGGAACCGCTGGTGCAATCGAGATGGCCGCAGACTATAATTACAGAATCCGGTTGGGTCGTGCCGGTCATTTCCCCGATCACGTTTCTCATATCGTAACCTTGATAAGAAAAATCATGAAAGGAAGTGTTCAACGAAAAATCATCGAACTGCTCATAAACGTACTGCTCCGCATCCCGACAGTAGTCCGAATATGAATTCCGTGTCGGAAAGCTCGTTAGATCGGTAAGCGTCAATTCGCATAATTCCGGAGTGATATTGGAGATCATCTCTGCGATATCGGGATCATATTCGGTCACGGTGGGAGGTGAAGGGGGTGAAAACGGCTTTCGAACCACGTCCACCACCGTCAGCCTGGTCAGGCCCCAGCCGTAATTCGGAAGGACGGCCGCGCCCTCGGCGTCGGTCCTGAATATTGCATTATCATTGATCAGGACATACGGGATTTCCCCGTCAACCGGCCGTAGATTATCCGGGTTGAAAACGCGCATGAGATAATAGTCTCCCGGCCTGTCAGGCAATATAGCAGAATGACTTGTGGCCTCATGCGGAATGTCGCTCTCCCAGATGAGTGCATAATCTTCCCCTGAGATTAACGGCCGGGCCGACGGGCTGAGTTCATCCGCGTCGATCAGATATAATGTTTGCCTTGTCAATGTCTTCTGCACTCCGGAATTGCCGTCAAGTACATCCTGAGCTTCCGCGCCATCAGTAATAAAAGCGCTCGAAAACGCAAACAATACGATTAGAATTACACTCTTCATGCGATCCTCCTAAATCATCATCAGGCAATCGGTATCCTTATCCCTGTTTGAAGCGCTACCTCTACGAAGCCATTCGCAGACCTTAATTTAATATATCGATCAGGAGTTACCAGTCAAGGAGATATATGTCCATCTTCGAAGAAATGTATAGATGCAAGATTGTAATTAACGCGACCGTTTCTCGAGGCTACATCCACAAACTGCCGCTCAGAAAGCGACGGGAAGAAAGGGGTCGAGAAGTCTCCGCATGTTTTCATCCAAAAGGCTGACTCCTTACGCAGCCTTACCAAGAAATGCTTTCCTTCTTCTCACAACCGCCACCGTTCCAATTGCCAACAACAGCAATCCCATAATCACCATTCCCCATTCGGAGAGCGTGGGGATCTCCAGGATTTCACAGGCATCATCGATTTCGTTGCCGTTGTTATCTCCAAGACACGCGGTTCCGGCGCCCAACCATTCATGGCCGGCCGCGATGCAATCCTCCTCGGTCATTTCCTGGCAGCCACCCTCGGTCGAGCAACATGCGCCGACTACAGTAGTGGAAATCCTGGCGGAGAAAACGTCCTGGTTGCCGTTTCTGGTATCGGTCCAGACCATCTGAACCTCGCCCTCCCAGGCGGAAAGGCCGATATACTCCCCTATCAAACCCGCCAAACGGGCATCACTTGGATTGGAGGAAACAGTAGAGATCCGCTCGTTGGGAGACCAAGTCTCACCGGCATCGTCGGACTTGGTGTAATAAAGATCGAAAAGCCAATTATTCTGGTCCAGACGTCTATCGTAGAAAATAGCATGGATGACGCCGCTTTCGTCAATGGTTATCCAGGGATGAAACTGATCGGCACCGTTGTGCAACGGATCATCGTTGATCCTGATCGGCTCCGACCAGGTGGCCCCGTTATCCTCGGATTTCATAAAGAAGATATCCATATCGGTAACGTTCTCATCCATAAAGGCGATATAGAGGTTTCCCAAATATGGTGAGAGAAGACTCACATCGGAGTTCAAGGCTGGATATGAAAAAACCGTGATGCCGCCGTTGATTTGACCCGACGAGACGTTCGTTTCAACAATCACCTGGTCATTTCCGAAGGTTGCTCCCTGATCGACGGAAACATCCATTAGAATCCCGCGGGTCGGATAATATTGAACCCAGGCAATAAACAGATCTCCCGAGGCGCCAACTGTTGGAACCGACCATTGAACACCCTCCTCATCCGATACATTTACCGGATCGGAATAGGTCTCGCCGCCGTCGGTGGAGGATACAAGGAGGATCTGGGTATCAAAAAACCTCGTCCAGCTGATGTAAATATTGCCGTTGGTGGATCCGCTGGTTCTATCGAGTGTTATCCATTGCTTGTCCTCAAACACTCCTTCGACCGAATCAATTGCGATAACCGGCTCGGACCAGCTGACGCCGCCGTCTGTGGATTTTTGCACATAGAGCCCGGACGGCTCGCTAAACGTTCCCTCATACGCCAACGTGCAGGCGAAATAATTGCCGTCATCGTCTACAGTCAGCACCGGATCGGATACCCACGGACGATAGGGAACATCCAGCAGGGCATCGTACCACGTTTGACCGCCATCGAAAGTGTATCCGGTCGCTACCCGACGGTAGCCGAGGCGGAAATCGCGCCAGACGGCCACCGCGTTGGCCGTATTTGTGGGGTTGATGCAGACCATCTCCTCGTTCTGCAACTGAGTGGTGTTGTCACTGTTTATCTGGATATTTTCCACATCGAGGATAACCGGAGGCACGTAGGGCGCATCCGAGATTGGATATTCCAAAGGCGACAATGGAAACGGTTTTGAGTAATCGATATCACCTGCCCGGATGCTATTCGGCAACAGACAGAGAAGTATAGCAAAAATGGAATACGTCAAATATTTCGGCATGGGATTCTCCCTGTTCATCAATTCAAAAACACCGGCTTTCTATGCAATCAATCCACACATAATACAAGATAATCCGGAATAAAATTCCGTCAATAAAAAAGCCCGGCAGGCCGGCCCCGGACACAATGACGCCAAATTCATCTATTTCGCGCCTTTCAAATAAAACCGTGTTCTTTGACCAAAGTCAATGCCCGATACCGCCCTTTAGCTTATTCTCCCATCGTGATTGAGACGACAGCAAAGAAAACCAGAGGCGACGCTGCCATGCTGGCCAGAATGGTGCAGATATATTGCTCTGGTCATCATTCCGATACTGTAAAGGGGGATATCATACGGCGGGGTATTCTCGAAACGCTCGACTTTCGTGAAACCCGCCTTTGCCGTGAATGCGCCAGCCTCCTGGTTCACGGATTGGTGAAGCGGATTAACTGTCCCTTCGATCCGAAACCTCGCTGCAAGCAATGCACGGAGCCCTGCTTTTCGGGCGAATACAGAGATTTTGTGAAAAGAGTGATGCGTTATTCCGGCCTGAAGCTTATAAGGTCGGGCCGGATTGACCTGGTCTGGAAATATTTCTTTTAGAAAAAGAGAGGTTGATATGCAGGTAAGAGAAATCATTCTAATCGATGAGGAGAAATGCGACGGCTGCGGCCTTTGCATACCGTCCTGCCCGGAGGGTGCGCTGGCAATAGTCGACGGGAAAGCGAAGCTGGTTTCCGAAAACTATTGCGATGGCATGGGGGCCTGTGTGGGCGAATGCCCGCTGGGCGCCATGACCGTGATAAAACGTGAAGCCCCGGAATTCGACGAAGCCGCCGCCATGGAGAATATGAGAAAAGCAGAACTGGCAAAAAAACAGCCCGCCAAGCCGGTCCCCGACCCTCATTCCGGGGGATGCCCCGGCTCCAGGACAATGGTTCTCGACAAAAAGGAAAAACCATCCGCTACCCCGTCCGGTCCCATGCAATCCGAATTAACTCAATGGCCGGTGCAACTGCATCTCGTTTCTCCGCTGGCTCCTTATTTCGATGGCAAGGAGCTTCTGGTGGCCGCAGACTGCGTCCCATTTGCCGATCCCAGTTTCCACCAGAGGCTTTTGAAAGGCAGATCCCTGGCGATCGGATGCCCCAAGCTCGACGACGTCTCGTCATACGCTGCCAAAATTGCCGAAATTCTGAAGAATAACAATATCCCGAAGATAGTCGTCGCCCACATGGAAGTCCCCTGTTGCATGGGAATACTCTACATTGTGAATCAGGCGGTTGAGTTATCGGGCAAGCAGGTCGAGGTAGAGTCGCTCATCGTGGGTGTGGACGGGGATTATAGAATCAATTAGTATCCGTACTGAGCCCGCCGCAGGAGAAGCAGCTGGTCGGATCATAAACTCTCGAGGTAACTAGAAATACCTCGATCGGCGATTCGGGAAAAGGCGATTATATATTTCCATTAATCCTTGACATCGGTTACCCGCAGAATATATTGCTGATCGATGACGCGGGGTGGAGTCCTGCCTTCGGCGGGAGTAGTTCGTCGGACTCATAACCACCCTTGTTGAAAATAGAAGATATGACGCGGGGTGGAGTCCCGCCTTCGGCGGGAGTAGTTTGCCGAGCTTATAACCACCCTTGTTGAAAATAAAAGATATGACGCGGGGTGGAGTCCCGCCTTCGGCGGGAGTAGTTTGCCGAGCTTATAACCACCCTTGTTGAAAATAAAAGATATGACGCGGGGTGGAGCAGTCTGGTAGCTCGTCGGGCTCATAACCCGGAGGTCGAGGGTTCAAATCCCTCCCCCGCCACCAAATTTTAACTCCTGAAGTTTAACAATTTCGGGAGTTTCTTTTTTGGTGGGATTTCCTTCAGAAACCGGATTTTCTAATGCCCGAAGGTCATAAAGAAGTGGAAGAGCTGACGGGGAATCTAATGCCCAAAGCAGGCTATCAGCCTTCCGAAGTAGTAGGATCAATAACTGATTTGACCTCGGTAACAAGATTTGCTGGGAAGCCTCCTTTTTGCGCGTGTTCTCGCACCATCGCCTCATTTTCAGCGATATACACACAATAAATCTTGTCATCGGTGACATAACTCTGAACCCATTGGATCTGGGTTCCCATCTCCTGCAACACTCCACAGGATTTCTGTGAGATGCCCCGTAGTTCCTGGGCTGATAAATTCCCCGCGCCGGGGATCTCTCGCTCGATTACGAATTTTGGCATGATAATTCTCCTCAATCTTGATCTAAGGTTATTACTTGATCTGCCTGTTATTAGATATCACCGATTGCAGGGGTAGTCGGTTGGGACCACTCCTTATTTTGCACTTGGATTATGACAATCTTAGGAATTCCCGGATGCAATCGCCCTGACATCTTCCACAGTAATTCCTTTGCCGCCGATCCCTCAATCACCGCAGATACGTTTTATCTGTACCATTGGCACAAGAAACAGTCCTTTCAGAAAGATCTCCCGTAATTTGAGTTGTTAGGAAGTCCTTCAAGTTTTCGGTTCAGCTTAAATACAAACTGACAATGGCATTAAGTATAATGCATGGACCGATGTTGTCCACCACTGTTTTATATTACGGCCGCAGACAATCTGGATAGGCGGGGAGTAAAATCTTAGCCGCAGTTGCTCGGTCGTTTTTGACATACACCTCTTACTAACATTTTTCTAACAAAACGAGCAAGAACAAAAGATATTAAGGAAAAGCACCAGACAAAAGGCTCAAGCTAAGTTGTTGTTATTATTGTCTATTAGCGCCTGGCGTTTTCTACTGTTTGGACTATTGAACAGGCTCATAACCCGGAGGTCGAGGGTTCAAATCCCTCCCCCCCACCAAAACTTAGAAACCGGCAAAAGCCGGTTTTTTTACGAGAGTAACCCACCGCAAGCAGTGGGCCACTTGTGTTATCGCCAGTCATCGGGTACGCGCACCGCTACCACCTCGGCCTGAGCGCACTTTTCATCGCCGGAAAAAGCCATGCAATTGAGGACAGTTTTCTTATCGGTCACTTCAATAATTTTCGCTCGCAGGACCAGCTGATGTTCGATAGATGCCGGTCGCAGGTATTTGACATCCAGCAAACCGGTGGCATACCAAATGGAGTTATTCGAATCAAACGGACGGCCCGCCCGCCGGTAGGCATCGGCGATAGCCGTGCAAATACAATGGCAGTCAATAACAGTAGCGATTACACCCCCATTGAGAATATGCCGGGGGCCGGCCATGTGATACGGCCTGGGCTCGAAATTGCAAACTGAATCCTCCCCGTCCCAAAAGCTCTTGATTCTTAACCCTTGTTGATTAGACGACCCGCAGCCATAGCAGTGGTTATTGAGGATCTCATCCTGAAATGGTAACGATTCTATGATTTCGTCGCTGCCTGGTGGTTTTTCCAACTTGATCTCTCTTTGATCTGTAAGGTTCGCTTTGTGACCCTTGGCCGCTTAAAGAATCAGCCGACGCTGATACAAGAGTCACTGAATGGCCGCTTTCAAGATTCGCTGCAGCCACTGATTGCTGGGAATTGCGACTGACAAAACAGATCTTGAGCACAACCTGGAGGTTTTGGACCTTTTTAATCTACTTTAAATGGTAGATTATGTCAATAACAAACGTCACGGTCGGTTTACTTTAGGCCAGGCAATTTCGCCCAATGAAACCTCAACAGAGAGCTTTTGCCAAATTAAGATGAAAGAAACGACGAAACGGGAACAATCGGCCCGCTGGTTCCAGCTGGAATTGAGGAACATACTGCATGCGATTCAGTCAAGACGCCTTTTATGATCAACACTAAGAAGACTTTGACATACACCCCTTTCTAACATTTTTCTAACAGAATTAGTAAAAACAACAGATAATGAGAGAAAGCACCAGACATTGTGTTTCCCGTAAGTAGTTGCTATTACTGCAGGTTAGTGTCTGGTGCTTTCTGTTGTTTGGACTGTTGAACAGGCTCATAATCCGAAGGTCGGCGGTTCAAACCCGTCCCTACCACTAATAACTCTGAAGACATTTCTGCCTCTGGAGGGGCTTTTTTCTTATTATTCATAACAATATTGGGCATGTTCTGAGGTTATGATTGGACCAGTTTGGGGCGAAGGTCGGCCTGTTAATAAGCATGCCGGGACCACCTTAAGTTCCGCACAATAATAGGGACAAGACGGATACTAAAGAGGAACAAATCGCACAGGCGGCGAATTAATAAAAGGTAAGTATGGAAAGATCAATTAAGATTTTGAAAAGACCGGTATCCAGAGTGATCGATTATCTGCCCATTGCTCTGAGAGTATCTATAGGTCTACCATTTATTATTCTCTCAACAGCCATCTCTGGAGATAATGATATGAACTACAATAACTTAACACCCGAGGAAGAGGCCGTCATTATTCAGAAGGAAACCGAAAGGCCGTTCACCGGCGAATTTCATGATCATTGGGAGAAGGGAACCTACGTTTGCAAAAGATGCAACGCTCGACTTTATAAATCAGTCGATAAGTTTGATTCTCATTGCGGCTGGCCGAGTTTCGACGATGAAATTCCCGGAGCAGTCAAACGACTGCCCGACGCCGATGGAAAACGCACGGAAATCCTTTGCAACAATTGCGGAGCACATCTCGGGCACGTTTTTGCCGACGAGGGTTTTACCGAGAAGAATATCAGGCATTGTGTTAATTCAATATCAATGAATTTTGTACCGGTCGAGAAAACCGAGAAATATGAAAAAGCATATTTCGCGGGCGGCTGTTTCTGGGGTGTGGAATATTATTTCCAGAATGCCACCGGCGTGGTATCGACCACGGTGGGATACATGGGTGGTGATAAGGAGAATCCAACTTATTCAGAGGTCTGCAGCGGCAAAACCGGTCATGCGGAAGCGATTGAAATAGTGTATGACTCCGAATTAACTTCATATGAAAAAATGGCGAGCCTCTTTTTCGAAATACATGATCCCACGCAGATCAACCGCCAGGGACCGGATGCAGGAGACCAATATCGATCGGCTGTATTCTATGTAGATGATCGCCAGAGACAGACTACCGAGAAGCTGATCGGGATACTGAAGGATAAAGGTCATCAGGTTGCCACCGAGGTAACCGCCGCCGGGCCATTCTGGAAAGCGGAAGATTATCATCAGGAATATTATTCAAAAGAGAATGGTCAGCCTTATTGCCATTCCTATCAGAAGAGGTTTTAACGCGGTCTTTATCTTCTTATTGACCTTCCTCGTTAAGATAATCGGAGCACGGAATACACTTATATCTTAGAGTCTATACAACATCAGATAGATAATAATGCCGCTGAGAGAGACAAACATCCAGACCGGCCAGACCCACCTGACCAGCTTTCTATGCTTATCGAATTGCTCTTTTAAGGCAAATCGAACTGCCGCGATAATAAATGGCACCATTATTCCGGATAAGATCACATGCGGAATCAGTATTGCAAAATACAACGGCCGTGTCCAATCATGGTAGGGATAGGGAACCGAGCCGACATTTATATGATACACCAGATAGGATATCAGAAACAGCGCCGAGGTAAACAAAGTTAACAACATGAATCTTTTATGAATCGATGGCTTGTTTCTCTTGATGAAAATAAAACCTGTAAGAAGAAAGATTGCGCTGATGAAATTCAGGGCCACGTTTAAAGTCGGCAGATCGGCCGCACTCATCGCATTTCACGGCTTAATTGTTTGATATTGTTTTTAAGGGCGAGCATGCTCTCATTTTTCAGGCCTTCATGATAACTGCGGATCCGCCCGTGTTGATCGACCAGGATGAATTTTGTCGTGTGGCCCATAGGCAGAGCCTCCGCGGCCAGCATGAATTGCTCCTCGCAAACTTCTATCACCTGCTCGACAGGCGCCCGCAGAAATACCCATCGATTATCGTCGACTCCCAGGCTTCTGCCATACTCGATCAATGCTTCAAGTGAATCGCGATCCGGATCGACAGAGATCGAAACGAATTGGACTTTATCCGAATTCCTGTACAGTTCGTACAGCTCGGACATATTTACGGCCATTATGGGGCAGATACTCGGACAACTCGTGAAAATAAAATCAACAACATTGAGCTTCCCCTGCATCTGTTGGAGTCCAAATGGTTGCCCCGAGTGAGCTGCTGTAAACTCGAAATCCGACAGTTGGGCGAAGATCGGGACCTGCGACCGTGAATGATCCGCCCGGTTAACCACCAATATCGCGATTAAACCCAGAACTAACATGGCGATCACCGCCAGCATCAGCATCCCGGGATATGGTTTCTTAAATTCCATCTAAGCCTCCTGTTTTTGACCGAGAGCAGTAAACGAAATGAGAATTATACCGATCATGAGGCTGGCCACCCATAGATGAAGCACCTGAGCAACAGCCGGAATGCCGATCGAGAGCATCCCCGCGCCGATTAGAAGCTGAATAATCGCCAGCCCGGCCATAGTCCAGGCACACTGCCAGTTGAGCGATGATGGATTCCGGCTCCGAAACAAGAGCCTGTATGCTGTGGCAAGCGAGGCTATAGCGATAAATATTCCAAAAGCCGGATGAAAATACTTGATAGCCCCGACCCGGCCAATTATGGCCTGCTCGGATAATAAAGGGAATCCCCTGGAAATGATTTCTATAGCCTCGCGGAATTGGGTACCGAATACAACCTGGATCAGGGCCAGCACCCAGAGCAGCCCGACCCATATTTTCATTCCTCGAGGATAGATAGATTTGCTTTCGGTGTCGGGGCGCTCAATATAGTATGCCCGCTGGGATATATATATCAGCAAGCCGACAATGATTAATGCCAGGGCCATGTGCACCGAAACAACCAACGGTTCGAGTTCGGAGGCCACGACGCGGCTGCCATGCCAACCCTGAAAAGCAACCAGAATACCGGCCAACGCGGAGGGTATTACTATCCTTGGAATCTTTCGGAATTTGACCAGCGCCCAGACGGCGACGATCGCTATGAGGATACCGACGGAGACACCAAACAGCCTGTTTATATACTCGATCCAGGCCAGGGTAAAATTGAACAAATTGGGATCGATATCCGCCGGCAACTGGCTGAGGCTCAACGGCGGAATCCAGCTTCCAAAACATTTTGGCCAGTCGGGACATCCCAGGCCTGCCCCGGAAACACGCACCAAACCTCCCATGAAAATCACAAAATATGTCGCCAGCGTGGCGATTGTTGCCATTACTCTGAAATTTCTCATTACCGCTACCGTCCTTTTATATTTAATTTCCTAATTGTATCATCAATCTCGGACAATTCTCAAGAACAAAAATGTCAATGCTCATTCTCGGAATCGGCTGAGAGCGAATCTTCCTCCGTTGAGAGTGTATCTATCGCGTTATCTCTATACATTGCGGCTTTGCCTTTTATCGGCTTTTCGGTTATTGAATGGATCTGCCCCCGGCTCAGCGTATCGAACATGGTTAAGGCAATAAAAGCCGTCAGAAACGTTATGGCAGCCAGAAAGACGACCAGGTATATCTTCCTGTCGTATAACAGGTGCATAAAAATAAAAGCTACCAGTGTTGCCTTAACCGAAGCTATACCGACCGCGATGATCGCATTCCAGCCCCCGAGATTGATCGTCGATACGAGCACCGTAACGGCTGTCAATATTATCAAAGCGATGCCTACTGCCAGGTAGATTCTTAGCGGTATGACGTGATGTTTCGCTGCTGATGAATGTTCGCTCATAATTTTATCCTATCAGGTATAGTAGCGGAAATAGATATATCCAGATCACATCGACAAGATGCCAGTACAGCCCTGTCAACTCCATGGGCGTATAGTAATCCGAGGTCAGTTCCCCTCGAATAGTCCGGCGAAGCACCCATCCTATGGTGGCGATACCGGCCAGCACGTGGATGCCGTGCAGGCCCGTCATCATAAAATATATGCTGAAAAAGATATGGGGATTATCCCCCTCGATTCCCGTATACGTGTAGTACTTGCCCGGCAACTGGCCTAAATGGATTTTATGGCTGTATTCGAAATACTTGACAACCAGGAATATTCCGGCGAGGATCAAGGTAGTGATGAGAAAATATATGGCCTTTCTTCTGGCATCCAGTTGAATAGACCTTATAGCCAGCGCCATTGTGACGGAACTGCTGATTAATACAATCGTGTTTAATGTGCCCATGTAAACATCCAGATGCTTATGAGCATTATAAAACATATCGGGTTGCCAGACCCTGTATATTGTGTAGGCCGCAAACAATCCGCCGAAGAGCAGGATCTCCGTGAGAAGGAATAGCCACATGCCCATCTTGGCGGATTCGCGTTGCTGCTCGACCTCGCTGAAGTGATGAGCCAGATGTTTCGGTTGTCTTATTGCGTGATTATCCTTCACCTGTTGAATGTCCTCTCCGGGACTATTTTGTCGTAATCGTATGGGCCATGCCGCAGCTCAGGCGTCTCTTCGAAATTTTCGGTCTGAGGTGGCGACGTTGTCTCCCACTCAAGTGTTAACGCGCCCCAGGGATTTTTGCCGGCTACGGGGCCTTTGTAAATCGAACGGAAAAGATAAAACGCCATAATGAAAAAGCCGATCGCCATTACCCACGAGCCAAATGATGAAAAACCGTGGAGAGGCTGGTATTGGTCTAGGTAGCTGTAATAGCGGCGCGGCATACCCTTCGTTCCAAGAATGAATTGTGTGAAAAAAGTCATGTTGAAGCCGACAAAAACGAAAGCCGCGGCTATTTTCGCCCACCGCTCATTATACATCCGGCCCCAGATTTTCGGCCACCAGTAATGGATTCCTCCTAAAAAAGCCATCACGGTACCGCCGACCATGACATAATGAAAATGCGCTACCACGAAGTAAGTATCATGCAGATGAACATCCGTCGCCAGTGCCCCGAGAAATATACCGGTCAGACCGCCGATTGTGAAAAGAAACAAGAATGATAATGCATACAGCATCGGAGTTTCAAAACTAATCCTGCCTCTGTACAACGTTGCCAGCCAGTTGAATACCTTAATCCCCGATGGGATACCCACCAGAAAAGTTAGAAACGAAAAAATCATCGCCGCCAATTGCGATTGGCCGCTGACGAACATATGATGTCCCCAGACCAGGAAGCTGATAAAGGCGATTGCCAGGCTCGAGTAAGCAATTGCCTTGTAGCCGAAAATCTTTTTGCGGGAAAAAGTGGAGATCAATTCACTGATAATACCCATACCCGGCAGTATCATTATATAGACAGCCGGATGAGAATAGAACCAGAAGAAATGCTGATATAATACCGGATCGCCGCCCAGAGCCGGATCAAATATCCCGATACCGGCTACTCTCTCCAGGATTAAAAGTAGCAAAGTGATTGCCAGAACGGGGGTGGCTATCACCTGGATGATTGCAGTCGCGTATAGTCCCCAGACAAAAAGCGGCAGCTTAAACCAGGTCTGGCCCGGCGCTCTCATCTTGTGGATGGTGACTATGAAATTCAGGCCGGTAAATATCGAGGAGAAACCGAGAATAAACACCCCCAGCGTCATGGCGACAACCGATCCGGTTGTCTCCGTACTGTAGGGTGTATAGAATGTCCAGCCGGTATCGACCGAGCCGGCGGCTATAGAGTAAACCGCAAAAATCGAACCGAGTATATATATCCACCAGCTGGCGAGGTTCAGACGAGGAAAGGCGACATCCTTAGCGCCGATCATTTGCGGCAGGAGGAAATTACCCAGAGCCGCCGGTATCGAGGGAATGATAAACAAAAAAATCATCACCGCGCCATGAAGAGTGAACACCTGGTTATAAGTGCGAGCATCTATGAAATCCTTGCCCGGCCCGAGCAGCTCAAGACGAATCACCATGGCAAACATACCGCCGATAAAAAATGCGGTCATGATACTGAATAAATACAGAACGCCGATCCGCTTATGATCCAGCGTAAATATCCACGATTTAATCCCGCTGGTGGCGTTTAAGTAATTTGTTTCTGGAATTGTGTTCATAACAAATCCCCATCTACTCCAAGGATTTTATATACGCAATCAAGGCGTCTATCTGGCGGTCTTTCAATATGCCCTGATAAGTCGGCATCACCGGCTGGAACCCGGCAACAACCGATGCCTGCGGGTTTAGAATTGCCTCGCGTATATAGTTTTCATCAATTTCAACCGTGCCTCCATCGGCCAGCTCTGTCGGCTTGCCGAAAATGCCGTCCAGATGCGGTCCCACCGAATTCTTCCCCTCCACACTATGGCATGTATTGCAGGCTCTCGATACAAAAAGCCTGCCTCCGTATTCCTGGAGGGTCATGTCGTCGCCGGTTTCGAGTCCTGTCTCAAGCCACTCGTCATATTCGCGCTCGGAAACCACTCTCACGGTGCCGATCATCTCCGAATGCTTATCGCCGCAAAATTCCGCGCAGAATAAATTATGCTTCCCCAATTGGGTAGCCTCGAACCAGGTAATCGTATAGCGATTCGGCAAGGCATCCATCTTAATCCTGAAATCCGGCACGAAGAAGCTATGGATTACATCCCGGGATGACAAAAGCAGCTTGACCGGTTTGCCCAGCGGCACGACCAGTTCATTTACGGTGTTAATGCCCTCGGGATAATCAAAAGCCCAGAACCACTTCTGGCCGGTAACCTTGATCTCGATGGCGTCCTTGGGAACCACGTTCATTTTGAGATATACATTGAAACCCCAGAAGAAAACGATGCAGACAAGTATGGCCGGGATTATCGACCAGACAAGCTCCAGCTTTGTGCTATGGGAGATTCCCGGTGTAACTGAGGCCTCTTCGTCTTTTCTCCGGCGGTATTTCAGGCTGAAGAAAACCAAGCCGAATACCACGATAGCGAAAAACGCGATCGAGGTATAAACCAGAAAATAAAAAAGAGCATCGACCTCGCCGGCGATTGTCGAGCTGCCGGGCGGCATAAATAATGTTCCGGTTGTATCCATTATCTGTTTCTTCTTTTCTTACCTCAACCCGGGTTCGATTTTTCGCTAACGGATGCTTTACGTCTCTTACGACGTTCCTTCAACCAGAGCGAAATCAACAAGATAGCCAGCAGGATCAGGGTTATAAGCCCACCAAGACGCATGATATTTTCGGCGAAAATCACATAGCTTCCCGCATCCGGGTCGTAGTGATAACAATAAAGAATGATCTTATCCAGCGTGCTGCCTATTCTGCCCTCGGATGCTTCCACCAGGGCAAGGCGCAGGTCGCGCTCATTGTATTCTATGCCGTATAGATAGCGTGAAATCCTGCCATCACCGGTGAGGACGACCAGTACGGCCGGATGCGCATACATATCCTGATCCTCGTCGAAATAATATTTGAAGCCGACCGCATCGGCCAATGCCCGCGATCGTTCTTCCGGTCCGGTTAGAAAATCCCATCCTTTATCGATTCCTGGCTTGCCGATAGTTTTTATATAATTGCCTTTCTTGGCGGAGGCCAGAAGTTCGGTTTCGACGGGATCGATACTGACGCTGACGATTTGAAATTCCTTTCCCGGCAGCCAGGCAAGCTGCCTGACCCCTTCGCTGACACCGTTCATTATCAAATTGCAAAGCATCGGGCAAGAGTAATAGCCCATAATCAGAATCACCGGTCTATCCTCGATGAAGTATTTTCCCAATTTAACAGCGCTGCCGTCATCGGCGGTAAACTGAAGGTCAAGCGGGATAAATTCGTTCAGATGCTCTTCCACGTCGATATCCCGCAATTCCTCCGGATCGTCCTGCACAATCTGAGCCATGATGCCAGACCGTCCTGACAAAAGCATGACGGCGATTATGAGGAGGACCTGATATGCTGCATTTTCTCTTAAGTTTGGCATAACGAACTCATAAATATCCTAATCACCTATGGATGCTTGACGGCGCTGCCGGTATGCCTCATCCGCCATAAGTTCTATCGCCCGGCTGATGGGGATTCGATAAATCCCCCTCTCGGCATCCAGGAGTTTATAGCTATTCAACTCCTCGGTTTCCCTGGCGCGCAGTTCACGCAAAGCTACCGATTGCGGTTTCAGCACCATCTCCTCCACCATCCTGCCGGAGGCCACCGTGAAATATTCGTAAAGGAATACTAAAATAACTGCAACAATGATTAAACTTAAACCGCCGAAAACAATCAGCTTGACAGCGCTGACGTCCCGCTTCTCATAGCCGGCATTATCAGCTTCTGTGATTCTCGTACTATTTTTCTCAGCCATAACTATCTCTAAGAATTAACAAATCGAATTGATCTATTCAAACCCGGGTCTCCGATCGGCACCAGGGGCTGAGCGATCATCCTGCGCCAGAATAGCCAGACAAAGATGCCCCCGATACCCAGCATCGCCGTTAAATCCATCCAGGATAAATGCACGCCGTCTTTATGGAGCGACGGCATTACCAGCCAGTATAAATCAAGCCAGTGCATGCCCAGAATCCAGATCGCCATCACAGTCAACACGCCCCGGTTTCTCTTGGTTCCTCTCGGGAAGAGGATAAAAAACGGAATACAGAAATGGCCAAAAACTATCATCAAGGTGACAATCTTCCATGAACCTTCCCATCTATGCAAAAACCAGAAGGTCTCCTCGGGGATATTGCCGTACCATATCAGGAAATACTGAGAAAACGCCATATAGCCCCAGAGGATAATAAAGGTAAAGGTCAGTTTGCCCAGGTCGTGGTAATGTTCGATTGTTATTTCTTTAGATAATATATCCTTGCTTTTAAAATACATTACTATCAGGATAAGAAATCCAAGAAATCCCAGCACGCTTCCCGCAAACAGATAGGCGCCAAATATCGTCGAATACCAGTGGGCATCAAGCGACATCAACCAGTCAAAAGAAGCGAGAGTGATGGTAAATGCAAACAGGATCATTCCCGGCGCGCTGATTTTCCGCATCCTGGCGAAATATTCATCTCTATGTCCCCTGTCCTGATTCAAAGATGTTTTATAAAGATATCGAGCCAATAAATACCAGATGGCAAAATAACCGGCCATTCTTAGAATGAAGAATTGAGTATTCAAATAAACCGACTTGCCTTCGAGCAGGTGATCGGCTTTTACAATATCATAATTGCTCCATTGGTATAAGTCCTTAATTCCAATGAGCAGGGGAATGGCCATTACAGCCATAAAAGGCAAAACGATCATGATATTTTCTGCGAGACGCCGCAGCACAACGCTCCAGGTGGCGCTCGTTAGATGGTGAATCATGACGAAGAAAATCCCACCAAGGCCAATCGTGACCCAGAACATGAAAGCGGTGAGATAGGAATGAATAAACTGTTCCGAATCGACAATATATCCGACTATACTCAAAGCGATACCGACAACGCCAATAGCGAGGGCGATCCTGTTGAAATTTCCACCATCGGCAAGTCTGTATGTCTTGCAGTCGTATTTCATAGCGTCTTTTATTTGATAGACTCCCTGAGTTCTGCCGGTACATCATCGATTGTCGCATCCCGACTTCGTTGAAGG
Organism: uncultured bacterium; assembly: GCA_965541585.1. GTDB lineage: Bacteria > Zixibacteria > MSB-5A5 > UBA10806 > UBA10806 > CBDVBL01. The sequence goes on along the minus strand of CBEUCH010000002.1, from coordinate 266,434 downwards.
GCGCGCAGGTATATGATGATCGCCCAACGATCCCGTGGATTTACCTGATGGCGATAGGAGGGCATATTTCGTACGCCATTCGTGATAACATCGAATATCTCGCCGTCCGCCATTCCCCTGATTCTGTCAGAATGGAATGTGGGCGGTGGAACATAACCGCGAGTCACCATTATACCTCGCCCATCCCCGACACGGCTATGACATGGTGCGCAGTAAATATCATAACGCTCCCGGCCGTGATTGAGAAGCTGTCTTGTGACCTCCACCGGCGCTTTTTCCGCAAATCTGCCATCGGCATGTCTGCCTTTGTAGAATATATCGTCGTCTCGCAGGTCACCCCGGGCCACGGTCCCTGCAACCGGCGTGCGCATGGTAGCGCCGTCCTCGAAAAATTCACTCTCCGCCTGGGCCTTGTATTTCGGCTGGCTGTCCATATCAGGGTTGAGATGCAACGGTGGTTTCTCCGAAGGACGCTGCCTGGTACAACCGACAAAAAGCACGAACCCGAGCAGGATCGCAATCGATGCCGAGAGATAAGAATTCCTATGTGTACTAAGTCGTCTCATTACTCCTCAATGATTTCGATATCTTTCCCACCTACCGAATTAAGCAAGGCTTTCGTATCTTTTCGATCGAACAATGGATCGTCCGAATCGATGCTGATAAAGAAACCATCATCGGTAACTTTCGCAAATTGATCCGAATTAAAGAGTGGGTGATTCAATCTTGGCAGTCCATTAAATGCCAGCATGGCTATTACGGCAACAAAAGCGGACAAAAGAACGCCCAAGGCGAAAGTAACCGGTAGATATGCCTGATAACTGAAAAACGGTTTACCGGAAATCACCACCGGGTAAGCAACGGAACTCGTCCACCATTGTAACGCCAGGGCACCCGTGGTGCCGACCAGCGCGGATAGGCCGACTATCCAGCCCAGGGGCGAACGCTTAAGACCCATCGCACGGTCCATCCCGTGGATCGGGAATGGCGAATGGCAATCGAATTCCCTATAGCCGGCATCGCGGACCTTTTCGGCCGAATGCAACAGCTCGGCCGGGCTATCAAACCGGGCCAGCATCCCCAGGGCCTGATCTGTCTTCGGATTTTCCATTAATGTCCCATATTCATTTGATGCGGATTAGCCCCCGGCAGAACCGTTTTTACCTCGGACATCGAGATCATGGGCAAAAACCTGATAAACAGCAGAAACAACGTGAAAAACAGACCGAATGAGCCGACAAAAGTGCTGATATCCCAGATCGTCGGGGAGTAATAGTCCCAGCTCGAGGGCAGGAAGTCACGCGACAGCGATGTCACCACGATAACAAACCTCTCGAACCACATACCGACATTGATCAGGATACTGGCTATAAGCATCACTGCCACCTTTCGACGCCATCTCTTAATCCAGAACACCTGCGGTACCAGAACATTGCAGCATAGCATCAGCCAATAGGCCCAGGCATAGTTTCCGAAAGCCCGGTTCACAAATGCGAACTGCTCGTAGATATTACCGCTGTACCAGGCAATAAAAAATTCTACGCTATAGGCATAGCCGACCATCATGCCGGTGACCAGCATTATTTTGCTCATCTTTTCGAGATGCTCCAGGGTGATTATATCATCCAGTGAGTAAATCTTGCGGGCTATTATCGAAAGAGCCACAACCATGGCGAATCCGGAAAATATCGCGCCGGCTACGAAATACGGCGGAAATATCGTGGTATGCCAACCCGGCAAAATGCTAACGGCAAAATCGGTGCTAACCACGCTATGAACGGATAGTACGAGCGGCGTCGATATTCCTGCCAATATCAGATAAGCAAGTTCATAGTGTTTCCATTGACGGTTACCGCCACGCCAGCCAAGAGCCAATATTCCCATTATGATCTTCCTGACTCTGGTTACGGCCCGGTCTCTCAGAGTAGCCAGGTCCGGAATCAGACCCGTATACCAGAAGAGGAAGGAGACCATAAAATAGGTACCGACCGCGAAGACATCCCATAAAAGCGGCGAGCGAAAATTCGGCCACACAGCCATCTGATTGGGAAGTGGAAATATATAGTATACAATCCATACCCGACCGACGTGTATGGCCGGGAATATCAGGGCGCATGAAACCGCAAATAACGTCATAGCCTCGGCGAAGCGGTTTATGGAAGTGCGCCAGCGTTGCCTTAACAGGAAGAGTATCGCTGATATGAGCGTACCGGCATGACCGATTCCGACCCACCAGACGAAATTAATTATCGCCCAGCCCCAGCCGACCGGATTGTTCACACCCCAGATGCCGATACCTTCCCAGAACAGAAAACCAATTGAGCCGAACAGAACCAGAAGCAGCGAAAACGCCACTCCAAATGCCAGGAACCAGACCGGAGGCGTTTTTCTTTCGGTGATGCTGCTGATTTTCTCCGTCAGGCTGGCGAACGTATGTTTACCGCCAAGAAGTGGCGCATCGCCCGAAATTGTGCTCTCTAAATCTGTAGTTTTGCTATTCATATTCTGGCAACCAACGCCTGATAACCATTCAACTTTCTCGGGATTTATATTTTGTTAATTCGGGATTCGGATTTCTGATCTTTGCGAGGTATGAATTTCTGGGGCGGATATTCAATTCTGCCAGAAGCTCATAATTTCGATTTATTCGTTTCTGCTTTGATACTTTGCTTTCGGGATCGTTTATATTACCGAACTGGATAGCCTGAGTCGGGCAGGCCTGCTGGCAGGCGGCTATGATCTCACCGTCGGCGACCGTGCGGCCCTCGCCTTTGGCTTTTATTTTTGCCCTGTTGATCCGCTGTATACAGAACGAGCATTTCTCCATGACCCCGCGCGATCTAACTGTTACATCCGGGTTCTGGCTCATTTTCTCAACCTCGTTCTTGTCCTTAGTATAGTTGAAGAAATTGAACCGCCGGACCTTGTACGGGCAGTTATTGGAGCAGTAGCGCGTGCCTATGCATCGGTTATAGGTCATCACGTTTATGCCCTCTTTATCGTGGAGCGTTGCCGCCACCGGGCAAACGGACTCACAGGGGGCATTCTCGCAATGCTGACAGGCTACCGGCATATGAACCATTTCCGGCTCAACAGCATCGCCGGTGTAGTAACGGTCGTTGCGAATCCAATGCATCTCCCGGCCTTTTACCACCTGTTCCTTGCCGACTATGGGAATATTATTCTCGCTCTGGCAGGCGATCGTACAGGCATTACAGCCGATACAGGTATTCAAATCGATCACCATGCCCCATTGATAGCCATGGCTGTAATCATGGTCCCCGTATATAGATTTTAGCGGCGGATGCTCTACCATCTCCGCCGCGAATTCCGGATTCACCAGGTATTCCTCAAGAGTGGCTTCGCGGATAATCGGCCTGCCCTCCATGCTGTTATGGTCCTGCGTATTGGCCAGTTCGTAGGTCTTGTCCGTCCCGGTCAATTTGGCGCCATTGCCGAAATGACATATTTTTGTTGTTCTCAATCTGTATGTATTGAAACCAACGCCCCTGGCCACCTGTCCCGCCTGCTCACGTCCATAGCCTAACGCCAGACCGATTGTATAAGCAGCCTGGCCCGGAGAGATCCAAACCGGCATCTCCAGAATACGGCCATCATATTCGACCCGAACGACGTCGCCGTTTTCAAGCCTGAGTTCATCAGCGGTTTCAGGGCTGATCATGGCAGCGTTATCCCAGGAGATCTTACTGACCGGGTCGGGCAACTCTTGAAGCCAGCCGTTATTGGCATAGCGGCCATCATACAGCTGCGATGGGTAGAAGTTTATCTCGAGATTATCAGTCGAGGCTGTCTCGTTTCCTATGCCCGCAGTTTTCACTATATCTCTGACGTTTTTTTTCAATTTGATTTTTAAATTTGATGAAGAACTACCTTCGAGTAAACCATCGTGTAGAACCCGTCGCCACTCCTTCTCAAAATCACCGCCGTTAATTAGCTTCTTCCATGTCTCGCGGACTATATCATAACCCCGTCTATCTCTGCCCGTCGAGAGAAGCGCATAAAACTCGCTATCGGAATGTCCATCGAACAACGGTTCGATCATCGGCTGAACTACACCGATGGTACCGTCAGCAGAGCGAACATCCCCCCAGCTTTCAAGAAAGTGCGCCCTTGGAATGTGCCATTCGACATGGCGCGATGTTTCATCCGGATATTCGCTGAAATGAACCGTATGATCGACATGCTGTAGCGCATCTTTGAAATTCAAGTCCTCGAAAGCGTCGTAAACCGGATTGCCTCCAAGGATGACCAGGGTATTGATTTCGCCGTTTGACATCTGATCCACGAGATTCCGCAAGTCATCACTATCCGGTACAGACAAATCCTCTAATTTCACGAAGTCTATTGTCTGACCGAAATTGCCCAGGGCATCGTTTAATAAGAGCACAAGTTCGTGAACCCACGCCGGTTGACGATTACCTGCCGCCAACAGGCTCTTGCCTCTGGATTGAATCAAATCTCTTGCCAGAGCCTCCAGCCACTTTTCATCGAAGTTGTGGTTGTTTTGACCAGAGATATCACCCAACCTTAAACCGAGTTGTTTAAGCGTTTGTGCCAGAGAGATTACAAATCCTCCGATATCGCCGCTTCGCACCCGCAGGCGGTGATCGGCCATCCCGCCTGTAATCGAGAATGCGTTCTCAACCGCATAAAGCCGGTTCATACTGTTATTGGAATTGTCCAGACGTCGGCCGTCGGCGAATCCTCTCGCGGCTCTTATGTTTTCGCCCTCGGCGTTAAGGAAATCAGAGTCGAGCGCCAGTATTACGCGAGCCCTGTCAAAATGATATACCGGCCTTAGCGATTTGCCGGAGAGGTTTTTAACCGCATTGTAAATATTCTCTTCGCCGATCGGTTCCCAGGTTATCCATTCAGCCTCGGGAAATGTTTTCATAATATCTCTTTTATAGCGGGCCAGTGTCGGGGAGCTGAAAGGCTCCGACAGAATCACGAGCCCGTCACCTTTATTGGTCTTGACGCCGTCAATCTTTTCGCGCCAGAAACTGACGAATTCATCGTAGTTGCTGTCAGCGCCCTTATGTTTAACCGCTTTTGATCGATCAGGATCGTATAGACCGAGTATTGACGCCTGGATCATAGCATTCGATGCGCCCAGAGTCGATGGATGCAGAGGATTGCCCTCGATCTTTGTCGGTCTGCCTTCATGGTTTTCGATAATTAGACCATAGGCCGAATTGCCGGACGGCATGGAGGTGGCATAATGTTGGGCGACACCGGGGATCACCCCCTCCGGTTGATTCACATAAGGAATTATTTTCTCAACCGGGCGACGGCAGCCCGACAACGAGGCCAGCGCTATAGAGGCGCCCATCAGGGTTAAGAAGTTACGGCGACTCAAATGATCCGGCGTCTTATGATTGCCATCGTGATATCGCTCGAGGAGATATCTCTTGTATTCCTCCGGGCCTCTGGCCTGGTCCAGACTCAACCAGTACTCTTTGCCGTTCAAATTTATGTCCTTGCTCATCGATGGCATCCCGAGCAATCAACCGTTGGATTTATTTTTTTCTCAAACATCACTTTTTCCGCAAAAACGAGTTGATCTGCAGGTGGCAGCCAGTTCATATCAGTCAGTTCCGAGCGTTGTCGCAGATGCATTCTCGGGTCGCGATGACAGTCCAGACACCACGACATGCTTAGAGGCCGGTTTTGCGTGACGACCTCCATCTGCGCTACATTGCCATGGCAGCTTGCGCAACCTACGCCCGCATTCAGATGTGCGCTATGATTGAAATAAGCGAAATCCGGCAATTTATGAACGCGCACCCACTTCACCGGCAATTTTTTGCTCCAGCTCTCCCTGATTGCTAAGAGTTTTTCGCTGTCGGGCAATATAAGTTTGTGACAATTCATACAGGTCTGGGTCGGCGGGATATTTGCGTGCACCGAGAATTCGACAAAATTATGGCAATACCGGCAGTCCAGACCCAGATCATCAGCATGCAGCTTATGACTGAACGCAACTGGCTGCGCGGGACGATAACCAACATCGGTATACCATGGCGAAAAATAATACCATGTAAGTGCAGTCGCCGCTATCAGAACGAATATTATACCCGCGACCAGATAGACAGGTAGCTTATTAGTCCATTTCGGGAATAGCTGTCCCAACAGTATTTCCTTTATCGGCCCCTGATCAGATCAATGTTTCGCTTATCAATGCCAGAAATAAGGAGAGCAAATAGAAAATCGAAAACCTGAATAGACCCCGGGCGGATTCTCGGTCTCCATTCTTCCTGGCTTGAAACGATTTCCATATAAAGGTCGTTCCGAGAATAATAGCCGTTGTAAGATATATCCACCCGAAATTCACCAGCAGTGGGGTGAAGCTAATTGCCACCAGTACCAGGGTATAATAGAATACCTGGCGTAAGGTCGCGTCATCTCCTCTGACAACCGGCAACATCGGCAAACCGGCTCTCTTATAATCGTCCTTAAAGCAGATAGCGAGCGACCAGAAGTGCGGCGGAGTCCAGAAAAAAATAATCAAAAACAGAATCCACGGCGTCAGCGCAATCGAGCCGGTGGCTGCGGTCCAGGCTCCCACCGGCGCCATGGCGCCGGCAACACCGCCTATTACTGTGCTATGCCGTGAATTCGGCTTTAATAATAACGTGTAGACGAAACTATAGAAGATTATTGTCCCCAGAGACAATAAGGCTGTTAACAGGTTAAAGACTGCGCCCAGGATGAATATCCCGCTTATCCCGATGGCCACTGCAAAAAAGAGCGCTTGATGATTGGATATTCTTCCAAGCGGTAGCGGTCGTCGGCCGGAAGTTCGCAGCATTAATGAATCGATGTCTCGTTCAAGATACTGGTTTAAAGCGTTTGCGCAGCCGCCGGTCAAGAACAGGCCGGACAAAAAGACCAAAACCCGACCGGGATTCGAAATCATACTTCCTTCCATAAAAAGAGCGGTCAGGCCTGCTGCCAGGATCAGCAGCATTATTGACGGCTTCGTTAACTGAATCAAACTTAGAATTTTCATGTCATCCCAAATGCGGTTTCATGGTAAGCCATCTATTCTTACCTTCTCCATGGAGCATGAAATATAGATTAATTTTCATATGTCTGCAACTTCATTTAGACATGTCTGCTATTTTGACGGATCATTCGCTCCGGGATTAATATCATCCGTATCGAGCTTAATGGTTTTCCGATTCATTCGTTGGATTAAAACGTCCTTCCTTAACATATAGTTTCCCGAGGGATCTATTTTTCAATCTGTTTATTATTATAGCTTGCGGCATTGTTTGAGGATTCTCAGGCCGGCTGGAATAAAAAAATGGCGCGAAAACCGGAGAGGACAAAAAGGCGGTTATTCGAAGGCTCCAATGGCCTCTTCGACGGTATTGTAATCTTCAAAAACTGTTATCAGCTTTGTCAATACCATCAGGGATCTCACCTTTTCCGCGACCGCAGCCAGTTTAAGCTCTCCGTCGTTCTGGTGCATGATTTTCAGCCCGGCAATCAGGATGCCGAGGCCTCTGGAATTTATCCAGTTGACTTTCGAAAGATCGAGCACAACCTTTTTCCTGTTCTGTTTAATTAGATCTTGTAGCTTATCATAGAAAATGGTTCCGTCCTTGCCTCCCTTAATGTTCCCCTTAAGTTCAAGTACAGTAGCGCCGTTTTCTTGGCGGTCGAAAAGTTTCATGAAATCCTCCCGTCAGTCATAGCCGCGTTTACAACTCCCTGGCTACCAAAGCCATAGGGGAATTACAGATGGATTCGCAAACCCCGGATGGAATGGTAGACCCTGATGGCCACTCCGTGGTATGGCTTGCGCAGTTCGCGCTGATCGTTGGTAGCATGGAGACGGATAAAATCGCCGAGGCTTGTGAGAAGATCTTTCGTTCCCGCAAGCCTCGCCAATGTCTGGTTATGCCTCTACAGCCTGCAATGACCGGACGTGTTCACAAATTTGAAGAACCTCGTCCTTGAATTGCTCGAATTCTGTCTGCAAGCCGTTAATGTACGCGCTCCATCCCGCGCTGGATTTTGCAAAGTGCACTGCGTCTTCGATCTCAGCATCGGTGGCGCCGTTGATTCTGGCCGTCTCGGTATGGAAGAAGGCACAATAGCGGCACTTGGTGACGGCCGCGATGGCAAGGCCCATCAACTCACGATACTTATTGGGAATCGGCCCCTCATCGAATTGCACGCGCTTAAATAGATTCCATTCCATTTCCAGGGATGAATCGGGAATCGCCTTAAGAAAGCCGGGAACCACCCCGAACATCTCTTTTATGTCGTCGTAAACTTGTTGCCTGTTCATCTTTAATTCCTTTCTTTTCTGAATTTTTGCCCGCAGAGAGCCTGAGCCTCTGCAAAAACAACTACCTGTGAGAGAAACGAGCCCCCGTCAGGAGCTCGTTTCGATATCGCAACGATCGCAACTCCTAATTAGACGTCTTTATTTTCTGTAACGCCTCATCGGTGGTCCAGACGTCATTTGCCAGAAAACGGAAGTTAACCAGCGCGGCTTTGTATCCATCTCCTTCCGGCACTATGGCTGCGGCAGTAGCATCATTGACGACTGCAACCTCGAAGCCCTGCTCGAGCAGTTCGCGGAGGTGAGATTCAACGCACAGGTTTGCGGACATCCCGGCGAGAATGACTTTGTCAATTCCACGTTTGCGCAGCTGGAGCCTGAGGTCGTTAGTCTCCGGACCATAGACCTTGTGGGGACTGACTACAACCGTCCGACCATCCTCAATATACTTCTTGTAGCGGGCGAGCCAATCGGCTCCGGAGTTTTCAAATCCTTCAAGGGTAAGCGGCCCTTTGCGGTCAAACATCCCTAAATTATGCATCAACACTTCCAGGGCGCCTTCGAACTTCCAGCCGTGATCCGTGGGATAATAGTAGTGCGGCGAGACGAAGACCGGAATGTCGGATTGCTTAGCCGCTCTAAGCAGCCGCTCGATGTTGGCAACGGTGTTGTTTTCAGTTACGCTCTTGCCCACGACACCCCATGTGACCCCATTCGGACTGAGGAAGTCGTTCTGAGGATCGGTTATCACCAGGGCGGTTCGCTCAGGATCGATAGACATACCCGGGTCGGGCAGTTGAGCAAATGAAGTCGACATCGCCGAAAGAGTAATCAGCAACCCGGTAAGCATCGTGGCGATCGGACTTTTAATCTTTTGCATGGTCACGTTCTCCTTTCATTACTGTTCTGTAATCAATCTTGCTTCATGCAGATTGATCGTTCTCAGGTTGCCTTTCGCACCTTACTCGACAAACCGGAGACCTTAGTCCTTTTTCTGCTGGCCGTTTACAGCTTTCCCTTGTCGATCTCATTTAGAAAATCGATCCGCGGATGCTCCAATACGCCGGCCTCCTTCATCGTATTTTTCAATTTTGACGATGTCATAAAGGAGTGAGCGTTTTCGGCGTTGTCCCACTCGAACATCAAGCTCAAGTTGTTGGGATCGTCTTCCGTGTGCAAGATCTGGAACGATTTTTCGCCCCCCGATTTACGGGTTGCGTGAAAACCGTCAAACACCTCTTTCCAGGTATCATAATCCTGAACCCTGTGTTGGACCCTTACGAATGGCATAGTTCCTCCAAGATTTTAAGTTGATCTGTTAGGAATTCCTCAAAAAGAGTTTTCCGCTAGCCTGAAAATTATGATTGAATCATTCAACGCGTGAAACCTGCGAAGGAAGTGCCCTGCCTGGAAAGCGATCTGGCTTTTCACTGGCGTTCTCCCTTCGTCTGATTCTGGATACAAGCTCTCAGGGTGTATCCGCCTGACGATGATAGATGCCGCATGGAAGTTGAAACATGACATTTATGAAAATGGTTCCCATTTTCAACAAAGTTTTATCTATTTTGAATTAGAGATCCCGATACCACCGATCATGGAGGCCTCTCACCCGTTTTGAATCCTCGAGCAATCGGCCCGCATAGTGCGATTTTGACAAACCATATAGAGGTATGAGGTACTTCCCCGCAATCTCAAGCTAATGTTAAACAGCGAATCATAGAAGCCCTTGGCAAAAAATTCAGAAAATGTGCGTTTTCGTGAAAAAAATATAGATATATGTGCATATACTAATATGCAGAATGGCCGTAGAGCGGCCTGATGAAAGGAGGTGAGTACAGATGCTAAAAATAGCGGCTGCAGGCAACTCAGCCTTCGCTGACGAGTGCTTCGTAGTCGGGAATGTGAAGATTTGCACCGACATGAAACCGCCGAGCACAGATATGGATATACGGAGCTTTATCCTCACGACTACGGGCAGTAATTTCCTGGCGTATGGAGGATTTATCCTCAAATGATGGGGCCTGAGGCCTTCCAGGGGTGAGGCGAATTGTGGATAGGAGGGGTAATCTGCCTTTCCTTAGCTGGCTCCAGTATTGTGGTTGATGTATTGCTGGAACCGGAGGGGGCGCCGATATAAGCCGGACGAGCAAGCATTGCCACCTCGTATATTGCCGATCTGCCAGCCGCAATCGGCCTTCCCGCAATTCATTTGCAACGCCCCGGCAATGCATAAGCTCGCTGCCAAAAACGCAACTTTCAGCTTCGATTTGCGTAAATAACGTGTAGTAAATGGTTGGCGGTCAACTTTCAGCGAGGGAGAGATCAAAATGACATGTAGATATCGATTATTATGGCTATCGATTTTGTCATTGATATTTTTCTGCAGCAACCTGGCGTTTGCGGATGATAATCCATCGGATGAAAGAATCGTTCCGGAGATAAAGGCGCTTCGCATTAACCCTGCGGTACCGTCGATTGATGGAAGTCTCGATGATAAGATCTGGAAAAGCGATCAGATTGAATTCGCCCGGGATTTTATACAGCGTGAACCGGACGAGGGAATGCCCGCCACCGAATCGACCCTGGTGGCGATAGCCTATGACGATGAAGCCTTATATTTTGCATTCTGGTGTTTTGACGCTGAACCGGATAAAATCGACCGGCAGCTTGTCCGACGCGACCGCTGGGGCGAATCGGATGTCGTAACGGTCCGTTTAGATCCTTATCATGACCATCAGACCGGTTACAAGTTTGACGTAAGCGCTGCCGGTGTCCAGCGTGATTGCCGTTTATATAATGACGACTGGCAGGATTATTCCTGGGACGGTGTCTGGGAATCTGCAGTCAAGTCTCAACCGTGGGGGTGGTCGGCCGAGCTTCGCATTCCTTACCACTGCCTGCGATTCACGGAGAAAGATGAACATACGTGGGGAATGAATGTCACTCGTTATATCAGCCGGAGAGTCGAATCGCCCTGGTGGGCGTTTTCTCCGTCGTCCGAGGGCGGCTTTGTTTCCCGTTTCGGACATCTCACCGGCCTTACCGGCATCAAGCCGGCACGGCAACTGGAAATCCTACCTTATGCCGTCTCCGGGTTGGAAACCCAGCCAAAGGACCAGGGCAATCCCGACGGTCGGGATTATATGAAAAATACCGGGTTCGATGTTAAGTATGGCTTGTCATCGAATCTTATCCTGGACGCCGCCATCAATCCCGATTTCGGCCAGGTGGAGCTTGACCGCCCGGTGTTGAACCTTTCAACTTACGAGACCTATTACGAGGAAAAAAGACCGTTCTTCGTCGAGGGCGCCAATCTTTTCGATACCCGTTTCGGATTATTCTATTCGCGCCGAATCGGGCGACCACCTCGTGGCGATATCGATAACGAGGACAACGACCACTATGATCCGGACTTTGACTATTACACTCATTATCCCAAATCCACAACAATACTGGGCGCCGCCAAGTTGACCGGCAAGCTGAGCAGCGGTACCTCAATTGCTTTTCTTAATACAGTCACACAGGAGGAGAAAGCAAAGTACGCTAATCTCTCCGGCGGTGACCTTGATGGAATGGTCGAACCAGCTGCCAACTATTCTGTATTCCGCTTGCAGCAGGATGTTCTCTCAAACTCGAATTTCGGCGGGATGGTTACACTGGCCGCCCAGAATGAAAGAAATCCTGTCACAACGGGCGGCGTTGACTGGAATTTGCTAACCAAGAACGGTAAATGGGGTATGAGCGGACAGGCCGTTTTCAGCCGCGTGGACGATGAAAATGTCGGGTATGGTTTCGACGGCGAATTTGAAAAGGAGGCCGGAGATCATATCCGTGGCTCGATCGGAATGAATATAAAAGACAAACATCTCGATCTGAACCGCCTCGGCTTTCTGAGCCGAAATGATGAACGGGGCGGCTGGTTCTGGGTGCAGTACCGCACCAACGATGATTGGTGGATTTTCCGCAACACCTGGAATAATTTCAATACCTATGCCGACTGGAATTTCGATGGCTATAATATAAATAAGGGCTGGAATGTAAATAGCTTCTTCGAGTTCCTTAATAACTGGACGCTTGGCGGCGGCTTCAACATGCAACTGGCGGAGTACGACGATCGGGAGACTCGTGATAACGGTGTCTGGAAGAGACCGTCCTCATGGGGCTGGTGGGCGTCTTTAAATACGGACGAACGCAAAAAGATATCCTTCAATCTTAATCCTGGCAGCGGGCAAAGTCGCTATGGCTCCTGGTGGGCTAACTGGATTGGCGTGGAGTATCGTCCCGCAAGCAACATGGAATTCTCCATAGGTACGAATTACATAAGAACCTTTGGAACGGCTATATGGGTGGAAAACGTCGATGATAATTCAATCTTTGCCGATATGGACCAGGATGAGTTGGAGTTGAGATTAACTGCAAGTGTCATGTTGACCCGCGATCTGTCCTGCCAGATATCGGGCCAGGGGTATATATCCGGAATCAATTATCAAAATTACCGGCGATACATCAGCGGCGAAAATTACGAGCCATATGATGTCGATGAGCACGATTTCAACTACGCCGCACTGAATTCGACCTTTATAATCCGCTGGGAATATATGCCGGGCAGCACGCTCTACCTTGTATGGACCAGGGCAATGTCAGAGGGTGATGACAATCTCAATGATCTCGATTTCTCCCGCGATCTCGATCGGCTGTTCTCTGGCAATTCGGAGAATGTCTTCCTTGTAAAAGCCAGTTACTGGTGGAGCCTGTAAGTAAAAACAACATAACCGCCTGGCTTTATACATACAAAGTCTTGCCTGAGCCATTAGGTTGGTCCTATTTTTCAAAGGTAATCTGGGATTGATAGCATCGTTAGAAACCTAACTAAAATCCGTATCCCAATTTATCCTTCTTATCTGTCCAATCTCATCAAGAGTCGAACAGGCGGCTCACAACCTTACTTAAAGATTCTTGATATTCCCTCATATTTAATCTCAAGGGTTGGTCTGATATTGTAGCTCCATTTACCAACCGCCCGGCTATAATAGAAACGCAGATCAAAACCCATGTCAAGATGGATCGACGATATAAGGGGAGTACGAATACTTATTCCTTTGTCCGCAGATTGTATGATAAATCCCCCCTTAATAGAATACCAGAAAAATTCTATGCCTACGTTAATCTTAGTATCTTCTAACGTTAAGATAGGAATCAGTTTCGTCAGAGGTTCCGGTAGTTTCTCCTTTACATTAAGTCCTATAAGAAAACCATATTGCCAGGGCGAAGGTGTCGTATCCTTGTTCAATCGAAACGTCAGGGGTGCTGCTTTGACCTTTAAGCACTCCTTATCATCGAAAAAGAATGCGCCAATCTCTATCCTATTATCGCCAAAAAAGGCTCGTTTGCGAAAAAGCTCGGATAGATCAGGAATATATTGGTAAGCGGTGTATGGGGATATTAACACAGAACCGAGTCCTAATTCCCGCGTGCGTTCGTACTTTAATATTAGAGTGGCCTCATCTCTTCTGACATCGGTACTGTCAGCCAGGATTCTGGTATCGTAGTCAAAATCGGTAATTGACAGAGAAATATCGCTCTTGCCCTTGACATAGGTGGCTTTAAAATCCCCCCTGAGCATATATTCTTTAAAGGTTAGTTGATACTCTGGTTTCCAGGGAAGAACTGTGCCTGTATAACTATTATGATTCCAGCTCTGGTTCCTCAAAAAGCTGCCCGCAAAAGTATAATTGATTTTGAGGAATCCTTCCTCGAAAGAACGTTTTGAATCATATCGCGGGTAATCAGCCTCATCGCTTAGAAACAGTTCTACTTCTTTTCGCACGTCCGGTCCCTCCAAATCCTCCGACCTCAACTGGGAGTATCCCGCTCCTTCGCTGGCTAAGAAATTGTTTGTCACCACCTTGTAGGTCTCATCATCTTTCAACGGCCTGTCATTCACCAGCCACGTTGCTTTGCTTTTGTCCCATTCTACGCCGGCATAAACCAGTTCCGCCGGCGATTTCTCATTTTGTTGAGATCTGTCCAGAACCGCTTTTAAATTTTCCCCGGAGAGCATAAGGGTAATAAGTTTGTCCGGATAAGGAAACATTACTTCCAGATGAGCCGGTGTAATCTTATCTCCTTCCCGTATTAAATAGGTTTTTGTTTTTCCTCGACTCTTCCAGGGAACAGTCAAGTCCAGCGCGTCTTTGTTCAACAATGACACCTGTGCCCTTATTCTCCGTCTGATAATTTCAGCCACGACTCCAGCTTCCCTTATTGTATCTGTTGCTACGGGGGCCTTCGGGTTTCTTTTTTCTCCTAGAAGATCTTGGGTCCGCTCATTAAGGTAATGATTCGCCTCTTTTAGTTGTGGATCAAGAGAAGCTGTGTCTACCATGTCTTCTACTATCGGTATGGATGCAAAAAATCCTCTGGTTATCTTAAAAACCGAGTCCGAATTACTGGTCGCAGATTTCTCGAAAGTCAGATGGCAAAAGCCCAGAGAAAGGCAATACGGCTTTGCAGACAGTATTGGCGTGCCATCCATAAGGAAGCTCTGTCCTTCCATACGATCGGGAGATTTTCCCTCGTTATGACCTACTCCACCTACGATTACATGGACACCGGGAAATTCGTTTGCCAATCTTGATTCTGTCGTATGATCTAATTTCCCCAGGACTATGACTACTGGTTTTGGGTTCTTATTCTTTAGAGAACTTAACAATCCTTCCAAAGCTTTAAGCGGGTTGGTGAATTTCAAACCCTTTCTACGACTCTCAAGGATATTTGTTGTATCCGAGCTTGTGACTCCAACGATGACAATTTTTCCATCAGAAATACCATCCAGAGTGATTGTCTTGCTGGGTTTCAGGGAAACAGCACGATCTTTTAGCGGGGCTTCCGTGATATGAACGTTTGCCGAGAGCACGGAAAGTTTTGATTCTATCTTTGTCAGCCATGGAAAATTTTCATAGTCGAACTCATGGACCGCCATTGCCATTGCATCGTAACCTGCCCATTCAAGAGATTTTATAGCTCTCGTGCCGGCACCTGGTGCTGCAGTATCAGCGGAAAGTGGGTTTGGACCAATGGCGTTTCCGGCATCCAATAGCAAAACTTTTACCGTTGAGTCTTTTTGAAAGCATTCTCTGATTTTCTGCGCTAAGTGGGCAATAATGATAGGCCTGTGAACAAGTGAGTCACTGGTATCGAAAAGGTTCGTGAGGTAGCCCAATCGATCGTTTGTGTGCAGAATCACAAGTGAAAACCTGTCCGGCGTGTCAATCGATGGCGCTTGATGGGAAAAGGAAGTGCTTAAGTCACAAAGAAGATCAACAATTTTATCTGCTTGCAGTCCTACCAGTTGTTCTGACTTCAAAACCTTCAAAACGGTGAGAGAATCTAATTCATCTCGCTCCCTGACAGGATCGGCAAATACAACATTTGCCAGAACCGAATTCGATAGGAACAATAGAATCACAAATAATCTGAACATTTTATTCTCCTCCTCAACGAATAAAAGAATTGAAATTTGATTCGCTGTCCGTCGACCAAACTCTGGGACGGTCCAAACCGAGAATCAATAAACACTTTTCTGTCCTTGCCTTTGTAGTGTCCTCACCATCATCAAAGGCACCTCATGGGACCGGTCTTAATATCCAGCCCGCTAAAGGCCGGTATTTCAAAAACATTCCCGGGGGGATGGGAAACTTCGCATATAAAAAGACGTGCTCGTCGGGGCATGTCAAGGACATTTTATCGGGATCTTATTTTCCGACGCTTGCATGCCGGCCAAAACCGTTTCTAGGCTTTAGATGCTGGAGAAAAATGAGAATTAATATTGATTACAGAATTGAATTATCCGGCTATTTCAGCATCCAGCTTTCAGTCGCGATCCAAAAGGACTGAAATATAACGCAGGGCCAGCAGATAGCCTTCAACTCCCAAGCCGGATATCGATCCGGTGCACCCGGATGCCGTCAACGAGGTGCGTCGAAACTCTTCGCGCGCGAAGATGTTCGAAAGATGAACCTCGACTCTGGGAATATCGACAGCCTTAAGAGCGTCGAGCAGCGCCACCGACGTATGACTATAGCCGGCAGGATTTATTATGATGCCGTCAGCCTTCTCCCCTGCCTTCTGGACGATATCAACCAGTTCCCCCTCTATATTGCTCTGGAAAAACTCGCATTCGATCCCGATTCTTTTCGCCTCTCGGGATATGCGCTCGTTTATTTCATCAAGCGTTGAGCCGCCATAGATATCGGGTTCCCTTTTTCCCAGTAAATTGAGGTTCGGTCCGTGAATAACGAAGACTTTTTTCATCTTGAAAGCTCCTTACAAACTGTATCATAGGCAGCCAAGAATTGATCCCTTGACACAGTCTTAATTTGCGGCTTTCCCAGGTCTTCCAGAAGCGTGAATTTGACGTCTCCCAAGTCCTTCTTCTTATCATATTGGATCCTATCCCACAACTCGCCGCCACCAATACCCGGGATGTTCGTCTTTTCCAGAAGCGATTTCACCGCATTCTTCAATCTCCCTTTATCCCCGGCGTTGAACCGGCAGATGATATCGGATAGCTCGGCCGCCACTAAAATTCCGACGCCTACGGCCTGGCCATGGCTGAATTTTCCGTATCCGGCGCACGCCTCCATCGCGTGTCCCGTAGTATGCCCGAAATTGAGGACCATCCGGTAACCGTTCTCCCGAAAATCCTTGTCGACAACAGTTAGTTTCAATCGGGCGGCTCTTTCTATCAACTCCAGCTTTATAGAATCATTCACGCCCTCAAGATCGCACTGAATAGATTCCAGCCTGCTGAACAGATCGGAATCAGCCACAGCGGCGATCTTCAGAAGCTCCACCATGCCATCACATATCTGCTGACTCGTTAAGGTATCCAGAAAGCCGGGATCGATAATAATTTTCCGGGGCAGAGAGAACAGCCCCATGATGTTCTTGGCGGATTTTAGATTAACTCCGCATTTCCCACCCAGGGAAGCGTCGATTTGACCTACAAGCGTGGTCGGTATGTTTACGAAATCAATACCCCGCATGTACATCGATGCAGCCAGCCCTCCGATATCAGTGATCACACCGCCGCCCAGAGCTATAAGAACCGAACGCCTATCCAATCCCGACAACAGCATCTTCTCACCTATCCGGCCCACAAATTGTAGCGTTTTACTTTTTTCACCAGCGGGAAGGGATAAATATCTTCCGCTTTCCATTTCCTCGCCGAAGATCCTCCCTATCTTATCAGAATACACCGTAAATATATTGTTGTCCGTGAGCAAGAAAGATGATGAATAAGAAGTGAAGTCAATAATATCCTTCAAGCTGCTGAACAGGTCCCTGCCAACCATTATATCAGAATCAGTTATTTCTGTTTTCATGCGTTTTCCCGATATATTTTTGTCACGGCGTCGCAAACATCGGCAACATTCATTCGATCGGTATTAACCCTATATTCAATTCTGTCATAAACAGGCTGCCTGAGAGAAAGTAAACCCTGCACCTTTTCATTCAAGTTTTCGCCGGATAGCAGCGGTCGGGAACCATTATTCCCAATCCTTTTGCATATGGTATCCACCGACGCCGTTAGAAGTATCATCAGGCCCAATCCTGAAAGCCGTCTGTAATTTCCCCGATCGATAATCATCCCTCCCCCTGCAGCTATGACAGTATTGTGCACCGGCAAATGAGATAGAATCTCCTTCTCCCGATCTCGAAAGTATTCCTCTCCATCGTCATGGAATATTTCTGCAATGGTCTTTCCGCACCTGTTCTCAACGAGACTATCGGTATCCACAAAATCAAAACCGAGAGCTAATGAAACGGCCTTTCCGACCACGCTCTTACCGGTGCCCATAAAGCCGCATATGATTATGTTCCTTTTATCGTTCATCGTTTTTTAATCTGTTTGAGGTAACCTTTGTAGTTTCTCAGCGATTCTTCGATAGAATCGCCGCCAAACTTTTCAGCAAAGCAGGTCGCGATAGTCCAGGCTGTCGCCGCCTCGGCCACTACGCTCGCCGCCGGTATAACGGCCGTATCCGATCTGACATAAGGTGCTTTTACCGCCCTGTGATTCTTTGTATCAACGGAATCAAGCGGATTGCGCAAGGTCGATATCGGCTTTAAGTAGGCCCTGACGAGAATCGTCTCCCCGTTAGACATTCCCCCCTCGATCCCGCCGGCGCGGTTACTCTTGCGGAAATATCCGGTCTTCGACGAGTAATATACAGGGTCATGAACGTCGCTTCCCGGGCGCGCTGCATTGGCAAACCCCTCCCCCAGCTCGACAGCCTTAACAGAGGGTATTGACATCAAGGCCTGTGCCAGACGCCCGTCAAGACGACGATCCCACTGCACGTAGCTTCCTATCCCCGGCGGGACTGCGAATACCCTGACCTCTACCGCCCCCCCTACCGTGTCTCCTTTATCCATAGCCTTCTTAATTCTTTTCTTCATCTCGGCAGCCGAGTTTCTATCTGCACATCGGAGATCCGATTTCTCAACCAATGCCTTTATTCGATCGTAGTCGTCCGGGACATCATCGACGAAAACTCCTCCCAACCCAACAGTATGGCCAATTATTTTAATGCCAAAACTTTGAAGATAAATTTTCGCGATGCTTCCTGCCGCCACTTTTGCAGCCGTCTCCCTCGCCGACGCTCTCTCGATTATCATCTGAATATCATCGGTATCGTATTTTAACATACCCGTGAGGTCTGCATGACCGGGCCTGGGAACCGTCTTTTTAGGGTGTTTTCTATCTTTCCAGTTATCCCAATCGCGATTGCGTATCATAATAGTAAGCGGACTGCCTGTTGTTTTCCCGCGCATCAATCCGGAGAGGAACTCGGGCCTGTCGGATTCGATTTTCATCCTGTCTCCCCGCCCAAATCCCTTTTGCCTGTTACTGAGCGCCTTTGTAATCAGACGCCGATCTATCTTGATGCCCGCCGGTAGACCTTCGATAATTACGGTCAACGCAGGCCCGTGAGATTCACCGGAACTAAGATAACGCAATTCATTTCCCCCTGATTAATTTGAACATTTCATCAGCCGGTATCTTTACCCCACAGAGTATTGAAAAACTGCGAGCCGCCTGAGCCGCCAGCATATATTTACCGTCGCAACGGATACGGCTCTTTCCGTATGGAAATTCAGACGGTTTGTAAGACATGTCGAATATCCTCAATCCGGAAGGGATACTTTTCAAAATAGAGGGCGTCGACACAGGTGTGGCATTTATGACTATATCGACACCGAGATCTTCAATGCATCGGCTCAGTTTTTCAAGACGCACGATCTTTGCAATTGGTACCCGCGATATATCCTGCAGCTCTCTTGCTCGTTTTATCGTTCTATTCGTCAGAATGACCGATCCCGGTTTTGACTTACGAAGGTATTCGATGACAGCTCTCGCCGCACCTCCGGCCCCGATCAAGACCACCCGACGATTA
This sequence comes from uncultured bacterium, assembly GCA_965541585.1. Lineage (GTDB taxonomy): Bacteria > Zixibacteria > MSB-5A5 > UBA10806 > UBA10806 > CBDVBL01. Next base: position 246,652 of record CBEUCH010000002.1, on the reverse strand, counting down.
TTAAGCGGAAATTTCAGATGGTTCTCTACTGTCCCTTTTATTCCATGCAGATCAACGTTATATCCTACAAGTTTGCCTTTCCTAAAGATAACGAGATTAACCGCACCAACCGACTTTGCGGAATTATCGAGGTCATCGAGATATCTGGCTACTTGTAGCTTATGCGGAATCGTTACATTGAAACCCGAGATTCCCAGTAATCTCACGGACTCGGTAAATTTCCGGAGATGGTTTCGCTTTATATCAAAAGGCATATACAGACTGTTCATCCCCCGCTTCCTAAATATGGTATTGAACATATACGGCGACAGCGAATACGATATATTATGCCCCAGAAGGCCATATAATCGGGGCGGTTTCATTTAAATCAGCGCTCCCTTCATAGTATCATAGAAACCTTTGAATGAAACCTCCGCCACGTCGCCATATTTCTCGCTCATTGCTCCGGACGAAATAATGTTACCTGTCTCAATCATCATTGCCAGCCTGTGATCTCCATAACAATCTCCATCGTAATATTTCAACCTCGACGGACCTTCTATAACCAGGTCGTCTTCGTTGATTGACGCTTTTCCTCCCATAATGTTGATGATTCTCATAATATTCGTTAACCTGTCCGATTCCTTAACTCTCAACTCGGAAAGTCCCCGAAATACACTTTGTCCCGCCGCCTGGCTTGCTGCCAGAGCCAGGATCGGGGCTTCATCTATATATGATGGTGCCTCGCCTGCCTCCACGTCTATGGTTTTTAATAATGAAGATTTAACGACAATCTCACCAACCGTCTCACCATATTGTTTATTCTTGTTCACGACTTCAATATCGGCCCCCATTGACTCTAATATTCGCATATATCCAATGCGACCTGGATTCAGTAAAAGATCATACAGAGTCAATTCGGAACCAGGCAACAATAGAGCGGCCACAACAGGGAACGCGGCTGAGGATGGATCTGCAGGAACGCTGACATCGAACGGTTTGAGGTTCTCAGGCGGTTTAAGAGTTATTATCCCGTAATCCGTTTTTATATCGACATCGAGATGTGATAGAATTCTCTCGGTATGGTCTCTCGTGTCTGCGGATTGTATCAATTCAGTCGTTCCTTCGGCTAAAAGCCCCGCGAGCAAGACGGCCGTTTTCACCTGCGCGCTCGGTACATTCAATATTTGAGAGACGCCCTTAAGCTGCATGCCATGAACTCTTACGGGGCATCCGTCATTGCCATCGGTGGTTTCGATATCGGCTCCCATATTTTTCAAGGGATCTATGACCCTATTGATCGGACGGCGCCTTAAAGATTCATCCCCGTCGAGAACGGCCTCAATGTTGGAGCCCGCCAGTAAACCTGTAAGAAGCCTGAGAGTCGTCCCCGAATTACCACAGTTGAGGATTGCAGCGGGGATTTTGAAATTGCGGAAACCCAATCCGGAAATCCGGCGCTTTCCATTCTTCGTGCACATTTTCACTCCCAGGTCGCTCAGGCATTTTGCCGTTGACTCAGTATCCAGACCCGGCGACAGGTTCTCAATTGTGCATTCCCCGTCCGATATCGCCGCCAGTATAAGGGCGCGATGCGATATCGATTTATCCCCGGGGAGCTTTAACCGACCTTCGACTCGTTTTCCCATAACTCTCCAGCGTCAGAATAAGCTTCTCAAGATCGCCCTTTGAAAGAAGTTCTTTGATTCTTACGATATTCTTTTCAATCCTCGAGACCGCCTTCAGCAGATTATCACGATTATGATACAGCATCTGCCCCGCCATTACAGGGTCGCTGGCTGAAACTCTGGTAGCCCCCGCAAAACTCGGGCCCTCCAATTCAACCGGGATATATCGTGAACCGGTCCTCACTTTCATTAAGGAATATGCAAGAATATGTGGAAGACCACTTGTTACGGCAAAGGCGCGATCATGATTATGAAAATCGATAGTCTCAGGCTGGCCGCCTGTAGCCCTTATAAGTTTTCTCGCAAAGGTTATAGCTCTGGCATTAGTCGACTCATTCGAAAAGACGAAACAGGAGGCCCCTTCGTATAATCTCCCATTCCACGCCGATCCTCCCCTAAGGGCGGTGCCGCAAATGGGATGAATACCGACATGGTTTTTCATTCTCAATCTGGATGAGACCCTCTGGATGGAACCGCGCACGCTTCCCAGATCCACAACCAGCGTTTTTGTCGAAAGCATACGTTTATGGCGTGCCATAACCTCCAGAATAATATTGACAGGTAATGCCAGGACGACCGTCTGCGATCCCTCGATCAGATCTACCTCGGAAACATTTGCCTTATCTATAATCCCATCCTGTTTTGCCCGCTTTGTAAGCGATCTTTTGATATCGTAACCTGAAACGGTCCAGGATTGCCTGCTGGATTTCAGAGCCATGGCCAGCGAACCCCCCATCTGACCCAGGCCAAGCATTCCGACGGTATGGGCCGGCTGTCTGCTCACAGGCTCCTCTCCACAGCGCCCGCAAGGCGCGATAGAGATTTCATCATTTCAGCGAATGCATCGAACGTAAGGCTCTGTTCGCCGTCGCATAGCGCTTCCTCGGGTGCAGGATGTATCTCGACAATTATACCGTCCGCTCCACAGGCTATCGCTGCCGCCGACATGGGAAGAATAAGATCTCTTCTACCTGTAGAATGAGACGGATCGAAAATTACCGGGAGGTGCGATAGTTTCTTTATAACGGGTATGGCCGCGAGATCGGGAGTGTTCCGGGTGATTTTTGCGAACGTCCGGATGCCCCTCTCGCACAAAATAACATTTCGATTGCCGTTGGAAAGAAGATATTCCGCCGACATCAACAACTCCTCTACAGTGGACATCATCCCCCTCTTGAGCAGCGCGGGTTTATCGCTTTTCCCCACCACTTCCAGAAGAGCGAAATTCTGCATGTTCCTGGCTCCGATCTGAAGGACATCGACATATTGCGCCACAAGTTCCACGTCTTCCGGGGAAATAACCTCCGTCACTATGGGTAACCCCACTTCTCTTTTCACCTGAGCCAGGATCTCCAGCCCCTCCTTTCCCTTCCCTTGAAATGAATAAGGCGACGTGCGAGGTTTAAAGGCTCCCCCGCGCATCAACCCTGCACCATGGGCCTTTGCCGCCTTCGCAGCCGCCAGCGTTTGCTCGTACGATTCAACCGCGCAGGGACCGGCAATTACTGCTATCTTTGTTCCGCCTATTCGCGCGCCATTGACCGTGACCACTGTCTGCTCCGACTTGAATTCTCGCGATGTCAGCTTGTACGGCTTGAGAATCGGTATAATATCTTCCACGCCGTCCAGTATCCGCAATTTTGATTTGTCAAGCCCAGAACCGTTGCCCATTACGCCTATAATGGTTTTCTCCGTCCCCTCCGAGATATGCGCCTGGCAACCTTGCGATTGGATCTTCGTTATCACCGCCCCAATCTGCCTGGCGGTGGCCTTTTTCTCCATTACTACGATCATCAATTTTCTACTCCTTGGTCGGGACGAAGCTTCTGCGCCTCTCCCAGGTATCGATTTATAATTTCCGATTGTTTTTTCTCGGTATTAAAATGTATCAAAGCTCTGATAACGCCTTTCATAGCGCCGGGGACTTCCATCTCCCGAGCGCATAGGAGAGGAACCGAGGTCAAACCCATGCGACGAGCGGCATAGGCCGGGAATTCCGCATCAACGTCGGTGGTCGCCGTCAAAAATATCGACGCGATTTCCTCGGTGGGAATCGAGTTTTTCTTTAGTATTTCCTCCAGAAGCTCCACGGTGGCTTCGAAAATCGCCTCGCGTGTATTCTCCTTCACGACTATTGCCCCTCTTACACCTCTTGTTCTCAAGAATTCATCTCCTTTTCTATGGATTGAAGAAACGATTTCAATTGTATCGATGCTTTGCGCGGATCACCGTTGTTTCGAATGATATCAATCAGGGCGCTGCCAATTATGACACCATCTGAGTAGCGTGCCGCCATGGCGGCCATGGCGGGACTGGAAATCCCGAAGCCGACAAGTACGGGAACAGGCGAAAGCTTTTTTACTCTCCGTATAAACGACAGTGTCCCGGGCGGAAAACGATCTCGCTTTCCTGTTGTCCCTTTTACTGAAACCAGATATAGAAAACCCCTCGATTGCCCGGCGATCTTTTTAATCCTCTCGACCGGGGTCGTTGGGGCAACCAATAATGCCAGATCTATACAAAACTCTCTACACGCCCTCCCGATATCATGGGATAGATCGGCGGGAAGATCAGGTATCACCAATCCCGAGATACCCGCTTTTCTGCATTGCCGAAAGAATTTTGTCTCCCCCATGGCGCTGATGATATTCAGGTAGGTCATAACGATAATCGGTATTTCGGTGCTTCCGGCGATCCGCTTGATGGAAGCGAAACCTCTTTCGAGGTTAAACCCGTTATCCAGCGACGTCTTCGACGAATATTGTATTGTCGGCCCATCGGCGAGCGGATCTGAGAACGGGAGCCCGATTTCAATCATATCCACTCCCGCGTCGCATACAGAAAGAGCCAGACTTTCAAAGCTGTTCATATCGGGAAAGCCACAGGTCAGGTAAGGCACCAGCGCCTTTCGCCCACCTCGTTTGCCGAGTTTTCTACTTATTGCCGTTTTCATAATCCTTTATGCTATCGAGGTCTTTATCTCCCCTTCCGGAGAGATTCACCACGATCAGCTTCCCTTTTCCCTCGCCCTTTGCGAGTCGCTTAACGGCCGCCAGAGCGTACGATGATTCCAACGCCGGGATTATCCCTTCGTAACGGGAAAGCTCAAAGCAGGCATCGACCGCCTGTTTATCCGTAACCGACAGGTACCGGACTCTTCCGATATCTTTTAAGTAACTGTGTTCGGGCCCAACCCCAGGGTAATCGAGACCGGCCGCCTGTGTTTCCGTGGGAACAATTTGACCATCGTCATCCTGCAACAGATACGACAACGAACCATGAAGTACACCCGGCTTTCCGCGGGCCAATGTGGCCGCGTGACGCCCGCTTCTCAGGCCATGCCCGGCGGATTCGACTCCTACCAGACCGACACCATTATTTTTCAAAAAACCATGAAATATACCCAGAGCGTTTGAGCCGCCTCCCACACAAGCGAATACATAATCGGGAAGCCTGTTTTCTTTGGCTATAATCTGACGTCGGGTCTCTTCCCCGATAATCTTTTGAAAATGCCTTACCAGCAGAGGATAGGGATGGGGCCCCACGGTTGAGCCGATGATATAATGCGTGTCGTCGACGTTAGCCACCCAATCACGTATAGCCTCGTTGCAGGCGTCTTTGAGCGTGCCCGATCCCGATTTTACCTCCACCACCTCGGCTCCCATCATCTGCATTCTCAAAAGGTTGGGCTTCTGCCGGGCGGCATCGATTATTCCCATATAAACGATACATTTTAGTCCTAATAGAGAACAGGCCGATGCCGTTGCGACTCCATGCTGACCCGCGCCGGTTTCCGCGATTATTCTCGTTTTCCCCAGCCTTCTGGCAAGCAGCGCCTGGCCCAGCGTGTTGTTTATCTTGTGCGCGCCGGTGTGGTTCAGATCTTCACGTTTAAGATAGATTTTCGCTCCCCAGCGTCGCGAGATATTGGCCGCCTCGTAAAGCGGAGTCGGCCTGCCGGAAAAGTCCTTAAGAAGACCGTTAAGCTCGGAAATGAAATCCCCGTCTTTTCTATATTTATCAAAGGCTTGTTCAAGGTCGTCCAGAGCAGATATCAAGGTCTCGGGAACGTAACGGCCGCCGTAGGGACCGAAGAAACCGAATCGATCGGGGACTTTCATGATTTCACCTTCCGGATGAATTGCTCGAGCTTGGCCTTATCTTTTTTCCCCGGTTCGCTCTCAACCCCCCGTGCCACGTCCACTCCGAAGGGCTTAAGGGTTTTTAAAATACTGTCCACATTTCCACTGTGCAGCCCTCCGGCAAGGATCGCTTCGCTCATATCGATATTCTCAGATCGGCATTTCCCGAGCAAGCGAGGAGCCCTCTTGAAATCGAGCAGTGATCCGGCTAATTCGATCTTTGAAATATCCGTTTTCTCTTTGACCCAGTATGAGGGTAAAATGGGAAGCGGATAGCTGGGAAATCCGTTGACGTTTTCACCGAAATAGATCTGTAACATATCCAGCTTGATCCTTTCACAAACTTCACCAATCTGAGGATCGTCAGGATCTGAGAATACGCCGACCAGAGCGACCTTTCCCGAAAGCCGTAAAGCGATATCAGCTGCCGTAGAAATAGATATTCTCCTTGGACTTCTGGCAAATATCATGCCCAGCATGTCCGCGCCGAGCGTATGAGAGAGCAGCGCGTCCTCGAGATTTGTGATGCCGCAAATTTTTACCTTGGCCGACATCCCATTATCTCCGCAATCTTCCCTGAGACATCGCGCGCCTTCATCAGTTCGGTGCCTACAAGTATGGCGTCCACACCACAGCGCCGGACAAACGCAACGTCCTCCGGCGTATGAATACCGCTCTCAGAAACTACCGTGATATTTTCCGGTATCTCCGGACGCAGACGTTTTGTTACATCAAGGTTGATTTCAAAAGTGTTTAAATCTCGGTTGTTTATGCCTATCATTCGCGCTCCGCAGGAGAGAGCCGTCTCTATTTCGGCTTCCGAATGAACCTCGCAAAGACAGTCAAGATTATGGCGTGCAGCCTCATCCAGAAGAGTCTTTAATATTCCAAAATCCAGAATCCCGACAATCAGCAAAACTGCGTCTGCTCCGGCCGCTCGGGCTTCCAATATCTGAAGAGGATCGAATATGAAATCCTTCCGCAGAATTGGTAACCCGACTGCTGATTTTATCTTCCCGATATCATCGAGGCGTCCGCCGAAATAATCCTCCTCGGTTAGAACCGAAACCGCCGATGCTCCACCCTTCTCATAAAGAATGGCCTGTTCGACCGGGTCGACTGAATCATTGATAGTCCCCGCGGACGGCGATCTTCTTTTAAACTCGGCAATCAGGGCCGGTTTGTCCTTCCCCGTAATTGCATCGATAAAAGAATTAACAGGTGGAATATTGGAAAGCATCGACCGAAGTTGGTCCTCCCATCTTCCCCTGTCAATGGCGCCAAGCGACCTCTTTTTTGTTGAGACTATCTTTTCCAACATCACACGAGTCTATTTGAGAGTTCTATCAATTTTTCCAGCTTCAGGGCCGCCATTCCGGAGTCAATGGTTTCCTCCGCCACCTTCATGCCCTCTTTGTAATCCGATGCTGTATCGGTTAATACCAATCCCACAGCGGCGTTAAGGACGACCGCATCTCTCCGGGGTGATTTTTCCCCTTCGAATATTTTCTTTATGATGGGGGCGTTCTCACCTGCCGAACCGCCTTTTATACTCGATTTATCTGCGCGGCCGATAAAGGCAATATCTAATCTGCATTCTTCCACACCATTCTCACCGGCCGATATTATCCAGTTTTCCCCGAACGGCACCAGTTCATCCATTCCCTCCGAGTTATACAAAAGCCGAATCTCACCGCTCTTCAGGCGAAATGCAGTCATAGCCAGTTTCCGTCCTATATCCATAGACGGCGCACCTATTATTTGATGCGTTGCATCCGCCGGATTCATCAGAGGGCCTAGAAGATTGAAAACGGTTCTAAAACCAAGCTCCTTTCTGACAGGCGCGGCGTGTTTCATCGCCGGATGGTAAAATGGGGCAAAGATAAAACAGATACCTATCTCATCGAGACAGGTGGCCGCAGATTTCGGCTTGAGACCGATCTTAATTCCCAATTCCTCCAGAACATCAGCCGAGCCGCAAAGGGACGAAATGGAGCGATTACCATGCTTGGCAGTCGGAACACCGCAGGCCGCCATAACAAATGCCACGGCAGTCGATATATTGAAGCTCCCCGAACCGTCGCCGCCGGTGCCGCAACAATCAAATACCATCTTCTGATTATGCGGTACCTTAAGCGACCTGTCACGAAATGCCTTTGCGCATCCGGCTATCTCCTCGGGAGTTTCTCCCTTGATTGCCAGCGCCGTGAGAAACGCGGCGCTCCGGGCGGGGGCAAGATTGCCGTCGGCAATATCTCCCATAAATTGTTCGGTCTCCTCAGCGGTCAGATCCGATCCGCCGATCAATTTTGATACAATTTCCTTATTACTCATATGTTACCATTCAGAAAGTTTGCTATTATCTTCTCCCCGCCTTCGGTAAGGACCGACTCAGGGTGAAATTGCAATCCATAAACGGGATACTGGCGGTGCTTTATCCCCATGATGTCGCCTTTCGATGTATAGGCTATTACCTCGAGCGAGTCGGGCAGCTTCTCTTCGAACACAGCCAGCGAATGATATCGCCCGGCTGTAAACGGATTTGGCATGCCATTCAAGATTCCAATAGCTTTATGGAAGACCTGCGACGATTTCCCATGAAGAAGTTCAGGAGCCTCTCCTACTTCGCCGCCAAACGCCCTGGCTATTGCCTGATGCCCCAGACAAATGCCCAGTATGGGAATCTTATCGAAAAAGGCTCTAACAATCTCACACGAGATGCCTGCGTCATCCGGATGACCCGGGCCGGGCGAGATTATAATTTTGCGGGGTCTGAGCTTTCTTACACCCTCGAGATCGATTTCATCATTGCGGAAAACCTTTAGATCCGGGTCGATCGGTCCGACGTATTGAACGATATTGTAAATGAACGAGTCGTAGTTATCCACAAAGACTATCATGTCAATCCCCCTTCTGCGTTTGACACGGCGGCTTTGAGAGCCTGGAGTTTATTCAATGTTTCCTGATATTCGAATTGAGGTTTGGAATCCGCAACGATTCCGGCGCCCGCTTGCAGAATAATCTCGTTTCCCCTCATTATGATGGTCCTGATAGTAATACACGTATCCATATCCCCCGATAATGAAAAATATCCAACGCTTCCGGCGTATGGTCCGCGGGGCTGTCCTTCAAGCTGGCGTATCAACTCCATGGCCCTGATCTTCGGTGCCCCTGTGACTGTGCCTGCAGGAAAAGCCGACCTGAACAGATCGAACTGGTCCTTTCCCTTTTTCAGCCGGCCGGTGACGGTCGAGGTTAAATGCATGACGTGCGAAAAACGCTCGACCTCCATCAGCTTGTCGACAGCCACGGACCCGTACTCGCACGCTCTGCCAAGATCATTGCGCCCCAGATCGACAAGCATGATATGTTCGGCCCTCTCCTTGTCATCGGATAGAAGCTCTTTCTCGAGCCGCCTATCCTCTGTTTCATCCTTTCCTCTGGGACGAGTACCCGCTATGGGACGGAGCGTGGCAACGTCTCCGCTTAATTTCACCATGGTTTCGGGCGAGGACCCTATCAACGCCAGGCCGTCCATATCCAGGTAATACATATAAGGAGAGGGATTTAACATTCTAAGGGCGCGGTAAATCTGAAAACTGTCTATATCGATTCTGGCCTTCAGAGCCTGGGAAAGGACGCCCTGAAATATATTTCCTTTTAGTATATGTCCTCTGGCATCCTCGACAATCTTCTCAAAACGCTCCTGCGTGAAATTCGATCTGAAATTCTCGTTTGATTCTGTCGCTTTGGTTGGTGGAATTTCTATATCCGATCTGAGCGCGGACAAAATCTCATCGATTGTCCTTTCTCCTTCTACCTTTGCCGAATCACTTCCCTTCGGAATCAGCGCGATGACCTGCATCCGCCTCGTGAAATGATCGAATACAAGAAGAGTATCCACCATATAAAAGCTGGCCAGGTGCGTTTCGTTACAATCGTCAAGCAGGCCGAGATGCGGTTCGAAAAAGCCAACCATCTCGTAATTGATATGACCGACGAGCCCTCCTAAGAGAGTCAGGCTTGAAGGATTCGATTCCAGGCTTATGGACTTTGTTATATGTCGCAGGGCCGAAAACGGATCTCCCATACCCGAATGCAGGAAATCATCCGTCCTCCCCGGAGAGACAATTACAGATTTTTCCCGGAAAATGTTGACTTTGAATCTCGGCCTGATGCCGATAAACGTATATCGTCCGGTTAGTTCTATGCCGTCCGCACTCTCCAGCAGAAACTTCGCCCCCACAGGCCTCAGCTTCAAGAACGCTGAAACAGGCGTTTCAAGATCAGCCGGAAGATCGGCAATCAACGGCTCCAGTACGGCCTTTCTGCTGTTACTCTTCAAAATGTCTGTTAAATCCATAAATTCTCCACAAAAAAACCTGCTGTCCTCGTCGGACAGCAGGCTCTTAATTGATTTTTCGATTCTCAGCTAATAGGCAGAAGCCGCTATCCGATCGTATTTATATCCATACCACCAATAATAGCGGGACAAACGAATGCTATTTCTCAACTCTGCCATCACAAATGCAAGATAACCATATATGGTTTTTTGTCAATAGTTTTTTTTATCATCAGGCAAGGATCTTATTCTAACAAACATACTCTCGCCGTTAACTTGTTGGGTTGCAATATGATAGGTATCAACGGGAACGTTGCCAGTCGAAATCATCCATAAAATCCCCCAACTTTTGCCAGAGTGACTCCAGATCACACCGCATCAAAATAAGGTCCTGTTTTTTGCCGTCAATATCCTTCACGTAATCGTGCAGGATGGCATCCTGATGGAATCCAAGCCTTTTAAAAATGCTCAGGGCTCCGACCTGTGGCGCCATAATCCTCACAAGGATCTCCTCAACCTTCTGGCTGGCAGCCAGCCCAAAAAGCTCACGAGCCATCAAGAGGCCAAGTCCCTTGCGCTGAAATGAATGTGCTACAATCAGTCGCAATTCCGCTATATGTTTTTTCCAGTCCAGAATTTCTCGTTCCAGAGATCCGTCGGCCACGATTTCATCCCCGACAAGAGCTGCCAGCCGACTGACCTCTCCCGATTCCATGGCCTTGATTCTCCGTTCAACAACTTCCCGCCTTGTGACATCGACACGAAGGTAGGCCCTATCCTCTTTGGGAAGTGCCCGAAAAAAGGCATGGGATCTGCCTATGTCGTCCTTTCTCAGCTCTCTGATGAGAACCTCACTGCCGTCTTTCAATTTCGCTTTCTTTTCCATCTCTACATCCTAATCCTTATGAGAGGTGGCCGGAACTCTCGGGCACCGCCTCGATTTTTCCGTTATTGCGGGTAGCCGTATTAATTTCTCCTCCAGTCATCAAGAGAAGATTGTAATCTATATTAATCATAATTCAACAACAGATCAATAGAAAACCTTGTTGTGAATATGCTCCCTCGATTCAAAACGAATACGAAGCGCGCAGCATGGCAAGCCGTCCTATCTCCGGCGCTCCCACAAATTCAGAATGCTCATTGTCCAGAAGATTCTGCACGGTCACGGCCAATTGCAGTTTGTAGAGCAGATTCCACCTCAGATTCATGTCGACTACCGTGTACGATTCAACCCTGGTTCCGACAAACGGGCCGTACATATCGAAAGCATCTACGAATCTCAAGCGGGTATGGGCGAAAAGCCCGATTCTCGGATTGGCATACTGAAGATAAACTCCGAACTTGTGCTTCGGGGCGTTAAGGTAGATATCGTGCACCTGTTCGTCCGATTTTTTAAAGAAGTTTTTTGAAATGTATGAATAGCTGCATCCTAAACTCAGGTATTGGCTCAAGTCAAAGGCGAAAGCCAGATCGGCGCCGTATAAGGCGACGTCTCCGAAATTTCGAAAAGTAACCAGCACGGCTTCGGGATCCAGTGCCTCCTGAGGGCTGACAGTACCGAATGGAATCTGAGTTGCTCCATAGCCAAAGATACTTATAAGTTCGTCAACCGGACTGCCATTTCCATTGCCGAAGAAAGTCGTATCATCGAGAATGGCAAGCGTCGAGGCGTAGTCGGCATTGGCCGGATCGGCCAGGATTGAATCAAATTTCTGCTCGAGATAAGCTGAGAGGGTCTCCTGATCGAGAAAAATATTTGGAGTTTCAATAGCCAGCGGGCCCACGAAATTGTCTCTCTCGGTGCGATACGCATCGAAACTGAACTTCATGCGTTCGCCAAAGACGCCTTTGTAGCCAAATTCAATTGTCCTGGTATAGGAGGGCTCCAGAGGATCGATATCGGAAATATCTCCCCTCTCGGTGGGATCGAACGACCTGGTATCGATATTAAACGTCTTCAGAGCATTGTTTACCCCCGACACCGTAGTGGGAGTTACCGCCTGCAGGGAGGTCGATAAAGAATCGATTGTCTGTTGAGGAAAATTCAGGGCAGCCAAGAGGGAGGCGAAACCGGAAAAAACAGCCTCGCGGCCGGCCGTCCACATTACGTTGGTGAAAACAGGGTCATTAAAATCTATGAAGTCTCCAGTATCAAGGCCGCGCGGATCGAGTGGAGCAAAGGACGAGCGGAATTGCGGGCCATTCCCGTTGATGCGCCAGTGGAATCCTGTCTCGGGAACCCCCTGGACGCGGATATCAATATCGGGGCTGAATCCCAGCAGCGGTTCAAATGCGGCGCCGACTCCAAACGGGTCTTCGGCCTGCAGAATATCGAGATAAAGATTGACGTTGTCGGGCGTGGAGTAAGCTCGATTATAAGTGAGGCGAAGGTTATTATCCGAATCGGGCTGGTAGGTTATCGCCGCTCGCGGTGAGAATATCGCGCCGTCAATCCTGTTATGATCATCAATTCTTGCCGCGCCGATAAACTTCAGACGCTCTGATAGCCTTGTCTCGGATTGCAGATAGAGTCCAAACTCATTTATGCTATCGTTCTGTTCGTTACGCCCATTGATCGTGGACTCGGTATTAGGCCGCGTCAGCAGAGCATCGAGGCCGTATGTGAGAGATAACCTGTCGCCTGGATTAAATTGATGCTGGATTTGTCCCGCCCAGACCCTCGATTTATCGATTACCAACTGGCCTGTCCGAAGCAGGTAAGTATCGCCGGCATCGCTGGCATTAACAAAGCCCTGAGCGAACAGGTCTTTATATTTAATGCGAGCCTGGGCGAAAAAATAGGTCCAGTCGATCGCCTGTGCGGCCCCGAGACTGGTCAATTCAATACCGCTCGCCCTGTTGAAACCCCCGTTCAAAATAAGAGATAAGTCTCGATTGACAATAAAATCAACTCTCGCTTCGCCGGCGATCTTTTCGACATCAAAATCTCGCCGATTCGGCCTCCATTCCCCAATATACTCCGGACCTGTCGACGTAGGCCTGAACAAACGAATGGAATCCGGTTCGTAAGCATCGAAAGATTCCCAGTCCTCTCCCCTATAATACTGCCCTGAGATCTTGTAACCGATCCTGTTCTTGATGCTTCTGGCATGAAGGAATGATCCGGTGTATAGACTGCGCGCACCGCCGCCGATGCTGACCGTAGTTCCCTCGGAGGTGAATGGCGATTTCGTGATTATATGCATTATTCCGGACGCCGAGTTAGGACCGTATAAGGCCGAGCCCGGACCCGAGACGATTTCGATTCGCTCGATATCCTCGTTTACTGTGGGAATGAAGTTGTATGCGTTATATCGCAGAGACGGCACCCGGGCCAGACGGTTATCGGTGAGTACCAGCAGGGCGCCGGAGAATACGTTGTTGAATCCGCGAACCACGACATTTGACTGGTTCAATCCGGTAGTGGCGACATCGACTCCCGGCAGCCCCTTGACATGCTCGCTCGGCGTGAGAACAACGCGTGCTTCAATGTCTTCTGCCCCGATTACACTCACCGATGCCGGCGCTTCCAGGATTTTCTCCGGCCGGCGCGAAGCCGTTACGAGGACGTCCTCGACAATTACGGCCCCATGAGTCAATTCGGCGTTCAGGGTCGTCGTCCCGGATTCCGAAATTATTACGCCCGTAAATTCACCGGCGATGAAACCGATAAAAGAAATCGTAACGGCATATTCTCCCGGAGGAATACCTGTGATCTCGTAACGGCCATTATCATCGGTTGTCGTTCCCATAACATTCAATGACGTGTCTTGATATCTCATCATAATATTTGCGCCGAAAAGCGGTTCTCCGTCACTACTGTTAGTGACTTCGCCGGTCAAGGTCCCGCCCTGAGCAAAAACTACGGTCGGCACCAGAGCGATTAAGATAATTATAGCCCATGAACAAACGCACCACGGGCGCAGATGTCTTGAGATGACTATTTCTTTCTGTTCTGAGAGAATTCCGATGCGCATCTCGATTTATGATAATTGCGGTTGTCTGTATCCTCTATTAAACGAGCGCCCGGAAGCTATTTTACTGCGACAATCACTACTGCAAGTCCTTCCATGGAAGTCGTTAGAGTCAGTAGGTTCCCATTCAACGCCCAGGTCCCGCTCATGATATCGGGCGGATCGACAGGCCCGTCGCTGTCGCTGGTTATTGTTATAGTAGCGTTATTATCGCTTACTGTAAACGTGCCTCTTTCAGTCCATTGAACCGTATCTGCAATATCGAGTTCCTCGTTAACAAAAGTCCCATCGTCACTGACCATAAATCTGGCGGAGACAGTACCCTCCTGCCATTGAAGCGCTATCCCGAGATTAATCTCCTGTCCGCCAATAGTCGCTGACTGGTATGTCCAGGTGGCGATAAGCCCGGCTGGAATGCTGGTATCCGGGCCGGTGGGGTCATTGTCCTCTCCGCAGCCTGTTATAATGACGACCGGAATTATCATTGACAGGATTGCCATAATTCTGATCGATTTCATCTTACACCTCCACCTTCTTAAATAATGTAAAATCTTACCATCGATTGCTATTTCCCTGATCAATGTCTCGGAGGATATTGGCATACGATCCGCGAGCCGGTTACCTGATCTCCTGTTCATGCTTGCTCAAATATAAGAATATGTTCTTCAATTTCACAAGCGTTTTCTATATGGCAATCGCCGACAATATTGAATGGAAGGGGGGTTGACGTGAAAAGCCAGGATCGGTATCTTAATTTCCATGGAGGTTAATCAACGATTTCCTTCGAGATGCAACCGGGGACTGTAGCATGAGAATAACCGAAACGCTCTACATAACAAATCGAGATGATTGGCGCGCATGGCTGAAAAAGAACCAGGAAGCCAAAAAGGAGATCTGGTTGATCTATTATAAGAAACACACGGGTAAGCGTAGAATTCCATACGATGATGCGGTCGAGGAGGCTCTGTGTTTCGGGTGGATAGATAGTACCGTGCAGAGGATAGATGATGAGAGGTATGCTCAGAAATTTACTCCCCGCAGGAAGAAAAGCAGATGGTCCGAACTGAATATAAGAAGGGCTAAGAAGATGATCCGGGCGGGAAAGATGACCGGGGCAGGATCGGCCCGGTTCAATGAAATGAAGAATAATGAAAAAGAGTTGAGGGACAAGCGATCAAAGAAGCTGGTTATCCCTCTGGCTTTCAAAAGAGCATTAGCCAAAAATAAAAAAGCTCTGGGAAATTTCGAGAATTTCGCAGCCGGTTATAGAAGAATGTATATTGAATGGATAGCAGCCGCAAAAAAAGATGAGACGCGAGAAAAAAGGATCAAGCAGGTAATCGAATGGGCAGCCCGGAACAGGAAGCCGGGGATGCTTTAAAGACCTACCAACGGAATATCTTCAATAGTTCCCTGACCTGTCTGGCCGGACGATAATCTTACTACTTCCCGGCCGTATTGTCAGGCCAGGCGCCGAGGAGCCGCCGCACGGCCATCAACTGCCCCAGATGATAAGAATTGTGGTCCGCAAGGAGTAGCGCCTCTCGCAGAATGGTCTGTCCGTCCCCATGCGATATCGAACGAAACAGATCCGTGGATGGATCGGCTATGAGGTTCTGCATAGCCTTCAGATCCGAGCGAAAGCTATTCACGCTATTATCCCAGGCTTCTCGATCAGAAGGGGTGCCGCTTTCGGGCCAGTAGCCATCGGGAAACTTCGGCGAGACATGATCAGGGTTCCGGCAAAACTCCAGGATATCCCATTGGCATATGCGCATATGCTCTAATAGCTGCCACGCAGTATACGGCATACCTTCCGGCCTGGTTCCTCTGACCCTCTCCGGGAAATCGGCGATCATATCAAAACTCTGATGCGCACAATCCCAGTTTAAGAACTTCGCCAGATGTTCGCGCAATGTTTCTTCGTTGGTCATAGATCGGATACGAGTACGATTGTCCAGAAGTTTCTGTATAATCGCAACTATGGGTAAATTTTGCGCTTGCGGGGGCGGCCGCATTTATCATCACGCCAATTCGCAAATCCCCTGAAAGGAGGCAAAGCCCGTATGGGAAGTGCCTTTCTGGTTCAAAAGCGTACCCCCCTCAAAGGATATTCCCAGGCTGCACAACCTGACCGGCGCCGGTCCGACCGCACAAACCAGCACTCAAAACAGCCTCCATTGTAGATATTTTAACACCGCTCAATTCACCTTCAGCTTATTCCCGAACAACACCGGATGGCACCGCCTGCATGGATATCAGATGCGCCTGATTAAAATGCCTTGCGAAACGGAAAGGCGTCTGCTACTATATTATTAGAGCGTCCAAAACGCTCTTTGAACATAGGTTGTCAAGAGGCCAGGGAATCTGATAAAAATATCTGAATCTTGAACCGTAATTCGTAGTAGATCTCAGGATGATTTAACAGGCTTTTAACGATATAAAACGATGGCTTTCCAAAACATTACCCCATCCCTGCATCAGTTATGAAGATACTCGGGCTCTCTCCAAGCAGAATTTTTTCCGGCTTTGAAACATCATTCTTTGACGCTCTGGCGGCTTACGATCAAACTATAAAACATATCGAGGTCGAACTTCCGATTTTTAAGATATACTGTACCGCTAAGAGCTTCTATCCCGGAAAAAAGAGATGGGCGCTTAAAAGAGATCTTCAATATCATACTTCGATATCAGCTTTCAAAAGGAAATCGGCATTCGCCCGAAAGAAAATCAGGCAATATCAGAGCGGTGTTGATATTATATACCAGATCGGGAGCCTGTGGGATCCGACAGAGGAGGGCATAAACCTGCCGTTTTTTCTCCAGGTCGATTATACTTCTTTGCTCTCCAAGAAAAGAAACAGCGAATGGAAGAGAAAGCCGGGTAAGGAAGAAGAGTTCTGGATCAGAAAGGAAATAGATCTTTACAATAAGGCCGTAAAAGTATTGACCTCTACCGAGAATGCCAGACAATCTATCATCAATGATTACGGCGTCCGGCCTGAAAAGGTGGTGACCGTGGGCGCCGGCGTCGGCGCTCCCTACGATAAATTGGAACCCGATAGATTCCCCGATTACACAGCGAAGAAAATACTCTTTATCGGTAAAGGGTTTAAGGGGAAGGGACTGGATACGCTCCTTTCCGCTTTCAGCGAAGCAAGGACGGCCGTTCCGGATGCACAGTTAACGATTATCGGGCCGACAAACCTGAACATTCAGGGCGAAGGTTTGAATTATCTGGGCAGAATTACCGACAAAAACAGAGTGAAAGAATTCTACTATCAACATTCGCTATTCGCCATGCCTTCAAGAAATGAACCTGTGGGCCAGGTTTTTCTGGAAGCTATGTCATGCAAACTGCCATGTATCGGAACCACCGTCGACGCCATGCCCGAACTGATAGATGATGGCAAAACGGGTTTCATCATAGAGCCGGGGGATACGGGGACTCTGGCGGAATACCTGATCAGGATACTGGAGAATCCCGGCCTGGCTACTGAATTGGGAAAATCGGGATTCGAAAAGTTAAGATCCAATCATACATGGCCCGTGGTGGGAAAAAGGATCTATGAAATTTTCCGCTCTTATTCGCCTGGCCTGCAACCTTGATAAACGATACTAACCTCTGATCCCTGGATCATAAGAGGATTCGTTCTATAAAGAGAAGGCCGTAATCTCCACGGCCTTCCCACAGCATAAGATAAATTTCATACTCGCTTCTATCTTATCACCATGAACTTATCTCTGGAATACCCGTTTTTGAATTCGATAACATAAAGGTATACACCGGAGGCCAGCACTTTTCCATCATCGTTCCTTACATCCCAGACCCAGTTATCGGGCCCGATGCCCTCGATCCTCCTTACTATATTGCCGGAAACCGTTGCAACCGTGAGCCTGGATTCAGGCGGCAGGTTGGTAAATGTGATATTCGTGTGGCCTTCGGAAACCCTGAAAGGGTTGGGATAGGGATGGATATCCAGAGAGGCGCTGAAGATAATGGGCGCAGTCCAGACCGTGTTATCCGAACTTATACGCCAGTAATAGGTCATACCATTTGAGAGGGACTCAGTGATCTGCCATTCGGTATCAATATTCGGTATTGTCTGGATCGGCCCCGATTCCAGGGGGGAGTCAAAGCTGGCATTATCGTCCACCTGAAAATAGACTCCCGCAATATCGGCTACGTATTCGACTATAAAAACCGGCCTGTTTGTCTGGATGGCCTGGCCCTCCCGCGGATATATGCAGTTCGAGCTGGCAAGCGTCTGGGTAACGCCCGTAAGGATATTGAAAGCTATCATCTGAGACCAGTTGCTGGAATCCGATTGATCTGAGGCCACGGCACGGGAACGCCAGAAATAGCTGAATTCTTCAGACAAACCGCCAAACGCGGCCGAAGCCGTCGAATCTGCCAACAGGTCCACTTCTATCCTGGGATTCGCGAAATTCTCAACCGTATCCAGGGCGAACTCATAATACACCGGCAGATATGAATCGACGGCTAAAGAGATAGCCTCGACCGAGGCGTTATCAGGATCGATCAGGGTTTCAAGGGGCGGCGGTACCGCGATACCGCATGCTAAGGAACTGGGGATATTAGACAGGGGAGCAACGTTGCCGGCATCATCGTAAGCTTTAATTCCAAAATAATATCTCTCGCCTTCACCTAATCCGTTAACCGTGAAAGTCTGAAAGGTTCCTGATTCCAATGGGACCGGCGGATTCGGCACGACCGGAGCAGAGGCCCAGTTGATCTCGGTGATCCGTGCGGTTGAATATCTTATGACATAATAGGCGGCCGTCCCGATATTTCCATCGTCGCCCGGTGCCGTCCAAGCTAAATCGACTTCGCCATGCGTACCCCCCGGCACACCATCTAAATCATCCACCCTGCCTGGTGCCATGACATCCTCGGGAGGATCTTCCCCTGAGGTGTTCGATAGAATCAGAATCGGTGGCGCCGAGGTAGATGCAACCGTATAAGAGACAATCGTGCTGTCATTATCCTTTTTCGCCTTCAATGTAAAATCGTTATATAACGAATCGTAGTACGCGGCGCCATCCCACCTATCATAGTCGTAGGTTACGATGCCGGCCACGAATCCCTGCGAATTAGAGGTTCCCACCAGCACCGAATCTCCGTAATTATTCACAGCCCAGACGGAGGCGCCAGGAACCGGGAAATCGTTATTGCCATAGACGTATACTCTCAGAGTTTTCTGGTGAAAGACTATTTTAGTTCCGCCCGCATAAGTATCCGCTGTGCTATCAGGATGATTATTGTCACCCGTATAAACCGCATCTATGAAATAATGATCGAGAGAGTTCTGGCCTTCTGTGAATACTATCGGGCCACTCTCGTTGGTGCCGAGATAATCACCATAGTGGGGATTGTTCCATTCGAGCGTATCTCCAATACTTATCGTATAATTGCTTTGTGCCGCTGCCCTTCCAAAAGACCAGCAAACACTATTAGACACGTAGCGATTATTATATGATAATATAGAATTGACAGTATCATCTGAAATAAGATTAAAGGCTGCTGCGCGCCCTACACCAGAAGCAAAGTTGTTGCCCCTGGTATCGCCATTGGCGATGACTGTGTTGTTGTAAATATTAATATCGTGATTATTCCCATTGATAATATCCAAAACAATCGAAAGAGCATATCCAATGGCGGGTACGTGGGTCGTGGATGCAAGCGTATCCACATATGTTTCAATCCTATTGTGATGAATATTCAACCAGTTAATACCAGCATTTGCGTCATCGGGTTCTATCTCAATTCCATGGGTAAAAGGGGTGGCTCCCTCATAGTCTGATCGCCCTTGCGTAACCAATACATCATTATAAGATACATCGATTGGCTCCGACTCACTACCTTGAGGATCCCCCAGTGTAATTCCCCGACCACCCTCATGATTACTCCTGACACGGACATAATTGCCCATTACCCGCGCACCAGGCATTGCGCTTGCCAATACTATCCCCCAAGAATTATCGGCACTCCAACAAGTTTGTCCTGATGGATAATCATAAACATCGGTATGAGCGTTGACATATACGGTATTTGAATCTATTAAACTTTTCTCGTCAGCATAGATACCCACTGCAGGACAACTATCAATTGTAACCTTGTGAATCCAGTAACCATAATCTCCCTGTCCCGTAATAGAAGCATAGCCCCCTATAATAGCAGCACCACTATTTTGACATCGATTAGTAAAAGAATCAGAAAAGCTCGTCCAGTTACCGCTGAAAATCTCAAAGTTGTAACTTCTGGTGCTTGACGTATGATAAATATTATTACAATCTTTTCCTTTTACGTGAACATTACAATCATAAATTTGGGCATCATGGGTTCCCCCGACAATTCTCATGCCCACACAGTTAGTTCCTTGTGCCGAATATTGTATAATGGTCAACGAGTCGATCTTGAAGTAGGTATTTGAGTTAAACTCTATCCCGTATGCACCGTTGCCCTCATCGGTATTGAACGTGATGGTATCGCCTTTGCCCCTTAAATAGAATCCTGTTACACCTGCATCGATCGTTATAGCGTTTCCAGCTGCACTTAGATTTCCACTCATATAGAGTGTATCATTGTTGTGGCCGGTCGTAATCGTAAACGGCAATGACGTTATCACGTGCTGAGCGCCATACGATATAGATGAGAACACAACAAGGGTCATAAATAATATTGACATTGTTCGAGCGATTTGCCTGTATCGCCTTCCCGGTGCCTTATTATAAATCACTTTTCCTCCTTAGTCTCTACAGCCCAAAGACATCGATCGATATCCTCGAGTTCAGAACCCCCCATTAAGAGACTCCAAATTTTATTGCCTTCATGACTCATAATCGGCAGAGAGGGTCTGATTATTAGAACCTGAGAAGATCCGACCATCCCCACCCGTTGCCATTATTGTTAACCACAACCAGAGCTCAATGCAAGAATAGTGCCACCTATCAGCCAAATACCCGCTCATTTAACCTGCTGATTGCCAATTGGTTCGTCATGTAGACGTTTCTCTCTCTTTTCTGCAACAGATTGTCTGCTGCCCGTTACCTGAACAGGCCGTTTCTTTATTAGACACTGGTATCTGCACCACTCATCCCGATTCGCTGTCATAAGGTGCCACGCACTTTTAGGAAAACCTCTTCATATTCGGAGATCATTTTGCCAACTCCATAGTGAGAGGCCGCCTCTGTTCTGCCGCTGATCCCGACCCGGCATCTCATCTGTTTATCTTGTATCAGAGCTGTCAATAAATCAACAAATTTCTCTAAATTGTTTCGCGGGAAAAGGAATCCATTTTCTTTTAAAGCCTCGATATTCCCGCCTACCTCAGTGGCAACCACCGGAAGACCTGCGGCAAGATATTCCAATATCGAATTTGAAAAACTCTCGCCATCCGTGGTCAAGCAGGCAATATCCATCGCCGCAAGATACGGAACCACATCGTTCACAGAGCCGATCAGAGAAACGGAATCCTGCAGCCCCAGATCTTCGATCCGTCTTTCGATATTCGGTCGATATGGCCCCTCTCCCAGGATCATGAATTGCGTTTCGGGATGACTCTTATGGACCCTGGCCGCCGCATCCAGAAAAAGCTCAAAATTCTTATCCTTTCTCATATGTGAGACCATACCCACCAGAATTTGCGATCCATCGATTCCCAGATCCCGGCGAGCCTGCAGTCGATAATCATCGTCGATTATTTCGAAGCGTTTCATGTCGAGGCCGTTGTATATTACACTTATCCTTTCCGGGCTTATGCCCTCATATTTTATTATAGATTCTCTGGTCGCCTGACTGTTTGCCAGATATTTCGGCGTAATATACCTTAATATTCTATAAACGAAGAGGAGGGCTTTATTCCCCCAGAATCCGGGACCCAGGTTCCTCCGACAAACGATGATATTCTTTATATTCGAAAGACGCGCCGCAAGAACTCCAAAAATATAACTGTCATTAAAATGCGTTTGAATAATATTGATGTCGTGTGCCTTACAATATTTTCTAAACTCAAACATTTTCATTACAGTATTTGCACTGAAGAGTCTCTTGACATCCAGTACCTTTACCCGAAAATCCAGTTCGCTGTTTTCCAGCCAGTCGGTATTTTTGAGGCAGAAAAGGTGGACGTTAAACCTGCTCCTATCCAGCCTGTTCAGGAGCATTAGCAGCTGACCCTCGGTGCCACCGTTAGCGCCCAACATATAGTCTATGATGAAAACTATATTTATCATATTACCCATCTGGAAAAGAGCTTCAGCCTTCGATACGTCCGGAGACGGCTAAAACCAAATTTCGCCGTCGTCTTCAAAGCCGGAGTGTTCGATCTCGCAATTGCGGATAACGCTCGGTAACCCTCCCGGGAATATTTGTTGAGCTTATAAGCCAGCATGTAAGTATATAATCCCATTCCCCTGTATATTGGCGAAGCTAAAGCATCGCAGAAAACTACTTCATCGCTTTCAGGTTTGACCGATAGGTTGTAATCGCTCCAGAAATCCTCACCAAAGAGAGTCCAGCTTACATAGACGATGTTTCCGTTGTGGAAGGCGGCAAAACAATCTGCCTTGTTCTCAAACCTCCGGACTATGGTTTTATGTTTATCCGAGCCTTCTCTCACGCCGTAAAACGTGGCTATCTGGTCGACATCCTCGATGCCCAGCATTTTTATTTCCACCTCTATCTTGGGAGTGGGGATAGTCTCCTGCCGCCCGTCGTGCCGAAAAAGATAGACGACTTTATAATCCAGTACGGACTTGAACAAAAATCCAATGATCTTAAATATCAAACCTCTCAATCCATTCCTGTGATAGACATCGGCTAACTTGAGTCTATAATACTGGACTCTACGTTTGCCCAGGATTGCTCTGACGGGCCTGGATTTTTTTATATGCTCCGCGATTTTTGCAGAAAAATAGTCGCTTCGCCCACTATAAAGAGTTATCCGGTAGTTATCGTAAGATCTATTGGCACGCAACTCCTTGTAATCGGCTGTTCCCCGCGAATAATCCAGATCAAAGCCCTCTCTGACAAGGGATTCCGATCCCAATATCAGCAGCAAATTACCAGGCGACCTGCGACCGAAGTATTCGTTGTAAGCGAGAGTATAATGGTAGATAGTTCCTTCGAATTCATAATAAAATGAATAAGCCAGCGGGATAGATCCACTTTTCAACGAGAGAATGCATATCTTCTTTTGCGGTAGAAGAAGCTCGACAAGTTTTTTGTAAAATTGACGATTTGCCTGATTCAGGAATTTGCTGGGCGTAGCCGTGCCGTCCCATCTATTTATGTGAAACTGAAACAACATTGCGAGACTTCGCTTTGCTGATGACATATCGAAAATTCGTTCAAGAGTTAACCCCCGCGCTTTCTTGAAATGATTTATGGATCGTCTAATAGTCTGGCCCTTTCTAATATCGAAATTGACACGATTCCCGTCATTGTTCTCATAAGCGTAGCAGTAGCAGGTCTCGGTTTTCCTTATTGCCGATAAGAAATCGCGCGATTCGAGAACTGCCCTGCCGTGGGCCAGCGAGGATGAGCGTTCCGAAACCTGGTCGAGTTCAACTCTAAACCAATCTTCGCCATTCAGAATTAGATACCTCACTATATGTTCAATGATTAGTTTCTTATTTTCGCCGATGAAATCGCCATAATCCACATTCGGCGTGCCGATAAATCGTATCACCTTTACGGTTCTTCCCAGTCTCCTGCTTGTCTCAAGCATTAACGGGGCGACGCCTATGATTTCGGCATCCGATTTAACTATCAGCACATACAGCTCTTTATCGCCACCGAAAACCTTCCACCACGTACGAAGCCAGTCGAAAGTTAAAAATATATTTCTAAAATCGTTTTTTGCTAAAAGCCGATCCCAGACGCCTCTTAAATCGTCAAAGCCCTGCAGTGTTTCTATTTTCTCTACGGAGACCATCGATCATTCAACTTCATAATACGAGCTTCGTCTGAAAAACCTGCCGAATTTCCCAACCAATTCCATGGTACCCGAGATCGCCAGTTTGAATTCCCACATCTTCATGCCGTTGAAAATATTGAAGCGTTTCAACTCGTACCTGTCGATCCCTGCATGGTTGAGACCTTCTATTGATGTCAGCGCGCAATCAAAATGCGAACTCACTCTGTCCTTGACTTCGTTATTGAAGGATCCATTGGGATAGGCAAAAGCTGTTACCGGTTTTGTTGTGTGATTCTCGACGATCCTCTTCGAGTCAAGAATTTCTCTTTCCATGATATCACGGGGCAGGCCCGGCAAAATCTCATGATTCACCGTGTGAGCGCCGAATTCCATGAGCCCGCCTCCGCTCAACCTATCCACATCGTCCCAATCGAGGCTTTGAAAGATACCGTAATCATATTCGGAAACTCCGCTTTCGAGCCTGCGGCCGATCTCTTCAATTATCCTATTTTTCTCCCCATAGTCCAGTTTTTTCAGCTCGAAGCATATCCGGCCCTTGGCGTGATAACGTTTCAGGCTATCGCTTAGATCGATCCTGCCAAGGCCGAAGTCTGTCAGGTCCAGATTGTTCTTGGCCGTGGATTGCAATATCGATGAAATATAGTCGGTCCAGAGTATCCCCCCGTAACGCGGGTCCTTATCAACGAACGAAGTCGTCAGGAAAACTGTGGAGGCTATGTTATAGGTTTTCATTATCGGATAAGCGCAGGTATAGTTGTTCTTGAAGCCGTCGTCAAATGTGACAACTATCGAATAATTATGCTCAGCAGAGTCTTTTCCCGGGAATCCAGCAGCCCTCTCCAGAGCGACAGGATGGCAGCGCCGGCTGATATATTTCATCTGCTTTCTAAACTCGTGGACCGGGACTTGAGTCCAGTTGACGATTTCTTTATCCGTCACGCCATGATACATGAGAATCACGAACTTTCGCCGATTAAGATATCTGAACAACAGCCAGATCCCGGACCAATAAAGTAAAGCAAAGCCGAATCGTTTTAATATACCCATGGACATCGAGATTTCTTCCCTCTTCACCTCCCGACCAGATCATACAGGCCGGCCAGTTTCCGCATTTGCGTTTCGAACGAAAAGCGCTCGACGATAATCTTAAATGCTGAGCCTGCAATTCTGTCTATGTCCTCAGCTCCGCTGATAAACCTCAGAATAGCCCTCGCCAGGGCCGCTTCATCGCCGGGCGGCACCAAAAATCCGCTTTCTCGATCCGTTATCAACTCCGGCACTCCCCCCACCGCGGTTGCAATGACAGGCAGCCTCAGGGCCATGGCCTCCAGCACTATATTGGGCAATCCCTCGGAGAGCGAAGGATTAACCAATACATCCGCGCCCTTGAGGCAGCCTACCAGATTCCTTTCAAATCCCGGACATAGAATATGGTTCTCTAAACCTTTTCGGACAATGGCCTTTTTCACCCTCTCCAGCTCGGGGCCGTCTCCAAAAAGGACGAAGCGCAACCTGCCATTATCCTCGATTGCCAGGGTGGCCGCTCTTACCAGATAAATATGTCCTTTTTCACGGCTGAACCGCCCGCCGCATAGACAAATAATTGAATCCTCGGGGAAGCCGAATCTCGCGTGCAGATCTGCCTTAGGGATTGGCGCGATCCCGGTCGGCTCTATGGCATTGTGGATTACAGAAATTTTGCGTGCTGGTACCAGCAGACGGAGCAGCTTAATTCTTTGCGAACCGGATACCGCCACCACATGATCTGCGAATCTAACGATGATCTTATCGAGTATATGATACGCTCTCACTTTAAAGCTCTCTGCCGTCCAGCCCCGTGAAAAAGCAATCCATTTTGCATCCACTGCAATCGTTGCCAGAAAGCCGATCAGGTGGGTGCGGTAATCATGAGTGCAAAGAATACGAATCTTATTGGCGATTATATATTCCCTCAGGAGCTTCACGGCTCTCGGATCATATGGATTCTTGACGTCAAAAACATGCGTAGCGACGTCATCATTGCTGATAACATCTATAAACTCGGGGCTCTTCCGGTGCTCTTTAAAAGACCCTATGACCATATTAAATCCAGATTCTAAAGTCCGGAGGGCGTGTGAATGTAGCTGACGTTCGGGCCCTCCATAGAAATTGGAGGCTCTGAGATGAAGTATATTCATTGCCCGTTCGCAACCGCAATTATGTAATCATTATACTTCTTCCCCAGCTCCTGCCAGCGATAATATTTCTCGACGAGCATTCTGCCTTTTTCCCCCAATCCCCTCGAAAGATCTGTATCCCCGAGGCAGGAGACCACTGCCTCCGCGAATTCTTCCGCTCTATCCACGATGATTATATCCTCTCCGGGTTTCACACGCAATCCCTCGGCGCCCACCGACGTGGAGACCACCGGTTTTTTCATGGCCAGAGCCTCCAATATTTTTATTCGCGAGCCTCCGCCGATGCGCAACGGAACTATATATACTCCGGCCCTGGCTATAAAGGGCCTGACATCTTCAACCGTGCCGGTCACGATAACGCCATTGAGCTTACCCAGCTTCAGCATACCTTTTGGCGGGTTGCGTCCCACGAAAACCGCGGTAATCGAGGGCACCCTCTCCCGGATCCGAGGGAGTATCTCGGCGACGAAATAACCGACGGCATCCTGGTTGGGACGCCAGTCCATTGATCCTGTGAATACCAGCATGTTGTGATCGATATCCTCTTCCTGCGGGCTGAAATACTCAACGTCAACTCCATTTTCGATGACTTCCACCCGGTAAGCTACGCCATAGTCATTGATCTGGCGCGCCTCGCCATCGCAGACTGCGGTGGCGCCATCAGCCCAGTGGAAACATTCCCTCTCAAACCTCTTAATTTTCTTTTCCTGGATTGCAGTATATAATTTTTTTAAGGGATTTCTTTCTTCTGACCGGTATCGCTCCCAGATTCGCGATTCGATGTTGTGAGCCACGATTATCTTTTTAGCCTTTTGCAGGTCTTTTAAGAAGATCGCATATGGCGTCCACTCGCAGATGATTATGTCATATACACCTTCTTCCAGTAGTTCTTTCAATCTCCCTTCGAATGCCTTTGAATAGTGACTCGTTACAATATAGGGCAACGGGGAAAACAGATTAAGCAACAATCTGAGATAGAATCCCGGACCGCTCTTTCGTCTATCCCGCGGCGTTACGGGATATGGCGTAATTTTCTTCTTTTCTAAGAAGAGGAAAGCATCGGAACCGGATAAACCATACGCCAGATACGAAACATCATGAAAATCCGTCAGCGCCTTAGCCAGGTTAAAACTCCGAATACGCTTGCCGGTATTGAGGGGAAAAGGGAATTCCTCGTCGATGATTAGAATTTTCATACAGCTTTCTTCTTCAGAGATCTATGCCGTTCAAGAATTTCCCGCTTTAATTCGGCGGGCTCGATACCATCGACAAATATCTTGTGCCAGATATATAAATTGATCATCCCCCAGAGTATCATAGCCTTCGATGATTCTATCGTCTGTAAAGAGCGTAATTCCTCTTTCTCGAACATCTCCCCGGCCATGTCGACCAGCGGTTGAAACAGGGTCCCTGGCAAAGCCCAGTATGCTATCGGGAATCCGAAGCTTTTTTTAGAACGCATTATAATCGAATCTGAAATTTCTATATGCTTTGCAACATTTCTTAACAGCATCTTAGGCTCGGCCGCTTTCAGATCCCAGGGGACTCTAAAAGAATGATTTATGAGATCGGGGTAGGAAAAAGGATAGACTACTATACTGTTAAAGTGCTCCGCCAACTTTCCCCAAATACGCATAGTCTTATCCACGTCGCCAAAAAATGTGAGAAGTGAGACCTTGTCCAGAAGAGAACTTTGCTCGAAAGAATTCAGAAATCCAAGGCGATTCCTTACGATAGCATCCTGTTTAAC
This sequence comes from uncultured bacterium, assembly GCA_965541585.1. Taxonomy (GTDB): domain Bacteria; phylum Zixibacteria; class MSB-5A5; order UBA10806; family UBA10806; genus CBDVBL01. Next base: position 218,639 of record CBEUCH010000002.1, on the reverse strand, counting down.
GCCAAAATACTTCTTCACCCAGCCAATATTGCCATAAGCCTCGTGAGCGTAAATGAAATTATCCGCCCTGGAATGATCATCAGAATGGTGATAACTGAAAAGCCTGTAACGGCTGTCGAACCTGGACAAAAGACGGACTAAAGGCGTCATTGGTATTTTAATAAACGGAAAATCCGCAAGCTTGAGAATATTTTTGTATTTCCACCAGACATATTGACTCGAATGACAAAACAGCCCGTCCGCGCCCTGTCCATTAATTAGATACCTGGCGCCGACTTCAGAGGTCTTGGAAAACAACGAATACAATATGACAGACTGCAAATGATGGATCGGTTCGGCACACACGTCCAGAGAGTCAACCAGACCGGACAGGTAATCCTCATGACTCACGTCGTGTATTTTATGATCAAAATCCATTGACTTTGCCGCGCTAAGGGCATATTCGCTTTCTCCGAATTCATCCGTGATACAATGGAACCCGGAAGATATACTCTTGATATCGAGTCCTTTATTCTTGGAGATAGCGCCCAGAATTGAAGAGTCTAATCCCCCTGATAACATCAAGACGGTCGTCTCACTATATGTCTTCAGAAAATCGATTGAATTATGCAGAAGTTTTGAGGTCGTTAGAACAGCTTCACTTAATTTGCTATTCGACTCAGCCTTTTCAGGGTTCCAGAGTTTCCTTAAGCTGATCTCTTTATGGTCGCCTTCGGTTACAAGACTCCAGCCTCCCGGTAGACACCGTATATCCTTGAATAACGTTTCGGGTGGCATCACGTACCGGTAGACAAAAAACTCCGGCAAAACTTCTTGATTTAGCTCCAGTTTTACGCCATCCCCCTTCATCAATTGTATGTGGCTGGTACATTTTATTGTCCGATGGCTGCAATGATAATATAAGGGCCGGTTACAACAGATACTCTTATACACTCTCGTTCGCCCGCTCACTTTATCCACGACAGCAAACGTGAGAAGTATATTATGTAGAATCGGCGGTTCATGATCGATCCTCTTGTATATCCTGATTATCTCATCGTCACTCAATGGAGCAAGAGATTCACCTATAAAAACATGAGAATCCTGGTTGAGAAAAAAGGTATAAAGCTTATCCGTTAGCACCGTAATCCGGATCTTGGCGCTTTCTATCACATGGAGGTCGGTTCTCTCGGGCGGTTTTCCCCGGGGCCCTTCATCGGACCTATTTTCGACTTTAAGGTAGAACATCTGCTACTCTGAAATTACTATACCTGCCCTGTTTTGCAACACATATGCAGGATACCTCGTCATCCAGGTCCATCATTGAATCCTGCAAACGATCCAGGGAAGCAGGTTCTGGTCCGCATTCATTTATTAAGTTCAGCATAAATCCGCGGTTTGTTTATGGTGACTCTCCACTTCGTATCTTTTCCTCCTCTGGAATTCTGAGACCAGATTCGCATATTTATCAAGCTAAAATTCACTTCGCACCGGTAGCCGACCTGTGCGTCAATAATTGTATATGGTACCGATCTAATCTCGGGTATCTAACGGCTGTTGTCCCTTGACCAATTCTCCAACCTGGAGATCGTAAATCGGTGCTTGCCGGACGCCGTAGGAGGTATATGGTCTGTAAACTCCATTTCGATTGTTACCTCGCTGCCTACTTTTTTCCGTATGCCGGCGATAATATCATTTAGGTTCGGGTTTTCCTCCCTGCTAACCACGAGAAGCCTCAATCTTTTGGGATCCTCCTGTATTAGCTGAAACTGGATGACCTCCGGCCTGTTGTAGAACAGATGTGTGAAAAACTCGCCATGAATGAATTCTCCGTCAACCACTATGACATCGCTGGTGCGGCCCTGAATCTTCTCGATCAGCGGATATCCTCTGCCACAAGAGCAAGGTTTGATGCTTTTCACCGCCATATCGCCGTTCAGATAACGCACGAAAGGAAACGCGAAATTTGTCAAGTCCGTAACCGCAATCTGCCCCTCGATTCCGTCCGCTACCGGCCGTCCCGCATCATCGACAATCTCCACAATTCTTCCGGAGGAGAGAATATGCATCCCCTCGTGAGTGGAACATTCCCCGGTTAAGTTATTAATCTCGCGCGAGCCGTAAAAGTTAAAAACCTTTGTGCCGAACGCTCTTTCGATTTCCCGTCGCTGAAAATCATAGAGCGTCTCGGCCGATGAACGAACTGCCAGCGGCACAAACGTCAACGGTTCCGTACTGTTGATGAACTTCGCCACCAGATACAAGGCCGAGGCATATCCGTAGATCAATTTCGGCCTGAATCTATTCATCTCCCCGAGAAATATCTTTATTTTTTCATCGGACATTGAGAATGCATTGAGTGCTTTCCCGCGATCGAACCTGATCCATAATCTGTCCCTCAGAGACAGATCTCTGAAATCTCTGTCGGCGCCCCAGATTGCCGCCGACTTATCCCCTGAACGAATGCCCATCCACTTCACAAACAACAGATTCGCTGCCTGCGAGAACGATTTGTATGACTCATCCTGGTAGAAATTAACCGGATTACCGGTGGAGCCGCCGGAGGAATTGGGATAGACTTCTCCTGCGTCATCACAGAGAATGTTCTTATAGTTGCTCTGCAGATCCTCACGTCTTAGAAGCGGCAAATCCTTTAGCTGCGAAAGATCGAAATCATCGCCTATCCTGATACCGCCTTCTTTAAACAGCCTCCTGTAATAGGGAGAATGGTTGCGGGCATGAACAATGATATTACGCAGACGACGGCTTTGAATCGTTACCATCTCCTCGGGGGGCAGGTATTGCTCTAACATCAGGGTATCCAACCACTTATAAACACCTGTTCTTTTTATCAGATCCTTAAGGCGATATATCCCATGGTGTAGATAATTGTAAAATGTAGTGGCCATTACTCGTTAAGCTCGCCTCTAAATAGTCTTCAAAAAAGATTATTCGTTATTGAATCCAGGAGACTCTCATCGGATCTATCCCTCGGGCGCCGTTTCCCTCCCTCTCCATAATCAGCCATCCACGCTTGAGAGTAAATCCTTTCTAATGAAAATCGCATCAAGGGCCGCTTCTTTACAGATTTCATAGTCCGACCTGAAAACGGGATTCCGAAAAAGATACATATCACCTGGCCAGATAAAATCTGATGCTGTCACCTTATCTTTATTTATAAGCTTATTGTAGCGGCTTCGATACATTTTCGTCTGGATAAACTCAGGCTTTCGCTCCAGAATGTAATCCGCATCGAATTTCTCGCCGAGCGGCCCCTTTTTTTTGGTTCTGGCGATATGAGGATCGATCAATCCCCATCGGTCGATTGTGTAAAGTTCGGAGTAATAAGGTATCGCGCCGGCATCGATGACGGCAATCTTGGCGTCGGGCGGGGCTATTTGTTTAAGCAATTTCCCGGCAGGCGCAAACTCCAGATTGACATTCATCTCATTTATCTGAATTTGATATTCCCTCAGTTTTGGATGGTCATTTGTGGATAGATATGCTATCAGGAAATTGTTGAAGATCAACAGGCCGACGATCATAGAGATTATAGCGTTCGCAGAAAATCCAGGCCATCTGGTCCTTGCAGCCAGATAAACCACTGCCTCATGAAATATCCCCAGACCGATCGTCACCAACAGATATATAAAAGGCAGGATGAGTACAAAGAAGCGAAAGGAGGGCAGAGGATCGTGACCCTTGTAAATGCTGTAGAGAATCCACAGAACGACTGAAACAATCAACAGCGCCACGGGTTTCTTCGCGCCATAATCCCGCTTCACCAGATAGAATAAAGGCAAGAAGATCAACAGGAGAAGAATAATTCCGCCGTGGCTCTTGAAGTATGCGTAAGTGTAAAATAGCCCGCCTGCATATTGCACGAGCCCCCGTCCGGTCTTCGCATAGAACGTATTCGGAAGAATATTGCCAAAATATGTCAATTTCCAGATAAGGTAGACTGCCAGCAGCAATAGGTACGGCGAGGCCCATGCTATGAGTCTCCGCCGGTTAGTTTTCGTGGAAAATTTAACGACGGCAAATATGATGAAAAATAGAAATCCCTCCGGCCGGGTTAAGGTCAACAGAAACAGGATAATCCATGATATCTGAAATGAGCCTATTGCAGTTTCTTCGCGAATGAAAAACTTAAATGCCAGAGTAAGCAGAAAGCAAAACATGATCGTCTCCAGACCTGAGACGGCATAGATCGAGAAGGAGGCTGTGGTCACCATAAGCAGAGCCGGTACATTTCTCAACCATGGTTTGCCGGGAAGAAAGATCGGGGACAAAGACCATAGCAGATACAGGGTTCCCAATGAGAAAATGACTCCCAGGATCTTGGCGGTGACAACGGGGTCTGCCCCAAGCCGGATGAACAGACTTACTATAATTATCCACAGGAAGTTGGTGTAGCCTTCGACTCTTTCACCAATATTGAAAACAAGACCGTTCCCGGACGATAGATTTCTTGCGTATCTCAGACTGATAAAAGCGTCGTCAACGGTAAAATCGTAAAAGTGAGCAATAAACAGAAGCAACGCGATCAGAGATACCGTCAAAACGAGAATCGAGATAGATCTTTCTGTTGATGAACTCCGGTGCATGTTCAGGCCCCTATTAGCTTTCAGTCTGCTCTTTGAATAACACCCTTATTCCTATTTCTATAATCTATTTCCATTATATGAAACTGTATATAAATGTCAAGATGGACTCTTACCTCAGTATCCAGACCAAAATCCTTCATCGGGCCAAATCCTCGGGATTTGAAGATACTCATATTATCTCGCTATCCGTTCTTCAACCAAATTACCGATGATTGTGGTCAAGCCCGCAAAAACATACCAGTTGAAACGATAGAGATTATGACCAAAAAGACCTTGAAAGAAAAGCATTATGAACGCAATCTTTATGGCTATGCTCATATGCGAATAGAAATCGGCTGGCAATCTCCTCTCCCTGTATGAAATATTTATTCTCCTGAGGATTCTCGAGAGTTGATAAATAAATAGCGAAAATGCTATCAATCCGACCATTCCCAGTTCGGAAATAAGTTGGGCGAACATATTGTGCGGATTAAACCACCCCTTTCCCTCATGGAAAAAATAATATGGAAAGTTAGCCATTCCTATACCGGTGATCGGCCTTTCGAGAAAAAAATCAAAACCATATTTTAACCCCTCGATTCGCCCTCTTGCCGAATGTCCGGCTCCGGTCTCGTCTTCCTGGTTATACCGGGCTATGGTCTCAAATCGTTCGACATACTGTTCAGGGGCAACAAGCCCTAAGACTATAATCGCAATAATCGCCATCAACAGGGTCGCGAATTTATGTTTGCTGAATAATCCCAACAGGAGTAAAACGGCTATAACCCCAAGCATTCCTCCCCGGGAGCCGGTTAATACAATAGTCCAGATACAGGCCGCGACCATAGCCGCCAGCAATATCTTCAAAATAATACTCCTGTAAGATTTTGCCATCAGTGCCATGAAAGGCAAGCCCAGGACAAGTGTTGTGGCCAGCGAATTTGGGTCCGCTAGCGACCCGCCACCAGGGACATAAGCTCTGCTGATTCCCTGAGCAACCAGGTAATCGCCCGAATAATAATTCCAGGTGGAATATACCCCCAAAAAAGCCGTTGAAAGTATATACAGCCAGATAAGAGATTTGAAATCCCGGTCGCTTTTCACGATATTGACCATCATAAAATATAATAGAATTATTTTCGAGAAATTATCAAAATGAGCCCGCGCCGAGGCTATGTCGCTTGCCCCCAGAATTGAGAAAAAAACCGCTGCAAAAAACGCCAGAATACCATAATCCAGGTAATGGACCCTGAACTTCTTTTCCACAAAAGCTATGCCCATACCCAAACGAACTATAACGATAATCGCCACCAACCTTTCATACGGAAAGGACATGCCGCCTACCAGCGGAAATAATTCGTTGGGTTTGACAAGGAAGATAAGCATATAAATGAAAACTCCCAGCATCGGGTACTTGAAAGCCAGAAATACAAAGAGAAGACCTGCAAGAATGAAGAAGGGAAACCAGTTATAGGGCGAGGGTAATAGTAAAAGCATGGTAAAGAGAATTATCAATGCAACAAACGCTAGAAAAAGCAGGTGCTTTTTCGTGACAGCCGGCGTAGCCCGATATTTGATCTGGCTGGATCTATCCATCTTCAGGCCTGCCCTGGATTTTCCGGAAGATCGGCCGTCAACCCGGACCTACAGTCTGTCTTATTTTCAAAGATGTCCCCTTATTACTCATCTTCAATGAAAATCATCACCGTTTCCGCGACAATTTCGCCTTCAGCTTTGCCTTGTCTTCAGGGTACAGCACTCCCCACCAGAAACCCCATATAAGAGGCAAACCTGTTATTATCAAGCCTGCGAACAATCCCGTCCAGCCCGAAAGCGGATTAAATCTATCCACAACAAGACCGACGGGTACTGCAATAATGAGGCTCGTCGAAACGGTTCTCAGGGTGTAACCGTAGAATAGTCTCAGGTTGCCCTTAATAACCCGGTGAAATACATAGGGGAAAAGATAGGTATAAATCAGCAGCTGTGTTACGGCGGTTCCCAGGGCGACACCATAAATCCCCAGCGGCCTCACCAGCACCAGGCTCAATACCAGATTGAGAATCGCCTCGGAAACCAGGATGTAAAAGAGGATTCGATGCTTGCCTATCCCGAGCATCACGGAGTTGGCGGCGATCTGAGGCAGATATATTGCTGCGGGTATGACGAGAATATACAGAACATGGACGGTTTTCTCAAAATCACGGCCCATCCAGAGATAAATAAAATTATCGCCGAATATCAGAAGTAAAGCACAAACACTGGCGGTGAAATAAAATAGATATTTCGTGACCTTGGCGTAAAGTTTTGGAATCTGGCTAAAATCACTCGTGGCGTCATAATGGCTTATCGCCGGTACGAGCGGGATACCTATGGCGTTGATGAGACCCCGCAGATGGCCGACAAGATTGCCCGCGATGCTATAGTAAGTGACAGCCGTCGTGGACAAGAAAACGGCTATAATTATGTTGTCGGTATTAAATACCACCATCCAGGAGATCGCGATAAAGAAGCTGAACAGCCCGTAGCCCAGAAGCTCACGGCTGCGATCTTTTCTAATATACTTAGGATGAAATTCAATCTGCGGAACCAGGGCTTGCTGATAAATCCTCCTGATGGTAGTCCTGACGATTGTCGTAACGATTGTGATGATTCCCAGCGCAACCAGTCCGTAGCCCTGCATTATAAAATAGACGATGACCAGGGCGTTTATTATGCTCATGGGGATGCCGATTATATTATTCACATCGTATCTGTGAAAGGGTCCGATAGCGGTGCCGGCCATGAAGAAAAACACTATCGCCTGATCCAGGCCGATGATTATCAAGGTTATTCGCATGGCCGATAACTGCTGCGGTTCGATCTGGAAAGCCCCCAGGAAGAAAAAGGCTATTCCCAGGACTATCAGGATTACCAGCGATCCGGCAATTAGATAGAGAAAGGTACTGGAGTTTATAACCTCATTTAGCTTGACGTAATCTTTGACCGCATAATATCTGGGAATGTATCGCGCCAGGCTTTGCTTCATGCCCACATCCACCAAATTCGTATAATACACAATGGAGAAGATTAAGGCCCAGATGCCATATTCGCTTTTGCCAAGGGAATGAACCAGGAACGGACTCATGAAAAAAGTGATAACCAATCCAACCGCTATACCCGCCCAGTTATAGAAGACGTTTTTTGCCAGCAGGCGTTTAGGGTCTTTCATGATGTATATCCAATCGGGTTCCGCAAAGATCCTGTGATGCCAAGGTCCGCCACTGCATCTATAAACAACGAGCTGAGATAAAATAGCGGCCCAGCCTGTGGCGGACTATTTTATCCCCATCACCTCGTAAATAACAGGCCTGGCTACCCCGGCAATTATCTCATAACCCTTATCATTCAGATGAACCGGGTCTACGGAGTACTCCCTCGGCAGAAACCCGTGCTCGTCCTGAATCGCCGCCGCATAGTCGATTAGTGCGATATCGTTTTCCCGCGTATATCCTCGAATCCAGGAATTAAATTCAGCGAGAGTATCGGTAACACTGAAATCGCCAATATGCGCCTCGGGCTTTCCGGCCGGTATGATGGTAGATACGACCGGAGCGATGTCATTGGCCTGCGACAACTGGACCATCATTGCCATCCCATCTTTAAGTACGGACAATGGTAGACGAGGCCTGATGTTGATTGAGCAAAACTTGATAACGACCGCCCGGGGTTTCAAGTCAAGCACGTCCCGTTTAAACCTGAGAAGAATATCGGGAACCAGTTGTCCCCCGATGCTTCTGTTGACTGGATGAATTTCGGGGAAATATTTTTCAAGATTCCACCTTCTGGTTATAGATGCTCCCAGAAAAACCACGCGCAGAGAATCGAGCTCGCCTTTGCGCGAATCCTCCAGTAATCTTGCGTTCTCGTCGGCATACGATAATTTCGGAGCTTTCTGTTTGGCGGCACCGGTGAACATTCGCTTGATCTCTCCCAGAGGAGAGCCGCCGTACCTTATGTAGTGAAAAAATCCCCAGATTGCTACGAGGTTCAGAATAATGGATAGGATCAAAACGATTTTCCAGACTGTCTGCATTTTCAATCCTTATCGCTCGTTTGCTCCTTCTTCGCGGGCATTTCGATATTTACTTTTCTGGCCGGATTCCCCAAGACCGTGGTGCTGTCCGGCACAATCTTATAAACGACGCTTCCTGCTCCGACTGTGCAATTCTCCCCGACGCTTGCCATTAATATTGCATCCTGCCCGATCCAGGAATTGTTGCCGATTGAGATTACCTCTCGTTCCCTGATTATACTTTGACCCTCTGCCCTTTCCCCCGGACGCCCGTGAAGATATTTGCCCGAAATTATGGAGACTCTTGGCCCTATTAAAACGTGCTCACCGATTTCGGCATGACCTATTATACTATAAGCCCCGATCACGGTTCCTGCTCCGATAATAGTATCCTGGCGCGCCAGCATGCTGCCGAAAAGAAAGGTGGCATCCGGCGAAATTTCCGCACATACTACCCGATAATACCCCAGACGGATGAATTCCCCCAGGATCGTTGGAATCAAAGATATAATCTCCCTGGATGAGCCGAATATCACGCCGCTTCTTCTCCCTGTGAAAAGCTCCTCGATATAGGTTAGCAATATTAGTGGAGACGTCATCAAAACTCCCATTATGAATAATGATCTCTTAACGACCAGCTTGAATATGTCTAATAGTCTAGTCCGCATTCTTATTTCATTCACTTCTCTTTGCCTTAGATCCGAAACAGAACATTTGATAACCTGGCATTGACGCTGTGCAACATATCATTGCCGTTTCCGGGCAACAACAATCAGAATCAAATCATCGAATAGTGTTCGTATTTCGCTATTACTCAAACGATATAGGTAGTAATCATCACTGTGGCTGTGCCTGAATTTGATCGTCTTTAACAACATAAGACACGTGAAATTAAAAATCCACTTAACCGACTTTTGCCATACGGATTGCTTGAGACCAGTCGAACTGATACTCTCAAGCTTCATATTGTTACGGTCAAAGGAATAAAGAAAATGTCCGATTGAGACCGGCGAGATATGCTGTCCCATAGAATCGTCTTTTACAAACTCGAAAAGAGACGGCAGACCGAGGATAGGGTATTTAATCCTTGACTTGAATGAGTGCACGTTGGGAGTTGAAACTATAAGAAAGCCTGACGGTTTTAAGAGCCGGGAGAATTCTCTCAGGATATGATAGGGATTTTCAAGATGTTCAATCGTTTCTACCGAGACGACAAGATCAAAAGAGCGGTCAGGATAAGGTAGCTTCTGGTTGAGGTCGATTTCTTCACAAGCTACTCCCTCTACCGCCCACTGCTCCCGGGCGATGTCGACCGGAGTGACAGATAACCCCTGATTTATCATCCAGTTAGTAAGGTAGCCATTACCTGCGGCAGCGTCAAGAACCTTCATATCCGATTTTTGACTAATCCTAGACATAATCAGGGTGATAATCTCTTTGACCTGTATATGAATTTGCCCTATCCCTTTAGGGTAAACGTTCTTCGAGTCGGCCTTGCCTATAACCATCCTTCAGCTCCCAGCCTGGAACCTCGAGCAAACGCCTCCTGAACGGGTGAGGAATACACACAATTCGCGGGCCAGGAATGCTCTCATGGAATCCACTTGTCAAATGGCGTTGTATTAGATCTCATGGCTGGAGTTGTATGCTTCATCGATTTTTTTACGGCCTGGGTTAGCGTGTTGTGAACTCATCCACAGAATAATACAGTATCTCCAACTCGGTACTAATGTCGCGCTTATGACGGCAAAGGGCAAGGCCTATTGCCACACGAAAAGGCTCTCTTTTCAAGTAGTTCTTTTCGCATTTTCATTTTTAACAATGTCTTGCAGTCATTAGTACATCGGGATTGCATGCGGTCTGTCGTATCAAGTAAGCGTGCTAATTACCGCTATTATACCGCTCGATAAGCTCAAGTACTTCTTGAACAGTGGCGGAGCCCTCTCTGAATTCTATAATTTTCAGGTCGATGTCCCGCATCGTCACGAGGCCGCTTCGCATGGCCAGAATATCTGCCGTCGCCCTGCGAGTAAAAGCAACCAGGCTGTCCTGAGCTAAATCCGAACCGTCATGGCCTAAGTGAGAGCCGCCCCATCCATCGAAGTATATTTCCTTTAAACAGTATCTATTTGCGCTGTCCGGGCTCGTTTCACAGAGGGTCCTGAAAAATTCATACTTCCAGACGTTGTCATAGCCGGAAACATCGAAGGTGTCCGCAAACCAGGTGGCCAGCTCGTAGGTTATCCTGGCGTTCGACGAATCACCCCCGCAACCCTGCTCCGAGAGCCGGAGCGGCGTGCCGAATATAAGCGCAAAATTCTGCTCCGGGTGATTGGCCATGGAATCGGCCACGATCTGAAATAGTGTCCTCTGGCTGTCGGCTTGCGGCTGTGTCATGCAAACCCAGCACCCGTAAGGATTCTTGACCATGAACAGATCATATTTTTCTACGACGGAGTCCCCCGACGAACCCGGTACGTTATGTGTGGTAAAGGCCCTCCAAAATGCCGAATCTTCCTTATCTGGAATATCAAACAGATCATTCAACAATCCTGCAAAGGCATTACCATTCATACCATTATCACTATTCCATATTCTCATCCTGTTATGCCAGGGATCGAAATATTCGTAACGGTAATTCTGGAATCTGTAATCCCATCCCGACTGGTCCGAGACGGTATCGCTCAGGGGTGTTCCTCCCATTTCATTATTCATCCTGTAACTTCTAAAGACTATTCTTGCCGTATCGTTATCCACCACAACCGGCGGAATATTGAGAGTATCCCGAATATGCTGGCTGCCGGGATTCAATGATTGAGAAACTATAGTGGTCCCGACAGAATAGTGCACGAATATGACCGAAACCCGAACCTCTTCGGCCCCGGCGGAAAAGCTGCCCAGCAAGAACGCCGATATTATCAACATCATCCTTTTCATAATAAGCATACTCACCAGATTTCGAAATCGGCCCTCATTTCAAAAATGTCACCTTGCCGGTAATTACCATAACCTCTGCCTGTAATCTATAAAAATAAACTCCGGCTGCAATATTATTTTCCGGGCGCCAGTGTATCCGGTGCATGTTGGCAGCCAAAACGTATTCACCTTTAAAAACCTCATCACCCATCAGACTGTAAACGGTAAATCTCACCGGATCATCAGGGAGTTCAAGGTTGCCGAGATCGATGACCACTTCGCTGTTAAAGGGATTTGGATAGGCCCGGGGAATGTTCGAGCTTTCAGGAAATAAAACAGGCTCTTCGCTTATCCGGGAACTGGGTGAAAAAGTGACCGTCAGGCTATCCGCAACCGTAAAGATACCCGATGTATCTCCGTAAACGCACATGGTATGGAAGGGCAAAGCATAATTGCCGACCGTGGCGCAGGTGACTGAGTATTCCAGCACAAGCGATTCTCCGGGCGTTAGAACCCGATTCGCTGTATCGCCCGGCGCCGGATCGTCTATAACCCACCTGTACGAATTGTAGGATGGGAAGATCTCGCCCCCGGAAGGCCCTGAATAGGCATGCGGGACCGCTGCTCCATCGATTCTCAGGGAGTACACGGAGATGCTGAACTCGAAAGGCAGATTCTCGGCCAGATACAGGTTAGTAAGGCCAAAACTCTCGTTATTCGTGATGGTCCTGCTCACCATCAGGGTATCCCCTATTTCCAGATCAACGGATGACAACTCATAGGTGACGGCTATATTATGCCCTGCAGGATAGAGAGTCTCCTGTGCCGCTGAATACCCGGAAATACTGAGGCAAAAAACCAGAGAGATCAGCGCCTTTCTTTTATTTTTCATAATTCAAATCCTGACCATGAACAGATGCGGCTGGCGGCCGCTCTCGTTCACTTACCCTGACAATTCGGATCGCATCGCTATTATATTATAATCGGCATTTATGAAATGGCTATTTAAATAGTTTTCAATTATCGTGTTATTCCTCCATTAATCAATGATTTACATTTGATTTCCGGAGCAGGTTCCAATGGCTCAACAGACTACCTCGAATTCCCACGAAGAATTTCAGCCAGTACTCAGATCCCGGGCAGAACATGTCATTATGTATCTTTTATTTTGCGGCGCAATCCGACAAGACCGCGGACAAATGGGCCGGGCAATGCGGCGAGCAATCGATATAAGCCGGGCGCCGATTCCACCTCTTTCAGTTCAGACCCGGCTTCTTTCGTGCGCCCCTGGGAGATGAGACCTTTGATTTTGAGCAATCGTTGCTCGGTTGTTGTTTTGCGGTAGAGATCGCCGTGCTTATCCATAAATTCGGGATCTGCACCCCAGACTCGTTTTATTAAGATCATGCGGGTACCGGCGTTGGTTGCAACATCGGCATCCGTAAGCCTCCACCCATCATGCGAAATCTGCCAGGCAGTTTCGCAGTCTAAGTATGCTCCCAAACCATGCTTAGCCAGCCGTCCAAAGCATTCCCAGTCCTCATATGTCGGAAGCCCTTCTCCAAAATGAAGGCTCTTCTGGGCTTCCTGGCGACGGACAACCAGTGTGCCAGTGAATATATAGTTGGCGGTCAGTTCCAATAAATAAAGATCGCCCACATGAAAGTTGAAGTCATCAATGCCAGCCGGCAGGCTGGCAATGGAAGAATAGAGCGCACCGGGGCCGAGGATCTCATCCCAGCTACGCAAATCATCATGCCATCTTGCCAGGTAATGACGGTGTTCCCGGCCATCTCGGGCGCGTCCGGCAAAGTCGCTGAAGCAAAACAGGATATCAGGTCTCGCCTGCATCAGGTTGCGCTGAAGTTCAAGCTTACCCGGCATCCATTCATCGTCCGAATCGAGAAACGCTACAAGGTCGTTTTTTGATTCCCGGACCCCTCGATTCCGCGCTACGCCGGCCCCCGAATTAGGTATTTTTATGAAACGCAGACGATCCAGGTAGGCAGCAAGGATTCCCTCGGTATTGTCAGTGGAACCATCATCGACTACAATAACCTCATCACCCGGGACGCACTGCGCCAGAGCCGACGACACCGCTCTTTCAATAAGTTGCGCGCGGTTGTAGGTCGGGATAATGGTCGAGATTGATAGTTGGTTTATGACCGTTCTCCTTTTGCCAACCCCCGCAGGCCATGGTAAAGCGGTAACAATCCCGGGGTCCTGCGCAGGGCATTTTTGATTTTTCTGCCACCGGCACCAAATAATAAAGGAATCGGTCGACGCGGGTAGATCCAGAGGTTGTAGTAGTCCCTTTGTTTCATCTTCCATTTCCTATGCCACGGCATGTCGGTAAGGCAATTTATGTCATCGGTATCGCCGGATTCGAAGGCACGCTCCACGGTGCGTTCAAAAAGATAATTTCCGGGAGAACACCAGGCGTATTCTTCATCATATCCGATCTTCACCACTGTCAGGGTGCGACCCATTTTTACCGCGAGTTGCGCGGCAATAATCTTCTCCTCAGTCTGAAGGAAGTGCCATTCGAGCCAACCGAGCCTTGCCAGCCGCCTGACAATGCTACGGTAAAATGCACTCAACGAGGGGGACATCAATATCGCTGACCCGCCTCTCCCTTTCCAGCCGGAGGCTTCAACCTCCAGAAAGTGCTGGAGGTCTTTCTCTGTAGCCTCTGTCCCCGAAAGGAAAACCGTCTTTACGTTGGGAAGGCGCGATATCTTGTTTTTCATTTTTCGCAGATTATTTCTGAAGTTGATGCTGAGCCGCGAACGATACTCGCCATAGTTTCCTATGACGCTGACGTATGAACCCTTGCCGTCATATTCTCTAACGACAGACATCCCCGCAACGCCACTTTCAAGAACCGACAATGTGGGTGATGTATCTGGCAGGCGGATCAAGCCCAGGCAAAACCTCGAGGGTTCGACCCGATCAACTGCCGATAAAAGATATGGGATGATTTCGCTTTCCCTCCCCCCGGCTACGACGAAATCGACCGAATAAACATGGTTATTCTGAGGAGTTCGCAAGCGCGGACGTTTCAATCCCAGCAAACGATTCGGCGTTATCACAATGGGGAGAACACCAACCAGATCCTTCCTGTCGTATACAAAAAAGCAACACCAGGATTCCGATTTCTGAAGCTGGTGCTCATAAAAAGCTGTTACCCAGGCCGATGAAATCGCCGGCAGATTTTGAGGAGCCTCCAAAGCCAATCGATCCCAGGCATCCACGTGAGCAGCGAGTCCTTCAAGCGATTGAACCAATTCTATTCTTAATTGGCCTCTCTCCATTGTCTCTTGCGATATTGCGGTATTATCTCGCATATGAAGCCAGTCATCCTTTTTGTATTATTTAACCATCGATTAATTATGGAACAATACCAACCACCATAACCGGGGCAATGTTCCAAATATTTATCAGCCTTACGGGTAAACTAGCCAGTATCCTCCACCGATTTATTCGATTTCTCGAAGACAAGAAGCATCATCGCCCCCTGAGAGCATGATTGCATCGCAGATTCATTATATATCAATATCTTCTCATAGTCAAGTCAAACATTCATCGAACTATAGGCCTCGTCACGAATTAGCGCATTCTCCTGCACAAGACTAAGAGCATCATATCAGATCAAAAAACCAACTCTAGAAATCCCCGCGGCGGTCGGGGATCGTCTCTTTCCACCTGTCCGCATCAGTCATAACTTATCATCTTACAATAAAATGCCCCCGGCGCTCGGATGTTTCCCGCTACGCATATTTATCGTCCCGATAGCTGAGATCGTGACGCCCCCGATTTATGAATGTTCGATTGATAAATTAAACCGCGGGTATTATCTTACGATTAATATTAAGAAAGGGGAACTGGTTGAATTTAAATGGTAGTGCCTTAGCGGCTCATCTAAAATCACATAAGTATCCTTATATATTGATTGCGATCACAGTCCTTATTAATCTATCGATACTTAAAGCAATGATCGCTGACTGGTATTATGACCCGAATTATTCCCATGGCTTTCTAATTATTCCGGTGGCCATATTTCTATTCTGGAGAAAAAGAAAAGAGCTGGTTTTTCCCGCCAGGGCAAGCGGATGGGGGATATTCGTATTCGGGCTCGGTTGTCTGGGATTGATACTGGCCATCGCGGCCGGCGAATTTTTTACAACCAGAATGTCTTTTTGGGTGATTATCTCCGGAATTTCACTTTACCACCTGGGGCTTGAGAATTTCAGGAAGGTCTGGTTTGCCTTTTTCTTTTTGATATTTATGGTTCCGATCCCCGCCGTGATCTACTATTCCGCCACTGTTCCCATGCAGCTGTTTTCAAGCAAGGTCACCGGTTTCATACTTCAGGTAATAGGGGTACCGTCGGTCAGGCAGGGTAATATAATATATCTTCCTCAATATACTCTGGAGGTGGTCGAGGCCTGCAGCGGTCTCAGGAGCCTGGCGACGCTGTCAGCATTAAGCGCACTATATGGATATCTGGTCCTTCCGGGGAAGATCCGGCCGGTAATCCTGTTCCTTGCAGCAATACCAATTGCCATCATATCAAACATTTTCAGGCTGACATTCACCGCCGTCGGGGCGTATGCCATAAGCGCTGATTTGGCAGAAAGTTTCCTTCACGAAATATCCGGGCTTCTGGTGTTTACAGTTGCCATAATCCTTGTGATAATTACAGGAGCGTTTCTGAAATGGTTGGAAAATCGTTCATAGCATTCTTATCCGTTGTGATTCTCACGTTCTTATCCGGTTTCGCAATAAGACATTATCAACCTGAGAGTTCAACCGGTGCAAGCATCGAGGATTTCCCTCTTCAAAAGGACGGCTGGTCTGGACAAAAAGACAACCTCATACCGGCCATTGTTGCCATGCTGAATCCTACAGAGATCTTCTCGGCAACTTATACTGATGCGCTGGGAAACAAGGTGCATCTCTTTTTCGACTATTTCGCGCAGCGAGACTCTCGCGGCGGGCCTCATTCACCGAGGAATTGTCTGCCGGGATCGGGCTGGACAATACGGGGAGTGGAAAAACGGGAAATTATCCTTAAGGGTCGGCCAATAACTATCGGCAGGTTCGACTTGAGAATGGGGGAATCGAAAAGGGTTATGGATTTCTGGTATATCACCCGCTATGGTGAAACCGCCAACGATTACACATTTAAGATTTACACATTGATAAGTTCGCTGACATTCAAACCCAATGATATAGCCTTTATTCGCATTATGGGCGCCGGCGACCGGGCCGGCCTTTCAGCGTTGGATGATTTCGAAAAATCTTTCGTTGAAGAAATCTATAACCACCTGCAGTTCGATTAGAGCCAACTTAAGTTTTTTTGTACTTCATCGAGTTCTATCTTCTAAGCGATCTAAGAGCCTCGCTGATAATTCCCCAGACCAGACCAGAATGGATTGTCATGTATATTACCGGTAAAACCAGCATGTATTTGAGACCTTTCTTCAAGGCCGTAACCAGGCTGCTGATGAGGTTGGCCGCAATATAAAGAGCGAGGAGTAATCCTGCGACCTGGAGCAAGCGGTTTGAGAGGATCGATAGGAGCACCAGCAAAATCAACCCGACATAAAACAGCGCCAGGAGCAATGCCCCGGACGAGACTCCCTTACGATGCTTTTTTAGAAACCGAAAACGGCCTATCCCATATCTCACCATCTGTTTGAAGAGATCTCTAAGGGTTCTCCTCGGAAAATAATAAACCGCTAGCTTACTCGAGCTGAACGATTTGAAACCCGCTCGGCCTGCCCGGTGATTAAAATCGAGGTCCTCGGCGGCGTCAAAACTCTCGTCGAAATAACCAACTTGATCAAAGATATCTTTATTATAGCTTGCACCAGATGATGTCGGGTCGACGAATTTATCCTCTTCAAGGTATATGGTGGAATCGAGGCCATGCCCGAATACCGATTTTCTTGCCAGGGCAACAGCTCTCTGGAAAAATCGGTTATCAGGCGTATCGAGAAACTGTGGCCGACTCAATACATCCACTTCTTTTTCATTCATCAGGATGGCCGTGTTCCTCAAAAGCTGATCATTATCGATATAAACGTGACCGTCTACGAAAGTCACAATATCTCCCTTAGCGGCTTTCACGCCTGCATTCCTTGCAGCAGACGATATTATCTTCGGGTTGTCCAGGAGTTTGACGCAAGCGTCACTCGCAGCCATATCTTCGACGATCCGGCGGGTGGCGTCATCGGAACGGCCATCTACGACAATTATCTCTAATTTTTCCCGTGGATAGTCTTGCCCGATTAGATATTGCAGAGTCCGGCCGATGAATTCTTCCTCGTTGCGGACCGGGATAATTACGCTGATCTGCGGCCATTTATATTCTGCACGATTAGTCATGAGAACCCACCGGGAAATTCAGCGACCTCATTAATGATTTCAGACCGGATGCCGAATTAGCCGAACCATTCAACCGTCTTTTTCAGGCCCTCGCCAAAATCAATTTCGGGAGCGTAGCCGAGTATACTATTGGCTTTCTTGATATCAGCCAGCGAGTGTTTTACATCGCCGATTTTATCAGGACCATGAGTTGGTTTAATGTCGAGGCCCATGATGTCGTTGAGTTTCTCCACCAGTTCGTTTAGCGTGAACGCTTTATTGCAGGCAATATTTATCACGAAGCCCGCGGCGGCCTTTTTCTCGCACGCCAGTATGTTTGCCTGAACCACGTTGTCAATATAGGTGAAATCTCTCGACGTGCTGCCGTCTCCCCAGATGGTCGGGTTTTGCCCGCTTTTCAGCATGTTGATGAATTTGGGAATCACCGCGGAATACTGGGAAAAAGGATTTTGCCGGGGGCCGAAGACGTTGAAATACCTCAGAGCTACCGTCTCCAGACCGTAAAGATTATGGAAACTCATGCAATATTCCTCACCGGCCAGTTTGGTTATGGCATAAGGAGATTTGGGCATCGGCTTCATCTCCTCCTTTTTCGGCATTTCGGGGGAATCGCCGTATACCGACGAGGAGGAAGCGTAGACTATCCGCTGGACCTCGTTAAACCGCGCCGCCTCGAGGACATTCAACGTGCCGTTGATATTCACCTCGGTGGTGGTCAGGGGGTTGTCGATCGAACGCGGCACCGATGGCAGGGCTGCCTGGTGGAGGATATAGTCGATACCCTTGGTGGCTTTAACAACCGTCCAGAAGTCGCGTATGTCTCCCTCTATAAGCTCGATATCCTTGAGGTAGGGTTCGATATTGGATCGCTGGCCCGTGGCAAAGTTATCCAGAACCCTGACCCGGTATCCTCTTTCAACCAGCCCTTTGACTATATTGGAGCCGATAAACCCGGCCCCGCCCGTAACCAGATATCTCAACGAAACCTCCTTAAAACTCGCCCTGCAAATATTCCACCAGAGTAATCGGCAAAAACATGCCTATTATATAGCCAGGGATGCAATAAACAAAGCGGAATATTGGGGGGAGGTTAACGAATCGATAACCTTAATCCGCAGATTTGCCGTGCCTTTAATCGGCGAGGGTTGGTCGTCCTCCTCGATTCCCAGTCCACTTAGCAGCAGGCAAGACTTCATCTACATCGATTCTGAATAAAGCGGCGGTCATTTTTTCCCGATTAAGAATATATTGGCAGCATAGTCGGGGGAAATTTGAAATTGACACTGACTGCGGATTGGTTTATTTTGGCTGCCGAATGTTTTTTCGAGCGGAGGCTATTGTCTTTTTAAGATGGTAAAGATGAATGCTAATCTACTAAGTGATTTCCTGTTGGAATCTGCGAGGGAGTATCCGGATAAGACCGCTCTGTATTTCGGGGACGATACTTACACCTATAGCCAATTGGACAGGTATTCTCATAACCTGGCTGCCTTTCTCCTTAAAAACGGGATAAAAAAAGGCGATCGCGTAATAACTTACCTTGAAAACAGTCCGGAGACAGTCATCTCGATTTTCGGAACCTTGTTGGCCGGAGGAGCTTTCTCGGTCGTAAATCAGACCATCAAGTCCAATAAATTCTCGTATATCTTGAAAGACTGTTCTCCAGCCTTCATCGTAACCGATAATTCCAAAATCGAGATGCTCAATGAACTTAAAAAACAGATCGATCTTCCGCCCATCTTGACCATAGATAAAGACTCGCAGGCGGGCATTGCTTTCCATGAAGTTATCGAACAGGATTCGCAGCTCCCCGATCTCCGCATCATCGATCTCGATCTGGCGGCAATAATCTACACCTCGGGATCAACCGGCGATCCCAAGGGCGTAACCCTCTCCCATCGTAATATGGTGACCGCCGCTAAGTCCATTACGCAATATCTGGAGAATGTGACCTCCGATATAGTCCTTTGCGTCTTGCCCTTATCTTTCGATTACGGCCTGTATCAGGTGCTGATGTCATTTCTTTTCTCCGGCACCGTGGTGCTGGAAAAGAAATTCGGCTATCCGTTCAAGCTGATAAAATTAATCCAGGCCAGACGGATCACGGGACTCCCCTGCGTTCCGACCATGATGGCCATATTCCTGCAGATGGAGGGTCTGGGAAAGAAGGATCTGACAAGTGTCCGGTATATAAGCAATACAGGAGCGGCGTTGCCGCCAAGCTATTTCCCCAGGCTCAAGAAAATTTTCCCCAGTGCAAAAGTATATTCCATGTACGGCCTGACCGAATGTAAGCGGGTCTCGTACCTGCCTCCGGATCTGGTCGACAGGAAGCCGGACTCGGTCGGCATAGCCATGCCCAATACCGAGGTTTATGTGATAGACGACAAAGGCAATATCCGGGAGCGCGATGCTACGGGAGAGCTGGTCGTCAGAGGATCGAATGTCATGCGGGGTTACTGGAACGACCCGGAGGGCACTGCGAAAGTACTCAAGCCGGGAAAATTCCCCTGGGAGAAAGCGCTTCATACGGGCGATCTATTTAGAATCGATAAAGATGGATTTCTGTATTTCATGGGGCGCATGGACGATATTATAAAAAGCCGTGGAGAAAGAGTATCCCCGAAGGAAATCGAGAACGTTCTTTATCAGATCGAGGACGTGGTCGATGCCAGGGTGACTGCAGTTCCGGATGAAATCCTGGGCAATGCCATCAAAGCCGAAGTTGTAGTCCGCGATGGATCAAAAATATCGATCGATGATATTTTTCATCACTGCCGGGATAATCTCGAGGATTTGATGGTGCCCAAATATATCGAAATGGTTGCAAACCTTCCAAAATCAGAATCCGGGAAGATATTGAAGAAATAGCCGGGATTCGCATCGATCGTTCTTTTCGGTCCCGATAATCAAGGAGGAAGCAGAGATCATTTCTGTTGCGGTTTAGAACCATATTATGTGCGGCATAGCGGGATATTTTCAGCTCCGGGGCGAAGCGCCTCCGGATAGAGAGCTTATCGGGCGTATGGTCAATATTATCCGCCATCGGGGGCCCGACGAATTCGGCGTCTATCTCGATAATAAATCTGTTTTAGGCCAGGCGCGCCTGTCTATCATCGATCTACAAACAGGCTCGCAGCCTCTGTGCAACGAAGATGGCACTGTCTGGATTACATTTAACGGTGAAATATTCAACTATATAGAACTGCGCGCTCAACTGATAAAATCGGGGCATAAATTTAAGACCCGATCGGATACCGAGGTGATCGTCCACGCCTACGAGGAGTGGGGCAGAGACTGCATGAACCATTTCAACGGCCAATTCGCATTTGCCATCTATAATAAGCGGGCGAGGTCTCTATTCATCGCCCGGGATAGACTGGGAATCAGACCGGTTTTCTACACCACTCATAACGGTCGTTTCTATTTCGCCTCGGAGATAAAATCGATCTTCTGTGATAGCTCGATTCCCAGGAGACTGGATCTATCGGGGTTGGACGAGATTTTCACCTGGTGGACAACGGCGGCGCCGCGGACTGCTTTTGAGAACATCAACGAATTGGAAGCGGGCTCATATATTGATATCAGAGACGGCAAGGTTAACATCGACCGCTATTGGCGGATGGAGTTTCCCGAGAGCTTCGACCATAAAAGAAGCCTCGATTCCTGGGCCGAGGAGCTTCATGCCTTGTTGGTGGATTCCGTCAGGCTGCGGTTGAGGGCGGATGTTCCGGTTGGGGCCTACCTCTCCGGCGGGCTGGATTCGTCGGCGACCACTGCCCTGATAAAAAACTTCACCGACACCAAAGTCGAGAGCTTCTCCATCGCTTTTCATGACAAGGCCTACGATGAATCGGGCTACCAAAAGCAGATGTCGGAATTCCTGGGTACCAACCACCATCAAATAGAGTGCACCTATCACGACATAGCTGAAAATTTCCCGAAAGTCATCTGGCACACGGAACGCCCTATCCTGCGAACCGCCCCCACGCCGCTTTATATGCTCTCCGGTCTGGTCAGGCGAAACAATTTCAAGGTGGTCCTGACCGGCGAGGGTTCCGATGAGATCCTCGCAGGATATGACATTTTCAAGGAAACGCTGATTCGTAGATTCTGGGCAAAGAATCCCGAATCTTCCTGGCGCCCGGCGCTTCTCCGACGGCTGTATCCAACGTTGCCTCTTTCAGCGGCGAGAGCCAGATTCTACCTGGAGACGTTTTACAAGGCCGGCCTTTCGGAAACCGATAAGTTTTATTTCTCTCATATTCCCAGGATAAACACGACCACCAAGGTTAAGGATTATTTTACTGAGGATGTGAAAACGCAAATAGGGGATTACGACTCCGTTGAGTCATACGCGAGATATATCCCCGAGGACTTTTTCAAATGGCATCATCTCTCAAGGGCTCAATTTCTGGAGGCCAGCTCCCTGCTTTCCGGGTATCTGCTTTCCTCCCAAGGAGATAGAGTCTCAGCCGCCAACTCCGTCGAGGGGCGATTTCCGTTTCTGGATCACCGGATCGTCGAGTTCGGAGCCAGCATCCCTCCCTGGCACAAAATCCTCGGCCTGAAAGAAAAGCTGGTTCTCAAGAAAGCCATGAGAGAAGAGCTGCCTCCTGAGATTACCGAACGGGTCAAGCAACCCTATATGGCCCCGGACTCCAACAGCTTCTTTCAACCGGATTCTCCATCGTACATCGATGAGATGCTATCGGAGACGTCTCTGGAAAAAGCGGGGATCTTCAACCCTGCCTTTGTGGCCAGGCTGAAAGCTAAGTGCGCCAGGCTTTATCATGCTCATCTCTCTTTCAAGGATAACATGTCGTTTATCGGCATCATGTCTACACAGCTTCTGATTGACCGTTTTATCGACAATTTCCCGGTCGCCGAAGATTTAGACAGAGCCTCATTCAAAGTCTGGCACGACTCCTCAGTGGAGGCACCGGATGATAGAATATAGTATGGCCAATCGTTCGGGAATTGGATCTTTTAAATTTACAAAAGCGTTATTTATACTTAATAAAGAACGACGAATTAGGGTCGACGATTCTATGTGGGTGTTGCCGACCATCCGACCTGATCGGTTGAAGCGCTTAAGGCCGTCGGCGTAGAAACAGGATTCGAATAGAACGATAAATCAGATCGGGGCGAAGAGGCTTTTAAGGAGGAATCTTGGCGCTACCTGCGGAAATCAGAAACTTCATTGTCGAAAATTTCATGCTGGGCATGAATCCGGAAGAGCTTACCGATTCAGATTCCCTTTTGGATAAAGGGATAATCGATTCCACGGGAGTTTTGGAACTCGTAGGCTTTCTCGAGGAGAATTATCATATCCAGATCGAGGACGAGGAACTCGTCCCGGAGAACCTCGATTCGATAAACAATCTTGTAAAATTCATTCAGAAGAAACAATCTAAATAGTGGGATTGTCGGCGTGAAGTTTTCCAGGGATTTAATAAAGATCGACTGCCAAAAAGTAGTCGGCGATATTATCGAGAAACTAAAACACCAGGTTTTTAAGCAGCTTAAACGTCACGGGGCAATTGTGGGAATATCCGGGGGAGTCGACTCTTCCGTGGTAGCAGCGCTATGTGTAAAGGCTTTCGGCCCGGAAAAGGTGAGAGGCCTCATCTTGCCCGACCAGGATAACTCACCCGAATCGACGGAACTGGCTATCGATCTCGCCAGGACAATGGGATTCGAATATGAAATCAATAACGTCACCGAGCCGCTTAAGGCCGCAGGATGTTATAAGAATCGCGACGACGGCTTCAGACAGGTATTCCCCGAATGGGTGGAAGGCTGGAAAGCCAAAATAGTTTTGCCATCCAATATACTCCAGTCAGATAGAATCAATGTTTTTCGGCTGGCAGTGGAATCGCCGGATGGTGAGAAAATGGAGAAGCGATTGCCATTGAAACCCTTCCTCAAGATTGTGGCGGCCTCCAACATGAAACAGCGGATCAGGATGTTGACGCTTTATTACCACGCTGAATCCCGCAACTACGCCGTGATCGGTACTGCCAACAAAAACGAATACGACCAGGGATTCTTCGTCAAATACGGCGATGGCGGCGTCGATCTCAAACCGATAGTCGGTTTCTATAAGACTCAGATTTTCCAGCTGGCGGAATACCTCGATATCTCCGAGAAGATACGATCACGAATCCCATCCGCCGAGACCTATCCATCCGAGGTGAGCCAGGAGGAATTCTTTTTCGGCCTGGAGTTTGCGATCATGGATCATCTATGGCTTGCCAAAGAGGGTGGATTCCCGGCTTCAGAAGTTGCCGGGGTCATGGGTTTGACTGTGGAACAGGTGGAGCGTGTCTGGCACGATATCGATCAGAAAAGGCGAACTACGGAATATCTGAGAAAACCGCCGCTGGGGTTATAATCCATACAATCTGTATATTTTACCATACAAGCACATAGGTCTTTTTTCTACTTAAAGAGAAGATGCTGATACGCGGTGAGGATTTTATCTTTTTCCTTGATTCTTGTTGACATTGCTATCGGGTAGACTACCTTGATATGAGGGCGATTTGTATGATATTATGTTAGGCTGAACAAATCAATCTTGCTGACCATCCGCAGTGTAAAAGGAAAAGTTTCGGATGAGCTACACAATTATAAAGAACATTTCGCGTAGATTCGGTTTGTATCGGCAGGCAAGATGGTTTAATCGGAATTTTTTGCATAGAGAAGAATTGCGCCGAGAGAAGAAAGATCTGGCCTTTTACTCTAACCTCATAATGAAGGGCGATCTTGTTTTCGACGTTGGAGCAAACTACGGGGAGAAAACAAGAATATTTCTAGAGTTGGACGCAAAGGTTATTGCATTTGAGCCACAACCAGATTGTAGAAAGGAACTAAAAGCGCGATGTGGGAACAATAGAAATCTAAATATATCGGAACTAGCTTTGGGCTCTAAAACTGAAAAACGTGTGTTTCATGTACGCGCAGATAGAGGGGAATCTGGTTTCCTTGAAGACTGGAACGTTGGAATTGAGTCAACCATTGAAGCTTCTATTGTTACTTTAGATGAGATGATAGTAAAATATGGTAAGCCTTTGTACATTAAGATTGATGTGGAAGGATTTGAATTTGAAGTTCTCAGAGGGCTAAGCCAGCCAATTACACATATTTCGCTTGAGTATCATCTTAGCAAAAAAGGTGATGTTGCGAAAACGATTGCTTGTATCGATTATCTGTCAAATTTCGGGAGGCTGCTGATTAATATTACACCGGCAGAGAATCTCGTGTTTGCATGTCACGACTGGATGGCTAAAGAAGAATTTCTAGACTTATTCCCTAATAAGATTTCATCATGGAAAGGATTTATTTATGGCGATATTTTTGTGAAAACAGAGATCTGAAGTTCTTGTAATCAGGAAGAACAAGTAGCCTGACATGGCCATTCACCCGGCCGCTTTTCCGCTGCGCTGGTTCCTCGCTCCGCGCCAAAGCGGTAGGTGATGCGTATCGTTAGGGGTAATTTAATCCGGAAAAATCAGTTGCAGGGTCCGGCGTCTGCAGGTTATTTTAAAAGGGAGGGGTTTGAATCTTAGTTGTTGAGAACTTCGGCAAACGTCCAGGATCATTCCCGGTCAATCGAAAAAGGCGCAAAATCGGAGGAATGGCCATGCTGGCCAGGATCACTAGATCTATATTATATATATCGAGTTGTCTGATCCTTTTTCCGTCCACCTCATCCGGTCAGGATACACTGCATCCATCCGGCTACGATATTACCTGTGAATATGAATTATCTGCAACGTACCCGGGGATCTCCGATACGCTGGTGATTACCCGGACTGTTGCCAATAGTGAACCGTTCCATCTGTCGGGCATGTATCTGGCTGAAAATTTACCTCCTGAATTCGTTATAGTTTCTTCACATATTGCCATCGACGGCTTTCCGATCTCATTCTATTATTCGGGAGCATTGCCTGACCAGATGATACGCTGTTTCGATACGTACAGGTGGGTACTTGGTTTCCCCGGTGAACCCGGTCCATTCGACAATACTGTCGGAACAGGCCAGGTGCTATCATTGCAATACGAAATATTATTCGAAGCACCCGGCGACTATATCCTGCCTTTTCATACCGTCTGCTTTTACGGAGATGGTAGTGGCTTTTTTACCACATCCGATACTCTTTTCGTATTCGTGCAAGAGGAAAATAACGTCCCCACCCTCTCCCAATGGGGAATGTTAATAATGGCCCTGCTGATACTGGCGATTGGCACGGTCGCCGTTCGCAGACGCAGAACTGTCATTGTATAAGAACATCAGATCTGATTCCTATATAGATTCTGTTGTGGCGGGCGGGATCGCCTGGCGACCATTTTTTACTGTTTTCCGCAGGTGTTCATCTGTGATCAACCCGCCGTTTCACTCTACCCTCAGCAACGGCCTGGTAAGGCATGTCGGGCCGCCGGCGCCTTTTCTGCAAATCTCATCACCTCGAAATTCCCGGACCTCGACACCCTCATCTTCAAGCATTCGTTTTGTTATAGGATTTCCGGAAAGTACGATACATTTCCGGGGGGCGACGGCCAGAACGTTGCAGGCCATGGTTTCAAATTCGGTATCCGGCACTTCGATAAGCTTCATCCCCCGATCGATAAGCCATTTTCTGAAAGGCACCGGGAGCAATCTCGAGTATACCACCGCCAGGTCAAAATCGACGGGACTGATGAGACTCATGAGGTGGAGGACGTTGTCCGGCCCCGACCAGTGGGGCAGCGGAACCACCATGAACTCATCGATAATATCTTCCGTGAGTTCCTTCAGCTGCCGGATGCCGTCCTCGTTGGTTCGATACCCCAGCCCGACCGCCAGAGTCCGTCCACCCAGCCATAAGACATCGCCTCCCTCCAGTCTTCCCGCACCGGTTATGGCGCCGACGATCTGGATATCCTGATTGACCAGAAATTCTGCCACCGCCGCCGGTTCCCCCCGGCGATCCTGTTTGCCCATGCTGCAGAGGATGGCACCCTTTTGTGCAATTATCACCGGGTCGTGCACATAGACAGAATCGAGACCTGTTCTGCCGCTTTGAGGAAGAAAATGGATTTCCGACACATCCCGTTTCAAAAGATCTACGAAGCTATCGTATTCCACCATCACCGGATCATAATCCGGACAACCGGAATAATTGAGCTTCTGCCATTGATTGTTGATATTTTCCTGATTCAAGAAAGCATCTCGGGGATGCTTTAATAAGAGTCTCTCGATTTTTCCTACTTCGGATTGACAGTTAGATTTCATCTCTTTTTATCGTCTGATAACGGATCGCTTACCTCGGCATACAAGCTCAATCCACGCCTGCAAAAACTATCCGCTAACCTCCCCGCTTCATAAATTCCAGAAATCTCGAGCGCAGGGTGTCGCTCATCAACGATTTCTTCATCGGCGGGAGTTTCAAAAACGCCCCTACAAAGCCGCGCATAAACGTATGGGTGACGCTCTGGGGATTATTAAACAGCAGGTTCTGCAGTGTCCCTCTTTCAAGGCTCTGCAATATCGCCTTCTCAAAAGTATCCTCCGGATGGAGCACCCGTTGTTTACGTTTGACCAGTTTCATCGACTCCGTGGTGCACTTGAGGCCGCATACTCCGCAGCCTATGCAGAATTTCGAATCGATTTCGGGTTTGCCGTCGGGCTGCATGGTGATGGCCTTCACCGGGCAAACGTCGGCGCAGGTGCCGCATTCGGCGCAGGTATCATGATCGTTGTTGGCGATAAAACTCGATGTTACCACCGCATTGGGATACCCGAATTTCGCTATCCCCGCTAACGCATTACAGCAGCACCCGCAGCAATGGCAGATAAATGAGACGTTCTTTTTGACATTATCGGCGCAGAATACAAGCCCCATCTCCCTGGAGCGAGCCAGGTTTTCCATCATTTCTGTCTTCGATATCTCCCGGGCGAATTTGTGTCTGATCATATAATTTGTCGCACCGTCGAAAGTCGAACAGACCTCGAGAGGGGCGTCGCATTCTTTCTTGCCCAGATGCTGTTTTTCATGACGGCAGGAGCAGATACCAACGGCGAATTTATTCGAATTCTCTACTATAGCGGAAACCTTCTCGTAATCCAGGATCTCAACATATTGATCGGTTTCGATAGCTTTCTCGTGCGGCAGTGTCCTCAACGGCATGACCTTCTGACCATTCTTAAAATTCGCCTTATAGAATGTATTTTCTTCGTTCAGATAATTATAAAAAAGCTTCGCCCACTCTTTCGAGTTGAGTCCCTCGCCGGTCCTCATCATGGTGAATTCGAATATCCCGATGATCAGAGGAGAAATTATATAGCGAAAGTCTTTCCCGGTCCAGATGTCTATAACGAGGCCCTTTGCACAAAGGCCATCGAGCATCCTTTTCAATTTCGATCCCTCGTAACCGGTCACTCTTTCGATTTGCTCTACGGCTGATAGACCGTAAGGCATCTTGATTATCAATTCGGCTTCCTCGGTCGTATATAGCTCTTTTAAGATCTCGTAAAACGAATCGGTCCAGGGAACCCGCATTGTAAGGTTATCGATCTTCTTGCCGAGTTTCCGATAAATATCCTTTCCAACCATGTGTCCCATCATTATCCCCTTTTTGCTTATGGGTTTCGATTGAGGATAATCTAATACTTTTTAATAGTAGCTGTCAATATCCAGGACGATTTGAGGATCGATAAAATAATGTCAGGACGCAGGAGAGTAAGCTGCAATCTATTTCTAGTGGTCGATGGCTCTCAAATATGCGGAGATCTGACCTCTATGATGAATCTCGTGATCGAGGCATCCTCTCATAATAATCCACCAGACGCTGGCCTCGCCGCCGAATCGATCATCATGGATCATCTCCGAGAGTTCCTCCTCGGTGATCTTATCGAGCATGCTTTTGCGCCGCTCACCTGTCTGCTCCAGCTCGCCGAGCAGATCGTCATATTGGTTTCGATCAGTTATCTCCACAAGATTGGGTTGCCCTGTCATCGCTTTTAGATTCTTAATTTTGAGCTTTTCAAAAAGCCAGTTGTCAGCATCGATCAAATGCTTTGCCATATCGGCGAATGACATGGTCTCTGAGGATATGCGCCAGTTTTCAAATCTCTCGGGGACCAGCCGAAGCCTTTTTAATGTGGATTCTCGTACCGCCTGGGAAAACTCGGCAAGCCTTTTACTTTCTGACATCGCTCAAACGGTGTCAGGTCTTAAAGATCCGGAGGAGTGTCATTATTATTTCCATCCTGACGCATGGAGTAAAATGCCTATTCCCTGTCAAAAGAGGGTAATCATCCGGTCGATCAATTGATAATATGTATCGCCTTTTTATGCACATTCAATCCGGCCTCCATCAACGCCTCTGAGAGAGTCGGATGGATGGCCATGATATGTCCCAGATCCTCGGATGTCCCCTCGAATTCCATGATAGCGGTTCCGGCAAAAATGATATCACCCGAATGAGGGCCGAATATATGGATACCTAAAATCTCGTCGGTCTCGGCATCTGATATGACCTTGGCAAAACCGTCCGTGGCCAGCGTGGCTATTCCCTTACCGACCGCTCGATACGGAAAATTACCGATCTTGATCTTGCGGCCTTTTTCCTTCGCTTCTTTTTCGGTAATTCCAACTCCTGCAATTTCGGGATCGGTGAAGACGGCATACGGAACCGCTTTCCAATCCGCCTCTGCAGACGATCCGGCTATAGCCTCGGCAGCCACGATTCCCTCGTGCGAAGCCTTGTGTGCCAGAAGCAAACCGCCTGTTACATCGCCGATGGCAAATATATTTGATACATTAGACCGCATCCGCTGATCCACATTGATAAAACCTTTATCATCGGTCTTGACGCCGACCTTTTCCAGTTTCAGGCCCTTAGAGTTGGGCTTCATCCCCACCGCCATCAAGATCGTATCGAACGACATGGACTTATCGCCTTCGGGCGTCTTTACCTGTAGATCGATACCGTCATCTCTCCTGTCCGACGATATCACCTGCGATGATGTAAATATCTCCATCCCTTGTTTCCCGAAAGCCCTCTCTGCGGCGGCTGAGATATCCTGATCCAGCATCGGCAGAACCGAATCCAGAAGTTCGATTATCGTTACCTTCGAGCCGAGGGTGTTATATACCGTGGCCATCTCAACACCGATCGGACCGGCCCCGATCACACCGAGTCTTTTCGGGATCTCCGGAAGATCAATCGCCTCGCGAGCGCCGATAATTGTCTTGCCGTCTATCTTTAGCCCCGGAAGACTCCAGGTCGATGATCCGGTTGCGATGATGAAATTATCGGAATCTATATATGTCTTGTGAACACCCTTGATAATCTCGATTCGGTTTTTGGATGTAAACGCCGCCTGCCCGTTGTAGATCTTGACATTGGCTTTCTCCAGAAGAAGTCTCACTCCGCCGGTGAGACGTTTGATAGTAGCATCTTTATGCTGGCGAAGCTTATCAATATCGATTTCAACGTTGTCGGCCTTGATACCAAGCCTTTTGGAAGCCTCGATCGTCCTTTTCAGTTCTGTTACATACAGAAGCGCCTTCGAGGGTATACATCCCCAGTTGAGACAGACCCCGCCGACATATTCTTTTTCGACAATTGCGGTTTTCAATCCCAGTTGAGCGGCACGGATGGCCGCTACGTATCCACCCGGCCCGGCGCCAATCACCACCACCTGATATTTATCAACCATCACATCACCCCGATCAGCCAGCTATCAACATCCTCTAAATGTTCTATCATCCTGCGTAAAAATTGCACTGCGTAAGCACCGTCCACTACCCGATGGTCGAACGACAGGCCAAAATTCAATATCGGCCTGATGACCATTTCTCCGTCGCGTACCACTGGTTTCTCAGTGATCTTATGAACCCCCAGTATGGCCACCTGCGGATGAGCAATAATGGGGGTCGACGCTGTCGCTCCATACATGCCGGCGTTGGTAATTGTAATCGTTCCGCCGGTGATCTCCTCCAGGGTCAGCGTATCGTCGTTGGCTTTCTCGCCAAGCTTCCTCATCTCTTTGGCGATCTGGATAATCGATTTCTGCTCACAATGCTTGACTACGGGAACAATAAGAGAATTCTCCCTGCCCACCGCGATACCTATATTAAAGTATTTTTTGACATGCAGGTTATCGCCCACGAAGGTGGCGTTAATCCACGGGAAATCCTTAGCCGCGAATATGATCGCCTTGGCGATAAAGGGGAGATAAGTTATCCTGACACCATGTTCCTGCTCGATTTTATCGACATAATTCCTGCGCCATGAGACCAGTTTGGTCATATCGCATTCGTCGAACGTGGTTACATGGGGGATAGAGAATGCCGCTTTGACCATGTGCTCGGCTATCACTTTACGTACGCCGGTAACAGGTATAATCTCCTCCGGTTCCGCATCGGGCCACATGAAATCCGCCCTTTTCTTATCCACGGTGTGACGGCTGTCTATATATTTGATGACGTCCTCTTTAGTGACGCGGCTGTTTTTGCCGGTACCGTGAACCATACGCAGATCGATGAAATGCTCCCGGGCCAAACGTCGAACCAGCGGTGATGATTTTACCGCCTTTATGCCCGCCTCTATAGATTCCTTATCCGCATGAATACCCATCTTCTCGTGGTGAGCCGTGATAGCAACGAATTCCTCCGCCGCCGCAGATGTTTCCTGCTCGGCGGGGATATGCTCTTCGCCATCGTCCGCCGCTGTCTCTAACGCTTTGGTTTCGATGCCCTCGCCTTCTATTTCAAGGATTGCAATCTCGGAGCCGATCTCCACCACCGTGTCCACTGTTACGAGATGCTTTTTCATAACACCGTTATGAGACGATGGTATCTCTATATTGATCTTGTCGGTCATAATCTCCACCAGCGCCTCGTCTATCTTAACGGAATCGCCCTCATTCTTAAGCCACTTGACTATTGTACCCTCGACTACCGACTCCCCCAGGGGGGGCACTACAATTTTGAAATCCATCATCCCTCCCTTAATAATCCATCATTTCCCCGGCGGCCCCGGCGATCTTCTCGGCATTGGGCAGGAAACAGTGCTCCATTGGCGGTGCGAACAGCAGCATCGGAACGTCCAGACCGCAAACACGTGTAACGGGAGATCCCGACCAACTCCTCGCCCAGCGCCTCGGTGATGACTTCGATATATGTGGTCTTTTTCACTCCTTCTCCAGTCCTCTTATCTGAAGACTCTTCTTTCGAATCTCTTTGGCTCTCTGGCATTCTGCTTCTTCTTCATCGGTTTCAAGCGTCAATGGCGGAACAGCCTTTGGCTTACCATTCTTATCGAGAGAGACGAAAGTCAGGTATGCCTCCGATGTTTTCTTTATGGAACCAGTATCCATATTCTCCGAATGAACCAGGACTTTTACTATCAACGACGTTTTACCGACACACACTACCTGCGCCTTCAAGTGTGCTAAGTATCCGACCTTTATGGGACTTAAAAACGATAAACCCTCTATTGCAGCCGTAACACAGAGACTGTTGCAATGGCGATGAGCGGCGGTAGCCGCAGCCAAGTCGATCCAGTGCATAACCCGACCGCCAAGGACATTGCCGAGGATATTGGCGTCGTTGGGAATCACCAATTCGGTCATGGAAACCTCGGATTCCGATGGGCGTTTTGGCGACAGCGATTTTTCAGCGGCCATGGCTATCGCTCGTCCCTTGCAACCGGAAATGCGTCGGAATAAACGTCGCAATACGCTTCTTCAGGCACACCGATCTTCTCTATCTTTGGTTTTTTCAAAGTCTGCTTTGCTGGCATCTATCCTCCGGATATTGACGGTCTATTCTCAATCAAAGAGATCTTTCGAATTCGCAATAATCAACCAATATATTCCTAATGTCGGCATTGTCAATCCACTTTACTGTTTTTCGACATCAAATCCGCGATCTTTTGGGTTTCGACCGTAACTCAAGCCGGAGACACAGGTTCATATTTCTCTGGTCAGAACTAAGAACCGGCGCGGGTAGTTTCTGAAAAAAGAAAGCGCCCGTTAGCTATGCCGGGAATCGAATATCACGGTGAAAAGCATGAAAGTACCGGCAGGAATCGCTTATATGAAAAAAATATGAAAATAAACTTGACAAAAGGGTCTGCATAAATATAATTTCCGTTAGAAAGTATATTTGAACTGCTTTATAGCGGAGGCAGACAAAGATGAAAACTATATTCTTTTCGATGATTGCATTAATCTCTATTTCAGGGACATCTTTTGCTCAGAGTGGTTGCCCAACATCTTGTTGCGGCGGGGGCAGCTTTGACATGTTGTTCGTGACCTTGATAGATATGAGACCTCGGGAACCCATTGGCGGCTGGATAGAGCTTCGTATAGACATATTCGCAACCTTCGAGGATGGATGTGATCAGCCGGTGGAATTCATTCTCAGGCGGGAGTGCGGAGATGAGCTTGCCGGACTGCTTCACCCGACAGAAAACCTGAAACATGCCTGCATGGTAATTTGCGGCTCTCCCGCTGATTGCCCTGAAAACATAGGCTGCTTTGGCTGTCCTAACTTATATTCCCACTCATGCGATGCCTATACTGTACTTCATCCTCTATGGGGTAAAGGGAAATTCATTGTAGTATTTAAGGGAATAGAAGTATTCAGTCAGGAATTCGATTATCCCGAAGAGGATGATATACCTATTATGGAATTTACGGATATACGGTTTTTGAATAAGGACTTTTCTGAGATACAATACAACGATATATTTGATGCCATGGAGGCGGTTGCTATACAGGTCGCAGCTGATTTTGAGGGTGATGAACCGGCACAGGCGGTAGGAGTAAAACTAAAGTCTGATCTGACTTCGGACTCCATAATTATAAATCTCCCACTTGAAGGTTCCCAATGGAATACAGCGACGTACAGTGGAAGATTGATGGAGGGGCTCTTTCTTGACATCATCGGAGATCCCGAACAGACTCTTCCACCCTTCAGCCAGGGTGAAATAATAGCCACCCCGATATTATCTTTTTGCGAGAGCCAGGAACCATCGACAGGACCCGAAGATATACTCCCCATTGCTAACTTTGTATTATGGGTGGAAGAAATAAGCTTCGAGTTCGATGAAGATCTTTCCCAAGACGGCCCCGGGCCCACACCGGGATCGGGTAGCGGTGTACCTATATTGGACCCGGTCTGGATAAAGGATACAAAAAACGAGCCCGTTGCTTACATAAGGGAAAATACGCTCTCAATGAATGTCGTGGTCGAGTCCAACAGAACGCCTTACCATGACTTCCAGTACTGGATTATGGGTGCAGGCGGCTCT
This sequence comes from uncultured bacterium, assembly GCA_965541585.1. Lineage (GTDB taxonomy): Bacteria > Zixibacteria > MSB-5A5 > UBA10806 > UBA10806 > CBDVBL01. The sequence continues at coordinate 184,400 of CBEUCH010000002.1, read as the reverse complement.
GGCCAGGGTACATATTCTACAGGAATCTATGAAGGCAATTTCAACTCGACCAATCTCAGCACCATATGCTATGTTGCCCCGAGGGACGGCCCTTTCCCCGATTATGTGGGGATAATCGACCCTCTTAATTATAACTGGTATGGAAATAAAGTCGGCAATCCGGATCTAAACAATTTCAAATTTATGAACAGCAGTTCTCACAAGATATATCTTACTTACGATACGCCCCTGCTGGCAGAGATTAACATAATCGCACTGGATAAGATCTGTGATTACGCGCAGGGAGAAAACGAGCCATCTGCAATCGCCGAGTTGGGTGTAGGCGGCGTTTATGGTGAGGGATGGACTTATAATCCAAATCATCCTGTTTTTCCAGATCCTCTGGACGTGATAAGGCAAAGAATAGGGCAATGCGCCGATTATGCTAATCTCTTAACATATCTCTACAAAAGTATCGGCATTCCCGCTAACTCGGTTACTATTTATAATAGCGCCACTTTCCTTGGTACGGAATATCGGCTTTTCTGGATATACTCTTTAACTTACGGCCGCGTGTGTATCCTTAGCAAGGAGCTAACGTCATGCAACGGCACCACTAAGGAATGGCCCTTTAACTACCATGTAACGAGCTATGCGGCTGGCATGCTGTGTGATGCAGCTTTGGAAGTCGCAGACACTAGGGCGAACTATGACTCGTGGTGGAAGTATTATCTTCACCCGCGGACCTGGAATCCTCCCTATTCTCACGATGAACCACCGCCTTTTGAACCGACCTATTATGATTGGCCGGAATATACTCCGCAACGTCCAGTTCCTCCGCATGTGGATGTTCATCATACTAATTTCTATCATCCTTAATTACTATCTTTTGGAGGAGATGATGATCTCAAAAGCTAAATATGTTCTAATGTTATGGTTCTCAATTAACTTGCTTCAAAGCTCCGTTGCGGCGGACAGCGAGCTCAAGATCATAAAGAGACCGCTGGAGGGCTATACACTCCATATTCATTATCTAACCCCATATCAATTTCCAATGCCGGATGGAAATATGCAAGACTGGATACGGCAGCGATTTCCCAAGACCCCCGGTGATTATTTCCGGGAGCCCGATGGCGCCGATACAACGACCATTATAGACAGAGAATTTTCGGAAGTAAGAGAGTTGCTGACAGAAAACGTCTATAACTCCTTTTACGATGACTTTATCCTGGAAAACTTAGACGGCTATGAATACACCATGGGCAAAGGATCTGTTCACAGGCGCGAATACCACATTTATTATGCCCGGGGAGATACAATATATGTCATATCCGGCTGGCTGGGGAAGTTTCTTTCATTTTATAGGGCCGTTCCGGGCAATTTCAGATATGATATTGACGAATTGCAGAATCAGGTTGAACTTATTTCACCTTCGTATCGGAAAACCAAAGGGAAGTCTTTTAAGCAAATCGACGAGGAACGCAACTACCTGCTCGAATACGTTGATAAGGAAAACATGATGCGGGTCAGGAACTATCTGGTAGATGCAACCTTCATCTTTGATGACACCAGGCAGGGCGAGACATTAAAATATAATTTAATAGAAGTAACCAGATTCATAGACGAGGATGTAATACCATGAGGTATTTAATCATTATACCGGCGCTATTGCGTTTGGCCTCGCCGGCTTACGGCGACAGGTATGAATATCGGTCCGACGTCAACCTGGAGATCCCCGATTTCGATTCCACCGGCATATCAGATACCATATTCGTGCCGGTCCATGTCATGATAGAGGATATAAACTTCTTCATCGCCATCGGAACCGATGAAAACAATGCCTGGGCGGAGCAGGTCTGGATCGACATATTTTCGCCCAGCGGAGCCACTGTCAGGCTCAACGACTGGGGCGGGGATCGCGTGAACTGGTATTTTTTCTGGTATGACACCGACAGGGAGGTGGACGGCCCCGGCCACCTCGACGATTACGTCGGCCTGGATTCCTACGGCCCCTGGGTCATGAACAGCTTCGATATGTTTCCCGACCGCGTCGTTACCTGGTATTACTGGAAGGTCGAGGTAATAGGCGAGCCTCTTACCGGCCTGGAGGAGGAAGACCCGCTGTCCATCCCCGCCGATTACGTTCTGGATAAGAACTATCCCAACCCCTTTAATTCTTCGACCAGCATAAAATTCGGCCTGCCGGAGGAGTCGGAGGTCAAAATCGTGATCTACGATATAGTCGGGCGAAGGGTCGACGTCCCGGTCCATGGGGTAATGCCGGCCGGATACCACGTGGCAGTCTGGGACGGCAGAAACAGCACCGGCAAACCGGTCGCCTCAGGCATCTATATGATCAGGATGACCGCACCCGATAGAACGTTCGATAGGAAAATGATCCTGCTCAGATAAACAGGCCGGATTCATGGATGAGGATGTGATGCCATGAAAAGGCGATTTTTTACAAATAAGGCAATCTGGATTATAATAGGTCAGCTACTTTTATTCTCTTTACAACCAGTTTACGCAGGTGAGAGTGAATTTAGATTAGTGGGGCCAATAAGAATATATTCCAGAAGTCAGCAAATATACCTCGGCATATTCCCATCTTCGATTGCTAGTATAGGAGTACAAGATTGGGCCAGGGGAGAAAACCCTGAAAGCCCGGCTGATTACTTCCGATCGCCGGAGGGCGCCGATACTACGAACTTTACAGATGCGGAATTTTCCGAGATCGAGAGTTTACTTACGCGAAATATACGCGCTACTTACTACGATGATTTCGTTCTGGAGAACTTGACCGGTTACGAATTTACGATGGGCGATAGCGGGGTTTGGCGGCGCGAATGCTATGTCAAGTATGCCCGCGGAGATACCGTCTACGTCTTATCCGGCTGGCTGGGTAAATTCCTTTCTTTCTACAGGGCTGTCCCGGGCGATTTCAGATACGACGCGACGAATTTGCAAAAGGAAGTGGAAAAAATCTCGCCGTCATTTATGATAGCTAAAGAAAAAGCGTTCAAGCGGATCGACGAGGAGATTAATTATTTTCTCGAATATGTTGATAAACCGAACAAAATGAGGATTAGAAATTATCAGATCTATGCACGATTCATGTATGGTGTTTCTGGTGACAGAGAGAAAAAATACAACCTCATCGAAATCACCAAATTCATCGATCCGGAGGTGATGCCATGAAATATATATTTATTATTACGGCGCTATTGCTTCTGGCCTCGCCGGCTTACGGCGACAGGTATGAATATCGGTCCGACGTCAACCTGGAGATCCCCGATTTCGATTCCACCGGCATATCAGATACCATATTCGTGCCGGTCCATGTCATGATAGAGGATATAAACTTCTTCATCGCCATCGGAACCGATGAAAACAATGCCTGGGCGGAGCAGGTCTGGATCGACATATTTTCGCCCAGCGGAGCCACTGTCAGGCTCAACGACTGGGGCGGGGATCGCGTGAACTGGTATTTTTTCTGGTATGACACCGACAGGGAGGTGGACGGCCCCGGCCACCTCGACGATTACGTCGGCCTGGATTCCTACGGCCCCTGGGTCATGAACAGCTTCGATATGTTTCCCGACCGCGTCGTTACCTGGTATTACTGGAAGGTCGAGGTAATAGGCGAGCCTCTTACCGGCCTGGAGGAGGAAGACCCGCTGTCCATCCCCGCCGATTACGTTCTGGATAAGAACTATCCCAACCCCTTTAATTCTTCGACCAGCATAAAATTCGGCCTGCCGGAGGAGTCGGAGGTCAAAATCGTGATCTACGATATAGTCGGGCGAAGGGTCGACGTCCCGGTCCATGGGGTAATGCCGGCCGGATACCACCTGGCAGTCTGGGACGGCAAAAACAGCGCCGGCAAGCCGGTCGCCTCAGGCATCTATATTGTCAGGATGACCGCTCCCGATAGAACGTTCGATAGGAAAATGATCCTGCTGAGATAAACAGGCCGGATTTATCTTTTTACCAGGCTCTTGATAAATTCCGTCAGCTTATAGCTCCGCCGCGCTCCGAATAAGGCATACAGCGCAATCTTCATCATCATCGATACCCAGGCCCGGGGACTGGTGAACAGCCAGCCCCAGAATCTGTCTCTCAGCGTCGCCCTGTAATAGGCCACGTATAAACGGTGACGCCAGATCATAATCTTTTCCCTGTCGAAATCCGGCGTCCGGATCGACGGCTGTGTGAAGATCGTCGCCTGGTAGCTGATGAAATCGGTATCAAACGAATCCACGTCGATATATCCCTTCTCGATACATTCATCATATAGCTTCGTGCCGGGCATCGGCGTGGCGATGAATATGGAGAGGTTATTGAACTTGAGATCTCTGATAAACTTTTGCGATTTACTTATCGAATCCTCGGTCTCGCCCGGCATCCCGATGACAAAATAAGCGTTGGCCCTGATCCCTGCCTCCCGGCAAGCCTCCGCGACCTCGTAGATCTTCTCAGAGTTCAAGCCCTTCTTTATGACTTTATTCCTGATGAAATCATCGCCCGATTCAACCGCCAGGTTCAGCGAATCGCATCCGGCTTTTTTTGCCCATTCCAGCGAATCCCGATCCAGCGATCCCACGTGAACGCCGTTAGGTGTATTCCAGCGGATTTTTATCTGCCGATCCGCTATACCTTTGCAGATATCAACGAATCTATTCTTATCATACGTTAGATTGTCGTCCTCGAATGAGATCTCATCGACGCCGTATTTCCTAACGAGAGTTTCGATCATATCGACCACATAACCGGGGGAATGGGCGCGGTATTTCGGCCCCATAACCGAATGAATACTGCAGAAGGTGCATCGGTAGGGGCAACTGCGGGATGTAACAACCGGGGCATAACGGCCGTAGCCCAATCCCCAGCGGCCTTCGCCTATAGTGAGATAGCGTTCCATATCGAACAGGTCCCAGGCGGGGAAGCCGAGGTCATCGAGATCCTCTATATAGCTGTTCCTGGAGTTGACGATGACCTGTCCATCCTTTTTGAAAGCCAGGCCCTCGATATCATCGAAAGATGTTTCACCGGATACCGCATCGACAAAGTCAACGATGATCCGCTCGCCCTCGCCGACCGCGGCGAAATCGATCTCCGGATGCGAGCAGACGCCTTCGGGCATTAATGACGGATGTATTCCTCCCGTTATGGTTATTATCTTGTTATCGATCTCTTTTATGATCTTGGCCGCTTCCAGCACGGCCGGGAAACGGGATGAGAAAAAACAGCTTATGCCTACCACGTCCGGTTTGATATCTGCAATACGTTTATGAAGTTCATCTGGCTCCAGGCCGTAGCACATCAGACCTTTTTCGACCTCTACAGGCGAGGCCTCCGCCGCCGCATCGAGGGCTTCCACTTCGATACCGGCTTTCTTTAACGCCGCCCCCAGATATGCCAGACCCATGGGAAAGGACAATCCGAGACCTGCATCTCCGGGCGCCAGAAACGGAGGATTCAATAACAGTACACGCATAGGCGGAAGATATGGCAATGCAAGGTTATTTTGAAGCGAAAAATAAAGTTAAGCGCCTAATCGAAACTCTCTACAGGCCAGCCATTACTCTTAGCTATCTTCTTAAGATCCGCTCCGGGATTGACCGCCACCGGATGACCGACCTTTTCCAGCAGGTATCTATCGAGACCATGATCCGCATAGGCGGTCAGATCGGACCAGTCAAGGCGGTATTTTTCAAGCAGCGGCATTAATACCTCGATCTTTCCTTTGGCCAGGGGAAAGTGACCGATTGTCCGGCCGGTGAATTTACCGGCATCGATCTCGAGTGTGCTGCCAATCTGTTCATCAACGTTGAGATATTCTGAGAAATTTCGTAACAGGAAATCCGACATGCCCGATAGTAATATTATGTTGTCACCGTTTCGACGGTGTTCCTCGATCCGCGAGATTCCTTTCGCCGATATTCTTTTTGATACCTGATCTTTAAAAAACTCCCGCCCGATTCCAGCCATATAATCCGGCGAGAATCCGCGCAGGTAGCCCTTATTGGCTTTAAGGGCATAGGCGTATCCCCTGGGTACCAGGGCTATCGCTCTTTTTCCGAAACTGAATAAATTCCGCAGGCCGATTATTCTCTTACGCAATAAATGCCTGAAAAACAGCCGCTCGCAGGAGGTGCCGGGCAAAAGCGTACCATCGATATCGAAAACGATCAATCGGGGGTTTTCCATGGGTATTTCTTCGCCAGAAGCAGATGTCTCGATTCCCAGATTATGGGAATTCCCCTGATTATACACATCACGACCGTAATATAGACCAGTACGATTCCAACCGTATATATGATTTGCACGATCGAATCCGCAATACTCCAGCCAAACCTTTCTATGCCGGAAATGACCGTCAGATATATCCCCAACCAGACGAAGGCGACCACTTTAGTGCCCGCATATACCCCGCGGGAAAACCGGCTGGCGCAGATAAAGCGGGCGATTTTCGATTCCAGATGCGTTTTCTTGCCGAAAGGGGTCTTACCCTCGGCGAAGGCGGCGCTTCTGATCAGGTCGGTCATGAAGCCGCGGGTGACAACAATCATCGGCACCCAGAAACTGAAAAGCCCCTGCCAGGCAAAAAATATCCAATAAGCAGCCTCTACTATACGATCGCCGGCGATATCTAAGAGTGCGCCGAAATCGGAGGCGACATTCAGCTTGCGAGCAACATAGCCGTCAAGGGAATCCATGTAGATTATCAATATGGTCAAGAGTGTAGCCGAAAGTCTGGAGTAGAATCCCAGCGTGAAAAGCCAGATAGCCACAAACACCAGGGCCACTCGTACTAAGGAGATCAAATTCGGCAGCATAAGATCGCCTCCCCGTTAAGATCCTTTTCACAATATTACCGGGGGATTGCGTATCGGTCAATCGATTTTAGGTCATCTCCTTAATTCCTAATTAATTTGCATCTTTGCATCTATTTAATATATTCATCTCATTGCAATGAGGACCAGGGAATGAGAATAATCATCGCCGGAGGCACCGGCTTTGTCGGCTCGGCATTGGTAAGAATGTTGGTGGGAGACGGGCATCACGTAACCCTCGTTGTAAAACCCGGCTCGAAGGCGAAAATCCCCGAGCGCTCTGAAGTCGAAACTGTTTCGCTTGATCCGGGCCAACCGCTTACCGATCTGGATAAAAGCAGCGATGTTATCATCAACTTGGTCGGCATAATCAGGGAGTTTCCATCAAGGGGCGTGACTTTTGAAAATGCTCATTCCCTGGTCACCAAGAATCTCGTAGATTTTGCAAAAGCGAGAGGCATCTCTCGTTTTCTGCAGATGTCAGCCTTGGGAGTGGGACCCGACGGGAAAACCGGCTATATTAGATCAAAATTCAAAGCCGAAGAATATTTGAGATCATCCGGGTTGAACTGGACTATCTTCAGGCCATCCATGATTACCGGGCCGGGTGACCATCTGACCGGCATGTTCTCTCGCATGATCAAATACCTGCCCGTCGTGCCGGTGATAGGCGACGGTGAATACAGGCTGCAGCCGGTGCATATCGATGATGTCTGCACAGGCTTCGTAAGAGCAATCAGCGATGATCGCTCCATCGGAAAGGTATTCGAATTCGGCGGGCCGGAGGTTCTATCATTTAACCGGATCCTGGATATTATCGGAGAAGCTATCGGAAAAAAGAAGGTCCGGAAGATCCATACGCCTGTGGGAATAATGAGATTGAAAGCGGCCCTATGGGGACGGTTCTCATGGTTTCCCGTCACCGGCGAGCAGATAACCATGCTGCTTGATGATAACTATACCGATGACAGGTCATTATTTGAGCTTTTCGATTTCCGCCCGCGAAGCTTCGGCGAAAGCCTTTCTGAATATCTAAAATGATATTAAGGGAAGTTCTAAATGGACCCGCATGGATATCATAATATCATGGAGATCTGTAAGATAACCCTGCGAAAAACCTGCTGAAAAGTAGAAACCATACATATCAAAACATAGTTCTATTCAGCGAGATCTTTGAAGGAATTGTCGGGATAACCTGCGAAGCGCCATGCCCACAAGGCACCCGGCATCCGGGCCCCGGTCAATCAGGCCGGGGTTTTTTTATCGGCCGGTCGCTCTCCCCGCCACTTGCCTGCGTCTTTTTCCGTTGACCCTGACATATTTCAGGTTATCAAATAGCAGATGCCAGGGTGATTTTTCGGTGTTCGAGCGCAGCGCTATGTAACATCCGCCGCAGGCCTTTTTGTCTGAAAACTGTTCGATAAGCTCTTTCTGGCTGTCATAACGTGGCTCAAAAAACATGGCGCACGGCGTCAACCTGCCGTCAGGGTTGACAATCAAAAATCTCCTGCCATTATCACAACCCGGCATATAACAGCCGTTCTTGTAAAACTGGTTGAAACGACGCAGCACCCGCTCGGGATTCATTACGGAGTGGTAGCCGTTTCGACGGGAATACATCTCGTCGATTATGGCGCTCAATTTTTCGGTGTCCTCCGGGTGGCGGAGGTTATACTGTTTATCGTCGGTGCGAAGGTCGGTATAGGTCGAAAAATTCAGCCTCACGCCCCAGTCCGAGACCTTTCTGGCGATATCCAGGAGATACGGGTAATTGGCCCGCGTTATACAGCAGTTGACTATAACGTCATTATTCCCAAGCGCATGAAGTTCCGGGATCAGTTTGTCGAGTTTTTCGAACAATCCCGGGATGCGGCGGAAATCGTCATGACGGCTATCGGGGAAATCCAGCGATATCGAAAATTCATTTACGCCCGCATCCCTGAGTTCGAGATATATCTGTTTCGTCAGAAGCGAGGCGTTGGTGACCACCGCCAGAAGCGGCGGCCGGTGGGGCCTGTGCAACGCCCGCACTATCTCCGGCAGTTCTTTGCGTTTTAGCGGCTCGCCGCCGGCTATCTGAATTACGCTGGGAGTAAGACTCTCGCAGATCCTCTTATATTCGGCTACGCCGATAGCGTTGTCCTCGACAGGCGCGCCCTTGTCGCAATGACGGCAATTGGCGGTGCAGTTATGCGTTACCTCGAGAGCAATAGAGATCGGCTTGTTTACCATTATATTCTTTAATGTCCGGGCCCCAATCCCAAAGGCCATACGTGTCGAGATATTTCTTGCCATTTGCTCTCCGGTGTTCGATTCCCATTGTCGTCGGGCACACGGTTGTGTACCGGTCGCCAAATATATTATTGACAACGCTCTATAGCAAACGATAACCATTGTTGTCAAGGCCTAACGGCGTTAATGCGCGATTCTGCAAAAAAAGTAGGTCGGCCTCCGAACGAAGTGAGAAGGCCGACACTTCTGCATAATGTCGGGTTTCTCATTCGCTTCGCTCATTCGGACCTGCCCGCTTTCTTCGGGTCGATCCAAGATCGACCCCTACGGGAAATATTCGATTTAATCAGTCGTAGGTCGGTAGCCCTCTACCGGTCCGTTGGACTTGTCTGCCGACCCCGAGAAACGCGGGCGGGGAGACGAGCCTCCCACCTACTTCTTAGAATAAAATTATTTGTTGACACTTTCTTCTCCCGCAACTAAAATATGCCAGAATATATTGACTGAAGTAACGAAAGAAATGGGGCGTTATGAATCGAAATTCTCACATTTTGGCTTCAATAGCAGCCGGGACCTACACCTATATAGCCAGCAGAAAGAAGACAGGAAACAAACCCTCTGTCCTTGGCACCCTCGGCGCTGTTGCTATAGGAGCATTTTCTGGAGCACTACCTGATATTATTGAACCTGCAACCTCATACAATCATAGGCGATTTTTTCACAGTTACGCTATCGTATTAGGTGGTGGACATTTAATTTGCCGCGTTCTTAAGAAAGATAATGTAAATGACAATTTGAAGATGGCTACTAGAGTTTTTGCGGCTGGGTATGCGAGTCACTTAGGATTAGATTTCACAACAACCAAAGGATTGCCATTACTTTAACGTGATTTATCACCCGCCGCCGGGAGCCCTTTCCAGACGATGGTCTGTCAGGAAAGGATTCCTAACATCGCAATTAAAATACTATCCATCATCTGGAGGGGTGAGTATTTTTTCTCTCCAGTAATCCTCTTTTGGAAAATCCTCCGGAAACTCTTGATCAGGAAAGCTCGTTTCAAAAGTCAATTTTGAATAATAATTTCTTCCATGATCAGCCATCATAGGTACAAATTGCGTGCCCTGCGAAAAATAGAAGCCGAGCCCAATTTCGAGTTTATGATTGATATGGGGAAGTTTGTGTTTGTAAATACTTGATATAGGAGAAGCATGAAAAGCCTTATGCCGTAATTTTAATATTTCATCAATTAGGTTTTTATCTCCGTGCATTTCATCAATCCAAAAGCCTCTTATATCTTCATCCAAAACCCCAGTATGACTAACGACATGAGCGCATTTTTTACAATAAAGGTCTGCAGCGCATTTCTCACATTTCCTAACTTTTGGATCATCCCTTTTCGGTATGAGTGATTCTAGCGCAAGCCTTAGATTCCTGAATTGATCTATGTCTGTCGTAGAAAACATAGCGAATCTAAAATATCCAAGCGCCTTTTCATTAAGATTCTTGAACTCTGTATTAATTATAGCATCAATCCTTTGTTGAGAAAAGTGCTCATGATAAAAGGATGAGCCGCCACGCCACAATTTAGACACGAAGCAAGATCTTTCAATATGTCCTTTGGCACCTTCCAAAATGAAGTGGATTTGTGAAATAGTTAATCTTATTCTATTAACCATCATTATCTTTTCTATGTATGGTAGACCGTACTTGTCTAATTTTTTAGTTGCCTCATCGAAATCAACAGCTGCTACAATAAACTTGATATTCGGCTCCCCAGTATATCCTTTATCTCCCCTAAAATCGAATATGACTTCTATATTGTCTTTTTTTATTCGCACGTCCTCACATTCCCTGCTAATTGGACTCGTCAACCCAAGTTCAACCATATAACGCATTATATTTCCCCCTTACCTGAATATCTAAAATATCCTTTATAGAATGAAATCTAATCTCGCCCTACTCCCACCTCAACGCCTCTATCGGATCTAAGAGCGAGGCTTTGCGTGCGGGGTAGATGCCGAAGAACAGGCCCACGGCGAAGGCGAATGCAAACGACATCCCCACTGCCGGCGCCGGAATAAACGTGCTCCAGCCGAAAAACTCGGTCAGGCCGAAAGAACCGCCCACGCCTGTAAGGATGCCGATCAGGCCGCCGAAAAGCGCCAGGGTTACCGATTCCATGATGAACTGAATCAGTATGTCACGACGGCGCGCCCCCACCGCCATGCGAACGCCGATCTCCTTGGTCCGCTCGGTGACGGAGACCAGCATGATATTCATAATCCCGATCCCGCCGACTAAAAGCGAAACCAATGCCACACCGGCCAACAGATAGGTCATGGTCTCGGTGGTCTCCTGCCGGGCGGCGGCGTAATCCGACTGCGACTGAATAAAAAAGTCGTTCTCCTGGTCGGGGCGGAGCTTGTGCGATTTGCGCAGGATCTTCTCGATCTCGAAATAAGCGTTGGTTATCAGGGATTCATCCTTGAGCCGGGCGATCAGGCGGTCTAAGTGTGTCAATCCGAAAACCCGTTTCTGCGCCGTGGTATACGGTATCAATATTACATCGTCGAAATCGAGCCAGCCGCCGGATACGCCCTTGGATTCGGTCATACCGATGACCTCGAAACGAATCCTGCCGATACGGATGGTCTGGCCGATGGGATTGATATTTTCAAATACATTTTCCACCACCTTCGGCCCCACAATCGCCACCCGCTTGATGGAATTAACATCGCGTTCGGTAAAGTTATCGCCGTCGGCCAGAGTGTAGCTGCGAAGCTCCAGATACTCCGGGCCGGTGCCGATTACGGTGGTGTTCCAATTTTTATTGCCATATATGACTTGCTTGCCGCCGCGGATCTCGGGGATGATATTATCCACGGCCATCGTTTCCGCCCTGAGCCGCCGCAGGTCGCGCTCGTCGAGACGCTGTGAAGTGCCGGCTGCGCCTCTGACCCGCCTCGTGTGCGGGGCGCCGGAACGGATATATAATAGGTTGGTTCCCAGGGCCTCCAGTCTATCGGCCACTGCCTTCTTGGCCCCCTGGCCGAGTGATATCATCACGATAACCGCACCCACGCCGATTATGATACCTAACATGGTCAGAAGCGAGCGCACCTTGTTGGCATGCAATGAAGCCATGCTGACACTGAAGAACTCACGCCATTTCATTTTTTCTTTTCCATGCCGGGGATACGGCTCCAGCGTCGCATACGCTCCATAAACGCCTCGCGGTCGAGCAGCGCCTTCGATGTGATAGTTGTCAGAACAGTATCGCCCTCAGACAACCCGGAGAGCGCCTCCGCCATCTCGAAATTAGACATGCCGATCTCAATCTGGCGGGGCTCCTGCTGGCCGCCGTTGGTCACAATCACCATTTTGGTGGGATTTCCTTTTTTGCTATCACCGTCGGGGCGATGCCCTCTGCTACCGCCGCCGGCCATTCGCATCATGCCCTCACGGTTGGAACCTCCCGGCGGCCCGCCCATCATCCGCGATAAACTCCGAATATCGGTCAGCGCCTCCCGTGGAACCAAAAGGACATTCTCTCTGAAACCCGCAATTATCTCCACGCTGGCATTCATGCCAGCCATAAGTAGCCTCTCGGAGTTATCGACCTCTATGGTAACGTCGAAGGTGGTTACATTCTGCTCTTCACGTGCCAGCGGATGAATTCGCTGCACCTCGCCCAGGAACTCCCGGTCGGGATAGCTCTCCGCTATGATGGTCGCCTTCTGACCCGGTGTGATTTGCCCGATATCGACCTCGTCCACCGCCGTCTTGATATAGGCCCGGGAGAGGTCGGCCACGGTGGCTATGATGGAGCCGCCCGAGACCTCCGAGATACCGGAGGCGATAATCTGACCGTTCTCCACATATTTCTTCAAAACGATACCGTCGATAGGCGATTTAATGACCGTATCCGAAAGCCTTTCCCTGGAATCCTCGAGGTTGACCTCGGCCTTTACCAGGCTGGAATTGGCTCTCTCTTTCTCTAGTAGAGCGTTTTCATATTCGAGCTCGGAGATCAATCCCTGATCGTAAAGCTCCTGCTGCCTTTTCGTCTCTTTTATAGCGAGAGACAGGCTCGACCTGGCAACCTCCAGATCAGCAACCGCCTGGTCGTAAGCGTTCTTCGTGGTGGTGGCATCGAGCCTGGCGATGAGCCGGCCCTCCTCGACTATATCCCCTTCCTCTATGGGAAGCTCGATTATCTCGCCGGAGGCTTTCGATTTCAAATCGACCGTCAGGATCGGCTCCACTACGCCGGTGGAGTTAACTGCAATGGTCAGATTGCCCTTTTTTATGACTGATGTCGATGTCCGAGTGGCGCCGTTGCTGCCGTTTTCGGCGGAATCCGAGGGCCACCAGAGGTTGTAGGCTATCGCCACCACAACGATGATTACGATTACTGTGAATATCTTCTTCATCAGAATTTCTCCATCAATTATTTGCGACCATTCCCGGCATACTTAACCACAGTATTAGACCCCGGGATTCCATAGAGGTTAAGTTAATAAATACCGGTAGACGATTCCAGAGAAATAAAATCCTTAATTCTCAAAAACTAAGAGTATCCGAAGGAATTTAAAATCAGTGACCTATTGCGAGGTATGTCAATAGATTTGACAGACCCGCTTCCCATGTCCTATCCTCCGAGAAATAAGGAGGCCTTAAATGTGTTTGATCTTGAGTATCGTCCCCGCCACTCTTTTCTTAGCCATAGGGTATATTGTCTCCGTTTCTTCCGCTAAGGCTACAGGAGCCAAACGCAGATTCGGCGAGATCCTGGCGATATGGGTATTTATAGTTGCATTGATTATTCCGATTATCGGCGCGCTAATTACGTTTTCCGGAATGTGCCCCCTGGGAAATTGACGCCTCTTTCCCACCTTTCGGGACTGAGATTATATCCCGCCCAGGTCAGACCGTAACAGCCTGACGCCTCTGTCAATTCATTCCTCATCGCTTGCTTTCTTTTCTATCAGCATTTCCGGTATGCGGCTGCATCTACCCACTAAACAAAACGGGTCCTCGATTTTTAATGGCTCGCCGATGCCATATCCCTGCCCGTATTTGGCGCCGATCAAATTGCCGTAGGTTCTCGCCATGGATTCCAGCGCCCAGAGATAATCTCTCTCTTTTTCCGGGTTAAGGAACTGCGAGCGGTGAGCAGAGAGCGCCTTCATCCACTGGTCGAATTCGTCTGTGATATCCACTACAAAAGTCGGCGGCACATCCGGCGGCAGGAAATAATGGAAGAGAGCCTTGACCCGATGCGGCGGCAGATCGATGGGGATCTTCTTGAAGGTGGCGTAATTGACGGCATTGACCACTATCCGACCGCAGGACAGGTGATCGGGATGCGACTGCCGTTTGCCATGGCCGCCTTTCCACCATGGCGCCAGCACAATAGATGGCCTGTACCGCCTGATATATTCGACGGCTATCAAACGGGTATCGTAATTGTCCTCGAGTTTGCAGTCTCCCAGGTTAAGATGGGCAACCACTTTCGATTTCATGATCGTTGCGGCGTCTGCCGCCTCTTTTTTGCGAAGCTCCCTCGTGCCGCCGGTGCCCATCTCGCCCTCGGTGAGAATGACCAGTCCGGTTTTATAACCGCGTTTGTTCAGCTTTATTAAAAGCCCCGCGCAACCGACCTCCACATCATCGGGATGAGCGCCGAAAGCTAAAAGATCGAGATGTTCGTGCTTAGTTTCAGTCATTATCATCTCCTCGAGCATTTTCAGGAGGATTCACTATTTCAATCCCTGCCAATATCAGGAAACCGATCATCAAACGCAACAGGCAAGATGTGTAGTAAGCCTATTTAATATATGTTGCCTAATATTCTTAACATTTGGCCCATGCTATAGCTGTAAGGTAAAAGCTTAACCTTATGCAGTTGAAAGGGTTAACATTTTTTATTTATCAATTTACAATATTTTTAAATTTATATATTGACAAATCCGATATTAATAATTATAATAGGCAAGGATGGTTGTTGAATTTCATGATTCGGACCTTGAAAAATTAGCGTTCGATCCTGCTTACACGGCTAAGTGGTCACCTATCTTGACAAGATCGTTTCGGAAACGAATAAATCAAATAAAGCAGGCACCGA
This sequence comes from uncultured bacterium, assembly GCA_965541585.1. Taxonomy (GTDB): domain Bacteria; phylum Zixibacteria; class MSB-5A5; order UBA10806; family UBA10806; genus CBDVBL01. The sequence continues at coordinate 169,226 of CBEUCH010000002.1, read as the reverse complement.
ACAGGCAGGTACTGTATGCATTTAAGGCATTACGACTGGAAAAGTTGAAAGGAAAAATGAAAAATAAACACTCAATTAGAATAAACGACCAATTCCGTTTAATCTTTCAGTTTGTAAAGCAAGGCGGAGAGGAAAAAGTAGTTATTTTTAAAATTGAGGATTATCACTAATGGAAAAGAGAATAGTTCCCGAAGCTTTCCATCCCGGTGAGTATGTTCGCGAAGAAGCAGATGAGCGAGGATGGTCATCAAGTGATTTAGCAGAAATCCTGGGATACAAGCGTAACGAAATCAGTGATGTTCTTAATGGGAGACGGTCAATCTCACCGGAGATGGCAAAAGCACTTGGTGATGCATTTGGCACGGGGCCTCAGGTGTGGTTGAATTTACAGGCCGCATATAGATTAGCTATTTCAGTTAAAAAGGACGATGCGGTAATTAGGCGAGCAAAGTTATTCGAGAAAGCCCCAATAAGAGAAATGCAAAAGCGCGGTTGGCTCGAAGGGTCAACCAACGTAGATGTTTTGGAGGCACAAGTTTGTCAGTTCTTAGAGGTTTCCGACATCAATGATGAAGTTCAATTTACTCATGCGGCAAGAAAATCTACTGATTATCGTGAAAAGCCAAGCGCTTCGCAACTGTCATGGTTAATGAGGGCTAAGAAATTATCACAAACTTTGAAGGTAAGAAATAGGTACTCAAGTCGTAATTTCGATTCAATGATGCGGGAGTTAGGTGTACTTCGCCTAGAACCAGAAAGTGTTTACGAAATACCGAGACTTCTTATGAAATATGGTATTCGATTTTTAATAGTTGAACATCTACCAAAGACAAAGATTGATGGTGCTTGTTTTTGGCTTAATAAATACTCCCCGGTAGTAGTTCTTTCCTTGCGTTATGACCGCATCGATTGGTTCTGGCACACTCTTTGTCATGAATTGAGCCATTTGAAACAAAACGAACTAGAAAAATCACCTCTATTGGAAACAAAAATAGTGGGAGACGATGCCCAACCCGATGATCAGAAACCGCCCCAAGAAAAACAAGCAGACCGGTTCGCTATAAAGTTTCTTGTGGATCAAGGCGAATTGCATCATTTTATAAAGCGGCATGACAGTATGTTTTCTAAGAAAGACATTATGGGTTTTGCACGCCGGATTGGGATTCATCCAGGTATAATAGTTGGACAACTACATCGTCGTGGGACTATTCCCTATTCGCATTTTAGACCAATGTTAGTAAAAATAAGAAATATTATAACCGTCTCCACCCTAACTGATGGCTGGAGCAGAACAGTTTTACTATAAGGAATTACGGAAATGGCGACATTGAAAAAGCAGGCCCTACGCATCATCAATGACTATAAGCGCAAATATGGTGTGGATGTAGTCGATTTGGATGAGGTTGCTCTTTGGGCTATTCGTGAAAAAAAATGGGCTCCCCAACAGGCTGAAATTAGAAGACAATGTAGAGAGCTTTTATCTCGTGCATTACGTGAAGAGCGTATTACCGATCCACAGGGGCGAAGGATTCGTAAATATCATGCAATAAGACAAGAAAAGAACGGCCATACGTTATGGTTATGGGTGATATTGATACAGCCAATCATAATCACATGAAGGTTTCTTTTCAGCAGCGCAGAAGGGAAGTTGTAGGTGATTGTTGCTTGCTAAAAACGGATATAGATAGTTACAATGATAATTACAACAAAAATGAGCCCATTAACTTGTGCTTTGATTTTACAAAGGACATTGAGGAAGCTGAAATATTTGAGATTGAATCGGGTTCTTCCGGCAAAAAGCAATCTAGCGTTTCTTCGCAACCTCTAGTTACTATTTAGTAATAACTTGTAATACTTGTAGTTTTGTGGATTATTTATCAGCCTCGTTTACTATTTTACATTTTTCATAGCTGTTTCTTTATTTCTTCGCTTACAAAGTAAATCTATTTAGATTTAATATAAACGAACACCGCGTTCGAACCGCCATGCTTCTCGATTTCAAGCATTTTGCGTAGACCGTTTGCATAAGTGCTGCTTCCCGATCGCATGTTCTTTGCCAATTGTTCATAGTCGAAATATAATAGAGTATGATAGGCTGCCCATTGCGCGAATCCCTCGAGATCCTCAAGCTGCAGATCGTTTTCGCAGTTCTCGGCCTGCCAGGCATGAGTGATCTCATGAGCGATCGCGCCTATCAGGTCCTTCTTCCTCAAACCATAAAGCACATATATGTTATAGTCGTCGCCCTTGCGGTAAAAAAGGGCATTGAGATCACCGTGCATATCCTTCGATTTTGTTTTCAGAAAATCCTTATCCTGCAGGGAATATTTGATATCATGTTTTATTCTTATCCCCATCCCGCTATCGAGGTAAGAGAGCACCTTTTTTTTGATGGGGGTCACCAGGCCGGGCTGGAACAACGCCACTCTACGGCAATCTGGGCATAGATATCGCCCATCATCGAGCTTCGTCCCGCGCGAACCGGACGGCGCTCCGCAGTTGGAACAGATCGGATACCTTGCCACACACTCAGAGCAATATTTTAAGGCCTCATTTCCCTCGAAATAGTGATAATCGCTCAGAAGAGCGGTACTGCATGAATTACATCGTTCAACACTGGCGGCACATCTCTCGCATAGCCGGGCCAGGCCCACCCGCAGAGGTTTGTTCACCGGCCGCCGGCAATTATCGCATCTTGGCCTGGTCTGCTCACACTGCGAGCACACGTTAATCCCGATATCGGGATAATGAGTATAGCTGCCGGTAATAGTTTTGCTGCAAAGATCGCATTTTGGATCAGCGTTGGCGATACCAGCGACGATGAGGATTATTGCAACTATGAGAAATAGAACAGGAGGCTTAATCCATTTCATTCCGACCTGTCCTATTTCGGTCTATGAACTGTTTCCAGATTCTTGATATATTCCATCGATTTCAAAAGCTCGGATTCCGGAAACACTTCGAGTATCACGTCGGCCCCGATAGTATCAAAGATTTCGAGATAACCGGCAACGTTAACCTTGCCGGTTCCCAGGGCCTTGTGAACAGCGCCGTTGGAAACATCGTGCAAGTGGCCGAGCTTCACCCTCCGGATATTTTCCTCAAAGAATTTTATGGTCTTTTCCCTTTCGGCCGGCGGCGCAAGCTCCGTATGCCCGACGTCCCAGACGAGATTCAGCCCGTTCTCCATAGCCATCCGCGCGATGGTGTCGAGGAATTGCTGCGGTAAGGTATGGGTGTTTTCGATACATAATTTTATGCGGTCCCCGGCGTAATCCAGAAGCCGGATAACTGAATCCGAAAATAACTCGATATGCCTTCCCGGTATTTTCTGCTCCATGAAAATAACCCGGTGCGAGGAAATCGAATAGAAGGCCAGCCGCCCCGGATGGAATACAAAATATTCACCCCCCATATCAATCGCCATATCGAGCATTTCATACAAGCGCTCCAGTCCTGCCAGACGCACGCTGCGATGGCGATTCATCAGCGGGATATCCGATGGCCCGTGGAAACATAACCCGATACCCCGGCTTCGGTAACTCTCCGAAATTCGTCGCCTTTCGTCGGGATTTATCCTCTCGGGAAAATACCGGCCATCATCAAGAGCAACCTGCACCAGGCCGAAACCGTGGCGGGAGGCGAACTTCTGCATCTCGTCGAACGATCCGCCTATAGCGAAGCTGGTGAATCCAAGACGACCTTTGAAAACGCTGTCGATCCCGGTAATCAGGTTTTTCTCTCCTTTTTCTTGGCTGCCGGGAAAAGAACGTTATTCAAAATCAGCCTGTAACCCGGTGAGTGCTTGTGCAACCTCAGATCGGTAGGCGGATCTCCGATCATATGCTGATAATCCTCCGGATCGTGCCCTCCGAAAAACGTGAATGTTCCTTTTCCATAATTACCATGAATATATTTTGCTTCGCTCTTCCCCGGGGTCTCCGCCAGCAATATCACGTTTTTCTTGATATACCGCTTGTTGTACCCTGTGCACTGGCCCCAGAAACCGTTGACTACATCGGTATGATCCTGCACCAGCATTGTCGGAACCGGGTCCCACTTTGCCGAGAAATCGAACAGGGTAAAATAATCGGCCTGCGGGGAGAGACCCCTCCCTCCCCGGACCGGCGAAGTATCGATCATTGAATGCTCGTATATGAAAGGATTTGTAACCACATCGAAATTTTCGAAAGCAAAAGTGTTTCGAAAATCGAGTTTCGAGATGTAATCGGAGTCGATACCATCACCGTCGGATTCAGCAGGGACAATATCAGTCCTCCAGGCGGCTCGGGCGATATCGTAGGTGTCGGCGGCGCTGCACATGGCAAATAGAAATCCTCCGCCTGCCACGTAATCTTCGATAGCATTCGTCACTGCCAGCTTCAGTGCGGAAACTTTTACAAATCCCAATTCGCGGGCGGTGGTCTCGTTTAACGCTTTATCCTGCTTATACCAGAGTGTCCCGCGATATTGCGCATAGAATTTCCCGTACTGGCCGGTGAAATCCTCATGATGCAGATGAATCCAATCATATTCGGCAAGCTTCCCCAGGAGAACATCCGGATCCCAGATTATATCAAAGGGAATCTCGGCGTACTCCAATACCAGGTTTACGGCATCATCCCACGGCTCGTTTCTTCTCGATGGCGGAGCGTAGATGGCAACCACGGGCGCTTTTTCCAGAAGGACGGATTCCATGTTGCTTTCTTCCATGATCTTCATGATTCTGGCTTCCTCAGCCCCGCTTATCTGTTCGTAAGAAACGCCCTTGAGCCTGCATGCCTCGGCTATCTGCTCCAGGTCATCGGTCAAAAAAGATCCACTTCGGTAATTCAAAAGCCATTCAACATCGATACCATTCTGCAGGCACCAATAGGCCAGGCCATAGGCCTTGAGATGATCGGTTTGCGTCAAATCCATGGGGACCAATATCTTGGACCCCAGAGCGGGCGTACCGGTGACGGAAATCATGATTGCTATTACGATGGCGAAGGATTTTCTCATAGGCTTACCCTTTGTTTATATCGTCAGATTAGTAAACGGCTTAAAACCGGCCGTTGTTCCATACCGAGCCACGTGCCATGATAACGAAAAATATTTCCCGATCAATTATTTTCGGGGAACCGGGGGCAGTTTTTAATTGTTTGAGGAAATCGTAATGAATGAAATTGAAAATCGGAATCCCTCTTATTAGGTGAGGATGCGGCAACAACTGAAGTAGTTTACTTGAAATCACAAGTATTGAGCTAAGGCGCAGCAACGGAATGACATCTTCGAGCGACAACGGGTAATACAACAGCGCCTCGCGCAATAAGGGCGGGATTTATAACCCGCCTTTTTTATTGTCCATAATTACAGATCAATAATATCAGCTTAACTCCGAAGGGTGACCTCCCCGGCTGAGATGATCCGGACACCATCCTCGGTCAGCATTCTCAAAGCTCCATTCTGATCCAACCCCACCGCTCTGCCGGAGATCTTCTTCTTTCCGACCCGCACCGTAATATCCCGGTTTATTACGGTGGAACGCTCCACCAGCTCCGGCCCGATAAAGCGCAGGCCATACCTGGTAAAATTGTTATAGGATTTCTCGAACTCATAGATCAGTTTTTGCAGGAAACCGACCCTTTCAATTGTCCGGCCGGCTTCGATTGCCACAGACGTCGCCACCGACCTCAACTCCCGGGGAAAGTCCTTTTCCCGATGATTTATATTGATACCAATCCCCAGCACGGCGTAGCTCAGACTGTCGAGTTCGGCCGATACCTCCACCAGTATGCCGGCCATTTTTCTCGTGCCTATGAAACAATCGTTCGGCCATTTGATCATGGAGCTAAGGCCCGCTGCGCGGTCTGCAACCCGGCAAACCGACAGCGCCGCTACCAGCGATAACGCCGGCACCTTATCGAAGGGGATTCGGGGACGCAGTATAAGCGAGAAATACAGTCCGAGGCTGGACGGTGAATGCCAGGATCTTCCCAGCCGCCCGCGGCCCTTTGTCTGCTTATCTGATAGAATTATTGTTCCCTCCGGCGCACCCGATTCCGCCATTCTGCGGGCAGTTTCGTTGGTCGAGCCGATTGTCTTATACGAATAAATCTGCCTCCCCATTACGCGACTCTTGAGCCCGCACAGAAATAATGGAGCCGGAATAGAATCCGGAAGACTCATTATCTCATAGCCTTTTCGGCTATCGATTTGAATACCGGAGCTAAGTAGCTCTTTGATCGCTACCCTAATATCTTTTCTATTGAGCCCTGTTGATTTGCATATCTCTGCTATCGTCGCCTTTTGGCCGCGCGAATCCAGGAGCGCCTTGAGCACCTCTGCCTGGATATTGTTCGATTGCGGGGATGACTGCTGTATCAACCTATCACCTTAAACGATAGATCCAGCGCCGGCGCCGAATGCGTGAGCTTACCGATCGAGATACGATCGATACCGGTAGCGGTGATCTTTTTGACTGTTTTCAAATCGATTCGTCCTGAAGCTTCGAGGACTATCCCCGGACGAATAGATTTCGCAAGCTTAGCGGCCTTTCTTAGCCCCGGGACCGTGAAATTATCGAGAAGAATGTAATCAGGCTTAAACGGCAGTACCTTTTTCAATTCGGAGAGATTGCGAACTTCCACTTCCAGCCTAGCTCTCGTCTTTCGCCTGTGCGCGATTGCCAGCCGCATGGCCGCTTCAAGCCCTCCGGCTGCGGCGATATGATTCTCTTTGACCAGATACATATCATGTAAGCCCATACGATGGTTGGCCCCGCCGCCATGGAGGACGGCCTTTTTCTCCCAGGCCCGCATCCCGGGAGTTGTCTTCCTGGTATCATATATTTTTGCAGGAGGTGTTTCGATCGCATCTGCAAAAGCTCTCGTCAGAGTTGCCACACCGGATAGATGGCCGATAATATTCATCGCCGTACGCTCTCCGGTGAGCATTGAATCCAGAGGCCCTTTTATCCGGATGATCTCATCGCCCGGCTTTACCGGACGGCCGTCATTTTGCAATACCTTAAACGAAAACGACGGGGACAGGGTTTGGAAAACCTTTTTTAACGGCCCGATACCCGAGATCACTCCTGCGTCCCTGGCTATCACCACCCCCTCGCCCTTCCGGCCTTTCAGTTTCAGGGCCTGGGTGGTGATATCTCCGCGGCCTGCATCCTCGGCCAGCGCGAGCCGGATAAGTTCGATATCGTCGGGCATTTTCTTCATAGCGGTAATTTAACGGAGGCTATCTACTTGTCAATCGGAAATGTGGATATCATAATTAAACAGGGATATAATAATAGAATTCGGTAGCTTTAAAGAAGGTGCGAAGGCAAAACACTGCCTGAAGTGCAGCCACTACTTCAACAACAACATCTTTTTGGCTTCAGAATATTCCCCCGCCTGAATACGGTAAAAATACATGCCGGAAGATTGACCTTTCGCATCCCATGTTATCTGATGATACCCGGCTTGCTGTTCTCCCTGAATCAGCGTCTCAACCTTGCGGCCGAGGATATCATAAATGTCGATTATTACATCGGAAGCTAAAGGTATATTGTATTGAATTACTGTAGAGGCGTTAAAGGGGTTGGGATAGTTCTGAGAAATACCGAAACTCTCAGGCAAAGATGCTTCGGGAGAATTATCCACACCTGTCGTGCTTGAAAGATTTATCAATATTGAAATATCTTTAGCGCGATAATTAGCCACGGCCAGGTCATTGTCTCCATCGCCATCGAGGTCAACCGCGAAAACTGAAGAAGGAAAACCTCCGGCGCCGTAATTAACCGCCGCCTGAAATGTCCCGTCACCGTTGTTCAGAAGGACTGAGACATTGTAGGAAAAACGATTAGCCACGGTTAGGTCATTGTCGCCATCGCCATCGAGGTCAACCGCGAAAACTGAAGAAGGAAAATCTCCGGCCCCGTAATTAACCGCCTCCTGAAATGTCCCGTCACCGTTGCTCAGAAGGACTGAGACATTGTAGGAAAAACGATTAGCCACGGCCAGGTCTTTGTCGCCATCGCCATCGAGGTCAGCCGCGAAAACTGAAGAAGGAAAATCTCCGGCCCTGTAATTAGCCGCTGCCTGAAATGTCCCGTCACCGTTATTCAGAAGAACCGAGACATTGTGGGAACCTTCATTAGCCACGGCCAGGTCATTATCGCCATCGCCATCGAGGTCAACCGCGAAAACTGAGGTAGGCGAATTACCGGCCCCGTAGTTAACTGCCGGCTGAAATGTCCCGTCACCGTTATTCAGAAGGACTGAGACATTTTCGGAGTCATAATTAGCCACGGCCAGGTCTTTGTCTCCATCGCCATCGAGGTCAACCGCGAAAACAGAAACAGGACCATCTCCGGTATCATAAATGACTGCCGCCTGAAATATACCGTCACCGTTATTCAGAAGCACCGAGACACATTCGTAGCCATAAAAGCCACCATCATTAGCTACAGCCAGGTCTTTGTCGCCGTCGCCATCGAGGTCAACTGCGAAAACTGACGAGGGGCCATACGCCGCCTCGTAACTAACCGCCTCTTGAAATGTCCCGTCACCGTTGCTCAGAAGTACTGAGACATTGTAGGAATAACCATTAGCCACGGCCAGGTCATTGTCGCCATCGCCATCGAGGTCAGCCGCGAAAACTGAGATAGGCCAACTCCCCGCCCCGTAATCGACCGACGCCTGAAATATACCGTCACCGTTATTCAGAAGAACTGAGACATTGTCGGAGCCGGCATTAGCCACTGCCAGGTCATTATCGCCATCGCCGTCGAGATCAACCGCGAAAACTAAAACAGAACCACCCCCGGTCCCGTAATTAACCGCCTCTTGAAATGTCCCGTCACTGTTATTCAGGAGAACTGAGACATTGTCGGAATACCGATTAGCCACGGTCAGGTCATTGTCGCCATCGCCATCGAGGTCAACTGCGAAAACTGAAGAAGGAAAATCCTCGGCCCCATAATTAACCGCTGTTTGAAATGTCCCGTCACCGTTATTCAGAAGGACTGATACACTGTCGGAACCAACATTAGCCACGGCCAGGTCATTGTGGCCAACGCCATCGAGGTCAACCGCGAAAACTGAAACAGGTCTATCCCCGGCCAAGTAATTAACCGCTGCCTGAAATGTCCCGTCACCGTTATTCAGAAGAACCGAGACATTGTGGGAACCTTCATTAGCCACGGCCAGGTCATTGTCGCCATCGCCATCAAGGTCAACCGCGAAAGCTGAACGAGGTCCAATCCCGGCCCCGTAATTAACCGCCGCCTGAAATATACCGTCACCATTATTCAGAAGGACTGAGACATTGCTGGAGCCAGCATTAGCCACTGCCAGGTCAATATCGCCATCGCCATCGAGATCAACCGCGAAAACTGAACTAGGTTCATCCCCGGTCCCGTAATTAACCGCCGCATGAAATGTCCCGTCACCGTTATTCAGAAGGATTGAGACATTGTCGGAAAACCTATTAGCCACCGCCAGGTCATTGTCGCCATCGCCATCGAGGTCAACCGCGAAAACCGAAACAGGAGCTTCCCCGGCCCCGTAATTAACCGCCGCCTGAAATGTCCCGTCACCGTTATTCAGGATGACTGAGACATTGTTGGAGTTCTCATTAGCCACGGCCAGGTCATTGTCGCCGTCGTTATCGAGGTCAACCGCGAAAACTGAATTAGGACCATCCCCGGCCCCGTAATCAATCCTGGCATGAAATAACGGCTCAAAGGTAAAGGCATTTCCGGCCAACAACAAAAGAGATGCCAGCGAAATAATTATGACTCTTCTCATCATGTCCCCCGGGCGAGGTATTTATCCTTGTTGCCAACCGCAACTGCAATATCCTGATTGTGTCTACAACTATAGATAATAGAAACTACTTAGAAGTCAAGCCTTTAATGTTGACCGGCGTATCGTAGCCACCCGCATACTTAACATGCCGGGCAAATGCCCAGCCGGCGAGTGACAGGGCAAAAAGAGAGGGGAGTCGATGTAACTCCCCATGGTTTTGTCATTCTCAGTTATTCTAGGTTCTATTTATTCTTTTTTTCTTTTTTAAGTTTTCGCTTTTCCAATAAGCTATGCTTGCTCTTTTTCTGCTGCTCTCTTTTACCCTTATCCTTTTTTCCCTTATCGCCCATACTTGTCTCCCTCTTTAAACATAACTAAAGGCCTACTTCAACAACACCATCTTCTTCGTCCCGGTATACTCCCCCGCCCGAACCTTATAAAAATACATTCCCGAGGATTTGTCAAAGGCATTCCACGTAATCTGATGATAACCGGCTTGCTTTTTTTGGTCCACAAGCGTTTCAACTTTGCGGCCAAGGATGTCGTAGATTTCGATTCTTACATTGGAAGCTGAAGGCAAATTGTACTCGATCAGGGTGGAAGCATTGAACGGGTTGGGGTAGTTTTGCCCAAGTGAGAACTCTCGGGGGAGATCATTCCACTCCTCAATATCATTTTCAGGTCCAAAACTAAGGACCATTAGCGAATGGCGATCAGCTACATATACAAAATCGCCGTCCACTGAAATGCCGCGAGCCCAGCCCGGTGTGTCGTAGCTTCCCGCCAGAGTTGGATTCGCAGGATCGGCAATATCGACTATCTGCAGGCCGCCATAATAATTGACAGCCAAATAGGCGTAATTGCCAGCCACAACTACGCGGCTGGCAAATTCTGGTGTTTCATAACTTCCAACTGTTGTGGGATTCGCAGGGTCATCGATATCAATTATCACCAGACTATAAATATCGGGTTCGAAATGACGATAATCAGTGCAAACTACATAGGCATAACTACCGGCAACAAAGACACCTCCGGGCAAACCTGTTTCATAAATTCCGATCAGAGCCGGATTCGCAGGGTCGGCAATGCTAACTATGTGCAGTCGACCCCAACTCTCCACGCTGGCATATCCCTCAACTACGTAAGCGTAACCGCCGTCAACGAAAATCCCATAAGCATTATTGGGCGTATCATAACTTCCCGCCAGTGTCGGGCTGGCAGGATTGGAGACGTCGATAATTTGCAGGCCACCCTCACTAATACTATTAACCACATAAGCGTAATTGTCGTCGACGAAAACGCTCGTCGCAGAACCAGGTGTATCGTAACCTCCTACCCATGTCGGGTTGGCCGGATCGGCGACGTTTATTATCTGCAGGCCGGAAATATGAGCAGCCACGTAGGCGTAACTATCTGACACGAAAACGTCACGAGCATTATCCGGTGTATCGTGAAATCCCACCGGTGTTGGGCTGGCGGGGTCGCTGATATCGATTATCCACAAGCCTGAAATGTGATTTGCAACATAGGCGTAATTCCCGGCAAGGAAAACACTCTGTACATAACCAGGCGTATCGAAACTCCCTGCCAGTATCGGATTGAAAGGATCGGTGATCTCAATTATCTGCAGGACAAGATCATAGTCAATAATATAACAATGCTCGCCGGTAACGAAAACCCCTGTGGCATCCCTAGGCGTATCGTGATTCCCCACATGAGTGGGGTTCGAAGGATTCGAGACATCGATTATATACAGGCCAGAATCACCATCAGCTACAAAAGCGTAGCTACCCATTACATATATGTCAGAAGGATAACCTGGCGTGTCATAACTTGCTTCCAGTGTGGGGTAGGCCGGGTTAGAGATGTCGATTATCCGTACGCCGGAGCTACCATCCGCAACATATGCATAATCGCCGACCACAAAGACTGCTTGAGCGTATCCTGGAGTATTGTAGCTTCCCGCCAATGTTGGATCTTCAGGATCCGCGATATCGATTATTAGCAGGCCAGTAGATGAATTAGCCACGTAGGCGTAATTACCAACCACGAAGATGTCCTTGGCAAAGTGCGGCGTGTCGTAGCTCCCCACAAATGTCGGATTCATAGGATCGGCAACGTCTATGATCTGCAGGCCAGAATAGCCATCCGCTATGTATGCGTAGTTATCGACCACAAAAACACCGGAAGCGTCACTCGGCGTGCTGTAACTTCCTAATAATATCGGGAGGGCAGGGTTTGCGATGTCTATTATCTGCAGATCCTCGTACGTATTAACCAGGTACGCGTAATCACCTGAAACGTCTAATCCATTTCCATGACCTTGACCAACTACCTGGCCCACCACAGATGGAGAGGTCGGATTCGTGACATCAAGAATCATCAAGCCATTGTAAAAGGCACAGTATGCATAATCGCCGACGATTTTGACCTCCCCCAAGCCATTCCAGAGCGTTGAGTTGACATACTCAACATTCTGGGCGGATGCTAAACCGGCGATTGAAAAGCATAACATCGCCAACAATAAAACTTTAGTCCTTCTCATCATAACCTCCAATTGAGGTACTTATTCTCGCGGTCAAATCGCGCTGCTATTTCATGATTATGCCTATAAATATTGTAATAAAAGATATTTAGAAGTCAAGCCTTTTGTGCTTGCCGGAAATCAACAAGTTTGGTCTGGCGGTAAAACCAAGACTGGTGCCGCCGCTATTTTAGCAATACGATCTTGATATTTTCGGTATACCCCTCAGCCTCCAGCCTCACAAAATAGACGCCGGAATGAAAACCGGATGCATCCCATTTGATACTATGCTCCCCGGCCTGCAGGGTTCTATCCAAAAGTATCGCTACCCTCTGACCGAGTATGTTGTAAATTTCAAGCGTTACATCCGAAGCTGAAGGCAGATTGTACTCGATCAGGGTGGAGGTATTAAACGGGTTGGGATGATTCTGATACAACTCAAAGGCGCGAGGCTGGTGGACGGGATCATCTGTTCCCGTCTCGGTATTCACAACGAACATCCACAGATCCGAATACGGGCCCCAGCCGTTGGAGTTGCCCCCTTTAACCATCCAGTAGTAAACCGTATCCGAAAGAGGGGTGTCGAGAGTGAACGATGTATCAATTAAGGAGGAATCGACATATACCGGAGTCTCCAGGTCCGGATGCTGATAAAGCTCGAAGAGATAGAAATCCGCCAGATCCGATGGATTCCAGTCGAAAACCACCAGGTTGTCATTTAAGGTCGTATCCTCGGGCGGGTAGCTCAAAACCGGCGCCGGCGGCCGCGGATACAGCGGGGATAGAAGCATGTTGACCTCGGTCGGCCCGCTGTTCGTCACCCCGACATTGTAGACCGTTATGGTTCTATAGTCGTCTTTGAGAAACTTCAATGTATAGCTTCCCGAAGACAGCAGCCGGCGATAGCGTCCGTAATCAGGCCTGGACAGACGGGGATTGATATCAGCGTTAATATGCTGGAGAACCTGCACCTCCGCCTCGATCGGCTCCAGCGTGACAGAATCCCGGATGACCCCTGTAATACCTGCACCCAGAGCCCGCTCGAGAAGATAATATTGCCCCGGAAGATGAGCGGCGACTATTGTGTCAACCAGAGCAGGGTTCTGGATCGTAGTGTCGGAAACCTCCACCGAAAAGGCCGCAGTTCCGAAGTTACCGTAGAAATATGTCTTGAAATCACCTTTGTTGACCAGAGCCCTCCTGGCCGTATAAGTGCCGTTGCCCGAATCATCCGGTATGGCTTCTATTAATGATGCAAATAATGCGCAGACAGATTGCATCAGGGTTTCATCGGGGCCGAAACCATTACCGCCTTCATTGGCATACCAGTACCACGGATAATACGCCACGTTGGGTCTGCCGTAGGTCGGCGAATGGTAATCCAGCGCTATAAGCGGCCGATACTTCCATCCGAACTCCGCCATAGCGATATTCTCGGTCTGGGTGAACGGAGCCTCGCCCTTGTACGTGAGAGATTCCGGAGTGGTGGCGTTGGGGCCGTCGTCTATCCAAAAGCCGAAATCATAGTTGCGGTTGTTGTCGACGCCGTCGTGAAAATCGAATATCCCGTTGTCGTCGTTGTCACATTTGTTCTTGCGCCATTCGGTATCCCCCTCCTCCACCACTATATGCCCCTCGGGATTGATGAACGGGATACAGAATATTTCGAGGCTGGCTATATAGCGGGTGACATCGGGATCTCCACGCCCGTAACGAATCAGAATATCCTGTACAAATGACATAACGACCTCCACGCTCAACACCTCGTCGGCGTGGACTCCCCCGCAATAGAAGATCGCAGGTTCATCTTCGTCAATGTTAACGTTGTCCGAAATCTTGACTCTCAGCATGGGGATGGAGTCACGGGTGGAATAACCCATGGTATCCAGCTTGCAGATCTCCGGATAATCTCCCTGCAGATCCGCCAGGGTTTGCAGAGCATCGCTGTACCTGGTATATATTTCAGGAAGTTGAGCGCCAGACTCGGGAGCATATGAGAGCAGGATCAATACTGCGAAAATCAGCATGCCAGATCGCATCGAAAACTCCTTGAACAACTTATCGATAATTTCTTTCATCAATTCAATATAATCAAAAACGTTTTTTCGTCAATATGAAAAGGGCGTCATCTGCGCCCTTATCATTTTGTCTTTCAACATGTTAAATGCTGCGCATCTTCCTGAAAGACCAACCACTATCTTGCCGGATATCATTTCAAAAGCATCATTCTCTTTGTTTCGGTCAGATCACCGGTCTCCAGCCTGTAAAAGTAAATCCCCGAACGCAAATCGTCAGCGCCCCATGCAATCCGATGGAAGCCCGCATCCAGATGACCATTGATCAGGATGGCGATCCTCTGCCCGAGGATATTGAATACCTCGAGCTTTACGTGTCCTTCCCCGGGAATCGAAAAATCGATGGAGGTAGAGGCATTAAAGGGATTAGGATAGTTTTGAGATAGCGCCATGCTCTCCGGCAACTCCTGCTCTTCCTCAATACCGGTCTGGTATAGAGATCCGGTCGTGAATTTCACGGCCCGGGTGTTATTTAGGGTTGCCGCACCATCAGCGTAATCGCCATTAAAAATATAACCGATACCATCTCTTCTATCGGGGGAACAGATCCCCACCGACGACGAATAAGCGCTATTAACAAGCTCATACTGGAAGATTATTTCGTTATCGCCGGTGGCGGACGGCCAGGCGGTTCGATCCAGAAAGATTATCTCGAATGTCTGGTACCGGTAAACGTCCTGGTCCCAGGCATTATTCCACCCGATTATGAAGCGGGAGTTGTCGGTATCGTGATGGTAATATACTCTAAGATTGCTCTGATTGAAGTCATCCCAGAAAGGCGCGATCATAGCGGCGGCGTTCTGAGGTGCGGGAATCGACGTATTGTACCAGGCGTTCCACCAGGATTCGCCCAGGGCCACAAAGCCGTTGTCACAGATGGTGATCTCACTGAAAATCTGCCCATAGTACCAAACCTCAAACGGCAGCGATATCGTCTCCGTGTTGTCGTCGCCCAATGTTACGTGATTCCAGTTCTGAGTATCGATATCAATCCAGTCATATACCGGGCGATCGGAATAGGCAGAATCGGTGTTATCGAAGCAGTAATACCCATAATCGTCCGGGCCGATGGGATCACTCGACGATACAGCACCTACCTGTTCGGCAAAAGCGGATGTTACTATTTGCGGCCCCTCGCCCTCGAACTCCAGAGTAAAGTTTATCAAATGTCCTACATAAATATCGGATTCCACCGTTAACATAAACGTGTCGCCATCGTTGTCGAAAGTCCCTCCGGGAACGCAGTCGCCGAACAAGGCTGTCGAATCCATAACCGTCACCTGATCGTCGGACGTTCTCAATACCGCGGTCGCTCCCGCCATGGGCTGTGCACCGACATTCTCGAGAGTTATTACAAGCTCGACCGTTTCTCCCGGATCTATCATACCGTTGCCGTCATCCTGAATGATCAATTCTTCCATTGCGAATTCGGCCGCTTCAACGGGCAACTGTATAATGGATTCCCAGGCGTTATCATCTTCATCGCTTATGGAAATGATAAGATCGATACCTGTCCCGTTTGGTGCGTCGGGGCTAACCTCTATTAAAAAAGGATTATCGGCGGGGCTGCTCTCGCCCGGAGAAATATCGGCGAAACCGGCTGTAGCGCGCACAATCTCCACATGAGAGTTATCCGACGATATCTCCGCGGTCACCCCGATAGCGGTTTCCGATTGGCCATAATTTTCAAGGGTAAGGTCGAGCTCTACAACCTCCGACGGGCTGCAGATTCCGTCGCCGTTGCCTGAGGACTCGCCTTCGTTGTTGTCGTCAACCGTATGAGAATTGTATCCCACTGTTATCTCGCTGGTGAAATAGGTAACGGTTCCCTCATAAGGGGCAAAGTCGCGGGCAGTAACCGTTAAGGCCATCTCGCCCCTGGTATCCGGTCCGGCCGCGAATTCAGCGACACCGTCCGCGGGAGTAAATTCCCCAAGGAACAGTTCCCCATCTTTCCATATACAGACATAAGCTCCCTCGAGAGGCGTGCCCCCCATATTATCGGTGACGGATACGCTTATATAATTCTGACCGAATTCCACCGAATCGGCATGAGCCACCGACATGCTTCTCGGCACTCCGGTCCAGCAATTCAACTCCGGATCACCAAGGATATTGTAGCTATTGAAATAAAGCTCGACCTGGCCGTTGGGATAACGGTCGGTTGGGAAAGCGTCGTACATCGTCATCTTTCCCATTAGTTGGGCCTGGGCAATAGTCGTTGCATGTTCTACGAACAGGCCCCAGTAAATACCTACATCCAGAGCGTTAGTCCATCGCGTGTGAGCATCGTGGTTACTGGTGCCAATGAATCCTGCCCCGCCCTTGTCCGGATAGCGTATCCAGGCCTCGCCGAAACAGATGTCGCGGTAGTCATTATAGTCTCCTGTCCCGCAAACGATGGATGTCATTATAGGATACATGGGACCGTTGGTAAGATCGCTAATATCATTAAATGTGTAATAAGGGTAACTCCATCCGGATGGATCGCCAAAGCCGCGGTAATTCACATAGGATACGCCATTGTTTATAGAGGCGTTGATCTGGCTGGAAGGAACATAATACCGGGGATGTTCGAAAAGAGTATCTACCTGGATATATCCGCTTTCAAACATGCGATCGCGACACCAGAGCTTCGTGATTCTGGGGCTTGTGAAATTTCCATACCAGCCGCCGTCGCCTTCGACTTCCCAATACGCGACCATGGTCCCCCTCAAATACCAGCGTGTATCATCCATATACGGGGTTCTCTCGTATGTGAAAAGCTTATCCGTGTAATCCTCAAGCTCGGCAACGTAGTCTATGGCTATTCTCCCTATTAACACATCCGGGAAATAATCGCCACCCAGGAGAAACGTATAGTAATTATCCGATTCTATATCGCCAAAACCCAGAGGATTATCATAGTGTCGCGTAGGGATTCCATAACCGGACGGCATGCTGACGTCTCCCAGGATGGTAATATAATCCGGCTTAATCTGACACGAGTCGAAACGCGCCGAGATATAGTCTCTTATAGCCACATACGATGGGTTGGAGCCAATATCGCTTTTGGCAATATATTCAACATCATAACCCTTGGCCCTTTTCCATTCCGCTATGGGCCGTATATGTTCGAGGAAAGGATCGGGGTATATGATCCAGTCGGCGCCACGGGTTACCTCAATCGGGTCGAACACCAGGAGATTATCCAGAAACGAGCGATAGATCGGCAAGAAAGCCTCCGATATATGGTCCTCGTAACGTACCATCCGTGAACCGCCATGGTCGATCTCGATTTCAATTTCGTTATAGACTTTAACGACTTTGCTTTCCAAATCATATTGCACCGGCGAGATCGTCAGAGAATATATTCTTACATCCCGCATCATCCCCGCCGTTTCCGCGATCACCAGGTCCCTCTCGAGGCTCGATGAGATATTCTCATTGCCGTTGGAATACGAATCCAATTCCTCCTCGCCTGCAGGCGCAAGTACTATATCCGTCAATTCCACAAAATTCGACCAGGTCACACGGAACACCGGCTCCGAATCAAACGGTACGGCAATGGATCTGGTTATGGTAGGGATCAACACATTATTCGAACTCAGAAATGCTCCCCTCGATACGCCAAACACCTCCGGCAAATGAATCCGGTATTGGTCTATTCCGTTATCGCTATCAACTTCATATTCGAGGTTCGAGATCTGAAGGTTTAAAACGGTACGATCCACTTGCTGAACGGTGGCGGCTACAGTCGATTCGCCGTCATAAAAAGTAAAATCGCCACTCTCGACCCCGAGAGCTGTGGCCCGGATAAATAAGGAAAGGACAATTATACGCAACCCCATGCTGTCAACCTCCCGGAAAAAGGTCTACTCAAATGCTCACACCAATCCGATTCGCACTCTCTTATCCAACAGAATACAACTGATCATCGTTCCAGCCTTTGCTGTCGTCCAAAAGCCCGATGCTCATTATACCAATGTAATATATTTTCCGGGCTTTCGCCAGAATTTCAGGCGCTTTTTGGCCGGCGCACCGCCCCCGTGAGGGCCTTCGACCTCGCCGGTCTCCTATGTTGATAATCCCCTCTATTTTTTTCTTGACAAGTAAATGTGGGTCGCCTATCTTAATATTAGAAATTGATGATTGAGCATTTCTGACTCAACACACTTTCACAACTAAATCTCTTCAGGCTGAAGCCAGGGCTTGTAATTGATTATCTGACGGCGGGTTCACAGACTTCGCATCACGTGATCAAGGCTGTCAGAGAAACAGATTAGCCTCACAGGAGGCACAAAATTAATATTAGTAGCCTATCTGGAGTCGCCTTCTGCTCATTGGTAAAGCCGCGCATCCGTCCGCAGATTTATGCGTCAATGGTCCCGCTCACTGGTACGGTATAGAGGGAGGAGCCTCATCGCCGGAGACAGACAAAAATAATGGATGCGGATTCAAGGCATAACGATATCACGGTGAGACTATTGGCTCATTTTATCTGCGCCGGAACGTCGGCTTTAATCCTATCGATTGCCCATATATATCCTGAATACTGGTTCATATCGCTATTTGCCCTGGTTCCACTCCTGTGGCAATTGAACAGAACAACCTTGGCCGGTTCTATTCTGCTGGGTGTGATTCTTGCCGGCTGCTATGCCTTCGTCGCTTTCATTGGCGAGGCTCTGGCCGCTCCCGCGGACTTTCTCCTTAATCTATTATTATTGAGCCTGGTCTTTTCAATCTTCGGAATGGCCGTCAATGGAGCAAAAAAATATATCGGATTTAACCCTGTTTTTGTCGCCGCCATATGGGTTCCTCTTGAATATTTCTTGATCAGGTACCCGGGCATGGGAGGCGTCTTAAGTTTCCCGACGGCCGATTCGAGCGAGCTTATCCGGTTTGCATCTCTTTTCGGCTTATTGATGATCTCGTTTTTCATCGTGCTTGTTAACTCCATAATTCTCATGCTTATCGAGTATGTAAGCCGAATCCGATTCTCAATTGCGGGCTTGAGATTTCCCTTGGCAAGAAAATTATTTCCGCTTTTTGAAGGTATCAGTTCAACAAAGAGATGGGACTATTTACCTAATCTCCGTGCGCCGCCGATTAAACCTCCCGGGATGAGCTAAACATCCAGATGCGGTGTTGAGTCTCTGCACCTGATATTAAAGTTGCCGAATATTGAGACTCGACAGCACAATAAATTCAAGCAATTAGAATTGGAGAATTTAATGCTTAAAAAGTCATTGATTTTAACCCTCGGCCTTGTCCTGATCCTCGGCACTGCAGCCATGGCGAAGGGTGAACTAAAAGGCTCGAGAATAGGCGAGGTACTGCCTATCGAACAGCCGCAGACCACTCTTGATTATTGCCTGCTTACGAAGACATGCAATATTCCGGGCTACTATAATCCAGGCTTGGTTACTGGCGACCGCGCAATCACATATTATGATCCATGGGCGGTTTGCCCGGCTCCAACATACCCTCTTGAAATAACTACACTGTGGATTACTCTTTATGACGATGGCGCTTTGCCGTTTCCGGTTCAGGTTGATTTCGTGGTATACGATATGCTGATTCCCGGAGATCCATGCGCGGGACCCGGCGCGGAACTCTGCCGTGAGACTTTTATCTGTGATGCCGCCACTTATGAGTATCCCACTGTGGGTCCATTAACTTATTCGACTCCCTGCTGTGTTAACGGACCGGTCTATATCGGTATTGAATATAGCGATCCTGGGGGAAGCCTTCCTTCATTTTTAATGGATGAACCACTCATCTGTCCCCCGGTCCCATGTGAGCACTGGGCGTATTCTGGGGGCACTTGGTATATGTGGAGCAGTTATTATTCTGGCGGCGCTCCGCTTTTCTGGGTAGATACCGAGACAAACTCTCCCAATTGCCAAGACGGTGATTGCGCAAACCACAAGATGCATTTCCCGCAGCTGCCGGATCCCAACGGTTGGGACGTTAATGCCACCGCTCCCATCTCTCTGGCGGATGACTGGCAGTGCACGGAGACGGGCCAGCTCGAGGATATCCATTGGTGGGGTTCGTGGAGGCATGATGATATCGGCCAACTCCGGGGCTTTTGGATCACTATCCACGACAATATCCCCGTGGGACCAAACGGCTGGAGCGTACCGGGCCAAATTGTCTGCCCCCCGATGTATATACTGGAAGGGGAATACACCACCACCCTTATGGATCCGTCTCCACAGGGATGGTATGATCCTGTCCAGGGCGAGATTATCCCCGGTGACCACCAGCAATATTTCCGTTACGATTACTTCCTGCCTGAACCATGCGTGCAGACAGTCGGCCAAATTTACTGGTTGAGGATTTCGGCCGATGTCGTCGATCCGGTTAACACACACTGGGGATGGAAATCAACCCAGGATCACTGGATGGACGATGCGGTTTGGGGCCCGGATCCCGATGCCCCGCTTCCTCCTGACCTCTGGACGGAGATTTACGAGCCCGGTGGAGGCGGCGGGCCGGTCGTCAACTCCTTCTGGGTGGGGATGGATCAAAGCGGGCAGCTCGTTCCCGGGATGAGCGGAGGTACCGATTATTACAATGGCCCTGGTGGTATCAATGGATGGTTCTGGTACCCCAGCGGTTGGTGGAATATCTGGTTCTACAATGACCCGCTCGATCTCACGCGCTACAAGGAAATCTCCATAATGGGCTCGGTATGGAAATTAGATCCCGGGGCTCCCGCCTGGGTTGAGATCGCCATCAACTGGTCAGGTCCTGAGTGGCCGCCAGGTGAGCCCCCACCGACTGAACCGACTGATGAAATACATATTGAGCGCTTCCCGGTTGTTATGAGCGACCTTCCAAACGGTTATGAAATATTTGAGTTCTTCGGGTTTTTAATTGAGGAGTATAACCCGGAGTGGGTCTCCGTAGATGTCAGGGGATTTAACTTCGTAATCTGGGATAACGAGCCCGGGATTATCGAGCACGAATGCCTGCCGTCGGGTCAGCAATCGCTCGACCTGTCGTTCTGCATCACCAGTGAACCGGTTCAGGAAACAGGCGCCTGCTGCTGGCCCGATGGTTTATGCACAATGGAAACCCAGTCTATCTGCGAGGATAACGGCGGCGTCTTCTACCCCGGCCTGAACTGTGTTGATGTAGATTGTCCAGTGCAAGAAGATCCGGTTTACGACTTGTGGGAAACGCCGGAAGGCTACAATACATTTGTGAATCTCGGCTGCGGGGAAAGCACACTCCCGATACCGGCTGACTTCTTCGGGCCCGGCTCGGATCCTTTCGCCGGTACTATTGCTTTAGAGGGTGAGCCACTGGCGACTAACGGGAATTTAGGGCCCACCGACACAATAATCAAACGAAGTAGAGTCGCAAATCTACCTCAGTGTCCCTCTCAGGATCATAATATAGATATCGAGATAGTGGCGCTGAGTTTAGTGAGTAGTCAACCTATAACGGTAACTTACAACGGCGGCCAAAATCCTGAAGCGTGGGATGTCAAGGTGTGCCTGTCAGAATCCCGCGGGCAGCCAACAGGCGGAATGAACTTTGACCGGGTCTGTGAAGAAGGAGGCACGTTTTTTGCCTATGTACCCGTAGTCCCGAAAATCGTCTTTACCCGGGTATCCGACGCTTTAGAATACTATGTTGATTACGGTGATTACGGAATCCCGGCCATTGATTTAATGAATATCGAAGACGGTCACTGGATGTTTTCAGATCCGGGCTTCGGCGTGTATACATCAAGCGTCGGCGATTTAGTGAGTAATTGCGACGATATACCTGACATACCGATCGGTCCCAGCGCTGTTGATCTAATACCCGGACTTCAGGCAATACCGTGTGTCCAATGCGCCGAACCGGCGGTGAATCACTCTATACCCATAACATCGCTTGTAGAACCTGCCGGTTGCGCGCAGCATGATATCTGGCCGCCGCATGATGTCGTCGAAGCCATCCCCACCCTCTCCGAATGGGGTATGATCATACTTGGGTTGATGTTGCTGACCGCCGGAACTATCGCTATTGTTCGCAGGCGTAAAACTGCTTTGACAAGAGCCAACTGATGGGCGAACCGATTTTCATACCCTCGGTGTTCTTCAGGGTCCTGGCTGTGGCTTTTGTAGTTGCTATCGCCGGTATAACCGGCGTTGTTCTGATAGCCGGTTCAATTACCACTATGGATCTTGCGGGCACTTTGATCAGTATGATTATCATCGCCTACATCGTTCATCTCTGGATCTACTACGGTAGACGGTCAAAGGAGGAAGAGTAATCTGGAGGGGCGTCAGGTTCTAAAGCCTGACGCCTCCGGCATTTTAAAAAGGAGCGGGGGCGTATTGCGAAATCTAATATGGATGCGCAGTGCGCCCCTTTGCTTTTATAACAGCTTTTTTATTAGTGTAAATTTTATTCCGCTCCGGAATTCAGGCGGATCTCTTTTTCATCATTTTGGTAAATACGTTATGCCACTTGTAATAATAAAATAATCCAGCCCATATGAATACCGGTATTATCTGGCCATCAATCCTTATCAGCGTTTTATCGACATAGCCGATCGCATTATGCGTAAACTGAGGGTATAAGGTACCCCCGCCTCGTCGCCCCATATTCTGGCAATAGTAGTTGAAAATGAAAATGACCAGCCTGATAATCTGTATCGGGTATAGCACTACCATACCAAGAATCAATATCTTCAGGCGGAGTTTATAATTCACATCCGGCACCGCCAGAATCAGCGCCAGCAATAATACGGTGTTGAATGTGAATCCCTTGTACTCAAGATTGAGCGTTTCAACATTTTTGCCGGCCCCGAAGACAACAACAATGAATTCACCGTCGGGCTCAACTGCCCTGGTATAGTTTGCGCCGTCAAACAGCATCAGGATATTTCCGCCGAAAAATGTAAACACTCTATTCGCGAGGGGAGCCGAGAAATTCCACAGCAGGTAAATGATCGCAAAGGCGATCAAAAACCTGAGAAGAAAAAACCATTTATTTGGCTTCTTTGCCTTCAATCTTGTGCCACCACAAATACCAGATATAGATCGCCCACAGGATTATGATAGGCTGCCAGATAAAAACGTGAATTTCTTTAAATATATCGGGGAAATACTGCCCGAGATATAGAAGGCTTATCACCCGCACCAGGTTGAGAACGAAAATGGCGACAATTCCAACAAGCACACCCAGCATCTTATGGGTCAGCCTGGCGGGATACGCGATAACGCCCGACAGTAGTATGGCCGTGGCATAGATCCCGTTGCAGCCGTCGACGACATTGATGCCGAACTGCGCGGTGGACAGATGAGTGCCGTCAACGAACGAGGTTCCTCCGAACAGATTTATCAAAAAGCTGGATGAAAGAACGATGAATGATGTAAAAGGGACGTTGACATTCAAGTAAAAGATCTGGGTGTTAAAGATGACAATAAAAAAAACCAGAATCGCGCCGAAGGCTATGTAAAGTTTTGCAAGAGACTTCAGTACCGGTGATTTGATCTTAAGCTTCAATAGCATCCTCCGAATTGCTGACGATTGACCCGCCAGGGGCTGAAAACCACGCCTTTATTTTCGACAATTTATATAAGTCATGCAGATTTCACAACAAGAATTATAAATATCTCGCCCCTTTGATAAAGCAAAATGAAGTTTGAAGACTAAGAGAGCTCAAGTATCAATGGTGACTATTCCTGAACTCCCGGGCTTAAAAAAAGCTTGACAGTGAGAAGCGTCTTGTCACTCCCTTAACTATCGTGGCCGAGATTGATATGAAGATAAGATTTACTTCGTCTCTCGCCCTCGCTTTGTTCGCCTGGCAGGCCGTTCTTGCTGCTGAAGGCAAGACGGTTTCGGCCCTGGCCGAACCAGCGAGAACGGGCATTCTTCGTTTGCCGACCACCGCAGTTAAGCCTCAAGCAAGTAACCGGGGCACTGTGCGGCAAAGCCCTATAAAGACCGAACGGTTCTTCGATTCCTCTATCCTCTTACCGGGGCAACGTCCCCTTTTCCTGACTGACTGGCTTTACGATGATTTCGAGGACGGCGATTTCACAAACGACCCGGCCTGGACCGCTGTCAGCAATGGCGATGGCAGCGGCGCCGAGGACTGGGTAATTCGCCCGGATCCCTGGGACTACGCCTGGGGTCACATCGAGAACCAGGGCGGCGGCTATATGGTCGGTTCAGATTCCTACGGCGGTGGCTTCGGATCGACCACAGATGAGGAAATTTCCGTCGACTTTTCAACTCCTGTTGGCAGCCAGCTAACTCTGAGCTACTGGTTGTATTTCAGGGCTTATGTCCCTTCCGTGGATTACTTCGAGGTCCTTATCGATGGCGAACAGGCCGATCTCGTCCAGGCGCCTGATAATATTCCATTTATGGGAATTCGTTCGGTGATACTGGACGACTACGCCGATGGCAATATACATACCCTGACGATGCATTATTACGCCGAATGGGGTTATGCCTGTTCTTTCGATGACGTTGTGATCACCGATCAGTTATGCGAACTTACCTGCCCCGATAACGGCATTCCCGAGGCCGAACCGGATTGCCACTATAATTATATCGATCAGTTCAACATCGGATGTAATGCCGTTCCGCCGCTGGAACCGATCTGGACGGAAATTGCATGTGGCGACACAATATGCGGCAAGAGCGGCGTTTTCCTGGGCGAAGATCCGGATAATCCGGGCGAGGATCGGCTTTACCGCGACATCGACTGGTACAGGTTCGAGGTGACTGCACCATCTGATCTGGAAATTGGAGGTATTGCCGAATTCCCGCTCCAGCTTCTATTCATCGACGACGTGGGCAACGAAGATTGCGAGGATTATCAGTATACCTCCCGGATCGTCGGCCGCTGCCAAACGGCGCGGATACTGGAGCAAGCGCTTCCCGGAATATACTGGATAAGGATCGCGCCGAGTGACTGGTCCGAGGATCTGGCATGTGATGGAAACGGTGTTCTGGGTAACGATTATACTATGTGGGTCGAATGTACGCCGACGCCCCCATGCAACCCGGACGTGGTTATCGGCGACATAAAC
This sequence comes from uncultured bacterium, assembly GCA_965541585.1. GTDB lineage: Bacteria > Zixibacteria > MSB-5A5 > UBA10806 > UBA10806 > CBDVBL01. Next base: position 143,803 of record CBEUCH010000002.1, on the reverse strand, counting down.
TCGCAATTGCCATTTTCCGATATAGGTCGGACGACGTGCGGCGCGGGAAACGACCAAGACGATACCTGTCTTGACGACTATGACGGCGGCGAGGATATCGTCTATGAGTTTACGGTTTCTGAGGTCATAACGCTCGATATCACTCTCGACCCACATGACGATGCGTTTACAGGAATCCTGGTAGACGATTTTTGCCCGCCCGATTCGAACGAATGTATTGCCTCATCGACATCAAACGTAGCTGCTCCCCACGGTTTAGAAGATTTGACCCTGCAGCCCGGCACTTACTGGATAATGATCGATAGCTATCCCTCTCCTGATTGTATTTCCAGTTTCGATCTGAGGATCGAGGAAGCCATGACACCTCGGGGGCTGGCCGAGACCGGCAACATACCGGACTGTGCGGTCAGCAATTACGGACCGCTCGGCGACCCCGATTACCAGGATGATAATTATAGCTACGGCATCGATCCGGCAAATCATGGCGCTACCTTCGTAATGGGAGATGGTCCTGCGAGGATGTTTTCTCATTACAATCAGACAGGCGCTACTCCCACCGATTGCTATCGCTACAGGGGAACTGAGAGCCTGAATCTATTGGATCCCTTCCACCCGACGTGCGCCTATGACGATGAAGGCGTTATGGGTGGTGTTGATATCAATTACTGTGGTATCGGATTCCAGCCCCCCGATGTAGTGCAGGCCGGCGATATCTTCATCCATATTTTCACCATCACCAATAATTCCGGCGCGACAATCAGCGACTACTACGCCGGTGTCTACTTCGATTGGGACGTTGTCTATCCTTCTTTCGACACAGTTGTATTTGACCGAGGAAATAAGCTCATGTATCAGGGAGCTACGGACTTCTCTTATATTATGGGGCTTTGCCTGATTAACGACGATGAGGTCAACCTGCGTTCCATGACTGCCGTCAGCCAGGAGGATTACATCTACCCACCGGTCGGTGGTTGGCTCATGGAGGATCTTTACACCCTCATGAGCTACGATGGCGACCGTGTGGCAGATGATTGGTATGATGATATGTCATCGCTTTTGAGCACCGGCCCCTATACGCTCAATGACGGGGAGTCGGTAAGCATTGAAATCGCAATCATCGGCGCCGCAAACGAGGAGGACATGATCGCCCGCGCAGCCTATATCGGCCAGATCGATATCGTAGATTGCCAGGTCGTCGGCCCTGCCGGCGCCTGCTGCGACGACGCCAGCGGTGATTGCGAGGATGACGTCCACATTCTGGACTGCGACGGCACCAGGTTCGCCGCCAGCACCCTCTGCGATAATCTGGCACCGCCGTGCGGCGAATTTTCGAGTTGCCAATATCTCGTGGGCGATTGCGACCACAACGGCGTCCCGCTGGAGCTGGGCGACGCTATCGCCATGATCGGTATGTACAGAGGCACGATCACAGCGACTTACGAGTGCCACTGTCCGTCCCACGGCGAGGATTTCACTCCTGATGCCGACCCGAACGGCAGCTGCGTACCCAATGAGCTCGGCGACGTGGTTACCGAGATCGGTTTATACAGAGGTTTAATTGTGCCGGGTAGCGGATGTCCCGATTGCCCCGGGCAGGGCGGCTTGATAGCACCGGGAGAGGACGGGCTGCTTGTAATCCCTTCATTAAATCCCAGAACCGGGATTAGCCGGGAGTCCACAGCGGATTAATAGTGCGTTGATATCTAAAGTAAGTCTCTAATCGAAACTGAACATAGGATCAAGATCCGGAAAGCGCTGATATTAGAAAACTTATCTAATCAAAATCTGCTATCGGTTTGAAGAACCGCCGGCAGTCTATGATCCTCGATATTTGCTTTTTGCCTTTGAATTTGATTATGGCCAGCGGGTGACGATAAACCTCGATGCCGTCCGCAGGCGCCTTCTTGGGAGCGAACCGCTTGTTATAGGCCCTGTCTCGTATTGCGAATGTCCAGTAGTCTCCCGGACGAAAAATCTCTTTTTTGCTTTCGTCGTGGAACTTTGCCTTGATTCCTCGTCCCAGGTCGTGAATCGTTTTCGCAGATACAGGTGAAATATATCCTGACCACCGGCGCAGTCTCGGGGCAAGGAAATACTCAGACTTCGATTTACCGCCAACCTGAGATCTCCTCAATAACGGGTGAATCTCGGAATCGAGGGTTACCTGAAGACCTGTTTCATCGTGCGTTATAGCCTCTATTCTGGCCATCTGGCCACCCTCCCGGTGATACTCGGTAATAAGATTCGAGATCTCAACCCAATCCCCGTTTTTCAGGGATTCACCCGTTACGGCCTCCACCTCCTCAACGATCAACGAGTCGTTACCTGCCACCTTCAACACTCTCACCACCGTGGCGGCGTTCTCATCGGACCATTTAAATCCCTCGCTGTAGCCGCCGTTGGATTCGGCTCCCCGGTGAAGCTCAACCCGAAAATGCAGATTACCCGGTATAAGCCCTCCTCCCGGGTCGACCTCTCCGAAGCCTATTGGAATCTGATGGGCAGTCTCTTCAATTTTCAGCGTAAGAAGTAAATCGTTCCCGGAAAAAGAGTCATTAATATACTTATAGGCCCGCCCGGGCGTATCGATATCATCTGACACATACTTGAATTTCACCTGCGCCAAAAGTTTCTTTCTGAGGCAGGTATCCGGCCCCCCGAGAGCCGATTCCCGGATGGTCTCATCGTCTATATAGCTGATTGTCTTGTTCCAGGCTTCCACGTAGACCAGTATATCACCGGCTCCGTCCGGAATCTCAGGTTCGGGATAATCGGGCTGGGCTCTGAACATCATATCATTTTCAAATAAGCATGGATAGCCCCCGATATAAGCGATACCGCGCCCAATGAAAAAATCGATAATCCCGCCGGGGCCTCTGCTGAACTTATCTATTCTGAGCGCACCTGAGTTATCCCGGGTAATCTTGTTGGGACAAAGCGGCACGGCCAGATATCCCAGAATATCGCAAATAAACTGTCTATGTTTCTCATTTAAGATCTCGGCTTGTTCATTCCAGTCCGAATCGAGATCAACACGCCCCTGTTGCTTTAATACCGATAGATAATTGCTGCCGGGCTTGAAATTGAAGCTCGAAAAATCGCCTTTCACGGGGTCTCCTTACGGCTCAGAATGCTTGCGGAGAGCGGCCGGCGCCGCCAGGGATCCAGAGATCTCTCTCGCCGCATTCGCATTTTGTTCATATCACCGCGCTGCAACGCCGTCAAGGAATAATCCGGCCGGCAGTCACGAGGCTGGAAAATAGAACTGGAAAAGCCGGTTGAAACCTGTTCTCAATTGCATCGTTTTTTCACCAGGGTTTCCTTCTGAAAAATTCTCGACCTAAAACGGTATGATTATCTTTTGATCAAAATAACCGCCAAAAGGTAGCTATCTGAAACCGTATTTTTCATAGCAGAATCGAACTTGCCTGCAGGTCATAGATTACAGTGAGAACACACTAAATGAAACTCAAAAGATGCGATCTGAACCATATACAGGGCGGCATAAATCTGCCGAATTACATCATGACGTCGGAACATTGCCAGTAATATCAGAAGACTATGGGAAAACCGGCGGAGCAAAGAGGAGCGTATAATGGAAATCAATAAAGAAGTAGCCATCAAGGCAAGCCTGGAAGATGTCTGGTCTTGCCTTACTGACGTGGGGAAATCGGGGTGCATCTGGGATTCAAAAATCAGGGCCGGCTTTAAGAAGGGGGGCCTTGTGAAGTTTTCCGGATCAAAGGAGACGCTGAGAGTCAAAAACATCAAGCCGCCCAGGCATCTCTCCCTCAGCGGAGAATCCAGGGCGGTATCCATAACAACGAATTGCGATCTCGTACCAAGGGGAAAACGCACGATTCTAAAGGTAACCATCAGTGGATGGGAAATAGTGGATCAGGAAGAGGCCCGCAAAGAGGTGCCCCGTGTCTCCCTCGAATGGGAAAAGAGATTGAACCTCATAAAGCAAACTGTAGAATCGCTTCAAAAATCATCGGTGAGTTAAACCTGCCCGGGTCAGGGCAAAAGAGGTCGCCGGCTTCAATCCGAATGCTTTTGCGATCTCTTGATTTCGAGAATTGACGATGCCCCTGCTGCGACCGGGGAAATCTCCCCCGGCCGGTTAACAGGATACCTGTGCTCAAATAAAAATCCTTCCGATCCTATTTCTGGAACATTCTACCCTCCATATCATGTTGTAACCATGATGCTGCGATATTATTCATTGAACGCGATGCTTCGCACTTGACAATAACAGGGCAACATCTATATTTAGGTGAAGCTGCAATATTTCCTCGGGATATTCGCAGTGTGGTTATTCCCGAGGAATGTTGCTTTAGTGTATATGAGGGAATCTGCCCGGTTTTCCGGAAGGGAGTATGAGACCCTGTAATGAACTGATAAGCATGGATTTGACAAGGGTCTTTCGCAATCGATCCGTCCTGTTCCTGATGGTCTTTTTTATCATGACTGTCGGGTGCGGCGAGGAGAAGGTGATCATTCGTTATCTTGAGATTCCGCCCCCCGTTGACTTGGTATCGCCGGCTGTTGACGCTTTTGTCACCGAGGGAAATGTAACTTTCTTCTGGAGTCCCGGCGATGTGGCTGTCCGCTACCAGCTTCAGGTTTCACCCTCCGATAATTTTATCAGCAAGACCATAGATATTCAGACGACCGACACCACGTATACCACCCTATCGGAACTGGCCAACGACAGCTATTTCTGGCGGGTCAGAGGGGAAAACGGAGATGATATTTGGGGCGATTGGTCGGACGCCGAAATCCGGACATTCTTCAAGAGCGACTATGTAAACTATATAGAACTTATATCGAGCATCAATACCGTCGGCACAGCCCAGGATGTTTTCGTCCGGGGAGATACGGCATACATCGCCGACGGTCAGGCAGATCTTACAATTATTGATGTAGCGGATAAGAATAGCCCTTTTATGATCAGGAATATTGACACCATCGCAGATGATTTCGCCAAAGGAGTCTACGTTGCTCCCGCCGATACGTTCCCATTCGTTTTCGTGGCGGACATGGATGCCCATGTTCAGGTATTCAATATCGGAGATACCATTTTCCCGGAATACGCCTCTTTCGCCCAGCAGAATATCGAAGATATCCACGCCACATATATATCGGACACCCTGTATGTATTTGCGGCCCGCTCCAGAGGGGTTTCTCCGGCAAACTACAGCTATTATCGAATCATATATGACCCGTTCCCCACCAACATTACTCAAGTCCACTCCATGGATTTGCCTGCCGATGCCAATGGCATCTTTTCGGACGCCCAATATGCCTATATCGCCGACGGCGTGGCGGGATTGATTATCGTGGATCACACTGATATCCTTAATCCGGTGCAGATCTCCTCGCTGGATCTGACCGGAAGCGCTCTTTCTATCTGGGTCGAGGGGGATTACGCTTATGTCGCCGCCGACCGGGCGGGGATTTTCGTAGTGGACGTTACCGATAGACATAATCCCCTCCTGGCAACTCAGATAAACACCTCCGGTCGAGCCCGGGATGTCCATATTGTCGGTGATTACGCCTACATAGCGGACGGCGCCAGCGGGCTGAAGGTGATCGACGCCTCGGTGCCCGATTCGGCCCACGTCATAGCGAGATACGATACTCCTTACGCTCAGGGTGTCTGGGCCGATTCCGATTTCGTTTTCCTTTGTGATCGGGATGAGGGCTTGATGATTTTTGAAAATTTGGTTTCGCAATAAGAGAATTACGTTGAGTCAATCTCGGGAGGATTCATGAAGGACATGCTAAGATTCGCAACCCTGACAATTTTGATATCTGCGGTGTCAATGGCGCCCGTGAACGCTGCTGAGGCGGTCAGGATCGTATCAGATATCGCAAACGAGACTGCCGGGCTACGTGTAGATCAGAGCAATAATATCGAGGCAAAGCTCGATCTTGAAATACCTGCCGTCGGGATGACGCCCGTAAGCTTAAACGGCCTTGATTACCAGCAGGTTCAACTGCCCGAGGCCGATCATCTGTTCGCGGGGGAGATAGCTGAGGAAGGCAGGCCGGACCTGCCGGTCTTGTCCACCTATCTCGCCATTCCCGATCAGGCCGGGATCGATTTCAGTATCGAGTATTCCGACTATGACATCATTGAAGACGTAGATATAGCACCGACGCAACCGTCTCAGCTGGAATCCGGACAGGAACTTGTTCCTTTTACGATGGATCAGGACGCATACAGCCGTGACGAGTTCTACCCCGGAAACCTGGCGGAAGTACATGATCCGGTGATAATGAGGGATCTGAGAATGGTTCAGGTATCAATGTATCCGGTGCAATATAATCCCGTCAGGCGCCAGCTAAAAGTCTATCACGATCTATCGGTTTCGGTTTCATTCACCGGAGATAACGTCGTGAACCCGAAAACAACCCGGCATGAGTATCTGTCCGACGGTTTCTATCCGATATATAGATCCATGGTGGCTAACTTCGATGAATTATTCTCCACCACCGAGGTCCGCCGCGGAGGATATCTCATACTGGCCAAAGACATGTTCGTAGATACACTGCGGGCCCTGGCGGATTGGAAACATAAAAAGGGATACTCGGTTTACATAGCTCCGACGTCGGAGATCGATCCCAACGGGGACAATCCCACCAAATACGAGGTATTCGATTACATCCAGGACGCATATGAGACGTGGGAAGTGCCGCCCGAATACGTCATGATAGTCGGAGATGAGGACAACACCTATAACACCGGTATCGAGGATTATCCATACAGCGGTTACCCGTCTGATCATCACTATTCGATGGTGGACGGCAACGATTATTTGCCGGATATCTTTGTCAGCCGTTACTCGGTTGATAATATGAGCCAGCTGAGGGTGGGCCTGGCAAAGATCTTTAACTACGAAGCCACCCCCAATATGGATGACCCTGCTCACTGGCTAAGAGGGCTCTCGGTGGCCGGAAATGTTATCGCCACCACTCCGAGGATTACCGTGCTCTGGGTGCGCCAGCTCCTTCTGCAAAACGGTTTCACGCACGTTGATACTTCATTCCGTTGGAGTTCCGGCCAATCCGATCCCTACTTGCTTGGGTATTTCAATAGTGGGCCCTGTTTTGTCAGTTATAGGGGCTGGGCAGGATCTTCGGGATGGTATTCTCCCAGTTTCAATACCGGCAACCTGGGGCAGATCCAGAACAATAACAAGCTCGGCGTAATGGCCTCCATAGTATGCGGAACAGGCAATTTTGGCTCCAACCAGTGTTTCGGAGAGATGTGGATCCAGATGGGTTCCTCGCCTACCAGCTATAAAGGCGGGCCGGCATTTTTCGGAGCATCTGACCCCGACACGCATACTCGTTGGAACAACCCCATAATGACCGGTTACTACTGGGGCATCTTCGGCGAAGGCATCTACCATTTCGCAGCCGCTGCTGTCAGGGGAAAGATACAGCAGTACAATACATTCCCACGCTACGTCGATAGTGAGATCCGAAAGTATTTTCACACCTACAATATGCTTGGAGATCCTGAACTGGAGGTTAGAACAGCCGTTCCCAGGATCATAAACGTATCTCATCCCCCATCTCTCGGTCAGGGCATCAACCATATCCAGGCCATAGTCACCGACAACACCGAACAAGCCGTGGAAGGCGCATACGTTACGCTGGTAAAAGGTTCATGGGATGACGAAGAGGTTTTCGAAGTAGGCAAGACCGATTCCTACGGCAATATATCATTCTCATTCGATGCAAGCACGGCCGGTACCATGTATCTTACGGTCTCTGGCCGCGATCTCTATCCTTACCAGGGCACCGTGACGTTAACAAGAGGCGAGCTGGCAGTGGGCTACGATTCTCATGCAGTCGACGATGATGATTCCGGTTATTCCTCCGGTGATGGAGACGGAAATGCCAACCCGGGTGAAATAATAGAGCTTTCTGTAGATTTGAAGAACTTCAGCGACGACCAGACCGCATACGAGGTCAATGTCGTTCTCGAGCCTATTGATGTGGAATTAGCAAACGTATACGATGCCGTTCGCGACTTTGGCGATATCGCAGCCGGCGAGACCGCTTCGTCGGAAACCCCCTTTGTTATCAGGATTGACCCCTATGCCCGGTATGGAGACGTGGCCCGGCTGAAGATAACAGCCACTGACAACAATAGCGATTCATGGCAATCCGTTGTAGAGATCCCCGTCGAAGCCCCTAAGTTCAGGGTTATCATGGTGGCGTTCCCCGGAGGAAACGGGAGACTCGATCCCGGTGAAACGTTAGACATGGTCCTCACCCTTGAGAACATGGGGTCCATGGATGCGGAGGGAGTTACCGCTATCGTTGCGACAGCTGACGACTATGCCACCATCATCTCGGAAAGCGGCAGTTTCGGCAGAATACCCGGGGGCGGTTCGGGCAACAACTCGGCTGATCCTATGGTAATATCCTGCGATGCCGGCACTTTCGACGGCAGAACCCTGAATCTGATTCTGCATACCGTTACATCCGCCGGCGCGCAATCTTCGGTACCGTTTACGGTAACCGTGGGCAACGTACTGCCGAGCGATCCTGTTGGTCCGGACGCATACGGTTATTACATGTACGATAATAGCGATGCCGGCTATGCTCAACAACCGGCTTACGACTGGGTGGAGATCGTACCGAACCTCGGAGGCGATGGCACGCGCCTGTATTTCAGCAATCAGGATGATTACTCCGTCCTGGTTAACCTGCCCTTTGATTTTGTTTACTACGGACGGGCATATGACGATATTATCGTTTGCACCAACGGGTTTGCGGCAGTCGACATCGACCCCTATGACCAGGGCCGTACCTACTGGTATAACTTTTCCAACTGGCCGATCCCCGATCCCGGCAACGCACGGGGGCAGATATCCCCGTTCTGGGACGATCTTGAATACACCGGCAGTACCTACGGAGTTTACACCTGGCACGACGAAGCCAACCACAGGTTTGTTATCGAATGGTATCATATGAGACACAGGAATACCGGCTCCACCGAGACATTTGAGATGATTATCACCGATCCCGCTTACTATCCGACCATAACCGGCGATGCCGAATTCTATTACCAATACCAGTCGATAGCCAATAACGACTCCCAGGAACTCTATTCGTCGGTCGGTTTTGAGAGTTTTGATCAATTAATGGGAATTGAATATACTTTCGACAACTCTTACTCCTCCGGGGCGGCAACCCTGACAAGTAACAGGGCTATCAAGATCACAACCAATACCGGCCGGGGAGCCATCATGGGTAATGTCGACCTGGCCAACTTCGGGTTCAATCAGGATGTCAAAATTTCGACATCCAGCGGCCAGTACAGGATCACTCCTCAATCGGGCGACTACTGGATCAGGGAGGTTCCACCCGGCACACCCGATGTGACCGCTGAAATTAAAGGCTATTTCCCCATGACATTGGAAGGTATAAATGTCGAGGCCGACATGACGACCGGTGAAATCGACTTCAGCATGACCAGATGCCCCGCACCGGAGAACCTCGAGGCCTCCGAGGGATTGGGAGACAGGATAGAGCTGACCTGGGACGCTGTTGTCCATCCGGATATCGACGGGTATAATGTTCTCCGTGCCAAATGGGAGAGCGGCGATACCGAGATGCTTAACGACGAACCGGTTACCGAGGCAAGTTTCACAGACTTTAACGTACCCGATAATGACGTTTACTGGTATCACGTGACCGCTGTTTATTCGGGAGACTACGGCGATGCCGAGTCGTTCCCGTCCAACTACGATTCCGGTACCATGGAGGTTCTGACGGGAACGGACGACGATTTGCCCGCAGTTCCGGAACATTTCTTCATCTCCCAGAACTATCCTAATCCGTTCAATCCCGTTACCACGATCTCCTATGGCCTGCCGGATGATGCCGATGTCAGAATCGAAATCTATAATATCCTCGGGCAGAACGTTCACACGCTGGTGGACGAGCGTCAGGCTGCCGGTTACCGATCGGTCATATGGGATGGCAATGATGATTCCGGCAATCAGGTATCGACCGGCGTCTATTTCTACAGGATCAAAGCCGATGATTATCACGCCTCCAAGAAGATGCTATTGATTAAGTAGCAATTTGCGCGATCGAAGACTTTGCCCCGGCCCCGGTCGGGGCTTTTTTTTGTGGGAAGTTGCTCTGGCCGCAGGAAACGAATATTCCCCTTGATATTCAGGATGCACACTATTATCTACCTGAATAACAATTGATAAACGTTTTTTTGAACCGGAGGAGTTTGCGAAATGAAGCCTCAAGATAAAGAGAAGGCCCCCACGTGGGAGATAGAATCGATATTCCCGGGAGGATCGAAATCAAAAGAATACGCCGATTTCAGGATGAAAATCGTCGAAGATCTTGATATCGCTAAAAAGACTCTTGAAGGGTTACCTGATAAGCTCGACAGCGATAAAAGTATCGGGGATTGGGCCGCCTGGATTCTGGAACAGCAAAGCCTGTATGAGAGATTGCACTTAGCCGGTGCTTTTGCGGGATGCCTGACCAGCCAGGATGTCAATGACGATGAGGCCCATAGGATCGAAGCCGAGATCGATGATCATTATTCCAGGTGGAGTATGCTCAATGCCACCCTGGAATCATTTTCCAAAAATCAGAGCGACGAATCCTGGGCCAGGCTGGTTAAGAGAGAAGATATTGCTGCCATCAGTTTCTCTTTGAATGAAATGCGCGATCATGCGAGGTTGAAGATGCCGGAGGCCCAGGAAAAGCTGACGCTGGAGCTGGCCGTCAACGGTTATCACGCCTGGAACAGGCTTTACGACAAGATGGCCGGGGATCTGCGTGTTGAAATCGAAGAGAATGGCGAGAAAAAGGAGATCTCTCTCGGTCAGAATGCTGCCAGGATGTCAGAGCCGGAAAGAGAAGTGCGCCGCGACGCATTTGTAAAAATGGAGAAAGCCTGGGAGCCACAGGCTAACCTGGCGGCAATGGCGCTCAATTCACAGGCAGGTTTTCGACTCTCCATCTATAAGAATCGCAACTGGGATTCCCCGCTTCTCGAACCTTTATTAGGCAGCCGGTTAAAACGGGAGACGCTCGATGCCATGTGGCAGGCCATTGTAAAAGGCAGGGCAAAGATTGCGGATTATGTAAAAGCCAAGATGAAACTATTAAGCATCGATAAGTTTTGCTGGTATGATCAAACTGCGCCGCTCGGAAAATCCTCGAAGAAATTCTCTTTCACCGACGCCGGCGATTTCATCGTCGAGCATCTGAACACTTTCTCTGCGGAGATGGGCCAATTTTCCCGCAATGCACTTGAAAAGCGCTGGATAGAAGCCGAGGACCGCTCCGGGAAAGGCGCGGGCGGATGGTGCTCGAGGATACCCATCCGGAAGGAATCGAGGATATTCATGACCTTTACCGGTAACTTCGACGGTCTGGGAACGCTGGCCCATGAATTGGGACACGCCTATCACGGATTTGTTCTGAGGGACGAGCCACCGTTCGCTCAGAAATATCCCATGAATCTGGCGGAGACTGCCTCCATCTTTAACGAGCTTCGCGTCACCGATGCTGCTTTCGAGATATCGGACGACCCCGATGAAAAACTGATGCTTCTGGATCAAAAACTTCAATGGCCCCTCACCTATTTCGCTAATATCTATACCCGGTACCTGTTCGACACCAGGTTTTACGAAGAGCGTAAGAGCGGGATTGTCGGAAGAGAACGTCTTTCGGAGATGATGATTGAGGCGCAGAACGAAGCTTTCATGGGCCTGCTTGACCAGGACGAGGGGTATCACCCGTTATTCTGGACGTCGAAGCTGCACTTCTTTATAACGGGAACTCCATTCTACAATTTTCCATATACTTTCGGATTCCTGTTCGCCAGCGGCGTTTACGACCGCGCCATGAAAGAGGGATCGGCTTTTGCAAAAAATTACCGTGCTTTACTCGCCGACACCGGAAGAATGACCACCGAAGATATAGCCGGAAAACATATGGATGTCGATCTGACAAAAGAGGATTTCTGGCGAGATGCAGTGGCGCGCTCATTGGCGGATGTCGACTCATTTGTGAAGCTTTGTGACAAGGCCAAATAAGTATTGTCGTGGTGTCGACGCGGGCGGGTGGCATGCTCTGGTCGAAGACCTGAGCATGTCCTGCGGATCCGTATGGATTTATCCCCCAACAACTGAGCTCTATCTTATTTCAAAAGAATACATTTTCTTGCTTGCGCATAATCACCCGCCTGAATCCTGTAGAAATATATCCCCGAGGGCATGTCCCCGGCCTCCCAGAGGATTGAATGAAGTCCGGCTGGTTGCTTTCCTGAAATAAGCGTCTCAACCTTGCGGCCGAGTAAATCGTATATGTCAATGGTGACATCGCCGGCCTCAGGCAGACTATAGCCAATAGTGGTGGAGAGGTTGAAGGGGTTGGGGTAGTTCTGCGAGAGGGAAAATCTATGGGGTTTGTTATGTGGTTGGTCAACATGAGTCTGAGCGAACCTGAGAATAATTAATGAAGCCCAATCAGCCACGTAAGCGTAATCACCATCTACGAAAACGGCCCAAGCCGAACCCGGCGTGTCATAATCTCCAACCCAACTCGGCCGGGCAGGGTCGCTGATATCGATTATCCGCAGACCGGAATTGTAATCAGCTACATAGGCGTAATCGCCGGAGACGAAAACACCATAAGCGCCACCCGGCGTATTATAACCACTGACCAAACCTGGCTGGTCGGGGTTGCTGATGTCGAATATCAGCAGACCGGAACCGCCATCAGCCACATAGGCGTAGTCGCCCAATATGAAAACGCCTAAAGCATAACCCGGCGTGTCATACTCTCCAACCCAGCCCGGCTGAGCGGGATCGCTGATATCTATTATCAGCAGACCGGAATCGCCATCAGCCATATAGGCGTAATCGCCTGAGACGAAAACGCCAAGAGTTCGACCCGGCGTGTCATAATCTCCAATCCAAGCTGGCTGGGCGGGGTCGCTGACGTCGATTATCTGCAGGCCCGAATCTTCATCAGCCACATAGGCGTGATCGCCCGATACGAAAACGTCCCAAGCCCGATCCGGCGTGTCGTAATCTCCAACCCAACTCGGCTGGGCAGGGTCGCTGATGTCGATTATATGCAGGCCGGAAAACGCATCAGCCACATAGGCGTAATCACCATCTACGAAAACGCCCCAAGCCGAACCCGGCGTGTCATAATCTCCAACCCAACCCGGCTGGGCAGGGTCGCTGATGTCGATTATCTGCAGACCCGAATTGTAATTAGCTACATAGGCGTAATCGCCGGAGACGAAAACACCATAAACACCACGCGGCGCATCATACTCTCCGACCCAACCCGGCTGGGCGGGGTCGCTGATCTCGATTATCTGCAGACCGGAATGATCAGCCACACAGGCGTATTCCCCGGAGACGAAAACGCCGCTAGCAGAACCCGGCGTGTCATAATCTCCAACCCAGCCCGGCTGGGCGGGATCGCTGATGTCAATTATCTGCAGACCGGAAAGGCCATCAGCCACATAGGCGTGATCGCCCGATACGAAAACGTCCTCAGCATAACCCGGCGTATCATAATCTCCAACCCAAGCTGGCTGGGCGGGGTCCCTAACATCGATTATCTGCAGACCATAACTGCCCTCAGCCACATAGGCGTATCCGCCCGATACGAAAACGTCCCGAGCCCGATCCAGCGCGTCGTAATCTCCAACCCAACTCGGGTGAGTGGGGTTGCTGATGTCGATTATCTGCAGTCCGGAATAACTATCAGCCACAAAGGCGTATTCGCCGGAGACGAAAACGCCTAAAGCATAACCCGGCGTGTCATAATCTCCAACCCAACCCGGCTCGGCAGGGTCGCTGATGTCGATTATCTGCAGGCCGGAAGATTCATCAGCCACAAAGGCGTAATCGCCTGATATGAAAACATCCCAAGCATGATGCGGCGTGTCATAACCTGCAACCCAACTCGGCCGGGTGGGGTCGCTGATGTCGATTATCTCCAGACCAGTCCAATCAGCCACATAGGCATAGTTACCATCAATGTCAATGCCTTCTCCCATGCCTTGAAGATAAAGCTGGCTGACGAAAGCAGGGGAAGCCGGGTCTGATACATCAAGAACAACCAGGCCATTAAGGAATACGCAATAGGCGTAGCCTCCAACGATTTCTGCATCCCTAACATTCGACCAGAGGGTTGATGAGACATACTCGACGTTCTGGGCAAATGCAGAACCGGCGAATGACAGGCAAAATATCGCCAGTAATAAAATTTTAGCCCTTTTCATAACGTCCTCTCTAAGAAGTATTTATCCTTGTTGCCAATCGTAGATGAAAATTACACTTATCTATTAATATGGATAACTAATTCTACGAGAATGTCAAGGGTTTTCGGTGTTTGCGAGACGTAGTAGGGCAGGTCTTTCCGAGACCTGCCAATAAAGCTCCTTTGTGAAGCTTTGCGACAAGGCCAAATAAGTATTGTCGTGGTGTCGGCCCTCCGCGGTCATTACTATACTTGACTTCTTGTTACCCAGCGGCGCCTGGTAACAAGGATGAATTCACTTCATATCCTTGCGCTCCGCTCAAAATGATCACCGATTATGCGGGGCTTGGAGGCGTAAACGGCATCGCCAAAACGGCGAATGAAGGCGTCCTCGTCTGGTCTTAGTGGGCCTTTGGAAATAACCTCAAGATTCGATTTCAATTCGGCCAGACTCTTTGGCGACATCCAGACCGCGTTAACCCTCGGATGGCTTAATGGAAAACGATATATGTCGCCCGGGCGCGGCAGGTCTTCATTCCACTTCGGAGGACGCTTTAATAGCTTTGTCCAGCGGGTCGCCGTATAGGTTATCACCCCGGGTAATCTATCTGGATAAAGCTTATCGAAAAAATCCTCTTCCAGCCCTCGGTGTGCGGCGTTATATCGGAGCATGAATATATCAAATACGCCCTTGTCGTAGATCTCATATGCAAGTCGCCTTTTGTGAATGGAAAGCCCGATATTATCACAAAGTCCGTCCTCCCTCAAAGAGATCAGCTCATCCAGAACCGAATCGCGGACCTTGTATCTCGAGTGCACCCAGCCCAGTAAAAAGCTTGAAAATTTTTCCAATCCCAGTAACTTCAATTTTGCTGTCATCCATTGGCGTATATGGCGGGGTCCACCCCCACCCATTCCGGCGACGATAAAAAGATTCGATCTGTCCTGAACCGATAATTCCAAAAGCGCTCTGGTAAGATTTTTGTGAAGCGGGCTCCACAAGGCCAGGTTAATGCCGTTCTTCAACCCCCAGCGATAAACTTCCAGGGGCGGCCCCTTGATATTACCGACGGCCATCCCCGCCAGGCCGACCGGGCTTACCAGCGTCCCTTTCCTTCCCAGAGGACGCATCCCGAACCCGGGGAAATTTGAATCAGACCGATCGTTCATAGGTTCACCCCTATATCGCCGGCTCCTTCATGCCGTACTTTTCCCACTCTTCCTTCGCCGGCCCATAAATTCCGGGCACCTTCAGCCCCGCCTGGCGCATGAGAACGGTCATCTGCCCGCGATGATGAATCTCGTGGTCGATTAAGATCCGCAGCGTCAGGCCGCGTTTCCATGTTTCGCCGTACAACTCGTCGGTTTTTTGCAGAGTTTCATCGCGCCATTTGATCGTAACCTCATCTAACAGGGATGATGCCGCTTCATCGTAAGCTTCCCTGATCTTTAGAGCGGTATCGGGAACCGGAGCTTTCTCGGCGGGGCCTTTGACATTCAGGCCGGTTTGATTTCCCATCTCGGGAATACACTGCGCAATGTGCCAGGCCATTCGACCCAGGGTGCGATGATCATCTACTACCGCCTGGCGCAGTGAATCATCTGTCAAAGCTTCCATGAATTTTCTCGTATTCCCGGACTCCTTCGTCCAAGCCGCCTTGAAATGGTCAATCGTGGTGAACATCAGATACTCCTTATTAAAATAATTGTAATTTCCATCCTTATGCCATTATGCAGAAGTCCCCTCCGGCAGGCAAGGTAAATGTAACATTCGGCAACTCCGGGAAGCACTTCAATCACTTCCCTCTAATTTCATTTGTGAAGGTTCCTCAAAGCCTCCCGGAAGATTCGATCCTTTTTAATCCAGGACAGCGGAATGTGGCACGATGTAAATCAAAAAACCACTGATTTTACTTAAAAATCAGAAGGGAATATTGACAATTATATTTAATCTGAGATGATGGGGATAATGGATCTAATTGCCTGGTTATATCCGCCAATAAGGGAATTGCCGAAAATCGGCAGGCCGATAAAGAATTCCTCTATTGTTTTCGTCGATGCCAGCTTCAGCAGACGCTGGTTGTCGAAATCGCCGGACGCCACCACTCCCATAGAGAGCCTGGAACCGAGGGCAGCCATTTTGGCGATTTTGTTCAACTCCTCTACCCGGGCGTTTAATGTCTCCGCCTGGCAATAGGATTGGCAGTCTAATATAAGAAAATCCCCCTTTAGCCTTCCGACGGTTTTAACAAGCTCGATTTGAGGCCTGATCTCGCACCCGACCAGAATATTCTCGATCTGGAATCTGGTAACCAGATCGCCGGTGAGCCGATCGTCATCCCCGTCGAACGAGAAGATAACCATGGCCGGTTTCAACTCCCTCAGAGCCTCGATCCACTGCTCATCTAAAGTAGTTTTGACCGAGAGATTTATTTCGAGGCTTTCCGCCAGAATCGAAAGAGCCTTCTTGCGGTCTGCATCGTAACCCTCGCCGGTGCTTACAACCACCCCGTCAGCGCCCGCCGATTCGATTGCTAAGCTATTCTTGACCAATGCCTTCTGAAGGTCGGATCCACCGGGAAAGAGACGGCATAGCGGCTCCAGGTCGACGCTTATTCTCGCCATGCCGGTAGATTAGGAGATTATACAAACTTCGTCAAGCGGCAATTATGAAGCCTGAAGGAACATTAGAGTCGAAGGCTGGGTTCTATTAATCGATGTTATTGAGAATGATTCGCAGACTCAAAAATGGGAGAACTGCCATGAGCAAAATTCTAATCGCACCGATTATAATGTTGATCAGCTCCGGAGCCGGCGCTCAGAATAGCCTAACATTTCATATCAACGATGAAACGAAACGCGACATAGTGACTTTCACTTCCAAGGCACCCCTGGAGACAATTGTCGGGAAGACCGGCGAGGTAATGGGATTCGTCACTGTCGATCCCGGGGACGTCATGGGTTCAACGGAGGGAAGAATCGAGGTAGATCTGACCAGCTTAAAAACAGGTATCGGACTACGGGATTCGCATATGCGCGAGCAGTATCTTGAAACTGATATGTTTCCCAAGACAGTATTCGAGATGACGCGCGTAATCGAAACTACTCAGAATACACTGCAGGATCAAAGGCCTGTTGAACTGAAACTGGAGGGTAATTTTTCTGTTCACGGCGTAACCAGACGGATTGTTGTGCCTATGACCGTTACCTACATAAGGGAATCCGAGGCCACCGGGGCGCGCCATCCCGGCGATCTTTTGCATATAGTCGGCACATTCGATATCTTGCTATCGGAGTATAGTATCAAGCGACCGCAATTTGTGATATTGAAGCTCGATGACAAACAGAGGATCGATATAGATATTTTTGCCGCTACCGGCCTGCCACCCGTCGAGCTTGCACAGAAATGAATTCTGATAAGAGCGTTTAGGTGCTGTAACCCGAGGCGCCTCAATCATTATAATTGTTTCTTTTGGGAAGTTCTTCCCGCCTGCGAATTACGGCTATTGTGCCGGTGGCCAGAATTAATAGCGCTAATATAATCATACCCCATTCGGAGAGGGTGGGAACGTCTGCGGGGCTTATGTAGGTTATTGTGCCGGGGACGAATGCGGGGGTAAAGCCGGTTATCCCGTCGGTAAGCCCGAAGAGCACCGGGCCGTTTATATCGTCGTTTGCCGGATCGATAAAGATAACCTGGCTGGGTGCGCTCGGCTCGACATTGAAATCGATACTTAAGTAGTGTAATCGAATCGAATTTGTATGCAACGGAGGATTATCATCGTCGCCGAGATCATGGAATCCAATCATCCTCAAATAATCATCCCCAACCATGAATTCATCATAATTCTCATCCCAATCATAGTCGGATGCTAAATATCTTACATCAGCAAAGTTTATACCCTGCCCTGTGGATGTAAATCTCATCGGGAGATTATAACAGGCCACGGGATCATCGGTCACTACGTAGACGCGAACTTGAATCGACTCAACCGGATAATCGACTATAACGCTTTCGATTATGATACTATCCTGGCTACCGGGATCCTGTGCAAAGATATTACCTCCTGAAAGCAGGCAGATTGTAGCTGCAATAAAAGTTCTTTCCATAATCATGTGCCTTACCTCAGGCAAGTTAGCGATCCTCTACCGATGTGGCTCCTGTAGCTGGAAGCGATTCCCGCCGGGCGTATTGGAATGCCTGACCCGCGGTCCAGTACAATCTCAGAAGAATTCTGCCACGAAATATCGGAATATATATTAGCGTCTGTCAAGAACTTTCACGTTCGCGACACAGAGCCGCGTTCGTATTTTTTATTTCTATATCATATGTTGGTAGGCCGCATTCCGCCCGAATCATTGCGGCACACGAATTTCTTACTTCAGCAACAGCATTTTCTTTGCTTCAATGAAATCCCCAGCTTGAACCTTGTAAAAGTAAACTCCTGAGCAAACCTCGGAAGCATCCCAGGTAATTTGGTGATAGCCTGCCTGCTGGTGTTGATTAACCAGGGTTTCAGCCTTTCGGCCGAGCAGGTTGTAGATTTCGATGGTGACGTGAGCGGCTTCAGGCAGGGCATATTCTATTGTGGTCTGTGCGTTGAAAGGGTTGGGGTAAGATTGAGACAGCTCGAATGCACGAGGAATGTTTGTATCCTGATTATGTTCATCGCCCGGCGGGATAGCATTAGGTATATCGTAATTTACTCTGGCCCAAGGCCATTCATACTCGTGACCTGAAAACCATGCAGCTCCAGCATCGTCGCCCGGCTCAATGAAGCCAAGAGCCCACCAATCTTGACCCGTCTGAAGGGTTTGCTGAAGGTTGTTAATTGCAAAATTGTTTAGATCGTCCCAATGAGCTCCCTCATAGCGTCCCCAATCAAGGCAAGTGTTATTGTGAAATGTTGTTCCGCTCACAAGACAATTCCATAGAATTTGACCTCCAACAACACGTGGATCGCATTCAAAGTTACCAGTAATCGCGAGGCAATGATCATCACTTCCCTCTGAAAAGGTAAAGTTGTTAAGAACTATACTTTCGATACTAGCATTATCAGGAATGTTTGAGATGTTAAAAACGGCATAACCTCGATACCGCCAAAGCCCATAGGCAAAATCGCCACATACTATATCTCCATCATTGTCAACATAATCACCGGCAACTGTCCTAGCGACCGTGCCAGTCCACCATGGGCTATCATCAGGATCAATATAGACATAATCAGTTATCAGGGGATTGCTGTGATCATCTTTTTTAGGGTAGCCCTTGGGGGCATTAAATGATTGCCCAAGCTCTCTTGGTAAAAAATCCCCCTTTACCTGTTTTTTGGCCCTCTCTATCTCATTGTTTTGTATCAGAAACTCTGACCCCAAAACATTAATTGATAATGCAAAAGTCAGAATGAGAACTGGCAGAGCTAAGCGAAATGCATATTTTTCCATCTTGCTTTCCTTTCTAAGTTTGGAACTATCTTTTTAACATAATGCGCATAAATTGCAGGTTTCCCGGCGACGCAAATGCAAAAAGCCGCCGAGGTAAAAAGATAGAGATTTATAGGCTATTATGTCAATACTACATTATTGCCTATGAAATGCGTATCGTTTTATACGCAAAACCTTATAATTCTATGCTATTTAAAAGGTTATCCCGAGTTCAGACAACGATGGCAGGGGATGTTAATGTAGTTCTTTCTTACATCCGCATCTCAAGCGGACTCGTCGAATGCCGAGAGGATGCTCTCCTCGAGCCGCGATTTGATCCTCTCCCGTTCCGGCCCTTCGGAGATATTCGGCCAGAATTCGTCCAGAAGCTTATCTCTCAAGATGCTTACGATTCTCTCCAGTTTTTCCCCGGAGATCTCCAGCGATACATACTCTTTTTGTCTGTTCATTTGCGGTCCTCCCATATGTATATCGACACAAATAGTGTCGGAAGTAACTTTCCTACGGATCCGTAGGACCGACATCACGAATCGACTCCAACGCCATAATAAAGAAATCCATGCTCATCCTGGCGACCAAGCAAGCGTTTTTTTGAAATTCATCACAAAATATATCTATCTTCTCCTGATAGGGATTCAGCAAAAATTGCTCTAAGTTTTATTCATTGATCAGTTTTTGAGCCGAAAGAGCCGCCTGGCCCGAAACAGTCATGGAGCTAACCCATTGGAACGTAATGGGTAATATAAATTCGGATTTTTTGCGTAGGATGGCATGATTTTCTTTACATAAAGCCAACAGTACAGGAAAGTATTACAGGAGAAGAGCATGAAAACAACTACAATATTCGTGGAGCTAATGAAATATAATGTGGCTTACCTGACCAGTATCCTCAAGGGGGTGGCGAAGGAGAGTTTTTACGTGCGACCCGAAGACCGGGGCAACCCGTTGATCTGGCTTTTGGGGCACATAGTATTGAACCGCGGTGAGATCATCGAAATTCTCGGAGGTGATCCGCGGTTGGGCAATCTGGGCGATCGATTCGCTCGCGGCACCATTCCGGCGAATGACCCCTCATTCTACCCGGAGCCATCGAATTTGATAGCACGACTCATTAAGATGTCATCTCTCACGGACGATCTGCTGTCAAAATGCGATCCGGGCCTCCTCGATATGGCCAGCAGAGGACAATTCAAGACCGTAGGCCAGAATCTTGCGTACAGCTATATGCACGAGACTCATCATATCGGACAGGTTACATATATTGCACATTTACCCATTATAAAAAAAGGCAATGTATCAAGCACGACCTTCAGAAAACCAGATGAAAAAAATTCGACCACAAAAATTATACTCGAAGGATTAAAATCAGTATTCACTTAAGCCAATACCCGAACATTCCATCAAAAAAGAAGCCGGGAAGTTAAATCCCGGCTTTTTCATTTCTTATCTTCGCTGGCGTAGGAAGCTGCTTCCGAACCGGACGTTCAATTTTTTACTTCAAAATCGGTTTCGCTATCTACTTGCTTGATCTTGCCCCAGAGGACGAAGGCTACATATATCACCACCAGGAGGGAAACGGCCAGCCCTATCTGCCGGGACTTAATATCGCCCAGTGCCGCCTCCGCGGTCTGGCTAACATCATGCGCGGCCCTGATGCCGGATGATGCTATCTCTTCAACCTGCTCACTATCGAGAGTATGCACTATGGAGCGGACCCGGGTCAGGTTATCCTTCGCTGAACCCAGATCGAACCGCGCCTTTCCTCCCTCGACACCTTTCTCCTCAGCCTCCTTAACCTTTTCCTCTGCCTTTGTAAGGGCGGTCTTCAAAGAATCGATTGATGCTCTCATTCGACCCGCGGCCACATAGCCCTCGCTACCCTCGTCATGGCAATCCAGACAGAGGGCATTCCCCGTTACCCCTATCATCTCGTCGGCGGCCGACTCGATATAATGGTTACCGTGGCATTGTTCGCATTCGGGATAGTCGAGATCATCCCATGGCTCTTTATGCGGAGAATTATTGAAAAAATCACGGTTGTAGGCGTGGCATTCCCCGCAGGCGGCAGAGACCGATGCCAGGTTCGGCGGCGTTGCGCCGTGATTGCCATGGCAATTATTGCAGGACGGGGCGGAATTATCCCCTTGCTCGAGCACCAGAATGCCATGCACCGACCTGGCGTATTCCTCATATTGATCGGTGGGGATAGGCTTGCCTCGATATTTGTATTTCTTCATGAGCAGAGGACTGCCATGACACTTTCGACAGGTTTCAGGGACATTATTGTGATAGGCCATACTCCGCGAGTCGGTGGACGGCAGAATTCTATGGATCCCGTGACAATCCGTGCAGACCGCTACGTTGGTATCCTTCGTGCTGTAAAGCTGTTTTCCGTGTACCGATGTCTTGTAGAGCTTCAACTGATCTGTCGGCAATCTGGGATTGTACATCTTCATATACTCGATATCCGAATGGCACCGGGCGCAGAAATCGGGGATTTCCAGCCGACCCGGCAACGCCTTGTATCCCCTGGCGGGATCCATGGCCAGATCAGGATCGCCTTCATCGAAACCGCGTCTCGGGTCTCCGCCGTGACAATCCTCACAGCCAAGTCCCATATTGCGATGGATATCGCCTGAAAGAAAGTCGGCGGTGACGGTGGTATCGGATACCCAGTCGCTCGATATATGGCAGTCGATACAGCTCGAGGCTCTCCCGCCGGCTGCCCCGATGGTGAATAATGTTACAATCAGAAAAGCTTCTATCCAGTATCTCATCCTATTCCCCCGGAGCCAAATAGCCAACCATCGTAAGAGCCACCATATAGATTACCACAAATACCCCGATGATGGTGTAAAGCATGTTTGGTTCGCCTCGATTCGATTTGCGGTCGAAAAACGGCAGCAGTACCCAGACGAGTCCCCCTATGGCAAAACCGAAAACGCCCAAGGTCTTCGGGACATATTTAAGTGATTGATACATAAAAACGAAAAACCATTCCGGACGTATATGGGGCGGTGCGGGTTTTAGAATATCGGCTTTCTCACCCAGTTCCCAGGGGAAAAGCGACGATAAAAGAACAATCAGCCCCAGCGCCAGGGTCCACCCGAGGATATCGCGATATATGAAATTCGGCAAGAAGGGCATCTCCAGCCTTTTTGCCTTTCCGGACGCGATTTCTTTCTCTATAGAGAGCGGCACGCTCATACCCAGTCTCTGCACGAAGAGCAGATGCAGGCCGAGGATGGCCGTGAAGAGCCCCGGAAACACCGCCACGTGGAACCCGAAGAAGCGAGTCAGCGTGGCGCCGGTAACCTCCGTTCCACCTCTAAGAAACTCCAGAAGCCAATCGCCTATGACCGGAACCATAACCGCGAAATTCGTTCCCACATTGGTGGCAATATAGGCGAGCTGATTCCAGGGTAACAGGTAGCCGGAAAACCCAAATCCCATGGCCAGAAACAAGAGCAATACCCCGGTGATCCATGTCAATTCCCTGGGTCTGCGATAGGCTTTCAGAAGGAAAACCGAAAACATATGCACGAATATGAGCCCTATGAAAATATTGCCGGCGTAAGAGTGAATCGATCTGACCAGCCATCCGAAGGGTACGTCGGTCATTATGTACTGAACCGATTCGTAGGCGGCCTCGGCGGTAGGCTTGTAATAGAGAAGAAGCAGAATGCCGGTGATCACCTGTACGATAAACAGATACAGGCACATGCCGCCGACGTAGTACCAGATCGAATAACGATGATGGGGAACAGTTTTGTGACTTAGAAAGTCCTTGATATTCTCGAGATCGACCCGCTCGTTCCACCATCGATATAGCCTTCTCATGACTGCCATTGCTAAACTTCCTCGCTGGAAACGAATATCTCGTTGCCTTTGATTGCCACGCGGTATTCTTTTAGCGGACTCGGTGGCGGCCCGGAGATGACCTGGCCGTTGAGGTCGAAGTGCGCGTTATGGCAGGCGCACCATATTTCCTTGAGATCATCGCGGTATTGAACGGTGCAATTGAGATGAGTGCAGACCGCCGTGAAAGCGACATAACTCAAGGCGCTTGCCGGATCACCGCCCGGCTTCAATATGATGATTCCTGGCGAATTACCGAATTTGAATATCTTGCCCTCATTCGGTTTTAGCTCACCGACCTTGGCCGCCGAGACCGATGAGGCACCGGCCCCCGACGCCGGTGGCGGAATCATATACCGCACCATCGGATATAGAGTGGCAACCCCCAAGGCGCCGATACCCGCTCCCAGAAGGTAGTTCAGAGCATCGCGACGGGGCATTTTTTCATTTTCCAATCTCTTCTCCTTTTATCTACATGTGCCTTATTTCACAAACCGGCACATACGCTCATAATTAGTTGCCTAATATAGACTCTATTAATATCTGGTCAAGCAAAAATTAGGATGCGGGCATATTTGTCTTACGGGGCATTCTGAGACGTAGTGCGGCTCTACGAGCCCAACGGATCTGCAGGACCCGATGGCCTTACCCAATCCCTCCATTTTTCTCTTTACTATTGTGGATAGGCTGCTATATTTATATGAGCGTACTTGGGCGGATTTAAGGACGGGTCGTTTCAACGGATATAGCCGAGGGGAGCAAAATGAGACGATATTCCAGATTGACTATTTTTTGGATTTTTCTAATCTATCTATACGCTTCCGCCACCATCATCAACATCCCCGATGATTATGACACCATCCAGGAAGGCATTGACGCCTCCACCGACGACGACACCGTGCTGGTGCAGCCGGGCACATATGTTGAGAATGTCAATTTCAACGGCCATAATATTGTGCTGGGGTCGCTTTTTTTGACGACGGGAGATACCACGTATATAGGGCATACGATCATTGATGGGGATTCATCAGAGACTGTAGTGATCTTTGAGAATGGAGAAGATAGTCTTGCTGTTATTACGGGATTCACGATTCAAAATGGGTATAGTTTTAACGGCGGAGGGATTTATTGTGGAGATTATTCTAATCCTTCTATTAACTATAACGTGATATACGGAAATTCTGCTACTAGTGGAGGCGGAATCTATTGTATTCAATCTAATCCCCTGGTCTACAATAACATGATAAGCGGGAATCGGGCCTTTCAAGGGGGTGGAATTCATTGTGGTAATTCTAATCTTACTATTGACAACAACAGAATAAGCGGAAATTCTACTTCGGCTGAGGGCGGCGGCATTTGGTGCGATAATTCAAATCCTATCATTAGTAATAATACAATAGTTGAAAATTCTGCTTGTTGTGGCGGTGGTATATTTTGCTGGAATAATTCCGACCCGGCGATTAGAAATAATATTATAGAAGGAAATTCTGTTAGTTATTATGGTGGCGGGATTACTTTTCATAACTCCATTTCTCTAATTAGCAATAATACGATAACCGGAAATTCTGCCGATCGCGGTGGCGGGATTTTTTCCTATACTAGCTGCGATCTTATTATTATAAACACCATATTTTGGGCAGATAGTGCGTCAAGTCTAAGTAATGAAATTCATATACCCAACAGCTCGACACGCATTACCTACTCCAACATTCCGGGCGGCTGGGAAGGCCAAGGCAACATCGATATTGATCCGTTATTCAGAGATCCCGAGAACGGCGATTTCCATCTTATGTCTACCGCCTGTGGCGACCCCAATGATTCTCCCTGCATCGACGCCGGCAGTCCTGCCATAATAGATAGCCTGCTAGATTGTTCCTGGGGCCTGGGAACGATACTGAGTGACATGGGCGCTTACGGCGCTGGTGATTCGGCCACCGTAGGCATTATCGATCAACAGCCCTGGGTTCCGGATCGGTTCGCCCTATTGCAGAATTATCCCAACCCATTTAACGCGAGAACAATAATACGATATGATCTGCCTTCGGAATCCGACGTTACAATCGAAATCTATGATATCCTCGGCAGGAAGATTGAGACGATTTTGCATCATAAACAGCCAGCCGGCCATCATCAGGCGGTATGGAACGCCGACAGTAGATCCTCCGGCATTTACTTCTACAGGATTCAGGCGGGGGAGTATGCAGAGACGAGGAAAATGGTGTTGTTGAAATAGATCGGTAAGGAGGAAGCGATGAAAAGAGTATTGTTTTTAGCGATGATTGTGTCCTTTACGGCCGCAATAGCCTCTGCTCAATCGAACAGGATTGTCTTCGGTCCTTTGGAGGGCGATGATGCCGGGATTTTGACGGTTCTGAACGGCGAGGATATCGAAATTGAGATGTGGGTCCGAAGCGATCCGGACAATCCTGCCCCCATTATGGGTGTAAGTCACGCTTTAATGTCGGAAGATGAGATCATAGCTGAGCGTAACGGCGCGCAGCTTGATCCGGATTATGACATGCCGAGCTGGGAGCTTGTCGAAGTTGATGGGCCGTTCGTCCACGACCCGGGTTCAACTTACCCGATCCCTGTAGGAAATACCTGCGAAATACAGTATGCTATTTTGGCAGTGTTTGAGCCTCCTGTAGGCGATCCTCTCGATACCCAGGGGGAATGGGATTATTATGGTGCCTTTCTGATGACCTGTAATACTAATGTCCCGACCGATAATACATATTATCCGTTTTCGGCGGGTTGGTATCCTCATAGCGGGGAGGGTTTTCGCTGGGCATTCGAGGCACCGCCGGGCGGCGCCGTCGTGCCGGAACAGGATTATGGCGGGCTTCATTTCGCCCCCATATCCAACAGGATCGTCTTCGGCCCGCTGGAGGGTGAAGATGCCGGGGTTTTGACGGTTCATAACGGCGAGGATATCGAAATTGAGATGTGGATACGGACTGACCCGGATAATCCTGCACCCGTTGTTGCTGTAGGTCACGCTTTAATGTCAGAAGATGAGATCATAGCTGAGCGTAACGGCGCGCAGATTGATCCGCAATATGACATGCCGAACTGGGAGCACGTCTTCGTTGATGGGCCGTACGTCCATAACCCGGGTTCCAATTACCCGATCCCTGTAGGAAATACCTGCGAAATACAGGGAGCTTTGTGGGTGGTTTTAGATCCTCCCGTTGGCGATCCTCTCGATACCCAGGGGGAATGGGATTATTATGGCGCCTTTCTGATGACTTGTAACACTGATGTCCCCATCGATAATACTTATTATCCGTTTTCAGCGGGTTGGTATCCCCATAACGGATTCGGTTTCCGATGGTCATTCGATGGAGGCGGCAGCGTTGATCCGGAGCAGTCTTACGGCGGGCTTCATTTCGCCCCCATATCCAACAGGATCGTCTTCGGCCCGCTGGAGGGTGAAGATGCCGGGGTTTTGACGGTTCATAACGGCGAGGATATCGAAATTGAGATGTGGGTCCGAACAGACCCTTCCAATTCCGCCCCCGTCATCGCCTTACAGCATGGCCTGCTGTCCGAGGATGCCATCATTTCCGAGCGCAACGGCGTCGCGCTTGATCCCAGGTTTGACGAACCGAACTGGGAGGATGTCTGGCTTGACGGGCCATTTCATCACGACCCGAACTGGGATTATCCAATCCCCGAAGGACATACCTGTGAAATGCAAGGAGCCATATGGGAGGTCTTTAGTCCCCCGCCAGGCGATCCTCTCGATACACAGGGAGAATGGGATTATTATGGTGCCTTTTTGATGACCTGTAACACTGATGTCCCGATTGATAACATATATTATCCATTCCAGATGGGTTGGTATCCCCATAGCGGGGAGGAAACCAAGTGGTTAGCGGGATGGCCTCCGTACGATGAGTATATAATACCGGAACAGGGCTACGGCGGGCTTTATTTTGAACCAGCCCCCTGTGAATACATCCCGGGTGACTGCGATCACAATGGTACCGCCCTGGAGCTGAATGATCTCATTGCAATGATTGGCATGTATAGAGGAATGGTGATACCTTATTATACATGCGATTGTCCGCCTCACGGCAGCGATTTCGCCCCCGAAGGTGACACAGATGGCAACTGCGTGGCCTTCGAGCTTGGCGATGTGGTGACGGAGATAGGGGCTTATCGGGGAACGGCCACACCGCAAGGCTGTGTGGATTGCCCGGGATCATGGTGATACGCGTTAATTTAATACCCGTCAAAGTTAAGGGCAAATTATGGGAAGGAAATTATTCCTGATAATAATCGCGATGATCGCGGTATACGGGAGTTCTGCTGCCACTATCATCAACATCCCGGATGATTATCCGACCATCCAGGAAGGCATAGACGCCAGCTCCGACGGCGATACCGTGCTGGTGCAGCCGGGGACGTACGTAGAGAATATCAATTTTAACGGCCATAATATCGTGCTGGGATCGCTGTTTTTGACTACTGGGGATACCACTTACATTGAGCAAACGATCATCGATGGTGACTCATCGGGTTCGGTTGTCACTTTTGAAAGCGGGGAGAGCAGCACCGCTATCATTGCCGGTTTCGTGGTACAGAATGGCCTCTCAGCGTCTCTTGGTGGTGGAATTTCCTGCGTATATTCCGATCCCACAATTACCAACAATCATATCAGAGCAAATTCGGCGATCGGGAGCCAGATGACGAACGGCACCGGTGGGGGGATCTATTGCTTTCACTCCGACGCTACTATCATCTACAACACTATCAGCGGAAACGTTGCCGTTGGCTACCCGATCTGGACATGGGGAACTGGAGGCGGGATCTATTGTTACAATTCCAATGCTAAGATCAGCAATAACTTTATATCCGAGAATGATGCTCTTAGCGAATGGGGATTCGGCGGCGGGCTTTCTCTTTTCGCCTCGTCGCCAACGATGATTAATAACGTCATCATTGCGAATTCAGCCCTTCATTGGGGTGGAGGGATCCATTGCTATGAATCAAGCCCGATTATAGTCAATAATGCTCTCAGTGGGAATTCGGCGGGGGTTTCCGGCGGGGGTATTTATTGCGAGCTGGTTTCCAACCCTGTAATAACCAATACCATATTTTGGGCAGACAGCGCATCATATGAATCTGAGATTGATTTCGATGATTCATCATCACCCTATTTTACTTACTGCGACGTTCAGGGAGGACGGGCTGGCGAGGGGAATATAGATACCGATCCCCTGTTCCGTGGTCCCGAAAACGGCGATTTCCATCTCATGTCTACCCAATGCGGCGACCCGCAAGATTCCCCCTGCATCGACGCTGGAGATCCCATAATCTTTGACAGCATTATCGATTGTAACCGGGGATTGGGTGGTGAGAGAAGCGATATGGGGGCGTACGGCGGGGGAGATTCGACCACTGTGGGTATTTCAGATCAACCGCCCCGGGCTCCGGATCGATTCGCGCTATTGCAGAATTATCCCAATCCATTTAATGCTTCAACCTCAATCGAATTCACTCTTCCCGAAGAAACGGAGCTTGAGTTGGCTGTTTACGACCTGCTCGGGCGGAAAGTCGCAATGCTGTTTGAGGGAGTCAAATCCTCAGGACACCATTCTATAACCTGGAATGCCGGAAATTTCTCGTCAGGGATCTATTTTGCGCGGATCACTAACGACCTGGATGAAAAAAGTATAAAATTAATATTATTAAAATGATTATTTAAACCCTAACCTAAAAGGCGGTACAAAATGAAAGGACTAAGGCAACTGATGATGGTTCTGCTGATTGTCGGGATTTTCGCTAACGTCATTCTCGCCGAGAACGAGACATGGACGTATTGTGATGCATCCGGGAACTTACCACCGGGAAGATATGCTCATACAGCGGTTTTCGATGAAGCACACAATAGAATGATTATTTTCGGTGGTACGATAAGCGGTGGTCAGAGGGTAGGAGACATGTGGGCGCTTGACGGCAGTACTTTGACATGGAGCCAGCTAAATACGAACAATCAGGGCCCTATTGCTCTTTCAGTCCATACCGCAGTTTATGACCCGGTCGATACAGCCATGGTTTTATTCTGTGGTGCCACAGAGCTTGATTGGGATATTACAAATAGAGTATGGATTCTTGATCTCAATACCTTGCTCTGGGAAGAGGTGCCTCCAGATTATCCGGCTCCGGCCCCGAGAATGTGTCTTTACGCTGCCTATGGACCGGGATATCATCAGATGTTAATCTTCGGTGGCCGGGATTTCGAAATCCGCTTCAATGATATGTGGATTTTCGATCTGGATTCCCGCACCTGGCAGCAGGTTGATTACGCCAGTACCGCCCCGGTGCTAAGAGAGGGCGCGCAAATCACAATTATCGATAATGGTGATAGGCTTTTGATTAACGGTGGCTGGAACACCTGTACCGATTTCTATGATGACATCTGGACTTTTGATTTCAATACGAGTATATGGACGCCCTATTCATTACCTGCGCCGTATGCCGCCGCGAGAGCATACAACTCGCTGATCTATGATGAAGAGAATGACAGAGCATTGATCTTCGGAGGTATCAATTCATACGGCGGAAGCGGACTTAACGATCTCTGGGAACTTGATCTTTCCACTATGACGTTTTCCCCGATTACTCCTGCAGGGAATATCCCGTCTAACCGTGGAAGACATACTACCATTTTCGGCGGATTCGCGGGACACAGGGCTACTGTTTTCGCGGGGACACATAACTTTTCACAGTTTCACAATGACACTTACTTCCTCGATTGGGATGTCATAGTCGGACTGGAGGATGATACTCAAATTCCAATAAAAGCATCAACTTTGAAATGTTATCCTAATCCGTTCAACCGGCAGACGGAGTTCGTCTTTGCCATCGAGAAAAGCTCTCATGTCCAGCTGTCAATTTATAACGCCCTCGGCCAGAAGATCGAGACTGTGGTCCGGGACAACTTCAACGCCGGATCTCATTCGATCATCTGGGATGCAATGGATGTGTCGTCTGGAGTCTATTTCGCTCGATTGGAGACTGAATACTCACCGGAAAATGTCAAACTGGTGCTGTTGAAATAGAAATTGCATCGTCCGGCGTCTGCCGGACTGGCAATAACCATATAGCAAATTACAAAGAAAAACGGGAGCAAACCTCCCGCCTTATAAATATTCGCCTGTCAATGAAATCTATTTCACTCGCCGCGGCGCGCGCTTTTCCCACTCCACAATGATCGGGCTGGCCACGAATACCGAACTGTAGGTTCCAACCAGTATCCCTATACCCAGGGCCAGGGCGAAATCGAAAAGGACCTCGCCTCCGAAAAAGAGGATGCTTAAGACTACCATGATTGTGGTAATCGAGGTTATGACGGTCCTGGACAACACCTCGTTTATGGAGTTGTTGATAGTGCTGGCATAATCGGAACGTTTGCGGAACTGCTTTAAGTTTTCTCGTATCCGGTCAAATACGACCACCGTATCCGTCAACGAATAGCCAGCCAGGGTCAACAGAGCGGTAACCACCAGAAGCGAAATTTCACGATTAAGGAGGAAATAGATGCCCAGAACCGTCAGGACATCGTGGAAGGTGGCAATCGTGGCGGCCAGCCCGAACCTGAAATCGAAACGGATCCAGATATATATCAGGATACCGATGAGGGCGAAGACGATGGCCTTGATGGCGTCGCGAGTCAGCCTCTCGCCCACGCGGGAACTGATATTGTTCGTCGAATCGAGTGTAAATTTGTTATCGGTGAAATGATCATTGATTGCCTGCTTCAGCAGATCGCCGAGCGCGTCTCCCTCCACGGCGATCATGTTGACGATCATTTTCCCTTCCTCGGTGTAAGTCGTATCGGGGATCGCGCTTTCGATGCTCCCCTGCAACCTTATTATAAATGAATTCTCGAAACCCTCGCCGGTGATAGACTGTATTTTAGCTTTGCCGTGGCCTATCACACCGAGAGCGTCTCTAACATCGTCAACCGTAACAGTATTTTCAAAGCTGCCGATTATCTCAGCGCCGCCCGTGAAATCAATCCCGAGGTTGGCCTGTCCAACGACTATCATGATAAAAGATATCAACCCGAGCGCCACCAGCAGTCCGGAAAACATAAACGAGAATTTTCGCCGCCCGATGAAGTTTATATTGGTCTCTTTTATTATCCGCATCATGACAATCTACCCCGTCAAATGGAAAGCCTTTTATATTTCTTCCTCATATCAAAAATCACCTTTGTGATAAACAGTGCCGTAAACAGAGAGAGGAATACACCCACGGACAGGGTCACAGCAAATCCCCGGATCGGGCCGGAGCCGAATATGAAGAGGAATAAAGCTGTAATTAACGTCGTCACATGCGAATCGATAATTGTCAAAAGCGCCCGGTCGTATCCGGCATCGATAGCCGCCCGGATGGTCTTCCCTGTTCTCAGCTCCTCCCTGATTCTTTCAAATATCAAAACGTTGGAATCGACCATTATGCCCACTGTTAATATAAGACCGGCGATTCCGGGCATGGTAAGTGTAGCATTGACCCCGGGAATGACCATGAACGCCAGAACGAAAAGTATGTTCAAGGAAACCGCAATATCCGCTATTATGCCGGAGAGCTTGTAGTAAATGGCCATAAAAACAATCACCAGCATAAGACCAATCACGGAGGCCTGTTTTCCCCTGTTTATGGAATCCTGCCCCAATGCAGGGCCCACGACGGTGCTCTGGAGTATTTCCACATCCGCAGGCAGGGCGCCCGCCTTCAGCAATATGGCCAGAAGATAGGCGTCATTGATGGTGGCATCTGCCCCCAGAGTGATCTGGCCATTTTTGGAAATTCGTGACTGGATTTCCGGGGCCGATTCGACCCGATCATCGATAACGATGGCCAGACGCTCCTCTATATGCTGGCCGGTCAATCTCGAAAAACGCCTGGCGCCGTCCGAGTCCAACTCGAAATTGACCACCGGTTGACGTAGCTGATCGTAGGTTTCCCTCGCAGAAACCAGCGATTCACCGGTTAGCTCTATATTGCTATTGAGAACATATAACGTCTGAAATTGCCGATCGCCTCCCTTTACAGGCCGGGTTCCCCAGGCCAGCTTATAATTGGAGGGAATAACTTCCTGCACCTCCGGCATCTCCAGGTACTGCCGCGCCTGATAGAAATTCTCCATTGTGATCTGCCACCAGTTGCCGAGCCATCTGTCCAGAGTAGCGGAGAACGGGTTGGCCTTAGCAAACTCTTCTTCATCGAGTAGCTCCGGTTCCTGGCTCGTATCTGCCACTTCCTCGCCGAACAGGCTCGTAATGGCGTCATCTGCCGTGTCAGATTCGGTGACAGCCTCCGCCTCGACAAGCTCGGATTCATCGGCTGGTCCCGAGAGTTTTATGGCCAGCACAGAATCGATGGCCTCCAGGAGATTCTGGCACTCCTCCGGCGATCTCAAAAGGTGAAACTGAAGCTGGGCCGTGCTGCCGATTAAAGTCTTGGCCGTATCGATATCTGTGAAGCCCGGCAGATCGACTACAATTTGATCGGTTCCCGATTTTACGATCTCGGGTTCGGCGATGCCGTATTTATCTACCCTGATCCTGATTTTTTCCAGGACCTGGTCCTGAATGTCCGCGGAGACGCTTCCGCCACGGGGATCGCTGACTTGCAGGACAATGTGAACTCCGCCCTGCAGATCCAGTCCCAGACGCAATGCCTTTTTCTTTAATGAATAAAAATCCCTGGGCTTTTCTATCTTCAACGCGTCGCGATCCTGGGAATAGAATTCCACTGTGGGGTAGAGAAGCACGAAGGAAACAAGTATCGCGATTAAGACTGCGAAAATCCAGGTTATTTGTCCTCGTCTCATCTTTTTCTCCCGAACGGCATTAACCGCACAATATCGAAATACAGCCGACGAATATAATCATAATCGGCAAAATGTCAATCCCTTTCAGTATTTCTCTTTTCCGCAACAGATCGACTATTCCCGTTTGACTATACTGTTGACAGGCTGCTTCATGCCGGAGGCTCTGCCAACCACCACTGTATGCCATTTATCGATAGCTAACGTATCCGACGGCCGGTCGCTCTATTGAAAATTACAATCTTTTCCGAGTCAATCCTGACTTTAACAACGTCTCCAACCCTGATGTCTCCCCTTGCGACGATCTTAATTAATTCCCCGTCTGCCGTATTCGCCAGAAGAAGAATATTATGGCCGAGATTCTCGATCGATGAAACCTCGCAGGATACTTCACCGTCGTCGGTCAGAATTAGATCCTCGGGGCGGATGCCGAGAACGACATCTCGGGAATCTGACATTTCCACCTCGTCAGACCGCAGCCGGATCTTCAGGCCTCTCGCTGATAAGAAACTACCATCGCCGGCAGTTCCCTCAATTAGATTCATCGCCGGAAAACCCAGAAAACCGGCGGTGAAGAGGTCGGGCGGGTTCTGGTAAAGCTCTTTCGGCGACCCGGATGCGATTATTCTCCCCTCGTTCATAATGAAGATAATATCTGCCAAGCTCATAGCCTCCACCTGATCATGCGTGACGTAGATCGATGTCCCCCGGATACGACGGTGAAGGGCCAGTATCTCGCCCCGCATCCGCATCCGCAGCTCGGCATCGAGGTTGGATAACGGTTCATCGAATAGATATAGCCTGGGCCGGCGAACGATGGCTCGACCCAATGCTACTCGCTGCCGTTGACCGCCGGAGAGTTCTCTCGGCCTGCGGTCGAGATACCGCTCCATTCCGAGAAGACCTGCGGCCCATTTAAGGGCTTTTTCCCTTTCCACCTGGTCTGTTCCTCTTGCCCTAAGCCCGAATTCGAGGTTCTGCTTTACAGTCATATGCGGGTAAAGAGCGTAATTCTGAAATACCATTGCGACATCACGGCGCTTTGGCTCCCAGCCGGTGATATCGTCGTCGTCGAGAATGATCCGGCCGCCATCGGGAACTTCAAGGCCGGAGATCAACCGCAACAAGGTGGTCTTGCCGCAGCCCGATGGCCCCAGCAGGACGGCCAGTTGACCATCATCGACATTCAGGTCAACACCATCGACACCCACTGAGCCATTCGGATACACTTTACTGATTTTTGAGATCTTCAACTTCATTACTTGACTTTAGATTATAGATAGTTTTGACGTCTATCACAAACGAAAATCTGATTTATGGGGAACAGACTCGGAACAGATTTAGTTAATCTTGGTAGAAATCAGACGGTTTTTTTCTCTCTCTCACAAGGAAACAGGAAAGAATTCCGGCCGGATCGTTTATGACGATCCGGCTGTTCTTTAGTGATGCTTAACTTCAAACGATCCATATAATTAGAAAATCTATAAGCTGGCTTTCATGGATTCCTCGGTATCATTTTGCGGCGCAAAAAAACATGGGAAATTTCGCATTCAGAAGGAATGTATCTGCAGTTGAACTGTAACAATGATATGAAGGGACAGGTCAAAAAGACGCCCGGGCGAGCCCGCCGGCGCCATGACGATCAGTTTGCTCTGCTGGCGCTGACGCATAGAGATTTCCTGATGCGTCTGGCAAAAAGGCTCACCGGAGATACGACCAGTGCCGAGGATCTCTTCCAGGATACATACCTGAAAGCTTATAAGGCCTTCGATACTTTCGAGGGCGCCTCTCGATGCAAAGCCTGGCTGAAGAGAATCATGATAAATACCTATATCAATATGTATCACCGTCGCAGGAAACTGATTTTCCATCAGCGGGATAATGAGGAAATGGCTCAATTTCCCGATATTCCGGGCCGGGAATTGCCCCAGCATGAGGAGCTGAACGAAGACAGGATCCTGCGCAATTTCGTCTGCGACGAGATCAGGAGTTCCCTGCTGTTGTTGCCGGATGGATACAGGTTAGCTATAATTCTCTACGATATGTTGGGACTTCAATATAAGGAAATCTCCGAGATTCTGAAACTGCCGATCGGAACCGTGAAATCAAGGCTTTATCGAGGACGTAAGGTCCTGAGGGAAAACCTGTCTGGCGGCAATGGAAACGGCAATGGTCACAATGAAATTCCCTGCCAGTAGGATGAGAAACCGCATCGATAAGAGTTCTTAGATCATCTCTCCTGATTGCCAATCGCAATCCGTTGAATCTCACAAAGATAGATTTATAGATTCTATAGCCTGTTTTATTTTTTTATTTGACAAATATGTGCCTTAAAGTATAAAAACCGATATCCATTCATCCTTTTTTAACCCTGGCAAAGGAGGATCGATGAATTGGAAAAAGTTCTGGCTCACTGCACTGGTGGTTTACATCGTTCTGGGGATCACCGAACTCATCACCCATAGTGTTATACTGGGAGGACATTATACGCTTCCGGGATTCCGCGCTGAAGCCCAGATGAGCGGCTTCCTATGGGTATTCTGGGTCATAGGCATTGTATTTTCATTTTTCTTCACGCTCATTTTCGCAAAGGGATACGAAGGCCGGGGCCTTATGGAAGGAATCCGCTACGGTTTCTATATAGGTTTTTTGGTCAGTTTCACAGGAGCCTATACCCAGTTCGTGATGTATTCTATCCCATATTCTCTGGTCTGGTACTGGATTATCCTCGGCATCATCCAGATGGTCCTTTGCGGTATGGCGGCGGCCATGGTTTATAAGCCGCAAGCAGCGACTGCTTAAGAGGGCAGTCGAATCCGGACATCGTTATATATTTCTTTCTCCTGACCGGATCGTGTGCGGCCGGTGTGTTCGAACATATATCTGCAGACCATATCGAGAGCGAACGCTCCCTGCGAGATAAATGTGTAATCATGAGGAGTGCGAACGCTCAACCAGGCCGGATCAATCGCATCCAAAACCGATATTGAGATCTATCACAATTAAGTTGACATGATCCATATCTGAGAGTTTGATAAAAGTGGTTGCCGATAGGAATTTTATCATTATCTTATAAAAAACGTTCTTTTGAAACCGATTTACCAAAACTCTCTTGAATGGAGGAACGCATGAGGTTTGCTGCAGGATTTCTAACATCACTTCTCATTGTTTCTACCGCACTCGGTGGAATTGTCGATCCAGACCTTGCCGCAAGAATCGAGGAGTCCGGCCCGGATGCCAGGATTCGGACACTGATTTACATGTCGGACCAGCTTGATGTCTTCGAGATGAAGTGTCAGCACAACCTGGTCTCCGCCACCCGAGCCCAGCGGCATTATGATGTCATAACTGCACTTCAGGCAATAGCCACGGAAACTCAGCCGGACCTGCTCGCATATCTGGCCGAGGCCCGGGCCAGAGGAGCGGTCGGATCGTTCCGCGGTTTCTGGATCGCTAACATGCTTTCTGCGGAGATGACTTCGGCGGAAATTCAAATCGTGGCCTCCAGGACCGACGTCGATGTTGTTTTCCTCGATTTTGATGTGGAATTAATCAAGCCGATAATCGATGAAAATTACGAACCTCCCACAATAACCAGCGTTGAAAACGGTTTGCGTGCTGTTCGCGCCGACAGCATGTGGATGCTCGGAATCACGGGCCAGGGGCGGCTGGTATGCAATATCGACACCGGTGTGGCCGGTTCCCATCCTGCGTTGAACCATAGCTGGCGCGGCGCCAATGGCTACTCGGCCGAGGAGAGCTGGCTCGACACCGCCGATCTTAACAGCGAATTTCCCTACGACGACGGTGGTCACGGCACCCATACCATGGGGACCATCTGCGGCAGAAGCACCACCACGCCCGATACTATCGGCGTGGCAATTGACGCTCAGTGGATAGCTGCCAGGGCGATTGTGAATGGCGGAAACGCCGCCATGGCATTTCAATGGGCCGCCGATCCGGACGGGGATCCCAACACCATCGAAGATGTCCCCGATGTTATCTCCAACTCCTGGCGCGGAATCGGGGGGTGCCCTTCAAGCTATTATACTCTTATAGACAATTGCGAGGCGGCCGGTGCCGTAGTAGTATTCGCCGCCGGTAACGAGGGCCCGGGCCCGCAGACGATAGGATACCCTCCCAACCGAATCACGACTCCTTATAACTGCTTTTCGGTGGGTGCATTAAACGGCAACTATGATAGTTACCCTATCGCCAGCTTCTCGTCCAGGGGACCGTCGGATTGCGATGGTCGAACGATCAAACCGGAGATTTCCGCTCCCGGCGTAAACGTCAGATCATCGGTTCCCAACGGCGGCTACCAGGGAGGATGGTCGGGCACTTCCATGGCATGTCCTCACGTGGCCGGCGCTGTTGCCCTTTTAAGGCAGGTCAACCCCAATGCCACAGTGGATACTATCAAATGGGCGCTCATGGAATCGGCCCAGGATCTCGGCAGCGAGGGCGAAGACAACGCTTACGGCTATGGAATTATCAATATCCTGCATGCTATGGAGTTGATCCCGCCTGTGGATATGCCGTATGTGTTCCCCAATGCGGTCTACGTGGAAGAGCCTAACGACGATTACCCCGATCCCGGAGAGACTATAGATCTTTTTGTAAGGCTTGGGAATACCGGATTGGACATCGACAACGTTTCCGCGATAATCTCAACAGAGGATCGATATGCAACCATCACCTCCGACTCAGCATTCTATGGCTTCATCGCGCAGAATGATACGGCCTTATCGTCGGATCCTTTTACCATGTCATTCTCCGAGGACACGCCGCAGGGAACAATCATCGCATTCGATTTAAGGATCGTAGGTGATGACGATTACAGCGTAAACCGATCAGTCTCCTTGATGGTGGGGCACCTCCCGACCGCTATCGCCGATCACGATATCGGCAATATACTACACACTATCTCGAATTTCGGGCAGTACGGGCTCGATCCCGGCGGAATGAACGGCGCCTGGGACGGAGCCGGATTCAAGATGCCTCAGGCAGGCATTAATTATCTCTTTGAGGGGGCGCTTTTTATCGGCGACGGTCCGACAAGAGTCTCTAACGGCGCCAGGGATGAGGAACAGAACATCAGCGACCATTTCGTTCCTATGGGCGGCATTACTCTCGCGGAACCGGGTCCTTTTGCAGATCAGGAATATTATACCTCTTTTAACGACCAGAACGCTCCGGAACCTCTCGGCGTCCTTGTAAACCAGGAGACATACGCTTTCGCGGATGCCCCTGACGACGACTACGTGATTTTTGAATACACCATCACAAACGTTGAGAATCAGAATCTCGAGGGTGTGCTTGTCGCTCATTTTGAGGATTGGGATATGCCCTGGAACACGGCCAACGACAGGGTCAATTTTGATCGAGAAAGAAACCTGGGGTATCAGTATGACAATAATAACTATAGAGGCCAGGCTGTTCTCTCCGATCCCGGCGTTTTCTCTTTCATGGCGCTCGAGAACGAGATCCATGTCTACCCTCCCTATTTTACAATGGCCGACAAATGGAGCTACATGAACGCCGGCATTACCGATACGGCCATTACCTCCATTAGAGACTGCTCCGTCATTATCACCACCGGCCCCTACGATATAGGTCCGGGCGAATCCGTGATTGCGGCATTCGCAGTCCTCGGCGGTTCGTCGCTTTCGGATATTCAGGACAATGCCGCGGCTGCCATGGCTCGCTACGGTGGGCCGACGGCGGTTGACGAAGATCCTGTTCGTCCCGCCGATTTCTTCTTATCTCAAAACTACCCCAACCCGTTCAATGCCCGAACGGCCATAGAATTCTCAATTCCTGCCGCCGGGGACGTTCGTCTGGAAGCCTTCGATCTACTGGGCAGGAGGGTAGCCGTACTTGTCGATAAAGAGCTTGAAAGCGGATTTCATTCGGTGAACTGGGATTGCTCCGATCTATCCACCGGAATATATTTCTACCGTCTAACCGTTGGCGATAAAGAGTCAGTCAGGAAGATGACCCTGATCAAATAGATATTCGAGCCACAGGATAAGTTTAAGATAGACTTGACATCGGGACCGGTTCCGGCCGGTCCCCTTTTTATACCCACGAAAAGAAATCCGGCGAAACATGAAAGCCCGGTGAGTCACCCGAACATGATATCTGCATTCTTTGCTGCGGCCGCCGGCTTTGCAATCCGCAGGGCGTTGGTCTTCATTTCCTCATCGGTTTCAACGCTGATCGCATCGACAGCAATTTGCGGTTGACCACCTTATCGTTTGTACGCTCTTAGGCCGATTCGAACGGCCGGATAACTGATTATTCCTGATACCTCTCCGACCTGTCGCCCGTTTGAGAGCCGTCCGTCGAGCCGTACTCCGACCTTTCGCTTCTATCCGGTTGCTGGATACCATCCAGCAGTTCCTTATCGATCAACACGTACTTATCCGCCGCCTGCCTCAATATGTAGGATCCTCCGAGGTTGGCCACCTCCACATGCTTGCCGAAGTCTTTGATATTATCAACCAGTATCGCAAAATCCTCATCGCCCGATACCAGAATAGCAGTGTCATAGTTATCCTTATAAGCGTGGGAGAGCATATCGATAACTATAAAGGTGTCGACGCCCTTTTCCACGTATGTCGGGACCGAAACAAAGGTTCCGTCGGGCAGGGTTTGCTTGACCAGTCTTTTCTCCAGACGGCCGAATTTCTTGCTCAAATAGGGAACTGTATCGAGCGAATCGAAGAAGGCTTGCTGTTGACGATATTTTTCCTCGTCGTCCTCCCTGTTGAGAGGCGCATTGTAGTAGTAAACGCGGATCAGCTGCCTGCCCTGAACCAACCGTTTCGAAAATTCATGGAAATCCAAATTGGTTCTTCCCCTGACGTGCTTCAGGCTATGATAAAGATTGTTGCCGTCGATAAATACCATAACCCTCTCTCTATGACCGTCTCTTGATAATAAACTCATGATAGATACCTTCCTTCAGATTTCGTTAATAGATCGATATTCCATTCTAGAAAATTATCTTCGCGGCTAATAGATATTCTTTTCAAATGATCTTTAGGGATGCCGAGAGCCTCAATATGAGCGATGGTCTACTTCTCAGCCCGGACAGCCGCGGTCTATATTGGAAAACGTTTTCCGTATTCCTCCTTTCTTAAAAAATCGCCGTTATCATTTTTACGCAATTGATAAGGGTGCGGGCAACATTCGGGTACTGCCCGCACGATAATTATGAACAACGCTATTGCCTTTTGCCCACATGTCTGTCGATATAGAATAGTGATCCGGGCCTGCCTTCGACCATTTTTATCTGGTTTAGAATTTCATCGGCGCTGGCTTCCTCTTCCACCTGCTCGGTGATGAACCACTGCAGATGCGCGATCGTGGCGTAATCTTTTTCCTTTATTGCCAGCTCGTTGAGCTTATGAATTCCGGCCGTCACCCCTTTCTCGTGCGCCAGCGTCTTTTCAAAAACATCCTGGACCGAATCGAAATCCCCGGGCGGAGCATCCAGCACACCCAGCGTTACGCTGCCGCCACGATTCACCAGGTAATCGAATAGCTTAAAGGCATGCTCTTTTTCCTCTTCCGATTGCATTCTCATCCAGCGCGCGAAACCTTTAAAGTTCTGAGTCTCGCACCAGGCCGACATGGCAAGATAC
The DNA here is from genome assembly GCA_965541585.1 of uncultured bacterium. Classification (GTDB taxonomy): domain Bacteria; phylum Zixibacteria; class MSB-5A5; order UBA10806; family UBA10806; genus CBDVBL01. Next base: position 102,715 of record CBEUCH010000002.1, on the reverse strand, counting down.
AAATACGATGAGTAGAATTCGGCGGTGACCTGATCGCTGATAGCCTGCTGCATTTTCTCACTTATCATTTCAATCTCCTGTCACTGACAACGGATGAAGTTGGGCCTGGAAATTGCAGACTGCGATATCCTGCGATGTCGATTATTCTCAATGCTGCATATAAGGCAGACACCCCATAACCCGTCCCGTTCCCGTTTAATGCTAAATTATCTGGTTTATTTCAGGCGATCACTTCTTTTTCTTAGACCAGATCCCGTCTTTCTCAACCCATGTATAGCGCGCTTTGCCGTTTTTCTTATGAAGGTTGATTTCGGTGACATCAAGGCCGTGCTCATCCTCTTTCATAAAAATATCCAGATCGTACATATCGTCGTCAGTGGCCTTAAAGTCGGCGCATGCGAAATAAACGCCGTCGCCCAACGTGGCCAGCCTCTCCTTGTGCACTTTATCCAGTGTCAAGGCCAGCGGCTTGCCCTGTTTCCCATCGAAAAAGAGGAAATATCCGCCCTTTAGATTAGATTCCTTGTTAACATAATCGATGATGGCATCAGCTAAAGATTCTTTCGTAAGGGCCTCTCTCTCCGATGTTGGATGCTCGGCTTCATGCTCAGACGGATGCTCGGTTGGATGCTCCTGCGCAGATATCGCCGAAACTCCAGCGAAAACCATAACCAATAATGATAGAAACGTTTTGCGCATAATCCCCGGATGAATCGGATTCCTGAAATGCATTCTAAACCTTCCTTGTTAAATAGTTTAAAGATTCTAAATAACCTAAATCAACAAACCTGCGCATACCCCGGCGGGTTCCCGCCTGAAACATTTCATCAGATGCATATTGATATCGTCCCGGTCAAAATCTATCATGAAATAGAATCTATTGCCTCAATTTCCTTCATCAAAGCATCAAATATCTCTGATTCATCATATCTACCGATAACCTCCCCACGGCGTGTCAGCATCAGCCGGCCCTTACCGCCGATGACCCCGATATCAGCGTCTGCAGCCTCCCCCGGACCGTTGACCACACATCCCATAACCGCGACCTTGATATCTTTGGCTGTTGTTTCGAGAGCTTTCTCTACCCTGGCCGCCAACTCGTAAACATCTGTCTCGGTACGGCCGCAGGATGGACAGCTAACCAGTTCCAATCCTCTGCGACGCAGGCCGAGCGCCTGCAATATGGCCCAGCCGGCCTTTATTTCTTTTTCAATATCGGCTGAGAGGGAGACTCTGAGGGTGTCGCCGATCCCCTGGTGAAGCAGATGGCCAAGAGCCACTGCCGTCCTGATAGATCCGACGAACTCCGTTCCTGCTTCCGTTACTCCCAGGTGCAGAGGATAATCGCAGCGGTCCGCCACCATCTTATAGCATTTGATAGTCTCCACCGGCGATGAGGCTTTTATCGAGATTACAATATCTTGGAAATTGTGCTTTTCCAATAGCTCCACGTGTCGCATGGCCGATTCGACCATGGCCTCCGGCTTCGGGCCGCCATGCTTGTCAATGAGCTCCCTCTCCACCGAGCCGTGATTGACCCCAATCCTGATCGGTATCCCTTTCTCGCCGGCTTTATCCACGACCGCCCGCACTTTATCGTCCCCGCCGATATTGCCCGGATTAATGCGCAGTTTGTTGAATCCGGCATCGGCCGCTACGAGTGCGAAACGGTAATTGAAGTGAATGTCGGCTACCAGGGGAACATCGGTACCTTTCTTTATATCGGCGAGTGACTCAGACGCCCGGCGATCCGGCACCGCAACTCTGACAATCTCCGCCCCGCATGAGGCAGCCCGGTTGATTTCCGCTACGGTCTTCTCCACCTGATCGGGTGGCGTGTTGACCATCGTCTGCACCGCTATCGGGTTGTCGCCGCCGATAACGATCTTGCCGATCCCGACCGTCCGTGTTTTCCGTCTATTTTTCATTTCTTATAGACTCGTTAGATCTCTCATCGAAGATGTTCACTTCAGCATTGCCATTCAATAAAGCCAGTTCCCTGACGCGATCCAACACCCTTTTAATGGCCCAGTCGGGAGTAGAGGCCCCGGCGGTTACACCGATGTCTTTTACTCCTTTCAGCCATACGGGATCAATCTCCGAGTAATCATCGATCAAATAGGCAAGAGTGCCTAATCGTTTGGAAATCTGTGCCAGCCTCCGGGAATTAGCCGAGGTCTGGGATCCGACCACTATCACTAGATCCGTTCTCGAGGCTAAATCCACAACCGCCGTCTGATGCTTACGTGTGGCATCACAAATAGTATTTTTTATCCTGACCTCTTTATATTTTTGCCTTACCAGTTCAGCCGCCTTTTCGAATAGCCCCATCGATTGAGTGCTTTGGGAAATCAAAGCCACCTTACCGTCGATATCCGGCAGGTCTTTAAGCGATGCAATCTTCTCCAATACGATGATCTTCTCCGGATTATGCCCTTTGACTCCTTTCATCTCATCGTGATCCGGATCGCCGAAAACGATTACAGTGTAATCTCTTTTGATGAAATAACCAGCCGCCTTGTGCAGCACGGTCACCAGCGGGCAGGTGGAATCTATAACATCTAATTCTCTATCTTTTGCGCTCTGTACCACCGACGGTGCAACTCCGTGGGCGGAAATTATCAGGGTTCCCGACCTCACCTTTTCAAGGTCCCTGGTGCGGCTGATCCCCATATTATCGAGATCCGCGACGACCGAATTGTTATGCACGATCTCATTTAAAATTGTAATTTCACCATTTAACTTCTCGCGGGCATCCTTAGCCATGCTGATCGATCTCTCCACTCCCATACAGAATCCGCGGGCTTTGGCAAGATAGATGTTCATAGTTGTCTTTTCTGATGTCATAAAGCGCCGGCAAAAGCTACTCTAAACCTGTGAAAAACTCATGTATTCTGACGCTGTCCGATAACTCGGGGTGAAATGTAAAGGCTATCTTGTTGCCGGCCATAACGCCGGTAATATCATCACCCAGCCAGGCTATCGGTTCAACATCTTTTCCCATTCTTGTTATTTTCGGAGCCCTGATGAATACCATCTCGAACGGTTCCTCCAAAAATTTTATCCTGCCATCGGCGGCGAACGAATTTATCTGGCGGCCGTAAGCATTGCGCCTGACAGTCATATCTAATAAACCCAGGGCATCATCCTTTGGTGCCTCGATCTCCTGCGCCATGATGACAGAACCCATGCAGGTTCCCATGACGGGGCCATCAAACCGGGCCAGCTTCTCCCAGAGTCCGTTCGACTTAGATATCTTTCGTATAGTGGTCGATTCCCCGCCGGGAACGATCAGATGCGTTATACCGACAAGATCATTGCCTGTTCGAATCTCTTTATAATCGATGCCGATTCTTTCGAGCGCGGCTATATGTGCTTGAAAATCGCCCTGGATCGCCAGGACACCAACAACTTTATCTATCACTGCAGGTTACCTGGTTTGAAGGAGTTGATCCTCGGGGATCTGGCTGATATCGAGGCCTTTCATGGCCTCCCCGAGAGATTTCGATGCCTCGGCCACAATCTTAGGATCCTTATAATGAGTGGTGGCCAGGACGATGGCTTTGCCGCGGACTATCGGGTCGGACGATTTGAAGATCCCGGAGCCGACGAATACCGCCTCCGCCCCCAGAAGCATCATCAGTGCCGCGTCGGCAGGGGTGGCGATACCACCGGCGGCAAAATTCGGCACCGGCAATTTGCCATGTTCTTTCAGATAGCAGACCAGATCGTAAGGCACGCCGAGGTTCTTGGCCTCGGTCATCAACTGCTCGTCATCGAGGGTGGTGATCCGCCTGATGGAGCCGGTGACCATCCTCATATGACGCACCGCCTCCACAATATTGCCCGATCCGGCCTCGCCCTTGGTGCGAATGAGAGCCGCGCCCTCGCCGATCCTGCGCAGCGCCTCTCCCAGATTGCGACAGCCGCAGACGAAGGGGATTTTGAACTTTTGCTTGTCTATATGGTGTGCCTCATCGGCGGGGGTGAGGACCTCGGACTCGTCGATAAAATCGACCTCCAGCGCCTCCAGCACCTGGGCCTCGGCGAAATGCCCGATACGGCATTTGGCCATGACGGGTAAGGAGACCTTCTTTTTGATCTCCTCGATCTTGAGCGGATCGGCCATCCGGGCCACGCCGCCCTCGGCACGGATATCGGCCGGGACCTTCTCCAGGGCCATGACGGCACAGGCGCCCGCTTCCTCCGCGATCTCGGCCTGCTCGGCGTTGGTGACATCCATGATGACGCCGCCTTTGAGCATCTCCGCCAGCCCGACCTTTACCTTGAAGTCTTTATCTTTATTCATAATCAACCCCTCTTGGTAACTATGAAATCTGCAAGAGCCCCACTAACTTAATAGAGCCCCCACGTCCATGAAGCAAGATATGGATGCCGCATGCCCCTGTCAATAGTTTTGGGGGGGGGGGGGTCGGCCGGCACGCCAAGGCGTGACTCACCGGCGAACTCGTTTGGGATTGAACGAACTGATAAGACATCCCCAAACAAGTTTGAGGGCGGCACCCAGCGATTGAAATCCTTGACGGGCACTGCCGCTTAGGGTGACTCGCTGTACGGTGAGCGAATCGTCTTTGTAGAAACCTTCCTGTGACAGAGGATTTAACGAATCTGAAGGGCTAATTCTCGTATTCATAGAATAATATAAGTAAAAAGCACTTTTAGTGATGGTATAAGCGATTGAATATAAAAGGGTTAAAGTTATTTATATATTTATTCCAATAATGTAATTTAATTTCTTACTGAGTTTTCTGTGTGCGTTAAATGAGGGAGGGGAAAAAATGCCCCAGAAATCGAAAATAATGCTTGACTTTTATTTTCGATATCACTATTATTTCATCCTTTAAATTAAGGAGGCGAGTAAATGAAGAAGAATCGCATTGAAGAATTGGCCGTAGAAATGAGGAGACTGCTGGATGAAATGGTCGTTATTTCCAAGGGTCTGAGCTTGCCCGATACGGCACGTCAAAAAAAAGCTGTCAAGAAAAATGCAAAGGGGGCAACAGGCGCAATAGATATTCTAATTGAGGAAGGGTACTTTGATGCTCCCAAAGATATAGTGTTAATCATGCAAAAAATGGGAGAAATGGGCCGGTTTTATACAAGATCACTCATTTCAATGAACTTGCTAAACTTAACGAGGCGCAGGGTAATGACCAGAATAAAAAATCCCAAAAGCAAAAAATGGGAGTATGTTTTAAGAAAATAGAGTCCGAGGAGGATCTATGTCTGACAGTCAAATTAAATCCATCATCAAACGGCTAGAACGATTAGAAAAAGAGGTTTTCCGCGAAAGAGATGATGTTAAAACGAAGGCACGTCAAAAAACCAAAAATAATGGCATCAATTACTCATTAAATGAAAGGGCTTTTGCATTAAGATACGCTAAAGGTAAGAGCGGCCCGAAGAAATTTACAATATTGATTGCATTCTTATCAAAAGGGAAGATTGGCTGCGATGTAGCATTAAGGGATATTGAAGCTTTATGGAATAAGATGAAGGCAAAGGATTTTCTCGGTGCATTCAATCGCAAATATTCGAGTAAAGCTAAGAATAATGGATGGGTTAATTCAAGAGGCACAGGTCTCTATTACTTAACGGACGAATGGCGGAACGTACTTGGTGAAAACAAATGATACAAAATGCTATTGTCTGTCCAGGCGGGACCTATCAATAGTTACTTTTCCGATTGATGGCAATGCTACTATTTCTGACACAGCGGCGACCGAAGCAAAATTCCTGCTCAAATATGATGATTCACATTCCATGCGCCGGAAGGGAAGGCCAAACTTGTACAAATTGATCCGCAAAAGAGTCATTCGTTTTGAGGCAATCATCAATGCCATATGAAAGTGAAAAACAGTTTGAAGGATTCGCGAAATCGGTTGCCATCTACGTCGAGAAAACCATCGACAGGGCAGTCTGCTTCATGTGGTACCATCACGTGCAGCAAGGTAAAAAGAACATAACCTTTCAAGATATTAAAAAAGACTTTGAGACGGCCGGTTTGCGAAGGCCAAACGTCACCAAGCTTCGATACCAATTGTCACGAAATAGAAGGACAGCTAAAAATGGCAAGGATTGTTGGCTAATTCCTACCGACAAACTCCCAATCGTTGAGCACGATTTCGAATTGACAGATTATGTCAGTACGTCTACGGTAAGTTCAGATGAACCTTTGAAGCACGGCGTACATTCTTATGTTAATCTGCAACGTCTTGAGTCTATCAAGACGCTGCATAGCACGAAATACGATTTTGCGCGGCTTGTGGAGTTACTCGACGAATTAAATAGCTGTCATGCTTCAAAGAGCTACATTGCTGTTATTAGCCTTCTTCGTGCTGTCTTGGATCATGTCCCTCCAATATTTGGATACAGGTCTTTTGCTGAGGTATCCAATAATTATGCCGGTACAAGGAGCTTTAAGGATTCCATGAAGAGACTGAATGAATCCTCTAGAAAGATCGCTGATACTTACTTACATACACAAATACGTAAGAAGGAATCCCTCCCGAATGAAACTCAAGTAGATTTTTCAAATGACCTCGATGTATTAATTTCTGAAATAGTGAGACTAATATAGTGGTTAGCGTACCCCCCATACATCAACCATCGCATAAAACCCTCTGCTCCCCGCATTTGTTTTCGTCCCCTCCCATAAAGTAGAAGGAAACGCCTTCGACGTCGGAATCTCCTTCTTGGTAGCTGCCCGTTTCGTATTCTTGCTGGGCAGGTACTACCTTGCGTGGGATCATTAAAGGTCCCGGGACCTCCCCCACTCAAAACGTGGGGCCCGAGAAAAAGGAAAAAATGATAAGAATGGAAGACAATGCAGTAGGTCAAATCCCCTGGGATTTGACAACAAGGAGTCAAGACCACGGGGGTCTTGACCTACAAATACTGATCGGCCATACGGCCCGTATGGGGAATCCAGTAGGCGGGTAATTTATTGCCTGCATCCGGGTGTCGGCATTAAAATGCCGACCTACAAAAAACCTATATCCTGATCTCGTCTAAGAATCCATCCTGCGCCGGTGCGGTCTCAACCAAACCGTTGGCGGCGGAATTCCCATAGTCCACGCGCAGGGAGCTTTCGTCTTTGCCGTCGCTATAGCGCGCCACCACGGCGGCGGCCTTTTCCAGCACGGCATCATCATACCGTCCGCGCAACAGCCCCACCGGCGAGCCGAAATCGGGTGCTTCCAGGCGGCAGTCCCCTTTTTGCATCAACGATTCGATAATCTCGTTTTCGGTTTTGTCGCGTCCCACCACCAGCTTGGTCTGGGGGTCGAGCCGGAAATGCCGTCCCACCCGCAGCAGGTTGAGATCGTTGAAATCGGTATCCGGCTTGTATTTCAAAAGATCGCGCAAGCGGTCGGAATATCGCTGGTCGGTCAATAGACACCCCGCCGCCGGCGACGGATACTCCTTGAGCCCGAACTCCTCCGCCAGCTGCATCTGCCGCTTGCGTGAGCGTCCCTGGATATCTAAAAGCCATTCCCGTTTGATAATACCCTCTTTTTCGGGGACGGTCGGTGGCAGCAATCGTCCCGATAACGGCCGGACAAGCTTACCTTCGAGGCCGCATTTTCGGGCCACCAGGTCGAGTGCAAATTTCCTCTGCGACATCGGCCGCTGCCCCAGCACCTCGCCGGTTATGATGAAATCGCCGCCGCCCATCTCCATGTAATTTTTAGCCTCGTCAAGCATGACGAGCCGGCAATCGATACAGGGATTCATATTCTTCCCGTGTCCGAAACGGGGATTCTTTACGATATCGACGAATTTCTGCCCGAGATGGGCCAGCTTCACCTTGAAGCCGAACTGCTCAGCGGCAGGATAGGGATCGGAGCCGCATGACGATGAATCGCTGGCATCACAGCCGAAATGAGTGAGAAACGTGATGGCCTCGACCTCAACACCGCATTTCATCATCTGGAGGATGGCCAGTGTCGAATCGAGCCCCCCGGAATAAAGGGCAATAGCCCTGACTTTCCCGCTATTCAAGGCAAACCCCTGAAGGTTTGGTTAATCGAAACTCTGGTTGGAGTAGAATCGACTACGCGGTCTGGGCAACTCGCTTTTTGCGCTTGCTGCGAGCAAAGGGATAGTATTTTTCGTAGTCCAGACCGGCCAGATTGACTGACTTTAAAGACTCCACAACCCTTTCCTGCTCGGCTAACCAGAACCCATGAATCGCACAATTTGGTTTCTTAAGACATGAGACCGGAGAACAGGACCTTACACACTCATTGACAGCAACCTTGCCCTGCATTCCCTCAAGGATGCTCAGGAAAGTAACCTCTTCACGAGGCCTGGCCAAACGATAACCGCCGTTGATACCCTTATAGCTATGCAGGAATCCCTGCAACGAGAGTTCCTTTAAGATCTTGGCCAGATACTCCCGGGGGACCTTCTCAGCCTCGGAAATCTCATTTATCGAACAGATCTTGTCGTCTTCCCAGGCAGCCACGTAGACCATGGCCCTCATTGCGTAGTCGGATTTTCTTGATATCTGCATCAACTTGCTCCTTAATCATGGAGTTAAAGAATCCATTTATCCCAATTATACCTATATATATACCGAGTGTCAAGCCAAAACGTTCCCGTTATTTTTTAAGTCGATCCAATTATCCCTTGGATTGCGTAACCCCTTGATTATCAACGCACTACAATATTTGCACGACCGACAATTCAACATGCCGGCCTTTTATCATCGGAAATAAGTGATTTGTCTTCTGATCGGCTATATCGAATAATCTACACACACTGACTAATATTTCTCCGGGCTATTGAGACATTTCTCTTAAATGTCGCATAGCCTATATCTTCGATACTATTGCCCTTGAAACGAACCTCGAATTGATCTTCAGATAAGTCTTCGAGCATCTCAAGATCGATATCAACCAGATCGCTGCGCGGCGCGAAGGCCTGCTCGGCGGTTATCGCAGATTTTTTGTTATAAGGGCATACGAGTTGACAGATATCACACCCGAAGATCATATTCCCCATTTTTCCGGTGATGTCATCGGAGATGACCCCTTTATTCTGCGTGGTATGATAAGAAATGCATCTGGAGGCATCGATAACCCCGTCGCCGACAATGGCATCCGTGGGGCAGGCGTCTATGCATTTCCTGCATTGGCCGCAGGTTCCCCTCCCGGGATTGTCCGGCTCCAGATTCAGATCTGTGATAATACCGCCCAAAAAATGAAAACTCCCTCCGGGTGGTTTTCCGGGCATTCTCTCGTCTCCGGGAATGATAACCATGCCGTTTCTGCCAGCGAACCCAATACCGGCTCTGACGGCCAGCGCCTTCTCTCCCACCGGTGATGAATCCACGAAGATCTTCGGTTCAAAATCCGCCGAGACCTTCTTGATCCTTCCGCATAGAGTCTGCAGCTTGCTTGCTACCACGCGATGATAATTTTCACCGCGGGCATAAATTGATACATACCCTTTCAGTAATTCATTCTTCGGCTCGGTGTAATAATTCAAAGCGCAGACGATGACAGATCTGGCGCCGGTCACATGCAATCCCAGGTCGTATCTCCTACGGGGGTTCCGCAGCATGTAGTCCATCCCGGCTTGATATCCATTATCGAGCCAGCGAAGAAGTCTGTCGTGGCCCACGGGATCGTAATCCGCGGGCGCTATCCCGAACGCTGAGAATCCCAATTCGAAGGCTTCTTCTCTTATGATGTCTTTTAAGTTCATTCAAATGTCAATTGACTGTTCATCCGACTAATCGGACCAGCGTTTGGGAGGTTCCTGCTTTATCATCCGGAAATATGAGACCAGCTCTCCGCGGTGATGAATCTCGTGCTCCAGGACGACGTTGATCATATAGGCAACCGAGACATGTACATGGCTCACCGTTAGAAAACGAAACGAGAGTTTCCCATCATCGAGCGTTCCAATAAACTTATCACCGAGCGAGTGAATACTCTTCCATTGAGCAATCGCGCCCGGAAGATCCTTCGATGGTTTGAAATCGAAGGGTATTTTTGCATGCCCTAAGGCCTCCGCCGTTTCGCCCAGAATCTCGGCCTCCACGGCGGCTATATGATCGATCTGCTCTCCGAAAGTCATAAGCTCGGGCAGTGGACGGAGATCGAACCACTCCGGCTTGATCCCGGCGATTACCATCTCAGTGCCTTCAAAGAAGATTTTGCGTTGCGCCTGAATAAGTTCGATGGCTGTCATAGTTTCACTGCTATCCCCAGGCCGTCGCGGATGGGAATTATAGACGATAACACACCGTCCGTACTACACAGTTTTCGATTGAACTCCAGAATCGCTTTAGTTGTCTTATCGGGTTTTTCATCGAGGACCCGACCGGACCAGAGAACGTTGTCGGTGATGAAAAGGCCGCCCTGTTTAATCCGAGGTATGGCGATGTCGAAAGCTTCCGGGTAATCCTCTTTACTGATATCATTGAGGATGATGTCAAAAGGCTCATCGAAGCGGCTGATGATCTCAAGAGCATTGCCCACATGAAACTCGACCTGGCGCTCGAAACCGCCTCTTTTAAGGAAACCCAGCGCTTTCTTTTTATTATCATCCGATCCGTCTGTACAGATGATTTTACCTCTACCATTCATTCCGCCGGCGAACCAGTACGCTGAATAGCCAAAACCAGATCCCATCTCGAATATGCTTTCGGCTCCGGTAATCAACGCCAGTTGCCGCAGAAAAGGCCCGACCATCGGCCCGATAATAGGAAAATCATTCTGTGAGGCGTAATCCTCCATCTCGGCCAGGACCTCATCCCCTCGGGGAAGTATCTTTTTTATATATTCGTTGATGGCGGGTTCCGTTATGAACATAATTTGCACCTAATTTAGAGGGTTTGCGCTAATAAGAATATCGCTTCCGTCGATTTTTACCGGGTAGATAGTCAACTTTCCCCATTCCTTATTAAATGAGCCGGTGAGAATATTCAGCCGGTCGGAGTCTAAATCATGAAGTCCGCGCGGTGAAGCCGCGTGTTTCGAATGATCGAGTGCATAATCCAGATCCATTGCGACCAGACCGCTGTCGCTGAAAACGATCATGATCTTACGGCCTTTAAGCGAGATCTTCAGATAGCCTGCCCTTCTTAGATCATCCAGCCGCCCGACTTTGATATAATAATCATGATTTTCTAACAAGGATTATACCTCGGCCGGTTCGCCTAACAGCGAATCAATATCCGTTACATTTGTAGTTTTATAGAAGAAGAGGCGCGCGAAATTATCCGCCAGTAAATCCGCGACTTTCTGCAGATCGATTTTTTCACCCAGCATCGACGAGATCGATCCAACCGGATATTGGGTGATGCCGCAGGGTTTGATCAGCTTAAAATAGTCTAAATCGGTATTTACATTCAGCGCCACGCCGTGGTAAGTAATCCATCGCGAAACCGCTACGCCGATGGCCGCTAGTTTGCAATCATTCACCCAGACACCCGTTAGCCCTTGCTTGATTCCAGCCTCCAGACCGAGGTCGCCCAGGGTGGCAGCGACAATGCTCTCAAGATCGCGTAAATAACGATGCAGATCCCGCCCTCGGGCATTTAGATCTATTATGGGGTATGCCACGAGCTGACCGGGGCCATGGAATGTGATATCGCCTCCCCGCTCTATATCATAGAGTTCGATGCCGCGTTCTCTGAGTTCCGTCGGGGAACACAGCAGGTTCGATTTCGACGACGCTCGCCCCGTAGTCATGACCGGTTCGTGCTCGGTCAGGAGAAGGCAGTCCGGTATCCGGCTTCTGGACCGAAGACTTACCAGTCGCTTCTGTGTTTCCCAAGCATCCTTGAAACGTGTCCGCCCGAGATCAATTCTGAAAAGCCGTGTAAGTCCTCTACCGCACATCGATTATCCTTTCTCTACCGCTATATACATCAACTTCGAGGCGGGTCAAGCGGTTTCCCCACGGGTGTGATAGAATATTGCAGGATCATTCCTGCCGTGAATATTACTTAAGAGGAAGCGAACGGTATCTGCAGCATGAACTGCCTTCTCAGCAAAGAAATCGAGCCCCTCCGCAGAATCGCGAAGGGGCCGGGTTTAAACCATCCAAAGGATAATTCGTTTATCCTTGCTATTCAATAATCTTAATGCATTCCGCCGGGCAGCTGTCCGCTGCTTCGCGGCAGGCATCTTCGACATCAGCAGGAACACCATCGACGATAACTTTGGCTACATCGCCTTCCATCTCGAAGACCTCAGGGCACAAATCGACACAGATCTCGTCCCCAGTGCACTCGTCTTGATTAATCTCGACCTTCATCAGAGTCTCCTTTCGACCCGCTATGGGGGCGGGACGCCCCGCGGAAATCCTATTCTCCAAATCTGCCGGTGTTAATATGGAAAAACGAAAGCCGAGTGCAAGTATTTTTTTGGCAGCTTTCTCAAAGGAATAATTTGATCGTGGCTAAATGGATCACCTTGTTATCGGGATGCGAATTTCATTACCTTCGGCTTCGCCAGCTTTTCATAGTCTTTAAAGGTCATCCTGATCAGTTCTTTGTGAGAACAGGCGTTGAATGCGATCTCGTCGTCTTCGGTCAAGCTCTCCGCCACGAAAACATCCATCCCATAAAGATTCCCGAAGGGCGGCATTGCTCCCACCTCACATTCCGGAAACATGTCCTTAAATTCCTGCTCACTGGCAAGCTCCGCTTTGCTTGCCTTAACTGCTTCTATCAAAAGATCAAAATCCACTTTGTAGGAAGCAGGGAGAACGGCCATGGCTATTTTGCCATCGAGCTTGATCACCACGGTTTTCGCCAGTTCTTTTCCCGGAATATGGGCCGAAGCCGCAATCTGCTGAGCGGTGTAAGCCGGAGAGTGATTGATAGATGTGTATTTGATCTTATTGCTGTCTAAGAAATCCTTCAATTTGTTTGCCGGCATGATAACCTCCTTTTATATCTGTTTCTCAGCAAACCCTCAAAAACAGCCAACCCGCAGTTGCCGGACTCAATAGATGAGAATGTATCTCCTCCCGTCAATTATCGTTTCATTGCCAACGATAGGAAAAGGATAATTCGCCCGGATTTCTATGTCAAGCAATTCGTTTACTGATCAGTCTATTTTGAAGTTCCGGTCTATCTAATCCTCGATTAGATTTCCCCCATGTTCGGGAAACGGCTCATCGGCATCTTTTTGAGGCCTGTAATAAGGATTTTCCCCGGCAGAGTGGTTTGAAATATCGATAACCTGGCTCATTTCGGGAAAAGCCGATCGTATGGTCCGTTCGATTCCATGCTTTAATGTGATACCGGCAGCGCCGCATCCCAGGCAACCGCCGCTCATACGGATATAGACTGACGTGCCCTTGATATCGACGAGTTCCGCGCGGCCACCGTGAGCGGCAATCCCCGGATTGATCCGCGTTTCAAAAATCTGTTGAATACGCCTGAACATATCTCCACTAACGGGAAGCTCTATCTTGAAATCATCCGGGATCAACGGCTTTCCGGAATCGATCAAGGTCCGGATAATCGATCCGATCCGTTTGCCTGTAGCCTGCCATTTATCATCAGTTGATCCGGCAACCGTTACCGAATCCTCCGAGACGTGCACCTCCCGGACTCCCGCGATCTCGAACAGCGCCTCCAGCAAGGGAGAGCCTGCGGCCATTTCCTTTTTTCTGCAGTTGATCGATCGGCCCGGGTAAATCGGTCGATCTACAATAAATTTGCAAACCCGGGGATCCAGTGATGGCTCCGCAGTGATCTTGATTTTCTGGTTGGGCGGCATTGTCACCTGATAGGCCTTCTTAGCATCTCAAAAGAAGTAGGGGATAAACATCCTGGTCTGCTTCATATAACTCTGATAGGCAGCGCCAAAAAAACGTGTATTCTCGGATTCTTCCATCTTGGCCGTCATCATCAAAAAGAAAGTCGCAATTACAGCAAGAAGACCACACACCAAAGAAGGCCGTTTGAAAAATATTCCCCAGGTCCCGATTAAGCCCGAACTATAAATAGGATGCCGAATGTAGCGATAAGCCCCCACTGTCACCAATTCGGTAGTCTTTTCTATACCTATCAACGATGAGTCATCCCGCTTGCTGTCTGGCTTTCCCAACTTACGCAATAATAGAAACCCGTGAACAACCAAAAAAACAGAGATGATTAACAACAGCCAGGAAACTATCTGGCGGATAATGAACGGCTCGTAAAACCAATAATCGAGGTTTAACAGAATCAGAGCCAGGATTGCTTCAAAGGCGAAGAAACGATAAAAGCCGTGGGAGCGGAAATCGCGGAACGACGGCCACGATAGCCAGACTAATGCTGCAGACCCGACTATGAAAATAACTAATCTGATTTGAAATGGCATGTTCCTCCCATCGTTATGATGTTAGCAAACATCATCCATACTAAACGGAGAATGACCCATCTTTCTTCTTGGTTTTCATGCAATCTGCGCATTCGCAAAATTCTCTCAGTCTTTGAAAACTATATATTCCGGTGTTGTGACCGTCCGAAAAATTCGGCCCAATAGCATATCGTCCCACTCTCCCGACACCTGTAAACTTGATATCGAGGTGAACGCCGTCCGGATCTAAGGTCCGGCGACCCGTATCCTCATCCTGACATGCCGCACACTTACAATTGATTCGCAGATAATAAGCCGTATGCAAGCCCTCATGTCCATCGGGCCATCTGACGCGCAATTCGCTATCCGATGACAATTCAATATGCGTTGGTTCGATGATCTTACCCTCCGTATCACCAAGATCGATACGCTCCTTAAGCTTCCCGGCCAGATTCAGGTAAGCCCTCGAGGCCGGTGAGTCCGGGGATTTAACAAGCACCGGAATCCCATCCTCTCCGCTTGCCATAATCTCAGGATCGAGAGGAATAGTGCCAAGGAGAGGAACATTGCATTCGCCGGCCATCCGTTTCCCCCCTCCCGCGCCAAAAATGGCGGTTTCTTTTTGACAATGTTTGCACAAAAATCCGCTCATGTTCTCGATTATGCCCAGAATAGGGACGTTAACCTGTTCGAACATCCTAAGACCCTTTTTGGCGACTCCCAGGGCAATCTCCTGCGGTGTCGTGACTATGATAGCTCCCGTAAGGGACGCTTGCTGGGCCAGTGTGAGTTGGACGTCTCCCGTTCCCGGCGGCAGATCTATCAACAGGTAATCCAGCTTGCCCCAGAGAACGTTTCCGAGAAACTGATGGATTATTTTTATAGCCAGAGGCGCGCGCCAGACCACCGGTCCATCGCCACCCGGTAAGAGACCCATCGAAATGAAACTGATGCCGTGTCTGTTCAACGGCTTGATATGGTTTTCGACAATTTCAGGCCGCTCATTGCCGGCGCCGAACATGCCGGGCTGGCTCGGTCCGTAGATATCGGCATCCAGAAGTCCGACGCTCAATCCCGAATCTCTGAGGGCCACTGCCAGGTTGGTGGCTACGGAAGATTTGCCCACTCCACCCTTGCCGCTGGCGATAGCTATAATGTTTTTAACGCTTGAAAGACCCGGTTTACCGGCCCGATGATCTCCCACAGGTTTCGGCACGCCCTGCGAATCCTTCTCTCTATCCGAAATCTTGCCCTGTCTCTTGCTCTTTCTGAATGCCATCGGCTGCTTTTTCCTCCTCTTCCCTCGAAATTGACGATTTCCAAACCTGTGGGCTCAGTCTACGAATTATCATTAACCTGAACGTCAATGCCAAATATGTTGTTCCCTTTCGCGGACAACGACTATCAACAAGCTAAAAGACGAGCTATCCCAGATCGCTAATATATATACACCCCTTAAACTCCGGATAATCGCCTTATTAAAACCTTGATTATAGCGTCCGCCTCAATTTATATTGCCGCAAACCGGAGGCTTCATGAAAGGCATCGTTCTGGCGGGCGGTCTGGGCAAACGACTTCACCCGCTGACGAAAATCACCAACAAGCATCTTCTGCCGATATTCGACAGGCCGATGATCTATTACCCGATCCAGACCCTTGTAGATGCCGGGATCAGGGAGATCATGATAGTTACCGGCGGCAACAACGCCGGTGATTTTTTAAAGCTTCTGGGAAAAGGATCGGAATTCGGCCTAAAACATCTGGATTTTACATATCAGGATAAAGAGGGGGGAATCGCCCAGGCGATCGGGTTATGCGAGTATTTTGCCGGGGGCGAGAAGATAGCGGTAATCTTAGGCGATAACATTATCGAAAAGAATATCAAAGAATCGATATCCCGATTCAAAAAGCAAAAAAACGGCGCCATGATATTCTTAAAAAAAGTGAGGAACCCCGAGGAGTACGGCGTAGCGGAAGTGAGAGGCCGCCGGGTGGTCGATATCATTGAAAAACCGAAAAAGCCCGGAAGCAATCTGGCGGTTCTGGGGATCTATATGTATGACAATCGGGTCTTCGATATTATCAGAACCCTCAGGCCCTCCAGAAGAGGGGAGCTGGAGATCACGGACGTTAATAACGCTTATATCAAAAGTGGATCGATGAGATACGAAATGCTGACCGGTGGCTGGGCGGATGCCGGAGAGTCTATAAACGCTTACAATGACACCATAAATCTCGTGCGCCGTCTGCAGGCCCGAAAACAGTCGAAGCAAAAGAGATAATCAAAATGAAACTTATCGACGGGGTCCAGACGAGATTGATGAAAATAATAACCGACGAAAGAGGTCGGCTGGCTGAAATCTTGCGTTCGGACAGTGAAATATTCAAACAATTCGGCCAAGTTTATTTCACCACCGCCTTTCCCGGTGTAGTCAAGGCCTGGCATTACCACAAAATTCAAACCGACTACTTTTTCTGTATCAAAGGAGCGGCAAAATTGGTCCTATATGATTCTCGTAAAGACTCGCCAACTTATAAAATGATTAACGAATTTTCAACGGGAGAACATAATCCTCTGCTGGTCGTCATTCCGCCGCACATTTACCACGGGTTTAAAACGATATCTCCCGAAGAATCTATCATGATCAATATCCCCACCGAGCCCTACGATCACAGTAATCCGGACGAATACCGGCTCGATCCTGACACCGATCAGATCCCCTACGATTGGGCCGGGAAGGACGATTAATCTCATAAAGCATTCTATGAAGATTTTAGTCACAGGAGGAGCCGGTTTTATCGGCTCGAATTTCATCCACCTGATTCGCGAAAAAAGACCGGGCTGGGAAGTAGTGAATTTCGATCTGCTGACCTATGCCGGCAACCTGGCCAATCTCGAGGATATCACCGGTAAGAACTACAGGTTCGTCAAGGGCGACATTAGCAATCCGCGCGATGTCGCAAACCTGTTTTCCGAAAAATTCGAATATGTTGTCAATTTCGCAGCCGAGACGCATGTCGATAGATCCTTATACGATCCGGGTCTCTTTTTGAAAACGAACGTGGTCGGCACACAATCTTTGTTAAACGAGGCGCTGAAATCAGGCGTCCTGAAATTTTTGCATGTTTCCACCGACGAGGTTTACGGATCACTCGGTTCCGAGGGTTCTTTTGCCGAAACATCGCCCCTGGCGCCGAACTCGCCGTATGCCGCGAGCAAAGCCTCGGCTGATCTGATCTGCCGTTCATATTATAAGACCTTTGATATGCCTGTTGTAATCGCCCGCGCCAGCAACAACTATGGACCCAATCAATTCCCCGAAAAGCTGATTCCGTTTTTTATAACAAGGGCCGTAGGCGACGAATCGCTGCCGCTATACGGCGAGGGTCTCAATGTCCGAGACTGGCTTTTCGTGGAGGACTGTTGCCGCGCAATCCTGACGGTTCTCGAAAACGGCAGAGACGGGGAGATTTACAATGCCGGCGGACGATGCGAGATGACAAATCTGGAGATTACGAGGATGATATTAGATATCCTCGGTAAACCTGCAGGTTTAATAAAGTTCGTCGAGGATCGCCCGGCCCACGACCATCGCTATGCCCTGGACAACGGCAAGATTGAAAAAGAACTGGCCTGGCGGCCCGAAATCGAATTCGCCGAGGGTTTGAAGAAAACTATAGACTGGTACAAAAACAATCGGAAATGGTGGGAAGAGATCATAAGCGGCCAGTATCGAAAGTTCTACGATCTTCATTATAAGAATCGTCAATGAAAAGAGTCATCATCACAGGCGCCGCCGGCCTGCTGGGGCAGCATCTTATCCGCTGTTTTAAATCTGTTGAAAAACGCGATCCCGATTTCTCGATTTTATCAATCGATAAGGTCGTCAACCCTTTTAAAGACCCGCCCGGGGTGCGATACATCCAGGCCGATCTGAGAGAATTCGATTCCATAAAACCGGAAATCGAAGATTATAAGCCGGATTATATATTCAATTGCGCATCGTATAATAATGTCGACGGCGCCGAAGAAAACAGGAAGCTGGCCAAAAACATAAATGTGCAACTGGTGGAAAACCTGCTGAAGCTCTCATTTAAGAAAATAATTCATTTCTCATCGGATTACATATTCGACGGGCTGCATGGTCCTTACTCCGAGGAGGACACTCCAGATCCGATCAACTATTACGGCCGGACAAAATATCGCTCGGAGAGAATCTTGAAAGAATCAGGGAAGAATCACCTCATCATTCGATCCAATGTTCTCTATGGTACCGGCTTGGATATAAGACCGAATTTTATTACCTGGCTGGTGACGAGCTTGCGCAGGAATAAAAAAATCCGAATAGTCACGGATCAGTTCGGCAATCCCACCTATGCCGGCAACCTGGCCCAGGCAGCAATAGAGGCAGCCGGAAAAGAATTGACCGGCATACTGCATGTCGCGGGTGATGATTATTTATCGCGTCACGAAACAGCTCTAAAAGCCGCGGCATTTTTCGACCTCGATTCAAAGCTGATAACGCCGATCATGACGGAGAAACTCAGCCAACCTGCCGGAAGGCCTCTTCGGGGAGGGCTAAAGACAGACAAGGCTAAAAGACTCCTCGAGACCAGGCTCCTCGGGCTGGATGAGGGCTTAGGGCTTATGGAAGATCTCTGACCGCCGGTCAGGGCCGGGGCTTTTTGGCGGAGATGCTTATACTGGCAACCGTATCGGCCGCCTGCTCTGCTAATTCATCCGCTGTCATGCCAGACTCCTTGATAATCGCAGTTGCGGTCGGATCGTTAGCCAGAAGCTCCAGTGGAAACGATTTCTCCGCCATTATCACTATATCGACAAAGCCTGCCTCCTCGATCTTGCACAGGTAGGCATCTTTCATGATGGAACCCGATATGCATCCTACATAAGCGTCGACCGAGTCTTTAATCTGCTTCGGAAGTTCTCTTAAGAGTACAATATCGGATATCATCATGCGGCCGCCCGGCTTCAGCACCCTGAAACCCTCGGAAAAGACCCTGTCTTTATCGGGCGCCAGGTTTATCACGCAGTTCGAGATAACGACATCGACATGTCCGTCGGCAGCAGGCAGATTTTCGATTTCGCCCAGACGAAATTCGACATTATCAAATCCACCTTTTTGAGCGTTGGCCCTGGCCTTATCGATCATCTCCGGCGTCATATCGACGCCGATCACCTTGCCTGCGTTGCCGACCTTTCTGGCTGCCAGAAAACAATCGAAACCAGCGCCGGAGCCCAGATCAAGCACAGTTTCGCCTTCCTTTAGCGACGCCAGTGCCGTGGGGTTGCCGCATCCGAGACCCAGGTTGGCTCCATCGGGAACCGCACCCATCTCTTCGCCGGAATACCCGATCCCCTCGCTGATCTTCTCTACTTTAGTGGCATCCCCACAACATGATGAGTCAACCGGTCCACAGCCGCATCCTTGTTCGGCCGCCTTGGCGTAGCCTTCCCTGACCGCTTTTTTAATCTCCGAATCTTTCATGATTGACTCCTCTTTTTTATTATTTAGATATGTCCGTCATCATGGGACCGAGCATATCCTTTACCATCTCTGAAAACTCTCCGACCTTTACCAACGACAGGCAACAGACGGCGCCGTCTTTTTGCCAGCTTACGATTGCCAGCTTGTCACCGGGATTGATCCCGGCTCTATCTCTCAAATCCTTGGGCAAGACCATCTGGCCGCGCTCATCGACATTTACGACGGACTCGATATTGCAGCATCCGGGAGATCGAGATATCGATGAGTCCGCTGATTTCTTTTTCCTCTTACCGGCCATGTCAGTTTCCTCCATTTATCCTGAAAAATCCGTAATTTCTGATAATTCTTATACGTCAATATATACCCGAGGTTTCAAAAAAACAAACCTTTTTCAAATGAAAATCGCCGGAAATTATAACCGTTTTAATAACAACGGATTATAAAGCGATACCCCTTACCGCAATGATCGCTTGAACGACAGCAATTGCTCTTTTCCACAGTGAAAAGTATATTGCTATGTATTATGAGGATTCGTTCGCATGGATAAATACGTTGTCAGAGAGATACCGCAAATCGATGTCGACGGCATCCCCATCAGAGATGAGATGGAGATGATTCAGGAATAAATCAATAATCCCTGCAACCGTCGCTATTTTTTATTTCATCTGCTGTCGTGCAATTTCCTTCAACGGTTCTATCTGCTCGGAAAGACATGGACCCAATTCGGTCGTATTCTCAAACTGCTCGGCCCAGGCCAGCGTTTCATACGCTTCCAGATAGTTCCCGGATTCCAGAAGCCCTTTGCTATAACCTAAAGCCATCTCGGTAATATTCGTGACTACCCGATTCGTGCCGGCGATTCTCACTGAACTGCGATCCTGAGCGCTCGCTAACGATCCGGCGAATTCATCGGGGTCGATACCGGCAAGACTTTTTTTCAACATTATCATATCTACGGGATTTTTCGCAGGGGCCGGCTGCCATAAATGAAATGCTCCCATCATCACAAGATGATCCCGAGAATCACCCACAAAGCTCAAATCGGAGACAGTGACCGCTATGGCGATCGGGTTAGCGAGTGCACCGCTTCTCCGCTCTTCCAGCCAGGCTTTCATTATCTGAGTCGCCGTTGTCATCAGCGTTCCGTCCTCGGCTCTATAAGGTTTAAGTGAATCAAGCTGGCTATCCGGAAAGGGGAGTTGTATCCCATATTTGTCGCACACGAACTTCGCATACCAGGGAGTGTTGAGCAGAGAGTAGTTTACGATAGCCACATCGGTTCTGAAATTTTCGACTTCCTGAACAGCGATTGCTGGATAAGTATCCATATCACCGTTTGTCAGAAGAATAGCATTCTTCGGAACATGCCGTAACATCCAGCGATTGTACGCAAGTATTGCCGGCGTTAAGAATCCCGTTTCAATAAAAGATCGCAGCGCTTTCTTTTGCAGCTTCCGATCACCGCGGTATATTGCCTCTGTCCAGATGGAGAGCCAGGCATTGCCGTCGGTGGAATCGCATTCCACCGCCTTTAGCAGGTGACTCCAGGCTTTATCCCTGTCTGCCTTTTCCCAAGGGCTATACATAGGATTGCATGCGTCTGCCATTATGGTATGGCTGAAGCTGTTGCAGGGATCGATTTCGATCGCCTTCTCCGCAAATTCAACCGCCTCATCGAACCGGCCAAGGCGACGGTATGTCTCCGCCAGCCAGGCCAGAGCATCCGGGTTGTTTTTATCCTGCTCGACAACTCGTTCAAAAATGGGAAGGGCCTCTTCGAGCATATTCTGACGATAGAGCGCCAGGCCTTCATCGAGACTCACCAAAGGTTTATCTGCACAATTCAATACGACAAAAGCACAGATTAAAATAACGAAGAATAGATTAAAACGAATCATCTTAAACCTCCATTCCGTTCATCGAGATGCCTGCTCCCGCATTGTCTTAAAACCGAACATTAATTATGTGTCAATACCATAACATATCTGCCATCATAATTACGTGTCAATGATAAATTGGTTGAGTTGGATTGCATGGTCTTATATTTGAGATGAGGATCAAACTACCTCCATTATGGCCACAATCATTTAACCTGCAGGACGGCAAAAAACGTCTCCTCAGTGACTACGACTTTCCGACCTGATTCATCGGCTTCTTTACCTTCTTTTACGTCTCCAGCAGCATTTGTTTCCGGATTATATTCCCGGCGAAAACGCCTGGGGCTTACATCATGGTCGTTATAGATTCAATTAGCGGGCCCTGTCCCAAACGAATTGACTTTGTTCGTCATAGATATATATTGGCCTCCATGCCTGGAAAACTGAGCGCCCAAAAAGAAACCCGGATCAGGGCCGAATTCCCGAAATTTCCCTTCCCCGCGCTGGTGGGGTTCGAAATAGAGAAGCTGGAATACGGGACCGCACGGCTCACGGTCAAGCACCGGGATGATCTGACGCAGGGGGCAGGGTATCTTCATGGCGGCGTAATCTCGGCCTTGTGCGATTCCAGCGTGGCGTTTGCGCTGGCCACTATGATCGACGGCGGTGAGGATATGCTGACAGTCGAGCTAAAAGTCAATTTCATAGCGCCGGCCGACGATGATATTTTTGCCGACGCTAAGATTATCCATAAGGGTAGAAGGACAGCTGTGGGAGAGGTAGAAGTCAGGAAGGCTGACAATACCCTTATCGCAAAAGCGCTCGTTACCTACTATCTTAACAAAGATTGAAGACACCCGGGATTTCTGATGGCTCATGAAGGATACGGACAGGAAGAAGAGATACTCGGCAAGGCCTATGATGCTCGCCTGACAAAACGGCTGCTCGTTTATCTAAAACCTTACAGACTCCACATAGCGCTGGCGACTATACTTTTGATCGGCACCATCCTGGCACAGCTTGCGGGACCAATTCTGATGATGATCGCAATCGACGATCATATCATGACGAAAGATCTGCCAGGGCTGGCCATTATTGTCGGGCTGTACACAGGGATTCTGGTCGCCCAGTTTTGCATGCAATATTTCCAGATATATATCATGCAATGGGTGGGACAGAAAACCATGTATGATCTCAGGATGAAGATATTTTCACATATCGAGCATCTGGGACTGTCGTTCTTCGATAGAAATCCCGTGGGACGGTTGGTGACCCGCACGACCAGCGATGTCCAGGCATTGAATGAACTGTTTGCATCGGGAGTAGTTGCCATATTCGGAGATATTATCCTCCTGTTCGGAATCATTGCGATGATGTTCCATCTAAACTGGAAACTGGCCTTGGTCACTATGGTCGTGGTTCCCGTGATTTTCATCGCCACCATAATTTTCCGCACAAAGGTCAGGAAATCATTCAGACGAATCAGAACCAGAGTAGCAAAGGTGAACGCCTTCCTGCAGGAACATATCTCCGGGATGTGGGTAATACAAAGTTTCGCCGCGGAAAAGAGGACGTTCGAGAAATTCGATACTATAAACAGCGATCTCAAAGACAATCATCTGAAATCAGTTCTTTATTTTTCCATTTTTCTTCCGGTGGTTGAGCTTCTGAGTGCGGTCAGTGTGGCGCTGATCATCTGGTATGGCGGCAGCCAGGTTATCAGGGAGACTCTAACCCTTGGAGCGATGGTAGCTTTCATCTATTATGCCGAGTTGTTCTTCCGCCCCATAAAAGACCTATCCGAGAAATACAATATTCTTCAGCAGGCTATGGCGTCCTCGGAGAGGATATTCAAGCTCCTGGATAAAGAGGCGGAAGTCACCCATCCCCGGGAACGGGGGCGAACAGATTCTGTAAAGGGCGGGCTCGAGTTTGAGAATCTCTGGTTCGCGTACAATGACGAGGAATGGGTTTTGAGAGATATCAATCTTGAAATAACGCCGGGCGAAAGAATAGCGGTAGTGGGATCGACCGGCGCCGGCAAAACATCTCTTATCAGTCTGCTGTTGCGGTTCTATGATTTTCAAAAGGGTGATATAAAACTCGACGGCGTTCCGATTCGTAACCTTCCTTTAAAGGAATACAGAGACAATTTCGCGCTTGTCCTGCAGGATATTTTCATGTTTTCCGGTAATATCGCTCGCAATGTCAGGCTGGGGAACAAAGAAATATCTGATGAGGAGATCATTCAATCTTTAAAGACCGTCGGCGCCGATAGTTTCTTGAGCAAACTCGATGGCGGGATAGATTATGTTCTGACCGAGCGCGGCGCTAACCTCTCGTTGGGGCAGAGACAGCTGCTGGCATTCGCCCGAGCCCTCGCTTATGATCCCAGGATTTTAATACTCGACGAGGCCACATCATCGGTTGACACCGAGACCGAGATCCTGATACAACAGGCGCTTGAGAAACTCCTGGTGGGAAGAACATCCATCGTCATCGCCCATCGCCTGTCAACCATCAAGAACTCCGATAGAATAATAGCCCTGCATAAGGGGATGATAAAAGAGATCGGAACCCATTCCGAACTGCTTGCTTTAGGCGGGATTTATCATCGCCTTTACCAGTTGCAATATAAGGACCAGGAGGCGGTAGAGAGGGTGGCATGAGTAACTTCTTGATTTCAGCCGAAAGGGCTGCTCGTGAGGCGGGTAGATTATTGGCGGAACGATTTCACGGCAGTCTGAAAATAGAGAAAAAAGGGCAGGTCAATCTGGTGACCGACGTCGACC
Source organism: uncultured bacterium (assembly GCA_965541585.1). Lineage (GTDB taxonomy): Bacteria > Zixibacteria > MSB-5A5 > UBA10806 > UBA10806 > CBDVBL01. The sequence continues at coordinate 78,203 of CBEUCH010000002.1, read as the reverse complement.
GCCTGTCGGAGGAGCTAATCAAGAAAATTATCTTATCCGAATTTCCGGATCACGGCTTCAGGGCCGAAGAGGGCACCGAATCCGGCACGGATTCCGAATACCTCTGGCTGGTCGATCCGCTCGATGCCACAACCAACTACGCTCACGGATTTCCTGTTTATTGCGTTTCAATCGCACTTTTGAGGAGTAACGAAATAATCGCAGCCTGCATATACAATCCCAACCTCGACGAATGTTTCACCGCCGAACCCGGCAGGGGAGCTTTTCTGAACGGTGAGAGGATCGCTGTCTCCAGAACCGAGTGTCTGGATGATTCGCTTCTGGCTACCGGCTTCCCCTATGATATACGGGAATCCGATGATAACAACTTGAGGGAGTTTGCAGCCTTTGCCACGTCGGCCCGGGCTGTCAGGCGCGCCGGTTCGGCGGCGCTGGATACGGCGTACGTAGCCTGCGGGCGGTTCGACGGTTTCTGGGAGTTCAAACTGGCGCCCTGGGATGTCGCAGCCGGTATATTACTGATTAAAGAAGCAGGCGGAAAAGTTTCATCGTGGACCGGCGGAGAATGCGATTTTTTCAAGGGTGAGATCCTGGCATCGAACGGGCTGATACATGCGCAGATGCTGGATGTTTTGAGGAGTGTAAGAGCGGGATAATTTTTCGTTATCGCTTTGCCTCTACTGCATCCGGTTGCCTTATCAGACGCCTTCCAGACATGATGCTGGTTTTCTGTGAAGCGCTACCAGCAACTACCTCCTTAAGCCCGGGCAATCAGGACATCCGGATACGTCCCCCATTCCTCTATAAGCCGCAATCTCGGTGACCACGTCCGGCAGTTCAGAAGGCACGCAGTTGCCATTCGGGTCAGCCCCCGGGGGGAAATCCGCTCCGTGGGGCGGGCAATCGCAGGTGTAAGCCGGCCCCACCGCGCCCCTGTAGATGCCGATCATCGCGACCATGTCGCCGAGCTCTAATGCCACCCCGTTATGGTCGATATCGCCCGGGAGGTAAACGCAGTCGCTCAAAGGCGGCTCGAAACGGAGGACCATCAAAGAATTGAAATCGGCTATGAAAATAAGATCATCTATGCAGAAAACCTCCCATCCGGATTCAGGAGTTTCATAGCTGGCTGCCAATACCGGGTTCGATGGATTGGAGATATTTAGAACCGAAAGCCCGGGCTCTCCGGAGAGATACGCGAAATCATTCTGAATAAATAAATCATAATGGTAATCCCAGCTATGATAGCTTCCGATCACTCCGGGACTCGAGGGGTCGGAGATATCGATTACCTGTAAACCATGAAAAACAGAAACATAAGCGTAATTACCTGAAACGAATATACCTGTCGGTTCGCCGTAGGTTTCACAGTTTCCCACGAAGGCGGGGGAAGTAGGATCGGAAACATCCATTATAAACAGGTTGCCGTTCAAGTCCGTCACATAAGCGTAGTCACCGGAGACAAGAATATTCACAGGGATCGGCGGATCATCATTACTTCCCACCAGTACAGGGTCCGAAGGATCGGAGATATCGAGTATTTTAATACCTCCGGAAGCCATGTAGGCGTAATTGCCGGAAACAAAAACATCCCCGACATAGGTTTCGGGGGTATTGTAGTTGCCGGTCTGCACTGGGTCTTCCGGATCGGAGATATCGATAATCTGAAGCCCGTCAGCCGCTTCGGGTATATAGGCGTAATTGCCGGAGACACAAATACTCCTTGCCCATCCAGGGGTATCTAAACTTCCCGTTAATATCGGATCCGTCGGGTCGGAGATATCGACTATCATGAGACCGTCGTGACGGGCGATCATGTACGCATAACTGTCAACCACATAAACACCGATAATATAAGTCGAGGTATTATGACTCCCGACCCAGGTTGGGTTTGACGGAACGGAGACGTCTATTATCTGTATATTGGACGACTCCTGCGAGTTGCATCCCAGATAGGCATGCGCATCCGAGACGTATACATCCCAGCATGTATTCGGCGTCTCATGGCTTCCAACCAGCACCGGGTTCTCAGGATCGATGATATCTATAATCTGGAATCCCGAACCTGCATCGGCAACATAGGCGTAGTCGTCGGAAACGAAGACATCTTTAGCCTGCCCCGGAGTATCGCAGATTCCCGTAAGCGCCGGATGAAAGGGATCGGATATGTCGACAATCAAAAGCCCTGTACTGTCGTCCGCCGCATAGGCGTAATTCTCCCGAACGAAGATTTTGTAGACTCTGTGTGGCGTATCATAATTTCCCACAATAGTTGGATTCGAGGGATCCGAAATATCAACGATTTCAAATCCGGAATACCATTGAGCAATAAAGGCATAGTCGCCGAACACAAAAACTCTTCTGCCATTATCGCCTATCTCACAGCTTCCCGACAATATCGGGTTTGAACGGTCGGATATATCTATTATAAGAAATCTATATAATCCCAAATCGTTTTCAGCTAAATACAAGTAATCTCCGGAAACAAATACATCGGAATGGGAATACGCGATTTCCATACTCCCCGTCAAAAAAGGTTCTTCCGGATCGCTGATATCCACAATTCTCAATTCGGTTCCAAAACTGGTCAGGTAGGCATAGCCGCCTGCCGCAAAAATATGGTAAGTCCCACCATAATAATATAATTGGCTGACAACAACGGGGTCGGCAGGGTTAGAGATATCCATAATGACCAGGCCGTTTGTGAAAGCGCAGTAGGCGTAATCTCCTATAATCTGCGAATCCCATATTCCGCTCCACAGCGCCGAGCCGACATATTCCACGTTCTGAGCAATGGTGCTCAGGGGCGTTAGCATATTAACGCACAAGATCGCTAATACCAGAACCATCAAGGATCGTAATCGATTCATGGCATCCTCCTCGCGAAAAACTTTCCTTATCTGGAAACGCCGATTGCGTGATCGCCTGATATGAAGAGCATTGAAAGCAACCTAATATTGCTTTGCCAATACTAAATATATGACTTTATCATAGGCCGTCAAGGGCATATTAAGTGGACGTTAAGTCATCCAGACGTTTCATGTCGCCGAATCGGGCTCGTTGTCGACCGGAGAATGCACCGGTGGTTGAAGGCTTTCTGAGAAGCAAAATTGTCATTTACTCATTGCACATTCTATACCCGAATGGTATGATATTAACATGCGCAAGCTATACATTATTTTCGCGATGGCCTTAATCGCCTGTTCGGGTAAACCGGACCCTAAAAATGTGGTTTTTGATTTTCTCGAGGCTGTCATGGTCTCGGATTCGCTGGGCCTGGTCAATACTCTCGATGTTGATGCCTATGTTTTATCCCACCTGATGGAAATGTCGCCGGAAGATTCCGCCCTGGCAATATCCGAGCAACGTCAAAAAACCATCCAATCGCTTCTGGGCGACGGCGACACCCGCTCGCGATGGCTGAGGCAGCAGATACTGGTCAACGAGGCTTTCGTTGCCGATACCCTGGCCGAGGTCGAAGTGTCGTTTATCGATAAGACCTCCGGCCACATGGTATACACCAAGATGCAGCTTAAATGGCAGCCGGACGACACCTGGAAGATAATTTTCTTCAGGTAGATAATAGATCTTTTTATCCCGTAAGATCCCATCCAAAGCCCCCCGGCAGACGACAAAATCAAATCGGGTGACCTGTAAGTTTTTTTGACGCATGAAGATCGGGGCATCAGGGCTGGCAAATGATTCAAAATGTCTTTCATTTCTTAATTGTTGCCGATACCTTTTTTTTGCTCGAATCATCGATATAAGTCATTTTTCTATTGACAAAAATATCACAGACCATTAATTAGGTATTGGCTACAGAATTAGATTCTTAGACACAGGCAAGTCCGGAGGTTAGATGAGACCGTACAAAAAAGCATCAGCCGAACTTTCGACTGTCTTGTTCATATCTACTTTAGATTTATCCGAGGCAACAACAATTATGTTGATAAAAATTCCCACCTATTAACCACCGGGGCTACCCAGCCTCGGTCGGCGCTGGTATCCTCAAGCCCCGACCTTGCCTACTTTTAGGTCGGGGCTATCTCTATTCAGGCAACAATCACATTGAATTGAATTGCACAGCTTCGATATCCAGCCACGGGTATTATGTTGACACGATCAGTGATAAAACGTAATTTCACCCCTCAAAATTAATGCCGGAGCGAACGAATGTCCGATTACCTTTACGCTTTAATACTTTCAATACTTCCCATTTCGGAATTGAGGGGTGGAATACCCCTGGCGCTACTGAGAGGATATCCGATATGGGCCAGCTATGCCGGCTGCGTTCTTGCCAATTTCCTGGTCGGGCCCATGGTATTCGTTTTTTTGAATACGATCCATCGGTTGCTGTATAAAATATCTATCTATCAAACGGCGTTCGATTGGTTCGAAAGAAGCGTTCGAAAAAGAACTGCCCGGCTGATCGATAATTACGGTTTCTGGGGCGTGACCATCTTCGTCGCCATACCATTGCCCATCACCGGGGCCTATACCGGAAGCGTGGCCGCCTGGCTTTTCAATCTCGACTGGAAACGCTCCATGCTGGCGGTCATGGTCGGCGTAATCATTGCGGGAATCATTGTAACCCTCGTTATGGTCCTGGGAATCGAATGGCTGAAGCCGCTGTTCGTAAAGCAGCTCGGATAACTATACCTAAGCATGAAATCGTCAAGAACCACAGGATCGTCGAAACCTTTCTTTTTAAGCTTCGTATTTTTAAACGTGGTAGTATATCCATTGTCATCAAGGAGTTTTCTCTTATCGATCATCCTGACAGGAGCACTGGTTATTCCCGTAAAAGCGGATAACGAGGAATCTTTCAAGCCAAACATTAGGCCGACGTATCACGTCCCCCGGCTCGAAAGCACAATCGAAATCGATGGCCAGTTGGATGATACGGGTTGGATCGGCGTTCCACGAGCTACGAATTTTTCCGAGCAGTTTCCGGACAACGGTGAAAAACCTCCGGTCGAAACAGAGGTGCTCCTCACTTACGACGATTCTCACCTTTATATCGCCTTCATCTGCTACGATAGCGACGCCGGTTCCATACGCTCGTCATTGACCGACCGCGACCGGATCTGGTCCGACGATTACATGGGCTTCATACTCGATACCTACGGCGACGGCGCCTGGGCATATGAAATCTTCGTCAACCCGCTGGGCATTCAGGGCGACGGGCGACAGGTTACTTCGGCGGGTGAGGATATCGGTTTCGACCTGATCTTCGAATCGGAAGGAGTCGTAACCGATTCCTGCTATCAGGTAGAAATAGCCCTGCCGTTCGCCAGCCTCAGATTCCCCGATAAGCCGAAACAGGAATGGAAAGCAACCTTTTGGAGAACGCGTCCCCGGGAAAGTCGGGCCACCAGCTCATGGGCATTTACCGACGATGATGTCAATTGCTGGCTGTGCGAGTTCGGCACCTTAACCGGCATTGAAAACGTTAAGCCGGGAAGCAGTTTTGAGTTGTTGCCTTCGGTAATCGGTTTTCAATCGGGAGAAATCCGGGATACGGATGACCGTAACTCCGGTATCGAAAATAAAGACGTCGATGGCGAAGTCTCGATGGGTTTGCGTTACGATATCTCCACCGGTACATCGATTGAGGCGACTCTCAATCCCGATTTCAGCCAGGTGGAGTCGGACGTGACGCAGATCGATGTTAACGAAACATTTGCATTGTTCTACCCCGAAAAAAGGCCGTTTTTCCAGGAGGGCGGCGATCTGTTTCAGACCTTCATCGATGCTGTTTACACCCGTGCCATAAACAATCCCACCGTGGCAGCCAAACTGATCGGTCGTAAGGGAAGCATCAATATCGCCTATATGAGTGCGCACGACAAGGACTCGCCCATAATCATACCGCTTGAGGAGCGAAGCGGGTTTGTCGCCGGCGGCGAAAGCTACTCGAATATACTGCGGTTCAAACAGACTTTTGGCGGCAGTTCGAATATCGGTGCCCTTCTTACCGACAGACGATTTGAGGGTGGCGGAAACAATACCGTTTTCGGTGTCGACGGTAATTTGCGTTTTAGGGAAAAGTATCGATTGGAGGCACAGGTTGTGGGGTCATATTCGGAGGAGCCGGACGATTCATCGCTGACGGCGGATATCGAGCAAATCTATTTCGACGGCGGCAAGCATACCGTATCGTATGACGGTGAATCTTTCGGAGGGCATGCTCTCTACACCGGCTTTGAACGCCGTGGAAGAACCTGGAACTTCCAGTGCGATTACCGTGAGGAAAGTCCGACGTTCAGAGCCGACAACGGATTTATCACCAGAAACGATCACAGGGAGGCCGAATTCTGGACTGGTCTCAACTTTTATCCCGAAAGCAAAATCATAGACAAAATTGAACCAGGGTTTGTATACGGGCGCGTATGGAATACCAGAAGTAAATATAAAGACAGCTGGCTGGTTTCCTATGTCAGCCTGCTATTAAAAGCGCAAACCTGGGTCAATTTCGAACATATTTACACCCGGGAGGTTTTCAGAGAAGTGGCACTTCCGGGTAGGAACATATTCGAATTCAATGTAAGCAGCGATTTCAGCGAACCGGTGCAGGCGGGCTTTTTTATCAGCGTTGGTTCATTGATAGCGCGTAACGAGGACCCTCCCGTTCTGGGTGACGGCCTCAACTACACAGCCTGGGTGGATGTCAAATTGCTCCCCAATGTTAAGATCCAGCAGAGCTACCGCTTTTCTCAGCTAAAAAGGCAGGATACCGGCGAGGAGTTATTCAGCGGATATATCTACCGCTCCCGTATAAATTATCAATTCACCCGGGAGCTGCTTCTGCGTTTGATAATTCAGTATAACGAGTTCAGCCAGAGGCTCGATTTAGAACCGCTTTTGAGCTACGAGCTGAACCCCTTTACGATATTCTATATCGGTTCCACTTATGATTATCGCGACGTCGACGAATCCGATAACCTCACTCTTGCATCACGCCAATTCTTTATGAAGTTTCAGTATCTGTTCAGGATGTAAGATTTAAAGACTTTTCAATTTTTCTATTATTTCTTCGGAGAAACCTTCAAGGCTTTTCAAAAATTTCATAAGATCAGAATCCTTGCGCCATTTTTCTATCTTCTTTAACAAATCGTCATCACTGTGAATATTGGCTTTTCTAGTTTTGTTTCTGGATACCTTTTTTGATTTGTCAATTAAGTTCATTAATACTAATGGGCTGTCCAGAGCAGTTTTGGCCAACTCCGGCCAATCCATGTATAGAAAAGTCCATTGGGCCAGATGATTCAGAGTTATAGTCTCATCAAGCCTCCCCATCATTACCGCAACTGTCGTTCTCAATCTAAAAATATTGATGAAACGTTTAATTTTTCTAGGATTGGGATCCATCTGGCCGGCCACCAATTCAACTGCTTCTTGTACCTCGGGGCTATCTATGTTAAAGCTATGGCCAACCATATGACGTTTTACTTCAGAAACAATCGTAGGATCAACATCGGGATTTATCTTCCTATATTTATCAGCCCATTCTGATATTCGTCCAGGATCTTCAATTTCATCTTTGCTATCTGCATAGATCTGTTTCACTTGCCGGTGGAAATCAGGGCGAGGTATATGCCGTTCTTCAATAGTCTGTTCTCTGGGTGCAGATTCAGCTGGTTCATCCCGATCAATTTCGGATTTCTTACCCTGGACGAAAAAGGAGCTATAAAGGTTTTTCAGATCGCCTTCGGCTATTTCTGGTATCCTGAAATTCACCTCCACGATTTTCTCCATGAAACGCTGTCCCAATCTCGGATCGCATCCTTCGCTCTTATCCCGTAGATATTCCAATAAAGAATCATATTTGGTTTCTATTGACGCACAGATCATATCCAGATCCATCCCCAGAACGAACACACAATGTTCAAAATTGAGAATGACATTTATGGCCTCTATGATTTCTACTGGTTTTGGAGGCGGGCAACGATCAAGATCATCGATGAAAATTACGAGTCTCCCTTGATCCGCTTTTTTAAAGCCCTCAGGTAATTCTGCCTTGGACCTCTTTCGTTTAGCTTCTAAATCTCTTATCAAATTCACAATTCTCTCAAAATCATTATGAAATATATCAATGAACCCAGCTCTCTCTTTATAATTGGGGTCAAAAAGAAATTCCCTTAATCTTAGGTTGGATAATTTTATCGTACTAATAGGTCCCTTTATTATAGACTTTACTAAAAAGAATAACCCCTTTAGAATTTTCATGGAAATTCCTAAATCAGTATGTTCCTCCTTAAATCGGCGCCAATAAAGGGCAAGACCAAAGAAAATACGACGACGCCATCTCCACTTTTCTTGTACAGTATTCAGCAGCTTTTGAGCCAGCGCCGCCCAGAGGTTTTCGGCTTTTTCATACCGCCAGGCGTTAAACCAGATAGGGATAAGGCCATATTCTTTAACCTCATTCTTCATTAACTTCATTATTGAACTTTTACCCTTACCCCAGGGGGCGTCAATCGCAAGCGTAAGGGGAGTATTGGTTTTCCTTAACATAATGAAATCCGCAAGGGCCTTCGCGTAAACATTATAATTCAAAAGATCCTTAGCTTGGTCATCTATGGGCTTGTCAGAAATCGCCTTTATTGCAAGTTGGACGGCGGCTGGTTTTACTCTAAAACTTATCGAGCCAGCCGTTGGAGCGGATACCTTCTTTTTCGTTTTCCTTTTAGTCGTTTTCTTCGTCGCTTTCTTCCTTTTAGCTGTTTTCTTCATCGCTTTCTTCTTGGTCGTGAGTTTCCGGGACTTTTTCGCGATTTTTTGTGTTGAATCTATTTCCGCATCTTCTCGCTGAGGAGCACTCTTTAAGATCGTTTCTGCATCATATTCCCAGATATCAATTTCGGAATTGTCTTCGGAAATCGATGCAAAGAGCGATTCTGTTGGATGCCAGGCCACGGGAATAACAGCGTTTCCAGCGCTTGAAATGTCCATCAATGCTTTCTCTCTCCAGCTACTGGATTCAAGAAAATGTATTTTCTTATCATTACTATGGATTAAAAATAAACGACCGTCCGGCGAAAAGGAGAACGACTTCTTCGGTGATCCAGTTTGCAGGAGATTCACAACTTCGTTTTTAAGTTCGCTATCCCAGATTTGAATAGATCCCTCATCCCAATCGGTAGCTATCTGTTCGCCATCGGGCCTCCAAGTGCCCTTTAATCCCTGCTGCAAACGAGAGCGTCTCGTTCGAATCTTGGACCGACTGGATGTATAGTATAACTCAAATTCACCCTCATATGAACTGACAAGCATAGTGCTCGAATCTGGTGAAAACTCACATTGGTGGATATTAGAGAATGAATGCCTAACGTCGTCGATTGTTTTCTTTTCTATATCAATTAAGCTAATCTTGGTTTCGGCAAGCTCAACCGCAATATGCTTTATCCCGCACCATATCTTTTCCGAATAGAGATCCCGATTGCTCAACAGGGTGACTCTAGTAGACGCGAAGGGATGAACACGATATAGTCTTTTCTCCTTACTGTCATGAACCAACAGTCCATACTCTCGTCTACTCCAGACGGGTAATGTTGCCTGATAGTAGTCCTCAGTAGCCGTATCATTACTTGAGGCGTCCTTCCAGATAATCACGTGATTATCTCGTGATTGAGACGCTAAAGCGCGCTCATGGGGAGACCACACTAACCCACTTATTTCATCTTTGTGCCCCGCAAGCGTACTTAATTTCTCTACTCCTTGTGGGATACGGCGTTCTAATTGAATTGCCATCTATCTTCCCTTAGCCAACTCGGAAAACAACTTTCACAATTCTAATGATATTTGTATAAACCTAAGATAATGGTCAGGGCCAATCTAGTCAAGCAATTTGATCGGTGCTAATATCCTTTATCGGCGTCAGGTCCTACGGATCGGTAGGAATTCCCAATCAAGTCCTACGGATCTGTAGGATTGGGAATGACATACGGTTGTAGTTATCTATAATCCAGAAAATCATCTCAATAGAACGATCTTAATACTCTCTGAACGCCTGGCGGTTTTCAGACGAGCAAAATAGATACCCGATGCAAGCGGTCGTTCGTCAGACGCTCGTCCATCCCAGATCGCATGGCCGTCATTAATAGATAATCGATTCACCATCCTGCCAGCCACATCGAAGATCTCCATGGTTGAAATATCGGCACCGTCAACCGAGATCCTGCAGGAGGAATTAAAGGGATTGGGATAAGCTCTCAATGCCAACTGCGGAAGCGTTATATCGCTATCATATATTCCGCTGGGCTGCTCCACGGCAAGGATTCGTTCGCATGTCCTGTCGGGCATCTCCGGCTGTTGATATACGACTCTCAGCTCTCCACCTGCGATGAGAGATATAATTCCATCGCCGGGTACAGCGTCAAGATCATCGGTCGGTACCGGAGAGAGGGGCAGATATTCGCCATCATAGTTTTCCCTGTACAGGGTAACAAGCTCGGAGTCCGCCGATTCATAGCAGTGAGCGGTAATCTCAAGATAAGCCTCGCTTCGACGGTCGAAATCCCGCACCATCGGCACAAACGGCTGACCCGGCGTGATAGAATCAATGCGCGTCTCGTATTCGTCATATACGGTTAAGGGGTAAAGATAATCATAAATCGTCTCGGCCAGGGCCGGCCCCTGATTATAAAGCGATTGAATGGTTATAAAGCTATTGTTATTGCGACGGGTCCAGGGGTTTTCAGTCGTTAAAGCGTCAAGATCGTACATATCGAACATGATTACACAGGAGACGCCGTAAGCATATGAGGTATCGAGATCCCTCCAGCGCGAGCGATCCTGCCAGGGATCGTACGTCTCCAGAAGATGCAGAAACGTCTCCTGGTTCTCGTAGTAGGCGGGGCTGGTATAAACCTCAGACATCCTGAAGCCGAAATCGCTGAAATCGGGGGCGGCGTGAAGATCCATGAAAAGATCGATTCTGTTACCCGCTGATACATAATCATCGATATCCCGATGCACCGCCTTGACCGCAGGCTGTTCGTTTTCGATATCGGGCTGCCAGTTGCGATTCAGGTTGATACCGTTGACATTGTGCCGCGAATATCCCTCGGCCACACCGTCGACGTTCAGTATGGGAACCACCTTAAGCATTATATCCCTGCGAAAATAACCGGCGAAATCAGTCTCATCGAGAACCATGTCGATCAGGCCGGTCAAAATAAATGTCGGTGGCGATTCCATGGGATGCTGCCGCGATATTAGATAGGCGGTCTTCTTATATTCGGCAGGATAAAAATCATCGGTGATTGTAATCATATCGATCGATCTGTTGTGGACAGAATATCCCAGTGTTTGTCGCATCAGATGGGGAGATGCTTCGATACTATCCAGATATGCATCCATCCGGCTGACAGTAAATGGAAAATCCTGGGCGAACCAGATGGTGTCGGCTACGAGATACTGCCGGAAACATAGCCAGCCGCTCTGACCCCAGACGTTCTGAACCCTGCCCCAATTGATATTGTCGGGCGAGACAACAGGATTGCAATTGGAATTCTGCCAGCCATCGGGATTGGTGAGAAATAATGTGGCCGTGCGCCCGCGGTTACCGGCGATGGCGAAATAATACCAGCCATAAGTGTCGCCGTGGTTATCATCGAGCCTGATCTCGAAGCTGAAACTGTCAACACCGACCTGCTGCACGTTGTGGATATTACCGGATTCGAAATCGGCAATGAAATCCTCGGGGGAAATCTGGGCCAGGGCCTGCCCCCAGAGAAGCAAAAACAGCAACAGATATTTTATCATGGCTCTATAATAAAGATAACCGAAGATCGAGATTCGTCAATATGAAAAACGCGGTGTTTTGTAGGTCAAAATCTTTATGTTCATTCAATCCCAAACAAGTTTGGGATTGCCACACGGCAGATACCTGTTTTCGGGTGGCGTCCCCAAACTGGTTTGGGGGCGGTATTAGCCTGACGATTTCAATCTATCTAGAAGCTGTCGGGTGGGGCGCCCGCGCGAAGATCGAGATTCGTCAATATGAAAAACGAGCCCTTGTTGGGTCGAACAATGTTCGACCCCTACAAATAAGGCGGTGATAATGTAGGGACAGAAGATCGTTCTGTCCAGAGGGAAACCTAATTATTCAATCTTGAATGTCTTAACAGTTGCATCATAAAGTGGCTCGAAAACCTCGGCATTCTCGGGCAGAGCCGAACAGATCACAGTGTACTTTTTCACGTCTCCTTCAAAAAAGTATAAATATTGTCTCTCGAATCTCTGGTCAGGCATAACATCTACAGCTAATTTGATGCCGCGCAATTTATCACCTGTGACAAACTGCACTCGTTCAAGAAAATTGAATCCGTTTAAAAGACCGCGCATTGTTTCGATATAATAATCAACCATGGATTCCAGCGAGCCGGGATATTTCTCATAAGTTACAGTAATACTGGGAGTGAAGTCGCCTACTCTTTTCCCGTAGAAGACGTGTAAAATCAAACCTTCGGGAGGTTGGAATGTTTCCCATCCTTCCGGCGGCACATAGGAAAATCCACCCTTTATATCGTAATGCCTGCTGGCTTCATCAGTATTCCTGCACCCGGCATATGATAAAATCAAAAATACGAATATTGTTGAAGTAATTCTCAATAAATTCAATTCCGAGCTTCTTCGCATTTGGCTTAGCTTAGTTGTCGGGTTTCTTCGGAACCCGACCTACTTGCTGTTTCGCAGAATACCAATCCTCAAAATGCGGTATATCTTTTTTATGCTTTTGAATTACAAAAGTTATATTTCTAAGAGATTGTATAAGAGCGTTCAGCGATGATAGAAACTCGTTGATATCCTGATACTCGTCAATACACTGGTACCAAAACTTGGCAGACTCTGCCAGCCTCCTATTAAGTATTCTTACTAATTCTTGTTTATGTTGATCCATAATATTAGAGGATCTTTCTATTTGCTATTAGCATCTCAAAATGTATCCGAACAAGTACGAATATAATATTTAAGATTTAATTTAAAAACTCAATACATTTCCCCAATTATTGCCCGTGGCAGTGCTTGTACTTCTTGCCGGAGCCGCAGGGGCAAGGGGAGTTGCGGCCGGGGGTTTTGGTGACGCGGATAGGCTTTTGTTTGACTTCCGAGGGGTCCTGGGCTTTGCGGACGGGGCCATCCATGGCATCATCCGCGGCGGCCTGGGCTCCCGCGCCAACCTGCACGCCCATCCCGACCGCCGATTGCTTGGCGGCAACCATCTGGCCTGCGGGCAGGCGAGTCGGTTCGGTGGCGGGTTTCATCTTGTAGATCATCCCCACCACTTCTTCGTCGATCCGCCCCATCATCACCTCGAAGGCGCCGAAGGCCTCCTTTTTATACTCGATCACCGGATCGCGCTGACCGTAGGCTCGCAGGCCGATACCGGTCTTGAGATGATCCATCTCGTATAGATGCTCTTTCCAGTGGGTATCGTAAACCGAGAGAAATGCGAACCGCTCCAGCCGCCGCATGATCTCCTCGCCAAGCAGCTGCTCCTTTTCATCGTAGATCTTCTTTGCAGCGGTTGTAATATCCTCGATCAATTTATGCTGTTTTAGATTTTCGATCTCAGAATCGGGATAATGAATATCCAAAAGAAATATTTTGCGAAGCTCCTCCCGCAATCCCAGCAGGTTCCATTCCTCGGCGTAAGTCTTCTCGGGGCAATACTCCCAGACCTTTCCTTCGATTATACTCTCGACCATCTCGAGTGATTCTTCCTTGAGATTCTTCCCTCTCAGGATAGCGCTTCGGCGTTCGTAGATTACTATACGCTGGGCGTTCATGACGTTATCATACTCGAGCAGGTTTTTTCTGATGGAGAAATTGTTATATTCCACCTGTTTCCTGGCTCGTTCGATAGCTTTTGTTACCATCCGGTGGTTGATTGATTCGCCCTCTTTCCAGCCGAGCGTATCCATGACCTTTTCGATCCGGCCGCCGCCGAAAATCCGCATCATATCGTCTTCCAACGAGATATAGAATATCGATGCTCCGGGATCCCCCTGGCGGGCGGCACGGCCTCGCAACTGACGGTCGATACGCCTCGATTCGTGCAGGTCGGTGCCGATAATATGCAGACCACAGGGAACGTCCCCCTCGCATTTCAATTCGTCATAGAACGGGCACCTCTGATCCGGAATAGCTGAAGAAATCAACATGCAGGCCTTCGATTTGAGCACCTCGCCCTGTAACTTGATATCCGTTCCACGGCCGGCCATATTGGTGGCAATGGTTACGGCTGCCGGGAGACCCGCTTTGGCTACTATCTCCGCCTCCTGCTGGTGGTATTTGGCGTTGAGAACGGAATGGCCTACCCCCTGACGTTTCAGCATACGGGAAAGCGTTTCCGAAACATCAACCGATACTGTACCTACCAGCACCGGCAATCCCTTATTATGCAACCTGATGATCTCCTCGATAATTGAATTATATTTCTCGCGGCGCGTGCGAAAGATAACATCATCGTAATCGAACCGTCTTACCGGCCTGTTGGTCGGGATCACGACCACGTCGAGCTTGTATATCTCGAAAAACTCGGCCGCCTCCGTCTCGGCAGTACCGGTCATGCCGGCCAGCTTGTTGTACATTCTGAAATAATTCTGGAGCGTGATGGTGGCTAAGGTCTGCGTTTCGCCCTCGATGGTGACGCTTTCCTTGGCCTCGATAGCCTGGTGTAAGCCGTCGGAATAGCGGCGGCCCGGCATCAACCGACCGGTGAACTCGTCGACGATCAAGACCTTACCTTCCTGCACCACATACTCAACATCTTTTTCGAAAAGCTGGTAGGCGCGCAAAATTTGGTTGATGGCGTGGTTTTTCTCGGATTTCTCCCCGTGAAGACTGTAAAGCTCCTCTTTCTTTTTGATCTTCTGCTCGGGAGTGTAATTCTCATCGGTGTCGATCATCACCAGACCTTCGGTGATATCAGGAATCTCGAACAGCTTTTGATCGTCAGGAGCGAGCATCTTTTGCCCGGGCTCATTGAGATAGACGGTATGCTCGCGCTCATCGATACTGAAATACAGTTTCTCATCGATCTCATAGAGTTTCTTGTCGCGCCGGTAGAGAAGCTCCTGCTGCTCGACCATCTGTCGGATTCCCTTTTCCTTGTAAAGCTTCAAGAGCCGCTTATTCTTGGGAGCCCCGCGATGCGCCAGCAGAAGCTTGTCGGCGGCCTCGGTTTGATCGCCATCGCTCTCAAGCGCTTTTTCAGCCTCGGAAATCAGTTTTGCCACAAACTGGTTTTGCTTTTTGACCAGGCCGGCCACCAGTGGCCGCATCTCGTTAAACCTGATATTCAAGGTCGATTCCACCGGCCCGGATATTATCAGCGGCGTCCTGGCCTCGTCGACCAACACCGAATCGACCTCGTCAACAATAGCGTAATAAAAATCGCGGTGCACCTGATCCTCCGCCCGCACCGCCATGTTATCGCGCAGGTAATCGAATCCGAATTCATTGTTGGTGCCATAGGTAACATCACAGCCGTATTGCTGTTTTCTCTCCAAAGGCGACATATCATTTTGAATGCAGCCGACGGTTAGCCCCAGAAACTCGTAAACCTTACCCATCCATTGAGCGTCGCGGCGCGCCAGGTAATCGTTGACGGTGACAAGGTGAGCGCCCTTGCCGACGAGGGCATTGAGATATAACGGCATGGTCGCAACCAGGGTTTTACCCTCGCCGGTGGCCATCTCGGCTATCCTGCCCTGGTGAAGGACGATCCCGCCTATCAATTGAACATCATAAGGTATCATCTCCCAGCTGGTCTCGATTCCGCTGACATCCCAGGATTGTCCAACCAGCCGCCGGCAGGATTCTTTGACCATGGCAAATACTTCAGGCAGGATCTCGTCCAATTTCTCATCGATTCTTTTCCTGTATTCCTTTTTATAAACGTCGGGATCCATCGAATCGCGGTCTAAGTCTCCGGCCATCTCTTCCTGATGGGCCGCCAGTTCGGCTTTGAGCTCCTCGGTTCGTTTAGGGAACCAGTCCTGGTTCTTATCTTTCAGAGTTTCGAATATCTCATTTATTTCGGCGGCAACAGGTTTTAGCTTCTTGACGTCTCTCTCTGCTTTACTGCCGAAAACTTTTTTGATGGCCTTCATTACCATAAAATCTTTCCCCTTTTTGCCGTAAGCAGTATATGGGGATGTATATCGAGGTTCAAGTGAAAAGTTCCGGGCAACTCATAGACTTTACCTGAGAAATGCTTACACTATTAATGGTTCACCTGAACGTAACTCTGAATGGATGATTTTTTTCTATTCACTCGATTCCTCCAGCAGAAATTCCCCGAGAGTATCCAGTTCCTCTTCGGATCCCTCAAACGGGGGCATATCCTCGGGAGGATTCGTGAGGAATTCTTTCAGTTCATCTAAGTCATAGCTTTCGCGAAGATCGACAAGCTCAGGGCCGACACTGCCGCCCTTTCCCTGAAACGTGTGGCAGGAGCGGCACTCCCAATCCTCGAAGATCTGCTCGCCGGAGACCCTCTCTCCCCCAGCCGCTGATGGAACCTTGTCTCCCACTAATTTCTGGTTCATATACATGGTACCCCAGATCAGATAAGGCTTGCGGGCCTTTTCGCGCGTATACCCGCCCATGAAGAAAGCCACGAACGCCGCTATAGCCGTTCCCAGTAGGAATTTTCTTCCTTTATCATGACCGAGCAACCAGTAAAGCAAGGCAAATATCACCGCCAGCACACCCAGTGTCATCATGGTATGAAGAAACTGCTGCCCTGGCCCTCTCCAGATCTGTCCCCAGGGATTCGGCGCCGGCAGGTTCACAGTGGCGGATTTCACCTTCAAAAGAAAGCCCAATCCCGAGAGAGGCTGCAGGAGGATCAATGTCGCCCCTATTCTGGCCGTGAATTTGTTTGCCTTTTTGTAATAATCGATCTCCGGACCCGTCTGGCGAGATTTCCAGAATGTCCACAAGAATACAACCAGCGCCCCGTTAATAAGGCACGGCAGGAGCATATGAAGGAACGATTCCCATAGTATGGGGTTGAAAAAAGCATCCCAGCGATTTCTGGTGGTTAACCAATCACCGGGGGTCATCATAAAAGCCCAGATGGCATTTATCAGAAAAGCGGTCATGATGGCAGCGAAGGCCGTGACGATGCCAAAAAACAGATGTACTCTCGGGGATACCTTATCCCAGGTGTTGTTGTAGGAGATCGAGAAGATCATCAGGATCAGGAAGAACAGCCCCTCGGCGGCGAACGCCCAGAAAAGAACCGAGTACAGAAATTTGGTGAAAGCGCCCCATAGTCCTATGAGAAGCACGACAATAGTCACGCCGAGCACACCGTTTATCTTCATCATATCGGCTAAGAATTCGGTTATGCGCCGGGCAAGCGTAAGATAGTCATCATCTTTTCTCTTTCTGCCAAGCCACTCGGAGAATACCGCCAGGGTCGATCCGCCGACGGCGATAAAGGCAAAAAAGACATGGATCAAGATGACAATCGCCATTATTACCGTGTTACCTGTTAGCGGGAAATCAATTCTTTCCATTCGGTCCTCCTTCCCGGATCATCGACTGAGTATAAGTCATAGGGAAGACCAATCAAGTTAAAACAATAACTATGCAGGTCAAACAGGATATGTTAATGCCGGGTCTTGAGATTTGCCTTTAAATGAAAAGCCCCGCGACCGAAGTCCCGGGGCTTCCCCCCTAAAATTTCTCAGGCGGATTATACCAGTTTTCGCAGGATGTCGGCCATGTCTCTGGCTCTCTGGAATCTGAGATCAGGATCCTTTACCAGCGCCTTGGCGGTAATTTTATCGAATATCCTGGGTACATCGAGATTGACCTCCGACGGGGGCGGCGGCTCGGTATGCAATATGGAATATATCAACGCCGAAATAGTCTCTCCTTTGAATGGTTTCTGTGCCGTTAAGAGTTCGTAGAAAACCACGCCGAGCGAGAATATATCAGACCTTCTATCGACAGGCTGTCCCTTGAGCTGCTCCGGGGATATGTAGTTTGGAGTTCCCAACGCCGTGCCCGTCTGGGTCATGGAAGCCGATTTATCGAGCCGTGCTATCCCGAAATCCATGACCTTGACTTTATTATCCTCGAGGATCATTATATTGGCAGGTTTAATATCGCGATGCACGATTCCATTTTCGTGAGCGTAGTCGAGGGCTTCGCAAATCTGGATCATTGCTCTGGACAATGTCTTGTAATCCCAGTTCAGCCCCTTACTGATAAGCAATTCCAGAGTATCACCACGTAAAAACTCCATGGCGATATACTGGACATTACTCTCCTCACCGACATCGTAGATGGTCACGATATTGGGGTGAGATAACTTCCCGGCGGCCTTCGCCTCCCGGTTCAGCCTCTCGCGCAGTTCCTTTGCCTCCCCTGGCTCAAAGATCTGATCCAGCCTGATGGTTTTCAGGGCGACCGGTCTATCGATTGCGGGATCGAGCCCTTTGTAGACCATCCCCATAGCCCCTTTCCCGAGAGTGCTCAGAATCCTATACCGACCGAAATGATCCATGACGGGCGCGGCTACGCCCCCGGTTCCCGGGGAGGTTAAAGGAAGGGTACCCTCATCTCCTATCGATTCGGTTCCCGGGAATGTGGATCCTCCGGTAGCCTGTATACGTGCCGCCACCGTTTCAGGATATCCGGGAATAGGCGTCTGGCCGAGCGCAATCGTATCGCTCGACGAGAGTAGAGCCTCGTAATCTATCTCTTCCTCGTCGTCGGTCTTCTGCTCGGGCGATAAGCTGTGAGGCGATTTCACAAACGGCGCCATGATTAACATAATGACTATCTGAAGAGCCGGGTAAAGGCTGTTAGTGCTGATATCAAACGACGAGAACAGGACATAGCTCATATTTACAAGTACAATGAGGAACAGAAGCAAAACCGCTATTCGGTTAATCAGGGATATCTGCGGCAACACAAAGGCACAGAAAAGGCCGATGCCGATAAGTATCCCCAGATTGATCTTAAACTGGCTGGAAATGCCTCTCAATAGATTCCCATGGACTATATTCTCGGTAACGTTTGCCAGTATTTCAACGCCGGGAAGGCTCCGGTCAACAGGGGTAGAGTGAACATCCGTTGCTGCAAACGCCGTGTAACCGATAATGACCAGCTTTCCGGAGAGCTCCCTGGGAGCGGTCATCCTATTCACTATATCTGATGCAGAATAATATTTAAACGTTCCTTCCGGGCCGCTGAAGTTGATGTCCATCCGGCCTGCCTCGTCTGTTGGAATAAGCCGATTTCCAATAACTATGGATTCACCCACATGGACACCGATTTGGCTCACACCGAGAAAATGCGAAGCTGCTACCACCGACGCCGAAGGGAAAAACTCTCCCCTATATCCCACTATCAAGGGCTGCCATCGGACGCTGCGGTCATTGTCGGGCATTATATTGACAAATCCGGTGTACGCCGCTGAATCTGCAATCGAGGGTGCCGGCGAGTGAATGGCCGAAGCGCCTGTCGGGGGGAACCTGGAAAATTTCCTGGGATTGTCGATGGCATGGAATGCACTCCTGGATAAACCGATAGGCAGGGTCTCGCCCTGATGTGGAAGATCAGACTGCGAGAAATGATAACTGGAGATAACATTGCCTGCCCTGGCTATGGCGTTGGCAAGCGAATCCGTATATCCGGCTGCTTTCTGATACTTATTGGGATCGAATGTCAGGTTTAGCATGACGGTCCTGGGTCCCTGAGAGCTGATGGCATTTATCAGCGCCGCTGTCTTATCGCGATTCCAGGGCCAGTCTCCTATCGACTCCAGGCTGGCATCATCTATGCCCACGATAACTATATCCTCCGGAACTGTCTGCTCGCCCCGCAATCTAAACATGGTATCTTGAATAAACTGGCCGAGCTTTTCGAGACTGCTCGTGCGGTCTAGATATACACTGATAACCAGAACCGTGATTAGAGCATATAGGATGAAACCCGAAAATTTCTTGGTCATTTCTAAAATATCTCCTGACTTTGCGTCGTCAAATCGCCTGTATAGAGTATTCGTGACGACAGCCGGTCACTGTTATGGAATCGGCATCATATTGAAAATGTTTAGAAAACTCTTATCTGGTGGAAAAGGTTGTGGACGGGCTCCCCGGACGGCCGACAAAAGTCCGATATGCCTGATAATAAGAGGAATTTATGGTGCTGGACTCTTCGGGAATATTCCTACGCTGGCCATATAAATCCGGAAATCGCTATCATGCCCGCAAGCGCAAATAGGAATACGGCTATTCTCAAAACTAACGACAAAGTTTCTCCAGGTATAACTATCTTCCGACGGTCAATCGCTCGATCAGGTACTCGGGCAGGCCCAGCTTTGACATGTCATCCTGGGTGTTCCGGACATCATACTGGACCCGTTGTAATTTCACGGTTGCAGTTTCAGTATCATAGATCAAATAACAACTCCGGGGATCGCCGTCCCGCGGCTGCCCCACCGAGCCGATATTTATCAGATAGCGGCAATCATCCTTCAGAATTTCCTCGGTCTGCTCGGAAAGGACGGCACCCTCCGATGGACATTTGCAGACTATATACGGCCGATGCGTATGACCTACCACGCAAATTCTTTGCTCGAAAAAATCAAAACTCTCCTCGGCATCATCCATATCCAGTATATAGTACCAGTTCTCGGGATCCCTGGGCGACGAATGTACCATGTATATATCGTCGATCTGATACGTTAGTTCGAAATCGGACATCATCTCAATAGCTTTTTTCGACAGAGAATCTTTCGTCCAACCCATCGACTGAGCTGCATACTGATTAAAATACTCGGTTTTCATAAGCCCCAGGGCGGCGTAATCATGGTTACCCATCAATTCGATATCGGATACTCCGTGTATGAGCTTAACGCATTCGTCGGGATTAGGGCCATAACCGACGGCATCCCCCAGAAAAAACAGTTTGTCTATCTTTTGGGCCCTGAAATCCAGGATGCAGGCTTTTAGGGCTTCCAGATTGGCGTGCACGTCAGAGAAGAAGCCATATCTCATTAAGGTTTGCTTTCCACGAATCGGTAAACTGTCTTGCCGACCTGAAGAATATCATCATTCCTCAGCATATAGCGGTCGACTTCCTCGCCATTAATTTTTGTCTTGCCCTTCTTACCGAGATTCACAACCCAGAATCCATTATCTTCTTGTACGATCTTGGCCTGAATTCCGGAGAGGAAAATGCCCTTGGCTTTGACGTTGGCTAAAGAGGATCTGCCAATTGTAATGACGTTTCGATTCAGTGGAAATTGATCGAAGTCCGCCCCTGCCTCACCCAGAAGGACCGAGGTGCCCGCCAGGACAGTCATCTCTCTATCCTTCTTATCCTTAGCGAGAAGCTCCCGTTGCTTTTTAGTCTGCAGCACCATGGTTCCGTCGGAGTTGAAGGGCGATCCCGATTTCTCGGGCTCGGCATGGTAGATAAGTGAGTACTTTCCTATCGTAATTATATCGTTGTCTTTCAAAACTTCCTCGGAAATCCTGCGGGAGTTGACAAAAGTGCCGTTAAGGCTCTCGTTGTCCATTATAACAGCCTGGTCGTCACCGAACTCTATCTGAGAATGACGACGAGAGACTCCTCTGTTATCGAGAACCACATCGTTATCAGGAGTCCGCCCGATGGTGACTCTCTTTTTCTCGGTTATGAATTTCTCGATAACCTTTTCTTCATATTTAACTATTATTTCAGGCATAAACCCCCTCCTCAAAGGGCACCGTAGCAATGTGCGCTAACGGCCGAGTTTTGTCAACCTTTTGTTGTAAAGGCAGTCTCTATGGCGCCCATTAATTGCCTTGCCGAGAATTTTCACTTCTTGTATATTGTCGGAATGAACCCGCTGAACTTTAAAGAATCCAAGGCGGTCATATATGCTCCTTTGGCCGGAATCAGCGATTCCCCATCGAGGAAGATTGCCCGAAGATTCGGCGCTGATATCACCGTCTCGGAGCTTATTTCAGCCGAAGGAGTTATACGTAATGGCAGGGGAACCCTTAACTTGGCCAGATTCGACGATTACGAGCGACCATTTGGCCTACAGCTTTTCGGGAAAAATCCGGATTCCATGGCATCGGCGGCAAAGATCCTGAGCGAACTGCAGCCGGATTTCATAGATATAAATTTCGGATGTCCGGCGCGCAAGATCGTTGGCAAGAACGGAGGCAGTTCGATCCTTAAAGATCTGAATTTGATGGAGAAGATTATCTCCAGCATTGTCAATAGCATTAACATCCCGGTAACTGTGAAAATGCGGTCAGGATGGAAAGAGGAGGAGCCCGTTTACCTGGAGGCCGGACAAATTATTGAAAACTGCGGAGCGTCGGCTGTCACTCTTCACCCCCGCTCGAGGACTCAGGGATTCACTGGAAAAGCCGACTGGTCGCAGATCTCCGAACTGAAGCAAGCACTGGGAATCCCGGTGATCGGAAACGGCGACATATCAACGCCCGGGGATGCCAGAAGGATGTTTGATCAGACGGGATGCGACGCCATCATGATCGGCAGGGCCTCTATTGGCAACCCCTGGATTTTCCGGGATATCAAAGAACATCTCAGGACAGGTGATATCCCGCGGCCACCGACTTATCGCCAGAGGATCGAATTGGCTCTGGAGCATCTCGACATGAACATAGAACATTACGGGCTGCCATCCGGACTATACAAAATGCGTTCCCGATTCTGCCGGTACATCAAGGGAATGCCGGAGGCATCTAAAATCAGGGGGAGATTGGTCCGTATGGAATCGCCATCAGATCTAAAAGATCTGCTATACAAATATCTCGAAGAGATAGAAAAACAATTTGATAAAAGCGACAAGGTTTTTGAAGCCGGCATTATAGACTGATTTTGGCGATTGCCGTGGATTCTGAGAAAATAAGATCGGTTCTTCAAAAAATCGCCTCCGGCAACCTATCGGTCGCAGAGGGTACCCGGAAACTTCAATCTATTTCCTTTGAGGATATAGGATTCGCCAAGGTCGACCATAGCCGCACCATCAGAACGGGAGCGCCGGAGGTTATATTCGCGCCCGGGAAAACCGATCGGCAAATACTAAAGATATTCGAAAGAATGCACAAGGCAGGCTCAGACATATTGATCAGTCGCACCGACAAGGCGCTATGTAACAAATTGCAACGCAAGTATAAAAATGTGAAGTATAATGAGGCCGCCAGAATGATAGTTAAAACCCGCAGGCGGAAGAAGAAGAGCGGCAACAGGGTCATTGCAGTGGTAACCGGCGGCACCTCGGATCTCGGTGTGGCCGAGGAAGCGGGAGCGACTATCGAAGCCTTCGGCGGCAAGGTGGAGCGGATATACGATGTCGGTGTTGCCGGCATTCATCGACTGCTGGCTTATCAGGATAAGCTCAGGAGCGCCACAGTGATTATAGTGGTGGCCGGTATGGAAGGAGCGCTGCCCTCCGTGGTGGGCGGTCTCGTTACTGCCCCGGTGATTGCGGTTCCCACATCGGTGGGATACGGGGCCTCGTTCGGAGGTATAGCGGCGCTTCTGGCCATGCTCAATTCCTGCGCCCCGGGGGTAACGGTGGTCAATATCGACAACGGTTTCGGCGCCGCCATGGCAGCTCTGAAGATGGTGAAAGGGTATTAGGCAACTCAAATGTCTGAAAAAGTATTTATTTCATTTAGTTCGGGGTGGGTTAGGATAGATGATTTTGAAGATTTAATTACGTCGTTAGGATTTGAGCCAATAATAGTAGAAAAACTAGAAAGCTCCGGGAAAAACACAGAAGATAAAGCAAAATATTATATGGAGCAATGCGATAAAATCATCTTCGTCGTAACCCCTGACACGACAGATAAAAGCGGAAATGTACATACTAAACCTAATGTAGCTATGGAAATGGGATGGGCAGATAGTCTATTTAGCGATGAAAACAAAATATTCATAAAGGTTGATGAAGCAAAACTACCGTCCATGAAAAATAAGACCTATATCTCTTTTACAGAAGGAAATTATATTCGCGCCATTGAGCAACTTATTAGGGAATTGGGATACAAGAAATCAATAAGCGTCAATAATTATAAAGACGAAATAGATCTTTCTGAACAAGAAATTTACTGCCTGTTTATTCTTGCAAACCGAAAATATCTAGAGCTTAATAGACCTACATTACTTGCTTACCTTAATAAAAAATTTAATATTTCGACATATACTTTTAATTTGGCTATTGCAAATCTTATAAGAAATAAATTTATAGCAGAAGGGACCATAGCAGGTGGTCATGAATATGCCGGAGACATTTATTTCAAAATATTAGATAGAGGAATAAAACTTCTTGATAGAATATCAAAAATGGACAAAAATAAAGGCGAAAAAACTGAAATAATCTCGACTAACCAAATTGTGTTTCTTAAAGTGTTGCTTGAAAGTGAAAATGAGAAGTTAGAGAGTGAGGAATTATTTAAACATCTTACCGAAAATATAAGTATCACGAGAGGCGATTATAAATTATTGGTAGCTGATCTTATAGAGAAGAATTTGATTGATCGGGAGGTTACAATAAGTCCAATAGCTTTCGGCGGTAAAGCACAATTTTATGTTCTTACGCCAAAAGCCCTAAAATTACTTAGCAAGATGAGAAATTGAATAGGATTACTAAAAGATGAAAATCGCCTACTTCGACTGTTTCTCCGGCGTCGCCGGGGATATGATTATCGGCGCGCTCCTTGACGCCGGATTGCAGTTTGATGATCTCAAGGCTGAGATCGACAGGCTGGGTCTTTCCGGTTATAAACTATCGTTCGAGAAGGTCACCAAGAATCATATCTCTGCCACCAAATTCAACGTTGAAGTTACCGAGGATCAGCCGCCTCGCAATCCCGATGATATAGTCAAATTAGTCACTGCTTCAAAAGCGGATGATGATGTCAAACTGAAATCGATCGCCATCTTCGACAGGCTGGCGAAGGCAGAGGCCAGAGTTCACGGTCAACCGATCGAAAAGGTACATTTCCATGAGGTGGGGGCGGTTGATGCTATCATAGATATTGTAGGTGCCGTATCAGCATTGAAGCTTTTGGGGATAGAGAAGATTCACTCATCGATGCTCCCTCTTGGCACCGGTAGCGTAGAGACAGATCATGGGCTTATGCCGGTCCCGGCCCCTGCGACGGCCGAGCTTGTCAAAGATTTCCCGATCAGGATAACCGCTACTGAAGCGGAGCTGACAACCCCTACCGGCGCTGCCATACTGACGACTCTCGCAGAATTCACAAATCCCGGAATAACCAGCTTTGAATACACCGGTTACGGCGCCGGGGCCCGTGATCTACCGGGCTTGCCAAACCTGCTCAGGGTGATGATAACCGATACCAAATTCGAATTCGATCATGATACGATAAAGATCCTGGAGACCAATCTCGACCGGTCAACGCCGGAGATGTCGGGCGCCCTGTTGGACGAATTGCTCTCGGCGGGGGCTCTCGATGTCTTCATCACACCTGTATTGATGAAGAAAAACAGATCGGGACATCTGTTGACAGTATTGTGCCAGCCGGATAAATTAAACAAACTGGCAAAAATTATATTCACCCTGGGGAATACGCTGGGGATACGCGTGGAGACGAGATCGAGAATCAAACTGCATCGTAAGGAGGTAACCGTATCGACATCCGTTGGAGAAATAGGTGTAAAAATAGCAACATTGGAAGGCCGCGATATTATCCTCCCCGAATTCGACGATATGATAACGGCAATGAAAGATGCGGATAGAAGCTACGAAGATGTCTTTTTTGAGATAAAAAAAGCGTTAAGAAAGGAATAACAGATGGCTGGTGGTGCGGGGATATTGACATTCACGGAGATAAAAGAAGGTGGGATTACGCCTGTGTCGAGGCAGGTCGTGGGGGTGGCCAGAAAGCTGGCCGATGAGAAATCCTGGAGAGTAACATCGGTGCTGATAGGCGATTCTATATCGCCTCTCGCCGATGATTTGATAAGAATCGGAGCGGACAAAGTCGTCGTTTGTGAGGCCCCGGAGCTGACAGATTTCATTGACGAGTCCTATTGCAAGATCCTGGCGGATGTGGCCGGGAGTGAAAATGCGGCGGCGATTCTCGGCGGGGCGACGTTTTTTGGAAAATCATTGTTCGGGCGGCTGGCGGCGACGATGTCATCGGGGCTGGCGGCGGATATAATCGAAATCGAATGGGATGGTGACAGCATCCTGGCCACCCGGCCGACATATGGTGGAAAAGCGATTGTAAAGGTCTCCCCCGTGGGCCCGGGACCGCAGATGGCCACTTTGAGACCCAAGGCTTTCGAGGATCCTGTACCGGACGATGGTCGCTCGGGTGAAAAAAGCGAATTGGCATTCGATCCCGGCAAGTTCGGGGGGAGAACAAAGGTCCTGGAGAAATTTGCAGAAACAGGCCAGGAAATCAGCTTAACCGAGGCGGACATCATCGTCTCCGGCGGTCGAGGCTTGAGAGATCCGGCTAATTTTAAATTGATCCGCGACCTGGCGGAGGTGTTAGGGGCTGCCGTAGGCGCGTCAAGAGCTACCGTTGACGCCGGCTGGATACCGTATGCTCACCAGGTCGGACAAACCGGCAAAACCGTCAATCCCAAGCTATACGTTGCCTGCGGTATATCGGGCGCCATCCAACACCTGGTTGGCATGCAGTCATCGAAGACAATCGTTGCCATCAATCGCGACGAGGAGGCTCCGATATTCAAAGTCGCCACTTATGGAATCGTGGGCGATCTTTTTACCGTATTGCCTATGCTAACTGAAAAATTGAAACAACTATCCGGTTGATTCCACCCAACGCGATACCGGGAGAATAAACGAGGGGGAAAGAATGTCTCCGAATCAAAAACTGCTTGCGATCGCCTTTATAGTCGTTTTCGTTTTATCATCGGTTTCCGTCCAGGCCGATTCCGATCCTCATCGTTTCGATCAGTATTTGAAAACCGATTGGTATGGCGTCTATATGCAGGGAGCCAAAATCGGATATGTCGAGAAAAACCTGGATCGAGTCCCCGGCCCGGTTGAGGGTTGGCGGTGGCGGGAGGCGATGACCATCATAATCAGCGCTGCAGGCGCAACGGAAACAATAACGACCACAGATACAAGGCTTTTTAAATCGCCGGGAGGCGAGCTCTTTACGAGCAAACTTGTCATCAAGAGTTCCACCGGCGATATGGTCGTGGAGGGAAAAAAGGAAGCCGATGAATTCATTGTGGAAAGCAAGATAGGTGGCCAATCACTCAAGAAAGTATTCGACTACCCGGTGGATTACCTCGACAGCCTCTTATATTTGAAGCAATACCTCTCATCGGGGAAAGCCAATGTCGGCGACAGCGTTACAATCAGTTTTTTCGAAGCTACTCCCCCTCTAACCGGACTGATGCATCAACAGACGAAAATTGAATCGCTGGATCAATACATATTCAACGGCGTTCCCACGGATGTTTACACCGTTAGCTGGATTATGCCCGAGGCAGGTTTCACCGGCAGAACAGTAATTGACCGTTCGGGAAACGAGTTCGAGACGACTGTAGGAGCGGGTATGCTCGTGAAACTCGAAAATGAGCGCCTGGCCAAACAGCTTGACACCTCATTCGACATGCTTTCAAATAACATTATCAGGCCAAAAAAAAGGATCGACGATCCCGGAAAACTTAAATCCCTGAAACTGACCATCGCCGGTATAGAGATAGAAGACATTCTTCAGACCGGCAATCAAACGGTATCCATTGATAGCGCCGGCCTGCTGGCCGTGGATATCAAAAGGCAGGAAGGTCCCGGAAACGTTCTAAGCTTACCTATAGAGTCGAGCAGGTTGAAACCCTTTCTGGAAGCCGGCCCCTACATACAATCCAGCGATGAGGAAATCATCAAACTGGCCCGCAATATAGTTGGCGATGAAAGGGATTCCTACGAGGCGTCTAAAAAAATCAACGCCTGGGTCTTCACAAATATAGAAAAGGAATTCACTGCTGATTTATCCAATGCCTTGCAGACTCTGCATTCCAAACAGGGCGATTGCGGCGAGCATGCGGCCCTATCCGTGGCTTTGATGCGGGCCGCTGGGATACCGGCTCGCCCCGTTGCAGGTCTGATATACTGGCCGCGAGGAGACGGTTTCGGCTACCACGCCTGGACCGAGGTATTCGTCGGCGACTGGGTGATGATGGACCCCTCCTGGGGCGAGAACTTAATCAATCCCACGCATATTGCATTAACAAGGGGAGACATAATTGAGCAGGCCAGCCTCCTGCACCGAATCCTGGGAAAAATAAAAATAGAGGTGGTGGAGGCGAGGTAACCGTCCTTCATTGCGACGTTGTGCGAAGTTATACCAGAGATCAAATCTATTCTACCCAATCCACTATAAAAATATTCGTCTCGCGCGGCCGGGAGTTATTCCGGTTGGAGGCCAAGACCAGTTTCGAACCATCGTAAGAAAACATCGGGAACCCATCGAACTCCTCGCTGAAGGTGACCCGTTCCAGGTTGCCGCCGTCGATGTCGACTAAATAGAGTTCGAAATTGTGTTCACGGGGATTGTCCAGATCGGAGGAGAAGATGATCTTCTCGCCGGAGGGATGAAAATAAGGCCCAAAATTCGCAGCACCGTTATCAGTGATCTGTTTTCTATCTGTGCCATCGATATTGATAGTGAAGATTTCCATTTTCGACGGCTTTACCAGGTTCTTCGAAAGTAATCTGTTATATTCATCGAGTTCCTCGTCGGACTCAAACATCTGCGCCCTGAAGACCAGCTTTTTGCCGTCGGGGGAGAAAAACGCACCTCCGTCGTAGCCGGGATAATTGGTGACCCGTTTGATATCGCCCCCATCGCTGTTCATGACATATATCTCAAGATCCCCGTCCCTGGTGGAGGTAAAAACGATCATGCTGCCGTCGTAAGAATAAACCGCCTCGGCATCGTAGCCCGCGCTTGATGTAAGTATTTCAAGGTTGGAACCATCGGGTGCGGCGGTGAAGATGTCATATCCGGGAAAGACCCCCCAGACGTATCCCTCCGCCATGGATGGCGGCGGGGGACACAGGGTGTCGGCCAGATAGGTGGAAGCGTAAATAATATTTCCGCTCCGGGGATTGAAGAAAGGGCAGGTCGTTCTACCCAGACCATTTGAGACCATAATGGAGTTGCTCCCGTCGGCGTCGATGGTAAATATCTGGTCGCATACAAGGTCGTCTCTGGTAGATTGCAGGATTATCTGTTTATTATCGCTTGAAAAATATGCCTCTGCGTTTTCCCCGGCGAATGTCAGCTGACGCATATTTTTAAAATGCCTCTCACCCTGCTTTATGAGATCCTGTGCACCGGACGGCATCGCCGCCAGAATCATAATTACTGAAAGTATTATCGATTTCATCAACAACTCCTCTCAAAACCTATCAGGTTCTGTGCTTGATTCCAACCCGCTTCGCCGCATTATAAAACAACCTTAAAGCAAATCAATGATTTTTCTTATAATGCTCTTGAAATATCCGGGTATTCGTAACGGTTCTCTTGATGACTCCAACTGTTCATGCCCGATGTTTCCCGCAGCGGAAAAATAGTTGGTACGACCTGCAATATCAACAAAATAAAAAGGGGCTCCGAGGAGCCCCCTACTATTAGCTTGGTAATAAACTTAACGGGTATGACGGTGAGTCCAACAATATTTGGACTTGCCCCAAGCTTTGTTTTTGCAGCGCTTCTTGGTTTTGGTCCAACCGGCGCATCTTGATTTGCGAGCCATTCATTCCTCCTTGAATAAGTGTGATCAATAGCTTGTATCGGGCATTATGGGGGTCTCATTACAAATAGGAATGAATGGCACCTTTGTATGTGTTCAATTTTGTAACGTGCGATTCATTCTGGATTCCATTGAAAGCATTTGATGACCATTGCAGGAGAAAAGGTCTGAAATCCGGAGAAAGTCGTATTTGAGGAAATAGGTTAGATGCCACCATCGCCCTTGATCAGAATTGATGCAGAACTCTTGATAAGATATTTCAGTCAGCTTTAAGATCTCTTCTGCAATCAGGCATATATGAGACCTTAATTAAGCGAAATATCAAGATGGTGAAAGAGGAATACCTCTGGTGGTTCCCTTTTTTACCTCATACAGAGCGGTCTGCTCCGGATCGATCAGCGGTATTTTCACCGTTATCCTGGTTCCCCGGCCGATTTCGCTTTCGATATCAACAGTACCATCGTGCGCGGTGATTATTCCGTACACCTTGGACATCCCCAAGCCCCGGCCGATGCCATCCTTGGTCGTAAAAAACGGCTCGAATATTCTGCTTTTAGCTTCAGCGGACATACCGGTGCCCTGGTCTCTTATTTCAAGCACCGCCTGCTTATGCTCTACCAGCGATTCGATTGTGATCGCGCCGCCATGCGGCATGGCCTCCACACTGTTGCGCACCATATCCTCTATCATCGTGCACAAAAGCTCCTGATCGCCGAATATCTGTCCCGAACCGGTTATTGTGACCTCCAGCCTGATATTTCCCGCTTCCTTAAGGTCAATCGGTCCATTTTCTCTCAATTGTTCTTCAATCTGCTGAATTACCCTTGCCAATTCTACCTGCTGGAACTTTCTGCTCTGACCTATACTCAAAAAACCTTTGAACTCATTTACCATCTCATCATAATCATCGATCGTTGCATCGATGGATTTCAGAATCGCCGCAAATTTGTCATTAACCGCCATCTGTTTCAAGCTATCGACTTCGTTTCTTATGGAACCCAACAGATTCTCAAGGCTACCAGAAATACCTCTGGATAAATCCGTAATGGCCCGGAGACGTTCAATCTGTACCGAGCGGCTCTGGGCAGCCTGGAGTTTATCGAACGATCTTGTCAACCTGGAACAGTATTGAGATCTATGAATTGACGATGATACATGATGAGCGAGATCCTCGA
Source organism: uncultured bacterium (assembly GCA_965541585.1). GTDB lineage: Bacteria > Zixibacteria > MSB-5A5 > UBA10806 > UBA10806 > CBDVBL01. The sequence goes on along the minus strand of CBEUCH010000002.1, from coordinate 47,256 downwards.
GAAGACTTTTCATCTCCACCGGAAGATCGGGGCTGCCATCAATCCCAACCGATAAACACCCGAGCCGCCGATCATCGTAGATGAGCGGTGTTATCATGACCAATCCGTTTTCCATCCCCGGTTTATAAAAATCCTTCTTTTCCAGAAATAGCCTCTCTATTTCCTCCGCTTTCAATATCTGGGACTGGCCTGACAGTATGGCGATCTTGTGAATGGGCAGATCCTCGATATCGTAGGCCTTGCCTGTTGTTCCGGTCGGAGCTCCATCGCCGGCACTGGTCTCAGCCCTCAGAGCCAGTTTGCTTCCGTCCTCATCGACCATAAAGATTCGGCAGAAAGAGACGTTCTCCAGTTCGACAATCTTTCCGGATAGTTCGGCAAGGGCACCGAGAAGATCCTCGGATGAATCTACAATATCAACTGCCTCCAACGTTAGCTTAGACTCGGCTACTCTCCTTAAAGCGTCAGCAAGTTTAAGCGTTCGCTGTATAGAAACGGCAATCCTCCTGGCTAAACGCCCGCAGACTTTCAGCTTCTGCCGGTTAAACTTCATCCGAGGAGGAATACCCAGATCAAGCAAACCAAAGGATTCAGATTCTGCTGCAAGCGGTATCGCGATTCTGCCGTTTTCTATCGTCTTATCAATTTTCTCGATCAGGAGAGTCCGACCCGAACTCGTCCGGCAATATATCTTGAGTTGTCCCTCGGCCATCGCCTGAAGCCGAGGATCGCCAGGCACGAATGCCTGCCCACCGGGTCTATTCGTTGATTCGGGGATCGAATAATAGGCCAGGCGCTCTATCGCTCCCGTAGCGCTGTTTTTTTGATAGATGGAACCATCTTTCAATCCCAGGGCCGGGATCAATTCTTTTAGAGAATTCTCAGCCAGGGTTTCAGGATCGTTTGACTCGAATCCCATGGCTGCAAGTTCCATGGCTGCCGTTTGAAATCTCTCCTTGACAGAGGTGTATCGCCTGATACGATAGGCGGCATAGATCACCAGAAGGCTCCACAGGATCATCGGGATCAGGGCCGCCGTAAAGGCTCGGGCTAATAATGAACCAAAGCCCTCGTAGATTACTGCGTGATCTACTGTAATCACCACCGCGGCCAGGTTCCTGCCGTCTCTGGTAACCGGGGAGGTAAATATGGCATAGTCAAGGTTGGTTTCTTCGGGCAACGCTGCGTTGTTGCTCATCGAGGAGGAGCGGGATACGAAATATGTTAACAAACTGTCTTCATTCCTGGTATCGCCGACAGTGAATATCGGGCGATCATGATTGTCGAGCAGTAAAATGGAGATCATGTCATCGGAAAATGCGGGAAGGCCATACAGATATGATGCAAACTCATTGTCGATGAACAGGTTATCGTCGATAGCATGGGATGTCTCCGATGCGATAAGCGAGGCTATTTTGCTCCATTTCAGGACGAAAGAGGATTTATCCGTTATTGATTTATCGAGGTAATGAACCAGCAGTGCTGCCGAAACCAGTAAAAAGGGAACGATGATTGCACCTGTACACAGAATTACGATTCTGGCCGGGAGCCGGGAAATTAGGTTTCTAATTTTCTTCATTTGATTCCAACGCGGGTATTATCCTAAAAGCTATTGATGCCTGAATTATCCAGAATGAGCCTCCCGAAGGTCTGAGTCCATTTTCGCTATAATTATCGGTAAATCTTCTGTCTGGCTTAAAGGGATACTTTTACCTTGCATTCCCTGGCCGCCATCACTTTTATCAGAGCCTTTATTACCCCCGGATCGTATTCCCCCTTATTTGCCTGAATCACGGAGAGTGCCTCGAATGAGGACCTGCGCTTTTCATATGGCCTGTTGGTTGTGATAGCATCAAACGTATCGGCCACAGCGACGATAAGCCCGAACTGATGAAGATCCTTAATTCCTGCAGGGTATCCCGATCCACTAAGTCTCTCATGGTGCTGTGATATGGCAAGATAGGAGTTTTCCGGAACCGCCGCTGTTTTGCCTGCTATCTCAACGCCCCATTCCACATGCTTCTTGACGATTTCGAATTCCTCCTCTGTCAGTCGCCCTTTTTTATTGAGGATTTCCGGCGGGACCCTTGATTTGCCGATATCATGTAGAAGTGCCCCCAGTGTCAACTCCCATAATCCGGAGGCGACCGTCAAACCCATTAGCTGCCCCAGAGCGAGGCTGTAGGTAGCAACGTTGGCGCAGTGGGAATGAGTATAGTAATCACAGGGCAATATCTGAATAATATCCTTATAGGCCATCCTATCTTTAGAAGTGAATGTTATGACGGAATCCATAACCTTAGCCGCCCTCTTAACCAATTGGCCGGATTCCGGCTGGAGCATCATCTGGCTGGCCAGGTAGGATGACGTTCTATAAACTAACGAGGCCTTATTGGTCCGCGGTACTTTGGTATCCTCGACTATCCTGTCGAGGTTGTTCTCTATGTACTGATAATAATTGTCCGTGTCTTCGCTCTTGAAATACAGATACTGGACATTGTTCTCAAGCAGGGAGGTTAAATTCCGGCGAGTAAACCTGACATTCCGCTCGCGATAGAGCACCGGTCCTTTCTCACCCATAAGGTATAGATCAAACCCCGGCACCTTTTCGAGCCTCATTATTCCGAGGCTAATAGGGGCGAACTCCTCCGTCTTGAGATCTTCGGTCATCGTATTATAAATCGGATGATTTCAGTGAACCTTTTGGAGGATATGTTATTATAAATCTCAAATGTCGAATTTATCTGTCTGACATTAATTCCAGCAGGCTATACAAAAAGAGACCGTAGATAACCGCCCTGCGGGTAATTCGTCCTGATAGCTTTTGCCCGCTCGCTTCTTTGATTTGCCTCCGGCAACCCTTATATTGTCGCCATGATAGACACCCATGCGCATCTTGACTTTCGACATTACGACTCCGATCGGGACCAGGTCATCAGATCGGGCCTCGATAACGGGCTGGAAGCGATAGTCAATATCGGCACCGACCTGGAAAGCTCCCGGGAGTCGATTGAGCTGGCCGAAAAGTATGGGCCTATCTATGCCTCGGTAGGAGTTCATCCCCACGATTCTAAAGATTGCCCGGGAGATTATGTCGCCCGGTTGGCCGAGATGGCGGCTCATAAAAAGGTAGTCGCCATCGGGGAGATCGGGCTGGATTTCTACCGTAAGCTCTCGCCGCGGGATACCCAGAAGCGAGTTTTCAAGGAACAATTGGAGTTGGCGCTAATGCTCGATCTACCGGTGGTTGTTCATATCCGGGAATCGATTGATGAATCTTTGAGGATTCTGGAGAATTCCGGCATCAAAAGAGGTGTTTTGCATTCTTTCCCGGGCGACGAGGATGAAGCCAGAGCCGGGATAGATATGGGATTTTTCATATCCTTTGCAGGACCGATAACCTATCCCGGATCGACCCGTTCCCGGGTTGCGGGATCTTTGCCCATTTCGAGAATAGTCACGGAGACTGATTCTCCTTACCTGACTCCCCAGGCTTTCAGGGGTAAGCGAAATAGACCGGAATACGTCAGATATGTGTTGGAGAAGCTAACCGAGATTTTTCCTCGCTATGCTTTTGATGATATCGAGCGAATGACATCATACAATGCCAGCAGGCTGTTCGGTCTGCCTCTGAATAAGACGCCGAGGATCGTCTATAAGATAAAGAGCTCCCTATATCTCAATCTGACCAACAGATGCAGCTGCAACTGCTATTTCTGCCACAGGACTGCGTCCGGCAGCGGTTATGTCGCCGGGCATTATCTTCTTTTGAATCCGGAGCCAACTGCCGAGCAGGTCTTATCTGCCATAGACGCCGAGTCTGATTTCGATGAGGTAGTGTTCTGCGGCCTGGGCGAACCGACGATCCGTTTGAAAGAACTGCTTCAGATCGCCAGTGTATTGAAGGCCGGAGGCCACCGAACAAGGCTCAATACCAACGGTCATGGCAGCCTTATTAATAAAACCGATTTGCCGTCGAGGTTGGCAGGACTGATAGACAGGGTTTCGGTCAGTCTCAATGCTCAGGATGCGCAGACTTATGTTGAGATCTGCAAACCGGATCACGGCGAAAACGCCTACGGGGCATTGATCGAGTTTGTCAGGGGATGCCGATCGCATGGCATACGGACGGCTGTCACTGTAGTCGACCTGCCCGAGGTCGATCTCGAGGCTTGCCGCAAGCTGGCGGCGGAATTGAGCACGGAGCTTAAGATTCGAAAATACTCAAAATCTGATTTCTGAGCGATTGAAACGAATGAACAGGCCAAAAAAGAGATTCGGACAGCACTTCCTGATCGATCCGCGAAAAGCGGAGCGGTTGGTGGATGCTTTACATATTGAAGAGGGAGAAACGGTTCTGGAAATAGGAGCCGGGACGGGGACACTCACCGAACGAATACTGGCAAAGGGCGCTGATCTTACGGCCGTGGAAATCGACAGAGATCTTACCGGGAATCTCCAGGAACGATTCGGCGGTATGGGACGGTTTGAATTAATAGAGGGCGATATTATCGGACTGGATCCAAGCGATCTGGCGCCGAGTGGGATCAAGGTGATAGGAAATCTGCCGTTTAATATAAGTGGAGCCGTCGCAGAATGGTTGATCGAACACCACAGTTGTATAAGGTCTGCGGTCATTACGGTTCAAAAGCAGGTTGCCGAACGCTTGAAGGCAGAACCCGGGAGTCGTGATTATGGTTCTTTATCCGTCATGGTGCAATGCTTTTATGACATCAGCAAGCTATTCGATATTCCCGCAGGTTGTTTTGCTCCAAGGCCAAAAGTCGACTCAACCGTTTTGCGGCTCGATCCCCATGAGAAACTCGACAGGGAGATGGATTACATGAAATTCAGGAAGTTCTTGAGAGGATGCTTTTTTCATAAGAGAAAGAAACTGATAAATTCCCTGGCCGCTGCCACAGAGATTTCAAGGGAGACTATCGAAAATAGCCTGGCTTCTCTTGGCCGGAAATCGGATACCAGGGCGGAACAGCTCTCGCTAAAGGAACTTGCAAATCTATATAGGGCCGTGAGAATCGATGTATAAACGTATTGTAACAGTCATCCTTGTTACGATTGCAGCTACCGGTATTCCGCAAATCGCCGGAGCGGGAATCAGGGTCGATTTCGACCGGGACAACAATACATATAACTGGTTGACTTCCTTCAGTCATACTGCCGGCAGAGGGCCGAATAGCATCAGGTCTTATTTCGACGGGCGGTCGAACCTGATCAAGGGTTCCTTTGACCGCTGGCAGGAGAGTGCCACCGCCGGCTTCAACTCGGAGGTGTCTCTCAGGAACAGGATTAAGTTTATATCTTCCGGAGAATACACAGTCAACGGCCTCGACCGACGCCGGGTAAGAACATCGGCGTTGGCTATGGGATTTTCATTAAGGCCGGCAAGATCTATCGAGTTTCGCCCGATGATCCGTGCCGATAACAAGAGGCGATCGGAATTGGAGACTCAACTCGATGAAAAGGGCCTCGGCTATGGTATTGAAGGGAGGGTCTTCCCCACCGAATTCAGGGGGATCAACTTGAGCACCAGCTTATCCTACAATAAAGTCAGTCTCTCCAATATCCCGCGTCAAGAAGGCAAGGGCGATTTTAATGCGTCAGCCAGTTTCGCGGATTCGGATACGTTATCGGTGTCACTGAGAGGACTCGAGGCAACCACCAAATATTACGGCTTGGGCGGCAAGGTAGAAGATATAACCAAGCAGATCAAACAGGAGAGGCAGGCAGTTTTTGCGCTTTCGGTGGCACTGCCGGCTGAATTTCGTTTGAGCTTCGATGGCAACGCCCACCTGTCCAGATATCTCTACCGCCAGAGTCAATTCAGCGATACGCCGCAAAGCCAGAGGGACAATTATGGTCGCGGCGGAGGATATGAAATAAAGTTGATTGGAAATATCATGGATGCCGCCCGGTTATCTATAGATTATACCTGGGGTAAAACAAATGAGGATTTCCAGGGCCGGGAGCTGGACCAGCGTACGGACACCGGGGAATTATCGCTTCATGGGAAGGTAATATTATCACCTCAAGACACTATTTCGGCCGATATGGTTTTTGGTGTAACATCCTACATCAATCCGAATGCCGGCTCCGATCGCGATGACCGCGATCAGAAAACGATTATGGTAAATGGCGGATACAGCCACGTTTTCACCGAATACTTCTCTGCAGAATTAACCGGCGGCGCCAACAGTTTTCACCAGATCTATGTTTCGGGAGTCGGGTCCGCAAATAACGGCAGAAATGATACATATATATTAACTCCACTAGTGAGATGGGTTCCGCACCGCGGGCTTTTTATCACACAATCGTTCGATATCCAGGCCAATTATATAACATTCGATTTCGACCGGAAGAAAATCGCAACCAAAAACAGAATCTTCAGGCGGGCCACGTCGCGCACGGAGGTGAAGGCGATCATTTCAGAGAGGTTGACGTTCACGCAGGGATTTCTCTACCGTTACGAAGATTACGGACAGTTAATCTGGGACGACGGCTGGCAGCAGGCGGTTAGCTGGGATAGAAGACGAAACGGCCTGGAAACCAGGATTCTTTACCAGCCGATAAAAATAATTAGAATTTCGCCATATTTCTTCTGGGAGAAAACCAGCGACTACGATCATTCGGTCGATCCTTCAAAGGAACTTGCCGTTCCCCTCGAGATAAGAGAATTGAAGGACGAGCAGGTTAAGATGTTTTTCCAATTCCAGATAATATTCAACTGGAGCGACCGGCAGAACATAATGGCAGATTTCTCTCATCGACTGCGAAGATTCATGGATCGCCCCAAGGAGACCAATGATTACATAAAGGTTTCAATGGAGTATATGTTTTGAACCGGCGGCATCTAAAAACGGGCGCAATTTATTTACTTATTATGGTGGCGGCCTGTGCGAAGAATCCATTCTCCACCAGGGGAACACAGGACCCTTATGGATCCGCCGGCACCTGGGAGACTCCCCAATCTCCGGGAGTGACCGTGCAGAATCTTCTTTTCGCCTACAACGAAATGGTGATATCCAACTACCAGCTTTGTTTCTGCGATTCATTTCTATTCTCCTCGCCGGAGGATTCCATAGACGCCGTGAATGACGGTCGAGGCGATCTTTTTACCGATTGGGATAAACAGGTGGAGGTCGGCGCGGCAAACAACTTGTTCTCTATATACTCGGCTAATGATACTCTGAATCTGCTCTTAACCCTGACCCCTGCTGAGAATTATAGCGATATTATCGAGGATACCAGTGCTGTATTATATAGAAGCTATAACCTGGTCCTGATGGCTACAGCCTCCGATACGGTAATCGCCAGGGGACTGGCCACTTTCCATCTCTTTCAGGAGCAGCTCAACTGGTGGACTATTTACCTGTGGGAGGATATACCGGCCGTGTCGGGTGAAATCGATTGGGGGGATATAAAGGCGGAGTATCGACGGTGAACCAGAAGAATATCAGGACAATGTTTCTTGCTGCAACAGCGGCTATCCTCTCATGCTCCAATCCCTTCGCGCCGCCGGAGGTGGGCCCGGGCATGCTGGCCCCGATTCTTCCGCAAAACTGCAGTGAATGCCCCGATTCGGTTAACGCCTATGCCGTGTTATCCAATTTTAATTATGCATACGAGAATCGCGACATTGACGTCTACGAGAACTGCCTGGATTACGATTTCATGTTCATCTATATCGACCAGGACAGGCAGGGCCAGATCGAGGAAATCGAAGTGCCCCGTGACGGGACATCCGGGGATATCTCCCAGACACGGCGTCTTTTCGAGGCTTTCAACGAGATTCGGCTCGATACCTGGATTCCTCAAAGGCTCGATCCTGAAGATCCGTCCCTTCACGACGGCGAGATATGGGAAGTCTGGATTGTTACCTTTCATCTGTTCCTCAGAGACTTAACAGGAGCCTACAATTATCAGCAATTCGAGGCTAACGGTCTCGCCTTGTTTAAGATCCGCAAATCAAACGATGGTTTCTGGCGCATCGTGGTCTGGGAAGATCATTCCTTTACCGGATAGATATGAGCAATCTTCAGCGCCTGAGCAGAAAAGAACGTCGACGGCTAACCGCTAATAAGAATGCCCCTATTGCCCTGGGTCTGGCTGCTCTGCTCTTGCTCCTGATCGTGGGTAATACTCAATGGCGGAGGATCGAAGGCTTGTTTCTTTCGGATGATCCCGGCGAGATCCAGGCGCTTGCACACTCCCTTGCGATCCAGGCCGGCGAAAGCTTTCATCTGAGTGATTCGTCCTATACAGATTCACTGCTCACTCAACCTGGCGAGTCCGACGGCAGTCACATAATCCGACGGATCCGTCAACCATGGCCGGACAATCTACCGTTTGAGTTTTATGTTGAGAGATTGCGAAAACTATCCCGGGACAACGGGCTGACGTGTGATTGTATCGAATCCGGGAAAGAAGGACGCCTCCTATGCACCATAGGGTCGGGCAGAGTTATGGGTGCACAAATCGTAATACAAACAGATCGAAGGACGAAACTTTCCGGTCGCGAAATCGCATTCGTATTCCGGAACCTGGGGGCTTTGAGCAATGAAAAGATGATTGAAATCCTCGATCAGGATTTCACCTTCAGTTATTTCGCTCCGCCCGACATCTATCCCTCCAGCAGGATGAAAAGAATGCTTGAAAAGGCCGGGATAACCTCCATCATCGAGCTACCGGCAAATGGATCGAACCTGCCGGAACTCGCATCATCGGACAATAAGCAATCTTCAAAGAGCAAGCGAGACCGCCAGGGAAAAAACCATCGAGAGCTCGTCAGAACTCTATTGGCGCGTCATCCCAATCCCGGGGCAATGTTCTTCAGGAGATCGGACGGTCTCGACTCGGCATTCGTAGGATCAGCTATCGAATTTGCCAGAGAGGCCAAAACCGCCTATATTTATGATAACCCCACTCCTGATGGAATCGATAGTCTGGCTTATTCCAGTGGGTTAACCATGATTACTATGAATTCTGTTGCAGACTTTCGCGACAATTCTATCGATGAGATTAAACCAGCGCTATTGCAAAACCTTATATCATCTCAGATTCCATTTCGCAAAATAATCCTATTTGACGCAGCCTTGTTAGATGTAAAAGAATTGATCGACCTGCAAAATACATTTCGGGCGCTGGGGATTAACATATTGGATTGTATATCGTTAGCTGAAGTCAGGGAATCACTGTAGGGGATTTATAAAGAGCTGGCAATAGGTCGCGTTTCGTAGATCCGGCATCTGGCGCTCGATAAAGGTCTGATCGTTGAGCCAGACATGAAAACGTGCGGCAAGTTGGCTGGGGGTTAGATTTTCATGCCATTCAAGCTCTAGGTAATCCACCAGATCATCGCCTATCCAGGCATCCTTCATCTTCAGACTGAATTGGACTATCATCCTTATAGGTTTCGGCAGTGCCAGATTTTTCTTGACACTTTTTAAGAGAAGCTCTATATTGTTGGCAGACAGGGAGAAGTGGGTTTAATTTCTTGGGGTTTCCAGGAAATCAGGTAAGCTCGAACGGACGCCCCAATGATCTTCTTAATAAGTCTTCTTAGTTATATGTAACGCGGCAAAAAGCACGCGTGCTTTAGCTGACAATTAAACAGGGACCGAAGCCTAACGATTGGCCGGGAATGGAATTTAGTACGAGAAAATATAGCCTTGCGCCTGCGCATCGGAAATATCATGTGGCAGAATTATCATGTCGATCCGAGGGGGATCAACAGCAAGAAAAGAACGGCATTATGCTGAGAAATACAAGAAAAGGAGAGAATTGATGTCGTATTGCTATAGAGTCTTACGATCCACATCTCCTGAAAAAGCGATCTTGTTCGGATTGATCTTATTTATGTCGATAGGTGTTTTTAATCTCAGTCCCGTTAAGGCACAGCCGCCATTCGGGACATTTTATTACCCCCCTGATAATGTTCCGCCGGGACCGCCACCCAATTACAACCAGGTTGATACTTCATATTTCATGGGTGAGCCACCGATACCGCTTCCCCCGCCGGATTCCGGGGGCATATACGTTTGGGTCGGCACCGATAGTTCCTGGAATGTCGCCAACCATATATATTCTCAGGGTAATTCTCTGGAGCAATTCCACGGCAGCGTCCTGGCCTACCTGGATAGCCCGCCCGAGGCCGATGTTAACGTCTTCGCAACCAACTTTGAGCTATACGGGGATACTGCATCCAACTATTGCTATCAGCAGAACGATCGCTGGGGCTGGTACCAATGGGCTGAAAACCTATACGAGATCTGGTGGGATGTCAGCACTCGCGAATGGAAACAGGGTGATGGCGATCCCAATGATTTTATGAAGATCATGATTACCGGATGCGCCATAGATTTCAATGTCTGGTCGAACGGCCATTCGCAACCCTTCGATACTGATCAGATATTCCTGGGGGCTTCAATGATCCGTTTAAGCGATGTTCCCGGATTTGAAGATACCTACCCAGGGGTAACCGATCCCTACCAGTCGCAGGCGGGCGATGATCCGACCAGGGACCCGAACATAACGATGTTTACGCCAATCGAGGGTATCGGTGAAGCCTATAATAAGGATGGCCCTATACCGCTGGGCCGGATATATCCTTGCGGGCCGGTATTAGGCGAAGATTACGGGCCTCGTTTCAGTGGCACTTTTGTCTATGAAGGAAACGGCGTCCAGTTTTCATCATCGTGTCTCCATGATCCCTGCGCCTTCAACAATCCCCCTATGGCGACCAGCCCCGCCGACATCACCATGATTGTCTGCGACTTTGGCGAAATCTGTCTGCCGGGATTTTTCTACAGTGACCCCGACGGCAACCTTCTCACCGTCGTAGTTTCTATAGGAACACTGACCGCCGATACCGTCTGCTTCACTCCAGTGGAGGGAGTCAACACGATAACCATGATTTGCACCGATGCTTGCGGGGCAGCCGACACCGCCGTTACGCAGGTCACCGTAAATCTCAACAGTCCGCCTGAAATCACCTGCCCTCCCGATATTCCGATTGACTGTGCTGGATCGATCGACCCGGCAAACACCGGATATGCAACCGCAACGGATGATAATGATCCATCTCCGGCAATAACCTATTCCGATGTCCAGGATGGCAATATCATTACGCGCACGTGGAAGGCGACCGATCTTTGTGATGTCAGCTCCGAATGTGACCAGATCATTACCCTCGAGGACACTACGCCTCCGTCAATAACCTGCCCCGACGATATAGTCGACCTGTCAATCCAATGTCTGGCCGATCTCCCTCCCCCTGATATCGACCTCGTGATCGCAATCGACGATTGTGATCCTGCCCCTGTGGTTACTCATGTCGGCGACGCCTCCGACGGCAACACCTGCCCGGAGATCATCACGCGCACCTACCGGGCTACCGATGCCAGCGGCAATTTCAATGATTGCGTTCAAACCATCATCATCGACGATGACACTTCACCGGTGATCACCTGCCCGGCTGATATCCCCATACATTGCACCGATCCCACCGATCCGCCTTTCACCGGAACGGCAACGGCGACCGACAACTGCGATACCGATATATCCATCACTTTTTCGGACAATCCGGTTGGAAATATCATCACCCGCACCTGGAGAGCTACCGATGATTGCGGCAATTTTGACGAGTGCGAGCAGATTATTACTATCGAAGGCACCCTTGCGCCGATAGCGATCTGCCCCGAAGACAGGACGGTGATCCTCTGCAATCTCGGCGACGAAGTCTGTATCGATGGATTCATCTATAGCGACCCCGACGGTGAGTTGATTTCCGTCGAAGTAAGCCAGGGCACGCTGGATGGCGAGACTCTTTGCTTTATCCCGGTTGAAGGCGAAAACGAGATTACGTTGACTGTTGTAGATGATTGCAATTTGGAAGCCTCCTGCACGGTCTGGATTACAGCCGTTGTTAATAGCCCGCCGACGATAACATGTTTGAGCAATACCACGGTGGTTATACGCGAACTCGAAGAGATCTGCATTCCCGGTTTCGAATTTACGGACCCGGATGACAATATAGTCGCTATCGATGTTACCGGCGGGAATATGGTCGAAGGCGAACTCTGTTTTATGCCGGATTGGGGAATTAACACCATTACGATCGTCCTTATCGATTCCTGCGATGCCGCCGATACCTGCGAAATCGACATAACCGTGGGATGCTGCGTATTCACGCCCGGCGATCTCAATAGCGACCAATTGATCGATCTCCTTGATGTGACGCTTCTGACAAACCTATACCGATTCGGCGGAGCCGTACCGGATACCTGCGATTGCCGTCCGGAAATCGCGACCTACCCGCTTTACGGCGCTGCCGACGTCGATGGCGATTGCACTATATATACATTGATCGATGTTGTCTTCCTGATAGCCTATTACAGAGGAGATCTTGAGGAGCTAGGGTTCTGCTATTGCTGCCCTCCAACCGGCGGATGGCTCTTTCTTCCCGGCGGAAGACAGCACCATCAAACCATCGACCACAAGAAAGCTAATACTATCGGAAAATAGCAGCATTTGAGATAATCCGAATCGTCCTCTCTGCGGGCCTTCATCAGGGAGATAACGCTCTCCCCGGATGAGGGCCTTTTTTGATGTCGGCAACTGTGGAAGGCTCAATCAAACGAAAGCGCTGGCCGATCTTATATGTGATTATAATCTATAAGGAACGCCGGTCGTTAACCGAGAACCCGTGAGAAAAGCATGGACTGCCGGACGATTCAGCTTACGCCCGCACCCGGAGAAATATCTTTATCGGTAGTCAACAACACCAGGTCACTGCCTGATTGTGCGGCTAAGAGCATGCCGTTAGATTCTATCCCCCTTATTTTCGCGGGCTTCAAATTGCAGACTACAATCAGGTTCATGCCCACCATTTCCTCGGCTGTGTAATACTGTGCTATACCTGCTACTATCTGCCTTTTTTCGTCGCCAAGATCGATCTGCAGTTTTAAGAGCTTATCGGCGCCCTCTACCTTCTCGGCGGCGATCACCCTGGCGGTCTTTAGCTGCACTTTGCCGAACTCTTCAAAGCTGATTGTACCGCTTTCTATTCTCTTCTCCATTTTCGTTCCTCTTATATCCGATTTCACTCTCGATTCATCACCTATCTTCTGCAAACGCGGGAACAGCGCCTGTCCGGGATTAATCTTTGTGCCCGGTACGATGCCTCCCCAGTAGTCCTTCTTGAACTTTGATTTGGGCTCGTATATTCCGAGCTGCTTCTGGATCTCAGCGCATTTCGCCGGCATAATCGGCGAAAGATAAATGGATATCTTACGCAGAGCCTCAGAGCTATTATAAAGGACAGTATTCAACTTTTCTCCAAGCCCGCTTTTTGCCAGCTCCCAGGGTTTGTTTCTTTCTATATAACCGTTAAGGAATCTGACGAATTCCATCGTCTTCTCAACACCATTGTTCAGCCGGTAATCCTCAATTTGGATCATGGCCTCTGTTTCCAAACCTGGCGTGCCTTTCTCTCCAATCCATTTTTTGAAAAGGTCGTTATCGCGAAAGTCGCCGGCCGGTTCGGGGATTCTCCCATCACAGTAGGACACTATCATCTTGACAACACGTGAAAGCAGATTTCCCAGGTCGTTAGCCAGATCGGAATTATATCTGTTTATGAATGCTTCCTCGGTGTAGGTTGCATCCTGGCCGAGGGTCATTTCGCGGATCAAAAAATACCTGAAGGCATCGACGCCGTATTTGTCGGCAAGCTCCAGTGGTTTTATGACGTTGCCCCGCGATTTCGACATCTTGGTCTTGCCTGTAAGCCACCAGCCGTGCGCGAATATGGTCTCAGGCTGCTCCACCCCCATGGCCCTGAGCATACACGGCCAGTACACGGCGTGCGTGGTAAGTATATCCTTGCCGATCAAATGTATTGCCGGCCACCATCTCTTGAATTTCTTATCATCGGATAAGTAGCCGATGGCCGAGATATAATTGATCAGAGCATCGAACCAGACGTAACAGACGTAGTCTTTATCAAATGGTAATTCTATGCCCCAGGAAAGCCTCGATTTCGGTCGGGAAATACAGAGATCCCCCAGCGGTTGCTTCAGAAATCCCAATACCTCGTTGCGTCTGAATTCGGGCAGGATAAACTCAGGGTGGCCTTTTATGTAATCAATTAGCCACTCCTGATATTCAGACATCCTGAAAAAATAGTTCTTCTCTGTGATTTTCGAGACAGGCCTGTTACAGTCAGGGCAGTTGCCGTCCACAAGGTCCTTCTCCGTCCAGAACCGCTCCTCGTGGACGCAATACCATCCTTCATAATCGTCGCAGTAAATCTCTCCTTTATCATAGATCTGCTGCAGGATCTTCTGGACGATTATCTTATGGTGAGAATCGGTTGTCCTTATAAACTCGTCATTCCTGATACCGAGTTTTTCCCAGACGTTTTTGAAGCGCATGACCATTTCATCGCAATATTCCTGCGGTTGGCGGTCGTTTTTCTTTGCTGCATCCTGCAGCTTCTGGCCATGCTCGTCTGTCCCTGTCAGAAAGAATACCTCCCGGCCGAAAATGCGATGGTATCCTGCCATGACGTCGGCCAGTATGGTCGTATAAGCGTGTCCGATATGCGGCTCGTCGTTGACATAATATATGGGTGTGGTAACGTAAAATTTATCCATTTTCCTCTCGCATCAACCTGAAATTCTGACAGATGTAAACGTAGATTACAGTTAAGAGCGACGCATCAGGGGCTTCGCTTTGCACAGGGGGGTACCGCATTCTGACATGTATATATTATAAATATCGTGAAATTTCACTATTCAATTAGCCTTCAAGTTCATTCAGCTTGCGATCGGTCTGTTCCGTTCTTCTTGCGTAACCGTCCAGGAGCTTGAAATTGCCCCGATTCCTGGCCCGCTTCAATTCTCCCAGATTCATCTTTATCTCCCCGGCATCATCGAGCAGGATATTGATTTCCTCTTTGAAAATATCAATTTTGGTGATGATGCCGACACCATGCGTGGTTGAGCAGCGCACTCCAACCGGCGGATATTCCGGCATGGCATTATTGTAAAAATTCATTTCGTATCTTAGACAGCACAGGAGGCGCCCGCAATTCCCCGAAAGTTTCTGGGGATTCAGCGCCAGATTCTGACGGCGTGCCATCTGTGTCGTAATAGTGGAAAAATCGCTCAGCCAATTCGAACAGCATTGCCGTTTGCCGCATATGCCGTAACCATCGCGACGTTTGGCTTCGTCTCTTACTCCGATCTGTCTGAGCTCAATTCTAGTCCTGTAGGTGGCGGCCAGGTCTTTGACCAGCTCCCTGAAATCGACCCGTTTCTCAGCCGTGAAAAAGAAGGTGATCTTATTGCAATCGAACTGGTATTCGACATCAACCAATTTCATCTTAAGTCGATGCTTTTCGATAAACCTCAAACACTCGTCGAACGTCTCTTCTTCTTTCTGGCGGTTGAATATCGTCCGATCGTTATCGGAATCGTTACTCATCCTCAAGATCTTTGGAATGCTGCCCTCCGGATCGTACTCGCATTTCACGGACCTCCGCTCCACCGTCCCGTAATCCTCGCCTCGCTCGGCCTCGACAATTACATGAGCTCCCCTCTCTATCTCAAAGCCGCTGGTGTTGACATAATTGCTTCTTCGGTTTCCCTTGAAGGATACTGTGTATACATCCACCGTGAAATCTCCTGCTTCAATCACATAAGTGACATCGGACTCCCGACTAAGGTAATTTGAATTTCGGCCCTACAGAGCTGCGCATCGCCTCGGCGCAAGAGATGTAGAAAAATATCATTCCTGTACCGGCAGCGACATTGTTGACAAGACAAGCCTGCCTGGTCTCAGCGCAACAGTTTTTCCAGATATCCAAAACCTCCAGATCCGGGCACTCCAGATTCAACAATTTCTTTTTAATATCGACATTTATCATATGATTATCAAGACGATTTTCGCGCGCCAGATGCAGATCGTGTATTATCGATTCCATTATTTCGAAATCCAGCTTTACCTCGTCGTAACTGACCCGCCCCAACCCGTATCTTCGATTGACTTCGTCAACAAGCAGATTTGTATTCGCACGCTTCAGCAGTTTATCAAAAAAGGTCATAACCATATCGCGTCTCCGGGTGATGTCGCTCTCATACAGGTGGATCGCCCCTCCCGGTGAACCGCCTGAAACCCTGGTCAGGTAAGAAACCTCATTCTTGTCTATCTCGAGCTTCTCGGTGAGATATTTCTCCAGCTTCTCAGGCGGCACGGGAGGTATTTTTATCAAGTGAGCCCTCGATAACAGCGTTGGCAAAAGGAGATCCGGCCTCGACGTCGTCAGGATTACATGTGTGTTAGCCGGTGGCTCTTCGACCGTCTTCAGGAAAAGATCAGCGGCTCCGAAGGCCATCTTATCTATATCCAGAACGGCGGCGACACGTCTTCGTCCCCGAAGAGGCTTTCTGGATAAGGCGCGCATCATATCCTTCACCAGCTCCACCGGTATATTCTCTTTCTTGTCGAAATCGACAATGGTATACGGATTTGAGAGTTTGGCCTCTTTGAAGCGCTCGATCTCATCATGGGTATCCTCGGAGAACTTTGCACTGGAGGAAACAGGATCTGAGAAAGGGAAGACTATCATCTTTTTCGATTCCGGCCGCAGGTTCGGAAACGGGAAAAGCAGCGGAAAATCGGGATGATTGAGCTTGTTTACCTCCCTGCAGGAAGAACATTTGCCACATCCCGACATATCCTTCTCGCAGAGTAAAACTCTGGCCATATTCATAACGAGAGAGAATTTTCCGATTCCCGGCCGGCCAACGAGAAGCAATGATTGACTCAAATTGCCCTTGCGGGCGGAATCCGATAGAGTTTTAGATAGTCCTTCCAAGTGGTCGATCATCGTATTACCTGAGCCAATCGACGGGGTCTAATTGTTCTTTTTTACGGCGCAGCTCGAAATGCAATCGAGGACCCTCGAGCGTTCCGGAATCACCGACCTCCGCTATGGTCTGGCCCGCTATCACCTCGTCGCCCGCTTCAACTGAAGCTGATGATAGATTTGCATATAACGTATAGAAGCTTTTCCCATGATCGATTATTATAAACAGTCCATAACCTCTCAGCCAGCTCACATATATGACTTTCCCCCTGGCCGCCGCCTTCACCCTTGCACCATAGGAAGCCTTGATATCGATTCCCGGATTTGTGATCTTCAAACCCCGGGCATCCTTTCTGGCGCCGAACGACCCGATGATTTGTCCATGAACCGGCCAGATCAAATCGGCTTTACTCCCCTCGAGGCCGACCAACTCCGGCGATTCCACATTAGGATCGATGTCGGCCTGCAAGCCATCTAAAATACCGGCGATGTGCCCCGCATCCTCCTCCAGATTTTCCATGGCTCTACCGACGGCAGACTTATCTTTGCGCAATCTGCTCAGAAGTTTTTTGCGCCCGTCCAGAGTCATTTTCCGAAGCTCTAATTCGGTTTCGCTGTCACGCCTGAGATCGTCCAGAAGCCTTCTATCTCCGTGAAGCTTCGCCAATCTTCCCGATATGCTCAGCGAAAGGTCATTGCAGGATTCCACGAGGTGCTTATCGTAGGCGATAATGGTCTGCATATTCTTATAGGCGGTAAGTGCCTCGGCGGGATCGCGCGAAGAGATAACCTCCATCCAGCCGGGGCGACTGCCGACCTTATAAATATACCGCATCCTTTTTAGCAACGCCTTCTTCTTTTCCTCTAAGGCTTTCTCTGCGGCATCAAGTTCCGCCTGCTCGGCCTTGATACTCCGCAGAAGCTTTTTGGATTTTCTTTCTATTTTAAGGATGAGTTGTCCTGACAGGGCCATCTGCTCCTCTATATCGCTGAGTCTGGTTAACTGGTCTTTTTCCTTTTGGCCGAGTCTTTCATACTCAGACCGCTTCGATTGCAATTCGTCCTTTATTGTCTCAATCTGATCCCGCTGTTCGAGATCCTCTCCAACCGGTTCGGAATCCGACAGGGCGGCAAAGGCAAGACTTAATGATACGGCTGTGAGCAGTTGCAACTTCATATTTTCAAGAATCTTTTCGTCGCCATCAAAGCCCCTACCATACCCAGAAGCAGGCCGGTTAAGACGAATGCCGTAATCTCGTAGCTATCGAAAAAGAAAATCGCTATTAGATGCCGTGATACAAAAGTCGTCGAAAGCCACAGAAATAACGTTGCCAGCGCGGCGCCTGAGAGCCCGAGCAGTCCTCCCAGGGAAACGAACGGCGTCAATATATAGCTGCGCGTAGCGCCCACAAGCTGCATAATTTCCACAGCCTTCCTCCGATCGGAGATAGCAATTCTCACCGTATTCGCTACAATAAATATAGCGGAAAATGCTACAAGAAGCCCGATGGCCATACCGAGTATTTCCACTGAATTTATTATTCGATTAAGGTCGTTAAGTATTTCCCCCGAAAACACAACGTCCTCTACACCCGGTAGCCCGGCAATTCGAGCCAGCATCGAATCTGATGCTCCCGGCCCTTCTGATCTGTAAGATTCGAAAAGAGAATCATCTATTTTCAGAACGAATGATGCAGGCAGGGGATTTTCATCGATACCCTGTATCATCTCCAGTCCGAAAGTCTCCCTCATCTTATAAAGCGCATCCTGTTTGGAGAGATACCGCGCCTCAGTTATCCCCTCCAGGGCCATGAGCTCGGATCGCATACTCTCCACCTCGTCGGCCGACAGCTCATCTACAAGAAAAACATCGACCGTGAGGTTGGATTTAAGTTCATTCTCAACTCTTGAGAGGTTATTCGATATTATCCACAGGGCGCCCGGCAGGCTCATGGCGAGAAATACGGTGAGAAGAGTGCCAAGAGTGGACAGTAGCTCGTATCGTATGGCGCGGCCGATTTCGACCGCGACCCGAATCAAGGTTTTCAACCTCTCTCCTCTCTCAGAGCGCCGTCTTCGAGATAGAGGATTCTTCGGCCGTATGCTTTTGCCAGCGAAACCTGGTGGGTGGCAATTAAGATCGTCGAGCCTTGAATGTTTATCTTCTTAAAAAGCTCAAACAATTCGATCGAGTTCTTGTCGTCGAGATTGCCCGTTGGCTCGTCGGCCAGAATGACCAGCGGTTCGTTGACGACGGCACGAGCCAACGCCACCCGCTGGGCCTCGCCGCCCGAAAGCTGGTGCGGGTATTGATTTCGTTTCTGCCAGATGCCGACCAGTTTCAGAATATCGTCTGTCTTTCTTCGTATCTCAATGCCCATCTTGCCGACGACCTCCATGGCCAGAGCCACATTTTCGGAGGCGGTGCGATCCGGAATCAGCCGGAAATCCTGAAAAACTATGCCCACATGCCGCCTCAGATACGGTATCCTGTCTTTCGGCAGGCTGTTGAGGTTGAAAGGGCCGAGCTCAATCTCCCCCGAAGTGGGCTTCTCCTCAAGAAACAATAGCCTCAGAAGGGTCGACTTGCCGGCTCCGGACGGCCCTGTCAAGAACGCCATGTCACCTTTATTCAGCTCAAAGGATATATTGTCTAAGACCATCTGCCGCCGGCCGTAATATTTGACCACGTTTCTGACTGACAACATGGATTTGAAATTACAGGATGTAGGGTTGAGGGTCAAGTGATGTTTGGCGGCAGTCTACATTAGAGGGTGATTACTTCCCGCATAATTAGCGTGTCCCAATCTGTCCAACGGATCCAAACGAATATGGGCATATGGATAATAAAACGTGACGCCCATTTTGATTTGACTTATCCGGATACAAATGCGATCTTGATTTGCCGTGCCGGGGAAGAGAACCGTTAAAAGACTACCAGATTTCTTGAAAAGCAAAAGCGTCGCCATACTGGGCTATGGTTCGCAGGGACGTGCGCAGGCTTTGAATCTGCGCGATTCCGGCGTCTTGCCGCTAATTGGGCTGCCATCTGCCAGCAAATCCAGAAAAACCGCCAGCGAGGACGGTTTCACAGCTACGACTCCAGAGAAAGCGATTAGGAAATCCGAGATAATTGCCATATTGATCCCCGACCACAAGCATAAGGAGCTGTTTGATGGACTTCGAAAACTGCAAATCCTTTCAGGCAAGGCGTTGATTTTCGCACACGGTCTCTCAATCGCATTCGGGCTGGTAAAGCTGCCTCCGGATTGTGACGTGATACTGATAGCCCCGCATGGCCCGGGCCTTCGGCTGCGGGAAGATTACCTGGATGGCGATTCTTTTACTGCTTTCAGGGCAATCGAGAACGACCATTCCGGGGAGACCTTGCGGATAGCCTGTGCCTATGCCACCGCCATAGGATGTCCGGAGACTAATCTGTTCCCATCGACATTCAAGGAGGAAGCGATGGGGGATATATTCGGCGAACAGGCCGTACTCTGCGGGGGACTCGTGGGGTTGATGGAGTCGGGCTTCGATACTCTCGTCAAGAACGGGCATTCAGAGGAGTCGGCTTATCTCGAGTGCATTTATCAACTCGATTTGTTGATCGATCTGGTAAAACAGTTCGGCCCCGCCGGGATGTTTGAGCGAATCAGCAAAACTGCTGCCTTCGGATCGCTGAAGAACAAGGATTTTTTATTCGATTCCGGATTTAAACAGAAGATGGAAACGTTATACGACGAGATTCATACGGGAAGATTTGCAGAGACGTTGACGGGTGAAAGCGACAAGGGAATGAGCGGCTTATCTAAAATGCTCCGAACCAGCAGGCAATCATCGTTGCAGAGAACTCATGATTTGCTATCAAGCAAACTCAAAGGCCGGCGCGGAGATTCGGATCGTCGCAGGCACGGCGGGGAACAAAATGCAAAGAAGCCTTAGCATTTTCGACCATCTTCTTATATCCAGGCAGTTCTGACAGGCATCCACGACAGAGCGGTAACGAGCCATTCTTATCGATTGACCGGCCGCATTTGGAACAAACCCTTGTATTTCTTGTGAAATTCTTCAATTTATTCTTCTCTGGTTCCAAACTATCAACCCATCTGGAACTTATTCGAGAACAGGACAATGGCCACGCCCAGTCCGGTAAAGGGCAGCATGCTCCAGAAAGATGATGACGTAATAAAGGCCAATATGGTTGCCAGGACTACGGCGCCCACTGCTATTTTCACCGACCACCTGATTAGAGGCAGTATGACCGAGATTAAAATAATAAAAACCAGACTTATAAAAATCCATTGAAGCTGGCTGTCGGACAAATTTCCCAGAAATGGAATATTCCGGAGAATGGAGATTACAAACTGCTTTAAGTTGGCGATTTGCGCCATGACCTCATCGTAGAACCAGGCAAAACGCTCCATGGCTGGTTATTCCTCCATCGGTTCGATGGTAAGGCTCGATTCTCCGACCCTGTTTAGACCGATCATCCTCTCGGTCAAGAATGTCTGCGAGGAAATCCACTGGTGAGAAATTTCCAGAACCTTCTCCTGCGTGACCTCTTCTATCCAATCCAGAATCATGTTGTCGATGACGTTGCCGTTAACAACCAGATCTTCCATGTTTAAGGTAAATCTCATCCTCATCAGTCCCCCTCTTTTAACTCTCTGGCTACCATAAGAATCAAAGGCTATGCCGCAGCAGATAGGGAGGAGACCATTGTTTCAGGGGGTGGTATAACCTGTTGTGCGCCAACACGGTCGAGCGTGAAACAGGTCCGTTTGCCGGGATGGGAAAATCCGGGGCAAGATTTTAAAATATAGGAGCTTTCCCATAAATCGATGGGCTGCTCCGAGGGTTATTTTCTGATTACCATACCGATCTGGACATGAACAAAAGCTCCGTTACGCCGGATTCCCGGCACAATATCCTGGTTACCTGTTTCATTATTAAACAGAGCTGTTTGATTATCAGGATGGAGAATATCGATCTTCGGGCATGATATACCTTTGATGAAATGGATTTAACAGGCGAAATTTGTTCTCGATCTTAGGGCTTGACATGCAAACGATAATTATTAAGATGAAGTTATATGAGCTGGAGGTATGACGAACATTAGATCCGGAAGGAGCTCAGGCGGCCATCCGCCGGGCATCTCGAAGACCGGCGGGAAACATCCATCACATATACTGAAAGTCAAGGCCAAACCGATTCATTCAAAGGCCGAGGCGATATCGAAAATCCCATTCTTCAAGGGCCTGGGGAATGAGGATCTATCCCATTTAGAGCCGTATTTCCATGAATACGAGTTTAGAAGGAATCAGTACCTGTTCCGGGAGGGGGATTCCGCAAGTAAGATTTATGTAATAAAATCGGGCCGCGTCAGGCTTTTGAAGACTTCGGCCTCAGGCAAAAAGATGGTATTAGAGGTAATGATTCCCGGTCAGATCTGCGGCGGGACGACTCTTTTCGGCGACACGCATCGAAACGGGGCGCAGGCTGTCGAGCCGACTACCGTGTATGGGCTGTCGCGGGAGAGTTACGATGATCTGCTTTCCAGATATCCGGGAATTGCCAGGGGGATCATAAAATATCTCGGCGCAAAGTTGATGGATGCCCACGATGTCATCATCTCCCTGGTATCATCCAAGGTGGAAAGCAGAATCGCGTCGGTTATCGTCAGGCTCTGCGAGAATCACGGCACACCCACGGACGACGGTATCCTTATAAATATCCGGCTCACCCGGCAGGATATAGCCGATATAGTCGGCTCTACAGTGGAAACGACCATCCGCACCGTGAGCAGGTTTCAAAAAGAGGGACTCCTGGCAACTATATCGGGACGTCTCCTGGTCAAGGATTTCGACGCCTTTGTCAAAATGATGAAGGGCGGCGGTTAGAATCGTTAAGAATATCAATAACTACCATTTCTATTGCTTCGGCTATCTGCCATATCTCCCGCAGACTTCACAATGAGATCATTCATCACCTGAAGATTTATTGACAAGATCCGATATGCAATCTATAGAATATGATTCGAACCTGTCTCTGTTTGCGAGTCAGGGTGGTTTCGTATGGATTTGATAGTTAAATAATTCACGAGCATACTGCTCGTTTAGAAAGAGACAATCATGCCAGGACCTGTTGAAATAACGCCGGCCGGGATCGAGAGGATCGCGTTTTTCATAGTTTTTGGTATAAGTCTGATTATTCTGGCCTGCGAATTATATTTTTATATTCGGCTGTTGCGTTCATTTGGCCCGGAGAAAAGATGGGATCGTATAGGGGCACGTTTCGGACGCCTTTTCAAATTCGTGTTCGGCCAGAGGCGTCTTTTGGATCAGCTTCTGATGGGCAGCGCCCATTTTCTGATCTTCTGGGGTTTTATTATCATATCCTTTGCAACCCTGAATTTCTTCGGCAAAGGGTTTTCGCCGAATTTTGAGCTACCATTATTAGGTAGCCTTCTGCATAAGCCATTTCTGTTTCTGGTGGATTTGTTCAGCCTGCTGGCATTGACCGGTATTCTGCTGGTGGTTATAAAGCGAAATTTTTTGCGCTCCGAGAGGATGGCCCGAGGCTGGGAACCGGCCATCATCCTGATTCTGATCGCCGGTTTGATAGTTTTCGACCTGCTATCCGATGGTTTCAACATGACGGCCCAGGGAGTGATCCAGCCATCGGCTTTTGCCGCGACGTTTCTGGCCGGCGTGATTGCAAATGTGGGCTTGTCCCAGAGTTCTCTCTTATTCTACGTTCATCTTTTCTGGTGGGGGCATCTGGTTTTCTTTCTGGCAATACTCAATTATGTACCCGTCTCCAAGCATATGCATGTTTTCTGCTCCCTGCCGAATGTATTCTTTTCGCGGCTTCAATCAGACGGCAAGCTCTCGACTCCTGATTTGGAGGCCGACGAGGTGGAGGAATACGGCGTCACCAGGGTCGAGCAATACTCATGGAAGTATCTCCTCGACGGTTATGCCTGTACGGAATGCGGACGATGCCAGGATCAATGCCCGACATATATCACCGGCAAACCGCTATCACCCAAGAAAATTATCATGCAGCTTAGAAAGCATGCCCAGAAAAAGGCGCCGTATCTGTTCAAGAGAAAAGTCGAAGGATTCAGCGAGCGTTTTATCGAGGATGTCATCACCGAGGATGTCATCTGGGACTGCACTATGTGCGACGCCTGCGTCCGCGCCTGCCCGCTTCTCATCGATCATATACCTATGCTGATGGAGCTTCGGCGGTCACTGGTACTAAACGAGGCCCGGATATCATCCGAAGGCGGCCTGGCGTTGAAGAATATCGAAAAAGCCGGCGATCCCTGGGGGCTGGGACAGAAGGCACGCGCCGAATGGTACCGGGGATTGGATGTCAGACATATCTCGGAAAAACCGGACGCCGAATATCTCTTCTGGGTCGGGTGCGCCGGCGCTCTGGATGCCAGAAATATCAAGGTCTCACAGGCGACCGTGAAGCTGATGAACAAAGCCGGCGTGTCATTCGCCATCCTCGGCTCCGACGAAACCTGCACCGGCGATCCCGCACGCCGCATGGGCGAGGAATATCTCTACCAGACACAAGCAAAGGCTAATGTGGAAACGTTTAACAAAGCCGGTGTTAAAAAGATATTCACCAACTGCCCGCATTGTTACAACACTTTTAAAAACGAATACACCGATTTCGGCGGCAACTACGAGGTTTATCATGTTCATGAACTGCTGGCTAAATTCATCGCCGAGGGGAAGCTCAAGATCTCCGGCGATGGATTGGGCGAGATAACGTTCCACGATTCCTGCTTTCTCGGGCGGCATAACCAGATGTTCCAGCCGGCCAGAGATATTATCGATTCCATACCGGGCGCCAAGAGAATCGAGATGAAGCGCACCGGCGAGTGGTCTTTCTGCTGCGGCGCCGGCGGCGGCCGGATGTTCCTTGAAGAAACCCGCGGCGAGCGTATCAACGAAAACCGCACCAAAGAGGCCGTGGCCACCGGCGCTAAAACCATCGGCGTCTCCTGCCCCTTCTGCATGACCATGATGACCGACGGCCTCAAGGCGCTGGGCAAGGATGAGACGCATGAGGTGAAAGAGCTTACGGAGGTGCTGGCCAAGAGGGTGGAGTAGGGGAAGCCGTAGGTCGGGTTCTGAGTCCGCGTATAGCGGATGAAAAATCCGACGATTATCTTGACAACTTATGCCGAATAATCATATTTAATTAATAACATAATAAAGGAATCGGAATATTTAAATGAGATCCGCCAAAGTACTTTTAAAAATATTTTTATTTACGATAATCCTATCCATCAATTATGTATATGGTACTAATACTATAGAATTCAAGGATTGGATAGAATACTCTGATGAGGAAAAAGATAGTCTACGTACTCGCTGGACTAAAGAAAATGTACACTTGCTACTAAAGGTTTTAAAAAAAGACAGGGCCATACGCGGCTACTTCTTTGAAATACCTTCAGAATCTGATAGCATGATTTTGAAGGGATACGATATGCGCTTGGCCCCATTGTCGGGTAATAATCTATCGGGGATAGACCTGGTTTCTTCCTGTCTGCAGGCGGCGAGTCTTGGCTCAAATTTTAAACAGGGAAAAGGACGTTCTTTAATCATTACAAATACAATTCTAAAAAATACTAATTTCCAAAATTGTAGCCTTCAGTGGGCTAATTTCGCTGAAGCGATTTTAAAAGGTGCTGTTTTTATAGATTCAGATCTTAGAAATGCCAGTTTTCTATGGGCAGATTTAAGATTAGCCGACTTTACTAACGCAAAAATGGAAGAAGCATATTTAGGTAATTCAGATCTCGAGAAAGCAAGACTCTGGAGGGCTAATTTAAAGAAATCATTCTTGGTTAAAACAAACCTTAAGGATACTGATTTGCTTCATGCGATTTTTGATTCAACATACCTTTGGGGATCGAACTTACACGAAGCAAAAAACATAAGATATATTCGATGGGGTGATAAGCTTAGCAGTCGCTATGTTATTGGTGAGGAGGTAGACGCAGATTCTACAAAAGCAAATGACGATTATATAAAAGCCGAAATCACATATAGAGATCTGAAGTATTTTTATCAAGAAGTACGCATGCCCGAAATCGCAGCCGAGTTCAACTATAGAGAAAATGAAATCAGGACTAAAGGGTCCTCATGGTATATTGCTGGCCTTAGAAAAGTATTCTTAAAATGGACGTATGGATATGGGTCAAAACCGTTTTGGTTAATTCCATATTCCATTTTTATCATTATTCTATTTAGTCTTCCATTTCTAATTCTAACATTATATAAGAATTCGAAATCAGGAATTATATTAAAACGAGAAGAATCCAACAATAAGGCAGAAATACCAGGTTTTGGAAAAGGGAAACTTATACTACATTGCTTATATTTTAGCCTGTTATCTTTCGTTACCTTTGGTTATGGGTCTTTTCGGCCTCATCAATGGATGCAATTCTTCCTTCTTGAACCAGTTGAATATGAGCCAATTCGATGGGCAAGGATATTAGTGGGCTTTGAAGCCCTTTTAGGTGTTTGGATTCTTGCCCTCCTGGTAATAGTTGCATTTTAACTCCCTTCCCAATCAGCAACCCCTCTAATCTAGAGCGGTAGGTGGGGAGCCCTGCGCTCCCGACATGATATGGATGCCGCATTCCTACGGATCCCTACGGGCCGTAGGCCGTATGGACAAGTGCGGCATGACAAAGCAGACAAGACAGAACGATGTTCTGTCGCTACAAATAAGCCTGATAGAGCCGTCAACTCCTTAAAAGAAATACCTGACGCCTATGGCGGCGTTGAAATCGAGGTCGGTATCGGGTGCCAGATCGAGGATCGGCACGATTTCGAAGAAAACATCCAGCGGCACATTTTCAACCAGGTACGCCAATCCGACCGGGATGCGAACCCCGATATTGTCATCGCGATTACCCTCGCCAAACCTGATTCTGCCGCCGATCCCGTAATAGAGCGGCAATCGCCCTGTTTCGACATCGATCAAATCGTAAACGTGAACCAGGTAATCGGCATGCAGATGCATCCCGGAGTTCTTGGCAAACGACCAGGCCGCCGCCCCGTCGATGGCGGTGCGCTGACTCGTCCAGAGCTTGAAACATGGCCCGGTCGGTTCCCCGGCGATAACCCCGAGACCGAACTGACCCTCCTTCGGCGTCTCACTTTGAGCAACGGGCACGGACACGACTAATAATGTTAAAAAAAGAATAAGTTTTCTCATAAATACACTCTCCATTTTTATCCGGTGTATATAATACTCGAGGAAACGCCCCTCTGGCAACTTATATTATGCTGTTAATGCGCTTTCAGGAACCTCTGCGAGTCGTATGACCCTTCCTGACAGTCCCGCCTATGGCGGGATCGGGAAACCCCGCTAAAGGCGGGGCCGACAGCGCGATAAAAAATCAGAGCCAATCCGTAGGGGTCAGGTAACCTGACCCCTACAATATTGATTTCAATATGGTCTATTCTCAACCGTTAGTTCGCACTCCATTACCCTACCAGCGCGAGGACGGGATCATTAATAAACTTGATAATCCAAAAACTACCTCTTAGCATTAATATCGGGAAGTTCTGACGACATACACCTTTCGATAGGTGAAACGGGTCTGGATACCCGCAAATTATCAAAACATGGAGGGTTTCGATGAATTTCAGAACATTGATGATCATCAAAGCCGTTGTCTGTCTTGGCTTCGCGCCCATACTTTTATTTTTTCCCGGTCAATTGCTGACCCTGCTGGGAACTTCATTTTGTGCGGGAGCGGCGCTAACTGCGAGGGAATACGGCGCAGCGCTTTCAGGCAATCTCATGCTTACCTGGTTCGCCAGGAAGGCGGAGGCATCCGATGCCCGGCGGGCGATCATCCTGAACTTATTTATCTATGACGCTATCGCTCTTGTCGCCACACTGATAATTCAGCTTTCAGGCGGCTTGAACCTGCTCGGTTGGAGCATCGTTGCCGTCTACCTTTTCTTCACCGTCGGTTTTGGTTATTTGCTACTTCAGGAAGGAAAATCCGCGTGATGAATCCAAAATCGGATATTCTGTAGCCGGGCTACTTTTTCTCCCTGCGCTTGACAATATGAAGCGATTAAGAGATATTGACTGGTCGCTATATTGCGTTCACGATATGCTGTGAGACGCAGGTTGAATCTCGCAAGGAGGCGCCATGCCGGATTATGATGTCAAAATGAAAATCGTCAATATACTCGGTGGCGGAGAATGTCCCCGGGAACTGAAGATAGGCGATGAGTTCACAATCGGCGATCCCAAACTCTGCCCCTGGGCTGAGCATTCCGTAATGCCGTTTGCCACGGGCTTTCGTTTCGGCGGGCTGGTGCCGTGGAAAAAGAAGGACAGGGATACGCTCAATATATCCTGCCCCGACGGCGATAACCCGGTTATCTTCAAACTGACACGAGTTCTGAAAAATCAAATGTAGATGCCAAATCGTGTGAAGAAACCGAAACGTCGGATACCGCTGCCGAAAAAAACCGAAAAGGTTCATCGCGATAAAAGCAAATACACCCGAAAAAAGAAATACAAAAAGGGCGATGAAGGGGCAGAATCATCATCCAGTTAATTAGCTGCTTATGGAAGAAAAAGATATTTTGATTAATGATTTCGCCAGGCTCTGGCTGGCGCATGACGGTCTCTGGTTCCAGGCGGTCGAAAACGAATTCGGTATCGAGGCCGCAATCAAACTGGACGGCGTAGCCTGGAGCAGGTTTTCACCTATCGAGGCGGGACGAATACTCAAACGCCTGGGCAAGGAACCCGGCGGAGGATTGGACCTGCTGGAGGAAGCGCTGAAACAAAGATTGTACGCTTTCATCAACGATCAGAGAATAGTCGAAAAATCGGGTAGGAAACTGGTATTCGAGATGACCGGATGCCGTGTTCAGGAGGCCCGCCAGCGTAAGGGACTGGCGCCCTTCCCCTGCAAAGAGGTTGGCGTTATAGAATATGACTCTTTTGCCAGGGCGATCGACTCGCGGATCGGTACCGGATGCCTGCACTGCCCTCCCGATGATTACAACGGCAAGTACTGGTGCCGCTGGGAATTCACAATTAAATAGGAATAAAAGTCGCCATGACGATCCGTTATAGGCTCGTCATATCCCAATTTGGCCTTGACAGCCTGCGTCAGGCCTTTTTATTTGCGACAGGCCGATAATAGCAATTACGATTCTTCAATAGAGTCGTTTAAGGAGGAATAATTTGGCGTACAAGATTACCGACGATTGTATCCTGTGCGATGCCTGCCTGCCGGAATGCCCCGAGGACGCCATCACGGCCGGTGATCCCAAATATATAATAGATCCCATTAAATGCACAGACTGCGGTGATTGCGCCGAGGTTTGTCCGACCGAAGCCTGCGTTCCGGTCGAAAACAAATAATTCAAACAGAGAAAAAACTTTCATAATATATCAGGATGATACCGCAAAAGCGGATTCCCATGTTTTATTCTTTGGAAATCACAATTGGGATATTTATAATTGTCCTCATGAAAAGACTTGAAGCTGGAGAAAACGAAGACGGGGTGCAGGATTCATGATACTCGCCGGATTTTCGTCGATCCATAAATCCTACCCGCCCGTATCGGTTCTGGAGGGTGCCTCGGGAGCTATCAGAACGGGAGAGAAAATTGCCCTTCTGGGTGCCAACGGTACAGGCAAAACTACGCTTTTAGAGATACTGGCGGGCAAGATCGATCGCGATTCTGGCATTCTGGAGATTCCAAACTCGATAAATCGCGGCTACCTGCCTCAGGAAGTGCGAGTTTCGGATACCGGCAGTCTTTTCGAATATGCCGTTGGGGGTCTTGAAGATCTCGTCAAAATGAAACACCGCCTCCACGAGATTCATAGCGCCCTATCGGAAGATCACGGCAACAGAAATCTGCTCAGTGAGCTGGGACGGTTGCAAAGCCGGTTCGAGCAACTCGGAGGGTATCAGATGGATTCGAGGGCCAGAGAGGTCCTCACCGGTCTCGGTTTCGATTCGCAGGAACACGAGATGAGTCTCGCCGAGCTCTCCGGAGGTATGCGCAACCGCGCCGCACTGGTAAGAATGCTGATAAGTTCGCCCGATCTGTTGCTTTTAGATGAGCCGACCAACCATCTCGATATCTCGGGATTGGAATTTCTGGAATCATACCTCAAATCGTTCGATGGTGGTGTAATCTATGTCTCTCACGACCGGGCATTCATCAGAAATACGGCCACCAGCATCTGGGAGATGGTTGCGGGCAAGACCATGGTTTATGCCGGCGGTTATGATAACTATCTGGTGGAAAGGGAGGAAAGACTATCTTCCGCTATGAAGAATTATGAGGCTCAGAAGGAGTTCATCGCCAGAACCGAGGATTTTATCCGGCGTAACATTGCCGGTCAGAAAACCAAGCAGGCCAAGTCGCGACGGAAGATGCTGGCGAAAATGGATAAGCTCAAAAAACCACCGTCGGAGGACGGGGCCGCCGCCCTGCGATTTGCAGGCGCCGATAGATCGGCGAAGATCGTGGTCAAGTGCGACGGGGTATCATTCTCTTACGATAGCGATCAGTTCCTGGAAAATCTCAATTTCATCATGGAGCGTGGCGATAGAGTAGGTCTCTTCGGCCCCAACGGTTCAGGGAAGACGACCATAATCAAACTCATGCTGGGAGAATTGAAGCCGGTATCGGGGCGGATCGAGCTCGGCAGGAGATTGAACGTGGGATATTACGACCAGTTGACCGAAAACCTTAATAAGGAATCAGATCCCCTATCGGCCATCCGCGAGATCAGGCCGGAGTGGAACGAATCCCAGATAAGAGGCTATCTGGCTCGATTTCTTTTTAGAGGGGATGACGTTCTCAGGCGCATCGATTCTTTTTCCGGCGGCGAACAGTCCAGGCTTGTTCTGGCCCGCCTGATTGCAACCGAGCCGAACTTTCTCGTTCTCGACGAGCCCACCAACCATCTCGATATACAATCGCGTGAGGCTCTGGAGGAGGCGCTGGCCGGCTACAAAGGAACTATCCTCTGCGTTTCTCACGACAGGGAGTTTTTAGATCGTCTGGTTGATAAGATTTTTGCAATAGAAGGTTGCTACATGAAGATATATCTTGGCGATTATTCAGATTACAGGCGCAAAACACAGGCCCTGGCGGAGAGCACAAAGTCAGTTCCCGGATCATCGAAAATACCACCGCCATCACGAAAGAGAAGAAAACGTCGAACCAATCCGCAGATTGTAATGAAGGCCAGAGAGGAGATCAGCGCAATCGAGGAGCAAATTTCAAATCTGGAAACTGCAATAAAGGCTCTGGAAAAATCGTCTGATTGGGAGAGACTTTCAGCTTTGCTGGATCAACGAGACAACCTGTATACTCGGCTGGAGACTCTCTACCGCAAACTCGAAAGACTGCTGGAAGAAGGGAACTAATATGCAGTTTCTTTTTTTTGGGAAAAGTTCTTTAACTGATGGTGACCGGTGTATTATATTTTATGAAATGACTGGATTAATAATTCAGAGAGGGTGAAAAATGAGGGATCCGCGAATTGAAAAGTATGCCGATGTCTTGCTCAAGTATTGCATAAAATTAAAAAAAGACCAGCTCCTCGGCATACGGGGCACGGCGCTGGCAACACCATTGATAAAAGAGCTTTACAAAAAGGCGCTGCATACGGGAGCGCACCCTTACACCCGTGTCATAGTGGAGGGATTGCAGGAGATCTATTTTAAACACTCATCCGAGAAACAGCTTAAGTATATCACCCCCCTTCAGAAGTACGAGTTAAACAAGGCCGATGCTGCAATTGCGATCATGTCCAGCTTCAACACCAGGGAGCTGACCAATATCGATCCCAAAAAACAGGCTGTCGCCCAGAAAGCGGCGGCGCCTTTGATGAAAAAGTATATGGCCCGGACAGCAAAGGGAGATTTTTTCTGGGTAGGATGTCTCTACCCCACGGCGGCGGCGGCTCAGGATGCGGGAATGTCCCTGGCCGATTATGAGGATTTCGTTTTCGCCGCCTGCAGGCTCGATAAAAAAGATCCCGTGGCCGAATGGAAAAAGCTCTCGAAATATAACGCCCGCCTGATAAGATACTTGTCCCGCAAGAAGAAGATCCAGATTGTAGCGCCGGATACGGATCTTACGTTCAACGTTGCGGGGCGAAAATGGATCAACTGCGACGGCGCCAATAATTTCCCAGACGGCGAGGTTTTCACCGGGCCGGTGGAGAATTCGGCCAACGGTCATATACGGTTCTCATTTCCGGCAGTCTACCACGGCCGCGAAGTCGACGACGTTTGTCTCGAATTCAAGAGCGGCAAGGTTGTGAAAGCCACAGCCGCCAAGGGCGAGAAATTCCTTAACGCCATGATTGATATGGACAGGGGCGCGCGTTTTGTGGGCGAACTTGCTATCGGCACCAATTTCGGTATCAAGCAGTTTACACGCAACACCCTTTTCGACGAGAAAATCGGCGGCACCATGCATATGGCACTGGGGCAGGCTTACCCGGAAAGCGGAAGCAAGAATCAATCGGGTTTGCACTGGGATATGGTTTGCGACCTGCGAAAGCATGGCGCCCTCTACGCCGACGGCCAGTTGTTCTTTAAGAATGGAAAGTTTTTGAAATAGCATCAGTGGTTACTAAGCGGCGCTAAGTAACCAGAACAAAAAAGCTGGTTACTAAATGGTGTCCGGTCAAATTTGTAAGTCGGGTTTTAATCCGCTGCAGGCGCAGAGAAACTCGACAATTACTTTTCCTCAATCATAACAGGGCTAATGGCTCGCTTTTTCGCTCTCCATTGCCTGGCGCCACTGGCGTAGAAGTCTTACAACTGTCTCTCCATTTTTGGCATTGAATACGAAATTTCCCTCGGGCATCATCTCCGTCATAGATTCAGGATAGTTTTCATTTACCCAAGGCACAAATTCGCTCAAAACCTTATCGAAATTGGCGGCGCTGGAATCGGATATCTCGGCTTTGATGTGGGAGATCTTGCCGTTGATGACGACAAAGATAGCCTCCGAATAATGTGCCGATGTCATTCCGGCAGCATTCATCCAGTCGTTGCTTTCGGTTATCTCGCAGATCACCGTATCGCCTCCTACCCTGATATTTGTCAACACCATGTTTGTATTCAGGACCGAATCGTATCCAGCCAGCCCTCGGAGGGCAGGCTTTCCGGAAAGCTTCATCCGCATCGACGGGATTTCAAACACCATATCGTCGCCGAAATAATTCATCAAAGAGTCAACGTTGTGTGAATTCAATGCCTCTCTGTAATTCTGGACAATCTCTTCAGGTGGCGATGAGGTCGAACAAGCGAGAATACAGATTAGCGATGCCAACACGCAGAGCGCTTGCAGTCCTTTCCCTGTCATAACGTTTGTTGAAACGCTCATCCCGTTTCCATCCTTTAGCCCTCTACAATTGAGCGCCCGTTCATTAGAACAACTTTCAGGTATTGATAGGAAAATAGCAAGATCTTTCTTCTGTTTAGTGAGCGGGAGATTAGTCGGCGATTATTGCTGCATATTTATTAGCGCTTTACATTCAAATATAAATATCCTATTTATGCTCTGATTGTCCGCTGATTCGTCCGTGTCTGTTGTCGCGGCAGCTTGTTGAAAATGATAATCTAACGGAGGCATTTTGGAACTCATCATTTCAATTATCAAGTTTGGTAGCGACCTGATCTGGGCGACGCCATCCTCGGTTCCCTTCATGATTGTGTTGCTGCTGGCAACGGGCATATTCATAACATTTCGGCTCGGCTGGCCGCAAATTAGATATTTCGTTCACGCCATTGGTGTCACCAGCGGCCGGTATGATGACCCGTCCGATGCAGGCGATATCACACATTTCCAGGCGTTGTCGGCGGCGTTGTCGGCAACCGTCGGAATCGGCAATATCGCGGGTGTAGCAACCGCCATCCATTACGGCGGGCCGGGAGCTCTTTTCTGGATGTGGGTAACCGGCATACTGGGGACATCATTGAAATATGCCGAGTGCACTCTCTCCATGAAATACCGAAAAATAAATCCGGACGGATCGGCGTCGGGCGGGCCAATGTATTACATTCAGAAAGGGTTGGGTTTAAAACCGCTGGCTGTCTTCTTCGCCATTGCTGCCGTGCTCTGTTCGTTCGGCACCGGAAATGGTATTCAGGCATTCACGGTCGCCGATCAGCTGAACTCCGATTTCTCCATCCCGATCTGGATGACCGGGCTGGGGCTGGCATTCCTGGTGGCCATGGTGATTATCGGCGGTATCAAGCGTATTGGCAGAGTGGCATCGATACTTGCTCCGGGGATGGCCATTATCTATGTCACCGCCGCCATGGTAATCCTATTGGCTAATATTGATAAGCTTCCCGGGACATTCACATTAATATTCAAATCGGCCTTTACCCCGGTTAGCTTCATAGGCGGTTTCGCAGGGATTTTCTTTATAAAGACTATGATCTGGGGAGTCAAACGCGGGCTTTTCTCCAACGAAGCCGGGCAGGGTTCGGCGGCTATCGCTCACGCTGCGGCCAAGACCAAATATCCTGTACGCGAGGGGACGGTGGCCATGCTGGGACCGTATATCGATACTCTCCTGATCTGTTCTTTAACCGGTCTGGTTATCATCACTACCGGGGTGTTCAATAAGAAAATGACCGAAACACGTGATTTCGATCATTTCAATTTCGATATGGTGACGGTGCCAGTGGAACATAACGACCACTGGATGAATTCTACGGTGGAAGGCTACAACCGGGAGCATGAGGAAACATCTTTCGAGATACCGGAGTTCGCCGGAAAGATCGAGGTTATCGATGGTGGAATAACATCTGTCTATCCGTCGATAACTCCTCTTTACCCGAAAGAACTGACAAAAGACACCTTGCTCACCCTGGGGCTTGTCAGAAATCACGGTTTCGTGGAGGATATCGGGATACTTCTAGATGGAACGCCGTTTACAGGCACTATTGAAATTAGAGATTCGGATTCTCCGGAAGGTGAAGGTGTTGAAATCCTCGATGGGCCGCAGGGATCACTTAGTCTGGAGGGCGACATATACCAGAACGGTTCACCGTTGACCGCCTGGGGATTCCAGACCGGGCTTTCTTTCGTACTTGGCAACTCGGGCAATTATATCATCACTATTGCAGTTTTTCTGTTCGCCCTTTCCACCATGATAAGCTGGTCATACTATGGCGACAGGTCGATACAATATCTTCTGGGTGACAGGGCTGTCGTGCCGTACAGATATTTCTATTGCGTAGTTCTGTTTATAGGGGCCACGAGCAAACTCGAAGATATCTGGGGATTCGGCGATATCGGTCTGGGCCTGATGGCCATACCGAACCTGATTGCGATACTGCTGCTTTCCAACACCACGGCGCGGATAACAAAGGATTATTTTTCCCAGAAGCATGAGCCGTACAGGAAGCGATAAGATATGATATAATAGTTTTCCGGGGCGTTCTGCTATCAGCTAATATGCCGTCAGATTTTCAGATCCGGCGGCTTTATCTATCCTGAGAAAATATAAAGGTTTTGTTATCTTCTGCGGAGATTCCTTAAAGGTCGGTTTACTGACGGCAAATCGGAGAAAATAGAACGGGGAGGAAATGTATCAATTTTCATTTTGTCTTTTTGCTTTTCAGGCGATGATTTTGGAATCCCCGCCGATACAAATTTCCGCTCTTTCCCGGGCGCTATATCAAACGATTTCTCTGCCGCCCTGATAATGTCTCCGTTCAGACCCTCGGATACGATCTGATCTGTAAATTTTCGGCGGCCCTGGATGATCTCCTTAATATAGCCGTCGATCTGTTCCTTTGAATAGAATTTATCGATATCGAACGGCGAAAGATCACCACCCTCGCAATCAGATATCTCCTGGGTTCCTAATATACCGAGGCTATATTTGTTCGTGCCTCGCAAATCGCCTCTCTGTATGGCGGCCATGAGACTTATGGGAACGCGCACGGTTTTGCGGATCATGTTTTTCTTCTTGATGCCGTCTTTCTCAATTGTTTCCAGGATCTCGCCTATGCCGCCGGTGTTGTACTGGTAGAAGTGCAGTTTATCCGGATATTTCGATTCCAGGCCTTTCAATATCTCGTAGAAACGATTTACTTTGAAACCGCGCGAGCCGATGATAAAAGGATCGGTTCCCACGGTGCGCACCGAGTCGCCGGCTTTGGCCGGCTCCGAGGCGAAGCTGTGGGTCGATTCTCCCCAGAGATATGCTAAAACGGCCTGATCGAGAGTCAACCTCTGGGCGAAGGGCATAATCGTATTACGCCGAGTTATGAATGCGAAGACCAGGCCGTCAAGCTCCTCGATTGGCGGTAAGTTTATGCTCGGCGCCTCGATGGGGATGAATTTTCTGCCCAGCTTTATCCTGATTTTATCTTTTCTAATCACAGATCGGCCATTGGCGTTGAGACGTTCATCCAGGAAATCGGGACGGCCTTCGGAGTCAATCATGACGTTTTCATATAAAGCGGATTTATCGATCAGCGCATAATACAACGCTTCCTGCAACTTGGCATCCACGTCGGTCTTGACAAAGAATCCGCTCTCTGTTCCGTAAGCCGAGCCGTCTGAACGAAGAAAAACTATATCATCCTGAGAAACCTCGGTTCTCTCGCCCTCTTTATGGTTCAAGCCGAGTTGGTGACATGACCAGGTGGATTTGCCGGTAGCCGAAAGCCCGAACAACAGCACGCCGAATGTCTTCAGCTTACCGGAAACAGCATCCTTGACATAGACCACCTTGGTGCCGGCGTGAAGCCCCAGCATGCCCTGCCTGTCGGAGGCCCACATCGCCTGGCGGAGGAATCCCTTCTTATCCTCACCCATGTAATCGGAGCCCAACGCTATATTGATGTTATGTTCCGGTATGGAGAGAACCTGTTGTCGGATCGGATGCTCTTCCGGGATATGAATCATGTGGAATTCCGGGCCGGGCCTTCTCGATGGTTTAGCCAGGGTATTGGCCCACATGTAGGCGATGCGATAATTCTTGGGATCAGCCACCGACATGTAAAGATTGCAGATTGGATTGAAACCGGGATTATTGCCCATCTGTCGACGAACATGGATAAACGGCAGGGTTCGCATCAACTGCAAAACCTTATGCAGTTCCTCCGGCGCATTCTCGATAATATTCTTTTGTACCGGCGTCAGTTTCGGCAGGCGGACATCGGGCGAACCGAGATAGACCGTTTTGGGGCCGATCCGGCTGGAGACCGCCGAGCGCCATCCCCAGGAGCCGAAGACAGTTTGAGTACCTGATTTGGTAGCAAGCTTCCGATGCTTGCGCATGGAGAGTCTCTTGATATTCCTCCCCTTCAGAAGAGGCATCAGATTCTCAGCGAATTCGCGGTAAGATTTTTCGTTGTATATATCCAAAATCGCTCACCTCATCCAGAGAAAAACCACGCTACCCAATTTTGACTTGTGAAAAGCTATGCAAACCAGGATCGGAAAGCAAGGGGAATTAAATACACCGGCTTATTGCGAGGAGTCCCACACAAGCGGGACGAAGAAGCAATCTCATTTTCCCCTTGACAAACGTGGACAAACGGCTATGTTTGTAAACACAGGAGCTTTAACAGGAGATTGGCCGAGGAGGCTGATATGAAAAGCATTATAATACGTCATATAATCAACACGGCTTTACTTATTTGTCTTGCTGCCAATACTCATGTCTCGGGGCAGGGAATTGAATTCGTAAGCTCGACATTGCATCATAATCCCTACCGTTCTGTCGGTAAAGTGGGAGAATATGTTTACTGCGGAGGTATCTATGGATTGCACATATTCGATATTTCTAATCCCTCTACTCCGGATCTTATCCAAATCTGTGATTTCACGGATATCCATCAAATGTTCGTTGATGGAAATTACGCTTATTTATTAGGAAGTGGGTATAATGATAGGCCGGGATTTCGTGTGCTGGATACGTCAGATCCCCTAAATCCGATTATTGTTGGCTCCATCTTTCATGATTTTGGCTACCGATTTAACAGATATTATAATAATACTGTCTATTCATCCTATGATACGTTCGATTCGCTGGGGAGGGCCTGCAGTAGAATCGAAATTATCGATGCTTCCATTCCGTCTGATCCCGTTCTATCAGACACCATATATTTGCAATATCTGACATCCGATATGTGGGCCGCGGACGGTTATCTTCACGTTACTACAACCGAGTTCGATTTCTGGGAGAATAACTGGTCTATATACTCTTTAAGCGATCCGGCCCGTCCAGATCATATTTCAACAATGAATTTCGGCACCGATCTTATAGGGCAAATAGCCACGTGCGAAAATTATGCGTATCTAAATCAATATTCGGGCGTTAATATCTACGATTTTTCAGATCCCTATAGTCCGTACCTAGTAAGATCAGACAATTCCGGCGTATTTGACAATATAATGACAATTGAAGAGAATATAGCATATGCGCGAGAATCAAGTTATAGGATTTTAGCCTTAGATTTGAGCGATCCGGTTTATCCGGAACAGATGGGTACCGTATATCTGCAGAATGGTTATGGAGACTTTTATTATGCCGGCGACACCTGTTTTACCGCAATAAAAGGATCTTATAGCGATTATGTGTCCCAATTCACTATTGTTGATTTTACCGACCTGTATGATCCTGTTGTTTTGGGGGAGCATTGGACTCCTGGTATAACTTACGATGTTCAACTAAGCGGAGATTATGCTTATGTCGCCAATGCGAGTTCCGGGTTGACAGTTGTCGATATCAGCGCGCCCGAGGAACCCGTAGTTTTGGATAGTTTCGAACCTGACGGCGTTATAGATATCCTTATTCGAGGAAACAGGGCATATATATTGGCTGGAATAAGTTATTTTGGCATATTTGATATTACCACTCAAGACCAGCCTGTACTATTAGGTTATTATTCGGATGTGCTCGGCCGTGTCGGTAACGTTTTTGTCGATGGCGATTACGCGTATGTCACCAAAGTCCCACACAACGATCCTCATTCTTCGTTCATATCGATATTGGATATCAGCGATCCCACTGCGCCTGCTCCCGCGTACTCGATCGAGAATCTATATTTTCCGCTGTATGTGGTCGTAGATGATGATTACGCTTATATCTCTTGCCGCGAAGACCTTAATATTTACAACATATCGAACCTTAATTCCATAACGTTTGTGAGCAGTTATGTTTATAGAAACAACGTTCGCCAAATAGCGGTGGAACCGCCATTTGTCTATATGGCAAGCTTGTCTAATGCCATAGAAATAATAAATGTCTCAGATCCGACCAATCCCTATTTTGTTACTGAATATGACTCTCTTAGCGCGTTTGACATTACGTTAACCGACGATTCGGCGCTGTTGAAAGGTATTAATGGCATTTATTTAATGGATATTTCGAATCCGGAAGATCCGATTCTGATTTCATCATATCCGAACCGCTACGGGTGGAGTTGCCAAGAAGCCACTATCAGAGGAGAATATATTTATGATCCCGCATACCAGAGACTTCAAATATTGAAATTTACAGAAACCGGTATTGAGGAAGTTGGAGTTGTTGATCTCCCCGAAAGATTCGCTCTACTTCAGAACTACCCCAACCCCTTCAACCCCTCCACCACCATCCGCTATAGCTTGCCCGCGCAATCGAACGTTCGGATCGAGATCTACAATATCCTCGGGCAGAAGATCACCACGCTTTTCGACGGCCACAAACAGGCCGGGTATCACACCGTCACCTGGCAGGCTGACCATTACCCCTCCGGCATCTATTTCACGCGGCTGGAGGCGGGGCATCGATCCGAAAGCATCAAGATAGTGCTACTGAAATAAGCTATCTGTTAATTCTGTTTCTTCGGAACTCGTCCTATCTGTAAAACTCCGCCTCGGGCACCGTTCCGTCCTCAACGTCCATGCCGACGCCGAAATTGTTGGCGCCGTAGTGTTCGTCGTCTTTCGATGGTATAAACCAGGTCTTGTTATCACTGCATATCGGATTGGCGGAAAGTTTGTCGTTTTCATTATCCCAATCCATGTAGGTGTCGGTACCGCCTATATCCAGAAGCAGGCCGAACGATTTGGCGTAGGCGTTATATGGCGATAGCTTACTTGGGTTATCGTAATCCTGTCGATAGGTGGCGGCGCCGAATCCCTGCTGGCCGGCTTGAAGCTGGTAATAATCATCGCCGCCGATATCGATCAGGAAAGCATCGGAGCGGATCTGTGCACATCCCAATGATATGATCTTGGCCTCGTAACGATCGTTGCCGCCCTTATCGAGTAAAAGGGCGATTGTATAATCCCACCCGAACGCTATACCTGCGCCGGCAGTGTCCCAGAGCTTATGGGTGTCATCGCCGCCCTCGTCTATTATAGCGCCGATGCAATAATGTGCTCCCGAAGCCTGGGTGAAATATACCGATTCATATAAATCATCGCCTTCGCCCTCGTAAACGAGGCCGGTTCCGAACCAGTAACCGCAGCCCAATGACCAGTTGCCGGAGTAGTAATGGTCTTTGCCTTTTATGTCTATGAGAACGCCGAGTCCTCCCGCCCAGGAGTGACCGTCGGAGCCATCTCCCCTACGTCCCATACCGGCGCCCTGTGCCGCATTGACATTGATTTTGTTTTCAGAATGGTAATCGCCGCGATGCGCTACTTCTTCGTACGGTTCGGCGGTGTATTTGTCATCACCCTCGTAATCGGCGCAGACGCCGACACCACCGACGCCCCCCATCCCCTGGCCGTCGCCGAAGAGGTAACGGGTGTCGTTGCCCGATATATCGAGATTCATGCCTATTCCGAAATAACCGCATCCCTGTCCGGATGTCTCAAGTTTGTAATCGTCTTCGCCTGCCACATCGAGAAGGATACCCAGGCCGAAAAATCCACATCCCTGGGCCATCTTAACCGCGGAATACTCATCTTTGCCCTCGTTATCTATCAGGATACCGGCGCCAAGCACGCCCGATCCCTGCGATGGCAGGTTCGGGTCTTCATTGATATATTTATCATCTCCGGCGCAGTCGATAGCCACTGCGATCGGCATATCATACGACGGCGTTCCTCCGGCATTTCCCGTGTATTTATCATTTCCGCCCAGATCCACCAGAATGGCGCAATCTCTCTGCTTGTGTTCATCGTTGCCGGTCCCCGATATTATTATTCTGCCCACCGGCGAAAGATAATCGAAATCGATTTTATCCAATCCCTTGTGTTTTGTGGATAGATATTCTTTTAACTTTTTCGATGCCGTCTCCGCTGCCTGGGCCGCTTTCATGCATCCGTAGTAAAGAGAATGAGCGTCCAATGAGGCGGCTATATCATCAATCTGGGGATAATATTTCTGGCCGTCGCCCATAGACTCGGCCAGATCTTTAATCGAAAACAAAACCAAAGCATCATCGGTTTTCACATTTCTGATGGCGGTTCTTCGCCATTTATAGGCATCGTAAAGATTGAGCATCAGCTCGGCGATAATTATCTGCAGTTCATTAGGGATTTTATCGATTTTAGCCTGCAGTTCGGCCTTATAGTCGGGCCAATCGGATATATTCCCGAACGTCATATAATTGAGCTGTTTTCCCTCGGCCAGATAGATCTGCTCGAACCCGTCCATCATGGGCTGCGTGGAGTCGATCCGCGCATCGAGGTTGACCGAGTAATTGCGGAAGCCGGTCATCATCCGATCGACCCCCAGCATATATGAAATACGATGAAGCGAAATATCCGTGGTGTCGTAAAATGCCGGTTCGAGGTACTGCCTGATAGTGTTTCCCATGACCTGGGTATATTCGATCACGTGCAGCGGTTCGGCGAACAGGTCTGTGAAAAACGGAAGGGTATAGGGGATGCCATCCGGCTGTGGGAAGCGGTTCCAGTATCCTTTCGGCTGGTACCCTAAGTCTGCCCTCGTGAATCCCACAGAA
This sequence comes from uncultured bacterium, assembly GCA_965541585.1. Taxonomy (GTDB): domain Bacteria; phylum Zixibacteria; class MSB-5A5; order UBA10806; family UBA10806; genus CBDVBL01. The sequence continues at coordinate 5,377 of CBEUCH010000002.1, read as the reverse complement.
TCGAGGGCGGCGCTGAGGCGGTCTATATCCGATTCCTGGGCCGAGGCGCCGACCGTCGCGATCAAGAATATTATGGTAATTTTCTTAAGCATGGTTTTTCCCTTTCGATTGTTTATCATTTAAGACGTTTATAAAACGGGTTGCCAAGAATGTAAAGATGGAATATAATAATGTTTGTATGGGGTTTGATATTGAATCCTGGCAAAATATAAGCTACTGCTTTATTTTTCACAAAGTGAGGGCAGAAGAAGAATGAGAACTAAATTTTGCTATCGGATGATAACGTCGGTGATTTTTCTGTTAGCGATCGCTTTTGGCGCAATTGTCGCCATGGCTCAGCATCCTGTGATGATAAACGTAGATGGACATATCACGTCGGAGGGGATCGCCGGCGTGGCGGTAGCCGGAAAATCAAATTCTCATGAAATCCCGATCGACAGAGCCGCCAAAGTTAATTTATGCTGTCACTGGGATAAGGGGAATATACTCATAAAAATTATCGATCCGCGGGGGAATGTTATCGATACAACCTCCAATCCGGACAATTTTGATATCGATTTCATGGTCCAGAAAGTCCCGGAGGATTATTCAATAAGCTGTCTGGCCCTCATGGGGAATTATCCTACCGGTATCTGGACATTGGAAATATCGTCTGACGATCCCGATGCCGGAGAAATCGCCTACTCCGTGGGACTATATTACGAAGAGCCTGAGCTTAATATTCAAACCCTAACTGACAAAGAATATCCTAAAGCCGGAGAGCCGATCACTATTACGACTATCATTCATCGAAACACAAGGCCTGTACTCGACGCTACGGTCATGGCAATAATAATCGAGCAGATGCAGGTAATCGATAGCCTGAAGCTTTATGACGATGGCAAGCATAGTGATTCTCTGGCCAATGACGGACGTTATGCCGCCGAATTCCAGATCCCCTCCCCGGAAGGATATTACACTGTTCGAATAGAGGCCAGAAAAAAGGGAGATGAGGCTTTCGAGATAATTGATCTAACCGCGTTTATGGCTGCCGCCAACAAATCAACTATCGAGGGTTCGGTAACCGAAAAGGCGATCGATACAAACGACGATGGTTTGTACGAAGAGCTGATTTTAAGCGTCGGTTTTGATATTGCGCAAAAAGATTATTACGAACTGCAAGCTCGGCTGCATGACCGAAACAATAAGAAGATCTTTAATGCTCGTATCAATACCTTGTTAAACGCCGGATATCAAATCGTGGGATTTTCTTTCGATGGCGCTGAAATTTATGAGCATGGAGTTGATGGGCCGTATATCCTGGAAAGCCTGGTTCTCGCCGATACTTCAGAATTTGGCTTTTTGTTGGATTTCGCGGAAAATGTTTACACGACGAAAGAGTATAGCTATAGGAATTTTCAACACGGTGTTATTGTTCTAACCGGAAACCACATAATAAGCGAACGGGATATCGATGGAGATGGTATATATAATTCTCTTATGTTAGAAATCGAAGTGGATTTGTTAAAGGAGGGTTATTACAAATGGCAGGGACAAATACGAAATGACGAGCATTTTAAACCTATCGGCCTTGCCACCAACGAGGGTTTTGTTCAATCTGGCTTATCGAACGTTCAGTTGTCTTTTAGCGGGGCCGATATCAGAAAAAGCGAAGTTGATGGCCCATACACGATTTGGGCTTTAGTAATATATAGTGAAACCGACAATTGCGGGTATAATAATTTCAGGTTTAAAACAAAAAAATACAGGCATACCGAATTTAAGTAGTTGTAAGGGTTCAATATATTGAACCCTTACCGGGAAATTCTGGAATTGCTATGAATGACATCTTCCAAATCCTCAGGTCCCACCGCTCCATACGAAAATACAAACCGGACCCCATACCGGATGATCTATTGGACAACATTATCGATTCCGCACGGCAGGCGCCTACATCGTCCAACATTCAAGCCTATTCTATAATTGTGGTTAGAGATAAACAGAAGAAGGAAAAACTGGCCCATCTCTGCGGCGGCCAACCATGGGTGGAATCCTGCCCCGTTTTCTTGGTCATCTGCCCCGATCTTCATCGTTTGGAACAGGTCTGCCGTGTCAGGAATTATGATTTAAACGATAAACATATTGAGACGTTCATCGTGGCGGTGATGGATGCCGCGCTGGTGGCGCAGAATATCCTGGTGGCCTCGGAGTCGTCCGGCCTGGGAGTCTGCATGATCGGCGGTATTCGCAACAATCCCGATCAGGTCTGCGAACTGCTGAAACTCCCGGATAAGGTTTTTCCACTGATGGGGATCTGCCTCGGCTGGCCCGATCACGAGCCGATGATCAAACCACGTCTCCCTCGAGAACTGGTTGTCCATTGCGAGGAATACGATGACCGCCATCTCGAAAAACTGTTGGCTGAATACGATACAGAAATCAAGGCCACCGGCTTATATGATGGCACCCGCCGAAAGGCACCATCGTCGGGCGGCAGGGACCTTCCCGATGATGAATATAGCTGGACCGAGCATACCGCACGACGGCTGGCATCGACCGACCCCGGGGTCTTGCGCTCACATATGAAAAGCTTTTTACAGGGGAAAACAATCGGCTTGGGTTAGGCTCCGGCAACATCTGAGAATCACCGGCGGATTTGCTTTTTTATTTAAGAGGGAAATACAGAAGGGCAGGCTTGGTCGCCTGCCCTTTTACCGTTGTCATTTGATAAGATCCTTGTCCGTTGCGAATCTACTGCAGGATCTGGTATTCGGTAAACCGGGTTTCTCCGGTGAACCTGACCTTGACAATACCGAGCAACGCCTTCAGGAACCCTCTCATCCTCATATCGGTAGGAACTACAAGCCCTCCCTCCAGGGGCTCAAAGTTCATATCGATAGAATACTCTTTCAAGGCGCCCTCCGGGTTCGGCACATCAAGATCTATTCTTTTGACAAAAAAACTCTGCGCATCTATCTCGACTGTCCCCTCGTAATCACCTTCTTCAGGTGGCGATGCTCTGGGAACGATTGCAACCTTATACGAGGATTCATCGGAATCGGTCAAGGAAAAATAATAGTCGGGGTTGTCAGGAGTAAGAGAAATCTTCATTTCCTGCCTTTGCGTCCTTCCCCCCTCGTCGGCGTACGACGAATAAACGACCTGGCGTGAAAGCTCCTCATCGCCCAGTTTAGTGACAATTGCGATAGTCGTATCGGATTTTTCAATATTCCCATCGCTATCGACCATGTTGAAAACCGTGAAGGATCTATAACTATATTTTGTCTTCGCAAGCAGCGAATCATTCAGGTTTGAGACTGAATCAGCTTTTGCCAGGATGTCCTGAAGCCTTGACCGGCTTTCATTTGACTGAGAAAAAGAGACGGAATAGGTAAGTAGCGCAATTATTGAAATGGCGCGTGCAATTCTCGTCATTATTCAATCATAGCCGACGGTGTTCAATTCTCTATTGCTCCGATAGATCAATTGCCGGTCATTTTGTGATCGGAGCATTATATTGTCAAGACAAATCACCTTGACCGTAATAAATAACGGATATAAGTTGTGGCATCGCCTGGAAAGGCGAATTGCAGAATAAGGTTTTGCTTTGAAAGATCCCGGATTCAATAAAATCACACCCAAAATCGTAGAGGCCTTCAAGCGTATTGCAGGCGACAAAAACGTTCTCTCGGATAAATACGATCTCGAGCCGTATTCACATGACGAGACGGAGGATCTCAGCTTCTACCCTGACGTTGCCATCAAAGCATCCTCCGCCGCGGAGATCTCGGAGATTATGAAGGTCTGTCATGAAAACAATATCCCGGTTACCGCCCGCGGTGGCGGTACCGGCCTTTCGGGGGGAGCATTGCCGGTTTACGGTGGCGTTTTGTTGTCCCTCGAGCGAATGAAACGGATACTGGAGATCGACAAGGAAAACCTGATGGTCACCGTCCAGCCGGGTGTGATCACCCAGGATTTGCACGAGGCCGTGGAGGCGGAGGGGCTGTTCTATCCAGTGGATCCGGCATCGAAGGAATCGTGCACCATGGGCGGGAATATCGCCGAGTGCGCCGGCGGGCCGCGGGCACTAAAATACGGGGTCACCAAGGATTATGTATATGGGTTGACCTGCGTTCTGCCCGATGGCCGCATATTCAAAACCGGGGGGAAGCTTTTGAAAAACGTCTCCGGCTACAACCTTACCCAGTTGATCGTCGGCTCCGAGGGAACGCTCTGTATCGTAACCGAGATCATACTGAAGCTTCTGCCTCTGCCCCGTTATAAACGAACACTGCTGGCGCCGTTTGATTCCCTGGGCAAGGCGGCGACGGCGTTGACACAGATTTTCATGGCCAGGATTATACCGTCGGCGGCGGAGTTCATAGAGAAAGCGGCCATCAAGGCGGCGGAGGAAAAGCTGGAGAAGAAATTTCCGCATTCCGATGCCGAGGCGTTGCTACTGTTTGAGCTCGATGGCGACCGGGAGGATGTACTCGATGAACAGGCCGAGAAAATAGGCGAGATTTGCGCAGAGCATGACGCTGTCGATGTCTTCGTAGCCGAAAATCCCGAAAAACAGGCCAAGATGTGGCAGATGCGGCGCAATATCGGCGAGGCTGTCAAGGATATAGCCATATATAAAGAAGAAGACACGGTAGTTCCCCGCGCCCGGTTGCCGGAACTGGTCGAAAAAATAAGCGCCATCTCAAAAAAATACGGCATCCTGACCATTTCCTACGGCCATGCCGGTGACGGCAATATACATGTCAACATCATCAAGAAAGATATCTCCGATGATGACTGGAAAAACAAGCTGCCTCACGTTATCGAGGAGCTTTTCCGCGAGGTGGTGATAATGGGCGGCTCCATCTCCGGCGAGCATGGTATCGGCTGGGTGCAGAAGGATTACCTGCCGCTGGCTTTAAGCGATGTCGAACTCGAATTAATGCGCCAGATTAAAAATGTCTTCGATCCCAAGGGGATACTCAACCCGGGGAAGCTGCTGCCGGAGGGGTGAGGAGATTTTCTCTCAGGATAATATCTTTCCTGCCGTATAAAAGTAGATTTCTCTTTTCACGGGAATGACATAAGTCCTATGCCGGGTGTCCGCAATTCATTGCGACCCCGAACTATTTTTGCATTCTTTTGAGCAACTGTATCTGGCCGGCGTGGTAGAGATCGTGGGAGGAGATACCGTATATCAAGTGGATATATTTTACCTTTGATTTCGGCAGAGGTGAATACAGTTTCGAAGGCGGGAAATCGATGATGGCTTGGCGGAGGAGCTTGTGCTGGTCTGTCAACAACGCCAGATCGAGTTTCCAGGTCTTGCTGTCGGGCTGATCGGGAATGCGCGGCCAGTCGCTGGGGCTTCGAGGGAAGGAGGCTTTCTCGC
>CBEUCH010000001.1:0-457459 GCA_965541585.1 uncultured bacterium | reverse complement strand
CCGCCGCGGTGTCCTTGGCCGCCTTGCGAGCCTTCGGCCCGTACTCCGCCATCGCCTTCCTGGCCATGCGCTCAACTTTTTGGGATGCTTCTTTCGCCCTCGGTCCGACAACCGCCGCCGTGTCGGCTGCCACCCGCTCGATAGTCTTCTGCGCCGATAGTGCCACAGCTTTGACTTTTTCAGTGTCCATCACCCGTGATTTGCCCGCGGCTTTAAGCTCTCTGACATACTTTCTGGGATCGGCGATAACACCCTCGATGGCTGACGCCGCAATTACCGCTGGTGATCCAAGATATATTTCTGAATTCGGATTACCCATCCGGCCATGGAAGTTCCTGTTCTGGGTTGTCAGGCAGACCTCCTCATCAGCAGGTATACCGCCGTGTATCCCGACGCATGGCCCGCAACCGGGCGCAACCATAACCGCACCGAATTCTATCAGCGTCTGGTAATATCCCCTGGCCAGCGCTTCCTTCAAGACATCCTCGGATCCCGGTATGGCCACGAATCTTAAGTTTGGGGCAAGCTTTTTACCCTCGACCATCCTGGCAACGATCTCCCAGTCCTCTATTCGGGAGTTGGTGCAGGTACCGAGGAAGACCTGGTCAATCTTGATCCCCGCCGCCTCATCGATTGTATGCGTATTGTCTACCGTATGCGGATAGCTTACCGTGGGCGCCAGCTTCGAGACATCAATTTCTATAACCCGCTGGTACGAAGCATCGTCGTCTGCCGTCAACGGAATCCACTTATCGCCGCGTCCCATTTCATCAAGGTATCGATGCGTGGTCTCGTCGGAAGCTATAAGACCGACCTTGGCTCCAGCTTCCACTGCCATGTTAGACAGAGTGAACCGCCCCGACATATCCATATTCTCGATGGTGGGGCCGCAGAATTCAAGCGACATGTAGGTGGCCCCGTCAGCGCCAATGAGGCCGATGAGATGTAGAATCAAATCCTTCGGAAATACACCCAGAGGAAATTCTCCCGTTACATAGATCTTTATGGTCTCGGGAACTCTGAACCAGGTTTTCCCGAAAGCCATCCCGATACCGACGTCGGTTGAACCCATCCCCGTGGCGAAGCATCCCAGTGCGCCGCCGGTGCAGGTATGACTGTCGGCGCCTATCAAAACCTCACCCGGATTGACATACCTCTCGTTTATCACCACATGACAGATCCCCTTGCCGACTTCCGAAACATGCGCGCCCATCTTCCCGACAAACCTTCTTATGAATTGGTGATCGTTGGAAAGCTCCATGCGCGACGACGGTGCGGAATGATCAAGGAAGAATACCACCCTCTCAGGGTCCGCGAGCTTCTCTACTCCCAGCTTCTCCAGTTGACGTATAGCCAGCGGCCCGGTGCCATCCTGCAAAAGGCAGAGGTCTACATCGGCAATCGTAATCTCGCCGGCGGAGACATCATGCCCGGCATGTGAGCTTAATATCTTTTCCGCAAGTGTTCTGCCCATTAGTATCTCCTCTAATATTCTAAAAGACCGATCATGCTACTCAAACGCATCGGTATGATTCATCCTGTCCTTATTCAGTCTCTTAATAGCCTAAAATCGCCAGAGTCTCCTTATACTTCTCGGCAGAAACTTGCAGCGATTTCAACTCGTCGTCATCGAGCTTCAACTCGAATATCTTCTCTGCACCGTCGGCGCCGATCAGGGTAGGGATTCCGATATACAAATCCTTTATACCATATTGGCCGGTGAGCAAAACAGAGCATGGCGCTACCCTCTTACGATCCCTCAGGACAGAATCGATCATTTCAACCGTTGCCGCCGCCGGAGCGTAATAAGCCGAACCGGTCTTGAGAAGCTTGACTATCTCCCCACCGCCAACACGTGTCCGATCCGAAATGGCTTGAATTCTGTCCTTCGGAATAAGCTCCGTTATCGGTATTCCACTCACGGTTGTATATCGGGGAACCGGAACCATGGTATCGCCATGGCCTCCCAGGACCATAGCCTGAACGTCGGTAACCGAAACGCCCAGTTCCCAGGCTACAAAAGTCCGGAAGCGGATGGAATCTAAAATCCCTGCCTGCCCGAAAACCCTGCTGCTCTCGAAGCCGGTCTTTTTCCAGCAGTGAAAGGTCATAATATCAAGCGGATTGGCTACCATAATTACGATCGCATCAGGACATAGCTCTTTTATTTTTTCTGAGACCGAGCCTATGATACCGGCATTAGTATTAATCAGATCCTCGCGCGACATGCCCGGTTTTCGCGGTACTCCGGCGGTATGAACGACCATATCCGATCCCTTCATATCGCCGAAATCATTGGAGCCGGTTATGACAGTTTCGTAGTTACGGATCGGGCCGGCCTGGCAGAGATCAAGCCCCTTCCCTTTCGGCATATCCTCTATGACGTCAAGCAAGGTAATATCGCAAATATTCTTTTCGGCGAGGTACATTGCCGTACACTCCCCGACATGCCCTGCCCCTATTATTGTTACCTTCTTTCTCACCACATTCCTCCTTTTTCCATCAAACTCTTACCGGTACCAAAAAACAAGCATCTTTCAAAATCGCAACTGTCGCGGAACCGCCGAAGCTATCAAGGGCATCTTTTAAAGCAACCCCCGGCGATCGCTTTGGCTCAAAATATAGTTTTCTTATAATGTTGTCATCCAAATTCGTAACATACCATATTTTTATTTTCTCCAGCCGTCTGGCGCTCTTGACCAATTTGTGAATCCCGAATCGGTCATCCATCAGCGCTCGTTTTGAAAGCGCCGACTGCGGTGTCGGATAATCTTCCGCCAACTTCACAAAATAAGGAGACCCTACTCCCTCATGGCAGGCGCCGACCACAATCAGAATTCCGCCATCGGCCACCGCTTCAGCCCCATGCTCCTGTCCTTTTTGAAGCTGATAAAGATCATTATCAAGAGGCGGCTCCCCGATTGCGAAAACGATATCATAATATTTATCAATAGGGATACGATACTCCTGTCCAGCCTCTCCAGCCGCTCGAATGAAACTCTCTTTCAATCCTCCACAATGTAGACCGATAACGTCCCTTTCTCTGGAGAGAACCAGTTGAATCGAGAAAATCGGCATCTGTGCCACAATTGCTGCGGCCTCCTCGAGATCGAGGTGAACCGGATTATTTTCGAGATTAAGACTTTTCGCATACTCCGATTTCGCGTGGCTATGGTTGGCGACTATTGTCTCAAAAGTCGCCATTCCGGGGACGAGCGATTTTCGTCCCCCGGTAAGACCGGCAAAAAAATGCGGTTCCACGGAGTTTATACAGATAACGGCTTCTGCGGTCGCAAGCTTTTTATTGATGATAATGCGAGTCCCCCGACTTGTACGTCCCAATTCAACCATCGAACTGCCGTCATAGCAGTCGTGAACGAAAATCCGTCCCTCGAAAAAAGCGCGCATATCGCCCAGGATCTGGTCTATTTCGCCATCGGTGGGCGCCCGATGAGTCCCTGTCGCTATCAAGATTTCCAGAGATTCGGGGGGTATTTGCTTCACAAGCATCTTCAGGATTCTGGAAGTGGGGATGCGGCGGGTAGCATCGTTAACGACAACCGATATCTTTCTCCCTCTAAAACTCGCCTGACATTTGTCCAGATCAGCTACGATCTTTTTGTTAATTGATTCTTCAGACAGAGGTATATGAGAGGTCTCCCCGAGAATTGCGGTGTCCTCAGGAAATTCAACCTTCACCGGCTTATCGTCATATGGAATCTGTATCTCCATCTTGCCGAACGGTCAGGAGAAGAAGAATTCTATCTCGGTTTTCGCGGTCTCTTTGCCGTCGGAGGCGTGAACAGAGTTTTTGGTGAGACTGATCGCCAGATCGTGACGAACCGTGCCCGGAGCAGCCTTGGATGGATCTGTGGTACCGATCAATGCCCGAACTCCGGATATTGTATCACTGTCGGATTCTATGATCATGGGAACGACCGGCCCTGATGACATATAATTGCAGAGATCATCGAGAAAAGGGCGTCCCTCATGAACCGCATAAAATTTTCTGGCCTGATCGTACGATAGCTGGATCATCTTCATAGCGGCGATTTTAAATCCGGCCTTTTCCAGCCGCTCAATAATCTGGCCGATCAGGTTCCTCTCTACCGCATCCGGTTTAATGATCAAAAGCGTCCTGTCAGCCATGTTTTTCTCTTTTGGCATTATACCCGGCCTCGAAACCTATCTCGCAGGCCAGCCTGTTCTTATCCTCTGTGCCTTTCGGCGCCCGACCGAGGACTGCTTTCTCCAACGATTCGCGCGAGCAAATACCTGAGATCTCGGCGATTGCCGCCACGGAGATCACATTGGCCACTACCGGCGTGCCTGCCTTCTCACTGGCCATTCTTATAAAGGGCAGGGAGTAGGCCCTGTTAGTGGGAACCTGGTGAACCTTATCCGAATCCACAATCAGTATCCCCTCCTCTTTCAAGAAGCAATAATACTGGTCACACGATTCCTGTGTCAAACATAGAAGAATATCGAGATCGGTGGCCTTAGGGTAATAAATTTCCCCCTCTGAGATTATGACATCCGATCTGGAGGCCCCTCCCCTCGCTTCCGGTCCGTAAGACTGAGTCTGCGATACGTTTTTCCCCTCATACACTCCCAGCGCTTCTGCCAGTATGACGCCCGCCAGAACCAGACCCTGACCGCCTGAGCCCGAGAGCCTTATCTCATACCGGCTCTTGTCATTCTTATCTTTCATAAATTCACCAACAATAGCGAATGAAAACAGACCCGCATAGCGGATATCCTAATCCTTATCGCCCGGTCCTGTTTCCTCGACCAACCTCTCCGGTTCTACCTCTTCCTCCGCTGCCTGGAAACGATCGATTATTTTTTGGTATTCCTCCACATACCCCGGCCTCTCCTGCTCATGAAGCACGCCTGTAATGAATTTTCCTTCAAGTTCTTCCGGAGTTTTCTTCGACGCCGCCGTGACAGGCACAGCATTCTCTTTCTGCCACATTATCATCTTAACAGCGCTGCCCTCACGATTAAGCCTGCCATATTGGGTATGGCAATTGGAGATTACCTCGACTAGCGAGAATCCTTTTCTGCCCAGCGCCTGGGTGATCAACCGGGAAAGCTGGGATGCATGATATACGGTCCCGCGGGCTATGAATGTTGCGCCGGCCGATTTAGCCAGCAAAACAGGATCGAAGGCCTGTTCAATCATGCCGTACGGAGCAGTGGTTCCTATCTTCTGGTAAGGAGTCGTCGCTGAATACTGGCCGCCCGTCATGCCGTATATATAGTTGTTAACGAGAATGCAGGTTATATCTATATTCCTGCGTGCCGCATGGATGAAGTGATTCCCACCGATTGCCAGAAGATCACCGTCGCCGGATACTACTATCACCTTCAATTTGGGATTGGCCAGTTTCACGCCGGTAGCGAAAGCCAGAGGTCGGCCGTGAGTGGTATGAAGGGTATTGAAATCAAGATATACCGGAATTCGCGCCGTACAGCCGATTCCCGAGACTACCGCCACATTGTCTTTTTCCAACCCGAGGTTATCGATGGCCCGGATCATGGCGCCCATGACAATCCCGATTCCGCAGCCGGCGCACCAGACGTTGGGAAATTTCTTCTGGTGTCTAAGATATTTATGGGTAACGTTTGATTTCTGTTCCACTAAAGCCGCTCCTCTTTAATCTTGTCGACGATCTGCTGCGGCGTAATCAGTTCGCCGTCGAACCTGTTTAAACCGACTATTTTCAGGTGACGATGGTTCAATCTTCGTATTTCTCCGATTATCTGCCCCTGATTTAGCTCAGGCACGACCACCAGATTGACATTCTCCAGAATCCTGCGGACCGGTTCGTCAGGAAATGGCCATAGAGTAAGCGGCTGCATCATCCCGACCTTGAACCTCTTCTTGCGGGCGATTCTAATAGCCTGCCTGGCCGCTCTCGCCGTGGATCCGTAAGCAAACACCAGGATATGCGCATCATCCATCAATTCTGTCCGAACTTCGCATATGTCGCGGGTATGACGTTGCGTTTTCAGTTTCAGCTTTTCAAGCTTGTTGTGAATCTCACCCGGATTCGCCGTGGGAAATCCATACTCATCGTGTGTCAGGCCGGTCAGATGGAATCTGTATCCTTCGCCGAATGACGCCATGGGAGATCGATAATCGGGAGTAATCTCGAAATGTTTGTACCATTCCGGCGGTTCTACCGGCTTGGCCCGATTTCTTATTTTCAACTCCTCCGACGCAGGCAAACTCACCACTTCCCTCATATGTCCGAGAACCTCATCGGCCAGGACGATTACGGGGCTCCGGTATTGCTCCGATAAATTGAACGCTCTAACGGTTAAATCGAAACATTCTTTCACCGACGACGGCACCAGGACTATGGGATAGTAGTCTCCGTGCGTTCCCCATTTGGCCTGCATGGAATCGCCCTGCGAGACCTTTGTGGGCAGTCCTGTCGACGGCCCGCCGCGCTGAACGTCTATAACCACAATTGGCACTTCGGCCATGTAAGCATACCCCAGATTTTCCTGCATCAGCGAAAAGCCAGGGCCCGAGGTGGCGGTCATAGCCTTAGCTCCCGCAACCGAGGCTCCGATAACGGCTGCTATGGAGGCAATCTCGTCCTCCATCTGAATAAAATGCCCTCCGATCCTCGGCAGATTGCGGGCCAAAATCTCCGCGATCTCCGTCGAGGGCGTGATCGGATACCCGGCGAAAAAGTTGCATCCGGCTGCCAGCGCGCCCCAACTGCAGGCTTCGTTTCCCTGCATCAAAAGAGGCGTGTTGGTTCTATAAATCTGTGGTTTTCTCGATGTGAACACCATTGTACTCAATCAGAAGCTTGCACGATTCTATTTTTCATTGGATGTTATCGCGAATTCGGGACAGTGCAACCAGCAAATCGAACACTGGGTGCAGTCCAGACCTCTGGCAACAACCGGATATCCATCCGGATCGATATCGAATACCTTTTTCGGGCACATTTCGATACAGATATTACAGGTTTTACACCATTTTTTATAGATCACAACCGGATCGGTGCGTTTTTTCCATTTCTTCTTAGCTTCCTCGACCATCGCCATCTTTATCTTTTCCTGGATTTCCGCGACTTCTGCATCTTCTTTTTGGATCTAGCCTTGGCCTTTTTCCTGCCCGCTTTCTTTTTGGCGGGCGGTTTCCTGACATTAGCCGGAGTCGCTTTCTTTCCCGCTTTTTTCGCCATCTTTCGCTTCTTCGGCGCCAGAAGCTCATTGATTAATATCGGCACCTGCGATGGAATATCCGCTACCGGCACCCCGACGCTGTTTAAAGCTGCAATCTTATCGGATGCCAATCCGGACGAGCCCGAAATGATGGCGCCGGCATGTCCCATCCTCTTACCAGGGGGGGCTGTGCGGCCGGCTATGAATCCTACCACCGGCTTCTTCATCTTCTTTTTTATGAACTCAGCCGCCATCTCCTCATCTGAACCGCCGATCTCTCCAATCATTACAACTGCCTTTGTGGCCGAATCGTTCTCATACGCTTCAAGACAATCGATGAAATCCGTGCCGATCACCGGATCACCGCCGATACCTATACAGCTCGACTGCCCCAGGCCGGCCTGCGTCAGATGATAGACAATTTCATAGGTCAGGGTGCCGGAACGCGAAACCACACCGATATCTCCCTTTTTATGTATCTGGCCCGGCATGATGCCCACCTTGGTCAATCCCGGAGAGATGATGCCGGGGCAATTCGGGCCGATCAGCCTGACCCTCTTCGATTTCAGATAATGGTACACCAAAAGCATATCATTGGCAGGCAAACCCTCCGTGATACAGACTATAAGGCTGATTCCGGCCTCGGCAGCCTCATATATGGCATCCACAGCAAATTGCGGCGGCACGTAGATCACCGAGGCGTTGGCTCTGGTCTTTGCCACTGCCTCCGCCATGGTATCGAAGACGGGAACCCCGTGAGCATTTGTGCCTCCTTTACCGGGAGTTACGCCGCCGACGACTTTCGTGCCGTAATCGAGCATCTGCTTTGTATGAAAGGAACCGTCGCGCCCGGTTATACCCTGCACGATCAGTCTGGTCTTTCTATCAACGAATATTGCCATTCTATTCCCCCGTCTAACCCGAAATATCCAAGATTCTATGCCGCCTTTTCCAGAGCCATTTTAACCGCATCCTCCATGGATGAAGTCGCCTCCAGGCCGATCTCCTTGAGAATTTTGCGAGCTTTATCCTCGTTGGTGCCCGTCAGACGAACCACGATCGGAACTCCGGGCTTCAAATGCCCCACGGCCTCCACTATTCCTCTGGCAACATCATCGCACCTTGTGATACCTCCGAAGATATTAAAAAGTATAACCTTCACGTTCGGATCTCCCAGGATAATCTTCATGGCAGCGATGACCTTTTCCGGCGATGATGATCCGCCGATATCCAGAAAGTTCGCCGCCGTGCCGCCCAGGTGCTTGACCAGATCCATGGTGGCCATGGCCAATCCGGCGCCGTTGACACAGCATCCTATATCGCCGTCGAGCTTAACGTAGGAGAGATCCGCCTTTCGGGCATCTGCTTCCTCCGGTTCCTCGGCATCCGGGTCTCTCATCGCCTCCAGATCGAGATGACGGTAAAGGCCGTTATCGTCGAGATTGATCTTGGCATCCAGCGCTATAAGCTGACCTTCTTTTGTGACTATGAGCGGATTGATTTCCGCCAGCGAGGCATCATTATCAATGAAAACTTTAAAAAGCTTTCTTATTATTCCCGCACACTGGCGAGCGAGTCTGAAATCGTCATAGACGAACATTGCCAGCCTGGTGGCTTCAAACCCGCGCAGGCCCAAAATCGGGTCAACCTCGAATTTCATGATCTTCTCCGGCGTCTCCCTCGCCACCTCTTCGATATCAATGCCTCCCGCCGGTGAAACCATAATGACCGGCTTTTTGCTTAACCGATCCAATACAACGCCCACATACGCCTCATTGACGATATCAAGGGCATCCGTCACCAGGATCTTTTTCACCGGTAATCCCTTTATGTCCATCCCGAGAATTTCCTCCGCTGCGAAATACGCCTCGTCGGGATCGGCACAGTATTTGATACCCCCGGCCTTTCCCCGGCCGCCCACATGCACCTGGGCTTTCACCATGACCGGCTTTTCATACCTAACGGCAATCTGCCTGGTTTCATCGGGAGATGAGGTAACCTCGCCCTTGGGGATCGGTATATCGAATCTTGAAAAAATCTCTTTGGCTTGGTATTCATGTATTTTCATGCACTGCTCTCCATTCTTCCTCCGGTAAACCAAGGCCATTAAGCCATGTTTTCGATCCGCTTATTAAGTGAAATTTTTCTCCAATGTCAAGACCGCTGTTGAGCCAAAAACTCTTTTGCCTTCAATAGCAGTGTCTCCCGAATATTGGAGGAGGGATCATCCAGAACCATCTCCAAAAGGTCATCCAGGATCTGACCGACCAGAGGCCCTTCCGGAATGCCGAATTCGGATTTTATTTCATCTCCATTGACTGCCAGATCCTGAAAACCAAACGGTGATTTTTTCTCGATTTCTTCGGTAACCCTGGCCTCGAATTCATCCACCTCCGATGGATCCTGACCCATTCCCTGAGCTACAATATCCGCCCTTCGCAAATCCAGAAGGTCATATATAAACTCTATCCCAACGGCCCTGATCAAACGCCTCACGCCTTTTTCGCCCGCACTGTCGCTGAACATATGTTTGGAAACCAATTTCGAGACCTGTTCGATTATCTCGTTGGAGTATCGCAATCTCTTGAGAGCCTTCGTCGCCATAGTCGCCGAAAGCCTGTCATGTCCGTAAAAAGTAGCTCCATCTTTGACTAATTCCCTGGTTTGCGGCTTGCCAATATCATGGAATAAAGCCGCCAGGCGGACGGCCAACCGCCTCGGTGCATTATCAACACAGACCATGGTATGATCGAAAACATCCCACTTATGGTAACCGCCGGGTTGATCGACCCCGATGCATTCGACCAGCTCGGGGAATATGATATCCAGCGCGCCGATTTCGAGTAAGTAGCGAAATCCTATCGAGGGCTTATCCGCTTTCGTAAGCATTTTGCCGATCTCCTCGGCCATCCTCTCCGGAGATACAGTCTTCAAAAGTGCGGCACTTTCTTTCATGGACCGCAACGTACCGGCTTCTATCTGGAATTCAAAACGTGCTGAAAACTGTGTGCCTCTTAGAATCCTCAGCGGGTCCTCTGCTATCGCTTTCGGGAAGACGATCCGAATAATTTTCTTCCGAATATCCTGCTTTCCGCCGCAGGGATCGATCAACTCCCCGGAGGGGATTTCCCTGGCCATGGCGTTGATAGTGAAATCACGACGTTTGAGATCAACCTCCACCGAAAGATCGGGATCATATGAAACTTCGAAATCTTTATGAGCAATGCCGGTCGATTTTTCGGTCCTGGGTATGGCCATATCGCATGTAGAATCCTGCCCTTTCGGGGTGAATTTAATAACTCCGAATGACCTGCCCACGACATCTACCCGCCCGAACCGCCGCAGAATGGATATCAGATCTTCAAGAGGAATGCCGGTGACCAGGTAATCCCGATCCTTGAGTTCGAAATCGGGGTTGACCAGCGAATCGCGAACAGAACCGCCTACCTCATAAAGTTTGCCGGCTTTTAAGATACTCTCGGAAAGACCAGGGGACAGGGCGTGTTTCATTTCTTTATGTATTTGCGATTGTTTTTCTACGGATTACTATTAAAATCTTATGGCAATATCCTGGTGCCGGCTTTGCCGACCACCGCTTCATAACCCCTCGCTATGGAGCTGATAATAACTTTCCCGCCGCCGTTATCCAGAAAGTCAATTGCGGCCTCTATCTTCGGCCCCATGGAACCAGCCGGGAAATGTCCCTCATCACGATAGGCTTTTATCTCACCAAGTGTAACTTCGTCAAGATCCTTTTGATCGGGTTTGCCGAAATTGATAGCCACTCTGTCAACGTCAGTGAAAATGATAAGAAGCTCCGCGCCGATATCTCTGGCCATCGCTGCCGCCGCCAGATCTTTGTCGATTACGGCGTCAACTCCGAATAGCTTTTCATCTCTGCAGACAACCGGTATACCGCCACCGCCAGCCGCTATGACTATGCTGTTATTATCCAGAAGCCTGTTGATCGTTTTTCGCTCGATCAACTTCAAAGGTCTGGGGGATGGCACTACGCGACGCCATCTCTTATCCCCGGGAAATGGAGTCATTTTCCAGCCCATCTCTTTATGCAGTATTTCAGCGGTCTTCTCATCATAAAACTGGCCTATGAACTTGGTGGGTCTGGCAAAGGCCGAATCGTTCTCATCGACGAGCACCTGGGATACCATTGTCACAACTTCTCGAGCTATCCCTTCCTTTTTCAGGCGGTTCTGAAGACACTGGGCAATCATATGACCCATGCCGCCCTGGAGATCCGCTACACAGATATAGAGAGGCAATATGGGGGCTTTTCCCTTGGCCAGCTCCACACGCAACAGAGCGTTTCCCACCTGGGGACCGTTACCGTGAGTGATCGCCAACTGATAGCCGTCTTTGATCAGCTCCACGATGGAGCCCAGGCTGGCATATGTGTTCTCGAACTGGTGAGAAATAGTATCCTCCCGATCGCGGTTGGATATAGCGTTACCGCCGAGGGCAACTACAGCCTTTTTCACATTCATTCTTTTTCTTTGCCTGGCTTTTCGAAAAAATCTCTTATCACGTCGCCGAGGCTCGGTTTCCCTGTCTCCTGCAATTCGTAACGGACCCGTACCGACGGTTTGCTGATCTTGATGATCCGGCCCAGGTCGATAGGGGTGGCGACTATAACTGTATCGCATTCGGTACTATTGATGGTGGTCTCCAGGTCCTTTAACTGTTCTGCACCGTATCCCATGGCCGGTAACAGAGTCCCTATCCTGGGATATTTTTCATAGGTGGCGGTTATCGATGCCACCGTATAGGGACGGGGATCCACAATCTCAGCCGCACCGTATTTCTGGGCCGCCACGATACCTGCGCCAAATGTCATTTCGCCATGAGTTAATGTCGGGCCGTCTTCAATAACCAGCACTCGCTTTCCCTTGATTAGATCGGCATCATCAACCGACACCGGCGAAGCCGCCTCTATTACTATCGCACCGGGATTCAGTTGCCGGACGGATTCCCGCACTGCGTTAATCCCCTCTGGAGGAGCGGTATCGACTTTATTTATAATAATGACATCCGAAAGCAGGACATTCGTCTCGCCGGGATAATACGATGTTTCGTGGCCGGCCCTGTGAGGATCGACTATAGTGATATGCAGATCGGGCATGTAAAACGGAAGATCGTTATTACCTCCATCCCATACCACAACATCAGCTTCGGCCTCAGCGCTTTTGAGAATGACATCGTAATCGACTCCAGCGTAAACAACCTGGCCCCTGGCAATATGCGGCTCGTATTCCTCGCGCTCCTCGATGGTGCATTTATGCTTGTCCAGATCCTCAAGCGTGGCGAAACGCTGACAGATCTGTTTCAATAGATCTCCATAAGGCATGGGGTGACGTACCACTACCGCTTTCAAATTCATCTCTTTGAGGATCTCACATACTCTGCGTGTGCTCTGAGATTTTCCAGAACCGGTTCTGACCGCGCATACTGCTATGACCGGCTTTTCGGATTTCAGCATGGTTGAAAATCCCCCCACAAGCCTGAAATCAGCCCCGCCGGCGTTAACGAGGGCGGTCCTGGACATGACATAGTTATACTTGACATCGGAATACGAAAATACAACCTCGTCTACTTTGTGTTTGGCTATCAGGGTTGCGAGTTGTGATTCCGGATGGATCGAAATCCCGTCCGGATAAAGTTTCCCTGCAAGTTTAGCGGGATATTTTCTGTCTTCGATATCGGGGATTTGAGTGGCGGTGAAAGCGACTACCTCGTAAGCCTCATTATCGCGGAACAGAAGATTGAAATTGTGAAAATCTCTTCCCGCCGCACCCATTATGATTATTTTTTTCTTATTCATAAATCCTCAATTTATCAAACCTAATTAGTTCTCCTGATCATTATACAAGCTTGAATCTGATCTTTAAAGCTGTCGTAACAACCCGACAAAAAGGGGATATCAGTGGTCGTAAAGCTTTTTGGACCAGTAATGCATGAGGTGAATATGGCATTCAACAATATATATGTCAACAAATAACGCCTCGACGACGTTGCGTGTGCGCTGGCAGGAACCCCTTCCTGCCAGCAATTGGGCGTCGGGAAGTCAATAGATTTATGCTCAACGTACGTCTCCAACCTGATACTGACATTCCGCTTGACAATATTGGAGTTCGAAGGTATTATTTAGTGGGATTTCTTGTAATCAAATAGACAGGATAGAACGTTCCCTTCTGTTGGTGCGGTTGCGGGGTCAATTTTATCATCTGTTAACGTGATGGCCAGGGCATTGCGATGAATATGCAGATTAAGAATAGTGAGCATCAAGGAGAGCAAAAAATAAAACCATTATCTACAATTTCGCTGGTGGCGATCCTGTGTACGTCATTCGCCGGTTCTGCATTCGCCCAGAATGTTGAGTATATCGGCTCGACACTATGGAATAACGTTAGAGACGTGCAGGTCGTCGATGATTTCGCCTACTGTGCCTTCCACAATGGGCTGTTGATTCTCGACGTCTCAGATCCTTCAAACCCGCTCTTCCTGAGCCAGCTTCATTTACAGGGTCGCGGACGCCGTCTCGACGTTTCGGGCAGTTATGCCTATGTAACCGGTCGGTATTCAGGCCTTCAGATAATAGATATTTCCGACCCGTCAAATCCGATATTGACAGGAAGCTGCGATACGCCGGAATGGAGCTTTGACGTTTCCGTCTCCGGCAGTTATGCCTATGTGGTTGATGGAAATGATGGGGGCCTTCACATAATAGACGTCTCCGACTCCTCGAATCCAACGCTCGTTGGATCACACGATATAGGGGAATGGGCCTATGGTATTTTTGTCTCCAGAGGTTACGCCTACGTGGCCAAGTGGGCTCACGGTCTCCAGATAATAGACGTTTCCGACCCGGCAAATCCGATACTGGCCGGAAGTTACGATACCCCGGGCCATGCCGATGGCGTTTTCGTCACCGGCAATTATGCCTATATGGCCGACGTCGAAGATGGCCTTCAGATAATCGATGTTTCCGATCCCTCAGACCCAACCTTAGCCGGAAGCTGCGATACACCGAGTTCCTCCTGTAACGTTTTCATTTCCGGCGTTTACGCCTATTTGGCCGATTCCTATTCCGGTCTTCAGATAATAAACGTTTCCGACCCGTCAAGTCCGTTACTTGTAGGAAGTTACGATACCCGCGATGCCCGTGGCGTTTCCGTATCCGGCAATTACGCATATATGGCTGATGCCGAGCGCGGAATTAAAATAATAAATGTCACCAATTCCTCAAATCCAACCTTAGCCGGAAGCTACGATACCCCCTATGAGGTTTTCAGCATTTTCGCCTCCGGGAGTTACGCATATGCCTGCTGGCCACGTAATCCCAACGGTATCCTCGAGATAATAGACGTTTCCAGCCCTGCAAACCCGACGATAACCCGAAGCTGGGATACGCCGGGCTCTGCCAATGCCGTTTTTATTTCTGCCAGCTACGCTTACGTGGCGGACGCATTTCCTGGTATTCAAATTTTGGATATCTCTGATCCTTCAAATCCGAGATCTGTCGGAAGTTGTAATACCCCGGGCGCGGCAGTGGGCATTTTCGTCTCCGGCAGTTACGCTTATGTGGCTGATTCCTGGGATCCAGGTCTCCGAATAATAAATGTCTCTGATCCTTTAAATCCGACATTATCCGGAAGCTACGATACCTCCTATGATATTTTTGACGTTTCCATCTCTGGTAATTACGCCTATGTCTGCTGGCCATCTGATCCCGATGGCGTCCTGGAGATAATAAACGTCTCCGACCCCTCAAACCCGACGTTCGCCGGAAGATATTATTCTCCAGACATGGGTGGAGATTATATAGGCGTCTTCGCCATCGGCGATTACGCTTATTTGGCTGATGGATATGCCGGCCTTAAGATAATAGACGTTTCCGAGCCTACGGACCCGACGCTCGCCGGAAACTACGATACGCCGGGTAGTGCTTATGACGTTTTCGTCTCCGGCGGTTACGCATATGTGGCATGTTATTATTCCGGCCTCCAGATAATAGACGTTTCCGACCCCGCAGTCCCCACATTTGCCGGTGAATACTATATGGGCGGCCAGGCTGTTGATGTTCTTGTGGCTGGTAATTATATTTACGTAGCAGACATTTCTTCACTGATGATCTTGCGGTTTGACCCGCAAACCGGCATTGAAGAAGTACAGAACCTACCTGAGCAGTTTTCGCTTGAGCATAATTATCCGAATCCGTTCAACGCTTCCACCTCAATCAGCTTTTCATTGCCCGAACCGGGGGATGTCAGGCTCACCGTCTACGATCTCCTTGGCCGGGAGGTCGAGACGTTGCTTGATGCTCATCGACCGGCGGGAATTCACCATATCACGTTCGACGCTTCCCATCTTTCCAGCGGGATTTATTTCTATCGCTTAAAGACGGCAGAAACGGTTGAATCGAAGAGAATGGTTTTGTTGAAATAAATAAGATCCTCTCGTAGGGGCGTATTGCAATATCCTACGGATCTGTAAGACGCCCCTACATGTTATACATATAACAATCTTGCATGCGGTCACAATCTTACAGATCCGTCCATACGGACGCCCGTATGGGCGTAGGGACAAGTTGTGACACGCAAATCAAGATCAATCTTAGAATTAGTCGATCTGGGCCTTCTGCAGTTTGCCCGAGAAATCGATATAGATAGAACGCCATTCGGAGAAGACATCGAGCGCGGCCGTGCCCGCTTCACGATGGCCGTTGCCTGTATGTTTGGTGCCTCCGAACGGCAGATGCACCTCGGCGCCGATTGTCGAGGCGTTAACATAGAATAAGCCGGTGTAAACATCGCGGATGGCCCGGAACGCCTTGTTGACATCACTGGTGTATACTGCCGCAGATAGCCCGTAGATCGTATCGTTGGCTATTTCGATTCCGTGATCCAGATTATCGCATGGAATAACCGAAACCACCGATCCGAAAATCTCCTCTTTTGCGATTCTCATCAGGGGATCGACATCGGCGAATATTGTCGGCTGCGTAAACCAGCCGCGATCGTAATCGCCGCCGGTAAGTCGGCCGCCGCCGCACATCAGTTTGGCTTTATCCTCGTTCTTACCGATCTCCATATATTCCAGGACGGTGTTCATCTGGCTCTCGGAAATCGCCGGCCCCATCTCAATCGATTCATCGAGACCGTTTCCTACCTTCAGCGCTTTGGCCCGCTTGACGAATCCATCCAGAAATTGTTTATATACTCTCTTATGCACGATCACCCTCGAGGCTGCCGTGCAGCGTTGTCCGGTGGTGCCGAAACCGCCCCAGACGGCGCCGTCAACCGCCAGATCGACATCGGCATCGTCCATAATAATAATGGGGTTTTTGCCGCCCATCTCGAGATGGCAGTGCCTGAAATCGGAAGCGCAGGCTTCGGAGACCCGGCGTCCCGTCTCGGTCGAGCCTGTGAAGGACACCACTTTAACCCGTTTATCGGTCATTAACGGTTCACCCACACTCGTACCTGAACCGGTAACCATATTCACTACACCGGGCGGAATCCCGCATTCCTCCATGACCTTCATGAAATTGACAACCGAAACGGGGGTGTCGGTGGCCGGCTTGATTACGCACGTATTGCCACACACTAAAGCCGGGATCATCTTCCAGGCCGGTATTGCTATGGGAAAATTCCAGGGGGTTATCATGGCCGCCACGCCGAGAGGAATTCGCATCGACATCTGGAACTTATCGGGCATCTCCGACGGTGTCGTATGCCCGAACATCCTGCGTCCCTCACCGGCGTAAAGGAAACTCATGTCGATCGCCTCCTGCGTATCGCCGCGGGTCTCCTTGATGACCTTGCCCATCTCACGGGTCATCTGTTGAGAGATCTCTTCCTTCTTCTCAATAAGCTTCTGACCGATAATGTATATGATCTCCGCTCTCTTGGGAGCCGGCACCAGACGCCATTTCTTATATGCCTCCGAAGCGGCGGTGATGGCATCATTGACATCCTCGGCGCCGGATTTCTGGAATACGCCCACAAGATCGCTCGTATCGGCGGGATTGCGATTCTCAAACGTCTCTCCCGTCTTCGATTCCACCCACTCACCGTTTATGTAGTTTTTGTAAGTCTCAGCCATTGTTCCTCCGCCGTATTATTTCACCTCATTCATTTATTCATGTCCGGCCATATAACCCGACATCACCCATTTTCCACGAACTCGATAATAATCAGACGGGAAAGGCAAATCAAGGGGGGATTTGCGGATTTTGGGCCAGGAGGGCGGCTTTCTGGCGGTTCAGCGAACGGATCTTCCGCAAATCGATCCTCGATATTACCGGCACGGTGCAACGCGACATAAGCCGCCTGACGGTGGTAGCGGAGCGGGTCGGGGTGGTGAGGTGAGACCATGTTTTGGTGAGTAGGGAATTCTCGTATAGACCAAAGGATTGCAGAAGATTAACTGCGAATAATTCCGATAACCGTGCTAACTACCGCTATAATAATACCAACGGAAAAAAAGATAAGCGCAAAAAAAGAGGATTCTCGGTGTTTTACGAGTAACCACACTTGGTAAAGATCTCTTTGGAAGTTATTCGTTTTTATTTCTAACGTATTTATGCGATTCTGTATGATAGAAACATAATGCAAATATGATACCGCTCTATCAATCTCGTCATCGATTCTTGCCATAATGACCATATGAGGATTTTCCGTAAAATCCCTCGCTCTATTCAACCAGTTATTTAATTTAGGATAGATACTCTCCCCTTCTATTTTTATGGAATTAAACCCTTTGCGTAGCCGAAACGGAGACATCTTTGGCAAACTTAATTCGCCTAGCTTTAGGTGGACTTTATCTATCTCTACAAGCAATGAAGTAGATTCATTGTAAATCTCATACCAAATCTTGTTTCTTTCATCATTATCATCCAACCGTGTTTCTCTATATTCGTCCATTTCCTACGCTCCTCAGTTTAATTCACGTTCCGCTCCGCCCCGGAGGGCATTCCTTCCTATTCCCTATATACTTCGTTACGTGGCTTTCTTCTAACCTCTACTTCCTTTTCTTTATCCAATCTTTTTATTCGCAGACGTATAATAGTGCTTTCGTCACCCATTAACATTTCATATGTCTCTATAAAAGGCTTATTTAGGGTAGAAACTCCATTCATTTCCAGGATAATATCCCATTTTTTGAGTCCTGCCTTTGATGCCGGTGAATATGGTAGTATAGCCGAAATAAATGGATAATAATTATTGCCTGTATTCGTTAAGACAGCAACATCAATCCCAATTGCACCTGTGCTTTCGTTCTTCAAGTCTGGCAGCTTTGAATAAGGCGGAAAATCATCAAAAATCATGTTGGCCAGCACAAATTGGCAGGATATTCGTAAATCCGAAATTGGAGACGTCCCAACTCCAATACTATACCACATCTGTTTGAATTCTCTTCCTTCGAAGGCCTGCACAGATAGAACAGGATAGTAGGATCCACGATAATATCCGCCAATCGAATAGGAATCGAAAGACATGTGGCCAGGTGTATAGGTAGTAGAACTAGAATTCCCAGTCCAGTTACCCCATCCATATGAAGAATAATCGCCGTAATTGCTAAAATTAAATGACCCTCTATTTGTTTCATATGTTGTACTGGTTTTCCCTGGTACCCATCTAGGGAGCATATAAGTTTGTGGGGGCACATAAGATTCCTTATAATTAGAGGAACCATCAATGGTAACCAGAAAATCCGGGTTTTCGCTGATATCAACAAATGTGTACCCATTCATTTCAAAAAAGTTCCTTAGCAAAAATAGCATTTGCTTTTCCAAAATGGGATTTTGTATCTGAGCACTACTATCTATGAATGATTTAGGAAATACACTAAAGGTCCTAAAGTTTTCGAAACTAAAATCGGGATCTTTATATGATTCAATTAACGGTTCATCTCTTAGCGCCATAGGAGTTAGATTGGATATTCGCGAGGTTGCGCAGGAAAGAATAATCACAGTGGTTATAATTAATCCTATGTTAAAAACTCTCAATTCATCCTCCAATTTTAAAGGCCTTCAACTCCTCCGCATCAGGAAATAAGGAAATCACTCCTTAGCGCCTATAGCCTCCAAGAAATAGCATTCCAAACGCACACATAGCATCCTTGTCTCATCATCCCGGGGGAGGGAAACCGCCGCCCCGCCAGAGGCTGGGGTGACATTGATATACAAAAGCGAATATCGCCATCGGTGTCAATATATTTTTTCGCGGTAACCGGGTGTCATTCCCAATCCTACAGATCCGTAGGACTTGATTGGGAATCCAGAAATGTCTGCTCCCCGCTGGATTCCCGTCTTACAGATCCGTAGGACTTTCGCGGGAATGACATCGCTTGTTGGGTGCGCACGCCGAAGGCTCGTAAAAGGCTCCCGACCCCTACGGGATAATTCTTTTAGACGATCAAAATGAGCAGAATCTATTTTCTGTCAATACTCCCGGTATCCTCGGGCAATTCCCGGCCCAGGAGCTTGCGCCAGAAACGCTTTCTTTTGGCTCTTTTTTCCGCTTTATATTTCTTCTTTATTTCCCGTTCCTTCTGGTACTGGACGGCATCGAGCTCCTCTATTTTCTGCAGCAATCTCTCGACATTATCACGCTTCTCCATCATCCGCCGGAAAAGATCGTATTCGTTAAGCTCAATTCCGGACATATGTACAGTCCTGAAACTGAAGATCGCTCCCACAAACGGCTCGAAAAATACCATCACCTGGGAGCCTATATAATTGAGCGGCTTGACAGATTCTAAAAAGAGTATGGCCGGAACGGTCAAACGCATATCGACAACTTTCTGGCCGATCTTCAGAAGCATCTCCCGCTCCTCGGGAGCGAGTTCCTCTTCTTCCGGCGGCAATTCCTGTGGCCCGAACGCTGATTTAGACGCCATCGGTCTTCTCCGTTTCAGTTCCCTCGGATCCAGAGGATTCTAGAGCCTGGGCCTGTCTTTGGTCATCCAGGAGTCCGGCGAGGAATTCATCGACTTCAGTTTTATTGTCCTTGCCGTATCTCAGATAAAATCCGCGGAAATTCTCCAGCCGCGACGGTCCCAGAAATGGCGATAACAACACACCGCGCCGGCCGGGATACATCATCCTGAAGGCCGACAGATTGCGTTTCTTGGCACTGAATTGAAACTTGATAGAGACCGTCTTTTCATCAACTGTGTATGTGGTGGGAAGAAAATAGGTTGACAGAGTTATCAAGAAAATCAATCCTGCGATCAACACCATTATCACACTGCCGGTAACGCTGAAAACGAAATAGAATATGCCGTGCATGAATAGCAATACAAAAACAGTCGCCACCCGCCTCTCTTTAGCCGGGTGAGATTTCCATGAAAACGATTTCACAAACTATACGCTGGACGGGTCGCGGTAACGTTCTTTCCGGATTCGCTCCATCTCCTGTTGCAGCTCCTCGGGCTTGAAAACGCCCTTGTCTACCAGTACCTTCACCAGGGCCTCCAGGCCGAGATTATTGGAAAGGGTCAGCTCATCGAATGTCACTTCGCGAGTCTGATCGCCGACCACTACTTTTAAGGCTATTCTTTTCGACGGATCTTCATTCATCTTTTATTATCCATTTCTATATCTTCGTTCATACTTCCACTGCGATAACCCTGAAGATCTATAGTAACGTATTTAAAGCCGATCGATTTTAGCTTTCCGACTACGAGGCTCACAAGATTATTCTCAAATATTCGCGGTATCTCGTCGGGCAGGAGTTCAATTCGGGCCATTTTATCGTGGTGGCGTACTCTCAACTGCCCGAATCCAAGCGAACGAAGGAATCGTTCAGCCTCCGCCACCTGATCAAGTTTCTCCACTGTCACCTCCGAGCCATAAGGTATCCTCGATGAGAGGCAGGCAAGCGCCGGTTTGTCCCAGTTGGGCAGACCCAGATCTTTTGCCATTTCGCGGATATCCTGCTTGTCAATCCCCGCATCGGCCAGCGGGGAGATTACTCCCAACTCCGATGCTGCTCTACGTCCCGGTCGCCAGTCATTCAAATCATCAGCGTTGGAGCCATCAAGCACATATGAGGTGCCGACATTGCCTGCAATCTCGTTAAGACGGCCGAACAGTTCTGATTTGCAGAAAAAACACCTATCTATCGGATTCTTCCTGTAATCAGGGTCGGATAGCTCATTGGTTTTAATCTCCATGAAATTTTCAGGGCGCAGGCCTATATCGTTTATTAGTTTTCGGCAGGAGTCCAACTCTTCCGGCAAGAACGATTCCGAATCGCCCGTGACCGCCCAGACATTGTCGCGGCCAAGGGTCTCTACTGCAACCTTCAGCAGCAATGTTGAATCGATTCCCCCTGAAAAACCGATGACCACCTTATTCAAATCTCCCAGCCTCGTCTGCAATCTCTCGAGTTTGCTTATAGTGGCTGCTTGCATTGACTCACCTGCCGGACGCAACTTTCCCCTCATTGATTGAATAAATACGTATCTCGTTGTTCGCTCTACCCGTCCCCTTAAACGTGATCATGCACGAAACTCCCTGATACTTCTCGATATTGTTCAGATACTTCCGCAACTCCTCGGGGCTCGGGTCAACATGACGAAGGCCCGTGAGAATCAAGGCCACGGCGTCGAATGTAAGCGCAGCCACTTTATCGGGCGGATGATTGAATTCCGCTGTATACGCATTGGCAAACTCAACCCAGTTAACTTCATCTGAACCGGCATGAAAGTCAGTGGCGAATACAGCGTTGCCAACATACCGCTTGACCTCTCTGATCAGCTCCTCCGAA
This sequence comes from uncultured bacterium, assembly GCA_965541585.1. Taxonomy (GTDB): domain Bacteria; phylum Zixibacteria; class MSB-5A5; order UBA10806; family UBA10806; genus CBDVBL01. Next base: position 435,476 of record CBEUCH010000001.1, on the reverse strand, counting down.
TCCCAGCCGTCGGCACCCAAAAACTGTGGGCGTATTATATGATACCGCACCTGGGGGATAAGAAGTTTCAACTCATCCGGATAGCCCGGAAGGAAAAGTCCGCCCAACCCGACCGGCCATTCTTCGCGGTCGATCAGAACGACGGAATCAGGAAACTCCGGATCAATCTCGTCAAGGTCTATATAAGCTGTGCTGTCTATCTCGCCGGCTGCCAACTGCTCTTCGGTTTTCATGAGAAGAAACTCGCGCAACGGCCTGATCTGCTGTTTGAAATCGGTCTCGCCCTGTCTATAATAACTTGTTGATACGACTTCCCCTCCCAGACGATAAACGGTCTGAATAAATGCTTTCGATACTGCTATCCCGCCCGCATCATCGGGAGAGATTACCGCAAATTCCGTGATCCCGAGCTCGTTGACCGCATAAGTCGCCATAGCCTGCCCGAGCCGATCTATGGCCGGGGATATCTGGAAAATGTATGCTCCCAGGCTCGCAATACCGTTCTCGGAAGCTGTCGGCGTGATCATGGGTATGTTTTCTTCGTTTAAAACCACAGCGGCGCCAACTGACGATTCGGACCTGAGGGGACCTATAACGGCCAGCGGCTCTTCTCTTGCAAGCCTGACGGCCGCCTTAGCAGCATTTACCGGGTCTCCTTGCGTATCCTTCACAATCAATTCCAGCGTTGTCGAATCATCAGCAAGATATTTTATGGCGAGTCTGGCTCCCTCCACCATCGACCGACCGTATTCTGCGTAGCTTCCGGTAAGAGGCGCCATGAGTCCTATCACCTGGCTGCCGGTCGTCCTCTCCATGTATCGCTGGAGGAGACTGCGCGCTTGCCGGGAGTGCTTGCCACCGGGGAATCTCCGGTGATAAGATTGCAGCGTCTTGAGTCCGCTCCTGTACCGACCCGATTCAAACTCTCTTAAAGCGATGGTAAATTCCATTTCCTCCACCACGGAGGATAACGGATGTTCCTCGATCAGCTGTTCAAGCTGCCAGATTGATAAGCCTCTATCTATGAGTGGTCGGAGGTTTTTCCGGGAAATATCGGCGCTGGTATTATCGGAATCGGCGTCGACAGCCGCGATATATGCCGCTGCAGCTCCCAACAAGTCGCTTTCCGCATAAAGCGAGTGTCCCTTGAACAGAAAGGCAGCCCCGGTATATCTGGATTGCGGGAATTCAGATACGAAACCATCAAACAATTTGATCGCAGCTTTATATTCGCCTGCTTTATAGAGAGACTTGGCGGCCATAAAACGAAAAACACTATTGTGACCATCCAGTGAATAACGGTTCGCCAGCGAATTATATTTCTTATATGCGTTCTCGTAATCTCCTTTTTGATAGTCAATAGTTGCAATCTTCATTCCCTCCGAAGGATCATCGATATACTCCTGGGGCAACGCCACTGGCGAAAGGATCACAAACAGCAAAGAGCATATTGCGCAAGCGCATTTCAATTTAGATACTCCTTCGTGTAATCTCGGTATTTTCTCGCCCATAAAATGAAAGATCGCGCTTCATCCTTCGCTACTTTTCTTTTGATCACAGCCGGATTCCCGGCCACCATGGAACCGGGTGGAATTTCCATTCCGGACTTCACGACGGAACCCGAGGCGATCAAAGATCCTCCGCCAACAGCGGTATCGTCCATTATTATCGCTCCCATACCGATCAGACAGCTGTCCCCGATCTTGCACCCGTGCAGAATAGCTCCATGGCCCACAGTCACGTAATCCCCGATTTCAGCCGGGGATGTTTCCCCCGTCACATGCACAATACAACCATCCTGGATATTTGTCCATTTCCCAATCCTGATATAATTGATGTCGCCCCGGATAACCGCCTTAAACCAGACCGAGCTTTCAGCGCCTATGGTGACATCGCCAATGATAACGCAATCCTGGGCCAGAAAACAGGAGCTGTGAATCGACGGTGATATACCGTCGTGAGTCAGGATCATAACTTGTAGTTGCCAAAATCCTCTGGATTCATCTTCCTCAGCCGCTCTCGCAGTGATTCCTGGTCGGGCAGGCCGGAATCCTCCAGTTGTTCCTTCTTTAGATTATATAATTTCTCATTAACATAGATCGGGGCCTTAGCTTTAAGAGCCAGCGCCAGGGAATCCGATGGCCTCGCATCGACCTTCACTGTCTGGCCGTTAAGCGAAACGTGTATCCTGGCGTAAAATGTTTGCTCTTTGAGATCTGTTATCTCCACTCTCACGATCTTCCCACCCATGGCAGTCACGAGCGAATTAATCAAATCATGCGTGAGAGGCCTTTTGGGCGCTATACCCGAAATCTCCATTCCTATGGCCCAGGCTTCATAATGACCTATCCAGATCGGCAGAATCTTCTCTGAGTCAATCGGTTTGACTGTCACCACGGGCGAATTAGTAGTGACATCGAGCGCCAGGCCTCCTATTTTGGATTTGATCATTTTTGGAGATCCCATCATTATCCTTTCATGAAGAATACATCGCAGGTTCCCGGGCCCGCGTGAACTCTGAGATCGGGGCCGATCTCAACGGTGATAGTATTATCCATGCTAAACCTCTCTTTCAGGACCCTGAAAATATGGCCTGCTGACTTAAGAGCCGCCCCGGATCCACGGCGCCTTTCCGCACTTTCCCGCCGATGTGTCTCAAATCATCCCTGCAGTTAAATCTGTTCCTCTTTCTTAACCACCCAGAGCTTTACTCCGGCTACCACGTCGCTGGCAAGCTTCACATCTATGGTATACACGCCCAGGGCCTTCAGTGGTTCCGCCAGAATAATCCTTCGGCGGTCTATTTCGAATCCCTGATCGGTGAGGAGGGAGGCGATGGTCGCAGCCGTAACGGATCCGAATACCTTGTCGTCCTCGCCGGTTTTAACCTCTGCTGTCAATGATAGCTTTTCAAGCTTATCCTTGATCTTCTCGGCGTCCCGTTTTCTTTTATTGTCCCGCAGCCGCTTTTGTTTTTTGATTTCATCGATTGATCTCAGATTGCCCTTGGTGGCCCGCACCGCTAGGTTTTTGGATAGCAGGTGATTTCTTCCAAAACCATCGGCGACCTCCACCACGTCGCCGGCGGAGCCCAGATTCTCAAGATCATCTTTTAATATTACTTTCATTCTAGTCCCTTAATCAATCGTTTTTATTTTCCGTTTCCTCTCTTGCGAAGTTAAACTTACTGTCGGCAAGCCCCAGTACCGCCAGGAATATTAGGGCAAACACGCTGGATAGCAACAGAATTGCATAGAAAATCACTCTGATAGGTACAGGGATCATGACCCTTTTGAAAAAAGCCTCCACTATCGCCATGCCTACCACCGCATAAACATGACCGCTTACGATAAGCAGGTTTATACCTGAGTAAAACCAGAAATCGTCTTTTAGAAAGACCACAGCTATCAGACCCAGAATGGTCGGTAGAAGCCAATGCCAGCTGACGCGCCACAGATAAAACGGTCGGAAACGGGGAATCATAATCCCCAATCTTGAAGCTACCGGACCTGCAACTGCCAGCCCGGCCATTATCATGCCTAAAGACCCCAGTATGATTATTGATGGCACAATCTTCATCACGAATTCGATCATTTTACCGAGCTCTTTGAGGAACCTCTCCAGCGAACCGTCAGCGGGAGCATACTGTTTTGCTATCAGACCCGAGAGCTCCGGACTCGCCTCGACTATCGACCTCAGCGCAATATCGATTTCGGCAATCAGCACTGGCAAATCCTCAATTATCCCAGGATAGATAAACAAGAATAACACAAGAAGTATGCCGGGAGGTATCAGGCCGTAAGAAACTGTTGTTGCAGGAGTCGCCAGTTTGCGGGATCCCCATCCCATCATAAAAGCCGGCGCAATGACGGCCAGAATGTAGATCAGAGTAAGTGCTAATCCAGCTTGATATCCTTTTGTCAAAGAGCAAATCAAAAGCGCCCAGGCGGCTCCCGTGAGAGCAGTTAGAAATCCCCTTGAAAATCCGAGCCTGGCGATAACGAGCGTTAACCCGGCAATCCCTGCCGTGGCCGCGATTGCATTTATCCCCGGCGTTACCCACATCAAGCCGGAGAGAGCGACAGCAACTCCGCCCCAGAGCGAGAGCCTGTATTCAACCGACCGCATTGGTCGAATGCCTTTCAATCTTAATCGCGCGATGCCGCGGTATATGGTAATAGCGCTATAATCCGGCCTCGCTTGATGGCCCTGGTTAATTCTCTCTGGTGCTTGGCGCAATTACCGGAAATCCGTCTGGGAATAATCTTCCCCCGTTCGGTGACATACCTCCTTAATAGCCGTTCCTCTTTGTAGTCGATAAGCATCGACTTGTGCTCGCAGAATCTGCATACTTTCCTTCTTCGCCTCTCCATTTATTCTCCCTGTTCAATTACAATCGTTTTCGTCAGATTCAAGGTATTCGGAATCTCCGATATCTCCATCAGGTTTTTCTTCCTTATCGAGGAATTGAATATGGTACGCCCTGATTTCCAGCAGGTTACGCTTAGTGCCATCGCCATTGTCGAACGTTCGGGAACGAAGCTCACCCTCGATATACACGGCGCTTCCCTTTCTGAGCATGGCGGCGCAGGATTCAGCCAGTTTTTGCCAGGCTACCACTCCTACATAGCAGACATCCTCTCTCCACTCCCCTGAATTGTCCCTGAATCGCCTGTTAGAGGCTATCCTGAAATTGATGACCGGGACCCCTGACGTAGTTGCCCTGAGATCCGGGTCGCGGGTCAGATTGCCCACTATCATAACACGATTCAAGTTCGGCAGTCTCGTAGATGCCATCGTTTATTCCCGTACCGGCGCAGTTTCATCAGGTTGGCCGGTTTCTCCTGTCTCTTCGGATTTCTTCGCAGCAGGAACCTCGGAAGGTGAAAGAATAGTCAGGTAGCGGAGAATGTTTTCGCTGAGTTTTAGATTCTTCTCTATTTCAGTAGTTAGACCGGGATCAGCTTCAAACAGGAAGAAAACATAATACCCCTGGGTGTGCTTTTTAATCTCGTACGCAAGCCGCTTCAAACCCCAACGGTCAAGCCGGTGGATCTTCCCGCCAGAATCTGTAATACGAGTTTCGATCTTTTCGATTTCAGTTTGTATGGTGGATTCATCCAAGGATGAATCAATGATCAGGGTAAGCTCGTAGAGCCTCATGCTACCTCCCTTTGGACTTTCAAGACCCCGGCCGCAGCTACCACAAGTAAGCGGCGGGGTAGGGAAACGCGCTACGCGTCTTCAGTTATCAACAGGCGCCAGGTTGAATATGGACGCCGACTTTTCAAATCCTTGCTCCAGCCAGGTAGAAACGGCATTCGCAGCTCGCTCCACCATTCTCTGAGCCGAGGCCACCTCGCCCGGTTTAAACTTCTCCAGAACAAAATCCTCTGAAGGAACACTCTCGGGCACCGGCCCGATCCCCAGCCTGATGCGCGGGAGATCCTCCGTACCGAGCTGGTAGATTACCGAGGCCAGTCCGTTGTGACCGCCGTCAGAACCCGAAATCCTGAGCCTTATCCTCCCCAGGGGCAGATTGAAATCATCGGCGATCACCAGAACTTCGTTCGGTGAAAGACCCTCGGCCGCGATTATCTGCCGGATGGCGATCCCGGAACGGTTCATAAATGTGGTCGGTTTTAAAAGAACTATCTTTACAGAGGAAATAACCGTATCGCAACGGTAAAAGTCCCCCTCGCCTGCTGCGAATTCCGATTTCCCCTTTAAAAAATCAACAACCTCAAAACCGAGGTTGTGCCTCGTTCGCTCAGAATCCCGCCCCGGATTACCCAGACCGGTAACCACTCTGATCAGGGGCCGGATACCGTCCTCCCAGGACAATAAATAATAATATTGCTTTCCATGTCAAGTCATTATTCCAGGGCCAGACCGCCTGATGCCGTAATCAATCTTGTTCTGGAAATAAAAAGAGATCATTCCCGGCAATCCTGCCGATCATTGACACCCCCCTGCCTGCCCTTGTGTTCCATGCCCAGGGCCTTCATCTTTTTATAAAGATGGCTGCGTTCAAGACCTAATATCTCGGCAGCCCTGGTCATATTGCTTCCGGCACCGGTAATTGTCTTTTTTATATAATCTCGCTCGAATTGCTCGGACGCAATCTTTAGCGTGCCGCACGGTCCCCCTCCCACGAGATGTGGAAGCAGATTTTCAATCTCCGCCGAGTCGATAGTCTCAGATTCCGACATTATTGCAATTCTTTCGACATAATTGGCCAGCTCCCGGATATTTCCGGGATAGGAATATTTCACGAACAAATCCATGGTAGATTTGCTGAACCTCTTCGCCGGACGCCCTCTCCGGCGGCAGAACCTTTCTGAGAAATATTCGACTAATAGCGGAATGTCCTCCCGTCTCTCTCGCAACGGGGGAATCTCGATCGGTAGCACCGCCAGACGATAAAACAGATCTTCACGAAATTTACCGTCGGCTACTACCTGTTTGAGATTCTTATTCGAAGCCGCTATCAACCTGGCGTCGGATCTGATCTCAGCCGTCCCTCCCAGATGAGTGAACGTGCCCTCTTCGACTGCTCGCAAGAGCTTAGCCTGGGTTCTGGAGGACGTCTCCGCGATCTCATCCAAGAATAAGGTCCCTCCCGCAGCCATCTCGAACCGCCCTGGTTTCGATCTCACCGCACCCGTAAAAGCTCCTTTCTCGTATCCGAAAAGTTCCGATTCTATCAGATCATCAGGCAGGGCCGCGCAGTTGACAGCCACAAACGGCCCCTCGCTCTTAAGGGATAGTTCGTGTATCATTCGGGCCACAAGCTCCTTACCGGTACCGTTCTCGCCTGTAATCAATATCCGCGAATCCTCCGGCGCTACCCGTTTAACAGCCTTTTCCAATTCCCGAATGGCTCTTGATTGACCGATAAGGCGACCATCATCGACGAGAAGCTGGCGGAGATCATTCCTCTCGGTCTCAAGCCTTTTAAGGCGCGATATGTTGCTTAGGATAACATCGATCTTTTCCAGGGAAAGAGGCTTTTCAAGAAAATCGTAAGCACCTGATTTCACGGCAGTGACAGCAGTCTCGATCTCAGCATGCCCGGAGATCATCACGCACTCAACATGTGGAATCTTTTTCTTTATTATCGATAGAAGCTCGATACCGTCTCCGTCTCCCAGCCACACGTCCAGCAGGGCAACGTCGATCGAATCATCCAGGATTCCCCTGGCCTCCGCGAAAGATCCCGCCGTTGTCACCTCATGACCCGAACGCTTCAATGCCGAACCAACCGACGAAAGTATGTTAGGTTCATCATCGACAATGAGAATTCTCAAAAGGATCTCCTTATTTATGGCTTCATTGTGGACGGTCTTTTCGCAGAGGAAGTTCCAGGATCGCTGCGGTGCCGCCCTCGGTTGAGCTGCCGATCTTTATCCGGCCTTCATGTTCGCTGACTATTTTTTTGACAATCACCAATCCTAACCCCGACCCCCCCGGCTTCGTCGTGAAGTAGGGACTAAAGAGGTTTTCCCTGGCCTGAATCGATAACCCCGGGCCATTGTCGGCAATTATCAGAGTCGCGGTCCGATCCGACGAAAATGTTCTGAGGGTAACATGTCCTCGGGGAGGAATAGCTTCAAGACTATTTTTGATGAGGTTCAAGGCTGCTCTCTTGATCTGGTTTCTGTCTGCGAACACCGGAATCGGTTTCGATGATAGATCGGCCTTGAGCGTGCCCTCGTCCAGTTCTTTTCCGTAAAGGGAGAGGGTGGCTTCTACAATCTTGTTTAAATCATCGGGCGCAAGTACAGGCGGAGGAAATTTAGCGAATTCAGAAAATTCCTCCACGATCTTCGAAAGCGACTGCACCTCCTGAAGGACTGTTGTGGTGGAGCGGTCGAAATCCTCTGCGAATTTCGAATCGGCTTTAGTAAACGCCCGCCTGAGATCCTCGACTGCGATCCTGATGGGAGTCAGGGGATTTTTGATTTCATGTGCCACCTTACGCGCCATCATGGTGAATGCGGAAAGCCTCTCTGTCTCCACGATCTTATTGCGGTAATCTTCTAAATCGGCGGCCATCTTGTTAAAAGTATCGATTAAATTGCCAAGCTCACCACGGCCATTGTAATTCACTCTTGCAGAAAAGTCGCCGTCTGCCAGGCGGTCGGCAACCCAGGTAAGCTTGTATATGGGTCGTGTAAATCCTATTGCAAAAAAATAGCCGAATATCACCGCCAGAATAAGTCCTCCTATGGCAAAACCGCCGTAGATCAGGCGCATATTGCCGAAGAGTATATCGAGATCATGTGTCGATACGCCCATAAGAAGATCGGCGACCTTATTTCCCGAGAAATCCAGAAGTGGATACCGCGAGAAAGTATACCAGAAACCCTCGACTTTCGTGCGAAACTGTTTCTTGTCCTGTAGATAGATCAAAAGCTCGTCTGCTCTTCCCGGTATCGTTTTGGCAAGCAGATTGTTGCCTTCGACCAAGAGAATTTCGGCCCCTGAAAGAACCTGGAGGTTTCTGCAGAATTCATCGTCGAGATATTCGCCGCCAGCGACCACTCCGATCATCTCTCTGTTCTCATACCAGATAGGAGCTATACCCATAGAGATTAAAAATTCGCTCCCGGCGTATGAAACCTTATCCAGCGACTGGACTTTCTGCCCCTTCAGGGCCTCCATAAAAACAGGATCGGTCGAAACGAAATCTCCAAACAAGCCCGGATCATGTCCGCGAGCCACAACCAAACCGCCGGGAGCCACAACCGTTAAGAAATCAAGGTTGAGAAGGTTTTTCATCTTCACCGTAAGATCGATCAGTCCCTGCTGGTCGATAAATCCGTTTCTGTCTTTGACCAGAAGGTATCGCATTAGCCCGGGATCCTCCGCCAGGTGGCTCATCTGAGAGAGAATGGCCGCCCCCTGCCTTTCATACAAGCTGACCGCACCGCCATATACGCTGTTCAATTTCATTTCGACCAGCGAATCCCGTTGCTTATTGGCATACACCGCCAGAGAGACAAACACGGCAAACAATGGCAATACTGCGGCTACTATTAAGAGGAGTATTATTCGTCTTTTAAGTCTCATCATTCAGACTCTATGAAGGTCCCGCGCAAATCTAAGAAGCCCTCCTCCAGAGGTATGAACCCGGAAATGTCCGCTTTCACAATCGTAATCAGATGTGGCTGGTATAATATAACCGCCGGCGGATCTTTGGCCAGAGATTGCGCTAATCCATGAGCTATGCTGTTTCGTCTCTCGATGTCAGTTTCAATACGAAGCTTATCAAGGAACGTCTGGAATGCGTCATCATCATAATACAGGAAATTCGTCTGTCCCGACAGCCTGAGGCTGTAGAGTGGATAAGTTAGACAATCCGGGTCATCTGAGACGGGATTGAAGTAATCGAGGTATAGATCGATCCGGGAACCTGCATCGACCTCCTCCAGAAAAGAAAGATCGGTTTTTCTCTCTTCAACGCGAATGCCCCTGTTTCGCAATTGCCCTGTAATATATCGAGCGACGTTCTCCAGGGCCGGGTAATGAGAATCCGTATAGAGAGTGACAACCGTCGGTAGTTTTTCAATTGAGTTAAGATAATAATCGACGGAATCCGGATCAAAGCTGAAGTCCATTTCGCCACCCGACCCGAATCCCGGGATTGGACTTTCAGGAATCCTCGCAGAACCGCCAAGTATAACTCTAATAGTAGTCTCGCGATCGAGCATAAATGATAACGCCTTGGAAAACGCCTGATTTTTCTGAAAATCTCGTCTGCCGTTGACGCCAAGCACCACGGAGCAGAACGATTTCGTTAGCATCGATGTATGCTCTTCCCTGGAAATGAATTTTGGCGGTGGCGAACCCAGCGCCGACATCAAATCCAGCCGGCCGAGCTCGAAAGCCAGCGCTGCCTCCTCCACGCCGGGAAATCTGAGGAAACGGATGCTGTCCAGAAATCCTGCAGCGGCATCGGAGGCGTATCTCCCGAGGGTAAAGCCATCGGGGTTGCGCCACTTGATCCTGTATGTTCCCGCACCAAGGATGTTTCCTCCCGGCATCGCCAACCCCGGCCGGGGTATTATATAACCGGCCGGCCCTGCCAGGTATTCCTCGAATGCGGGAAAGGGTTGCTTCAATGTTATTGAGATCGTTTTCTTATTTATTAAGAATAAGCCGGAAATCTCATTTGTTATCCTGTGGCGGAACTCTGTTGCCCCTTTAATTCCTAAAACAAAACACGAAGCCGCAGTTAATTTTGGCGAGAGGGCGAGTTGCTCCAGAGAATAAGCCACGTCGGTTGCCTCCACCGGCTTGCCTGAATGAAACCTGGCATCGGGTCTTAGGTAAAATGTATAGGTTAACGCCCTGACTTCGTAAACACCTGCCAGATCCGGAACGATATCACTGTTTCCGTCTTTAGCCAGCAAGCCCCTGTGGATCAATCTCCCCACTGTTTTCTCGTCGACCGTATTTATGGTGGATGGTTCGAGACTCAGATCTGAAAAATACGGTATATTGATGAATCCCCCACGGTTAGCCTGAGGAGCGAAGAGGTTGATTCTTGCCTTGAGATCGTCGTAAAAGTAGATTTCTGCGAAAATCGTGGAATCCAGTTCCTCTGACCTCGATATGTTCTTATCGGCCCAGTCTATCTTGCCTATTGCCACCAGTCTCTCATCATACAGGATCTCGAAGGATTCACCTGCTGCCACGCCGTCAGATCCCCCGGCGTTAAAATAGAGCACATTGGGCCTCATATAGATCACATCACATTTGACATAGTCCTGCGTCCCCGCCATAACCAGGCTGCGGCCGCATAGAAGAATCACCAAGATTAAATGCTTTTTCATCCGCCTCTCATCTTTGCTGGCGATAATTTATGGTCTGCAATCTATTTTACGCTAATTCTGTGCCATCGGCAAACTTTTTTTAGGTGCCCATAATCGGTTATCGTATATAGGATTAAATTCGTTCCGGCCGAAGGCTGATCATTGAGAACCGTGTGGATCTTGACACTACCATTGTCACGAATACACGACCTGCTCCTAATCTAATCGTTCGAGCAGCCGACTCCCGATCGAACTTCCCCATGGTCTTTGCAGTGGTTACAAAGGCCGACGGTTCGATTAGATGCTCTGCTTGTCCGGAATCCAACGCCGAATTCTTGTATATGGGCTCCGCCGCATCGGACTATCTGATCAGCAAATCCTTTTCCCAGTAAGAGAAAAGCACCTAAATGCGTATGATACCCTACGCATTGTCTAAGCATTTTTTTAGTATTGCATATGATTCAGCGATCCTTTAATTGTCACAAGATAATGATATTGGCAATACATGTTGCATCAGAAATACATCTTGTGCAGCACATTGAGAACAACAGGCTGGAAAAAATAAGATCTGAACCTCTAACTTCATCTTTCAGGAAAGGAGAGCAACTTGATAATTTGAGAAAATCCCTTTTTGAGGCGCAATTTGAGGATAGAGGATATCTGTTTCATCCCAACCAAGGGGGAGAGAGAAAATGAGAATCTGTAAGAACTTTGAAATGATGTTATCAATCCTGCTGGCATCTATTTTGAGCATCGGGCTCTTTGAAAATGCCAGAGGGCAGGAGACCGGAACAGATTATTATGTTGTTGACGGGCAAAGAATTGAACTGGCTGTTTCCCAGAAATACATGGCCCTGAAAGTCGCTCCGGCGATAGATGCGGCAGGTGTGCAATCTCTGAAGGCAACTATTGACTCAGGCGCTGTTGGCATAGTCAGGGAGTCACCCGTCCTGGAAAAATACGGTATAGTACTTGTAGAGATAGGAGAAGGCGTGGGGCCAAGCTCTTTTAAGGCAGCAATGGATATTATGAGTGCAAAGGAGGAAGTAGAATCACCAAACCCGGTGTATTCAATCGGGGACGTTGATCAGGTTCTCACAAACGAGTTTATTATTCAATTCACGCCTGATGCCTCCGAGGAGAGCATCAATCGATCCCTCAGTAGCAGGAATGCGGAGATAATCGAAAAACACGACAAGATCGCCAACAGATATACCGTGAGATTCCCGGGCAAATCCGCGAGGGAAGCGCTTGCCATTTCCAACCAATATCATCAGGATGCCCTGGTGGAATTTTCGGAACCCAATTTTATTCGAATCGTTCCGAAACGTCCGGAAATTGAGGAAGAAGGCATGGAGCCCGAGGGGGCGCTGACGCCGTCACCGATGGTAACCCCATCCGATCCTCTGTTTTCGAAACAGTGGTATCTAAACAACACCGGTGCAGTCGGGATAGCCGACGCAGACATAGATGCTCCGGAGGCCTGGGATATCGATAAGGGATCCGCCAGTATCATAGTCGCAATCATAGATGAAGGCGTCGATACAAATCATGAAGATCTGCAAAACAAGATCGTAACTCCATACGATGCGACAGATGGTGATAATAATCAACAGCCCAAATCCTGGGATGGGCATGGTACGGCCTGCGCCGGGATAGCCGCCGCAATCACAAATAACAATAAGGGCGTTGCCGGAACCGGGTGGAAAACGAAAATCATGCCGGTCAGGATTGCTTACAGTAACTACGATGGCGGGGATTGGATCACGTCCAACTCAATTATTGAAGACGGTATTCGCACGGCAGTGGATCGTGGCGCCAAGGTTCTCAGCAACAGCTGGGGAGGAGGTTACCCCTCTTCGGCCATCAACTCGGCCATAGATTATGCCATTACCAACAACCGCGTCGTCGTATTCGCTGCCGGCAATGATGCCGGGCCGGTGTCATACCCGGCTTACCTGTCGTCGAGTAAAGTGATAATTACCGTCAGCGCTACCAACGAGTGGGATAAGTTAAAAACCAAAACCAGCGCCGACGGTGAATGGTGGTGGGGAAGCAATTTCGGTCCGCAGATCAGTGTTGCTGCCCCCGGTGTCCATATTTACACTACTGATATTTCCGGAACGGCAGGATATAGCAACGGCAACTACTTTTCCAAATTTAACGGGACTTCCAGCGCCACGCCGATCGTGGCCGGAGTTGCCGCCCTGCTTTTATCTCAAAATCCCGGATGGAGTCCGACTAAAGTCAGAAACCGGCTTCAAACCACAGCGGATGACCTCGGGCCCCCGGGCTTCGATAACAAATTCGGGCACGGCAGGGTGAATGCATGCAAAGCTCTCGACGGCTGCATGCTCCCCCCGCCAACCAGCTGCGCAACAATCTCCCCGGTCGGTCCTTTCGCCAGACCCAATATTGGGCAAATTATGCTTTACGTTGCCCTGTTGTTCTCAACCATCCTGCTATTCTTCATAGTCCAGGCATTTCGGAAGTTCAGAAGAGTATTTTTTGACGGTTAATTCCTCGGGCACTCGCCTCAAGCTGTCGGGGGCCCCAAAACAGGGTCCCCCGCTTCTGTTTATTCTTTTGACTGATCCTGGCCCGGGTGTTGAGTTGCAAAGATGAGAGGTTGAATTGCTGCTTATCAATTTGATAACACCAGCGATGCTCAATGCCTTAGCAGAGGTTTGTCGGGAACTATAGTCTACATAACCAAATATGAGCAAGCTCAACAAGATCATTCAAGAATTGTATAGATAGGTAGATAATAGGGCGACCTGACAGATGAAACCGATCTTATTCCAAATAGGTGAGATAGCCATTCCATCCTATCTGTTGATGCTCAGTCTGTCTTTTATCGTTGGCTCTTTGTTATTCATCTATAGCTACAGGAGAAAGAACATCTCCATAAACAAGCTATTTGGCTTGATAATCTCAATCCAGGTGACTGCTATTTTGGGGTCTCGTTTACTTTTTGTTTTGAGTAATTACTCACAATTTGAATCGGATTTATCCATGATGTTCAGTTTAAGCCCTGGCGGATTCGCCGTTAACGGAGGGTTAATTCTGGGGCTGGCGGGTGGAATCTTATATATAAGACTAAATAACCTCCCCTTCTGGGATATCTCCGATTTTGCCGCCAGCCCAATGGCGCTGGGGATATGCCTGACCAGAATTGGATGTTTCCTGGGAGGCTGTTGTTATGGTAAAGAAACTCACTTTTTCACCGGCGTGCGATTTCCCGATACGAGTCTAGCGGCACAAAAATACGGTGTCTCGCATCTCGTACATCCTGCCCAGCTTTACGAGTCGTTCTTCGGCCTAATTGTTTTCATAATTTTTCTGATTGTCCGAAAACGTCGTAAATTCCCAGGACAGATATTTTTGCTTTTCCTGACGACGTATCTATTGTTCAGAGCTCTTAACGATATATTCAGGGGTGATGTAACGCATAATTATATCTTCAATCTCAGTCAGACACAACTTATCGGCGTAATGTTGAGCCTGGCCGCCATTATTGCCTATCGGATCAGGTCGACAGCGATACCGGCACCACAGACTTAGCGAGATATGTTCGAAGTTGGCATCATACATCCAGGCTATTAATTAATCTGAAAGACGTGCCTGACCGCTATGCGGGGAAAGAAACGGATAAATTAGAGTACGATTTCTTATCCGGATCGCGGCCCGGTAATCAAAAAGATATCATAAAGAAACAGCTGCGCTTTTTCGTATTTTTCTCAGCAAAGTCACAATTAGAGAAATAATTTATCTTCGGAGATTATCCTTTCTGAGAGCAAATTCTCCCAGATTCGAAAGAAGGCTATAGATCCGGATTGATAGGATTCAAAACGGCTGCATTAATTATCTATTTATCGCAGCTATCGGGGTCGGTTTTCCTGACAGCCCGGCACCCTCAAGCCCCGATCAATTTGATCAAGAACATTACGAATACACCCAATATCAGCCAGACGAATGTTGATACCCGCTCCCTGTCACTGTGGAAAGCCTCTGGCAAAAGATCCAGTGTGGCCACGTAGAGAAACGTTCCTGCCGTGAGGCCGGTTGGAATCGCCAAGCTGAGACCACTCAATGATGAAATGAATGGAAGAGAGATTAAAGCGCCAAGCGGCGTCATCAGGGAAAAAGAGAGGATGAGGCTCAGAGTCTTTTTCTTGGAAAATTCGGCCAGCCGAAACATGGTGGAAAGCGAGAATGCAGCGGTTGCCTTGTGCGCGATGATAGCGATAAATATTATCAGTGCCAGTTCCGGCTCAGTCATCCCGACGCCGAGAGCGAAACCGGCGGTCAGGGAATGAATCGAAAGTCCGATAAAGGCAGTTATACCGACCATTTCATGATTGTGAGCACAGGCATTGCCGCAATGTAATTTGTGACTCCGCAGTAGAGTTCTCTCCACCAGCAGAATAATCAAAAAACCCAGAAGTATCATCCCGCTAGCCGTATTGGACGAATCCCCTGCCATGGCATCCGGCAGGAGATGCAGGAATATGGCCCCCAGAAATACTCCGGCACCGAAGGCTATGAATAGATGCAACTGCCTGTCGCTCCATTTCTTGAAGAGAGGAGGAAGAGCAGCGATTATTGCAATCGCGAAGATTCCGAACGTATAAAGAATCAGCTTAGCAGTATAGATCTCCATTATTCTCTCCTATCAGACCTGGCAACCTTTTCGTCTCTCGACCACCGCATGACAATACCATCTATGTTAAACCTTTTCAACAGCTAAAAATTTATGACTGACCGAACTCGTACAGAAAAGAAAGGTATTGAGCTAAAAGAGATTCATTCCTTTATCAGAGATGCCGAAAGCCGATGCGGTATCAAAAATGTGCAATTCCGGTTTCATTTATCTCTCAAAAGACAATAACTTACTGAACATAAATCCGATGATATTCAAAAGGATTTGCCTCTGAAACTCATCTGCTGGCACTGAGCGCCCTGTCGAGATTAAAAGCCGCGCTAATGAGAGATAGATGAGTGAAAGCCTGAGGGAAGTTCCCGGTGGCCTTTCCATTTTGAGCAGTTTCTTCGGCATAAAGACCCAGATGATTGGCATATCCAAGCATCCTTTCAAATATGACTCTCGCCATATCAAGACGTTTTGCATCGGATCTTCCTGCCCGCGTCAATGCCTCCACCAACCAGAAGGTGCAGATATTGAAAGCCCCCTCCTTCCCTTCAAGACCATCACCTGTCTTATCAATATCATACCTGTAAACCAGGCTGCCGGACAGGAGCCCGCCTTCTGCCGGGGATTTGCTGATCGCATCCAGTGTCATGAGCATCCTGGGATCGTTGGGTGCGACGAAAAAAACCAGAGGCATTATAAGATTGGCGGCATCGAGACTATCACTGCCGTAATGCTGGACAAATGTTTTCCTCTGGGGATTCCAGCCTTTAGCCATGATCTCTTCATACAACGAATCCCGGCATTTGAGCCAGCGGCTGCGATCGGCGGGAAACGATCTCTTGTCAGCCAGTCTAAGACCCCTGTCGAGCGCCACCCAGCACATGAGCTTGGAATAAACAAAATGTTTCGGCTCGCTCCTCACCTCCCAGATGCCATAGTCCTTTCGTTGCGAATTCTCACATACCCAGTCGACAATCATCCTGAGTTTGGTCCAGAGGTCATACGAGATTGGCGCGCCATACTTGTTATAGAGATATACCGAATCCATCAACTCGCCGTAGATATCCAGCTGAAACTGTTTGTAAGCGGCGTTTCCAATCCTAACCGGCCCGGAACCCATGTACCCGTCCAGATGGTCCAGAATCTCTTCCTTTATCTCATGGCCACCGCTGATGGTATACATAATCTGCAGAGAGCCATCGAAATCGAGTTCCTGGCAGCGTTTTTCAAGCCAGCCCATGAATTTTTCGGCTTCCTCCGTAAATCCGATCCGGAGCAAGGCGTAAAGCGTGAAAGCAGCGTCACGAATCCAAGTGTATCTATAATCCCAGTTGCGTTCTCCGCCGATAATTTCAGGTAAGCTGCAGGTGGGGGAAGCCACGATGGCGCCGGTGGGCTCGAATGTCAATAACTTCAGCACGAATGCTGATCTGTATACTACCTCTCGCCAGCGACCGGTATAGGTGCATCTCGAAATCCATCGTTGCCAGTAATCCACCGTGTCATCAAACAGCCTTTGAATCTCCTCTTGCGAGAAATGCGGAGAATCATCCGGCTCGGGCAGAAATTCTCTGAGAACAAAGGAAGTGACCTCGCCCTCATTCAGTGTAAATTCGGCAAAGACTCCATTATCCGTCTGTCTTAGCTCGCATGAGGCGGATAATTCCAGGCTCAGATTATTCGAATTGAAAATAGCTCCCCCGCGCTTGATTGAGACTTGATGTCGATCTCTCGCATAATTGAACGCGGGATAACACTCCATTCGAAAAGAAACGGTTCCTCTCAGAACGCAGACTCTGCGAATCAAGGGACGATCATTCTGGGTTTTCCCGGATGAGTTAATGGGCATAAAATCGAGAATCTCGCCAACTCCATCGGCGGAAAAGAACTTGGTGGTCAAGACATTGGTATCCGGCCAGTAGAACTGTTTAAACGTGACCCCGTCGGAAGCGGAAGGCGAGATTTTAAAACGCCCGCCTTTTTCATCATCGAGTATGGCGGCAAAAACGCTCGGGGAATCAAAATAAGGATAACAAAGCCAGTCTATAGAGCCGTTCACCCCAACCAGGGCAACGGTAAGCATATCTCCGATCAGGCCGTAATTTTCAATCGGTTGGTACGCCATAAAAACCTCTTTTATAGTTCATGATAGATGCCTTTGTTTGCCAGATTCTTGCACGGGTATCGCCAATCGATATTCGGATCGCCGAACAGGCCGCTGGTTTCTTTCGGACCACAGGTGCCGGCGGGATACCCATAGACTTTTATATGAGGAAATTGTCGGGTTAGCCAACGGCTTGAAAATTATGGTCGCCTCCGTTTTGTTCTAAGTTTTCTTTTTCTTACGCCCTTTGCGCCTTTTTTTCGGTTTAATCTCATTATCCGACTGACTTAGAGTATCTATGGCCAATACCCTCTGTTCGTCAGATTGGAATTTTATTAGCTCCTCGATCTCCTCTTCGGTCAACACCCGGTTGTGTTGCTTGGCGGCCCTGAATATTTCATCAACCAACTGCTTTGTGGGTTCTATGCCCCTGACCTTGAGCCAGTATACTATATTCGATACTCCCGACATGAATCCGATCTCGATTACCTGCCTTAATCCGACCATACTGGCCGGGACACCTGAATAAATCCTATCGGCCAGCCAATCGTCACCTTTGTTCTGAGCCTTGATGATTGCTGCGGCATGTACTCCCGTGCTGGTTCTAAAAGCATCCCTGCCCATTACGGGGTAATTCGTCGGCACTGAAATCCCGCAGGCCTGCGAGACCAGCTCGCAATACCTGGCAAGTGCGCTTAAGTCCCTCTTATATATGCCTTCCAGATTCAGATTGACCAACAACACGTCCATGGGTGTATTCCCGACTCTCTCACCTATACCCAGTGCGGTGGCGTGAATTCGATCCGCTCCCTGGGCTATGGCCGCCATGCTGTTTGGAATCGCAAGCCCCCTGTCCGAATGGCCATGCCAGTCAATCTTGACCCTGGGATTCAGCTTGTCGACAAGATCTCTAATAAATTTCATCAGATGATACACGCCGATCGGTGTGGCGTGGCCTACAGTGTCGCAAACGCAGATTCTTTTGGCGCCGGCATTGATGGCAGTACTGTAAAGTTTCTTAAGTGTCACGGGATCGGCACGGGTAGTATCTTCCGTGACATACATCACCGGCAATCCATTCCCGGCGGCGTAGCTCACCGCTTCCTCGGTTAGCTTCAGCATTGTATCCAGCGTCCAGTCTTCGGCATATTGCCTGATGGGCGAAGATCCGATAAACGTACAGGCCTCGATCGGATAACCGATTTTCTGCGAAATCTCTATCAGGGGGGTGATATCCTGTTTAACCGTTCTGACCGCACAGTTGGGCGTGATTTTCATCTTGTTATCTATAAGATGTTTAACCATGGTGGTGATATCGGCGCGCGCCCTGGGGCCTGCACCCGGCAATCCTATATCCGCGGTGTCTATTTGAAGCTGCTCCATCAATTCCAGCAATTCTATTTTCTCTTCAATAGTGGGGTCCGTTATGGATGGCGACTGCAGTCCGTCCCTTAAGGTCTCATCATCGAGCTGAAGGTTTCGCTTATGACGGAATTTAAATCTCTTTCGCTTGTTCCAATCGTATATTAAGGCCTTCTCCGATAATTTCCTGCCCATTATTCCTCCAATACGGTCCGGGATTGTTGGTTTGCTTCCTGACGCATCAGCAGCAGATCATAGAATCGATCGACCTCAGCCTGTATTATTTCCGTAGCCTTCGGAGAAAGATACCTGAATCTACCCTGGAGTTTCAGGTATTCTGATACCGGAAGCCGCTGAGACTTATGTGACACCTTGTATCGAGACCCATCCTCGATCTCATAAAGCGGAAAGACGTTGGATTCCACCGCCAGCCGCGCAATGGCAATACTATCTTTGGGATCGGATTTCCAACCGGGAGGGCATGGCGAAAATATATGAAGAAATCTGAATCCAGCCATCTCTTTTGCCCTGGCAGTCTTGGACTTCATATCATCGATGAACGCGGGGGAGCATGTAGCGACATACGGGATCTTATGCGACGCCAATATAAAATCAATATTTTTCTTGGGCTCCTTTTTCAATTGTCCCTCGGGGGTGGTTGTGGTCCAGCTTCCGAAAGGGGTCGCCGAACTGCGCTGTACGCCCGTATTCATATAAGCCTCGTTGTCATAGCAGACGTATAGAATATTCTCATTTCTCTCCGCCACCGCGGATAATGGGCCCATACCTATGTCGAACGTGGCCCCGTCGCCCGCCCAGGCCAGGACTGTTACATCGTGGCGTCCTAACATATCCAGCCCGGCGCGAACACCGGCAGCCGCCGAGGCAGTGGCCCCGAACGGCACGTGCAGGAATGGCACCGGCGAAACCGAGTGCGGAAAGACACCATCAGTAACAGCAGCACAACCCGCCGGCGATACTATCACAGTCTCCGGCCCCAGGGAGCCGAGAATGTGTCTTAGTATAATCTTCTCTCCGCAACCCGGGCAGGCCATGTGGCCGCAATAATCGCTTTCAACAAAAAACTCGTATCCTGGCATATTATTCTGTTACCCTCAGTAAGGCCAAATCCGCAAAACGCTTTCTATAATCAATCTTTCAAGCCGATCCATTGTATCTCCGATCTATCGATTTCGCTATCAGCCAGCCTGTCAAAAATCAGCTCGATATTCTCCGCAGTAATATCTCTTCCGCCCAATCCAGCTATGAATTCACTCACCCTGTTTTGCCTTCCGTTGCGACTTAGAATCGCCCTTATTTCCTGGGTGAACACACCTCCTGCACCGGGCGAGAGATTGCGATCCAGAATCCCATACGATACGTCCGGTCTCAATAACGACAGAAACTCAGCCTGCGGAAAGGGCCTTAACTGCCGGATTCTTAAAAGTCCCGCTTTCCTCCCCGCGTTGCGCATGTTTCGTACAGTATGAAAAGCCGTCGATGACGCCGAGCCGGAAGCTACGAGTACCGAATCGGCATCATCGATAAAATATGGCTTGATACCTTTATACTGACGGCCGAACTTATTCCCGAATTCTTCATATGTATTGTCAATTTCCTCCTGCGCCCTTTCAAATGATCTCTGGAGCTTATAGCGAAACTCCATGAAATTATTAGGCAGGGTGCCGCCCGAAAAGGTCTGCGGGTCCTTCGTATCGAGCAGGTTGCCCCCCTCTCTTCGGGGAAGGAATTTATCGATTTCATCCTGATCTGGAATTTCCACCGCCTCATGAGTGTGAGAGATGAAAAAGCCATCGTAGCAGATCATACATGGTATCAAAAGCGCTTCGGCGATTTTGAAAGCGCAGATTACACTGTCTAAGATCTCCTGGTTGGACCAGCAGTAAAACTGCATAAGGCCGGTATCCCGCTGCGCCACTGAATCGGTCTGGTCGCACCAGATTGTCCAGGGAGCAGCCATAGCGCGGTTGACATCGACCAGCACTATTGGCAACCTTGCCCCCGAGGCCCAGAACAGTAACTCTTGCATCAATGCCAGACCCTGCGCAGATGTTGCCGTAAAGGTACGTGCTCCTGTCGATGCCGCCCCGATCAGTGTTGCCATGGCCGAATGCTCCGACTCGACCTTGACGAATCTGGCATCCAGTTCCCCCGAGCCGCATATCTCCGAGAGCTTCTCTGCGATGGTCGTCTGAGGCGTTATGGGGTAGGCGGATATTACCTGTACCCGGGAAAGCTTCAATGCTACCGAGACCGCCTCGTTTCCGGAGATAACCCTCTTCAACTACCACACTCCATCTTCAATGATCCACGCGGACACTCCTCAGCGCAGATACCGCATCCCTTGCAATAATCGAGACTTACATGATAACCGCTTTCGGTTTTAATTACCGCCATATCGGGGCAGAAATTGTAGCAATTATCACATTTGTTGCAGACGCCGCAGGAAAAACAACGGCTGGCCTCCTTAACGGCCGCATCCGTATCGGGAATCCGGCCATCGACAATAATATTCTTTTCCCATTTCTTAGCGTTGATACAGGTGAAATAGGCGTTATTTATGTCATCCGGACCCGCTATTTCGACGATATCGCTCGGCTTTTTAAAGATCTCGCCCTTAAGGAATGCACTAATCTTAAGAGCCGCCAGCCGTCCTGAGCCTACCGCATGAGGCACGGTCCTGGGATTGGGCAGAATGTCTCCTCCGACAAAAAGTTTATTGCTCAATCGCCTATCCACACCTGAAAAATCAAAGATGTCTTTTCTCTCCACCCGTACCTCGGGAAAGAACGATAGATCAGGGTCCTCCCCTATGGCGGAATATACTTTATCTGCCTGCAAGTAGAAATCCGATCCCTCTATCGGCAAGGGCCTGGCTCTGCCGGTTTCATCCGGTTCGCCGAGTCTCATCCTCGAAAAAACAATCTTGAGAGTCCCATCGTCGTTTTTCTCTATCCTCAACGGCGCTGCAAGAAATTCAGTCTTTACCGGTTCCGATTTAAGATCCTCGATCTCATCTGCAAAAGCGGGCATCTCCTTTTCGGTTCTCCTGTAAACCAAACTTACATCACCGCCCAGGCGGTAGGCCGTGCGGGCAACATCGCAGGCAGTATTGCCGCCGCCGACAACAACAACCTTTTTATCTTTCAGATCGATCCTGGCATCGGAGTTCACCTCTTTCAAGAAATCAAGGCCCGCTTCAACTCCAGGTAAATCTTCCCCTTCGATATTCATCCTCTTTGAAAGATGCGCACCTGTAGCCAGAAAGACTGCGTCATATTCCAGCAGGTGCCCTGCATCCACATCGGAACCCAACCGCATATTTGATTTCAATTCTATTCCCCTCAGAATCCTTGAGAGTTCGGCGGCCAGCACTTCCTTTGCAAGCCGATATGACGGGATGCCATAATGAAGAATTCCGCCGGGCAGCTGGTTTTCATCATATATCGTTACTGATAGCCCTTCCCTGCGCAGGTAATACGCAGCTGCCAGACCGGCAGGCCCTGCCCCAATCACTGCGATCTTTTTGGACGTTTTCTTTGATACGGGCGGCGAGGCTTTATTGTCGATCGCCCAGTCCCCGAGGAATTTTTCTATCAGACGTATACGGATGGAAAGATCGAACCCTTGACGATTACAATCAGCCTGACAGGGATGATAACAAACCCTGCCACAAACTGCGGGTAGCGGATTCGCCTGAGTCAACAGTTCGAAGGCCTCCTTGATCTTCTTATCTTTCACTAGTTCCATATAGCCGCGGATATCTTCACCCGCGGGACAGTTGTAATTGCATGGCGGTAATTGATCTCTGTGGACGGGAGTGGATGAGCGCCAGGAGCCGGTCTTATTCCAGCTCATCGATTGACGGCTGACCGCCATCTCCGGCATCTCATCGACGGTCTTGAATACTATGAGTTTACTCATCTCCCACCACCGAGTCGTACGCCTTTCTTGCCGCCTGAATATTCTGATCGGTTTTTTGCGGTACCTGTTTCTCTACCGCATGCAGTAAATTATCCAGACCAAGGTTGCCGCTTATCTTTGCAAATGCCCCCAGCAAGGCTGTGTTTACCAGCGGTTGGGCGCTGGATCCCAGCCCGTGCTCAACGGCGATCCCGGTTGCATCCACAAAATAAACTCGATATTCCGATAATTCCTTTAATTCCTCTTTTGAATTTACTATTATCACGGCATCATTCTTCAGCGACGGTATGAAGGTTGGAGAATTCACAATATCGGGGGCCAGCACGATTGCCATATCCGCCTTATATATCATACTTCTCAGGTAAATAAATTCCCTGTCGATCCGCAGAAAGGCTGTAACCGGCGCTCCGCGACGCTCCACCCCGAACGATGGAAAACTCTGCACCTGGTATCCCTCCTTGAAATATGCGTTGGCCAGGATCTCGGAGGCAACCACCGCCCCCTGTCCGCCCCGTCCGTAAAACGTGATCTCTTTCATTTTAAAGAATCTATCATTTCTCTTTCAGCAGTTGCCTGGCAATTACCAGCCGCTGTATCTCCGATGTGCCTTCGAACAACTCCGTAACTCTGGCATCCCGATACATCCTCTCGACATGGTATTCCCGCATATATCCGTAACCGCCCAGAATCTGAATCGCCCTGTGGGTCACCTGCGATGATATCTCGGAGGCGTAAACCTTGGCCTGCGCCGACTGTAGCGAATACGGTCGACCCTGGTCCTTTAACCAGGCCGCCCGGTAAACCTGAAGCCGGGCGTTTTCTATCATGATCGACATATCCGCCAGATGGAACTGAATCGCTTGAAATGCAGATATCGGTTTGCCGAACTGCTCACGCTGTTTCGAATACTGCAGGGCTATATCGAATGCGGCTTGGGAAATACCAACGGCAAGCGCTCCCGCGCTGATCCTTCCGCAATCCAACGTGGACATGGCGATGTTAAATCCCTGGCCCTCGTCACCGAGAATATTCTCGCCGGGTACGAAGCAATCATCAAAAATCATCTCCGTTGTCGGTGACGCCTTGAATCCCATTTTCTTTTCAATGGTACCGATCCCGAATCCTTCGGTTCCCTTATCCACCAAAAATGCCGTGATCCCCTTCGGACCGGAACCCTTTTTCGATGTGGCAAATACAATCACACTATCCGCCAGTGAGCCCATGGTGATAAATATTTTAGTGCCGTTTATAATGAAACCATTATCCTTTTTCACATACGTAGTCGCGAGAGCGGCAGCATCCGAACCCGCCCCCGGTTCCGAAAGCGCAAATGCACCGATTTGATCCCCGCTGCACACGCCGGGAAGATACTTTTTTTTCTGCTCGTCAGTCCCGAACCGGACGATCGGATCACCATAGAGTGAATTATGCAATGCCAGTACCGCCGCGTGGGATGGACATCCTCTGGATAATTCCTCCACCGCAACCATGTACGAAACGGTATCCATGCCGCCGCCGCCATGCTCCTCCGGTAGTGCGATTCCCAAAAGACCCAGCTTCCCCATCTCCTTTATCAGGCCCGTATCCATTTTCGATTCGGCATCGAACTCCTCGGCCCTCGGTTTCAACTTCTTCTCTGCGAAACCCCGGGCTACATCCCGGACCGCCAGTTGATCTTCCGTTAATTCAAAATTCATGTCCTTAATCCTCTATGAAGAAAACTTCACATTAAATCAAAAAGTTATAATAGACCTCAGCCCTTCACCTTTCCTCAGGATGTCAAAAGTGTCGTTTATCTTGTCGAGCGGAAATCTGCCTGTCACCAGCTCCTTGACCTTTATCTTCCCCAGACGGCAAAGCTCGATCAGTTTCGGATAATCAACGGGACGACATCCGAGCGACCCCACTACTTCCATCTCACGAAACATGATCTTGCCGGCGTTAAGCGAAATATTTTTGTGGGTATAGCCCAGCACAACTAGCCGGCCGCCGCTCCTCAAGGTATTGAACGCCGTCTCGATGGTGGATGGATTGCCAATTGCCTCGATAGCGATATCCGCCCCGCCGCCGGTCATTTTTTTGACGCTTTTCGTCCAGTTTTCATCCTCCGATGGATTTATTGTAATGTCGGCACCCAGTTTTTTAGCCCATTCGAGCTTCTCCGGCGATATATCGACGGCGATAACCGATCCTCCGACCGCGGCCGCCATCTGGACAAGATTTATGCCGACTCCGCCGCAACCAAGAATGACAACAGTATCGCCCGGTTTAACTTCCGCCCGGTTCTTGATAGCATGAAAAGGTGTGGATATAGCGTCGGCTATAATAGAACCTTCTTGCAGAGGTATTTCGTCCGGCAGATGGAAAATATCTTTGGCGGGAGCGAGAAAATACTCGGCATAGGCGCCGTCGATATTGTTGCCGAACATCACCATAGCGGCACATATATTTTCACGCCCGGTGCGGCAGAATTCACATTTACCACAGGTCAGGACAGCCGGCGCCAGAACCCTATCGCCTTCCTTAAAACCGCTGACATCTTTCCCCAGGCCGGCTATTGTCCCCGAGGGCTCATGACCCAGAATGAGAGGCGGTTTCTTGAAAGTCGGTACCCCGTGATCTATATAATGCAAATCCGTATGGCATACACCACAGGCGGCCGTCTTGATCAAGACCTGCCCGGCAATTGGTTCCGGAGTGGGAACTTCCTCTATCTTCAACGGGTGACCCGGACCGTAAAATACTGCCGCTTTCATCGAATACTCCTTTCACTCACAACAACAATCTCCATCGCAAGAAAATCCCGGCTGGAACTAACCACCATTATCTGAAAATAATTCATTACTCTGCCGAATGCCCGCTTTTCTTGTGAAAATCATCATACTAATATCGTTTTCATCATCGAAACAGATTGTACAACCGTTGCCCCCGAGCTCCTTCACCGGAACAGTTTTGACCTCGAATCCCAGGGCCCTGTAATTGTCCACGGCCTCCTCCAATCGAGCCCCGGAGGCGGTGAATTGTTGCTCCCAGCCATCGGCCTTCAACCTATCTATTATGCCGGTTGCCATCAGAATAACTCGTCTCCCATATCATTGCCGACCGGTAGCCTTCCGTGTTCCTGAAGATATTTCTGAATCAATTCACTCTCCCGCTTGGTATACATGGGATCTTCTTCACATATAAAATAAGCCCCATCGCCCGGATTTTCCAGACATTCCGACAGGCCCTGCCGCAGATTTGCGGTTCCCGAAATCCTGATTACCTTCTTCTCAGCGTCGAGCAACTGAAAAACGCCCTCTGAATCAGGTATGGATTCCACCCCCTCTTTATCCAGAGATAACCACCTTTCTGGCGGCAGGATGACCGGCGTAATCATCTGCCGTAATTGACATTGCAGGCATCTTTCTGCTTCATATTTCGCTGCCTGTTCCTGAAATGTTTCCTCGATCGGACCGAATCCCGATTTTCGCTCCACAGGGGCGGCTATTTTTGCAGTTTGCCTCGGACGCTTAATCGAATCGCCGGAACTACCCAGAATGGGAGAGTCGAGGCCGGCCAGATCAAGAATAATCTCACAAATGCCGTCGCCACCCAGATATCGATCTATGGCCTCCGCCGCCTTCCGTCCGTCGGCTATGGCCTCCACCACCGACGATGGTCCGCGCACAACGTCCCCAGCAGCAAAAACCCCGTCAATGCCGGTTGCCAGATTCTCATCTACCTTCAATGGCTGTCCCGGACCCTTTTGAAGATTTGCAACATGTTCGAAGAGCCCCCGGTCGATTTCCTGACCGATTGTAATAATCACATAATCAGCATCAATATGGCTGGTTTCATCTTCATCGTATTGCGGATCAAACCGACCCTGCTCATCTACTACCCTTGTGCATCTAACCAGTTCCACGCCCGATACCCTGTTATTCCGGGATTTGAATTCCCCAGGCCCCCACGACGAATGAATCTCCACACCTTCCTCTATTGCCTGATTTATCTCCCATTCATGAGCGGGCATTTCCTCCCGCGATTCGAGACATACAAGATTAATGTTGTTTGCACCCAGACGCAAGGCCGTCATGGCGGCATCGATAGCAACGTTACCACCGCCAATGACCACTACCTTGCCCGTCAGTTGAGGCTCATGAGATATTTTAGCTGATCTTAAGAATTCCAGCCCCTTGAATATTCCCTCAAGATCGGAGTCAGGAAGGGACAGTTTCTTGCTTGTCGATACTCCCGCTGCTATCAGAATTGCATCGAAACCGCCGGCTTTAAGCTCAGGAATCCCGAAATGGCTGTCGATTCTCTGATTCATTATAAAATTAATACCCATCTTATCCATGATCTTTAATTCCCGCTCCAGAATCTCCGGAGGAAGACGATAGTCGGGAATGCCATAGCGTAACATGCCGCCCGGTTTATCGGCATCATCATAGAGATCAACCTGATACCCCGAAACGCATAGGTAATAGGCCGCAGTAAGGCCAGTGGGGCCTGAACCTATAACCGCTATTTTTCTTCCTTTATCTGGTTGTTTCTCGACCTGCAGTAGATCTCCGTCATTTGCATAATCCGCCACAAAACGTTTCAAAGCGCATATAGCTATCGGTTGATCGATCTCTCCCCGCCGGCAGACATCTTCGCAGGGATGGAAACATACATAACCGAGGATACCGGGGAACGGCACGCGAGCTCGAATCAGTTCCAGCGCCTCGCGATTTCTGCCCTTTGCTATCAATTGTACGTAGTGGGGGATATCTATGCCTGCCGGGCAACTCCCGACGCAGGGAACCGGGACATCTTTTCGAATTGCGGGAACACCCTCTTTATCAAGTAGCGCCCCTGTAGGGCAAACCTCAACACAGGCGCCGCAGAACCGGCAGTCAGTCTCATTGAGCTTAGCGCCCCCAACCGTTCCCACCCAGAAGCGACCATCCTTCCATACAGTGCCCAATGCATTCACACCTCTAATATCGCTGCAGACTCTTACGCAACGCAGACAATTGATGCAGAGATTAAAATCCCTGTCGAACAAGGGGTCGCTTTTGACTACGGGGTAATGCTTCGGCTTATATTTTAAAGTATCGGGAGGGATACCGATGCAATCGGCCACCTTTTCCAATTCGCAGTGACCGAGAAGGATACAACACCGCTCATCCGTCGGGACATTCAACGAGCATTCAGTTCTGCTGCATCCCTCCTTCTGGGCGCAGGTCAGGCAGGCGTGAGGATGGTCGGCGAGAATCTTGCTTAAAGCTCCTTTTCGCAGATTTCTTATATTTTCCGTATTCGCTCGCACGACCATGCCATCCTCGACGGCAGTGATACAGGAATTCACAGGTTCGGAGCACCCGGCGACCTCGACCAAGCATAAATTGCAATGGGTCTCTTCCCCAGTCGCAATACCCGGCCTCTCTCCGGAGATTTTAACATCTGCCTGATAGATGGAGTCTACCCGGGGTACCTCGCCGGTTGGTGACAGGTCGGGGTGATAGCACAGGCGCGGGATATAAATGCCCGACGAATCGGCCGCCTCGAGAATTGTCTTTCCCGGGGAACATTCAATTCGGGCCCCGTCAATCTCGATGGTCAGCTTTGCCATTGCTCTTTTGATATCCTAATTAATTGCCCAATCGAAATTGCAGATTGATACCGGCATTACCTAAAACAGCGACCGACTCCCTGTCTACCAGGAATGAGTGATGGCGCCGGGCGTGCATGCTGTAACACATGGCAGTGGCGGTCGATCGGAAATCGGCTTGCAGGGAGCGCAGTCGTATTTCAGTTTCTTGCGGTGCTCTTCCTTAACAGCAACCACTTCATCATCATAGTCATCCACGATAACTTCGAAAAAGTTCACCGGGCAGGCATCAACACAGCCATGATGAGGGCATTTGATGCAGAGATCGGTATCGATGGTGATGAAATATTCTCCGCTGCCGTCCATATATCCGTAATTGGCTTTCATCAGGCACTTTTCCTCTGTTTTTCCACCAGCGTTTTTGCGAAAAGAGCGGCGCCCAGAGCGCCCGCGATCTGAGTATCATAATTCGACTTCAAGGATACAAGGTCCAATTCTTTTTCAAGCCTGGTAATAACACCGCTATTCTTGGCGATACCGCCCGTAATAGCGAAATCTTTCTCAACCCCTACACGGTCAAGGAGAGTAACAACCCGGTGCGCCATGGCAGAACAATAAGCGGCCAGCACCCGCTTCTTTGACCATCCCTCTCTGAGCAGAGAAGAAGCCTCGGACTTTGCGAACACGACGCAGGTCGAGGACACTGGCGGGGGCTCCTCATCCACGTCCAGAGACAGGTCTCCGACGTCTTCGATCGGGACAGCCAAAAGATCCGCGAAAACCTCCATCCCTCTTCCGGTTCCAGCAGCACATTTATCATTCATGAGGAAATTTGTGACTTTCCCTCTCTCATCGCAACGAATCGCCTTGCAATCCTGCCCTCCCATATCGAGGATAGTCCGAACCGTCGGCCCGTACATAAGATTCCCCCCGCGAGCATGGCAGGCTATCTCCGTAATGGCCCGGTTGGCAAACGGGACATTCACGCGTCCATAACCAGTGCCCACAATATAATGGATATCCTCCATCTTTATACCGGTATCCTGAAGAGCCCAGTCCATTGCATTCCTGGCGCTATCCGGGCTATCTGAGCCTGTACGCATATTTGAGTAAGCGTAAAGCTTACCATCTACCAGAATTACGGCCTGGGAACTGACCGAACCCACATCCGCACCGGCAGTGATCGTCTCGGATCCCTTCCAATCCCCGGTTTCATCATGCCAGTTGTATTCCTTCCAGCGCCAGAATTCTTTCTTTTCGTCAGGCATCATTTACCCCTTTCACCGGCAATAATCGCCGCCCCTAACGCCCCGACATATTCCGGATTATCCGGGACAATCACATCCGCTTCCAGTGCCCGATTTAGGGAATCCACAAACCCGGGATTGTATGAAACGCCTCCCACAAGCGCAATATCCTTATTGATTCCCACCCGCCTGACCATAGATACAATTCGGCTGGCGATAGCATCATGAACCGCCCGGGCGATATCCTGTTTCGGCGTTTTGGCATGCACTAGCGAAACCACTTCGCTCTCTGCGAATACCGCGCACTGGGCATTCATGGGTATCGATTTGGTGGATTCCAGAGAAATCTTCCCGAAATCCTCCAGATCGAGCTCCAGCGCCCTGGACATGGCCTCGGTGAAAGAGCCGGCGCCGGCGGCGCATTTCTCATTGATGGCAAAATCCAGAACCTTCCCCTTTTCATCGCATTTCACGGCCCGGCCTTCCTCAGCGCCCACTTCGATAATCGTTCGCACGGAAGGATGATAATATACAGCCCCTCTGGCGGCGGCGGTTACCTCCGTGATTGAACCATTTGTACGCGGCGCAACTTTCCGGCCGGCCCCGGTCGCATAAACTACTTCAACATCTTTCTCAGTCAAACCGGATTGCTTCAAGACCTGATTGAAGGCTCTCTCTGCAGCCACCACGGGTTCAAACCCCACCGGCTCCTGAGAAATACCAAGAACCTCCCGATCTCTCAGTATCAGAACCTTGGCTAACTTGGCCCCGATATCAATACCCGCTGTAGTCATCATAGCTCCCATATCTGATCAAATTTAAACTTCCCGGCTCACTATTTCTCAGCCTTTAATAGCTGTAGATCCAGTGTTTCCATAAAAGAATCGATTCTGGTAATGACTCTTTTCTCATCGAATTCACGTTCATCGCCCATATTTCCTTCAAAAGTCATGACCGGCACGCCGGCTTCGGCTATTCCCAGCCGGTTCTCCATAATGCCGCACGATAGACCCTCGCAACCACGATTCAGGTGCAGCATAACGCCGTCCAGTTTCCATTGCTTTACGATCTGAAGCATCATCTCGGTTTTCAGATGCGGAGAGTAAAAATGTTGCCATTCCGGTTTGGAGAGATTCCAATCGGCCAATATCCTCAACGCCTGGTCGCGGGAGGTGATCTTTTCGCCTTTTTGCATGGGAGTTGTTCTCGGTCCCCAGGTGCCATCCGGTTTCGTCTCCCAGATACCGATCAGCCCGAACGTATACAATGAACCGATCGACACGGCGCCATACTGCTCCAGGTAACGGAAAACCTTTAAAAATCCCCACGGCGGCTGAGTATCGGACATCAGCCGGCATCTCTCCTCGGGCAGGGCGGCAATATAATTCTCTACCCTGTATTTGACTTCATCCCGTAGCTCCTCGTAGAAATCCGCCATCTCTTTTGAATGTTTGGCCAGAGTGCCGTGCACATAGAGAGAATACATGGTTTTTTCATCAAGGGGTGCAGGCTTGGCCATGTTATAATAGCAGATCTCGGCCCAGGTCGAGGTTGATCTCAGTTCGTTTTCCACGGCTTCGATTAATAGCTCGTCCTGGTATTTCCTGCCGGTCACCTTCTCCAGCCACTCTATGGCCTCGTGCATCTGGTTGACCACGAACATCAGCCTGTTCTCGTCGAGTTCATTGTATGGGCCGACTGAGACATCGATACAGAAATAAGGGATCTTTTTGTATTCTGCCACGTGCTGATACCATTTTGCATGGCTGCAGCAGATATGATCCTGGTAACAGAAATCGGGAGTGGGATATTCACCACCGAACTCATATTTATTAAGATACATCGAGCCCCAGTAATTCCGCATGTAGCTGCACAAATCGCGGGCCCATCCCTTGGCCTCAGCCGCCTCCATACATTTCTGTGAAAACGGCTTATCGAATGCCACCGAGGCCGCGTAAGGCTCGCCGGTGATATTGTAAACGTCGCGGCCCAGACCGGCGGGGATGGCATCGAACGCCCAGGCGCCGCCCGTCCAGCGGATACCGCCTTTCTTGTGCGCCTCCTGGTAATCCTTATAATATTTGAGCCGCAGCTCTTTAGCCTTGTTCCAGCATTTCAGCGGTTCTGTCCTGTATTCTGCCATGATCTTTCCCTCTTGCGGATAACCGCCTAAAATAGTTCGTCTTCTCCAAGTATTTCCAGAAACGCCTCTACCCTGATCCTCATCGGCCCGAGCGGCACGGTAACGTCGAATTCCAAAAACAGCGACGGGAACCCATTCTCGTTCAGATAATTTTTCAAGATCGGTATATCACATTCATGCGGATCGCAGAATTTTTGCTGAATCAGAATGACGCCGTCAACCTTGAAATCCTTCGCCATCTGCAGAACGTGCGGAAACCGTCGGCGTTCCTCCCAATCCTTGGTCGGGCAGGGCGGACGATCTATATACCTGTTGGCTATGTCCTGCAGGATATCGCCGTTCGATTCGGTGAGATTCCAGAAATAACGAGAGCCGGTGCAATGATCGTCGGCAACAATTGTCGCCCCCACAGACTCCACCATTTTGACAAATTCGGTGTCATCGTCTTCCGAACCGACAATCATCAGCCGCGACCCCGTCTCCCGCTCGAGATTTAGGGATTTCAGCTCGGGGAGAATCCTCTTTAATTCGGCATTATGATCCTTCTTATCAACGAAAAACGATGAGGCCACCATGACCATGGCTTCGAGGCCCGTAACCGGTGGATTGGGCCCTTTGCGAAGATTATAGACATCATGCATCAGCCGGCGGTTTTCGTTGTACAGATCGATGCTTTCACGCAACGCCTTATCTGTGATAGTCTTCCCAGTCCATTCCTCCAGAGATTTCTTGAATTTCTCCAGCTCGCCTTTGAGATACGGACGGGAATGTTCGGTCTGCACTTTATTCGGCATGTAGAGATAATAAGCGTAATCGACCGGGACATGTTTCTTCCATGATGTGAACGATTGCCGCAAATGAAGGCAGGATTGTGAGATCATTATCCCCTTCATATAATCGTATCGCCCCTTGAGCCCCTGTGCCAGAACATCGCGGCAGAAGGGACAGAACATGCCGAAGATATGCGGTTCGGTGACATCCTGAGGTTCGTGGGAACCCAACATCCGCATCGGCAGATGCCCGGCGGCGTAGATTATCTCCTCCGGCGCGTAACTGCAGAAACAGCCGACCACCTCGCCGCCGTTTTCGGCCAGCCAGTTTCTGGCATAATCGTGCCTTTTATCGTACCATTCGAAAAATTTTGAGAACATAACTCCTCTGCGATGGTTAGGTTGCTTTTATTCCCTCCAGAAATATCCTCAAGAGCTGATTGGAGAGTTTTTCAAGATCGGGATTTATTTTTCTGTCATACCACATATACATCCAGTTCAAAGAGCCAAATAAAAATAACGCCGCCAGGTTGGCATCGATACAACCGGGTCCGGGAATATTCTCATTGATGACATCCCTGACCAGTTTATAGTATTCTTTCCTGATCTTCAGAATCTCATCATAATAGGCGCCCGATAACGATTCTATTTCATGGGAGCAGACCTTGAGATCGTTCATCTGTTGCGAGAAGAATTGAAGATGGTTGTCTATCACGGCTTTCAACCTGTCCTCTGGAGAATGAGCATTTTTTAGTTTTTGCTCGAGAGATTCCACCAGCATGGAAAACGTGTTTTCCTGCATCGCGAAAAGCATCTCGTCTTTGCTTTTGAAATAGTAGTAGATGCCTGAAAGCCCGATTCCGGCTCTGGCAGCCACTTTCCTGACCGAGGCCCCCTCGAAGCCGTCATTGGCGATGATCTCCGCCGCGGCTTTCAATATGGAGCCTAACCTCTTTTCATACTGACGGTTACGCCGTATTGGGATCGATTTTGTGCTAGCTTCCGGCATCCTGGGCTCCTCACCCGAAATTTATTAAATCGAACGTTCGTTCTAATAATATAGGGTAGAAGTATCGGTGTCAAGGGAAAAATGGAATTATTCATCGATTACGGGAATCATAATCAATAGTTTATTGAAAAAGCCGATAATTCTCTTGTTTCTTTTTTCAGGCCAATTAAGGTGCATTCATCATTTGAGGATCTCAGTAAATACCAGGATCCTTCTACCACGCCGGCAATCCATTCACTATCATCATAATAGAGAATACCGGTGACCCGCTTCCTGTCTTCACCAGTATTCGCCATGAATGGAAGAAATATGAAATTAGGAAAAACCTCTGCGGTACCGGGGGTCACGTTTGCTGAGAAAAGGCAATCCGGGCCTAAGGGAATCTCGGGCTCGCTAAGCAAACCGCCGTCGCGGCTAAATATATTTAATTTGATCAAGCCCTCATTAGCGGTTATTACAACATTCCCGTCTTCCTCGGAGACTCCAACCATGTTAATATGCCTGTTATTGCCAGGGCTTTCCTGTGCCCACAGGAAATTGCCCTGAAAATCATAACAATGGCAGCCAATCATGTCTCGAACGACAATGATATTTGCCTTAACAGAATATGTAATCTTGAATGCACTGTCGGTAAAATAGTCTTCCCTGGGAATATCTGACTCCCATATTTTTTGCCGGGTGTTAACATTCCACAAGGAAAGAGATTGGTAATGTAAGACAATCAATTGGGAGTCCGAAGGGGCAGATACTTGACATTCGAACCGATTCGGAATTTGAAAATTAAAATTATCTTCCTTATCATATACGTAAATGGGACCCGAACTTAACATTGAGCACCCGGTGTATAAATATTCTCCTCCTGGAGAAGGCAGGACATAAGGATTAGAGTAAAACTTTATGGGAGACCCATCCAATTTAAATAACCCAAGTACGTAATCTCCATTTTCATTCTGAGTAGACGCGAAAAACATATTTTTGTTTTCCAGGAATTCCTTTATAACCATACGCGATGAGGGAGTGAAGGTTTGGATTTCACCTTCTGAATTAAAAATCTTTATACTGCTGCTAGTTCGTACAGCAAAAAGACCATTCCCACTTTCATATCCCTTAATATCCTCCCCAATATCATATGAATAAACTTGAGTTACTGATTTTGATGCCATGCTTACGCGTAAAAATTCTTCGATGGAGATTACCTCAGATCGCCCTACACTTGCCATAAGAACAAGAAAACATGACAAAAGCCAAATGGCATGCCTCCGATAAACAAATAAAGCTCTCATGGCAAACTCCGTTGTTTATGTAAATCACTATACAGGAAAGTTCCACGTGTAAAGTCGGTTCTACTCATCCCTCCACTCCGGCCTTCTTTTTCCCATAAATGCCGCCAAGCCCTCATGAGCGTCCTTGGTTTGCATCATATCTTTAAGATACATGTTCTCAATCACGGGCAATGCTTCGGAGAACGGTTTTCCCATACCGGCCCTTATTGCCTTTTTGGTCAAGCGCAGGATGGCCGCCGAATTGGAGGCTAATCTATATACAAACTCCTGGCATTTCTTCTCGAACTCCTCTTTCGGATAAACTCGGTTGACCAGCCCCATTCTTTCGGCTTCGTCGGAAAGTACAACATCTCCGACAAGCAAAAGCTCATAGACTTTTTTCAGATGAGCGTATTGCGGAAACGCCGCTGCCGCCACCGGCGGGAAAACGCCTACCTTGATCTCAGGCTGCCCGAATTTGACTCCCTCCCCGGCAAGAACCATATCACAGAAACATGCCAACTCGCAGCCACCACCCAGCGCGGCGCCGTGAACCTGGGCGATGGTCGGGCATTCCATCTTATCGAGGAGACGAAATATCTTATGAAATGCATCAATCATCTTATTGACCAGTTCCGCGGTATGTTCTGATACATCAACGCCGGCCGAGAAGGCCTTGCCTTTGGCCTTTAATACTAGAGCTTTCAGGTTCCGGCCAGCGTCCAGAGATTTCAATGCAGAATTGATCTCCTCCATCATCTCGATATTGAGCACGTTTATACCGTCATCTCTCTGCAGAGTAAGGAAGCCGATTTTATCCGATTCCTCATAGCAAATATGTTTGTATTCAGCCATCTTACGACTCCCTTTTGATCATCATGGCCATGGATACACCACCGCCGCCGCATATCGCCGCCAGACCTGTTTCGCCATTGTGGGTCTTGAGAGCATGATACAACGTTACCAATATTCTTGCGCCCGATATCCCTGTAGGGTGACCCAGCGCAATCGCTCCGCCGTGGACGTTCAGTTTGTCGCGGTTCCAGCCGAGGACTTTCTCATTTGAGAGAATCTGCACAGCAAACGCCTCGTTGACCTCAATCAGGTCGGGATCGTTTATACCCATACCCGTTTTTTCAAGAACTGCCGGGATGGCTACGCCGGGGCCCTCCCCCATTGTCGACGGTCCCACAGCCACAGCCGAATATGCCAGGATTGAAAATATGGGTTTCGCGCCCATAGCGTTCGCTTTATCCCTGCTGGTTAACACCAATCCGCAGGCGCCGTCAGACATGCCGCAGGCATTGCCGGCTGTAACTGTACCGTCCTTCTTAAATGCCGGCCTCAGCTTCGCCAGTTTTTCTATGGTTGTGTCGCGCCTGACCGTTTCGTCTTTTGCAAACGTAATAGTTTCTCTCCTCGAGATAACCTCTATCGGCACTATCTCCTCATCGAACCATCCCTCGTCCTGGGCCTTCGCAGCTTTCGTATGCGATGATAACGCAAACTGGTCCTGCTCCTCACGAGTGATCTTATATTTATCCGCGAGGTTTTCCGCCGTCTGGCCCATCCCCTGGTTGATCAAAGGATCGATAGAATCAGACCACCCGTCTTGAAGCGTCTTATCGCCCATCTTGAAACCATCCCAGCGGGCATTTTTCAAAAGATACGGTATGGTCGACATAGAATCGAAACCACCGACCAGGACGACTTCCGAATCGCCCAGCCGAATCGCCTGGCTGGCGAGCTGGATCGCTTTCATCCCCGACGGGCAGGCCATATTTATCGTTTGAGTGGGAACTGATTCTGGAATTCCTCCTCTAACGGCCGCCGTCCTCGATGGGTTGGGGCCGTTTCCCGCCTGCCGGCAGCTGCCGAGTATTGCCTCGCTTATATCATCAGGTTTCAGGCCCGATCTTTTAACAGCTTCTTTTATGGCTACCGCGCCTATATCGAAAGCGGCCATATTCTTCAACGTACCGCCAAATCTTCCCATGGGCGTGCGGCAGGCGGAGATACAGACTACATCGTTTAGGTTCATCGATTATCCTTTTTCATTTGTTTCTTTATTGTCTTTTTCTTTCGTAGGTCGGCATTTTAATGCCGACACCCCGCATGCGGCCGGACGAGCTGGCCGCCTACATTTATCCCCCGTTAAAATACTACCCTACATATATTGCCCGCCGTCTATCTTGATCACCTCGCCTGTTATATGACGAGATTCCTCGCTGCAAAGAAACGCTATCACCGACGCCACCTCCTGCGGCTCGCCGAGCCGGCCGAGCACCGTCTCATCAACAGCCTTCTGCTTAACCTCTTCGGGAAGGTCCGACATCATATCGGTGAGTATCATACCCGGGGCAACGGCATTCACGTTGACAGAATACTTACCCAATTCTCTTGCCACCGCCTTCGTTAGCCCTATAATACCGGCCTTGGCAGCCGAATAGTTAGCTTGACCGAATTTGCCCCTTAGCCCGTTAATCGATGTGACGTTGATTATCCTGCCCGATTTCTGCTCGCGGAATTTCGGCGATGCCGCCCGGATGAAATTGAAATACCCTTTGAGGTCGGTATCCAGCACCGAATCCCACATCTCCTCGGTCATTTTCCAGATGACACCGTCGCGGTTTATGCCGGCGTTATTAATCAGAAAATCCAATTTGCCAAATTCCGCAATAACATCCTCGACCATTTTCGCCGCGTCTTCAAATGACGATACATCGCATTGAATAGCCATCGATTTTCGGCCGAGCTTCTTAATCTCGTCGGCCAGTGCATTGGCCTCGGCGTCGTGCTTACGGTAATTCACGGCCACGTCGGCGCCGCATTTCGCCAGGTATAGCGCCGCCGCCGAGCCGATACCCAGCGACGATCCGGTTACTATGGCAACTTTATTCTTCAAATCAAACATTTCAACTCCTTCTGGGCCTGGTGCCGATTATAAACATCATCATCGTATCCCGGCTGATAGGTTCATCCTTCACCGACCCATACCCTTCTATATCGACGAACCCGACAGATTTAAACATGCCGATCAATTCATGGAAAGAATACATCCGAATGTTGACATCAAAAGACTCTTCTTTGCCATCCTTAAGGAAAAACCAGGTGCCGCAATTGATCGATCTGGCATAATCGAAACTGCGCTTTTGCATAACCTTCACACCCTTAACCTCAAACCAATCGGTGGATTCATATTTGGCCATGATCCAATCGCGATTGATAACATGCAGCATGAACTTCCCCCCCGGCTTGAGCGCACGATACATCTTCTTCAGCACGAGAAGATTGTCCGATTCCTTTTCAAAAAAACCGAACGATGTCCAGAGATTGCCGCACGCATCGAACGCAGAATCGAAATTTATCCGCCTCATATCACAATTCTGCAGGTCGATTTTCAAACCGCTCCGTTTGGCCTTTTTTGCAAGCTCGTCAAGATAGGATTGCATAAAATCAACGCCCGTGACCCTGATACCCTTTTTCGCCATGGGCAATGCGATTCTGCCGATACCACAGGCGCAATCGAGGAATTTTTTCCCGGGTTTGAGATCCAGTTTCTTAATGACGTAGCGGGCGTGAGCATTAGTCACTTTTTGAGATACAGTGCCGAAAATCGGCGTGAACGCCGGGAAGAAATCATCCCACCAGCCGGAGTCTTTTTTAGACATCTATACCTCTAATTTTGCGCCGCACATGCCGCAGAATTTGTGCAATCCCGGAAGCTGGGTTGCGCCGCAGGCTTTGCATACATGCTTATATGGCCCGTATTTGAATTCCGATGAGCCCCCTTCGGCAGCAATCTTACGCAGACCCATATAATCGGCCTTGCGTTTTTCTACGAATGCCTGCATGCCCTCGTTAGGCTCCCAGGAGGAAAAATGCAGGGTCAGCCAGTCTCGGGCATGGCCGATAGTGGCATACCAGACCTGCTCCTTCCAATAATTAATCTGTGTCTTGGTGTAACGCATACATTCCGGGAACTTGTTGAGCATTTTGTCGGCCATCTCCGCGCAGGCGTCATCCAGTTGATCGCGAGGTACGACTTGAGTGACCAATCCCCAGTCCAGCGCTTTTTCCGGTTTGATTCTTTCGTTCAGGAAGAGAATCTCCCTGGCACGCCGGTCGCCGACAAAAATAGGCAGCCATTGCGTGGCCCCCCCGCAGGCCACTGAACCGACGTTGGTCCCAATCTGGCCTATGTACGTATCATCAGCCATTATGGAGAGATCGCATGCCATGTGCGACTCGTTGCCGCCGCCCACGGCCATACCGTTCAGACGGCAGATAACCGGCTTGCCGCACTTAAGAATCGCCTCGATGTAGCCCGCAAAAAGCCCCATATACTTAAAATAATCACGCGGTTTCTGGGTGTAATAAGCGGCATATTCCTTGACATCGCCGCCGGTGCAAAAGGCCTTTTCGCCTGCGCCGGTGAAGATCACCACTCCGACTGCATCATCCCAGGAAGCATCGGTGAAAGCCGTCGTCAATTCTTGAAGGCACGGCGTATTGTAGGCGTTGTAAAACTTCGGCCTGTTTATCGTGATACGAGCCACCCAGTCTTTCTTTTGGTAGATAATCTCTTTAAATCCGTAATCTTCCGGTTTTTTAGGCTGAAAAGTATCCATATCTCCCTCTTCTTTGCTATATGTTCTTAAAACCTCATCTATTAAATTTAAACAAGTTTAATCGATTTTGACTCAATTCGATCCGATTATCGCTCCGCCCCCGCCAGCTAAAACGTCAGATCTGCGCCCTGACCATAATAACATTGATCGTGCAGGCCTGCAAGTGGAAATGGGGCTTATCCGCTACTTTTGCGCGGAGATCATATGTATCCAAGAGAATTCGTGCTGAAGATAAGTCTACCTGGATGGATCCTCATCCCGATCAATCTTCAGAACGAACCGGGCATCCACTGCTTTCGATTTCCCGGTTTTCTTGCTGGCGATAAAAGGATTGACATCGAATGATTCAAATATAGGGAAATCTGAAACCAATTGCGAGAGCCTCAGGAGAGTCTTCTCGAGGATCTTTATATCCACAGCCGGAGAACCGCGGAAACCGGTCAGCAAGGGATATCCCTTGACCGATTTTATCATCTCCTCGGCATCATAATCTGTTAACGGATGTATCTTGAATGCCACGTCTTTCATAACCTCTACATATATCCCGCCGAGACCGAACATCAGCAGGGGACCAAAGGACGGATCGTCGTGCATACCCACGATGGTTTCCACTCCGCTTGTCACCATTTCCTGCAGGATTACTCCGATAAACGTCTTCCCCTGACGACTGAATCTCTTTTTCATTTTTCTGAAAGCATCGTCCAACTCGGCCTGATTGCGAAGATCTGTTACAACGCCCCCGACATCGGTCTTATGGATAATCTTCGGATCGTCGATTTTCATTACCAGTGGAAATCCCAGTTTCGATGCGGCTTTTTTCATATCCTGCTGGGATTTCGCCTTCATCGATCTGGCGACCCCGACACCATAGGCATCGAGAATCTCCAGGGCTTCTTCGCCGATTATAATCTCACGCTTCGCTTTAGCCGCAGCATCTACTATCCTCCGAACCCGATCCTTTTTGACCTTGAAATCAACTATTTTTCCCTCAGGTCTCTCGATCCATTTGCGATAGCGGGTCATGGCCCACATAGCTTTGGCTGCGGATTCTGGAAAGGTATAGATCGGTATCTTGTGCTTCGCCATCTCCTCTATACCTGCGATTCCGTCGGGAGTGCCCATAAAACAGCCTAAAACGGTTTTGTTGTTACGGTGTTTGGCTATCATCTCCACAATGGCTTTTATCACCGCCCCGTGGTCAACCACGATTGGAGGCACAAAAATGACTATTACGCCGTCGACGTTCTTATCCGATAAGACGGCATCCATGGCCACCCGATAAGAATCCGACCCGCCCGCGGCTATGACGTCAATGGGGTTATTAATGGCGGCAATCGGAGGTAGATTCGCTTTTAGCTGCTTAAGTGTCTTCGGTTCAAAATCGGCCATTTTCATGCCCAGGCTAACCACGGCATCGGTGGCCAGTATCCCCGGGCCGCCGGCGTTGGTGATCACGGCTATTCTGTCGCCCTCCGGCAATGGTTGATTGGTAAAGGCAATGGCAACATCGAAAAGCTCATCCACCGATGTTACCCTCTGGACTCCACACTGATCAAACAGGGCATCGGCACCGACATCGAGCCCTGCCAGCGCTCCCGTGTGCGAACTTACGGCCCTGGCCCCGGCAGCAGTGCGCCCTGCCTTTACCGCCACGATCGGTTTTTTGCGAGTGATACCGCGAGCTATTCTTGTAAACCGGCGAGGGTCACCGAAATTCTCGAGATACAAAAGGATTAGCTCGGTGATAGGATCGTCCTGCCAGTATGCTAAAATATCATTGCCGGAGATATCCGCCTTGTTTCCCACAGATGCAAACATGGAGATGCCAAGCCGCAGTCTATCGGCATAATCGAGTATCGCCTCACCCAGCGCGCCGGACTGGGACATAAAACCGACATTACCCACGGGAGGTTTTGTCTTTGAAAACGTAGCATTCATGGAGTAATTCGGATCGGTGTTGAGCACTCCGAAACAATTCGGGCCAACCATCCGCATATTGTATTTACGGATGATCTCCATAAGCTCGAGTTCCTTTTCAGCCCCCTCTTCACCTGTCTCCTTAAATCCCGATGTAATCACCACGACGCCCTTGACCCCCTTTTCGCCGCACTGCTCAAGTATCATCTTAACACTGTCGCGCGGCACAACTACTATTGCGAGGTCCACAGCGTCCGGGACATCGAGTATGGTCGAATAGCATTTGATGGAATGAATCACGCTGGCTTTGGGATTTACAGGGAAAACCTTGCCGTTGAATTCACTTTCTATGAGATTATGAAGGATTTCCCTGCCGATAGTTCCCTTTCTCGTCGAGGCGCCTATCACGGCTATCGATTTCGGCCTGAAAATCCCATCGAGACTTCTATCCATTACAACCTCCTCCCGATCATCACAATATTGGCAATCTGATATTAAACATTAACGCCTATGCGGGCAAGGGAATTTGCCGGATGATAATAATGATGCTTAATAGTAGGCTGCCGCAACGATGATTATTTATCTCGAATAATCATTGAGATGTGTACAATATCACGGATCGGGGTGGCCGCCACTGATCAGTTCAAGTGCATGTTTCAGAGCCGGTTCTACTATTCCCAGGTTTTCCAGAGCTGCCTTCGGGCTGCCCGGCAGATTGATGATCAGGCTTTCTTTTACCGCACCGACCACGCCTCTGGAGAGCATTCCAAAAGGCGTTATCTTCGCCGATGCCTGTCTCATAGCTTCTTCCATTCCCGGCACGCGCCTTTCGATGATGCCCAGGGTTGCCTCCGGAGTAACGTCGGCGGGAGAAAGACCTGTTCCTCCGGACACAAGTATCAGGTGGATTCTTTCTTCCGTTACCCACTCTCTCAGCATCGATTCTATCTTCAGGCGGTCGTCGGGAACAACCTCGAGAAAGGTAACCGGATATCCCAGTTCCTCCAGCCTTTTTCCCAGGGCCGGTCCGGTTTTGTCCGGGCGCTCTCCTGAATATGCTCTATCGCTGGCGATCAGTATGGCCGCCTTGAACTTTTTCTGTGATGATTCCTGATTGACCTGGCTCATTGTAGTAACCCCGAGATCATATGCCCGGATTCATTCGACGCCTCAAAACATATATAGCCTCCAGAACTCCACCGGCAACGGCGTTGGCCTTATCGGAGATTCTGAAACAATATTCCCTGATTCCGCGGGGATCGATATCGCCGATTTTCTGACTCTGCTTCACCATAAGATTATCCCGCGCCAGGCCTCTGAGGACTCCCCCGATGCGGCTTTCGACCGGTAGGCCGGATACCTCAGCTACTTTCTCCCCTGGTTCAACCTCGTCTCCAATTTTCAAATACGCTTTAAGCTTACCATCAGCCGGGGAACATAACAATCGATCCTGGCTTATGCCTTCCACTGGAGCCGGCACGCCGGTGTAGGTTTGAGGAGTACCATTATAAATGGCTCGTCCCAGATCGAAACCGCGATTCGTCTCGATTGCGGCATGGCAATTAATACCCGCAACAAACCCCGGACCGAGGCCAATCACGATGGGAGCCATTTCAAGCGTGGAGTTTATATCTTGCTTCAGCATCCGTCCATCGATAACAATCGACGGATCGAGAACCGGAAGAAGGCTTGCCTCCGCATCAACTAGTATTGCGACAATACCATCAGCTTTTATTGTTGAGGGATTATCGTTTGTCCGTGTGAGCCTGGCGGTTACACCTTCAATAGAGATTTTCTTCTCATACACGGCCTCCGCAAAGCATACGGT
Organism: uncultured bacterium; assembly: GCA_965541585.1. Taxonomy (GTDB): domain Bacteria; phylum Zixibacteria; class MSB-5A5; order UBA10806; family UBA10806; genus CBDVBL01. Next base: position 392,203 of record CBEUCH010000001.1, on the reverse strand, counting down.
TCGACGGATACAATCCGGTTGCTCCTGTTCGAGGGCGATCACCTCAAATCCCGCCAGGGATAACCGTCTTATAACGCCCGAGGCCATCTCCCCCGCGCCTCTGACGACAACTCTATTCTCTATCAATTGATCGCTCAACTCTTCGGTCTTAATTTTTTTCTTTTTACAGCTATTAACTCAGCAGCAATAGAGACCGCTATCTCGTAAGGGCCCTCGGCTCCTATATCGAGTCCGATGGGCGCGTGCACTTTATCAAGAAGCGATCCTTCTGTCCCCTCTTCTTTCAGAGTGGAAAACATTTTCTTGATTTTTGTCTTTGAGCCAATCATCCCAACATAAGTACAATCATGTTTGACCACTCTCTCCAGGATCAATTTGTCGATCGGATGGCTGCGGGTGACTATGACAACGTAACAACTATTATCTAGCGAGGGCAGATTATACTCATAGTCCATATCGGTTTTGACTGTCTCGATCGGGGCGCTGTATTGATCCAGTATATGCTGCCTGTCATCGACTATAGTTATCTTGAATTCCAGACCGGCAGTGATTTTCGCCAATTCCCTTCCGATATGTCCGCCGCCGAATATGATCAATCTCGGCGGCTTGCCATGCAACTCCATGAAAACCTCCGCTTCTCCCCCGCAGCACATACCCGTGGCCTCGGGTCCGGTCCGGGAGAAGCTATATTTTTTCATAAGATGATTTCCCTTGCCCTCGAATAAACTCAGGCAATCATCGATTACCAGCTTTTCAAAATTGCCGCCGCCTATGGTCCCTGAAATTGAACCGTCGGGGAAAACCAGCATCCTGGCCCCTACTTGCCGCGGCGATGATCCGGCCGTCCTCACAATGGTGGCCAGGACGAAAGGTTGGCCGGCGTCCCGGCGCTTTGCTAATTCCTTATAAATGTCCACTGGATACCCCGGGATCTAACTTATACATCACTCCGTCAAGACCCTGTAATCTTCTATCGTATCGATATCAGCCTGTACCTCACTATCCTCTAACTCCACAACATTGTTCATATGATTGGTTATTATCTTATCGCCCACCATATCGCCGTCCAGCATCAACAACTCATCGAAAAGTCTTTTCGAAAATATAATCGGGTGACCACGCCCTGCCGGCGTTTTCACATATAATATATCAGGTGATTTTCGCTTAAATTCAGCTATTGCTCTGCTAATCAACTCTGCACCCACCGTAGGCTTATCTCCCACCATGAATAATATGGCATCTGCCCGATCGCCGACATTTCTAACTGCGCATTTGATCGATTCCGCCCGGCCGAGTCTGAAGTTTTCATTGTAAACGATCTTGATATAATCTTTATGATTTAACTGAATCAATTGCTCGAGTTGTTCTCTTTGAAATCCAGTTACTATAATGATTTCATCCAGGTCGGATTTCAATAATTGAACCATAACCTCCTCGATTACCGTATGTTCTCTATACGGCAACAGCAACTTGTTGCGCCCCATTCGAGATGACGTTCCCGCCGCCAGGATCGCACCGACAATCTTCACGCTAAAACCGACCTTCCCTTAAACTGCGGCACCGAGGTCTCTCGACTGTTAACAGGGGACGTAAGATTTTCAGATTTCTCCACCAAAAATCATAATAGATAAGGTTGCCAGGAGAGTCAAGATGATTTGATATCCAGCAAATTTCTCTGCGAATTCAGTACCTGAACCCGGGTTATCGAACAACTATCATAAAAAATGGAATATATTCCTAACGCGGACGTATAACAGAACAGAAAGACAACGGCGAGCTTGCCAGCTTAACCACAACATAATGGAGGATGAAAATGAGACAGCTGTTCTTACTCATGATGTTTGTCCTGGCGATGGCGGGCTCTGCTGTTGCCGACGGCTTTATAATCCCACGCCCGATGCCCTGGATGCCCCCCAGACCGGCAGTGGATGTTAAATACCACCATGTCGAAGTGGAGATAAATGACCCCATCGCTTTGACAAAAGTGGATCAGGTATTCGTCAACCCGTACCATCGCGATATGGAAGCCGACTATATATTCCCCTTACCCGAGGGTGCATCCGTCAGCCGCTTTACGGCCTGGCTCGGGGGACACAAGATGGAGGCTGAACTTCTCGATGCCGATCAGGCCAGGAAGATATACCGGGATATCGTCCGCCGGCTCAAAGACCCGGCCCTCCTGGAATATGCCGGCAAAGGCATGTACCGGATGAGGATTTTTCCCATCCCGGCCCGGGGCGAAGTGCGGATCAAGATCGAATACGAGCAGACTTTGAAATCGGAAAACGGTAATGTGGAATATTTGTATCCTCTGAATACGGAGAAATTCTCCGGCGCAAATCTCGAAGAATGTAAAATCGATCTTAAGATCAAATCCTTCGAGAATATCGGTTCCGTCTACTGCCCGACACATACTATCACGACTGAACGGCTTAACGATAAATCGCTGATAGCGTCATTTTATGAAAAAAACACCAGACCGAATAAGGATTTCATCCTTCATTTTACCCGGCAGAACAGGGATTTCGGATTCCATCTATTATCCTATAGACAACCCGGTTCCGATGACGGGCATTTTCTGGGAATTCTCTCCCCTCCGCTCGAAAGCCGCCTGAAAAATATTGATAAAAATGTCATCTTCATCCTCGATTCCTCAGGCAGTATGCGCGGCGATAAGATGCATCAGGCTATCGATGCTTTGAGATTCTGTCTTCTCGGTCTCAACGCCGGCGACGAGTTCGCCGTCATCGATTATGACGATGCGGTCAGGCCTTTCAGGCCGGAACTCATAAAAGCCAGCGAGAATAATATCGAAGCAGCCATGGCATTTGCCGAAGGGCTGGATGCCTCCGGCGGCACCGACATCTATAATGCCCTCGATACCGGCTGCCGCATGATAGCATCGGACGGCGATCCCACCTATATCATCTTTATAACCGACGGCCTGCCGACATCCGGCAACACTAATATTGAAAGCATCATACGGAATACGACAGCTTTGAACGAGGGACGCGCCCGGATGTTCATATTCGGCGTCGGGTATGATGTCAACGCTCACCTCCTCGATCGTCTGTCCGAGGATAATAAGGGGGCCGCCGAATATGTCCTCCCCGGCGAGGATATAGAGATCAAGGTATCGCGGTTGGCAAGCAAGATAAGCTATCCTGCACTTACTGATCTGGCTCTCGTATTCAATCCCATGACAACCCATCATTTATACCCGGATCCTTTGCCGGATCTCTTTTACGGCTCTGAGATCGTCATAACCGGACGCTTTCAGGGTAACGGCAGATCGCATGCTGTAATAACTGGAAAAGCCGGAAATAACGATGTGACATACGAATTCCCGATCACATTCTCCGGCGGTTCCATAAAAGATGAATATATAGCATTGCTCTGGGCTAACCGCCGCATCGGCTATCTCCTTCAGCAGATGCGCTTGCATGGCAGATCCGATGAGCTTCTGACCGAGGTTGTGGAGTTATCCAAAAAATACGGCATTATCACCGAATACACTTCCTTCCTCGTAACCGGAGATGAACACAGAAGGCACGATAGGTTCTGGAATATGCCTGTTCCGGAAGTGTCGAAGAAGCTCCGGGAATCAATGGATTTCATGGCGGATGAGCAGGTCGGCAGATCGGCAGTGAGTCAATCTCAAAATCTCCAATCCCAGAGAGATTTGGTGCTATCTATACCTGAAGGTGAAGTCAATATCGGCGGGGAAATTAAGAAATTCAACAATATCGTACAGGTGGGCGCTCAGGCTTTCTTCCAGTCCGGCAGCAACTGGATACAGGGAGACCTCGAAAACGATAATTACGATATCGAAATTAAACGGTTCTCCAACGCATATTTTCAATTGCTGGAGAAAGACCCTTCACTCGGACGATATCTGGCATTGGGCGATGAAGTGCGGTTGAAAATCGGCGGCCAGGTTGTGCAGATCGCCGATAGCGGGAAAGAATTTCTTACCGATAGCGAATTAGAAGCCTTATTCCAGAATTAGCTGCAGTTCAGACGAGGATAGAAGCCGGGACTGGTCCCGGCTTCTTCATTTTCAGACAATATACGTCTCTTATCAGGAAAAACATCATCTCCTGACTCAATGAAGATCACCTATATCGCCCTGGTCATTGATATTAAGGAGAGCTCTCTTATTATCCGGGATCAAAACGCTTTGCCATTCTAATTGCTCGATTCCCTCTCCCAGACCGAGAATCCCTTTATTCAGTCGCTCCCGCCAGAACGGAAGCGTAGTATTCTTGTATAATGCTGCCAGGGGCTCCGGTCTGCCGTCTGCTGACAGCGTGAGAACATCATACTGTTCCCGGCCTGCTTTGAGCATCTCTTGTATATCTGTCTTCTCCAGGAATGGCATATCCACGGCCAGGACTAAGATCCACTCGCTCGGCGATTTTTCCAGGGATGCCACCAACCCTCCGAGAGGACCGCAATTCGGACGAGCATCGTGGATAACCCGGTTGGGATTTATACCGAAATTTACAAGATTATCTCCCACAACGAAAGGTTCTTCGCCGAAGACGTTTTTCAAAAGCTCCTGAGCCTTTGCAAGAAGGGTCTGGCCTCCAATGCTTAAGGTACGTTTGTCCCGGCCCAACCTTTTGCTTTCCCCGCCGGCGAGTATAAATCCCGTAACATCGTTATAATACTTACTCAATACAACCGCTCCCCGTATACCTCCGAGCCCCCGGGCACGGTTCTCGAGCCTCCATCAAGCAGGATAAAACCATCGATATCCGCTATCGAGGACAGCCTTCCCGATGATTGGCGGGTAACCGGATGCGCAATTATGCCATCAGGACCGCTTTCAAACCTGGCGCCGACTACCACGCAGCGACTTCCTTTGACTAACAGATCCTCGCCTAACCTGGCCTTTAAGCTTCCGGGCTTAAAGGGAATTCCCATCAGGCGTGAGATCACTCGCCGGGCAAAAAAATGAAAGCAGACCATGGCGCTCACGGGATTACCCGGAAGTCCTACCAGCCAGCACTTATCTAACCTGGCCAGGAGAACCGGCTTTCCCGGCTTTATTTTTGCTTTATGAAAGATTATTTCTCCACCCAACCGCTCGATTTCCCGGGGGATAAAATCGAAATCCCCTGCCGATACAGCCCCCGTCGAAATAACCAGGTCGTTTTCCTTCCCGCATTCCTGCAATGCTCGTGAGATATTATCAGGTTCATCTACAATCACGCTCATTTTTTCGTCTTGATGATGGCCGTCGTGAATCAGCATGGATCGCAGGAAGGCATAATTGCTATCATAGATCTTCCCCCGCCTCAATTTCCCGCCCGGTTTAACTAACTCGGAACCGGTAGAAATTAATCCGATTTTGGGTCTGGGCACAATTTTCACGGTTGATAGCCCTGATGATGCCAGAATGCCCGCGTCAATCGGCGATAGGATCTTACCTCTCTTAAAAAGAACTCGCCCTTTTCGAATATCATCCCCAAGAGGGCGAACATGCCGGCCCTTTTCAGGGCGCTCTTTTAAGATCGTGTATTCGGCTTCAAAGCGGACATCTTCGACGGGTATAACGGTATCCGCCCCTTCAGGCAACGGGGCGCCGGTCATTATCTTCACCGCCTTGCCTGGCAGAAGGGCATCTTGATTCTCGCTCCCGGCTTCTATAACTTTTTGAATCGGTATCTTCCAGGGTGCAGCTCCCTTCAGATCCTCAAAACGGATTGCGATGCCATCCATTGCGGAGCTGGCGAAATCGGGCACGTTAATAGGCGCCATGATCTCCTCTGCTAATACGCAGCCAACAACATCGAATAGCTGAGCATCCCGGAATGGAAGCTCTTCGACCCTTTTGTCAATTATCTCCTGAGCTTGCTCTAAACTAACCATATCAGCTTAATATACGAACAGGATCACCCTCCCTGATCTCGCCTCCCGTCAGCACCTGCGCAAAGACGCCCTCCCTGGGCATGATGCAATCGCCCACGGTTTCTCTTATTATGCATCCGAGGTGACATTCTTTCCCGATTTGAATTATCTCCACTTCCACCACCTGTCCAAGTAAAAGCTTCGTGCCAATTGTCAATCCCGCAAAATCAACTCCCAGGGTTGTGATGTTCTCCGCAAAATCGCCGGGATTTATATCCAGGTCCGGATGCTCTAATTTTTTGAAGCTCTCGAATGGCAATAGACTTACCGGTCTGGCTGATCCGGAATGGGCGTCTCCTTTGATACCCTCACCGGCCTTAAGAAGGGCGCTTTTTACATTGCGTTTTTTCTGCCCTATCTCTGCCGCAATGGAGATGCGAAAAATATGCGGTTTCACTGCCTTCCGGATCTCTGGCATTAACTTTCCTCTTTCGTCCCGGTAACGTTCTCACTATTGGCCCGGCGAGACTTCGAACCGGGGAAACCCCTTTCTAAAAACAGGGCTAAAGCTAATCCGGCTATAGTCCCAACAGCGATGTTGGCGGCAATACACACCCCCGCCGTGAGCACCATTATGAGAACCCGGGATAATTCGGTTTGATCGCGGCAGACGATGGCAAGTTCATATCCGCTAAATATAAGCAATACCCCCAGGACACTTGCCGGGTATATCGATATTATTGTCAAAAGGGAGCTGCCAAAAACGACAGCAAGAACCATCTTGGCCAGGCCCAGGAATACAACGCTGCCGCCCGTGCGGGCGCCGAATCTGTATTGTGCAGCCAATCCTCCCGAACCGTGACACATGGGCATGCCCCCCAGGGGACAGCTAACGATGTTCATGATGGCTACGCTCATCGAGACCTTGCGGGGAGAGAGAGATCTTTCGGGGAAGAGATCAGCCGACAGCGCGCAGACTGCTATGACAGAATTCATAACCGTGAGCGGAATTTGCGGCACCGCACCTCGCCACGCACCGGCCAAAAAATCCGAGGTCGATGGAAAAATAAAATGGGGAAGTTCCCATCCCAACGTAAGCCGGGAAAGAATATCGGGCCTGGCCCAGAATAGCATCCCCGCTCCGAGGATGAATATGATGAGGGCTCCGGGAATCCTTTTATAGCGAAAAGATATCAGCGCTATTGACAGACATAGCAGGGCAGTGGTAACTGAATCCAGAGCCAGCAACCGCCCCGTGCCGGCGATCATCTCCACACCTATGATAAGCAATTTCAAGCCTATGGCCAGTTGAAGACCTCGAACCACAGGTTTGGGGACAATTCTATAAACGAAGTTTATCAAGCCGGTCGCTGACAGGATCAGTATCGCCGCACCGGCTGCAATACCGGAGGCAATGATCATATTTTGATTCATCCCTTCGGTTATCGCAACGGCGGCTATGGCCTTCATCGGCTGCACCGGCATAGGTATTCCGAAAGTCAGGCCGGTTACCAGGTTCATCGCCCCGGCAAAAAACAGAATATGTCCCAGGTTCATCCCGCAACGGTTCACCATACCGGCGACCAGAGGAAGAAAAGTCCCCATATCTCCGAGGGAACCGCTTATCTCGTTTCTATCGAACCGCAGATTTAACTTGATCAGCCAGTCTTTCAATCAGACCCTTTCTCCCTTTTCCATTGACCGCTTCTGCCGCCGGATTTTTCCACCAGTTCAATCGACTCTATTACCATTCCCCTGTCAATGGCCTTTCCCATATCATAAATGGTCAGAGCAGCAACGGCCGCCCCCGTCAAGGCCTCCATCTCGACACCTGTTTTATATCTGGCGCGGGCAGTCGACTTGATCTCCACCGACGGCGGGTTATCAACTAACGTCAGATCCAGGGATATGGAGGTTAGAGGAATTGAATGGCATAAAGGAATAAGTTCGGCGGTCTTCTTGGCGCCCTGAATACCGGCTATACGGGCGACTGCAAGAGCATCCCCCTTCTCGAGAGAGTTCTCCCTGAATCTCGATAACAGCTCTTTCGAAATTAGAATCCTTCCCTTAACAACAGCGTATCTTTCAGTATCTTCCTTGCCGCCAACATCCACCATGCGAGCCTCGCCCTCCTCCGTAACGTGTGTTAACTTTTTTTTCTTCATCGCGCAATATCCTTCGCCTGAGGTTTATGGCCTGCAATTGAAACCATATCGGAAATTCTCCTGAACCCGGGGGACGGAGGTCCGATCGCCCTGTCCCGGGTAAACGTCAAACCCGCCGTACACAGGGCATTATTATACAAAAATCCAACCCCAGTCCAAATAAAATAAAAAGCAGAAATCGTGACAGTCTTTCCATGGTCATTATAAACTTGAAAATGAGATAAGAATCTGTTAACCTTGGGTTGAATTGTCCATGACGCTTCCTGAGAATTCGGGAGAGCGAAGATTGTGCCCAAGATGGAGGTTCTATGACCGGCGAAATGCGCTTCAATATAGCAGATCAACGTCTGAAATATAATGGAGCCGCGAGAACTACCGCTTTAGATTCCGATCAGATAATCGAATTCAACCATCGTCACCATGCAGTTCTTTCCCAATATGATATTTCTCTTGCAGGAGCCGATATCCGCAATCTGGCTAACCGACCCAATAGCAGGTCCAATCTGGGTGCGCTTCGTAACAGGCAGTTAAGGGAATCGGTGATCTTATCGGCGGCGTTATCAGCGGTGGCTGTTGGCCTGAATGGTCGCGGCAGCCTGAAGAAGGTCACGAAAGATAGGGTCACGAAGGATCTGGAAAACAAGCATAAAAGAGCAAACGACAGGACAGCGGCTCAGATTATGGCAGAGGTTCTCCAGAATACAACAGAATCTCTTCCGATGCCCGAAGAGGTTCTCATAGAATCGACGCTTACTGAAGGAGTTAGGGTTAAACCCGGCAAAGAGGCAGGCGGAAATCCCACCATAGCGGTCGGGGCGCTGTTCGGCAAGGACAAACACCGTGCCCGGTACGGCCTGCCGATGGGCAAAGATATTACCCTGCTTTCCATGGGTAATGACGTTATCGACGGGACAACAAAATCAATAAATGGGGATCATTCCAGCCTGACAGCATTATTCCTGACGGAATCGGGAGTGAAAAGACACATGCCGGACATATATGTCCAGCGTTGGATGGGGGGCGCATTTTTCGAGGAATTCAATCCTCGTGAGGCTACGTTAACCGACGCCGCCGAAATCATCGCCGGTTCCTATGGACTCCCCGATATAGGCCGATTGAGCTCCTACTTCCTGGATCGCAAAAGACACTATCCTGCTATGGACATATTAAACAAGGCTGGAGTGACAACTCCATACGATAAGGATGGCGACTTATTTCCCGCCCTGTTACTGGGTCTAGAGAATCTGGAATTTCCCGATAATCGAGGATTATTGTCGATGATTGGCGAGATCGGCGGCTCTGCGGAATGGGCTGTGGGGGTGCTGCCTCTTGTCTGGCGAGGCGGCCAGGCATTGGGGATGCTTACCAGCCAATCATCCCTTACAAATGGAAACCTTACGGCTGAGCAATTGTGGAGTGATCGGTTTCATTACACCGAAGAAGAATATATGTTGATCCAGGACGCCCGTTTTGAGCAAAAACCATATTTTACAATCGCTGACATCCTCGAAGATCCCTTCAAGGGGGGAATCAGCGCTTTTGGCGCCATCACCGATAACTATTTCTTGCCATTCATGACCGGAGTCGGAATAGACGTTTCCGATAACATAATATCCGTCAACGTACTAACTATTAATTCGCTGGGTCTGATGGATTGCTGGCAGTTTAAATTCCGGTGTTATAAAAGCTTAGAGCATACCCGCCAGGCGATGCTCTCCCCGAAAGAGGCCTTAGCCGGATTAGTGGGGTCGGAACTGGATAAGGCTATCGGCGGAATCCTGGCAGATGAGAAATCCAGCAAACGCTATCGTCTGATGTTCAATAATGAGTATTATCCGGCTCTGATACCTATACGCGACAGGATGGTGCTCCTGGGCAGGATTATCGAAACATTGATCGGTCGAGGGGCTTTAAAAGAGGAAGACCGGGATATTGTGAATGCCACCAGGAGGCTCGCTCCCGAATGGTTCGTCAGCTACGACTGATCGGTTGCGTATTTTTTGACATGCATGCTGTCTTCATTTTTATATGGCTCCATGTTTTAGAGGAAGGGTGGTTTCGTAGACGGAAAAAAGAAAAATAACGATTATTTTTAGTTTCGGGGGTTGACTTTGCTCCCATCACGTGTTATTTAGCCTCGGTATTTTGTGTATTGTGTTGTCTGGCGTAGTGAGAAGATGATGGCAAAGTGGAAAATGGTGTTGAACGAAAAGACCACACAAAATCGATTTTATATATTTATGGAACTTGGTTTTCCTCTAAATATGCGGTAGGCAGAAGAGTTCAGTGTATTAAGAATTGTGTTGTCTGAAACAGAACGAGGATGATAGCAAAGGAAAGGAAAGTGTATTGAACAGAAAGATGAAACAATTTGGTGTGATCGGGATTTGTATCCTGCTCTTATTGTCGGCTTCAGCTTTTGCCGGCAAGGATCCGGGAACCCTGACTCCTGAGGGAAAAGGGTATTTCTATTATCTGCATGATTTCACGTCGGGCGCAGGCCAGGAAAACGAATTTGATTTCTCACGGATGTATTTCGGGGCGAAGTATCAGATTTCAGAGGAGTTCATAGCCCGCTATCTTACGGATATTTCTCACCAGCCGGGAGGAGGAAAATTCGAAGTCTTCACTAAATATGCGTATCTTGACTGGAATCTCAGCCAGTGGAATCTTCACGCTTTAATGGGCCTTCAGGGCACCAATAACTGGAACGTGCCGGAGAAGGCCTGGGGATACAGGGCTATACGCAAATCCCCCATGGAGTCCTTCGGGGATTTCTGGGGAGGCGTCAGAGGCGCCTATGGGCAGCGACTCGATGCCTGGGCTGCCGCGGACCCTTCAAGAGCCGCCGAACTTGGCTACCAGCACAGTAATTTTGATACAGGGGCCAATACAAAGATGGGTTCCTCTGCTGATATGGGGGTCGGCTTGAAGTGGAAGCCAAACGGTTTCTACTATGCGAATTTCATGGTCCGTAACGGCGTCGGTTACAAGAAGGCCGAAAACGATATGTACAAGAACTTCCAGGTGAGGGCGGGCGGCTATTTTCTTGAAAAGGCAGTTCATGTATCCGCCTATGCCGAGATCGAGCCGTGGAAGGGTCTTGATGATCAGGGCAGTCCAACAAGCTACAACAACATACAGTTTGACCTATTCTGTAGCTATCAGAAGAAAGATCTTTTCCTGGCAGGCGTTAACTACAATTCCAAGACAATTCCGGGAAGCCTGGAGGACATAACTGCCTCATGCATATCCGGTTTTGGCAATGTATTCATTGTGGAAAAGAAACTCAAAGCATTGGCCCGCTACGACATTTACCAGACCGGCTTCAACGATGCCGAAAGGCCGACCGGTGATCCCGAGCTGGAGACGAATGCTGGTTTGCTGATTATCGGATTGGATTGGATGCCTGCGAAAAAGGTTCACATAATACCCAATGTGCAGATTTTATCTTTCGAGGATAGCGACATCGACGCCAACAACACGTTCTATCTGCATCTATGGTACAACCTATGAGTCTTCCTGACAGGCTGAATTCGGAAACTGATCTTATCCCGCCTTCAGGGATGATGGAGGAAATTTCATGAGTAAAACCGTTGAAACCGGCCGGCGGAAATTCATAAGAGATGCCGGGAAAACAGCGAACGAGAATCTTGATGCCGTCAGGAACTTCAATGGATTCGCTTTCTTATTCTGGCTGTTGAGCGCAATATGAATGATGGAGCCCAAACGAGCAGTAGACCGTTTGATTTGGTGAAAGTATTCAATCCACACAAAGGCAGGTAACCTAGATGATTGGCCTTAGTATTTCTTTTTTGTCGTGCCGCATGTTCTACGTTCTGGCCGTTGCTTTTTTATTAATTGGGCACCACACACCGGGTATGGCTGTATCAATTGCCGAAGGTGATGGCTGGACTCTGGCGCTTGACGGGTTTGTCTATTATCAATGGACGTTTGATGACAATGAGTTGAGGCAATCCACACATCTGGGCTATGTGTCCGGTGAATCGGATAACAGAATTACTGAAATGTCCTGGGACGCGACGCGTATTGGTCTCGGAATGTCAAAGCATAACGATGGAGACATCACCAAGGGCCGCATAGAGTTCGACTTTCATAATAACCATCGCCCCCGGTTCCGTCATGCGTACATATCTCACCAGAGAGGCGATTGGACTGTTCTGGCCGGTCAAACCTGGCTTCTTATCGGGGATAATGGCCCTGCCGTTAACAATGACGATTGGTTGTGGATGCAGGGAAACGTTCATGACCGGCTTCCGCAAGTACGAATCAGTCGCAGTTGGGATAGCCATGAATTTGCCCTGTCGCTGAACCAGCAGCCCCCTTCTCCCTTGCTTATAGGCGTGGGGTATTCTGTTTCCTCGCCGACCTTGCCGTGGATTCAATGGCGCTGTAAAAGAACTCTGGACAGAGGTTTTGTTTCGCTGTCGGGGGCAGGGGGAGTATGGCAATTTGATGATCCTCCTTTAGGCAATGAGTATGAGGACGTTACTTCCTGGATAATACGCGGCGACGTTGATTATCGCTTGTCAGATGTCCGCCTGATCGGAGCCCTCTGGGGCTCATCTGCCGGTGGTTATGGCTCTGCCGTGAGACAGGTTGCGTATCTGGATCCGGATTCAAAACCGCAACCTGTGCGAGCCTGGGGTGGATTTGCAAGTTTAGTCTTCCCGCTCTCGACCGACGTTGATGTCGGGTTGTTCTCGGGCATCGATGATCCCGAAAATCTTCCGGATAATGTACCTTTGACCTACAGGCAGAATCTTACATTGGGTGGAAATATGTTTTGGAAGCCAACGCCATCGTTGATATATAGCCTCGAGGTGCAGTTCGCTCAGACTGCGTATGATCGCGGTTTGCCCGATACATTCCGAAACCTGCGAATTATGGTGGCGGCGAAACTTGAAATTTGATGAGGAATACTAAGTATGATTGAGCAAAAAAAATTATTCCTGGAGGTTTGAATCCTAAAAAGTTGTAATTGGTGAGTTGGATACGAAGATTTAGCTTTGGAGTGTATTATGGCTGAAGAGATCTGTGAGCGGGGACGGGAAGGTCATAGCCGGCGAAAATTCATAAAGGATGCCGGGAAAACAGCGGGGGTAATAGCAATCATAGCCGCGGCGCCGCTGGGGTCGAAAGGCGTGACCCGGGCAATTGCCGGCGACAAAAATCATCGATGGGGCTTTCTTATCGACCTCGATAAGTGCATTGGATGCAAAGCCTGTTCCGTGGCCTGTAAAACGGAATTCGGTGTGCCGCTGGGAGTGTTTCGTTCAAGCGTAAAGGAATTGGACGAGGGTTCTTATCCCAATGTTAAGCGTTCTTTCCTTCCATGGCTTTGCAATCACTGCAGCAAGCCGATTTGCATACGTGATTGCCCGGTCGAGGAGATCGAGGCCAAATTTACCTGGCCCGATAATACGGAAGAGAAATACATGAAAAAGGCTACCTTTCAGCGTCCGGACGGCGTTGTCCTCGTCGACGAGGATCGTTGCGTCGGATGCGGTGCCTGTGTCGATCTTTGTCCCTATAACGTCCGCTTTCTCAATCCCATGAAGAAAACCACCTCTTCAGACGCTGTTGCTGAGCATCCCGCTGATAAATGTACTCTGTGCGTCCACAGACTGGAGGCGGGATTGGTCCCGGCATGCGTTAATACATGCCAGGGGAACGCAAGGATCGTCGGAGATCTGAACGATCCCGAAAGCGAGATATCCAAAATAATGGCGTCCAAGAAGGTGAGAATATTGCTTCCAGAGAAAGGCACCGATCCGCAATGCCGGTATGTCTCCCTCAATCCCAAAGCCTATACTGACGGGAGGGATACCAGATGAATAAGAATAGAAGAGAATTTTTGAGAAATATCGGCCTGGCTGGAGTTGCTGCTTCCTCAGCAGGATTATTGGGAACAGAAGCCTATGGTTCTAATCTTCACGGCACCGTGCTCCTGGAGGGCGGAAAAGACTTTTCCCCGGCCACCGGCAAAGAGCGCAAGAGAGTGGCCTCAGCCTGCTGGCAGTGTGTGTCGCGGGATGGGATTATTGGCTATGTCGAAGATGGCAGGCTAACTCATATAGAAGGGAATCCCGAACTCCCCAGAACCAATGGAAAGCTCTGCTCTCGTGGTCAGGGAGGGGTCGGCCAGGTGTATAATCCCGATCGTATCATGTTCCCCATGAAACGCGTCGGTAAACGGGGCGAGGGCAAATGGAAGAGGGTTTCCTGGGATGATGCCCTGGGTGAATTGACCGGCAAGCTGAAGGATCTCCGCGATAAAGGGAAACCGGAAAAGTTCATGTTTCATTACGGCCGTATGAAGGGTTCTTCATCGACGATTTTGAAGAAATTCTTCCTGCCGGCATATGGAACGGGAACGGTTGACGGTCATACTGCTATCTGCGAGAGCGCCAAGTGGACCGCCCAGGAGCTGGTGTGGGGTCATCATTATGATGTCAACGACGTGGCCCGCACCAACTATATACTCAATTTCGGCTGCAACTTTTTCGAGACTCATACATCCCATATCCCACTGTCGCAGAGGGCCATTGCCGCCAAAGTAGAACGCGGAGCCAAGATAGTAACATTCGATGTGAGGTTTTCCAACACCGCATCGAAATCTGACGAGTGGTATCCGATTAAGCCCGGTACGGACTCAGCAGTCATACTGGCCATGTGCAATGTCGTTATGTCGAACGACCTCTATGACAACGAATTCATTTCGAAATGGACCAATGTTTCGGTGAAAGAGTTGAAAGGCCACCTGAAGGATATGACCCCTGCATGGGCGGAAAAGATATCCGGTGTGCCCGCGGCCGATATTGAGAGAATTGCGCGTGAATTCGCCGCCGCGAAACCGGGGACTCTGGTGTCATATCGCGGAGCGGTTACTCACTATAACGGCGTGGAAACCGAACGTGCATGCAAGATGCTCGATGCCATTTGCGGACATATAGACGTTCCGGGCGGAACCTGTCCGGCTGTCGGAGCGAAATGGAAAAATTCCTACAAGCCGCCGAAAGCGAAAACGAAGAAGCTGAAGCACGTATTCGCCCCCGAGGGAGCATATGCTTACGCCACCCACCATAGCTGCCACCAGGTTCTGGGTTGCATAGCTGATATTCCAGGAGCAGAACGCCCTGAGATCTATATGGTGTTCTGTTATAACCCGGTTTACGTAAATGGAGATTGTCAGAAGAACATCGACGTTTTAAAGGACGAATCGATAATCCCGTACGTGGTAGTGATCGACGTGGCCTACTCGGAAACCGCCGATCTTGCAGACCTGATTCTCCCGGATGCGACTTATCTCGAGCGCTGGGATTGGGATGATATGGTTTCCTACGATATGATCCCCGAATTCTATATCCGGCAGCCCGTGGTCGAACCCCTGGGAGAGGCCAGAAATTTCATCGACGTGGCCTGCGATATCGGCAAACGTCTGGGCGGAGACGTGGCAAAGGCCATGTCATTAGGCAGCGCCGAGGAATTTGTCCGTGACGCTTGCGAGCACACGCCCGGCGTGAAAGAGGCCGGGGGATTCGCGTACATGAAAGATCACGGTGCCTGGTACGACAAAGCCGCTAAACCCCAATACCAAAAACACACAAAGAAGAAGGACAAGGCCGAGGTCGAGGCAAATCTGGCATCCGGCAAATGGAAAAAGAATAAATCCGGTACCGTTTACGATCCCAAGAAAACAGGGAACGGAAACTATGGTGCGGATGGCGGTTCCTGGAAAGATTACAAAGCCTATGTCTGCCAGGAAGTGGACGGCGACTATTATGTCGGTTTCAAACCCGATAAGGTTGCCAAAAGCGGTCTGTTAGAATTGAAATCGCATTTTATCAAAGGCGCGGGATTCTCGGCAATACCAGCCTATATACCGATTCCCGAGCATCAGAAGCTTGGTGAAAACGATTTGATTCTGACTACCTACAAGGTCAATGTCCAGACCCATTCCCGAACCCAGGGCTGTAAATATCTAAGCGAGATCTACCATGAGAACCCTGCCCTTATAAATCCCGCGACAGCCGGTAAATTCAACATCAAGGACGGCGACAGTATTAAGGTCCGGTCTTCCATCGGTGAGATAACGACCAAAGCCCATGTCATAGAGGGAATTATCCCGGGTGTTATCGCTATAAGTTACCATTGCGGCCATTGGCAGTGGGGTCGTTTCGCCACCGCCAACGGGGTTTCCAATCCCATGGCTGATAAAACAAGCGATGCTCTCGATTCCGAGACCAATCGCATCTGGTGGAAAGACAAGGGCGTTCACCCGAACTGGATAATACCCAATTCCGGCGATCCTATCGGAGGAGGCCAGCGGTGGATGGACACCGTGGTTACCGTTAGCAAGGCATGATGGAATCATCAACTTTCTCGTCTCTTCGTCCTGAGGACGACGCATCAACAACCGGTAAGGAGTACCCCGACAACGTCAGGGGTGCTCTTTACGGTGTTCTGGCGAGGCTATATGACCATGAGCTTACGCCCGAATTCGCCGACGAACTGCATCGCATAGGATTTTTCAGAATGCTCGCTGATGTAAATGGTAGTTTTAAGGAAGCAAAGAGCATTCCTTCGCTGGATTACGAATCGCTGTCAACGGAATTTGCTCGCCTTTTTATCGGCCCGGGGTCTCACGTCCCGCTATATGCCTCTGTGCATAGAGAGGACGATGACAGGTCGGGCGAGTTATGGGGGAGCACAACCGGCGAGGTCAAGCGGTTCATGGAGCATTATGGCCTGAAATTAACCAGGCCGGGCATAATCCCGGATCACATTTCCGTTTTGTTTGAGTTCATGGAAAGATTGATTCTTGCCAGACGCGAGACTTCCAAAAGCGAAAATCTCGATGCCTGTCAGGAGGCGGATAGGATTCAGAGACAGTTTTTCAAAACCTACGTGGCATCCTGGGTTGAAAAATTTTTCGAGCGAGTTGGACAGATGAAGCCGCAAACGTTCTATGCCTCGGTGTTACTGTTAACGAAACAGTTTATTGAATACGAGAAAGAGGTGATGGCGGAAGCTGATTAATTAAACCCCTATCCTCCGAACCCCGCAAATCCCATGTTGGATGGTGGGGACTCTACGGCCGGGGAAGCGATTCCCCGACCTGCCCGATTCTGGCAAAGGAGGTCACTCCGGAATCATCGGATTAACCCCTGCCTGATCGGTGGGGGTTTTTCTTAACGGGACATTTATGGAGATGGATTCACTGAACAACAAAACAGGATTGATCGATTTCATGGGCCGCCCGATTACGTACCTTCGGGTTTCTCTGACGGAGCGGTGCAACCTCCGATGCGGCTATTGCTATGGTTCCTCCAACAAGGCTGAGACGGACCGGGGACAGCTGAGCAATCGTGAAATGATGCGGCTTATAGACTCATTTGCAGCATTGGGCATCAGTAAGGTGAGGTTCACCGGGGGGGAGCCGTTACTCAGGGAAGGTATAGTTAATATCATCAGTGAAACGTCCGGTTCGGGCAACATTTCGCTAATCGGGCTGACCACGAATGGTCTTCGCCTGAACCATTTTCTGCCCGCGCTCGTTGATGCTGGTCTGAGCCGACTCAACGTAAGCCTGGATTCCTTAAAAAAGAACACCTTTCGGATGATTACAGGCGTTGATGGTTTCGAGAAAGTTTACTCCGGGATAATCGAGGCTGAAAAATGCGGTGCCTTTCCGCTCATTAAAATAAATACCGTTGTAATGCGAGGGGTAAACAATGAAGAAATCTCCTCGATGGCTCGGTGGGCTCTGAATCATAAGATCGATATTCGTTTTATTGAATTCATGCCAACGAACGAATCCGGATGGGGACCGGATCTTTTTGTCGGCGAGGAGGAGATTCGCGGTAAAATAGAATTGGAACTCGATGAGGATTGCAGTTCCATTAAGAGCTCCGGTCCGGCCAAAACCTTCCGCTTTCAGGATTATCCCGGGCGCATAAGCTTTATCTCGGCGGTGAGCAGGGGATTCTGTAACCTGTGTAATCGCTTGCGGCTAACCTCTTCCGGAGAGTTGATAGGTTGCCTGTTCAAAGGAAAACACCTGAATATCAAGGATATACTGCATAACGGCGGAGACGACGGGGATGTGAAAGATTACATCCGCGCGGCAATTGCCAGCCCCGAGTTCAGGCGAATACCGGGCGACATATCGATTGGTCGTTTCAAGCCCTCGATGCGGAGAATAGGCGGCTGAGTCAGGGAATTCATTCCGCATTGACAACGGCAACTGGCAAGAATTGAGAGGAGATATAAGAGGTTGAGTATGCCGGCTCACATTTGTATCGCAGGTCAGAAAAATAGCGGTAAGACCAAGCTCATTGTGCTTTTAACGGCGAAGTTTGCTCGCCTCGGATACAGGAGCGCCACTGTTAAGCATACCTCCCATGACCATGAGTTCGATCGACCTGAAACCGATTCCTGGAGATACAGAAAAGCCGGAAGTGAAACGGCGATCATAATATCGCCGAATAAGTGGGTCTGTCATTCATCAATGCCTGATCCGGATACACGGAAACGACTGGAGGAGTCGCTGTTTCGTGATAAAGACATCGTGTTCTGGGAGGGAATTGCAAATAAGGATATCCAGATAATTGAATGTGTGGCCGCCGGAGCCAAACCGCTCCATAAGGGAAACCGATTGCTGGTTGCCACGGTATCGGCACAAAAGGTGTTGCCCGAAATAACCAACTTTGATCCGGATAGAGGATCCGAGATAGCCTGTTGGATCATAGAAACGCTGAACCTTCGCACACCCGGTGGCGGGGCGTAATACGTTTTCTTCCAACAGGTTGGAGGGAGCGGCTCCGCATCGGATTTAGTATCTACCCAAATAATATCGCTCTTATGCTATATAATTGCTAACCGTCGCCTCACGCCTATTTCTTTTCCTGACAGCCAACCGAAGCCATATATCTCAATTCAGGTCCCTGGATATTCTGCAACGCTCTCAAGGCAAAAGGACAATCAATATGCGCCCGGTTGATTTCGCAATTCAAATGTGGTATTTTCCCCTGCGAAAATCAGCAGGAACTCTTAAGTAAGGAGTTTGGCGGGATAGGCGTATGGATAGAATAAGAGTATTGTACATAGAGGATGATGGAAAACAGCGGCGGGAGTTAAGCAAGCAGCTCCGCTCGAGAGGATTTTCAGTCAGGCCTGCAGCATCGGGTCAGAGCGGCCTTAAGTTTCTGGAAACGGGCGCGTTCGATGTAATCCTCTGCGATCTCAACATGCCGGTGATGGGCGGACTGACCGTTTTAAAACGTGCGAAAAAGATCGCCCCGGAATTACCGGTGATTATCCTAACAGCCCATGGAACGATTCCAAAAGCTGTTAAGACAATCAGCCAGGGGGCGTTCAATTTTGTATTGAAGCCGGTAGATATTGGAGAGATAGACACCTCCATCCGTCAGGCCTATGATAACACCCTGATGCAAAGACGGCTCCGGCAATCGGAGTCGATGCTGAAAATGATTTCGGACAATGTTCCGGATATTGTCTATTCTCTCGATCCAGGCGGCGTATTTTTGAGCGTTAGCCCGGCTGCAGAGCAAATATTGGAGTACAAAGAGAGCGAAGTCCTCGGCAAGTCCGTATTTGATTTCATCCACCCTGGGGACATGGATTCGGTAATACTAAAATTGAAAAAATCGATCAACAACAAGGATGATAAGATAAGAGCGCTTGAATTCCGGATGATTTCAAAGTCAGGCGAAGTGAAGGATTTCGAGATAAGACGCCGCCTGGTCTTTGAAGACGGACAGGTCATCAGAAATGACGGTATCGCGCGCGACGTCACCGAGCGTAAGAGACTCGAAGCCAGACTGAAGGAATATTCGCTCGGGCTGGAAAAGATGGTCGAGGAGCGCACCTCACGGCTTGAGTACTCCAATCGTCAGCTCGAGGCGTTAAGCGAGTTATCCGGCCGGCTCTCAGGGATATTCGACGAGGAGGAACTTCTCAATGAGGTTCCGGAATTTCTCACGCATACACTGGATTTCGACCGGGCTTTCCTCGTCCTGTTCGAGAACGGAACATTTACCCTTCGCTCCTACTGTTTTGAGAAGGATCCCCCGCGGATTCTTGCCAACTTTCTCCAGAATTCGAAATCTTTTTCTACCAATCCTCCCCCGCACTTCAGGAAAAGCATCGAAAAAAACGAAACGATCTTTATTCCAGATCTTAATACCGATCCTTTATGGCCGCGGGGCGGGAAGAAAATCATCCGCACCAAGTCGGTCATCATAAGTCCCATCAGGGCAGAAAATAAACCGATCGGCCTTATCATAGGAAATATGCAGCATCACAGGCGTGAAATGGACGCCCAGGATAAAACCCGCTTTGAAACTTTTGCCAACATGGTGGGAATGGCGCTGGATAACATCAGGGTATATCAATCGCTCGATAGAAAAGTGATCGAGAGGACGAAGTCCTTAAAGGAAGCCAACGTAAAACTTACGGATAGAACCAGGCAGTTGGAAAGCAACACAATAGAACTGGCCCGCGCCAATATCGATCTTCTGGCAATCCAGGAACAACTCGAAGAAAAAAATCTACAGATGGGCAGGCTTCTCGAAGATCTTTCAAAAGGCAGAGACGAATTGCAGGCCATCCTCGATTCATCCCCCAACGTTATACTCATGGCTAACAATGAGGGCAAAATTACTGCCGGAAACCGCTACACCAGGGATTATTTCGGCATCGAAACAGAGAAGATATTTAACACCAACATCAATGACTTCCTTAATCGCATCAAAGGATTGGTTAAAGACCAGGATAGGTTTGAAAGATTATGTAAGAGGTTGACTGAAAATCCTGATTCATCCGATGATGACATGGAGATTAAAAAGATATTAGAAAGATCGTTCCTGCTGACCAAACCGAAATCCAGAATCATATCGCTTTTTTCCATGCCGGTGCTGGATAAAAACAACCAGGAACTGGGGCGGTTATGGATATTCTCCGATGTAACGGGGCTGAAAAAGGCAGAAGAACAGATACATACCATAATTGAAGCTTCACCCGTACCATTGATCATTACCCGGCTCGGCGATGGGGAGATAATGTACGCAAACGAGCATCTGGGACAGCTGATCGGGACCACCGCGAAAGATTTGATCGGCAGGAAGTCACCGGATTTCTATTATGATCCTGATGATAGAAAGACCGTGATCGAGAGACTGCAAAGGGATGGCTATCTTAAAAACTTTGAGGTCCGATTGAAGAAGCTGGATGGTACTGTATTCTGGGCCATATTCTCGCTGGTAATAGCTGAAATGGGCGGAGAACCATCTATCATCGGGGGCATCCATGATATTCATCAAAGAAAACAGATGGAAGAAGCGCTCCGCTGGGAGCGCAATTTCGTCAGCGCCGTACTGGATACGGCAGGCGCTCTGGTGGTGGTTCTCGATTCGGATGGATGCATCGTTCAGTTCAATCAGGCTTGCCAGGATACAACGGGCTATAGATTCGACGAGGTAAGGGGCAAACATGTCTGGGATTTATTCTTAATCGCCGAAGAGTTGGAGCAGGTAAGGAATATATTTAAGAGTCTCAAGGCCGGCCATTTCCCAAATACCCATGAAAATTATTGGCTGACCAAAGACGGTTCCAGAAGGCTCATCGCCTGGTCCAATACCGCCCTTACAAATGACGATGGCGATGTAGAATATATAATCGCAAGTGGCATAGATGTCACAGAGCAAAGGGAGGCTGAAGAAAAGCTCAAACTCTACAAAGAGATTTTCATGCACACAAGCGATGGCATCACCCTTATAGATCCCGATGGCAAAATAATAGAGCGAAATCCCGCACACAGGCAATATAGCGGATTTTCCGATGACGAATTATATGGCAAATCCCTCGCCGAGTTCATTTGCGATGAAAGTCTCGCGGCCGTTGATGAGGCGATAGCCAAAAAGGATTCATTTCGAGGCGAGATAAAAATTCACAATAAGAAGGGCGATAATATCGATATCGATCTGTCCCTCTTTCCTATTTATGACGATTCCGGAGAATTGATCTGTTTTGCGGGAATGGGACGCGACATCTCTAAACGCAAAAGGGCTGAAGAAGCGCTTCAGGCCAGCGAGGAGCGGTTCAGAAATCTGGTGGAAAAAGCTAACGATATCATCTATTCTCTCACACCCGAGGGAGTGTTTTCTTATGTCCCACCCAACTGGACCTCCATACTGGGGCACGATGTTTCAGAGGTTCAGGGATCGTCCTTTGCACTGTTCGTCCATCCGGACGACTTGCAGGCCTGTATGGATTACTTCGAGAAGGTTATGGCTGGTGAAACCATGAGCGGTATAGAATACCGCGTAAAGCACAAGGATGGAAGCTGGAGGTGGCATACGTCAAGTGCATCACCGCTTAAAGACGAGAACGGAAATGTGGTTTCCTACATCGGCGTTGCCCATGATATCACCGAAAAAATGAAGGTCCTGGAAGATCTCGCTCAAGCCAATAAGCACCTAAAAGAGACCCAGATTCAGCTTATTCAATCCGAAAAAATGGCATCACTGGGCCTGCTGGTAGCCGGTATCGCACACGAAATCAATACCCCAATTGGTGCGGTCAACAGCATGCACGATACACTCGTCCGCTCTACTCGAAAACTCAAAGGTATCCTCAGATCGAATTTATCGGAACAGTACGAGCAAAACCAGGAGCTGCAGTCTATTCTCAGAATCATCGATGATGCCAACAAGGTCATCGAATCCGGCACCGATAGAGTAACCAATATAGTCCGTCGCTTGAGAAGCTTTGCCCGACTGGACGAAGCCGAACTGAAGAAAACCGATATCCACGAGGGGCTTGAAGACACTCTCACCATCATTCACCACGAATTAAAACATAAGGCCGTGGTGATCAAGAACTATGGCGATATCCCGCCTATTCCCTGCTATCCCGGACCGCTCAATCAAGTGTTTCTAAACCTGCTGGTAAACGCCAGTCAGGCAATAAAGGATAAAGGCGAGATTAAAATAGCCACCCACAGAGAAGGCAAGAGTGTATTCATCGAAATTCAGGACAATGGTACGGGCATATCTGCAGAACATTTAAAGCGGGTTTTCGATCCGGGTTTCACCACCAAAGGCGTCGGCGTGGGCACGGGGCTGGGGCTTTCCATTTGCTATCAGATAATCCAGGATCACAGAGGCGAAATCAAGGTGGAAAGCGAGGTCGGAAGGGGAACCACATTTACGATTATTTTGCCGATGGATCTGGGCGAAAATTCCGTAGAAGATGACAAGTAATCGTTTAACGCCAATATTCATTGATAAATACAGTGATCATATGAATTATAAGAAGTTCTGCGTCTTATTAATCTTGCTTGTAATGCCAACATCTTGCATTTCGCAATCAATCGCTGAGGAATCGAAAGCCAGGAGAAACTCAATGATTTTCCCTACGCGTCTATATAGCAGTGTATACCCCGAGACGCCGTTCATATATACGAGATCTCTGGAATTACTCTTTATGAGCAGCCAATATTCTGACGATAACGGCGCGGAAGAGCAACAGATAATCGAGAATAAACGCCATTTGCTTCGGGATCTCGGCAACATGGGAAAGATATATCTATCCGATAGCTGGCATATCTATTCCTCGCCCGCCAGGATAAGCCGGCGTGACGCATACTGGCTGACAGCATTTACGGCTACAGCGGGAATACTCTATGCCTACGATCAGGAAATTTATGACGGGCTAAAGCGCAACCAGGACGATAGACTATACAAGCCGTTTAGAAGAATCGGCCAGACTTTCGAACCGATTGGCATGATGGGTAACACCAACAAGTATTATTTTGGCGGCCTCGCAATCGGATACGTTTTCAGAATCAGACCTCTGATGGAAATATCGGCTCAAATCCTCGAATCTCATTTCATTGCGGGTGGAGTCAAAAACCTGGCCAATATCGTTGTCGGTCGGACTCGCCCTCACGATGGCAGGGGGCCGCGAAACTTCGAGTTCAACAAGGGCACGTCGTTTCCATCCGGTCATGCCTCATCGATATTCCAGGTGGCCACTGTTTTGTCCCATCACTTGAGATTCCGGCCGGCAACGCTCACTCTTTATGGTCTCGCTACAACCGTGGCTTTCCAGAGGGTGACATCGGATTCGCACTGGCCATCCGACGTCTATATCGCCGCCATCTACGGCATAGCTGTTTCCAGCGCAGTCATAAAGCTACATGAAAATAGAAAGACAAACCTGGTTACTGTTCCTATGATAAAAGGAGATGCTATTGGCGTCGCGATTCATTTCGAGTTTTAGCCTCTTGCCGGAATGAAACCGTGTTCATAATCAACTGAATTATAGTTTGATCTGCATTTAGATAAAGCCAGAAATCCAAATTGACCTTTGGAAGCGACTTAGATATAATTTGTCGCCTGAAAGGCAGGAGACAGCTTATGGACTCTATTCAGCACAGCCGCGAGAAGTTCGGGCATCTGAGATGTCTGAAGGAACCAGGACTCGACTATATTGGTTTTACAATTCAATAAAGCGAGCACGGTAGCGTAATCAGATCGCGTTGCCATCGTGCTTATTTACATTTTGGAAGAATTCAGGAAAACAGGATCTTAAGAAAGTGAAAAAAATAATCTCCATTTCTCTTCTGCTTGCGTTTGCTCCTATAGTTTCCGAACAGGCGCTCTCGGAACGGGTCGATCCACAATCGCCGCCCGATACAAATGCGACAGAAAACCACCCTGATAGATTTCCAGGTCATTCGACCTGGGAAAGAATCGTCTCGGCGCCGGGGAAATTGCTCTATTTGCCTTTCCATATTGTACTCAAAGGTGTAGATCTCGTCACCGGAATCAGTTTTGAGGTCCCGTTTGTTGTGGAATTGGCAGATTTCATGGTCGCCGATGACGGCAGCAGGGGGCTCGTACCAAAATACGCATCCCGTTCCGGTGGCGGGTTGAAATATTATCAAAAGGGTCTTATCTCCGATCAGTCAAGACTCGATCTGGCGGCAACTGCAGGATTGAGATGGCGACAACGATACAGGTTTCGCTTGAGAAGAATTGATATTGCGGACGGAGCCCTGGAGGCCGGTCTGACAACTCAATATACCCTTATGCCTGATGAGGCATTCTATGGAATCGGAATGAGTACCGGCAAAGATGACGAAACCAATTTTGCATTTGAGCAGGTGAGGGCGGGACTTTCCCTCGGAAGGAGATTTGGGGGAAAAGCGGCAGCGGATATTTCTATTTTCTATGAACGAAACAGCATTTTGAAGGGAAAGGACTCAAGTACTCCATCCACAACCGTCCAATTCGGCAGCTCATTGCCGGGATTGGAGACCGGCGTCGAGCTATATGGCGCAGGGCTTTCGATTCATTACGATTCCAGAAATCACCCCGGGAAACCCACCGGTGGTTGGGAAATTGAGTTCTCCGGAGAAGCCTTTCGCCAGACCGGGGGCGACCGGTACGGCTTTTTTGCAGCCACAGCGGACATCGCTCGTTACATCCATCTATTCTATGGCCGGTATCTCGTGGTGCGTTTTGCCGCCCGGAAATCAGAGCCGATATCCGGCAAAGAAATCCCGTTTTATCACATGAGTGAAATCGGAAGAACGGAAACGATTCGAGGATTAAAACGGGGACGATTCCGGGATCGCGACAGCATGATCGGCTCCGTAGAGTATCGTTACCCCATAATGCCCCGGAATCTGGACGCTTTTGTGTTTGTTGATGCCGGTCAGGTCGCGCCCGACATATTCGACCATATTTCCGGCGATGACTTCGAAGTTACGTTCGGGGGCGGAATTCGTATCTGGAAGCGGGACGGCAACCTGGTAACATTACAGGCCGGCAAGAGTCGCGACCTTGTCCGTATCCACCTTGACCTTAACTAAGAATGATAGACTGAATCGATGGCTAAGACGGATTTAAAATCTCACCACATATTCTCGTCTCCTATCACTGCATCGATTTTGGTGCTGGTTGCTTTCGGTATTTTCTCCGGCTGCTCCGGCCGGAATCTATTTGTTCCCTCGCCCGCGATACCCGATGACACCAAACACGTTCCTCGCCAGCCCGAATCGAGAAAAATCCCTCTTATATACGATGTTATAGACAAGGTTGCGTTCCAGCAGGTAAGAGAATCTCTGGATTTCTCCCGTCAGCTAAGACATCTGGCGGGACGGCCGAAACAGGCTTTAAACCTTAATTCGTTTGATGAGGTTGACAATTCCAGCTGGTTCACGAATAGAAATGCAATAAAACGTCTAAACCTGGAGGATATTGCCGGAGGGCCCAACGAAGGAAGCGGCCCCGAAGTCAACGGTGTCTGGACAATCATACGGGCCAAGCTGGAGGGAGTAACACCCGGGTTCACCATAAGGGATACCAAGGGCGAAATGTATTTGATAAAATTCGACCCGAAAGGATATTCCGAACTCGCGACCGGCGCCGAGGTCATCTCGACCAAGCTGTTCTATGCCGCCGGATATAACACGCCTGAAAACTACCTTGTCTATTTTCATCCGGATATTCTGAGACTGGAAGGGGATGTTAAATTCATAGATGAGAAGGGCCATAAGGCTTTTATGACCGGGGAGGATCTGGAAAGGATTTTGAAAAAGATCGAAATTCTTCCGGACGGCCGCATACGTGCCCTGGCCAGCAAATACGTCCCCGGTACACCAATCGGGCCGTTCAGATACCAGGGCTTCAGAGAAGATGATCCGAATGATCTCATACCACACCAGCATCGCAGGGAATTGCGCGGCTTGAAGGTGATGAGCGCCTGGCTCAAGCACACCGATACCAAAGACGGGAACTCCCTCGATTCCTACGTAACTGAGAATGGCAAAAGCTATGTCAGGCATTTTCTCATCGATTTCGGTTCGACTCTGGGAAGCGCCGCTCATAGTCCATTTTCACCGGAGGCAGGATTCGTGAACCAGTTCGATCCCAGGGATATTATGGAAAATACTCTCAGCCTGGGCTTAAACGTGGAAGGATGGGAAAAAGACACCGATTTTCAATTCACTTCAATCGGTCGCTATAAATCGGATTTCTTCGAACCAGGCAAGTTCAAGAGCAATATACCGAATCCAGCATTCGACCTGATGACTGATCTCGACGGTTACTGGGGCGCAAAGCTTGTCACGTCGTTTACCGATGAGCAACTTGAAACCGTCGCCAGGCAGGGGAAATACAGCGATCCCGAGGCAGAGGCTTATCTGCTGGAGACTTTGAAGCAACGCAGGGATATTATCGGACGCCACTGGTTTTCTAAAGTTAATCCGCTTGACTATTTCGAGCTGGATAAAGATCCGGAAGGCGCGCAGAAGCTCAGTTTCGTCGATCTCGCCGTTGATAGAAATCTCGAATCAAAAAACCTGGCCAGGTACCGTTATGATCTGAGAATCAATGGAGAAATATTCAGAAAAGATAAAGATCTTGGAAATTCAACGTCTATTGAGATACCTGGTGACCTTCCCACTGACGAGAACTATCAGCTGGAATTCGCCCTGAGGGTCGAGCGGAACGGGAACGGAAAATGGAGCAGATGGGTAAAGGTCTACCTTCAGTATGATATAATCTCGGGCGAATACACTCTAATAGGCCTGAGACGCCAGGAATGAGCTTCAATAGGTGATAAGCCAAAAGCACAATATTCCTTCTCGAATCACTATCTTTATAGTGTTGCTGTCTTTTATGTTGAGTTTCAACTGCGCCCGTGTGGGACTTATCTCTGAAAAATATCCCGAGAGCTTTTATCGGGTACCGAAACTGTTGGCCGACGAGCCCCTCCGGGAAAATCCCACGTTTCTCGTATACAGTGACAACCAGGCCGGCTGGCGCGCTTACGAAAGATTTATCCGGAAAGATAATTGGGCAACCTGGAAAATGCTAATCTTCCCTTTCTACGAGCTCTACTGGCTTGGTAATGGCGTCATTGGCGGGATTAACTGGTTCAGGCACAAACCTGATTATGCCGCTAACGAGCAACGTATGGTACGTGATGCTATTTACCATGCCGCTACGAGCAACAAGGTCGATTTTATTCTAAATACCGGAGATATCTGTGCTCACGATGGCAGGCGACCTGAGCACTGGGTCCGTTTTTTGAACATGAATAAGGTTGAGCATCCCCTGCTGAACGAGATCCCTTTCGTCCCGGCAATCGGCAATCATGAAAGGGCTAACGACACAACCTTCGGCTTAAAAAACTATCAGGCAATATTCCAATATCCTCGATTTTATGTGATCGATTTCCCCGACGGGGCGCTATTCGTAGTCGATGCCAACTTCATCCTCGACCAGAAGGGTCATATCGATGATGACCTGCAGGATGAGCTTTTCAAAAAATGGTTCGTCTCCGATCCCGATGATGACAAACCATCGTGGTTGGAAAAGCAACTTTCATCCCGCAACGTGCCCTTTAAGATAGTCGCCATACACCAGCCGCCCATCTCTTTTGGAAGACATCATAACGATTGGCATCAGAAATCCAATGGCAGAGACCTGCTGAACAAGCGCGGAAAATTAATAGACCTCTTCGAAGAATATGGCGTCCGTCTGGTTTTTTCAGGGCACGATCATTTCTACCAGCACAACGTCCTGTATGCCGATAGCTCCGCCGCAACACCAGGCCAAGAAATTCATTTCATTGTCGGCGGCGGAGGCGGTGCTCCATTGATGCCGATAGCGGATTCCGAAGCCCTGAATTCATATGCACAGGATTTCGAGGCTAAGGGTTTAAACGTCAGACAGCTAAAGCAGCTGCAAGAATATCATTACAGTCTGGTAAATATCTATGAAGATGTTCTTTCAGTAAAGATATTCGAGGCAACCGGCGATTCAATATTGGCTGATCCGTTGATCGATGAATTCCGGATTATCGACAGATAATTGTGAAAGCCCTGACGGAATATGCTATAATTTCTTTTCGGATTATCGATATGCCCTGTCTTTTTAAACAAATTCAGACAGAATTCAGCAGTTTGCGAGGCCAATAATGGCAAATCCGCTGAGAGCAATAATGAACATCAGGCGAGAGGAACTGCCTTTATCACTTCTGATGTTCTCTTATTTCTTCCTGGTAATTACCAGCTTCTGGATTCTCAAGCCGATTAAAAAATCTCTCTTCATCCAATTCTACGATCAAACCGGTTTCGACCTGTTATCGTGGCACCTGAGAGGTTCGCAGGCTGAGCTCCTGGCAAAGGTGCTCAACATGGTCGTCGCCTTCTTTGCAGTGGCAGTATTCACTTACCTGGCCCGCAGGTTCCGCAGGCAGCAACTAACATTTATTTTTTCAGGATTCTTCATTTTCGGATATTTCGCCTATATATTATTGGCAGCGAATAACCCCGGCGACATAACTGTATGGTCGTTCTATCTATTTGGCGATCTTTTCAGCACCCTGATGGTGGGTACGTTTTTTGCGTTCTTGAATGACAGCGTCACCCCTGAATCAGCCAGGCGTCTTTACGGACTGGTAGGCCTGGGAGGTGTAACCGGCGGCGTATTCGGCAGCACTTTTGTCAGGATCTGGATCGAGCAGGTTTCCCTGGCATACTGGTTATGGATTTGTGTTGGTTTCGCCTTGTTGATAACTGCCATTGCCGCTATTGCGGGCAGCCTTGTAAAAAAGAACCCTCCTCCGGAGCACCCAAAACCGAAAGATGATGCTAAGAAACAGGCAGGCAATCCCGCTATCGAGGGCGCCAGGTTGGTTTTTAACTCCCGGTATTTGCTCTCCATAGTCGCCATCGTGGGCTTATATGAGATCGTCTCCACTATGATGGATTTTCAGTTCACCGCCACCATCGAACATTATCTGGACGGCCCTGCCATTGGGAAACAATTCTCAACCGTTTTCTCGATTACAAATTGGGTCTCGCTGCTGGTGCAGCTTTTCCTCACAAGCTTCATAATGACCAGATTTGGGGTAAAAACGGCCTTAATGATTCTGCCGGTAGCAATCCTGGTCGGCTCTGCCGGTTTTATGGCGATGCCCATTCTATGGATGGGTAGCTTCTTGAACACTGCAGACAACGGCTTCTCCTACTCCATAAATCAATCGGCCAAGGAAACGCTTTATGTTCCCACCAGCCGCGACGAGAAGTATAAGGCCAAGGCCTTCATAGATATGTTTGTGCAGAGGTTTGCCAAGGTTATCGCCGTCGGGGTGAGCCTGGCGATCACGTCGATTTTTACCGAATTCTCCAGTATCCGCTGGCTGTCACTGGGAACAGCCGCTGTCGTGCTAATCTGGATTATTGCGGTTCGTTACGCAGGAAATCAATTCCGGACAAAAACGACCGAAAGGCCAATAGAATAAAGGACTGGCATTCCGATCCGAACGTTTTATCCGGCGATTTCCATCTTTATTATTAGCGCTCATTCTTGTATCTTGCCAATCCAGTCATTATGAAGACACTTTTCGAAAAATTGTTTGGCATTCGAGAGGGCGAGGGTTTCAGGGTCTCCCTGATGTTTGCCTATATTTTCTTTGTTATCGCGTCGTTGATGATTTTAAAGCCGGTTCGCAATTCCCTTTTTCTTACTTATCTTGGCGTAAAACAGCTTCCATATGCTTTCATCATGGTATCTATCGCATCAGGAATTGTAGTATCGCTATACTGGCGACTTTCCAGAAAAGTTCGCCTCAATTACCTGATTTCGGCCACCCTGCTAATCGTTGTCTTTAATCTCCTGGTCATCTGGTATTTCTTATATCTCAATATGACGGCAGCCTGGTTTCTTTATCTGTTCTATATATGGGTTTCGATCTTCGGAGTCATATCCACAACCCAATTCTGGCTTCTGGCAAATTATGTATTTAACGCCCGTGAAGCAAAAAGGCTATTTGGCCTGATAGGCGCCGGAGCGATCTCGGGCGGTATCTTCGGTGGGTATCTTACCAGCTATTTAGCCCCTCTTCTCGAGACTTCGAATCTCTTA
Organism: uncultured bacterium; assembly: GCA_965541585.1. GTDB lineage: Bacteria > Zixibacteria > MSB-5A5 > UBA10806 > UBA10806 > CBDVBL01. The sequence goes on along the minus strand of CBEUCH010000001.1, from coordinate 361,191 downwards.
TTTTTCGCCATCGGTTTTATGATATCCAGTCTCATATTAATGTCAGTTATCTGGCAAAGTGGCGGAAAACATAGTTTTCGGGAGAGGATTCAGGCTCAAAGGCGAATGAAGCAATCGTTTGAAACTGGCAATCCCATAAGGCTATTTACCAGATCGAGGCATCTTGCTTTGACCGCCGCAATGGTGGGCGTCGGTGTAATCGTGGCCAGCCTGGTTGATTTCCAATTCAGCGCATTAGCCTCAAGCGAGATTCCCGATCAGGATCAACTCACCGCCTTTTTCGGTTTCTGGCTCTCGAATCTGAGCATATTGGCTCTTATCATCCAATTACTTTTGACCGGCAGAATTCTCAAATCGATGGGCACTGCCCGGGCCCTCTTCTTTTTGCCGGCCGGCGTTTTCTTAGGAGCCCTGGGTAGTCTTTTCAGCCCGGCTCTCTGGTCGGCAGTATTTATCAAAGTCACCGAGGGTAGCCTCAAGCAATCAGTGAATAAAGCAGGCATGGAATTGCTTTCAATTCCGGTCCCGGCGCTGGTGAAAAATCAGGCAAAGAGTATCGTCGATGTTTTCATAGATAGTCTGGCCATGGGTTTGGGAGGCCTGTTATTAATTGCCCTGATAACCGGCATAAATCTTCCAATTAGGTACGTGAGTCTTTTCATTATTGCACTGATCTGCTTCTGGATATTCATTATAATGAAAATGAAAAAGGAATACGTCAATTCATTTCGCCGTGCCATTGAGAAACGAACGATAGACATCGATGAACTGTCGTTGAGCGGGACCGACTCCTCAACAGTAAAGAGTCTGTTGAGGGTGCTGGACAGCGTTAACGAAAGGCAGATCCTGTATGTCTTAAATCTTTTCGAAGACACAAGAAATGACTTATTGCTGCCGCATCTGAAAAGACTGCTCCAACACCCGTCAGCAGAAATCAAGGCCCGGGTTCTCGGGATGATCTCTCATTATGAAACCGAGGATTTCACCACAGAGGCCAGATCGCTCATTGCGGATGGTAGCCAGGATGTCAGGATAGAGGCGATAAGCTATATCTGCATGCATTCAGATGACCCCGAGTCAACTTTTCGGGAATTTCTGTCTCAATCCAGCATCGAAGTCAAGACATCAGCCCTGATCTGCGCCGCCCTGGCGGTAAAAGAAGGCAAACCGTTTGGCAACATAATCGAACTGGAAAGATTGATTAAAGAACTGGTCGACCGAATCGAATGGTCAGGACCTTCCGACAAACAGAGCAGGCTTTTGAAGTTAAATATTGCAAAAATTATGGGGATGGTCAAAATTCCGAAGTTGAATGCTACTCTGATAAGATTGCTGGGCGATGAGTCCACGGAAATCCTGAAGGCGGCCGTGATAAGCGCCGGCGAAACTCGATCAGAAGAGTTCATTCCGATTCTGATATCCCACCTCGGTACTCGTGCAGTGGCCATAGATGTTCGCGAATCCCTGGCTGAATACGGCGATAAAGTCATCGATCCTTTGATGGAACGCTACAATGATCCGGACGAAAACATGCGGGTAAGAACCAGGATACCGAAGGTCCTGGCCCTTATTGGCTCAAAAAGGGCGGTCAATACCTTGTATGAGAATTTAACGCACAAGGATTTGACTCTTCGCTATGAAACCATAAGGGGTCTGAACAAGCTAAGGGAACACTACCCGATGTTGAAGCTGGATTCTCAGCTTATCGAAAGGAGTATTCTGGCGGAGGCCGAAAATTACTACAAACTGAATGCCGTTCTCTACAGATTCGACCGCCGTGCCCATCGCCTGATTCCGACGCGGATTGGCGGCGAGCGCAGCGGCAAACAGGCCAGACGCCTCATCACCAGAGCGCTGCATGAAAGCCTCGCACGGAGCATGGAGAGGATGTTTCGTCTCTTGAGCCTTAACTACTATTCCCGGGATATCTATAATGCGTATCTGGGGATAACCAGCGAAAAGCCCGGCCTCAGGGCCGACGCCGTAGAATTTCTCGATAATATTCTTGATTCCGACCTAAAAAAATATATAATCCCGATTGTGGAAACTGTTTTGATCCGGTCATTGCTCAAACATACCGAGCGCCTCTGGGGCTTCAGCCTAAAATCAACTGACGAAGGGCTCTATATGCTTCTGAAGAGCAATGTCCGCTGGCTTATCGTATGCACATTGTATCTTATCGCTGAGCAGGAAAACAGGCGTTTCGCCGGGACCCTCCGTGAACTGGGCAATGCCGCAGACCGGGTTATCGCCGAGACTGCCAGATATGCTGCAATTAAGCTCAATCTGGCAGATTAATGAAAATGACTTCAAAACCAGGAAATTGGATAGATAGCAATCCCGAGACCGAATTTCGGAATAGTCTGATTCAATGCTGACCACGATAGAAAAAGTGTTGTTTCTGCAGGATGTTGATATATTCGGATTCACATCGACCGAAGACCTGGCTCAAATCGCCGCCATTACCGAGGAAATAGAATTTGAAAAGGGCAATGTAATCTTTAAGGAAGGAGACATATCGGATTGTATGTATATGATCATTGATGGCAGGATCAGGCTGATTCGAGACGGTTCCGATGTTATGATCGGCACCCACAAAGACATTTTTGGAACGTGGGCATTATTCGATGATGACCCGAGGGTCGTTACGGCAACGGCTATGGAGGATAGTCAGCTACTGCGAATCCAGAAAGAAGATTTCATTGACCTGCTGGGAGATAACGTCCGAATCACGCAAGGAGTTATGAAAACGCTGGTCAAACGCTTGAGAAGTCTTCTGGAGAGAGTGGGATCAAGACCGGTAGATCGAAACAGTTCTTAGAGTGGTTCCGTATACAATCCGGGCGTTCGGAAACGACGGGAACCATGCCCGGAGAGCATGATCATTGTCGCCGTAGAAAAAGCCAGGCGTCTGCAGTCCCGGTTATTTTCCAGGCATTGCAACTTGCCTGAGGGATAGTAGATTTAAAACAGGAGAGAAAAGTGTCAGTCGTTCAATCGAATTCAACAATTGTGCTGGTCGATGACGAGGAAATGGTTCTGACCAGCTTAAGGTCATTTCTGAATCTCGAGACGAGTCTCAAAATCGAAACTTTCACATCCGCCGAAGCGGCGCTTGAATTCATAAAGAAAAACGATATTGATATCGTAATTTCCGACTATCTTATGCCGGAAATGGACGGTATCAGCTTCCTGGCTAAAGTCAGGGAGATACGACCGGACGTCCCACGCATAATTCTCACCGGTTACGCCGATAAGGAAAACGCAATCAAGGCCATCAACGAAGTGGGCCTGTTTCAATACCTCGAAAAACCGTGGGATAACGATGATCTCCTGATTATCCTTCGTAACGGCATGGAAAGGCAAAATCTCCTCAAGAAGCTCCAGCAGAAGATCGATGAAATCAGCGAGGCGAATTCGGAATTGGTCGGGTTGCAGAGGGAGATATTGAAATCGTTTGTATAAAAATTCGATTTCCCCGCATTGATTTTTTAAGCATATCCCAAAAACCTCTTACTTCTATTGAAAACCTGTTGTAGAATGACGCGAAAGTCGTCTTATGGAAGTGTGCGTTGTCGCTTCCTTCCACACTGCGTATGTCATGCGCCCATAAATGTCCTATGGCACAGCATGCTTTGTGGCGTCTCGCCTGCCTGTGAGATGATGCCATTGGCGGCGACTCTTATTACAGCTATGGCCTTAAAAGGTATACGTCTGCGATCCGGCTCAGTTCTTATTGCGGTATTTTGCGGAGTCATGGTTTTTATCATCATTGGAGGCTTGCTCCTGCGATCTCCCCGGCAAGGATGCATAGACCATCCAATCTTACCGGGCTAAGAATCACCGGCCGCCCCGACTGACAAGTTGATTCTTCCCGGCTAAAAGCGTATATTCAGATTAGCGCCTTTAACAGGCGGGTCGCATCCAGTTGGTTATTATGGAGAGCCGCATGGCAAAGACAGGAATCATTTTCGACATCAAGAAATTCGCCATCCATGACGGCCCCGGTATCCGTACAACCGTTTTCTTCAAAGGCTGTCCGCTTGACTGCTGGTGGTGCCACAATCCCGAGAGCCGTAATCCCGAACCGGAATCAAAGCAGGTTCGCTTCTGGCGCGGAGCTCATGCTGATTCTCGGACGAAGAACACGACAATCGGCTGCACCGTGACGGTCGAGGAATTGGTCGGAGAGATCGTCAAAGACCGGATTTTCTACGATCAGTCGGGCGGTGGCGTGACCATCTCCGGCGGGGAACCGTTGATGCAGGTGGAATTCCTAAAAGCCTTGTTGGATGGCTGTCATCATCTGGGCATCCATACCGCTGTGGATACATCGGGGTATGCTGATTGGGAGGATTTCGAGCAGATATATGATCTTGTCGATCTGTTTTTGTATGATCTCAAGCTTATTGATAAAACAGATCACAAGAGATATGTTGGGGTATCGAACCGGCGAATACTCTCCAACCTGGCCCGTCTGACCGAACGAGCTGACAAAGTAATTGTGCGTGTCCCGCTGATTCCCGACATCACCGACACCAGGGACAACCTTGAGGCTATTGCATTATTTCTTTCAAACCTTCCAAATGTTCATCGTATAAGCCTTCTCCCCTATAATAAGCTGGGGGAGGATAAAATGGAGCGTTTTGAGATGGGGCATCCTCGTCGCCGCTGGCAGACTATGCCAACAGAGGAGGTTCGTCAGGCCGGAAAAATGCTGGAGTCGCACGGTTACCAGGTATCTATTGGAGGCTGAACGGTTGTGAATGACAGGATACACAAATTGCGGGAACAGAGCCTAAACGCCGTTCCCGCCATTTCGCTTGAGCGAGCCACCCTGCTAACGGAGTTCTACAAAAAGGGCGTTGCCGAGCGGGTGTCGGTACCGGTAGCCCGGGCTATGGCGCTTAAATATATTCTCCAGAACAAGGAACTATGCATTAATGACGGGGAACTTATCGTCGGCGAGCGAGGTCCGGCGCCGAAGGCTACGCCTACCTACCCGGAGATCTGCACTCATTCGCTCGAGGATTTCGACATTCTGGACTCGCGGGAGAAGGTCCCCTTCAAAGTGGGAGATGCCGAACGCCGGATACAGAGCGACATTATCATACCGTTCTGGAGCGGCCGATCCATTCGAGACAGGATTTTCAACGAAGTGGACGATGACTGGAAGGCTGCCTACGAGGCGGGCATATTCACCGAGTTTCTGGAGCAGCGGGCTCCCGGTCATACCGTCCTGGATAATAAAATATACAATCAGGGGATGGTGGATTTCAGGCGCTCCATCGATCAACGTATTGTCGTTCTCGATTACTACACCGATTCGGAGGCCTTCGATAAGAGAGAGGAGCTCCGGGCCATGGCTATCGCCGCTGAAGCCCTGATTGATTTTGCCGGGCGATATGCAGAAAGGCTGAGATCGATGGCCGACAAGGAATCGGATCTCAAACGTAGGCAGGAACTGGAGAGAATGGCGCAAATCTGCGCACGCGTGCCGGAATACGCCCCGGAGACGTTCTGGGAGGCGCTGCAATACTACTGGTTCGTTCATATTGGTGTCATAACAGAGCTAAACACCTGGGATTCCTTCAATCCCGGGAGACTGGATCAACATCTCTGGCCATTTTACAAACGCGGCCTGGAAACAGGCAATCTCACTGAGGAACAAGCCCGTGAACTCTTGCAGGCATTCTGGATTAAGTTCAACAACCAGCCGGCGCCGCCGAAAGTAGGCGTGACAGCTCAGGAAAGCGCCACCTACACCGACTTTTGCCTCATCAATCTCGGCGGTGTTACTCAATCCGGCGAGGATGCCAGCAACGATCTGACTTATCTGATCCTGGACGTCATCGAGGAAATGCGCATTGTGCAGCCGGGTTCAATGTTACAGGTCAGCAAGAAAAGCCCGAACAGACTCTTAAAACGTGCTCTTAAGATAATAAAGACCGGGTTCGGTCAGCCCTCGCTCTTCAACACGGAAGCCATCGTACAGGAACTGGTGAGGCAGGGAAAGTCCATCGAGGACGCCAGAAACGGTGGCGCCAGCGGCTGTGTGGAGACCGGCGCATTTGGCAAGGAGAGCTATATCCTGACCGGCTACTTCAATCTCGTCAAGGTCTTGGAAATCGCGCTTCATAACGGTGTGGACCCCCGAACCGGCAAACGGATTGGGGATGAAAGCGGCGATCCACCTTCGTTTGCGACTTTTGAAGAACTCTACGCCGCTTATGAAAGACAATTAAAGCACTTCATCGACATTAAGATCAGAGGCAACAGGATCATTGAACGGCTCTGGGCCAAGTATCTTCCGGCTCCCTTTATGTCTATCCTGATCGATGACTGTATTCAGAACGGCAGGGATTACAATGGTGAAGGGGCCAGGTACAATACGTCCTACATCCAGGGAGTTGGAATCGGCACCATTACCGATTCTCTCACGGCCATCAAATATCATGTATTCGATAAACAAACCCTGCCTCTTCCGGAGTTGGTGAATGCAATGAATACAGATTTCGAGGACGCCGGGGAACTACGTCATAAGCTCCTTGAAGGAACTCCTAAGTATGGTAATGATGATGACTACGCCGATGATATCCTGCGGCAGGTGTTCGAGAGCTTTTTCCTATCTGTCGATGGTCGTCCGAACACCAAAGGGGGGCATTTTCGCATTAATCTGCTCCCGACCACCAGCCACGTCTATTTCGGCAGCGTAGTCGGTGCCACTCCCGATGGGCGTAAGCGAGGCCTGCCTCTTTCCGAGGGGATCTCACCTGTCCAGGGCGCTGATCGCCGCGGGCCAACCGCTGTTCTAAAGTCTGCGGCCAGGATAGACCATCTGAGAACCGGCGGGACGCTGCTAAACCAGAAGTTTACACCCCAGTTGCTTGAAAGCGAGGTCGGGATTGATAAGCTGGTTCACCTCATTCGCTCATATTTTCGCATGGACGGCCATCATATTCAGTTTAACGTCGTAAGCGCGGAGATCTTGCGCGAGGCCCAGCGCGAACCGGAGAGACATCGCGACCTGATAGTCCGCGTGGCTGGTTACAGCGATTACTTCGTAAATCTGGGCGTAGCTCTGCAAAACGAGATAATCCATCGGACAGAACAGTGCGTTTGAGGCCGAGACCCCTCGAATCAGGTCGACTGCCGCATCTCACCTGTCCAGCTTACAAAAATGATCACAGATTTTTCTCATGGGGGATAAATGCCGTTTTTCCTTCTGCATAATTTCAAGGACGAATGGGGACTCCTATAATTTGCCTTTCCGGAAGGCCGCAAAATCAGATCATAATTCAGACCTTAAATAGTCGGGGAAGCTCTGAAACCAAACAAAAAGAGGGAAAGCTCTGAAATAGCTTTCCCTCTTATCTGCTATATGAGGTGTCTGGCTGAACAATACTTCAGATACATTACCGTATCTGAATTACTCCCTCGCTATGCTAATAGCGGCTATATCCTCCCCTTTGATAGCCTCCGCGCTGGCCGCCTCTCGGCGGGCGATCGCCTCTCTCCCTGGGTGGGCGCGCCTCATCGACTTTTATGGTGCGGCCTTCAAAATCGGAGCCGTCAAGGGCTTCTTTGGCCTTTTCAGCATCCGCGACATCGGACATCTCTACAAATCCGAAGCCCTTGCCTTCGATTATTCTAACTTCCTTGACTTCTCCGTGATTGGAAAACAGTTCTTCCAGCTGATCATTAGTCACTGAATAACTGAGATTTCCAACATAAAGTTTGCTTACTTGCATCTTAACCTCTTTGAACTAATTTTTTCCCCGTTTGATTATGCTTCCTTTAAAGGTCGACGCAAGATAGCGATTCTATCTGTCATAATGGAGACACCTTCAAACTAGAGAATCCGTTGCAATAATTGTCTTAAAAAATGATTGTCTTTTCCCGTAACCTCCTTCAGTATTTTGCCAGCCACAACATAGCGCGCTCTATATAACGATATCGGCGTCCATTATGTTTCACGTTAGCAGATTTTTTGGGTAGTTTCCAAAATCATCCCGGAAATATTCGCCGGAAGCTCATTATATATTTAGTATGAGCAACTTTATTATTCCAATCTTGAATTCTGTTTCCTTCTCATTATCGCTGAACTCACTTGAGAATCCAGCCCGTCATGAGCCCAACCTTTGATGGGCCACTATTACCAAACTAAATCAGCCTCCGCACTAATGGAGTGCAGCATATTACATCACTAGTACATTGCCGCAAAATATCGCAAATAAGGCACAAGCGCAATATCTTTGATCCTGAAGGGAGTTTACGATATTGAGAATCCCCTGTCAAGTACTTATTTATCGGGGTCATAAGTCTGGTAGCGCTACGGGGAATCGAACCCCGGTCTGATGGCTGAGAACCACCTGTCCTGACCCCTAGACGATAGCGCCACACGGTCTTAAGATAAGTCATCTGCCCCGGCAGTCAATAATAAAAATCTGAAAATGACTGACGTCATTCTCCGTAACGTTTCCTGTAAAACTCGATTTGCTGTTTTATCTGGTCCGGCGACAATCCCTTGAGCCATTGATGCATCTCATTTTCAAGGTACTTTTGAGAAACACCGGGGAGAAGTTTCTCGGCCTCAGGGATAAACTCGAAATAGAAATGCTTGGCTACCTCATAGAATCCGTGCCACTGGGTGAAGTCCGGTCCCATCATTGCGGCTCCGTGCCTGGCTCGACGTCCTTCATGATGCCAGAGCTCAAAAAAAGTCCATTCAATCTTATCGTCGAAGGGCGATTTTGTGATCTTGCCGGCAACCCTCAGATCTTCCATAATGGACTTTGCAGGAGAGGCAAATTTCACGTTGTATAATTCAACCGCATCATCGAATTGCATGAAAAAGTTATTAACCCATTCCGGGCCGTGGCAGCTGTTGCAGACATCTTTCATATTTGCCCGTTTCGATTCCCAGTTCTCCAGCTTGGTCGAGATTATCGGGCGAAGTGTCCATGAAATCCGTCCACCCACGTTATGGTTAACGGGCTGTTTCCGGGTGGCCGACATATGACAGGTGGCACAGGTCGGCGCCGCGCTGTAATCAACCCCCAGGACCCATTGATCGGAATCGAGGTTCATCTCATCCTCTGAGGAATAAAATTTAATGCCATGCTTGGATTCGTTGAAAATCTCAATCTGGGGGTGATCCGGCCCCATGTGGCAGCGACCGCAATTTTCAGGACGCCGGGCCTGGGCCGCGGAGAACGAATGCCGCAGGTGACACGCCGAGCATGAACCCCTCGAACCATCAGGGTTAATCCTGCCGATTCCGGTATTTGGCCAGGTGGCCGGATCTAACTTGCCGTTTTCCAGAACTCTGACTTCGGAACCATGGCACTGCCTGCATCCCGAGGTGGCCGCCGCCGCCCCCTCCACAATCTCGCCCAGGAAATTATCGAGGGAGCCGATAAACTCCGCCCCGTGCGCATGCCGCGAGGTGCTGTTTTCTCTCTCCTCGGTCTCATGACAACTGCCGCAATCCTTCGGCGACACAATAACGGCGATCATAGAACCATAATGCTCGAACGCATCGGGTTCCCCCTTTTCCGCGACATGGCAATCAATACATCCTATTTCATTTTCGGCGTGCCTCGAATCCTGCCAGTGCTTGACAAGAGACGGATTCTTTCTCTTGTGACATTCGACGCATTTTTCCGCAGATGCCATATCTCCCCATGCGATAAGCAAACCCGCGATAACCGCAGCCGAGAATATCATTGACGATTTCCCTTTCACCTTCCCTCCTTCTTTCAGGATTTCGCAACAATTACCAGGTCTTTTGAATGCAGACTAAACCTCCCCCGGTTATAGTCCTTATAAGCACTTACTTTCTTGAATCCGGCGTTCATCAGGCCGGCGGAAATCTCCCTTTTGGTCCAGGGCCTGAGTTTTCTTTCTGAAGTCGTTACGACCGGGGGAATTTTCGAATTATCAATTAGCGTGACTACAAAATCCAGAAGCTTTGAACCATAACGGTATTGCTTTATCCTCATAAGATCGCCCTGACAATCGACTGCAAAGGTGGTCGGCCTTTCCTTGAGAATTCGATCATAGTTCAGCACCTGGAATATTGCTTTGCCGCCGGGCCGGAGATGCCTGATACAGTTATTGAATAGCATTCTTGATTCGCCTGATCCCACAATTAAGGCGAGCGTATTACCCAGACAGATCAAAAGGTCGAATTGTCGATCCAGCCTGACCTTTACAATATCACCGTCCAGGAATCTCGTATCGGCGCCATATTCTTGGGCCTTGGACTGCGCCACCCTCAGCATATCCGGGGAGATATCTATTCCCGTGACATTATAGCCGGCCAGGCTAAGTCCGATAGCGACAGACCCTGTCCCCGATCCGATCTCGAGGATCTCCCTGGCGGCGGTCGAATCAACCAGTTCGGGGAGGCCTTCCGGAAGCAAAAGCCCGCGCTTCACGAATTTATCGTATGTCTTGGCGAATTTCCCACTTATTTTCGACAGAATTCTCCCCTTTTCTCTCCCTAACTCTTTGACACATTATATATTAGAAGGAAATACGCCCGAGTCAAGCTAAAATTGAGGGCACATTCAGGGCTGAAAAAAAGTAAAAAAAAATTGCCATTTCGCCATTTTATGGTGGCAAAATGAAAATTATTTATTATTTTGAAAGAAGATGCACGGGAAAGAATGTATCTGGTTGATTATTAGTTCGTTGTAACTAAATTAAAACCCCTCTGAAAGGAGGAATCCATGAGAACTGTTGTATTGGTTCTCCTGCTCACGCCCCTGCTTTTCCGCTTGGCGATGGCGGACAAGCTTCAGCCGCCACAGAATCCCATTGCCTTCGACGGGCGTAACATTCAAAATGATGAGGTCGGGACACCTGTGGGCCCCAGGCTGGTCTCGAACTCCCCGGGCGAGGTCGTGGGGACTTCCTTTTATGCCTATCAGACCAACGGGTCGACAGGAAACAGGATCTCTGTCGACAGTGAAGGCCGCGTCCACATTTCCTGGACGAAAGGAACTGCCGAAGGTGGCCGCCCCCGCTATGTCTATTACAATGCTCGCAGTTCTGAAGGCTGGCTGGGCGAAACGCCGGTAAGTGAAGACAACGGCACCGGCTTTGTAACTATGGATTTACTGCCCGATGGCCGCGCCTTGCCCTCTTACCACTGGGCTGACAATCCCGCAGGTTCAAACCCCATCCAGGCCAGAGATCTGTTCGCCGGTTGGGGAATCTTCGAGGAATTCCACATTGCAGTACCCGGTGAGTTCATCTGGCCCTATGTCGCCCGCGCCAACGACGGCAGAATCCATTTGCTGTTAAGAGACTTTGCATCGGAAAGTTACTGGTACACCTATTCTGATGACGACGGCGAAAACTGGGCTAGATCGGCGGAGGCTTTCAGTACCTCTATCTTAAGCGGCATCATCTGTGCTTCCCCTATTTCTGCAAAAGTGGCGGCCGTCTATACGCGTCCTGACGATGACACAGGCTACTACAACGTCTTCGTCGTCGAATCGATCGATGGCGAGAACTGGGACTGGGGAAATCCCACAAATATCACAAATTACGTAGAAGGAGATACCTACAGCGCCTGGGCCGACGTTGATGCAGTCTATGACTACGATGATGTCCTGCATGTCTCCTACCAGGGTTTATATGTCAGAGATAATGTCATAGAGAGCTTTGGTGACGTCATGCACTGGAGCGAGCCTACAGGCCATTCCATCATTGCGACCAATGACGAGGATTGCATGCCTATAAATTATGCGCTGTGCATCTGTAAGATGAGTCTGGGAATCGATCCGGTCAACAACAATGTCCTGGCTCTCTGGTCCGAGCTTTACCCGGATGATGTATCCGCGGCAGGATATTCTAACGGTGAGCTTCATGCCGCCGGATCGGTTGACGGCGGAGCCACCTGGGGCCCGAAGGTTAACCTGACCAATTCACCAAGCCCCGGTTGTAACCCTCCCGACTGCGACAGCGACGTTTGGTCCTCTCTGGGGGAGGTAGTCGATGACACTCTCCGTATCATGTATGTGGATGACGACGATGCCGGCGCCGAGTGGAATAGCGAAGGCGGCTGGACCGAAAACCGTGTTCTCTATCTGGGCATTGACGAGTACGAGGTTATACGAGTCGGTGTCATTCATGAGAATCCGGATCTGCCGTTCGATTTCGCTCTGGCACAGAATTACCCCAACCCGTTTAACGCCAACACGGTGATTTCCATCGATGGTGAGATTCACTCCGGCAGGCTGGCCATATACGACGTTGCCGGCCGCATGGTGAGAAGCTTCCCCTTGAGCGAGGAAACCCGCTCCATCACCTGGGACGCCACCGATACCTCCGGCGAGACGGTTGCCAGCGGAACCTATTTCTACTCAGTCAATTTCGACGAGTTCGGCACCGCAGCCGTGAGAAAAATGACACTGTTGAAGTAAACTTCGGAAACACTGTTTTTCGATACTTGTAGGGGCGAATTGTAATTCGCCCCTATTCTTTTGCTGGAGGCCAGCCGTTGGCGCCCATACTAATTTCCCATTGAAACAATCGTAGGAATAAACTTGTATCTAAACCGGAGGGGTATGATAGCGCATGAGTTCCTTGAAAAAGTAATAAGAAAGCTCCCCCCCGAGCCTGAGATGGCAGGTTCCCTCGTATCCGGGTGGATGGAAACAAATGAGCTCCGATTGAAATTGAATATGTTAAGAATGTTTGACATTTTTGTCACTTCACAAGTTCTCTCACCAGCCTGCATGAACTTAGAAACAATAATTTATATCTTGGGAAAGTCGGATTTTTTATTATCTTCAAATTGGGTAATGAAGAAAACATGATATCAGGCTGCGTGGATATCATCAAGAGACAGCCAATAACTTTTTCGCAAGGAGGCCATTATGAGAACTATGCTATTGGTTCTGCTTCTCGCATCCCTGCTTTTTAGCATTTCGCTGGCGGACAAGCTCCAGCCGCCACAGAATCCCATCGCTTTCGACGGGCGGAACATTCAAAATGATGAAGTCGGGACACCTGTAGGTCCCAGGCTGGTCTCAAACTCCCCGGGCGAGGTCGTGGGGACTTCCTATTATGCCTACCAGACTAACGGGTCGACAGGAAACAGGATCTCGGTCGATAGTGAAGGCCGCGTCCACATTGCCTGGACGAAAGGAATGGCCCCAACCGACCGTCCGCGCTATGTCTACTACAATGCTCGCAATCCTGAAGGCTGGCTGGGTGAAACCCCGGTAAGCGAAGGCGACGGCTCCGGCTTCGTAACTATGGATCTGCTGCCCGATGACCGCGCCCTGCTTGGTTACCACTGGTTCGACAATCCCGCGGGTGCAAACCCCGTCCTGGCCAGAGATCTGTTCGCCGGTTGGGGAATCTTCGAGGAATTCCACATTGCCACACCCGGTGAATACATCTGGCCCTATATCGCCCGCGATATCAACGGCAGAATCCATATGCTACTCTCTGACTGGAATTCGGATGATTACTGGTACACCTATTCAGATGACGACGGCGAAAACTGGGCTAGATCGGCTCAGACTTTCGATACCTCCATCTTAAGCGGAACCATCTGTTCTTCCCCTGTTTCCACAAAATCGGCGGTCGTCTATACCCGTCCTGACGATGACACAGGCTATTATAACGTTTTCGTTGTCGAAACGACTGATGGCGAGAATTGGGACTGGGGAAATCCCACAAATATAACAAATTACGTAGAAGGAGATACCTACAGCGCCTGGGCTGACGTCGATGCCATCTATGACTACGATGATGTCCTGCATATCACTTACCAGGGTTTATATGTTAATGAAGATGTCATAGAGAGCTTTGGTGACGTCATGCACTGGAGCGAGCCTGCGGGCCATTCCGTGATAGCGACCAATGACGAGGATTGCTTCCCCATAAATTATGCGCTGTGCATCTGCAAGATGAGCCTCGGGGTCGACCCGGCTAACAATAATATTTATGCTCTCTGGTCAGAACTTTACCCCGATGACGTGTCTGCAGCGGGTTTCTCCAACGGCGAGCTCTTTGCCGCCGCGTCGGTCGACGGTGGCGCCGACTGGAATAATAAGGTCAACCTGACCAATTCGCCGACCCCCGGTTGTGAGCCTCCTAACTGCGACAGCGACGTCTGGTCCTCTATGGCAGAGGTGGTCGATGACACTCTCCGTATTATGTACGTGGATGACGACGATGCCGGCGCAGAATGGGTTCCGCAGGGAGCATGGACCGAAAACAATGTCCTTTATCTGGCGGTTGACGCATTCATGCTCTACCCCATCGGTGTCTATCATGAAAATCCGGATCTGCCGTTCGATTTCGCCCTGGCACAGAATTACCCCAATCCGTTTAACGCCAATACGGTGATCTCCATCGATGGTGAGATTCACTCCGGCAGACTGGCCATTTACGACGTTGCCGGCCGCATGGTGAGAAGCTTCCCGCTAAGCCAGGAAACCCGCTCCATCACCTGGGACGGCACCGATGCTTCCGGCGAGACGGTTGCCAGCGGAACCTATTTCTACTCCGTCAATTTCGACGAGTTCGGCACCGCAGCCGTGAGAAAGATGACACTTCTGAAGTAAAACAGGGAAAATAGCTTTCTTATGGGGCCGCTCTCCGGGCGGCCTCTTCTTTTGGCCGGAACCTATTATGGATAACCAGCGTTAATTTAGAAAGCTATGATTGGAGGCGTATGAAGATTGGACTAGTAATCGGGATTCTTGTTCTTTTAGGAGGTTTGACGATACCCCCTCTCACTTTTGGCCTGCCGAGATTCTCCGCCGACGTGGAGCAGAAATGCAATCTCTGCCATATCAGTCCTACCGGCGGCGGCATGAGAAACGGTTTCGGCTCCCAGTATTTTGCGTTCACGGAGATGGCAGTGCACAAAACGCCCCTGTCCGATCTTTCTAAGTTCGAGCCACAGGTATCTGAGACCATATCATTAGGGATGGATATGAGAACTCAGTATATCTACGATGAGCTTGGCGATCAGTCCACCTTCTTCCAGATGGAGGGAAATCTATATCTCAACGCTCAACTCGATAAACGTTTCTCGGTTACTTTGAAGAAGGGGCTTTACGAAGGTTTCGAGATATTCGGGATGGGTTATGTTCTTCCGGCGCAGGGATATTTCCGGGTCGGGAAATTTCAGCCGTCGTATGGCTGGCGGTTCGCCGATCACACGTCCTTTGTCCGCGAGAAAATGCTCTGGCCGCCGAACTCCACCGATACAGGTGTAGAGTTCGGTATTTATCCCCATGGCATTTCCGCCAATGTCGGATTTTTCAACGGGACCGGAGGCACATTCGATAACGACAAGGGGAAGGCCATATCATCGAGGCTTGAGATACGCAAGCATATCGGCAAACTGGGTGTTGCCCTGGGCGGCTCGTATTATTTCAACGACCATTCAAATAGCGAGCGCACTATGACCGGACCGTTCTACTATGTTAACGGCGGTAAGCTCATATTGTTAGGCGAGTTAGGCTGGCTGGATAATGAAATTTCAGGCCAACCGGGAATAACATCCTTTGCCTCGACTCAAAAACTCGCTTATATGATCAGGCAGGGAATCTGGTTTGAACTGTTCTATGATTATTTCGATCCCGATATCGATATCGAATCGGGAACGGTATCACGATACGGTATCGGGCTTGATTATTTCCCGTTCGGCTTTCTGGAATTCGAGCCTAACATAAAGTTTTACGACGAATCATATCCGGGTGACGAACAGTATATCTTGTTTAATACCCAGTTTCACTTCTTCTTTTAGGAGGCGCAATGACTGCAAGAAAACTGACATTTTTGAGATTAGCCCTTATCCTGGCGGGCACCGCAATTATTTTCCTTTCATGTTCAGACAAAGGCACCGATCCGGAAAACAGACCTCCACAGATAACGTCGTCATCATCGGTGGAGGCGGTTTTTGACGAGCTATTCAGTTACACCGCGACGGCCAGCGATCCCGACGGCACCACGCCGTCTATCGGCTTTGAAAATGTGCCCGGCTGGATGGACACATCCGGAAACGTAATCTCGGGAACGCCAACGGCCGAGACCCCCGATACCTCGTTCACTGTGGTGGCCTCTGATGATTTTCTCACAACTACGCTGATAGTATCGGTTTCGATCGTACCGGCGATATCCCTGATATCATACTCAGCAGAGATCCAGCCTATTTTCAACAACAACTGTGGCGGGCCACAATGCCATATCGGGGGAAGCTCCAACGGCTTACGATTGAATAGCTACTCGACCCTCATGCAGGGTGGAAACTCCGGGGCGGTAGTGATAACCGGAGATCCCCAGAATAGTATCATAATAAAAAGACTCGAAGGCAGGATTACGCCGCAGATGCCATTCGAACGCTCACCACTTCCCCAAGCCACAATTCAGTTGATCCGCGATTGGATAGAGCAAGGGGCGCAAGATAATTAGAGTCTTGTCATGCGTCAGGATGGAAATGGTAATAACATCCTGACGCGGTAGAGGCCTGTTTTTCGGTGGTTGGCGTACCTCTCGGTGCGCCAACAAAAAAGCCGTCCGATGAGGCCACCGGGCGGCATTCGACTAACGATTCTTCAGGCCTGGTTACCAAGCGCCGCTTGGTAACCAATTAGCGTATTCCCTCTATTCCAAAACGTGTATATGTTTCTCAGCACACATATCCTTGAGTATCTTCGGCCAGACGGTTACGCTGACCTCTCCAAGATGTGCTTTCTTGAGGAGCGCCATATAGGTGCGCGACTGCCCGATTCCCCCGCCGATGGAAAGCGGAATCTCATCGTTCATTATCGCCTGGTGATAGGGCAATTTTAGAAAATCGGTCTGGCCGGTTATTTCAAGCTGCTGTACCAGGGTCTTCTTGTTTACCCGGACGCCCATGGAGGTCAGCTCGTGGCGACGTTTCGTCACATGATTCCAGACGAGAATATCGCCGTTTAAACCATGCATCGGCTTGCCGTCCGCCGATGTCGTCTCCGTTACCCAGTCATCATAGTCAGCCGCCCTCATCTCGTGAGGATAGCCGTCCTTGAGCACCCAGCCGATCCCGTAGATAAAGACAGCGGGGTATTCCTGTAATATCGCAGTTTCGCGCTGCTTGCGCGGCAGATCGGGGTATCTCTCGAGGATCTCCTCGGCATGCAGGAAAGTAAGCTCCTGCGGCAGATCGGGGTATTTATCCGTCTTCAACTGGGGGAAAAGCTCCTGGGCAAAGGTCTCGGCGCCCTTGAGGACCTTCCAGATCTTCTTCACCACACCCGTCAGGTAATCCAGCTTACGATGATCCTCGCTTATCACGCGCTCCCAGTCCCATTGATCCACGTAGGCGCTGTGATCGTGATCTAAGAAATAATCCTTGCGGATAGCCTTCATATCGGTGCACAAACCCTCGCCGACCTTCATGCCGAACTGCTGCAAAGCCACACGCTTCCACTTGGTGGCCGCCTGCACCACCTGGGCATCGATCGGATTCTTGTCGTAGTCGTTTGAAATGTGGAATTGTATCGGGGTTCGTGACCCGTCACGATCCAGGTCGTCGTTGACGCCGCTCTTAACATCCACGATCAAAGGAACCTGAACCATCATCAAATTGAGTTCCTTGCACAGGTTCTCCTCGATATAGCCTTTCACGGCAAAGAGGGCCTGCATGGTCTCTTTCGGTGTCAATAGAGATTTGTAATCCTGTGGGAGAATTTTCTTCAGTTCGTTATAGTCGCCGATACCGGGGCCGGCCAGGTCTGCCTTCTTGTCTGCCATCACACTGTCTCCTTATCGTCTTGTAAAATAAGATCCATTTCCATCGGCGCTAAACTAAAACTTTGACGCCAAAATCGCAACTCCATTTCATGCAAAAAAGCGCATTCTGGGTAAATGCCGCTTGAGTTTATCAACAAACGGCGGCCTGATGCTTCGTCAATCATGGGGATTTTTGCCGCTGGTTGCCAAGCGCCTGCTTGGCAACCCATATCAGACCGTAAAAGTAACCAAGCAGCGCTTGGTTACCAGATTGAAATCATGGCGATTTCAGGTTCCCCCGGCGCTGAACTGCTTCCGAGTTTCCTAACAATATTTATTATTGACACCGGACTGTAATTCAGCTAATATTGTGGCGCTCTGAGATATAGGCATCCAAAACTAAAGGAGGTTCATCATGCAAAAGCAATTCCTAACATGGGGATTGACACTGGCTCTTCTGACAGGCATGGCATGTTCAGCTGGCGCCCAGGATTGGGCGATTAAAGCGGATCAAGCTTCCGCCTGTAGTTGCGATGTCCCTTGCCCCTGCCGTTTCGGTTCTCCACCTACGCTTGGTTATTGCGAGGCCAATGTGTTAACCGAAATAGAGGAAGGTCATTATGGGGACGTTCGTCTTGACGGGATACCCGTGGTCATGACCGTCCGCGTGGGAGATTGGGTGAAGTTCTATGTAAGTGAAAGCGCTACAGATGAACAGGCAAAAGCCGCAGAACAGCTGCTGATGAATTCCATTTCGTTTCTCGCCGGTATGAAAGTCTTATCAAACGAGAAGGTTCCGGTGTCAACTGAGCGGGCGGCAAACAAGGTTAGCTTCTCTGTTCCTGCCTCTACCGTGGAAATCGAAATGGTGGAAGGACTCGATGGGAAGCCAATAAAGATTCAAAACCTTCCTGTTCCTGAAGAAAGTGATTTCACGCAATACAAGACGATCACAAACAGCCATAAGAGCAGTGACAAAGAGTTCAGCTACTCCAGCAAAAACGGCTCAACCACAAGAATCGAAGCTTCCAGCGCGAAATAGATTCAACGCGGTGTACAGACACGTCAAAACTAAAGGAGGTTCATCATGCAAAAGCAATTCCTAACATGGGGATTGGCACTGGCTCTTCTGGCAGCGATGGCAGTATCAACTGGCGCCGAGGAATGGGTGCTCAAGGCGGATATAGCTGAAAGCTGCAGTTGTAATCCAACCTGCCCATGCCTTTTTGGCTCCCCGCCAACCCTTGACCATTGCGATTTTGTAGGGCTAGTCGAAATCAGCGAAAGCCACTTCGGGGATGTCGATCTTAACGGCCTATCTTTCGTTTACACCGGCAGCTTTGGAAAATGGGTGAAGTATACGGCAGGCGAAGAGGCCACCGACGAACAGGTCAAAGCCATAGGACAATTATTCGAAGAAGCCTATGGACTCGGCGGGATGGAAATCCTATCAAGCGTGAAAGCTCCTATATCGGTTGAGCGGACTGCAAATAATATCAAGTTTTCCGTGCCCGGCTCCACTGTCGAAATAGAAGTGCTAAAGGGGACAAATGGGGAGCCTATCAAGATCCAAAATCTTCCTGCGGAAGGTCTCCCTTTCCCTCGTCTGAATGACCATACGCAGTATAAATCCGTTACGCTTCAACACGATAGCGAGGACAAAGAATTCAGCTATTCCGGCACTACCGGCTATACAGCGAAACTTGATGTAAAGGGCGGGAAATAGACTCTGTTTTATAAAACCCGCCGGTTACTTATTCATAAGCTATATAATTCCAGGATAAGGCACTGGTTCGGATATCCGGTTTCTTCCGCTTAATTCAGGCCAGTTATTAACCCCACTTACCCTTTTTCATATGGCCTGCCAGTTCGGCGTTGACTGAACCGATCAGAACCTCGCCCGTTTCCTTTGCCCGGGTAAATATCTTCACGCATCCGGGATCGAGGTTATCCTCGATGCCTTCCTCTGCAATATCGACCATATCCTCAAGCAGCGGTAAAAGCTCTAAATGAAGCGCATTGGTTTGCCGCGAGCGTATGACCAATTCAGCGGCGGCGTCATCCAGTTTTTCGATCTTCTCCCTAGGTGCGCCGCACTTGGGACATTTATCCGGAGGTCCATCACCCTCATGAATATAACCGCAAACATTACATTTCCACATAAGATCCCCTTTCACTCAAATGTTCCTTCGACATTGTAATATATGGCGGATTCATATCCAAACCCAAAAAACCAGATATAGATCTATTTTGATTGCCTTTTTACAGGATTCTGCTGGATATATCGCTACGGCCGCACCTATTTGGAGCCCTGCAGAAACTCCTGAAAGCTGCCGGTTTCACCGCTCATGAACGAATCGAGCATTTTGTCGATCTTGGCGACTTCATCAGGTATCACGATCCTGGGGGCTACCATGAGATCCCGGGCTCTCCGGGCAAGTTCCCGCTCCTCATCCGTTTTGTCCTGCCAATCCCGCAGGTAAAGGTCCTGAATTCTCAAAAAAGCGGAAACCACCACATATGCATCGTCGAGATATCCGAATAGCCCCAGGTTTTTCTCCGGAAGGAGATCGTCCGGCTGCAGGATATAGCTGATGATCAGCCCGCTTATCTCTTTGGCCTTCGTCGGTGTCGATTTTTCATTCCAGTATCCGCTTAACTGCTTTAAGATCGGCGGTAAAAGAAAAATGAATTCTTTTAATTTGCTTACCTGTTCCTCGGTCGTCTTACCATCCAGCCGTATTCGGATAGCCTCTTCAAACTGATCGCCGGCGGTATCCGCCAGGTTTCTCAACTCGTTAGCAAGCGCTTTTAGCATGTTTATCCTCCTTGAGAGGGGGCAACACCCCGGAACAGCCTGTCACAATCAGAACAGGTATGACATTCCGGACCTTAAGTAATTGAATCTCGTCAATACATTTTAGTATACGAGATTTCCCCCGAAATTGTGCCCGAAAATGCAAATCCTCCTCCAAGTCATATTCAATAAAGAGCAGATCCTCGTAGTTCCGCCTAACTTAAAGACATGAAAGCCGTTAGGCGTTGGCGGCTTAGCTGCTCTCGTCAACTACTGTTAATAGATCGCGTTTATGTTCTTCCTCGGTTATGAGTATATCCTCTAAAATCCGACGGAGGCCGTATTCCTTCATTTCCTCGGCCTGGGAGATCCGCTCTTTATAGCGACGTACGGCGTCCTCCTCGCCGGCAAGATCGTCTTTTAACATCGATAAAGTATCCTTGGCAACTTTGATCTTTTCCACTTTCACGGTCGGGACGCCGCCGTAGAAATCTATCTGCTCCGAAAGAGACAGCGCATGCGCCATCTCCTCATTGGAATGAATAGCAAGCTCCTTTATTATCGATTCATACTGGGCGCCTGTCATGACAGCGGCGTGCTGAACATATTGAATCGCCGCCGCATATTCCCATTCGAGATCTTTATTGAGTAGCTCCAGCATCTTTTCCATGGTTATCGCCATATCATCACCTCCTCCTGGATCATTTCACTAAAGAGTTTACTTTAAAATTATATCAAACATCGACAATTTTGTCAAATCAGTACAAACATATGGAATTGACAACGGTCAGAATCGAAGGTAATTTCGAGAGCGAGAGGCGGTTTTGCATTATCAGATACCTTAGAGGATAGCAATGAGTGAGATCAGAGTCAGAATAGCCCCGTCGCCGACAGGGTTTATTCATATCGGCACGGCGCGGTCGGCACTCTTCAACTGGCTGTTTGCACGGCATCATGGCGGCAAGTTCCTGCTGCGAATAGAGGATACCGATATCGAACGATCCTCGAAGGAAATGATCGATATTATTTTCGATTCTTTAAAATGGCTCGGTCTGGACTGGGACGAGGAGCCGGTTTACCAGTCGCAGAGGCTCGATACTTACCGGACGTATGTTGACCGGTTGCTTGATTCGGGTAATGCTTTCCGATGCTGGTGCAAACCGGAAATTCTGAAGCGAAAGCAGGAGGAGGCGCGTCAAAAAAAACTCACTCCCCGCTATGACCGGCATTGTCTGAATCTCCCGGAGGAGGAAAAAAGTAAGCTCTTAAAATCGGGAGAGCCGTACGCCGTCAGGCTGCTTCTGCCGGACGGTAGCACTGCTTTTCACGACCTGGCGCTGGGGGAAATCACCAAGGAGCATAAAGAGCTCGATGATTTCATCATTGCCAGATCCGACGGGCGAGCCGTCTACAATATGGCGGTGGTCGTGGACGATCACGAGATGCGGATCTCCCATGTGATCCGCGGCAATGACCACGTTTCCAACACCTTCAAGCAGATCCTCATCTACCGGGCTCTGGAAATCGTGCCGCCGAAATTCGCACATGTTCCCCTTATTCTCGCCAAGGATCGCTCGAAAATGTCCAAACGGGAGGGCGCTGCCGCCGTTACCGATTACGAAAAACAGGGATACTTGAAAGAAGCGGTGGTCAATTTCATCGCCCTATTAGGCTGGTCGCCGGGCGATGACCGCGAGGTGATGTCGCTCGACGAGATGATCGAGTCGTTCTCCCTCGACCGTATAAACGCACCTAATGCCATCTTCGATATTGAGAAACTGCGATGGATGAACGGCGAGTATATCAGGGCCTGCGATGACAGCAGGCTGGTCGATCTTATCAGGCCGTTTATGATCGAGGCCGGCCTGACCACCCATCTCTGGATCAACACCCGCTGGGACTGGATGATGAAATTCGTATCTATCTTAAAGGAACGATGCCATCTCCTGACCGATTTCGTCGAACGGGGCCGATTCTTCTTCATAGATCGGTTCGACTACGAACCCAAAGGTGTCAAAAAGCATTTCGCGGACCAGGATGTCGCCGCACGATTGGAGAATTGGGTCGATATTCTCCGTCAGGTCGATGATTTTTCCGCTAATATCCTCGAGGAGAAGCTGAGGGGACTCGCGGAGAAGCTGGAAATCAAACCGGCTCTTCTGATTCACCCCAGCAGGCTGGCATTATCGGGGATGACCACCGGGCCGCCCCTTTTCGATATGATGGAGCTTCTGGGAAACGATGAATGTGTGAATAGACTGGAAAGAGCCATACGATTTATCCATGAAAATATTAACAAAAATAGTTGACTTTTTGAGGCAAATTACGTATATATTAGGTGATTGTCTTTTGGAGGCATGTTACAGATATCTTCCCCCCTTTAGCTGTGCAGCCTATCAAAAGACATTCATTTTTATGGGGTATCGTCCAACGGTAGGACATGCGGCTCTGGACCGTAGGATCGGGGTTCGAGTCCCTGTACCCCAGATGATTCTTCAGGATGTTTGGGATCTTTAGATCTTATAAAATCTATTAAATGGATCAGTATCAGGAGACCATTTTATTCCTGTTCCGTCAAGTCGTAGGCGTAGCCTGACCTGACGGGAAATAGAACTTCCAAAAAAGGCAGGTCAAGACCCCTTTAGTCTTGACTATTACCCTCACGACGTCGAGGCCCCATCCTGAGGGATAAGAAAATATACCCCTTGAACCGTACTATCAAAATAACGTATAATTCTACGGGAGTAAGTCGCATTAGACTTATAAGAGGGGTTCTATTATGAACAATACGCGGACCAAACAGGTTATCGGGAGAGTCTTGTTTGCCGCGATTATACTAATTACCTGTATAACTTTTCATGCTGCGGTTTGTCCGGCCCAGATAACTCGGACCCAGGCCAATTTCCTGCTGGAAATTCCCGACGCCAGAGGCCGAAGCATGGCTGGCGGCGGAAGCGTATACTCGGCGGGCGCCGTATCGGCCTATTACAATCCGGCCAATCTCGTAGGAAGCGGTATAATATCAGGCGAATTCAATTATACTGGGATATGGCCCACCTTAACGGACGATTATTCGCTAAAAAGCGTATATCTCTCGCGCGATTTCGGTAAATGGGGATATTACGGGTTTAACTATAACCGTTTGAGTTATGGAGAATACACGAGCCTCGACGAAATGGGCAATTTAATAGAGACCGTGAATCTCTGCGATTATTCCATAGGCTTTTCAGGCGCTATTGCTACGAGTTCATCGACTTTCATAGGAGCAGGCTTGAAATATGTCCACATCACAATCCCGTCCATGATTGAGGGTGCCTCCTATGCAGAGGCAGCGACATTCGCCTTTGATTTCGGCTTCCTGTCAAAGGGCCATTTCCCCCAGGCCACCTTTCAAATTGACGAGGTTTACTATCCAACCCTCCGAAAGTACTTCCGGGCGGAAAGGGATAGAGGTATAACTCTTGGTCTATCGCTATCTAATATTGGACCGGATGTCTATTTCGATAATCCATCGATGGACGGCCCTCTTCCCAGGAATTTGCGTCTGGCCGCGGGATATCAAATTCTCGACGCCGATTACCTGGGCTTACGTTTTACGATCGATGCTTTGAAATTGTTGGTGAACACGCACGACAGATTTAAGACGGAATTCCGCGAAATAAGATGGGTTTTCGGAGCTGAGGCCACGTTTCTGTATATAATTAATCTGCGTGCCGGACGGTTTAAGGATGATATAGGAGAACAACGATATACGTCCGTAGGAATCGGTCTCGGCCCGGAATGGCTCAGGTTCGATTATTCGCGTGTTCTGGAAAGCGATGAGCATTATAATAGAAAAAGCGAGGAATTCTCCTATTCTCTTTACTGCAATTTCTTACCATATATTTTGGAAAGGTAAAATCGCAGGTCAAGACCCCTGCGGTCTTGACTATTACTCTGAAAACTCAATCCACGCAGAATCATAACTCTACGAAATAAGAGGCAATCCCCAGGACAATCAAGACTATGCCGGTTATCTTTTTCTCGTGGCGTTCAAGAAAATGAGATTTAAATTTCTTTACGCCTCTAAGGCCGAAATCCACAAGCAGCAGCATTCCTGAGATGGTTACCAGTAGATATATGGCAGATACCGCTCCTATCCCCATCCACCCCAATGCACCGGCGGAGAAATAATACGCCTCTATTTCGATACAGGGCGAGAAAAACATCGCCAGGGCAAGGGTAAATATGATCGGGAATTTTCGCCTGGTAGCGGGTTTTTGAAATCGTGAGGAAAGATTATGATGGGTATGTCCGGCGCCAAGAATCAGATAAACGATCCCCAATAGAACTAAAAGCGATGGCGCTATGATTGAAATAAGCATTGAATACCTGCCTGAAAGCTCATACCCGATTAAACCTACGACGATTCCTATGATAATCGTGCTGAGCGTATGAGCCAACCCCGCGATTCCCGTTGCCGTTAAGGCTTCGAGCCTGCTCCATCTCTCGGTATTTGCCATGGCAACTAATGGCAACCAGTGGTTCGGGATTGACGCGTGTACGACGCTCAGCAAAATGCTTCCCAGTATGATCTGTGTCATGATCTTAAAAGCTTCCGAAGAAATCTGGATGATAATCCGTCTCGCATTTGGGGAATATAGATAAGTCATCGTAATTAAGTCAAATTCTTAAGAGGCAATTCGTATGGCCACCATGAGGGAATAGTACAAGAAACCTAACCTGCTGAACCTCGTATAGAAAATGTGAATACGATATTTCGATAATCAGGAGAGGGTATTATGGGACTTGTAAACCTAAATGAACTGCCCGAGTTGGAAATCGCCGAAGGAATCCTGATGCGCGCCGTCACGGCTCAATCCATGACCGTGGCTCATGTGAGGCTGTCCGCCGGAGCCCTGCTTCCGGAGCATTCACATATCAATGAACAGGTTGTTAACGTCGTCGATGGGGAATTGGAGTTGACGGTCGATGGCCGCTCATACAGCCTGACGCCCGGCAAGGTGATGGTGCTTCCTCCCAACGTGGTGCACTCCGGACGCGCCGTGACCGATTGCCGCGTAGTTGATGCCTTCCATCCGGTGCGGGAAGATTTTCGCGGAACCAGTTTCGGCGGCTACCCGGGGAAAGACAAGAACGAGTAGTAGTTGCGGGTTAAGATCCTTGTGGTCTTGACCATTATTATGAATGGCCTATAATATCGCATGCCGATTCCTACATTACAGGGTAAGCTGATCACCCTGCGCAAGCTGAGGCGCTCAGACGCAGATTCGATTCAACGTCACGCCAACAACCGTGATATAGCGCGTTTCCTTCCCCGGCTGCCTTTTCCATACACCCTGCAGGAGGCGCGCAAGTGGATCGCCCTGACACCTCGTCTTGCCCGTGAAGATACGGCTTACAATTTCGGCATAGAGGATGTGGAAAGCAACCAGATTGTGGGTATGATCGGTCTGCGCAACATCAACAGGCAGGATAGAAACGCCGAGGTCGGCTACTGGGTGGGGAAAGCTTTCCAGAATCGGGGATACGCCGGCGAAGCTTTACGACTTGTTCTGAAATTCGCGTTCAGAAAGCTCCGACTGGCTCGCGTGTATGCGGTGGTGCATCAAAAAAACGTTGGATCAGTTAGATTGTTGGACAGGATAGGTTTCGTCCGGGAGGGCGTCTGGCGAAAGGCCAGCTTCATAAACAGGCGCTGGTATGATGTATATGCTTACGGGATCCTGAAAGAGGAATATGGGCGAAAAAAAGGATAATGCTTTTAGTCGGACTACCGCGCCTAACCCGGTACGTATATATTTTTCATCTTGCGCTGATTGCACCGCTACCAACTCTTACTCTTCGGGCAGGTGCGGAGTTCTCAACCAATGCACCAGAGACTTGGTTTGGCCGTCTTTGAATCTTATTCTCACGCTGACTTCAAATGGTTCCCGTGCAGTATCCGTCAGGAAAAAACCCTGGCCGGGGTCATTACCTCTATCATCGCAGACTTCCCGCCTGGGTTGCCGATATGATGGATCGAGAATGTAATAGACGCATTCGATTTGTTCCAGAACCTCATCGGAGGCAACGATATATATAGTCCACTCCCACCGCTCTCCCTTGAGAATATTCGCGGTATTCTCCACCGCGAGCCCGCGCTCTTCCTCCGGAGGAGCGGGCGGCGGTTCTGGTTCTTCATCCGGTATCCTGTTGGCTTCAAGCCTCAGCCAGTGCTCAACCGGGACTACTTCACCGTTCTTGAAGGTTACTCTCGCCGTGATCAGGAATTCCCCCCAGCCGTTAGCGGAGAGAGAAAAATTATTTTCAGGCGTTTCTATTATGCGTTTTGGCTCGGGAAATGAAGGGTGAAGAATATATACTACATGGTCTATCTCATTCAAAACAGGTTCTTCCGCAACAACATATACCGTCCAGTCGTAACGCCCGCCGCCGACAAGCTCCGATGAATTTTCAAGCCTTATATTCCATTCAGTGGAAAACGAACCGGATGAGAGCATAATCGACAATAAAGCGCCGAACCATAACGAACGTAGTCCTGAGAGTTTCTTGGCAGCCATAAACTCAATTCTCCTTCAAAACGTATGTCGGAACTGCAGGCTGAAAAAACTCTTTTCCCCATTTCCTGTTTGTTATCCGATCCCTGAACTCCAGCAATTCAATCATTTTTGCGGAAGGAACGTCCTTAAGGCTAATCCTGAATCGATCCCCTGATCTTGTCAGCATTACATCCGCCACATGCTCATCGCTATCATTCATGAAGTAGTATTTGCATTCCACGTTCTCCAATTTCGGCAAACTGTCGACGTCGACGTTCTCCAGCGCAATATATGCCGTTACGTTCTGCCTTCGTTCCTCCTCCAACTTCTTGTTTGCGTAATCCAGTTGCTCCTTAGTATTCGCCAATTGCGCCTCGTAATTCTTTATCTGAATATATACGCCTGTCAGCGAAAAAATTACTCCGATGATTACGAATAAGGTGATGACCGAGACCTCCAGGTCTAACCCGAAAGCTTTCAGCTTCTGGATTTTGCCCTTAAATCTTTCACCATAAGAGAAAACGAATGAACCAAAACAAAACAAGAGGATCACGATGCCCAATATGGGCAAAACGTAGCTTATCAAAATTGAATCCATAAGCATTAAACTCCTTCTCCCGCCAGCACTTTCGCTATGGCGACAACCTCTCTAAAATCATATTCACATAAGATGTTTATCTTCGCCGAAACGCATTCGTCCCGGCGCCAGCCTTATTTCCTATTATATAAAAGAATATGCAAACATTCCCGGTCCTGTCAACCTCTTTATAGACTTAATTCAGCTGTACAAAACATTTATTCCATGCCTGCCGCAATACGGGAAAATTCCCTGATTTGGCGTATATGGAAATAGCGAAACGGCCGAAAATAAGTAATTCTAGAAATATAATGCGCAGCCTCTACTGTCCTTAAGAAACTGGTTTCGGAGTCACAGGTTTTGACGTGATATAATTCGGATCCTTTCCAGCACGCTAATTTCACTACTCTATCTTGAGATATGATCATATAATAAAAACCGAGTATACGGAGGGCTGATACACTTATTTCAAACAGAAGAGGAGAATGCGATGCTGCAATTAAAGTTCGTCAAAAGGGTGATTTTCTTCTGCCTGACTGCGCATTTACTAGCTGGAGCCGTCCTGGCGGAACAGGACAGCGTCAAAGTCACAAAGGAGATGGTGGCCGGAGCGGAAGATATATTCGGCCTCGAGTTCACCGATGCAGAGCGTGATTCGATGCTGGATGAGCTTTCTGCAAACCTGGAATTTTATGACGCCATGCGCGCGGTGAGCCTGGAGAATTCCGTCTCGCCGTCATTGATTTTCAACCCGATACCGGTCGGGATAACATTTGAAACAGCTCAGCGGCCCCTGGAGATGAGTCCCGTAACGGAAATCACAGTCCCGGATGATCTCGAGGAACTGGCATTCTACTCCGTCCGTGAGTTGGCGGAACTAATCCGGACGCGTCAGGTGACATCGACGCAGCTAACGAGGCTGGCTCTGGATCGACTGAAAAGGTTCGATCCGCAATTGCACTGTGTTATCACTCTCACCGAAGATCTAGCGCTCGAGCAGGCGGCGCGTGCCGATTCCGAGATTGCTGCCGGCAAATATCGAGGGCCGTTGCATGGCATCCCCTATGGCGCCAAGGACCTGCTGGCAGTCAAGGGATATAAGACCACCTGGGGTGCCATGCCATATAAAGAACAGGTGATCGATCTCGACGCCACGGTCGTCAAAAAGCTCCAGGAGGCTGGCACCGTGCTGGTAGCCAAGCTTTCCCTGGGTGCGCTCGCCTGGGGTGACGTCTGGTATGCTGATACGACCCGCAATCCATGGAACCTCGGGCAGGGTTCGAGTGGTTCATCGGCCGGGTCGGCATCGGCGGTCTCTGCTGGTCTGGTACCGTTCGCTATCGGATCGGAAACCTGGGGTTCCATCGTTTCACCGTCCACGCGCTGCGGCGTAACCGGTCTTCGTCCCACGCACGGCCGGGTCAGCCGCACCGGGGCCATGGCCCTGAGCTGGTCCATGGATAAACTGGGGCCGATCTGCCGAACCGTGGAAGACTGCGCCCTGGTTTTCGACGCCATCCGCGGCCCGGACAAATTGGATCTATCGGTTATCGATCCGGCTTTCAATTATACGCCCGATATCGATCTCGGAAAGCTGCGTTTTGGATACCTAAAGAGGGATTTCGAGAAGGATACCACCTATCAGGAGCAAAACACTGCTACGCTTGAGAAACTCCGCGAATTGGGCGTCGAGTTGATCGAGATAGAGCTTCCTGACCTGCCGGTTGATGCCATGCAGATTATCCTCGGGGCAGAAGCGGCGGCGGCGTTCGATGAATTGACCCGCTCCAATCGGGACGACCTCCTTGTGCGGCAGATCAAAAACGCCTGGCCGAATTCATTCCGGGCCTCGCGATTTATTCCGGCGGTCGAGTATATCCAGGCAAATCGGGTGCGGACTCTCCTGATTCAACAGATGGCTGAATTGATGGCCGAGATCGATATTTACATTTCGCCATCGTTCGAGGGAGACAACCTGCTCTTAACCAACTTAAGCGGTCATCCCTGCGTTGTCCTGCCCAACGGTTTCAACGAGGATGGCGAGCCGACGAGCATCACGTTTATCGGCAGGTTGTATGATGAAGCGACGCTTTTAGCGGTTGCCAAAAAGTATCAGGATGCCACGGATTTTCATAAGAAGCATCCGCCCCTATTTGAATTATAGAGAATCTGAATAGTCTCTTAAGCTCGAGGCGGATGAGCGTGCTGGTAAGTGCTTGTTCTCTGGTTGCCAAGCGCCGCCTGGCAACCAGAGAGTGGATTCAAATAATAGAATCGATCTCAAGCAATCCTGTTCCTGAAATGTAATTAGAAGCGCTGGAATACTCCCAGCCTTCCGGTTTTTTAACATAACTGCGTCGAACAGGATTCATATGGATATAATCTGCCTTTAGGCGGAACATATCCATCCCCTGAATCAATTGAGGATGAAATCCCTCCTGCCAAACTTGATATCTGGAGCTTGACTTGTAATGTTTCTTATTATCGCTTAACTGAACTAACATTTCTCTATTATTGTCAATCCTCAACTGATCGATTATTCGCCGTGCCGTGTAACTTTTGAATTCCTTCATAAATTTTGTGAGATTCTGCGAGCATAATATTGCGTGGAAGTGGTCCTCCATCAAAACATAGGAAAATAGCATTAGTTTCTTTCTTTTTAGACGATAAGAAAGGGCTTCAATTAGGATATTGAAGTATTTTTCGCTGGTGAATATCGGTAACCAGTTGACAGTAGAGGATGTTACAAAATGAATTCCGTCCCGGCGATGGATTTTATATCTTGATCTCATGACTTCATACTAGGTAACGAAGCGGCGCTTCGTTACCAGCAAAAGAACTGATATTAAGATCCTGAAAGTCTCTAAATCGCTTTACAGCTTCTTTTCTATCTTCGCCCAGGTATCCCGCAAGCCCACGGTGCGGTTGAAGGCGAGATTGCCGGGTGTTGTATCGGGGTCAACGCAGAAATAGCCCTGCCGTTCAAACTGGAAACGATCGCCGGGTTTGGCGCTCTGTAAAAAAGGCTCCAGACGGCATCCCCTCAAGATCTCCAGTGAATCGGGATTAACATTATCTTTCCAGTCTTTCCCCTCCTCGACATCGCCGGGATCTTCCCTGGTGAATAGATGATCATAGAGCCGCACCTCGGCCGGTAGCGAATGATCGGCGGAGACCCAGTGCAGCGTAGCCTTGACCTTGCGGCCGTCGGGAGCATCACCACCGCGGGTATCGGGATCATATGTACAGCGCAACTCGACCACATCGCCGCTATCATCTTTTATGGCATCGACACACTTGATAAAGTAAGCATACCGCAGACGCACCTCGCGGCCCGGGGCTAAACGATAGAATTTCTTGTGTGGGTCCTCACGGAAATCCTCGCGCTCTATATACAGCACCCTGGAAAATGGCACCTTGCGGGTCCCCATGGACGAATCTTCGGGATTATTCACGCAATCCAGCTCCTCCACCTGGTCTTCAGGGTAGTTATCAATAACCACTTTCAGAGGACGCAGAACCGCCATAACGCGCTGGGCACTCTTATTGAGCTCCTCCCGGAGCGTATGCTCCAGCAAGGCGACATCGACATTACTAGCCCGTTTGGCCACTCCAATCCGATCTAAGAAATTGCGAATCGACTCAGGCGTATAGCCGCGCCTTCTAAGGCCGCAGAGGGTGGGCAGCCGGGGATCGTCCCAGCCATTGACTTGACCCTCATCCACCAACTGCAGAAGTTTCCGTTTGCTCATCACGGTATATGTCAGATTAAGGCGCGCGAATTCGATTTGCTGCGGGGCGAAGATTCCGAGCTGCTCTACAAACCAGTCGTAAAGTGGCCGGTGATCCTCGAATTCCAGGGTGCAAACAGAATGCGTGATCCCCTCGATGGAGTCCGACTGTCCGTGAGCCCAATCATACATCGGATAGATGCACCATTTGTCTCCGGTCCGATGGTGAGTCGCCTTCAGTATGCGGTATATAACCGGGTCTCTCATATTCAGATTGCCCGATGCCATATCGATCTTGGCCCGCAGCACCCTGGAACCGTCGGGGAAATCTCCGGCCCGCATCCCCTCGAACAGCGTCAGGTTTTCCTCGACCGATCGGTTTCGATAGGGACTCTCCCTGCCCGGCTTCGTCAATGTTCCCCGATACTCTCTAATTTCATCGGGGCTGAGATCGTCAACGTAGGCCTTGCCCTTTTTGACTAGCTCAACCGCATACTCGTAAAGTTGGTCGTAATAATCCGAGGCGTAATACAAGCGATCTCCCCAGTGAAATCCGAGCCATCGGATATCCTGCTCGATAGATTGAACGTACTCAGCCTCCTCCTTGGTCGGATTGGTATCATCGAAACGGAGATTGCACAAGCCTCCGTATTCGGCGGCGAGGCCGAAATCAAGACAGATCGCTTTGGCATGTCCGATATGCAAATAACCGTTCGGCTCCGGCGGAAACCGGGTATGAACCCGACCGTCGTTCTTATTATTCTTCAGATCCTCATCAATTATATCTTTGATAAAATTGGAAGGTCGTGGAGATTTGGCTTCAGTCATCGGGAAAGTCTCTCTAAATGTTGTTTACAGTTCTATCATTTCGTAACCGTTGCTACCCAATATCGGGCGAAACAGCACCGGATTCACCCATCAAAACAACAAGTAATTTAGCATTTTATGCCTATCAATGCTATGCCAAAAAGCCGGATTCCAGGGATAATGTCAGACGGCATGGGTTTAAGATATCTTACCTGCCGATATTAGCGGAAATAAAAAGGTTGAGACCGATTTCATATTTTCCTGCTGAGACCAAGAATCCGTCATTATGAGAGCCTGATATTTCAAGCAGATCTTTCGGCTCGTTTGCCGCTTCGAAGATTTTCAGCCCGTGATTGAAAGATATTAATTCATCGTCGCGGCTGTGCACTATCAGGACCGGGCATGTCACATCGTGAATGTGGTCGATAGTAGAGTAGTTGATGCGCGACAGCAGCCTGACTGGAAGGAATGGATACACTTCGGCTCCGATATCCGGAATGGAGGTAAATGCGGACTCCACAATCAACGCGCCGGGTATTTGAGCCTTCGCCAGCCACGAAGCCACGGCCCCACCCAACGATCTGCCGAAGATGATTATCTTAGTCGGATCAGCCTCTCGATTCTCGACCAGGTAATCCCAAGCCGCCTCCGCGTCGAGATATGTTCCCTGCTCGGTTGGTTTACCCTCGCTCTGACCGTAGCCCCTATAGTCGAAAATGAACACGTCAAGAGACAGACGATTGAAAATGAGGATTGATTCCAGGCGATGGGATATATTGCCTGCATTCCCGTGACAGAACAGAATCACGCCTCTGCTGTTCTCAGCCGGAATGAACCAGCCCGAGAGCTTTACTCCATCCGATGCCTCAAAACTTATCACTTCGTACGGAAGCTTTATCTGATCAGGCGTCATGGCTATCGCACTTTGAGGAAAATAGATGAGACGCGATTGAAAAAACCAAACGACGATTATGAGAACAACATACAGGCTGACGACTATGACAATAATCGACCTGATAGTAGTCCAGATCTGGTGAGTTTCCATGGTTCAACCATTCCCTTAAATCACCTTAAATCTTCCTGGAACATCTCCGTGCTAAATGTCAATCAGAATTCATATTCTAAGCCGAAAACCGGCAAAAAGCCCCATTGGTTTGTGGTATCCTTTTTGTTTTCAATCTCATTCCAGTAATAAGAGGCCACGTTTTTCTGATTATAGGCGTTCCAGACGCTGAAGTAAAATATCAAGTTGGATCCTTTGAAATTGAATCTCCTGTCAAATCGAATATTCAGCGAATGGTAATCGGAATAACGGACCTCGTTTATCTTGCTTCCGTCAAAGACTCCCCTGTTTATGGCCTCCGAGGCCGCTATATCAAACGGTGTGTATGGAGCGCCGCCGGCGTAGATCCAGCGCAAACTGAACTCCCATTTGTTGTTCGGCTTATAGCCACCTTCGGCGCTGAATGTGTAGCGGTTATCGAATACCCTGTCTTTCCAAACACCATTGAGATCCTGATAACGGGATCTGAAATAAGAACCGCTTACCAGACCGTAAAAATCAGCGGCCAGCTTTTTCTGGATTGTCAATTCAACTCCGCGCGAGTAGGCTTTGCCGTCATCGACAAGAGTCGCATGATCGAAAAAGAATCCGTAACGGTAGGATAACTCATCCAGGACAAATAATGTCGGTGTTGTTGGATCAAGCGGGAAATTGTCATACTCTTTATCGTAAACCTCCAGAGTCAGCCTCGTGTTCTCGGTTAGAAGATGGTTGATTCCCAATATGTAATGATAGGCGACAGGATCTTTTAGGTTTTTATTCTCTTCCCGCTGAGAGAGAATGATCAGAGGCAGGTTTTGATAATATATTCCGGCTGCTCCGTTTATCGACGTTTTCTGGCTGATTTTGTAAGAGAGGGAAAACCTCGGGGAGACATGGCTGTTTTCGTTATAGGCGAAATAATCAAATCTCGCACCGGGGGTCAAAGAAAGCCTATCGAACGGTTTCCACGTGTAATTGGCGAAGACCCCGACTTTCTGTGACGAGATCCGGTCGTCTATCCTGCTTTCCGGAGTGGTATTACCCAGAGCGTCGGTATATTCGGAAAGGAAATTATCGTAATCGGCCCCGACTATTTTCCCCTCAACACCGAACTCAAGTTGATGAGATGGGTTAAAGCGATAAAAGTTCACATTGCGAAGCTGAGCGGCGGACTCGAGGGAATTGTTATCCATTATATTTAAATCGGTTCTGGCTTCGTAGTAATCCGCTATGCTTTTGGTCGCAATGTATGAAACCGACGTATTGGAATACCCTTTTGCGTTCCAGAGATGACGCCAGTTTACTCCCGACACCCCCTCTATGACATCGGTTTTGCCGTAAGTGATATTACCGTCCTCTATCGCCTGATCTTTACCGAAACCGATGTAATCGATTCCCATCACACCCAATAAGGTAAGTTTATCGTTAGGCGTCGGATCGTAAACGAGCTTTCCCTGGTAATCGCTGTATTCCGGAGCGACACCTGTGCCGATAGCGTCCACCAGCAGATCAAGAAAGCTCCTCCTGGCGGAAAAGAGCCATGAACCCTGGCCGTTTGCGATGGGGCCCTCGCCCGTAAATCCGAATCCCGCGAAGGCCATATCCAGCTGTCCGTCCAACTCATCCCGGTTGCCTTCTCTGAACGATAGCTCCATCACGGATGATAATCTATCACCGTAGGCGCTGGAGAAACCGCCCGACGAGAATTCGACATCCTGAATGAAATCGACATTCAAAAGCCCTATCGGACCGCCCGATGATCCCTGGGTCGGGTAATGGTTGATGTTCGGTATTTCGATATTATCGATATAAAAAGCGTTCTCCATGGGACTTCCGCCGCGGACTATAAGGCTGTTTACCTGATCGTTGACTTTCGCGATACTGGGAAGCCCCATTATGATGCGGCTTACATCGCCCGCCGAACCGGGGGCTCTGCGTATCTCCTCGGAGGAGAAATTGATGGAGCTTGTCGGCTGATCCTCTTTCCGTGAGAAATACCCGTTCGTGACTACCACATCGTTCATCTGAAGAGGCGATACGTTGAGCTCGGCATTTACAAATGTTATCCTTTTCGGTTTGACAATTATATCGGTTTTCGAAAAGGGATCATAGCCGATACAACTGAACTTTAACGTGTAATTGCCGACCTGCACATTGTTGATTGTGAAATTACCATCGACATCAGCGTTTGCGCCCATAGCAGGAGCCGCGATAAGAACTGACACTCCGGGAAGGGGAGCTTTTGTTTCACTATCTATGACGCGTCCTTTTATAGTCCCCTGGGGAACGTCCTGCCCCCTGACAGCTGTGTTGACCGCGAAGCTCGAGCAGATCAACATGAGAATGAAAAGAGTAGTTTTGGGTTTCATCTTACTTCTCCTGTAAAAATTTAGATAATTAATTTTCGGGTTGAGCCAGGGCCGCCCCGATAACGGCGCCGCCTACGGCCAAAAGAGTTTTGATTATGTACTCGTCGCTATTGTCCTCAGAAAGTCCCACGCATATCAGTGTGGCGAGACCGTGAGTGAATATCCACATCTTCAAAAGAAGAGCGTCCCTGCGTTCGGAAGACATAGTGGTAAATCTCTTGTCATTTACCAACTCTTTCCTTAATGACTCTAAAAACTCATCGACAATATCTTTGAAGTCGCCCCTCTCTAAAAATATGGCGCTGAAAAGCTTGCAATGTTCCCGTGCAAATATGGCGTATCCGGTACCCATATTCAGAAACACTCTTTTGGTATACGGTCTTTTGGTATAGCCTAAAAGCAAATCCTTGGCTTTCCTGATCACCTCGCGTTCGAGAAGTTTCATCGAATCGAAATTGCTATAGACGGGGGCTGTGGACGATTCTAACTCCAAGGCCACTTTGCGAGCTGTAAGCTCGTGCATCCCTTGCCTTTGCACAATCTCGAATGCGGCCTCTATTACATCATTTCTTGTAAAAACGGTTTTTGGCGGCATATCATCTCCAAATCAAACATTTGTTATCTAACATGCGTTATATTACGGATGTTGCATAAGAAGGTTTCGTTTTTTAGACGAAATTATTTCTCTTTTTCGACGCTATAGCGAATCGTTTTCGGTTATAAGCGGATATGCGAAGGATTAAGACGTTTTCTCGTAGCAGGTTAGAGGTTATATGCCCGGCATTGCCCTACGCTCCCCAATAAACTGCTGTGAAAATTCAACCATCAATCTTATAATATCATATAGCGCCAATACAGGGAAGCAGTAATGACCAGAAGATTAACACCCACCGCCAGAACCAATCAACTGATTGAATCGCTTGCAGGGCTTAAGGCTCTATTTTCGCCGTCAGACGCGAAGAGAAAAATCGCCGTCATCGAAAAACTCAGAGAAAGCAGGATCAGGAATCCTCGACTTCTTATCAAATACCACGAAACATTGTGTTTTCTACAGGCTTATCCGGATAATTCCCTTCTTCTAAAGCTGATTGACAATGAGCTGGCCGATTTTGCAGGGAGAGTCGAATACTTCAGGGAGGTCAACGGGCCCGATGATGACAGGATCGATGATACCGGCATAGTGGATACCAGGATTCACTATCCTTACAATATCCATATGACCCGCTGGCTGGTGGACAATTATGGCCCGTCGGTGGATATAGACTGGGACGATTATGCGGAGAAGGAGTCCGACCCGATCTCGGGAATGTTGAGTATGTTTGCATTGTATATGGAGAACGATGGTGTCGATGATGAAGATCTTACCACCGAGGACTGGATTACAAGAGCAGTCGGCAACAGCCAGACCTCCTTAAGCTGGCTTCTGGAGAAGCTCAACCGGATCCAGGCCCCGTTCGAGATAAAACAGTATCTGTATGATAATTCTGAATTGACGCTCATATGGCATCTCGGAATGACCAGGGCAGCTCGGACCCTGGCCAAGAATCCTCCCCGGAAAATATATTTCCAGAGAGTGCCATTGAAAAAGCAGAAGATCGATCTCAGAAAATCTGTCAAAAAGACGGCGCCGGAAATTTCGCTTTTGTCGGCGAAGGCCGGTTCGGAGATCATAGATACTCTCATTCGAGCCCAGTTGCCCCGTCACAGAGAACTCTATCCTGTCCTTTACGCCAACCCTGCGGAGGTATACTTAACATCACCGGGGCGGGGGCTGGAGATTTTCATACTGGGAATGCGTGCCGATGACCGGATGCCGCTGGAGACCAACTACAGTGCTCTGTTGATCAAAAATGGCGTTCCCATAGGCTACGGGATCGCAGTTTTACTCTTTGAGCGATGCGAGATTGCGATAAATGTTTTCGATACTTTCCGTTCGGGGGAAGCATCGTTGATCTTCGAACATTTTTTAAGGGTCTTTTATCACCACTTCGGTGCGAGAGCATTTCTTATGCGCCAGTGGCAGGTCGGCCACGAAAATGAGGAGGGGCTTCAATCAGGTTCGTTCTGGTTCTATTTCAAGCTCGGATTTCGATCAATCGACCCCGGGATAAATGAACTGGCACAGAATGAGTGGTCGAGAATACGCAAGGATAGAGCTTATCGCACGGATATCAAGACATTAAAGAAACTGGCCCTGAGCGATATGGTGATTGATCTGAGGCCGATGATCGAAGAGCCCTACGAGGAGCTTCAGGTTTCGAGGATCGCTTTTTCCCTGACTCGCATGATAGCAGAAAATTATTCAGGAGACGGCCGAGAAGCAGAGCGGGATTCAATGAAATTCGCAAAAAACGTTCTTGGCGTGGACAATTTAAAATCGTGGACGGCTTCCGAACGGCTTCAATTCAGACGCTGGAGCCTCATTCTGGCGTCAATCCCCGGCCTGTCAACCTGGAGCGGATCCGAAAAACGACTCCTGTCGAGGATAATTAGATCTAAGGCTGCCGGACGAGAGAAGAACTATATAAGGCTTCTCCAGAAGCATATCAGGCTCCAGAATGCTCTAATTGATCTCGCCGACAACGGAAATAGCTAACATGTATATTCCCCTATGGTTAATCCAGTCATAGGATATCACTCTGATGCCGATCACAGTTCCCTTTTCTGCTTGCGATGAAGTATAATAGCCTTATATTATGGGGTTTTGAGAGATCTTGCCGAAATAATTACAGGATGGAATGAGAGTGGAGAGTTGATATTATGATGCAGACAATGCGGAATTCCGCGAAAATAGTATTCTTTTTCGTCCTTATAGCCTTTGCCGGCTTTATGATACTCCAAGGCTTGACATCGATCTTCGCGGACCCCACACGGGGTGGGAAGGCTGCGCCGCCCGGAGTGATAGGTACGGTCGATGGCATAGACATACCATTGATGGTCTTCGAGAATGTCTATCGGCCTCGTCTGCGGGCCTTGCTCCAGGAAGATGAAGAAACGACCGAAGAGCAGATGGAGAAGATCAGAGACGAGATCTGGAATAATTTGATAACCATAACCACCCTGGAAATCCAAGCCAGGCGTCACGGTATAGAGATTACTACCGCCGAGGTGGCCGAGTATATGCGGATAAGTCCCCCGCAGGATCTATTACAGTTGCCGGAATTCCAGACCGATGGCTATTTCGATATCCAGAAATATCAGGTATGGCTTCAACAGATGGCGTCATCCAATCAACCGGATCTATTAAGGTTTATCAGCGGCTTCGAAGATCAGATCAGGCAACAGCTATTGATCAATAGATTACAGGAATTTATAACGTCGATGGTGCGTGTAACGGAGGCCGAAGTCAGAGATTCATTCATCGAGAAGAATGAAAAGGTTAAGGTAAAATATATCCTCATTCCGAGAAGTGATTTCGAGGATTCAATTGCAGATATACCGGAATCTGAGATCCTCTCTAAATACGAAGCCGATAAGGAAAATTACAGAAGTCCCGAGCAGGTCGCCGTCTCCTACATCCAGTTCGTCAAATCTCCGGGCGACGAAGATTTAGCTATAGTACGGCAACGTATGGATTCCCTTTACAACGAGCTGATGGCCGGGGCCAATTTCGCCGAGATGGCCAAAGAGTTCTCGGAAGATACCGGCTCAGGGAGCAAAGGGGGCGATCTGGGATGGTTCGGCGAAGGGAAAATGGTCCAGCCATTCTGGGAAGCTGCGTCGAAACTGGAAAATATCAGCGACATCTCCGAACCGGTGAAGACCCAATTTGGATTGCATATCTTGAAATTGACCGGGAAAAGGGAGGTGGAGCCGGACGACGCCGCAGATGAACCGGCTATGGAATATAAAGCCAGCCATATCCTCCTGAAAGTCTTTGCATCGCCTTCGACCCTGGCTGCGATCGAGGAAAAGGCCAACGGTTTCGTCCAGGACGCCGTTGTCTATGGTTTCGAAGAGTCAGCCGAGGATTTCGAGATGGATATAATTAAGACTGGACCCTTTTCGAAGAGTGGATTTATCCCAAAGCTCGGATCGGTGCCGGAGATCAGCGATTTTGCCTTTGATGCTAAAGCCGGTGACATATCAGATGTAATCCTTGCCAGAAACTCTCTTATAGTCTGCCAGCTCGATGAAAGGATCCCCCTGGGCTATAGTCCTTTCGAGGAGGTGAGAGACCGGGTCGAGCGAACTCTGCTATCACAAAAGCAAATCGAGGAGGCACAAAAACACGCTGCCGGACTTCGCCAAAACATCGAGGACGGGAAATCATTCGAAGATATGGCCGCATCTGATGGAAAGCAAATCGAGGAAACCGACTACTTCGCTCGCTATGAATTTGTCCCCAAAATCGGTTCCGATCCGGAATTCATCGGGGCCGCCTTCAGCTTATCGGAGGACAATCCGATTTCAAGGGCCGTTGAATCTCGTGCCGGGTCCTATATCTTAAAATATGTCGACCGGCAAGCGGCCGATACAACGCTATTGGCCGCCCAGCAGGATTCTCTCCTGCAAAACACACAGGATAAAGAACGTCGAGAAATCTGGTCGAGATGGATAAACTCGGCTAAGCAAAATGCAGAAATAGAAGACTATCGGTCCTTCTATTATGGCGGCTAAACGCCTTCTTGTCATTATTGTTCTATTCGCTGCAATAACCGCCATCGCGGTTATGCAATTTCAGCGATATCGGAGCGCAGATCCCACCTCTAACGATGACGACAAATTCGTTTCAACCTACACGCAACTGGCGGTAGCCAGGGAGATGTTCACGCGCGATCCCGATTCCCTGATACTGGCATATGAGCGGATTTTTTCACGGAACGGCACGGATTCCAGCTGGATGCTGCAGCATATCGAAAGTATTTCTGATGACACAGGAAGGCGGCTATTGCTCTGGGAAAGAATAGTCGGCAGGCTCGATTCTCTGAAGAATAAACACACTCCCGATACTATTTTTAATTTCTAATAATCCTCGACAATAAATGCCGATTCGACATGGCTTATCCCGGGCTTTTCCCCTTCCCGCCAGACGACACCGATAACGTCGAATCGGATTTCATCCGGTTGATATTCAATCCCTGAGAGATACTCCTGGGCGGCGGCGGCTATTCTTTTTTGCTTGGTACGATTCACTCGAAGTTCCGGGGGGCCGAAGGTATCGCTGCTGGAGGCTTTCACCTCAACGAAGACCAGGAGGCCGGCTCTCCTGGCCACTATATCAAGTTCATAGCGACTCTCACGCCACTTCACCGCTTCGATATTGAAATTTTCGGAAATCAGATAATCTGCGGCTATCCTCTCGGCTCTATCTCCAAAGCTCTTCCTGCTAATCGCCTCGTTCTCCTATGATAAAAGATACTACGAAAACAACCGCTGTCGCCAGAAGCAACCGCGACGATAAGACAATCAATCCGTTTGCCCCCAGAGATGCAAATATCAACGTATCTTCAAATACCGCATGGCAGAGCCCCAGATAAAGCGCCACCAGAAAATTCTGATTTCCCTTTATTCGTCCAGCGCGGGATTCTCCTATCAAAACGCCACCGCCATACGAAATGCCGAAGATGACACCCGCCAGCAACGGATAAATGGAATTCCGTTTGAATCCCAGTTTCCCTGCCGGGCGACGGACAGCGCCCGTTATCTTATCAAGCAGCTCGTATTCTCGAAAGATCTCAAGCAGCATCATTAAGGGAACAACTATGAGGAAGACCTTTACCAGAAGGCTAAGCAGTCCCAGGCCTGTATCCAGCAAAAATTGCATGATCTTACACTAACATGAGATTCAAAATGAACCCGGCGCAAAGCGAAAATATCACCCTGAGGGGTGTCACCAGATATGGCCTGGCTCGCATTTTGCCGATAATTGCTGTTTCCATAATCTGTGAGTGGGATATGCCCAGAATCAGCGCCAGAATCGTCAGCTGTCTGGCATCCATTTCAAGATCGGCCACCACAGCCGCCGCCGCATAGAGATTCACGAATGTTCCCGTGACAATCGCTACAGCGGATTCACCCGGCAGGCCGATAAATTTCATGAAAGGCTCGAATATCCCGCCCACGTATTCAAAGAAGGGAGTGAGTTTGAGCAATGCCGTTACAACATAAACAGGTATGATTATGGTGCAAAGCTGCACAAAAACGGAGACTCCCCGCCTGAATCCTATGCTGCTTGCGAGAATAAATTTTCTTTTAATGACCCAGTTTCCTTGCCTGCCAGCTAAACTGACTGCCCGCTTGCGAAACGATCAAAATCATCCCAGAATCCCGGATAGCTAATATCGACACATTCTGCATCCTTGATTACCGTGGGGCCGTCGGCTATGAGGCCGGCGACGGCAAACGACATGGCGATTCTATGATCGCCGAAACTGTCAATCTCTGCTCCCTCCAGACCGGTACCGCCATCGATTGCCATGCCATCGTCGAGTTCTCCGACTTTGATCCCCATTCTTCTCAGATTGGTGGCTATCGATTTGATCCTGTCTATCTTCTGGTTACGCAACTCGTATGCGTCGCGAATGACAGATGTCCCCTGGGCAGCCGCGGACACTATGGCCATTACCGCCAGCTCATCTATGATGCTGGGGATAAGCTCTCCAACCATTCTCCTGCCCTTTATCTCCGCCGATTTGATCTCAATGGTGCCGTACGGTTCAAAACCCATCTCTCCCACCTGCTCGACCGTTATCGGAGCCCTCATTTTTTGCAGGACATCCACAAATCCCATGCGGGTGGCATTCAGGCTGACATTCTCCACTCTCACCACCGAATTCTTCACAAGCAATCCTGCAATTATGTAATAAGCGGCTGAGGAAATATCGCCGGGGATGGTCAGCGATCTCTGGGCGATCTGCTGCCCTCCCATGATCGTGATCATATCACCTTTCAGATCGGGCGAGACAACTCCGGTTTCCTTCTTGAATCTTCTTATAAGCGGATCCTCATCGGATGGTTTAGGCTCTATCCTGCTCTTCTTCAACTTGATGCCGAAATATGTCAGCAACCTCTCAAAATGATCCCGGCTGGAAATGCGCTCGATAATTTCAGTCTTGCCGTCGGCCAGCAATCCGGCCAAGAGAAGCGTTCCCTTTACTTGCGATGATGAAACCGGCATGGCGTATTGGATCCCCTGAAGCTTTGCTCCTTTTATCTTCAAGGGCATTTTGTAATTATCGGATTCAATCTCAGCGCCCATTTGCCTCAGCGGCTCTATTACTCGCCGCATCGGCAGGTTGCATATCGATTCGCCACAGACGAGTTCCGATTCAAATTCTGCGGCCGCAAGAATCCCGCAAAGCATTCTCGCCGTCGCCGCCGAATTCTTAACGTTAACGGGCCCGTCCGGCTGCTCAATTCCCTTAAGCCCCTTGCCATGGATAACGAGATTACTCTCGTCATGTTCGATCTCGACGCCCAGTTGAGCCAGGCAGTCCAGAGTGGTGTGGCATTCCA
Source organism: uncultured bacterium (assembly GCA_965541585.1). Classification (GTDB taxonomy): domain Bacteria; phylum Zixibacteria; class MSB-5A5; order UBA10806; family UBA10806; genus CBDVBL01. The sequence continues at coordinate 318,111 of CBEUCH010000001.1, read as the reverse complement.
GCCCCGCGGAATAATTCTTAATCTCCACCTGGCCGTTGCATATGGATGCAAGAAGGGCCGCCCTGTGGGAAATCGCAGTATCGCCGGGTAATCTCACGGTAGCCCTGAGGCTCTTTATGGGATTTATTACCTTATCCATATCCGAATTCTCATTCCTATGACTTTCTATTAGTTCGATACGTTCTTTTCTTCTACATCATTTCCGGTGCTGAAAGCCCAAGCAGCTTCAAACCCGAGCTAAGTACGATCCTGATGCATCCGGTCAATGCCAGCCTCGACCTTGTAGTATCTGCATCCGACGAAAGGATCCGGTCCTCCGGAGATCGATACTTCTGATAATATGTGTTAAAAATACCGCAAAGCTCAAGTAAAAAAGATGAAATATGATACGGTTCGAATTCTTTTGCGGCCTTTTCTATTATATCGGGATATAAGGCCAGCAATTTAGCGAGGGCGTACTCCTCAGGCAGTTGCAACAGCCGAGCGTCGCAGCTCGATGGCAATTCCTTTCCGTATTTTCGCAGAACGCTGCAGATTCGGGCATGAGAGTATTGCAGATAAGGACCAGAATACCCTTTGAAATCGAGCATCCTGTCCCAATCGAAAGCGATATCGGTCTCCCGGCGGCAGGAAAGATCGGCAAAAATCACCGCCCCAATCCCCACGTCGAACGCCACCTTATCGGGATTCGGTAAATCCGGGCTGTTTTCCTCGATGATTTTCTCTGTTTTTTCAATGGTTCTCGATATAACGTCATCCAGAAAGACAATATTGCCCCGGCGCGTGGACATCATCTCATCGCCCAGCTTAACCCATCCGAAGCTGATATGATGGCAATTTGCAGCCCAGCTGAATCCCATCAGCTCCAGGACTTTGAATAATTGCTGGAAATAGAGGGATTGCGCCACGCCTACCACATATACCATCTCGTTGAAGTCGTATTCTTGTTTTCTATAGATGGCTGCCGCCAAGTCCCGTGTGGCATATAGTGTCGTATCGTCGCTTTTCCTTATCAGCATGGGAGGCATACCGTATTCTTCAAGATCTACTATGGTGGCATCGCGACTTTCCACGATAAGCGATGCATCTTTTAGAATATTCTCGGTTTCCGGTATCCTGTCGATATAAAACGATTCTCCTGCATCGCCTTCAAACTCAGTCCCCAGCATATCGTATATCTTTTCGAATTCCCTTTTGCTGAGATCGGAAAAACGTTTCCATAAAGCCAGGCTCTCCGGATCACCTTCCTCGAGCTTTTTAAACTCGGCTCTGGTTGACTCAAGTAGAGCAGGATCTTCCTCCTCCTGCTGGTGGATTTTTACATAGAGATCATAAAGATGCTCTATCGGTTTCCTCTGCAACTCCGATTCATTCCCCCAATTCCTGAAGGCGTATAATAGCTTCCCGAACTGTGTGCCCCAATCCCCGAGGTGATTGAGGCCGACCACCTTATACCCCAGGTGGCGGAAAATCCTCTTAAGGGCTGCCCCGATGACGGTAGATCTCAGATGGCCTATTCCGAAAGGCTTGGCGATATTCGGAGATGAATATTCAATGACGATCGTTTTCTCCGAGCCAGCGCTGCTCTTGCCGTAATCTTCATCCGCCCGTAAGATTTCAGAAATAACATCTGCCATGAGAGCGTTTTTAACAAAGAAGAAATTGAGGTAAGCCTCTTTGGCCTCGATTCGCTCGATCAAATCATCGCTGGTGAGTCCGGATTGGAGATCCCGGGCGATATCCGCAGGCGATTTCCTCAGGGTTTTTGCCAGAGAAAAGCATGGGAATGCCAGATCCCCCATCTCCTCCGATGGCGGTACCTCGATATACGATTCCACGTCCGGCTTCCCGACCCCGACCAGCCTGGAAATTCTCTCAGCTATATGATTTTTATATTTCCTCAAATCTTATATGATCCCGTAAAAACGACCCTGCTCGGTCCTTCCTGGTGGATTTCGTTGTCCTCGATATTCCATGATGTTTTGAGCGTCCCCCCGGGCATTATGACGGAAACTCTTCCACCGGTATAGCCGAGCAATCCCGAAACCGCCATGGCCGCTGCCGCCCCCGATCCGCAAGCCAGCGTAGCGCCAGAGCCCCGTTCCCAGGGCACAACTGTAATCTGTCTGCGAGAATCGATCCTTGTAAACATAACGTTTATCCTATTCTTGAATATCGGGCTATTCTCGATGGCCCGACCCTCTTTCTGCCAGTCAAAATCGAAATTGTCAACAAAAATCACCGCGAAAGGATTGGGCATGGCGACGCAATAAAGATCTCTCCGGCATTCACCAACGGATACGGGGACGCCCATACAGATACTTTCATCTTCCGAATACCCTATTGCCCTGGCGTTAAATGATGGCCCGCTCAGAGATGCCCGAATAATAGCGGCATCTTCGGAAAGACTAACCACCTCCACCCGATAATCGTTCCAGCGAGTGCAGATTAGAAATCTCCGCGCCCGACTCTTCTGAGCCCTCCTGAGGTATAAGGCCGCCCCGCGGAGTCCATTGCCGCAAAGTTCAGCCTCCGAACCATCACCATTGTAAATCCTTATAAAGGCTGCATTTTTGTCAGGCATATCGACAATAATCAGGCCGTCCGATCCGATGCCTCTGTTCCTGTCTGACATGCGTCGAGCAAGGGAGGGAGTGTTCGTTTTCAGACGAGAGATCGACTTTTTTTCAATATAGACATAATCATTCCCGGCACTCTGAATTTTTATAAAAGGTATTTCCATGAGCCAGCGCTGCTATTACACGGCCGTCTTGATAACTCCTGCCAGTCTCCTGACCCCCTCCACAATCTTCTCCTCGGTGGCATTGCAGAAATTAAGCCGGATAGTCGCATCGTCGGGTTTTTGACTGTAGAAATATTTGCCCGGCACATAAGCGACCCCGGCCTCAAGGGCCTTCGGCAGTAACGCGGATGCCGATATCCCCGCGGGACACCTGACCCAGAGGAATAAACCGCCTTCTGGTTCAGTCCACGTCGTTCCGTCGTCGAAATAATTTCTCAGAGCCTCGATCATAACGTTACGGCGAACACTGTAAGATTCAATCAACCTATCGATATGTTTTTCCAGGTCGCCGCTGGCGGCAAATTCATAGACAACATACTGGGCAAAAGTATTGGTATGAAGATCGCAGGCCTGTTTCATTCTTTCGCATAAGGAAATGACCTCGGGTTCCGCGACAATCCAGCCAATCCTGAGCCCCGGCGAGATTATCTTCGAAAATGTTCCCAGCTGGATGACGTGCTCCCTGTCCATGGCCTTCAGCGACGGCACATGCTCACCCATGTAGCGCAACTCACGGTAAGGATTGTCATCGATAATAGGAACATCATATTTTATCGCCAGTTCGATAACTGCCTGCCGACGTGATTTCGACATCGTTATGCCGGAGGGATTCTGAAAATTAGGAACCAGGTATATCATGGTCGGCTTATACTTGATGACCTTTTTCTCCAGATCGTCGGGAAGCATGCCGTCAGTGTCGGTGACGACGGAGATGAATCGGGCATCGTAGAAAGAAAAGGCCTGAATGGCTCCCACATAGGTTGGCTCCTCCGTCAGAACCACGGAACCCGGTTCCAGAAAAACCCGCCCGATGATATCAAGACCCTGCTGGGCGCCGCAGGTGATCTGAATCGATTCGGGGGAATATTCTATACCGCCGATAGAAACCCTCCCGGCGAGATATTCTCTGAGAGGGGGAATTCCGGTGGTCAGGGAATACTGTAGTGAACTAGGGCCGTATTCGGCTAAGACTCGCTCGCAGGCAGATTTGATGTCATCAATGGGGAAAAGTTCGGGGGCGGGCAGCCCACCGGCGAAATTAATAACCCCGGGTTGAGATGAATCCCTGAGAATCTCCCTTATGATTGAGCTTTCTAAACTTATTGCCCTGGCTGAAAATTGCCAACGGTCCAATAAAGGCATCGCCTTTTCCATCACATCTTCGCTACCCATGCTACACCCGCCTTAATTTAATCACTTTCATGCCACGGGCAATAAAGAAAAGAGGTCTATTTATGTCAAGGATATTCGTTTTAAAAAACACGCGAACCGGCGAAAAATATAGATTCCTCGCCATGCCGGTCACGCAGGCAATCCAACAGTAGGTCGATTTTCTCGCTTTTTATTCGAGGATCATCTCCCGATAGCAATTCATTATAATATGGATCTCTCTTACTCCTGAGGTTAGAAACATTCACGCCTAAGAGCCTGATCGGTTCATCGAGAAATCTATTTTTCAACAACAACATCTTTGCAGTCCGGAAAATTGTCTTTTCCGTATCGAAATATTCTTTTAAAGTAGAGGACCGGGTAACCAATTTGTAACTTGATTTTCTGATCTTTAACGCAACCGTTTTCCCCTCGCAACCGGATTGCCTCAGGCGACGGGATACCCTGTCAGAGAGGTACAATAACAATCCTATAACTTCATCCTGATTGTTCGTGTCGCGGTGGAACGTGTGCTCATGCCCCATCGATTTAGCCTCGTGATCAATATCGCTGGGACGGACATCGTCATCGCCTTCTCCGGTGGCCATTTTTTTCAATGCCGGTCCTGCTATCCCAAACATCTTTTTTAGCTTGCCCCCGTCGGTCTTAGCCAGATCGCCTATAGTTTCTATTCCGATCCTTTTAAAAGCTTCCTCCGATTTCGGGCCTACCCCCCAGAGATGTCTTACCGGCTGGACCCATAAAAATTGCCTCACTTCTTCCCGTGGAATTATCACCAGGCCGTCCGGCTTGTTCGCAGATGATGCCATCTTGGCCACGAACCTGTTCGGACCAATCCCTATTGATGATGTCAGGCCATGCTCTTTTTTTATATCTCGCTTCACACTTGCCGCCAGCTTTTCAGGTCCCCCATACCGTTCGTGCACACCGGTGATATCCACGAATGCTTCATCTATTGATACCGGCTCGACATTGGGCGAGTAGTTTTTCAAGACATTCAATACCCTGACCGACATATACGAATACTTGCCCCCCGATGTGTCTATATATACTGCCTGAGGGCATAGTTTGTACGCTTGCCTCATCGGCATGGCGGAATGCACTCCGTAGTTTCTGGCCTCATACGAGCATGTGGAAACCACCCCTCTCGAATCGGGAGTGCCGCCTACGATCACAGGCCTTCCCCTCAGATCGGGGTTGATTTTTTGCTCCACCGCAGCGAAGAAGGCGTCCATGTCGATATGCATGATCGCCCTGCACCCCCGCCAGACCGAGTCGTTTTTTATTCCACCCATATCTTGTTCAAAACCCAGACGGTGTTTCTCTCGTCGTAGGCGAGTTGGAAAAAATTAGAGGCCGAATCGAGCACCGCGAAATAGCGGATCTTGTGCGCCCCCACATCCGATTTCCAGGCGCCGGTGACTTTTTTTATCTTGATAGCCCGTCCGTTCCACCGGAACTTGATCGGCCGCATCCGACCAGTCTCGAAGATGGCTATGACATCGACCTGTTCCTCGATATCCTGGTACAATGTTTACCCCCCATGGTTAACGTTGCCCCCCGAGTTACTTGCAAAATATTATTGGGATTCTCCTCATCCAGATCCCATTTCAAAGGATTCTCCCGGATATATTTTCTGGTTTTATGTAAATCATCATCGTTTCGTATTACATGTTCGTAATAATTGCGCTGCCAGAATGGAACACCAATAGATCCGCGGATTTGATTTATTGATTTTGTCGATTGGTATTTAAAACAGGCCACAATCTGGCCTAATGTTATTTTCTTTCGTAGGGGCGAGGTAACCTCGCCCCTACAGAAGCCATATTTATTTTGATCATTTATTATGATTATCCCGTGCACATGGTTGGGCATAATCACAAATTCATCCAGAATAACTGTGGGATAATGGTTTGGAAGGTTTTCCCAGGCTTTTTGGATAATTCCGCGAATAATGCCGGAATCTATCGTCGGTAACCTATCTTTCGTGCAAATCGTCACGAAATAGGCGTTATTTTGCGAATAATCATAATCTTTCAATCGTATTGATCGCTTTCTTGGCAGTTTTGACCCACTTTTCATCTCATTTCTTCCACTTCACCGATTCCCTTCCCACATTCTGTAGGGGTCGATCTCCCATACGGGCAGACAGATCGACCCGCAGAGGGGGATTCCCTCCGAATAATATCAATCCTCATATTAATCATATCACACCCCCATTTGGGTTTTTCCGTAGGGGCGAGGTAACCTCGCCCCTACGATACATACAAAATATCCAATTCCAAATATAAACATTACCCCCCAAATAACATATATTCCCGCTCCCCCCTACATCCTCCTTAACAACCCGATCACCTTGCCGGCGATTGAAAACCCGGGGGTGCTTTTCTCTATGATTATGGGGCCGTAATCGGTGTTGGCCGGCTCCAGGCGGATTCTCTTTCTCTCGGGGAAAAACTTCTTGACCGTGGCCTCATCGCCGATCTGCGCCACCACCATATCGCCGGGGTCGGCGTTGGGCTGTTTTCTAACCAGCACATAATCGCCGTCGAATATGCCGGCGTCGATCATGGAATCGCCCTGCACCTTCAGCGAGAAGACCTCCTCGCCCGGCACGAATTCCCGGTCTATGAGGAAACTGCCCTCAATATTCTCCTCGGCCCAGACCGGCGTGCCGGCGGCCACCCGACCGACCCAGAAGATCTCCCGGAGGCGCCCCGATGACACTATCTCGTCGGCCTCTTTCAAAAGCTCAATTCCCCGGGATGTGTATCTATCTCGACGGATATACCCCTTGCGCTCCAGGGCCTCCAGAACGGCCCTGACGCCGTTTGTGGAACGGATGGCGAACTGCTCCCCGATCTCCCTTATGGATGGCGGCCGCCCCTTACTGCGAATCATCCCCTTGATAAACTCGAAGATCTCTCGCTGTCTGGCAGTCAAATCCTTAGCCATGATTGCCCTCCTCTATTTTTATTTTCAATTTCCAATCCATAAGTTGTCCGCGCGAGTCCGTATGGACCTGCAAAGAAATATACTGTTCATTTGTTCAATCGTCAAGAAAAAAATATAGCTGAAAGAAAAAACCGAAGAAATTTCAGCTTGTCATAACTTCTTGCAGCGTTTTGGGTTTCTTCTTTTTGGCCTGCTCTATGGGCAGGCATATCGAAAATCTCGTGCCGGTTTCCGCCGAAGATTCAAGGTCGATTTTACCCTCCAGGCAATCCACGAGGCGAACCACAATCGGCAACCCTAAACCGGTGCCATCCTGCCCGGTCGAGAAAAACGGGTCGAAAATCTTATCTCTGATCCCGGCAGGAACGCCCGGGCCCTCATCAGTTACAATCAGCTTGACCATTTGAATACCCACGTCGGAACAATAATTCTCGGTGGAGATCCGGATCACTCCACCTTTCCCCCCATCGCCTGAGCGGAGTTTAAAATCAAATTCCAGAGAATCTGCTTAATCTGATCCTCACTACCCGCCACCAGGATATTTTGCTGATGCAGATTATGCGTAATCTCAACGGAATCATTGATCTTGCTATCACCTGCTGCGAGTTCAATCACCTCTGGAATCACCACGCTGAGATCACTCCTATCTGTGGATTTTCTGTTTATGCGGGCGAAATTGAGAAAATCCGTCAGTATGGTGTTGAGCCTCGATGACTCCTTTAAGATCAACTGCATCAGGCGAAGGTTATCACCGTCAGGATTGAGTTCGTCTTTCAGGACCTCTACCGAGCCCGATATCGATGCCAGCGGGTTTCTGATTTCATGAGCGATGCCGGCTGCCAGTTGGCCGACCGCCGCCAGCCGATCGGCCGCCCTGATCCGTTCCTCAAGTTTCTTGGCTTCCGTCAAGTCCTGAAAAACAGCTATTATTCCTCTTAACTCCTCCTCATCGTCTCTTATAATGGATATCGAAAGTCCAAGCGGGATTGTGCCGCTTCGGTGGTGTTCGACGATGATTTCCGTACGGTCTTCCGCCCGCTTATAATCCAGGGCAGCGTCGAGTCGTCGTCGAAACTCTCTGCAGCCTTTCCCGAACACATTAAGAATATGTCCACCACGCACATCTCCGGGATCAAGCCCCAGGATTTCACCGGCCGCTTTATTGAAATATACGATTCGTTTCTCGGCATTGACAGTCAGCAGGCCCGAACGCATCTGCTCCAGGATTTCGCTGGTCTCGACTCTTAATCTCCTCAGTTCCCGCGTCGTGACGAAGAGATTCTGCGCCAGGTATCCGGATATGAATGAGAAAGAGTAAAACAGGCAAAGATGCAGAAATACGGTATAGAACGCTTCATCCGATGAGATGCCCAGCCCGGCCAACCTCGGAGGTTCGATTAGACCCTCGTAGATAAACGACAAATCGAAGAATACAGGAAGAGAATACAAAAGCCCGGCTGAAGTGGCCACCAGTATCGAGCCCTGCAGACGGAAATATAGTGCGGTCACCACGATGCTTATGATGAAGAATAAAGTAAACGGTGAAAAGCTGCCTCCTACATGGTTAACCAGTAATCCCTCAAGAAGAAGCTCGAAAACCAGCTGGGCTATTATGATGCTTCTGACGAATTCCTCGGAATAATGTTTTACCGAAACGTTATAAACAAAATAGACGATTCCCAGAAAACCATAAATGCCAAGGAGTATATAGCTAAATTCCGAGGGTCTCAGGAAGATCAGCCCGGAGCCGAAAAGCAATAGAATTATCACCGATCGCAATGATAAGAACCAGAAACTTCGATCGGCGGGCGTCGAGTGGTTATATTTCTTTGACTTATCCATGATGAAAAAACCGCTCCCTTCTTATTTGAAAAGAGCGGTTTCGGAGCAGTTCTCTTAACCGATTTGACCGATTATATCGAACATCGGCAGATACATGGCAATAAGTATACAACCGATCATGGCCCCCATGAAAACTATGATGATTGGCTCGATTATCGACGTTAAGGCAGCTACGGCAGCATCAACCTCGTCATCGTAAAAATCCGCTATCTTGGAGAGCATCTCGTCGAGACCGCCGGTTTTCTCGCCTACAGAGATCATCTGCGTCACCATTGGTGGAAAGACCCCGACCTCTTTCAGAGGCTGGGTGATGGTTTCACCCTCGGCAATCGAGACCGTTGATTTCTTGATGGCATTCTGAAGAACCATGTTGCCCGAAGTCTTTGCTGTAATACTGAGGGCATCCAGAATCGATACGCCGGACGAAAGAAGGGTCGAAAGAGTTCTAGTGAACCTGGAGATGGCGCCTTTCCTGATTAAACTGCCCAGAAGCGGCATTTTCAGCTTGAAACCATCGAAAATCAGTCTTCCTTTGGGATTTCTCAAAAACAGCTTAAAGGCAATGCCGGCGATCACCAGAATGAATATAATCAGCAGCGTGTTTTCCTTCAGGAAATTAGAGATATTCAGAACAACCTGGGTCGGCGCCGGCAATTCAGCTCCCAGGCCGGAAAACATCTTGGCGAAGATCGGGACAATATACCTCAGCATAGCGAAGGTTACACCCATGGCCACCACCATCACCACGATCGGATAAACCAGAGCCCCCTTGACCTTTCTGATCAGCTTGTCGGTCTTCTCTTTGTATTGCGCCAGCCGAATCAGGATAGTATCCAGGGCGCCGCCGATCTCGCCGGCCTCTACCATATTGACATATAGATCATCGAAAACTTTCTTGTGTTTGCCCAAGGCCTCGGAAAGCGTCGCACCTGATTGCACGGATTCCTTGACCATAACGATAATCTTACGGAATTCCGCTGATTCCATCTGCGTGCCGAGGATCTCCAGGCACTGCACCATGGGCAAACCGGCCGATATCATGGTGGCGAACTGCCTTGTGAATCTCGATATATCTACCCTCTTTATGCCGGAACCGAACCTTATCTGAATCTGCGCCGGCTTTTTGGAAACACCTGTCACCAGGATCTTGTTGGCCCTCAGAAGCCTTTCAAGCTCCGCCCTGTTTTTAGCCTTCAGCTCACCCTGGACCTGTTTTCCTCCACGCGTCTTTCCTTTATATTCGAATACAGGCATGGACTACCTCTCAATCTGATATGTAAGGCCTTTTTTTACGCTGCCCTGCGGACCCTGTCTCTGAATCATTTCGTCCAATTCATGGATATTGGATGACCGACCGATGGCGTCGTTGTAATTGATCTTCTTCTTTTTATAAAGATCATAGATAGATTGATTCATGGTTCTCATACCGAACTTCTGGCCGGCCTGTATCAACGAATAGATCTGATGAATCTTATCATCGCGGATTACGGCCCTCACCGCCGGCGTCGCAACCAGTATCTCTACAGCCAGCACCCTGCCGCCGCCTATTCGCGGAATCAATTGCTGACTTATTATCCCTTGCAGAACAAATGATAGCTGAACCCTTACCTGCTCCTGCTGATTTGTCGGGAAAACATCCACAATACGGTTGACGGCCTCCGCCGCCGAGTTAGTATGCAGCGTGGCGAATGCCAGGTGGCCGGTTTCCGAAATCGTTAACGCCGCCTCCATCGTCTCCAGATCCCGCATCTCACCGATCAAAACAACATCCGGATCCTGCCGCAACGCGTATTTCAGCGATGCCGAAAAGCTCTTGGTATCGGAGTGAACTTCTCGCTGATTAATAAGGCAATTCTTATGCTTATGAAGATACTCAATAGGATCTTCAACTGTTATTATATGCAGGTTTCTTTCATCGTTGATCTTATCAATAAGAGCCGCCAGCGTGGTCGATTTCCCGGATCCGGTGGGTCCGGTGACCAGTATCAACCCCCGGGGAAGCTCCGCCAACTTCGGCACCACTTCGGGCAATCCCAGCTCGCTGAACGTTTGAATCATATGAGGAATCTGGCGTAATGCCACGGCCACGTTGCCTCGCTGCATGAAAACGTTGCAGCGAAATCTGGAAAGCTGCTCCACACCGAAGGAGAGATCCATCTCCGAATTCTCCTCGAATTTCTGACGCTGTCTCTCATTCATTACCGAATAAGCCAGCTTCTTAGTTTGTTCAGGAGTAAGAACATCATAATCGGTTTTCACCAGTTTGCCGTCAATCCGCAGAACCGGCGGAGATCCAACCGTAATATGCAGGTCGGAGCTTTTTCTCTTGACCATCAATTCGAGAAGTTCACGAAGCGTTATCATAAATGTATTTCCTCCCCCTTAATTATCGACAAATATTACCTGGACTATAATATCAGATGGTAGTCTCGGCGACGACCTCCTCAAGCGATGTTATACCATTTTTCAGCTTTTCGAGACCCGCCGATCTTAGAGCCATCATTCCCTCTTTGACCGCCTGCTCTCTGATCTCGGATGACGATGATCCCTGAATTATCATCTTTTCTATCATGGGAGTAATGAGCATAACCTCGAAAAGCCCTGTCCGACCCGAATAACCGGTGTTATTGCAATGCCCGCAGCCTTTTCCCTGGAATATCTTCAATCCGGCTGCCTCTTCTTTGGTCAGATGAAGCATTTCCAGCATCTCCGAGGTGATCTCCACCTCTTCCTTGCAATTACCGCAAATCTTTCTAATCATCCTCTGGGCCATGATCAGTTTCGTAGAGGCGGCCACCAGGTAGGTTGGAACTCCCATATCCACCAACCTGTTGATGGTGGATGGCGCATCATTGGTGTGCAGTGTCGAGAAGACGAGATGTCCGGTAAGAGCGGCCTTGATCGCAATATCGGCCGTCTCTCCATCGCGAATCTCACCCACCATTATTATGTCCGGATCCTGTCGCAAAAATGATCTGAGGCTGGCGGCAAAAGTCAGACCGATATCAGATCTGATTTGCACCTGATTTATGCCCTCGAAATTAAACTCCACCGGATCTTCTGCCGTCATAATATTAACATCGGTCGAATTCAGCGTTTTCAGCGCGGAATATAGAGTGGTGGTTTTTCCGGAACCGGTAGGCCCGGTCACGAGGATCATCCCGTAAGGAAGATGAATAACATCGTCGAAATTTTTCAGGGCCAGATCCGGAAATCCCAGTTTGGTCAGATCGACCATCAGAGATTTGGGATCGAGAATCCTCATGACCACCTTTTCGCCGAAAATCGTTGGCAGCACCGAGACCCTCAGATCGACCGTTCTTCCTCCCAGCTTGACCTTGATTCTACCGTCCTGCGGAAGGCGACGTTCTGAAATATCAAGATCGGCCATGATCTTCATTCGCGAGACTATGGCCGCACGATATTTAAAGGGGATCGGCGCCGTCTCCTGAAGAGCGCCGTCAATACGATATCTAATTCTTATCCGTTTCTCATAACACTCAAAATGAATATCGGAAGCATCCTTGCGAATGGCATCAGCGATCAGGCCGTCCACAAGTTTGACCAGCGGCTTATCCTGCACCTGCGACTGCAGATCCTGCTCCGAGAGATCATCTTCGGTCTCCTCCACAACCTCCAGCTCGGACGACATATCCTTAATTATGTCATTCAGTGCGCTACTATCGTCATAATATGTCTCGATAGCTTTTGAAATAGTATTCTCCGGTGAGATTACCGGCTGAATATTGCAGCCCGTTATAAATTTTATAGCATCCAGTACATATATATTATTGGGATCGGAGATGGCAACTATGAGGGTTTTGTAAAGCTTTGAGATGGCAAGAACGTTGAACTTGCTCGCAATGTCATGTGGAATCAGCTTGACAATCTCGGGATTCAATTCAATATCAGTTAAACGCAGGGCGCCAATATTGAGCTGTTTTCCTATGAACTCCGATATTATGTTTTCGTCGGGCACAGCGCCGATCTTGACGAGGATTTCACCGAGCTTGCCAGTGCCGCTTTCTTGCACCTCCAGCGCTTGCTGTAGTTGGTCCTCGGTAATCTTGCCGGCCTTAACCAGCATTTTGCCGAGTTCAAGAGCCATCCTGAAACTCCAATGATTAAACTAAGATGAGAAACCTTGAGGCCTTAGCCTCATTCCTGGAAAATGTCGTCCAACTTGGCATCGGCGGAATCAGAGAATTCTTCCCCCAGTTCCATTTCGCCATCCGCACTCTCCGGGCTGCTTTCGAGAATGCTCTTCAGAGTCTCTCCGACCTCTTTTGCGTAAAGCCTGATCATGCCTATGGTCGTGCGGTCATCAAAAATCACCACCAGTATGGTCCGTTCACCAATCAATGAAATATGTATATGATCCCGCTTACCCTGATGAAATAAAACCGAGAACTCTGGTTCCCCTACCAGTCTTGCGATCTCTTTGGTCGATGCGAAACTCCCGGCCAATAATGCTGCCAGCGCTGTGGTGTCGAGAGTATGGGTGAAACCCTGGCGAGTTATCAGGTGCCCGTCCTTATCAACCAGGAGAGCGCATTTGGCCTCGGATTCCTTGATAATCCGGGTCAGGGCCTTGTCGATCTTCTTTATCTGGTCCTCATAAAGGACCTGCTGCTCCTGAGACAATGGTGACCTCCTTGTATCCTAATAAAATTATTTCTTTCGTTTCCTGAATAAACTGAAGAAGCCTAACTTACCCTTTCTACCTTTTACCTTTCTGCTCTCGGCCATCTGCGGCTTACCAAGCGGCAATGGGCTCTTTAGACTGAGATCAGAAATCTGAGTTGCCTCCTCATCGAAACCGTCGCTGTCTGATAAACCACCATAGAACGGTTTATACAGGGAATCATCCCCGGCTTCACGGTTATCCTCCGAATCGGGATATTCTTGCACGGTCTTCTCTTCTTTTGTTGCTCCGTTGTTTTCTTCCTTCAGGACAGTCTGCTCGATAACTGAATCGGTACCCTCCTCAACGGGCTCCGCAACGGGTTTCTGCTTCTGATCAGGACTATCGGAAACCACCACATTCGCAAGCGTGTCGGACTCGGCCATGATTCCCGGCGTGACGCGCCGGGGCTCAGAGGCCTGAACGGGCGCTTGATCCGTTTTCTCCGATGATAGTTGTGGTGACGATTCCGGAGCTGCAACATCCGCTGGCCGGGATTTCACGATTTTCGGTGTTGATTCAGAGCTTTTTCGGACCTCGTCAAGGACCATTTTGCTTATCGTCTTAAGAGTCTTAAAGACGCCCTCGCCTGTTACAGCAACCGCCTCAAAATATGGCAATCCTCCCGGATTTAAATTCCTCTCCAGTTCGTCTATCTCAGAAATATTCGGAAGATCCCGCTTATTATACTGGATCACCATCGGCAACTCACTCATGTCGTAGCCATACTCCTCGAGATTATCTTTCAGATTCCGGAGAGATTCTTTATTTTCTTCCATCTTATCCGGCTGGCTGTCTGCCACAAAAACAAGACCATCCACCCCCCTTAACACTAACTTGCGCGTAGCATTGTAGTAGACCTGGCCGGGTACGGTATAAAGCTGAAACTTGGTAGCAAACCCCCGAATAGTCCCCACGTTAACGGGCAGAAAATCGAAATACAACGTCCTGTCGGCATCAGTGGCAAGACTTATCAATTCCCCCCTGGTATCGGACGGCACTTTCTTGAAGACATACTGCAGATTAGTCGTTTTCCCGGAAAGTCCGGGGCCGTAATAGACGATCTTTGAGATTATCTCCTTAAATGCGTAATTTATCGATGCCATAAGGCTTTTATTCCTTCTACTCCGCTTTTATCCTGGAGATCGCGTTTTTGATTTCCAACCTCACCATACCAACATTTACCGCAGGATCGGTTATCACAGCCAATATTCCCACACCTGCATCATTAAGGAATACCTTACCCTGGTCCGCTTCGATCGTTATGCGATCGGGATTTTGCTTATTCAGCTTTCCCATAGCCTTCGAAACGTTTGAAACAATTGAAGCCGCCAGGGCCCCGACAGTTTCGTCCTCGAGTTGGGAGTCCAAATCGGCAGCGATGATTATGCCATCGGTACCCACCAACATGGATCCTCTGACCCCGGAGGTTTTGTTTAATTCGCCAAGAACATTATACATGTGTAGCCTCCACGCTCTTCACCGATTTTTGCTCCGCCGGCTCGTCGGAAAACAGAAGGGCCGGGTATTTTTCCTTCATATGTGACGAGATCATATCTAATGATCTGGAAATACGAATGTTTATAAGGTCGTCCGCCTTTCGGTCCGCCATTACAATCAGATAGAAGATCGACGTTTGCGCCACCGTGATCCAGTCCTTACCGGTTTTGACCGATAGGAACTTACATCCAGGATCTATCAGCCTGACCAGGTTTCTGTCTATAATCTCGACTAAGTCCAATCCAATGGCCGCGCAAATCTCAGCATCAAAACCTTTCCTGGGACTGGTGGCGACCACCAGGCCTTCACGGTCAGCTATGACAGCCCCCTTGACGCCAGAGTATTCAGTGAGATACTCAACCGAAACCTGGAACCTGTCCAGCTGGTTTGTCGCTTTCAACCTGCACGCTCCTGTTCTGCATTCGTCCCCAATTGATCTACTCTCTGCAATAGATCTTCGAGCTTCAATCTCAATGAACCCATGCTGACATCGTCACGGGTATAAATGACCAGCAAAAAACTCTCCCTGTTGAATATCCAGAGTTTCGACGCTTGCGTCTCTATCAGGATCTCCCTCGTCTCCTCCATACCTACCCTTAAGCTTCCTGCCCTGGCTATGTCATAAATACCCTTTGACAGAGCGGCCACCTCTTCTCTTGAATATGAACCATCGAAGCGACCTTCAAGGGCTAATCCCTGGTTGTTGACGACTACGACGCCGAGGACCCTGGGCAAAACCTTGAGGATACTGATCGCCTCGGATAAGGTGAGTTTCCTTTTCTTGCTTCTTCCAATCTGGAAATCCGGCATAACGATTGCGGATGACAATCGAGAGGGTCTTTCTTCTCCGATCAATGTCATGAGATTCCTAATGCTCTCGTCGTCAGGGTCTGAAGAATAGAGTTTTTCAAGAATCGCCTTGGCCTCGCTTTTCTTCCCATTTCGGATCAGTATCTCTGATTCCAGGATGTCTATGGTGCGCGTCCTCCCCGAGGAGGCGGTTGCTTTCTGGAGTTCCTGCCACGCGGAATCATAGTTTTCATGAGCTATAAATATTTTGGCCATGACGATCCTGGCAGATGCGTAATTGGGATGAATCGTCAGACCCCGAAGACAAACATCCTGGGCTTTTTGTAGGTCTCCCCTTTTCCGATATGCCTCGGCAAGCGCTGCGAAAATCTGGCTGTTTTCGTCAGCGCCCAAGATTTTTTCGCATTTTGCAATGCGATCATCTAATTCTACGGATTCAAACATATTTCCACCCACAGTTAAATTCAACCATATAGATTATCGACAAGCGCTGATGGATATTTAGAGTTATGTCAAAAGGATATTATTGTAATCCTCTTCTATAAAAATAAAGTCCGATAAACAGAAATAACATAGACCCGCAACTCGTTATAAGAGTGGCCAGCCGTAAGTCGTATTCATAAACCACGATCTTGAAAAAATCGAGCAGATGGATGGCGCCGCTTACGGCCGCTATTGCAAATCCTATGATAAAGAAAATCCAGGGAATTCCGAGGCTGCCGCCTTTGAGGGTGACAAAGATGCTGAGGGCCAGGATCAGACAACCCATAGAAATTATAAAGAATATCGAATCCTGCACGAGGTTATAAGTATGAGTTGATACTGCTCCCGCCATGCGAAAGTGTAATAAGATAAAACCGACCGTAAGATAAACTGTTAATCTATTCATTTCCTATCTATCCCGCAACGCCCGAGAAAACTCTTCCTCCAGGCCGTACTTAAGCGATAGTTGCCTATTCCTATTAATCGTGTTCTGGATATTGATCTTTATTTCCGAAAGCAATCGCCTGTAGATCTTATTCCCCAGACTCTTTCTGACCACGTTGAGATAATCGTTTAATAATGCGTTGAAATTTGATACAATTTTCCAGATCCTCGCTTCCTGAGGGAGTTTTTTGTAAAGTTCTATAAACAAATCGAAGTTGATTTGCCCGCCGTTTTTGGAAAAACCACTGCTCAGCAGAGGGTAGAATTCCTTGTTCTCCTCAAAAGTCTCGGCTATGATTCGTTCCCCTTTGTCTCCCAGCTTTTCGCGAAGGTTCTCGAAAATATATCCAAGGTTGCTTAAATATATCTGTGCAAAAACCTCTGCCAGTGTCTTCTGCTCATCCTCTATTCCCTGCTTCTGGACCGCTTTCTTAACCGGTTTGAGCAGGTTCATCCGAAACAGGTTTGCCAGCGCTTTCGACGTCAGAAAACGATCCAGATAGCACTCTTCAAGAATTTTGGATATCTCTTTGCCGGAGCCAATCACAGCCATAACAATGATTTCATCTTTGGAAATCTTAAGTTCCTCGGATTTAATTGCGGGATCGCGCACGAGTTCCACGGTGGTATTATCGGCAGGCAGGACCTTTTTGAGTTCCTCCCATTCGTCGATCCGCCTGGTACCTTCCATTATCAGGTTCATGGGATTGAGTTCAGTCTGGATCGTCTCTGCCGGAGGCTCCTGATTCTCCTCGAACTTGAATTCACCGTCCTTCCACCCGAACAACCCGTAGACTATCTCCTCGATCTGCATTTTCAGACACTCGAATATTTCCTCTCGCGTGAAAAGCTTTTTGTCCACCAGCAGCGCACCTATCCTTTTGCCTTCTTTCTGGCTCACAAGGACCTTATTCAGCTCCTCTTTAGAGATTCTCCCCTTTTTCAGCAAGAGGTTGCCGAAAAGATCCTGTTCATCATTGGAGGATGCATATATTAACGACCCGTTCCGGAAGTAGATCTGACGCAGAGAATTATCCTTGCCAACATCTAAAACCCCGGTCTTTTTTGAAGAAAAAATCAGTTGGAATATATCGGGTAAAGATACAGTCTTAAGGTTGCCGGTGAAACTCAACTTTACTCCCTCTCGTTGACGACTTCTCTCATTGTCCTGACCATCAACTCAGACCCGAATTCAGCTATTTCAAATCCACCGCAAATTGACGTCGAATAGAGCCTATCCTCCGAATGGGTCAGCTCCTCTCTGGCTCGGGGCATGATATTCGACAGGCGATCCGGTGAGAAAATAGTCACTTCAGGATCCAGGCTGCTTATCAGATTTCGGCATAGGCTTTGTGAATAAGCGCTCCATGGCATCTCCAGAAGTCTCACCTTCTCATCGGCTTGAAACCCTGCTAAAATTCGTATATCAGACCACCCCGCAAATAATAAAATGCAATCCCCTGCATCAATCTGCAGAGCAGGAAGAGTATTCTTCTCTTCTTCTCTATTATCGGGTTCACCCCATACAACCTTAATGTTCGGGGGAAGACCCTCACCCGCGAGATTATCTCCCGTTTCATCTGCGCCTTTCGACTGACGGTTTAGCAGATAAATAACGCTGTCGGCAGGGAATAGCCTCGACGAACATATCTCTTTTAGCTCCAGCACTTCGGGAGAATCCGCTGTATTAGAAAAAAGATAATCAAGCCGCCCACCATAGAAATCCAGGATGTGAGGTATCAACGCTCCATTGGGATTATCCTCCGATCTATAACAATCGTAGGAGGCGATTGTGGTGCCTCGTTTATCAGAAAATATCCAGGCGCGGTTCCGTCCAATCTCGACGAATTCCACCTTCCACGAGGGCCTGCTTTCGGCAAGACCAGACCAGACAACGATGCTGAACATTGCCAGAACGGCTATAATCCCTGTCCTGCTTGTCCGACGTCGGATGAACATTTCATATACTACATATAATAATACCCAATAGAGAGCGATTTGCGGCCATCCGGGAGATGAAACCTTTATGTTGGCATGTGGAAGCGATGAAAAGAATTTCAATAAATAGATCACAATATGGAGGATCAACTCCAGGGGTGCCGCCGCAATACTGGACACCCAGCCACCGAGAGATGTCAAAAAATAGAATGCGACACCGGCCACGGTGGATAAACCAGCCAGAATACCGACGGGGATATTGGCCACCACACCGACCAGCGGCACGTTATTGAAATATCGTGCCAGAAGCGGCATAACCGCCATTTGAGCGGCCACGGTGCTGAGAGAGATCACCAGGATCCACGTTAACCATCGTAATTTTCTCCGGCTTAGAAACGACAGCCAGCTCAAAATGTGGGGTAATGCATATATTATTGCGAATGTCGCAGCGAATGATAGTTGCAGGCCGACATCGAAAATGTGCATCGGTCTCCATATTAACATTATCAGGCCGGCGAAGCCCAGTACATTGATATAATCCGGTTTCCGAATCCAGCCGTAGGCCAAAAGCCCCACGGAGGCCATTATAGACGCTCTAACCACCGATGGTTCCAGGCGAGTCAAGATCGCAAAGAAGACGATGACCCCCAGAAGTAATATAATTCTTATTGTTCGCGGGAGGCCAAAGAATGCCAGAGGAAATGCAAAAATCGCTATCACGATTGCAACGTTAGAGCCGGATACGGCCATCAGATGAAGTGTACCGGTGTTCCTGAAAAGTGTCTGATATTCCTCAGGGATATCTCGCCTTTCTCCCAGAATGAAACCGGATAAGATAGCCGCCGGTACCGGTGATAAATGCTCCCTGGTCTTCGATATAAGATAGCTCCTCAATGGTGTCACAACTGTCGATAAGAATGACTGCCCCTTTTCAATTACTGTAACAGAATGGGGGCCGCTGACAGACATGGCGGCGAATATACCCCTGGCCCGGAGGTAGGCGCCATAATCGAAACCACCCGGATTTCTCGGCCCTTTAGGCTCGTACAGGTAGCCGGTTAATGATACGACATCCGCGTGATTGTAACGACTGCCGCCGTTGTTTACTTTCACCCGGACCCTGCCCATGGACGGAATCCAGTATCGCCCGATTGAAATGGAATCGGCCTCCACAACTAAATACGTTCTATCTTCCCTGATATCCGGTTCTTCAACTACGCGGCCTGCCAACTCTACCATTCCACCCAGATCGGCGAGGTTCTTGATATGGTTAGGGGGGAACGACCCGGTGGACAAATTCGTGTTTGACCAGCCCAGAAAGACCAGAAGCAAAGCGGCAGACCAAACTATCCATTTCCCGGCTTCTTTCAAATAAACATAGATAACGACAATTAAAGATGCTACAGTCAGAGTCAGGGGGATCAGATAATGCACCTCAAGTTGCAGTGAAAGGAATATACCGGCTATGTATAAAAGGAGGGTAACCAACGCTGGACGTCCGGAGAAGATTGATCGATTTTGGGCAATCACGACGTCGATTTCCAGCGCCGGTGAGGCCAGAACCAGTGATCGGGGTATTCCCTGACGTATTTCTCCAGCAGGCTGGTATATGCCTGCGTTAATTGTTTGATATCTGCGTCTTTGTTCCCTGTGGGAGTGAAATCGAAGGGTTGCTCTATCACAATTCTCTGCTTGGATCCTTCTCTAACAATGAAGCCACAGGCCAGAGGCGCACCCGTTTTCAATGCAAATGCCGCCGGCCCTCTGGGGGTGGATGCGGGCCGGCCAAGAAACTCTACTATCACACCGTCGGAACCGGCATCCTGATCCGAGAGCATGCATACCATGCGGCCGTTGCGAACCGCCCTAATCACTCCCCGGGCTGCGACTCCCATCTCGATCAAGCCGATCCCGAACATCCGGCGATGATTGTTCATTAATCTATTAACCAGAATATTATGCTGTTCTCCCACGAGGTAATCGATGGGCCAGCCGTTTGCAGCCACAAAAGCTCCCATGAGCTCCCAGCTTCCGAAATGGCCAGCTACCAACACACACCCCCGGCCCCCGCCGCTGATCTTCTGAAGATTCTCCAACCCCTGTATGGTTAAGAATTTCTGAAGATTTTTCTTCTTAAGTGTTGGAAACAACCCATATTCTATCATCCCCCGGGCTATGTACCTGTATGATCTGGCGCCAATTCTCACATAATCTTGATCGCTGAATTGATCTTTGAACGACTTTTTCAGATTATCCAGGGTGACTTTCCTCCGGATTCTAAGGACGGAAAAGCCCAGAAAGCCAATTATATCCCCGACTAAAAGCGCCAATCTGTAGGGAATGAGATTTAATACGAAAATCAGCGCAACGACGGAGAAATATTCAAGCCTATGCTTGATCTTCTTCATCGTAGTAGCCGTCGAAATATTGGTTATAGCTATCGTCCGGCGGATTGAACCGCTCCTCGCTCTTCCAGCGTCTTTTGGTTTTCGCGTTTTGTCTTTTTTTCAAAAGAAACAAGAGTATGATAAAAAAGGGTAAGGCCAGCCAGAACAGCTTCCAATCGAGAATAAACAGCAGAAATTGATATTGCATAGATGTCCTCTCATACCAATCATGGATCCATTGACTGTAATCGGTACCGACCACCGCATGAAAGCTCTGGAGAAAGTCATTGGTTTCTCGATACATGGCCAGAAGATCTGCAAGCCGATAGGGATCTCCCCCTTTGAGAAGACTCGATACTGCCATGTACGATTCGGTGTATGCCAGATTCGCCTTGGCCCCGTTGAATACGGACATCCCCTCCAGGCGATGGAGGTGAATAAGATTATTCGTCCAGGCAGCCCTGGCTACCAGTATATCCTGGCCTATATTCCATTCACCGGAAACACGCATGGCCAATCCCTCGTGAATCCATCGCGGCAGCCAGCGGCCTTCAGCCGCTCGGTGAAGCATGATGTGGGTCAGTTCATGGCCGATCAATTCCCTGAAAGATTTTCCAGTCTTCATATATTTCGGAGATTTAATGACAATTCTATTTTGCTCCAATAAGGCCACGCCGGCGCCCCAGTCGGGGATCGACGGCCCCGTCGTTCTCAAAAACTCTTCTTCGCTTGCGGCCAGGTATGCGGTAACGGTTGTATCAAGCGGCTCTCCCAACAGATCGGCGAGAATATGCTGGAAGTATTCTAAATAGTAACCGGCGGAATCCGCATAGATATCATCGGCGGGGAGAACCTCGAATAGCCCGGTTGCAGTCGCCTGTGACCATGATTCGCCTGATGGTACCGATAAAACAGCGATAAGACAAAAGCCCAGAATTGATTTCCGGGCTTCATGAGCGAAAATCATCATCTCATTAATTCAATTCGTAGCTTTCACCGAATCCGAGGACAATACCCTCAACTCCCAATGACTTGATGCCATTTACAAAATCCCCGGGATCACAGGCTATGAGGTCGAACGTATTATAGTGCATCGGGATCGCCTTTTTCGGTTTTAAGAATTCCACGGCCTTGATGGCGTCTGGAATATCCATAGTGAAATTGCCGCCGATCGGCAGAAGCGCAAGGTCGATGTCGTCGAGCTCGCCGATCAGTTTCATATCCAGGAACAATCCCGTGTCTCCCGAATGATATATCACTTTTCCATCGATACGAATAATCATCCCTGCAGAAAGTCCGCCATATTCGAGATTATCCCCCAGGGTGCTACCATGATGGGCAATGGTCAATTTCACAGAACCAAAAGGAAACTCATTGCCACCACCGATGTGCAAAGGATGAGTCTTCGCAACCTTCTGGGAGTCACAGTATGTGCAGATTTCGAAATTCGAAATGACCGTGGCCCCTGAGTTTTTCGACAGCTTAACAGCATCTCCCAAATGATCGGCATGCCCATGGCTAATAAGGATGAAATCGGCCTTTTTATGCTCCTCCGAGGCTCTGGCGACCGGGTTTCCCGTGATAAAGGGATCAATCAAAATTTTGTGAGAACCGCTCTCCAGAAAGAAACACGAGTGTCCTATAAATGTGACTTTCACCATATTATATCCTCCCTGTCTTCGATATGAATTTATCGCGACTATGTCTTTGTGTCAACCCAATTATCCGGATTGCAGACATTCAAGCGAGGATTCTGTCTATAATCCCGCCCCCTATCACAAGATCGTCGTCGTAGAACACTGCCGACTGGCCGGGCGTAATGGCTCTTTGCGGCCTATCGAAGATCACCTCTCCCATACCGCCCTCCAGCCTCACGGTGGCGGCATGTGCTTGGTGAAGATATCTTATTTTCACATCGACTTTCCCCGGTATCGCGTCATCTGATACCAGGAGATTCACTCCCACAATCGTAAAATGTCCTGCAAGCAAGCGCTCCTCGATACCAACCGTAATACTCCCTTCATCCGGATTGATCCCGGTGACATAATGAGGCGATGGAAAAGATATGCCCAGCCCCCGCCGCTGACCGATCGTATAATTGGCGTAACCCTTATGCTCTCCGACAACCTTACCTTCGCTATCGTAAATGGGGCCGGGCCTTAACGACCTATCGTCATTACCGAATCTCCGGCGGATTACATGAGAATAATCGCCGGCGGGGACGAAGCAAATTTCCTGACTGTCGGGGCGATCCGCGTTGCGGAAATTATTGCGCTTTGCTATTTCCCTCGTCTCGCTCTTTGAGAGTCCTCCGAGCGGAAATAACGTGCGCGCCAGGGTTTCACGAGGGATCCCCCATAAGGCATAAGATTGGTCCCTGGATTTATCTGATCCTCTTAGCATGCGCGGGATCTTAAAGGAACGATCAATCCGGGCGTAATGCCCCGTAGCAATATACTGGCATCCGAGTTTATCGGCCGTTTTGAGCATCTCCCCCCACTTGATATATGTATTGCAGTTAACGCAGGGATTGGGAGTTTGCCCGCGGCTGTATGATTCAATGAAATCGTCGATTACATTTTTTTGAAAAGAATCCCTCAGATCCAGTACATAGTGAGCTATATTGAGTCGAGAGCAGGCATTTCGAGCGTCATCGATCAAATCTATAGAGCAACAGCCGCCATCGGGAGGATCAAAACCGAGTTCAGCATAATCATAGAGTTTCAGAGTAACTCCGATAACATCATACCCCTGTTCGACAAGCAAAGCAGCCGCAGCGGAGCTGTCGACGCCCCCGGATAAACCTATCAGGACTTTTTTCTTATCCATTACAAAAAAGGCCCCGGAGCTCCGGGGCTCCTTTAACGAATCTCGCCCATTCTATTTTTTCGATTGAGCGTATAAAGGTGAAATATCTCTAAGACGTCCAACCTCAGAGGCGAGTATATCCACGACATATTCCACATCATCTTCTTTATTTCCTCTGCCGAACGAAAAGCGAATCGAACTCTGCCCCATCTCCGGCGGTACCCCCATAGCCTCCAGAACATGCGAGGGCTCTGTGGCGCCGGACGTGCACGCGGAGCCGGATGATACCATAATGCCTTTGAGATCGAGGCTGAGCACTATGGCTTCTCCCTCGACCGCCCGGAACGAGATATTCAGAGTATTGGGGACTCGTCGCCGGAAACTGCCATTGAGCCTGATATCGGGGATTCTCTCCTTCACCAATTCGTAAAACCGGGTGGTCATGGAAATCATCTTCTTCGTTTCAGTATCCATATCCCGGGCTGCAATCTCTAAGGCTTTGGCCAAGCCAATTGCCCCGGCAACATTTTCTGTTCCGGCACGGCGTCCTCGCTCATGCCCGCCGCCCTCATTCCAGGGCTGAATCTTCGTCCCCGATTTTATGTAGATTAATCCTGCTCCTTTAGGACCGTATAATTTATGGGAGGATATTGAGAGTAGATCGCTGCCATGGTCATTTATTTTATATGGAATCTTCCCCGTCGCCTGAACTGAATCAGTGTGAAAATATGCGCCCGCATCTCTCGCAACTAAGGCTAATGCCTTCAGGTCCTGTATCACGCCGGTTTCGTTATTGGCATGCATAATTGTCACCAGTATTGTATCCCGGCGGATAGTCCTTTTCAATTCATCCGGATCGACGAAGCCCTCGGAATCGACCGGCAAATAGGATACCTCGAACCCCTCCTTCTCCAGGAATTCGCATGACGCGACTACCGCATGATGCTCGATAGGCGAGCTAATTATATGTTTTCCCTTAGCTCTATTGGCATAGGCAACGCCCTTGATTGCAAAATTGTCGGATTCGGTACCGCCGGAGGTGAAATAGAGTTCCGATGGTTTGCAGCCGAGAAGATCGGCTATGGTCTGCCTGACCTCCTCCAGAGCCGCCTTTGCCTCACGTCCGCTCTGATGAATCGAGCTGGCATTCCCGTATACCTCCGTGAAATACGGCTTCATTGCCTCGAAGACCTCAGGATGAACAGGGGTCGTGGCGTTGTGATCAAGGTAGACGGTTCTCATCTGAAATTCCTTTTTTGCTCTACAGGCAATATAGGTTTGGCAGGAGAGTATGTCAATATCAACCGGGAGTGCTAACTCCCTGTGGCGGCTTCTGTTATAAAAGCGCTAAATAGCCTCTTGCTGTGCATCCTTCCATAAATGCTCTCCGGGTGCCATTGGATGCCCAAAACTAAACGAAAACCCTGATGCTCTATCCCCTCGATTACACCGTCAGGCGCGATGGCATTCGCACGCAGCCCGTTACCCAGTTTGTCTATTGCCTGATGATGGCTGGAATTGACCTCGATAACCGTCCGGCCGATGATGTCATACAATCTACTCCCCTCTTCGATTTTCACTTTATGGAATATCCTTCCGGTCTGACGCGGATCGGCGTGGACGATAGTTCTCGAGGGGATACATGAGAGGTCCTGATAAAGCGTCCCTCCGAATGCGACATTCAAAATTTGATGGCCCCGGCAAATACCTAAAACAGGTAGATTCCTTTTCAATGCTATTCTTATGGCCTCCAGTTCAAATCGATCGCGCGCTTCGGTCGTCCGGGAAAGCTTTTTGTGCGGTTTTTGATCGAAGTGTCTGGGGTGCAGGTCCGGTCCCCCGGTAACCAGAAGCCCGTCTACCGATTCCATAAGGGATTTGATCGCATAACGCTGCTCGACATTAGCCAGCAGGATCGGAATACCGCCTGATTTCAGGATGGCCTCATAATATTGCCGCTTGATATAATCGAATCCCCTCCTTAAAGGCCAGCGGTTAGCATCGCCATCCTCCGCCTCCGAGAGTGTGATACCTATTTTCGGTCTTTTAGAAAGCATATAATATTGAAAGATGGTAGCTTCCTGCAGCCAGATCGAAATCCTTTTTCATACGTACGCCGTAATCAAACCTGATCGGGCCGATCGGGGTGAAGAATTGTAGCCCCAGGCCGGAAGTAAAAGCCACTGAATGCGGAGTAATGTCATCAAAATTGAAATATGTATTGCCGGCATCGACGAAAACGGTGCCCCCGAACCTCCAGAACAGAGGACGGCGAATCTCTATGTTACCCATAAGAAGATATCGACCACCCTTGGGTTTTTCCACCAGATCGCCCGCATCATCGGCCTCGGTGAAAATTGGCCCGAGGTTGTTTTCCGCATAGCCTCTTATGGTGGTCCCGCCGCCGATAAGAAATCTATCGTCTACACTTGACCTGTCATTTTCCCCCATATCGTCAAGCAAGCCTACTGATATCCTTGAGGCCACAATATTCTGTCCGACGAGCATTTGATATCGGCTCCATGAAAACTGAACCTTGCGGTACCCAAAATCCCCTCCCAGGACACCTCCCACGTATTCGACTCCAACAAACGAATAAGAGCCGTGCTGGGGGAGGAAAAGATTGTCTCTGGTATCTCTCTCCCCGTAGATCTTGATTTTTCTTCTGATCTGATTATCACCCTCGGCCCTGTAGACCTCCTGCTGTTCCTCTGGAATATCCCTGAAGTTTACATATTCGGCGGCCCCTGTCAGGCGAGCCGTGGTAAAATGATCCAATTCGTAGGCGAAGCGCAATTCCGCACCCGCTCGGTCGTATCTTTTCTCGAGAGTGGGATTGAACGTATCGGGCTCATAAATCAACCTGACTGACATAGGTATCCGCTGGTTAAGAAACCAGGGCTCAACATAATTTAATTCAATCGATGTCCTGATGGGCTTAATAAACTTTAGTTTTTTCATGAAATCTAACAGGTTAGATGTTCGTGTGGTATCCGGATCGAAGATCTGGAAACGCGGTTCAAAACCCAGATACAATTTCCGGCCCGTGCCCATGAGATTCCTGTTTCCGAATCGCGCCGAACCTCGAAGTACCATTTCGAAATCCTCCTCGCGACCTATACCAAGCCCCAGATTTACAAAAAACGGCTTTCTTTCTTCAAAGTTCAAAGAGAAGCCGACCCTGGCCGGAGAGTTTTCATTCATCTGAAAAGTAGAATCGTCCCGACTGATGGCCATATACTTAAATAGCCCCGTGGAGTAAAGCCTTCTTTCTGATTCGATGATATCTTCACGCTTGTATTCCTCACTGACTTTGATTTTAAGTTCCCTCAAAATAACATTAAGATTTGTAATTCCATCTTTCTCGATCGTGGTTTCACCATTAACAGTGTAAACCGATTCTGCAACAACATATCTGATGAAGGTTTCAGTGCTGTCGTTGTTGAAATCATACCGGCTGGTGATTTTTGCGTAAGGATAACCATTGTCATGATAAATATCTCTTAATATGAAACTTCCGGAAAGCACCTGACTGGCATTTACCGGCTCCCCCATTTTGAATTGCCAGAGGGTTTTATTGAAATTGGTATTTATTTTTTCAATACCACCCTCGATGACGAGACTGGAGAGATAGGTCCTGATACCCTCTTCCACATTAAATGTAACGGTGGCTTTGTCGTCCTCATTAATCATGACGGAATTGCCGGCCGAGGCAGAAAGAAAGCCTCGCCTCTTGTAAAAACGCTCGATGGTCCTTTCATCGTATATGACATTTGATCTCGACAACCGACTTTTCTTTAAGAAATTATACCAGTGATTCGGTTTAGTGAACAGAAGTCCCTCAATCTCTGACGGAGGGAATGATCTCACACCCTGCAATTCGACCTTTTTAACCACCTGCCGCCTGACCTCACTTGCCCTGGAGGAGGGTGAGTCATCCTGTCCGGCAGCGGAAAAGGTTAGAAGCAGGATGAAAAAGAGACTAAAATTCGAAATTGAGATTAAGGTCGAACGAGATGTCCTCATCTTTAGAATCTACCCACTCTTGAATGGCCCTGAATGAAATGCTGTCATTGAAGTAATATTCCACACCGAGCTCATCCCTGCTCAGCCCTCTGGAATATCGAACATATAAATTACGAGAGATATATTTTGCAACCGATATTTGCGTCTCCTTCTCAAACTGCCCGATCTCGAATTCTTCAAAAATGCCTTGAGCCGTCAGCGGGTCTAAACCCATGGATGACGCGATAGCAGTAACGCTGCCTACAATATCTTGAGCAGACCCTCCTTCGGATATGGTCCCACCTGCCCAACTTCCGGCAAGCAAAGTCCTCAAGAGTTCCTCCTTCGATAGCCCGGAGGAACTTATAGTCGGCTCCAGGAGCGTGCCTGTAATATGTAATTCCACGGTTTGAGGTCCCTCGGCCTCCGCCCCGGATGCTCTAATCCGTGTGCTGACAACGAAATCGATATCGGGATCAACCGTCGCCAGATCCTGGTAGGTCAGGTTGCCGGAGACAAACCGGAATTTCTGGCCCATGAGGTTATAAGATCCTCTAATTACCTCCAGAGTCCCGAGGAATCTTAATATGCCGAGCTTTCTCTGGACGCGGATATCGGCCTTAAATTCGGCGTCGATCACACTGTTTTTGATCCAGATATTGTTCGGCGCCACGATGTTCAGGTCGAGATCCCAGATCGTGGAATCCTCCACGGTCGAAAACGCCGGGTCATAATCGGGGCCGGCAAAGTTCTCGAACTCATCGCGAATATCAAGTCTTCCGAGAAACATATCGCCGCTGACAGTCGGAGGGGTCTCCCCCTCAACCTTCAGGTCGAAATCCGCCAGTCCGCTGACATCATAAGCGTCCGCGATGAAATAAGCACTCTCTCCATCCATATCAAGATCATAAAGAAAATCTCCCAATCCCAACAACTTTAGAGTACCCGAAACTGTGATCGGCGGTTTTTCTTTAGCGCCCTTCTTTTGCGGCAGCTTTTCCACGGTGGCAAAAGCACTGTCAATATATACGGTTTCATCTTCCATTCGAAGATGGGCTTTAATATCCGTAAGGGGGTTTACAAGATCCAGTACTTTTAGAATCCCATCTGTCAGGTTTCCATGTCCAGCTATGGCGGGACTGCCGTACGAACCTGATAAGTTAATCTCAAAGAAGAAATCTGTATCAAAACGTTCAATATTCGATATAAAAGCTTCGGCTAACAAAAGCCGGGTTCCCGATGTACTTATGCGGAAATCTAAAGGGTTATCGGGGAACCGTTCGTCGACTTCCTCGAATGAAAGATTCATGGGCAGCCGCCCGGATAAGACAAGGTTACCATGCTTCGAGGCCAGGCTGGCCGATTCCGTCAAGAGATAGCCATCGGAATAGCTGGCTAATGCTTCGAGTCTCCCCATGTTTACTTTGTCTATAGAGAAGCTATCGATCTCGACATCGAATTCAATAAGCGGATTTTCGAAATCACCTTTCAATCGCGCGGACCCATTCCAGATCCCTCTGATTTCCCTTTCCGGATAGATCTGGGATAATATCGGCTGAATCTGGAATCCTTCAGCGTGGACATCAAGCCCCAATTCCAGATCATTGGTTACCATTCCCTTAAGTTCGATTATGCCGGTCTCGTATCCCAGCCTGAAATCATCAAACTGGGTCTCCCTGTCATAGATACTCACTTTTATCGGGGCGATCGACGAGAATCTGTTTCCATAGATCTCGGCCTGCAGTGTATCGACTTCGAAAGTCGGGGGCATCTGCGTACCGTCATAGCTGCCTTTCAGCCATAATCCGCCGTCCAATCCCGCCACATAAACCGTATCCAGAAATGCTCTTTCGCCTGAGACGCTGGTTTCAAAATGACCGGAGTCTATCGGCACCGAATACAATTCTCCGCCCGTCCACTCGCCGGAAACCGTTCCTACACGGTGACTGATAAATGATCTCAAATCTGCAAGAATATGAATCTCTCCGGGTACAAGGCCGTACGTCCAGCATGAATCCGAATCAAAAAAGGCATCGATTGTGAAATCCTGAGTGGGACCGGTCAGATGGAATCCGGCCGAGCCCCTGCCTCCCAGTTTTCTCAAAAAAATCTGATTCGTAAAATCGGTCAGGTCACCAAAATCGGCGTTTCCGATAATATCGATGTCCCCTTCGTATTCCATTCCGCCGGCAGCGCTCAGAATTGTATTTTTGTACCTTGCCTCGAAGCCCGGTAGAAAATCTATTTTCATTAGATCAAACTTCACCTCACCGGTAACCTTATGAAAAAAGTAGTCCTCTATTCTAACAGAGTCAAGATTACAGCCTATCAGCATCATGAATTGAGCCTTGTCGAAACCCTGGCCGCTTAACTCAATGTTGCCTGTAAAATCAGTCCTGATATCAGGGGCGATCTCCTGAAGATTCAGATGCTCGACTCTGCCATTATATTTGTACTTCTCCGGTTTTGAGCTGAAGTCAATCTCCCCGGCTCCCGCAAAACCAGCCTGGAAAACATCTCCATTAATAGACGAAAATGATAATCTCTTATTACTGAAGCGATATGACAGGCTTACATCGTCAAACGGTTTACCCATGAAAATTCCGGTTACCACTGTTTCGCCGCCAAAATCACCTATAGCGTTCCGGATCGTACCGCTTGCGGTCAACATCCCTTTGATCTTTACACCAGTAAGCCTTTTGATTTCATCAAGATCGATAGGCGCAAAATCAAATGTGAGATCCATGCCACTCTTAAATGAGGAGTCGATGTGACCGTTTAGAGATAGGTTCGATCCGCCCGTGACCACGTCTATATTGTCCAGATAGAACCCGTCAGTGGTCGTGGAGAGCTTACCGGTTATAGATTTGATTTCAAATTCCCTGCCGGGCCAGCGGGCGGCGACGCTATGTATTTCCAATTCTGAGACATTTTCTTCGCTGGAGGCAGAAAAAATCAGCGAGTCGATAAAGATAATATCGCCGTCCCGGATTACTGCTTGAATATCATTGATCCGGATCTTATCTATCGAGGCTGAAAAGGGCAGCGAGAAGGAGCCAGTACTATCCCCGCGAGATTCTTCGCCTTCGGGTCTGTCCGGGTAGGATATTAGAACCGAATCTAGGGCAAGGCTATCGAAGACATAATGACCTTTGAGTAATCTCAGCAGGTCATAGTCAAGTTCAAGTCGCGCAATCCTCACATACGGGCCCCCATTGCCTGCAGCCGGCGAAATCCTGATCCCCTCCAGGGTCAGACGGTTCCAGAGATCTCGGTTTATCCGCTCGAAGCCGACATTCAATCCGCTCTTGCGAGAGGCTGTAAAGGCTATCCAGTTATTCAGTTCCATCTCCGGGAGCGTGGTGAAATAGAACAGGTATGCAGCGGTTAAAACAAACAGCAATACAACGCCAACAATATAGACCGGTATTTTCAGGACTGTCCTCATAAGATTTTATACGTCCTAATATATATAATAGTCGATGGATTCGGAAAGCTCTTCGTCGGTGATATTAGACCAGAGTTTGAGCGAATCAACAACCCGCTCCGGGGAGATCCACAATAAACAGGCGAATATTGTCTCGTAGATCTCAGAATCCTCGCATCCAACGTTTCTGCATCCCCTGATATGGGAGTTCAGCTGGCGATAGGCTCCCAGAGCCGTCAGCGATGAAACCACTGCCAGTTCGCGGGTCTTGATATCCAATCCTCTCCGGGACAGGATATGCCCGTAACCCGCGGTTATCATTAAATAGCCTAAATCGGGACAGAGCGCACTAATTTTATTCTCGATTCTTTCGAATCTGTCCCCATGCACTTCTCTTCCGGTCATAGCTCCGAGTTCCTGCATAATGGCTGACGATTCGAGTGGCCGTGGTGAAATATCATTCAAATCGAGACCGTATTTTCCTCTTAGAGCTTGTTCCAGGCAGAAAAAGGATTCTATGGCCGAAGGGAATCCGCAGAAAAGATATCCCTGCAACAACAACTCATAGGCGATCATTAAATCATCGCCGTCGGTGATCGCCAGATCCAATATCGCTGTTAGATTTTGCCTATCACCAGAGGCTTGCAGTGAGGCGATGGAAGACACCAGCGTCAAATGCTCTGAAAATCTCTCTCTGGCCATCATCCGCTTCATCACTGCATATTTCTTACTCCCCAGAAGATCTAAGGCCAGTTCAGGATCAATCCGCATCTCAATTCCCTTTAAAAAAAACCACCGTTTCTATGGTGTGAAACGGTGGCCGTCAAAAAAAATATGTCCCTAAGTCAGACCCCTTCTGAATGCAGACCCCATCTTGAAGAACGGCAGATAGATAACTATGATGATCGTGCCGATCACGATACCGATCAGTACGATGAGGATCGGCTCTATCAGGGATGTCATCCTGATTATCACCGCCTCCAGCTGCTTATCATAGAATGTTGCAGCTTTACCGAGCATTTTATCCATATCCCCCGTCTCCTCTCCCGTGGCTACGAGGGAGAGAAGGGTATTAGGAAAAGCACCGGTCTTTTTCAACGACGCCGATATCGAGAAACCGTCTCTGATCAGCCCTGTTGCCTGTCTGACGGCGGCCTTATAATGGACGTTGTCCATGACCCGGTACACCAGGTTCAAGGAATCGACCACCGGAACGCCCGCGGTCAGCAACATCCCGAAAGTGCGACAGAATTTGCTCATCATTGAATTTGTAAGGATCTGCTTGAAAAGCGGGAGACTCAGCTTGACCCTGTCAATCACCTTTCTGCCCGTGAACGTAAGACTCGCGACCTTGATAAGAACCATCAGCAGGATCAATCCGATAAACGTAGCAAAAAAGTTGGCGCCTATTACATCCGATACCTTTATCAAGATCTGGGTAGGAACCGGAAGACTGGCCCCGAACCTCGAATATACGCTTTCGAATTGTGGGACGACATACACCATGAGAATCGTAGTCACAATTACAAGCATCACTACAACTAACGATGGATAAACCAGCGCGGAGACTATCTTCCGCCTGGTATCCTGTATGAACTCCAGATAATCGGCCAGCTCCTCCAGAACTGTATGAAGCGACCCCGAAACCTCCCCCGACTTGACCAGGGCAACATATAGCGGCGAAAAGATGCCGGGATGCCTATCAAAAGCGTCCGACAGGGCGAAACCCTTCTTGACATCGTTTAAGAGCTGGGCTACGACCTTTCTGAATCTCTTCTGGGACTCTTCGTATAGGAGGTTATTCAACGACTTCTCTATAGTCAGGCCTGCTGAGATCATCGTGGCCAACTGCCTGGTGAAAAACACCTGTGTCCTGAGTGGCACGGCTGTTCGCTTCTTGTGGATATAAAGGGAGATCTCATCTATCAGACCTTTTTTCTTACCGCCCTCCGCTTTTCTGGAATCGATTACGGAGATAACGGTTTGCCCTGATTCCCGAAGCTTATTTAAAGCCTCGTCGAGAGAACTGGCCGTTAATGTCCCGTCGTGTTTATTGCCTTTAGTGTCTTTGACTACGTACGAAAAGGTTGCCATAAATTCTAATCTCGTTTAGCAGCATTTGATGGTAGAGATTTATGAGAATTCCCTAAGGCCCTTCGGGAAAACAGCGCGGATCTAATCTTCATCGATGGTTTTCTTAAGTACTTCCTCTGCCGTCACAGTACCGGCCAGAATCTTGCGAATTCCAGCCTCTCTCAAATTGATAAGGCCGTTATTTACCGCTTCTATTCTCAGGTCATCTTCATTGCCGCCCTCAAAGACGATTTTTCTGATCGGTAATTTCATCTCCAGCAATTCAAACAGGGCGGTGCGCCCGAAATATCCGGTGTTGCGGCACCGGACGCACCCCTTACCTTTGCAAAAAACCGAGTCTTTGTGTTCATCAGGGCTCATTCTCAACGAAAGAATCTCTTCCTCGGTGGGCTTATATTCCTCCTTGCAGCCGGCGCAGATGGTCCTCACGAGCCTCTGGGCCATCACAAGATTGGTAACCGAACCGACAAGATATCTCGGCACACCTATATCAAGAAGCCTCGTCATCGTGGATGGAGCGTCGTTGGCATGCAGCGTGGTGAAAACAAGGTGTCCGGTCAGAGAGAATTTAATGGCGATGTCCGCCGTCTCCTTGTCGCGAATCTCGCCGATCAAGACTTTATCAGGATCCTGCCTCAGTACCGTTCTGAGTGTCGTTGCGAACGACAATCCTATAGATTCGTTCGTAGCCACCTGATTAATCTTGTCGATCTGGTATTCTACCGGGTCCTCAACGGTAACGATATTGTCCTCTTCATTCTGTATCTCCTTTAACGCCGCATGCAGGGTTGTAGATTTCCCGCACCCTGTGGGACCGGAGACGATAACCATTCCATAAGGCATTCTGATCCACTTCCTGAAAATCTGGAGCATATCGTTTTCCAAACCGAGGTTCGTCAAAGTAAAATCGAAGCCCTTCTTATCCAGAAGCCTCAAGACCACCTTTTCGCCTCTTACCGTCGGGAGCACGGAGACACGGACGTCGACTTCTTTATCCGGAGTCTTGATTGAAATGCGGCCATCCTGAGGCAGGCGGCGCTCGGCAATGTTGAGATTGGACATGATCTTGATCCTCGAGATAATCCCCATGGCCGATTTAAGAGGGGCAGTCATTATCTCCTGTAGAGCGCCATCGACCCGGTAACGTATCAGGAGAGAATCGAATAGAGGCTCGACATGAATATCAGTAGCCCTGCTTTTTATGGCCTCGGAGATAATCAGGTTGACGAGTTTGACGATAGGAGCCTCGTCCAGCTCCTTTTTCAGCTCGTTAACGTCTATATCATCAAGATCCTGGCCGTCGGCGGAGACGATAAAATCCATTCCTGAGAGCGCCTCGGATACCTCGCCGGTTGCCCTTAGCTCCTTATAATGTCTCTCAATCGCCTCATCGATTACTCCCAACGCCCCGATGCCGACTATAATCTGCCTGGAGGTTATCTTCTGGAGATTGTCTATAATAACAATGTCTTCGGGATCAACCATTACAACATGAAGCTGATCCTCTTCGTGGGCAAAAGCCAGACAATGGTATTCCCTGGCAAAAAACTCGGGGATAAATTCCAGGGCCTCTTTATCGACCTTAAGCAGATCCTCAGCCGTTACAAAGCGGATTTGAAGTTGCTTGGAGAGTCCCCTGGCCAGATCCTCATCGGCGATCAGGCCTTCCGCAAGAAGCGCCTCGCCAAGCCTCTTGCCGTTCTCCCGCTGTTTTTCTAAGCCTAACCTGAGCTTATCTTCGGTTATCAGATTCTCTTTTAGTAGAACCTCTCCGAGTTTATCCATCAATCCTCTCTAATATTCAAATCACTGCGGGCGGGTGCAGACGAGATCGACCTCCGCTTCAATCTCAGAATATCCAAACAGGACGGCCCGGACTTTCGTTTCAATTCGGGGGATACCATCCGGTGGTGTGGGTATTTCGTCGCCGCATATCTCATAGGTGGTTTCAGCAATCCCATTCTCGTCGGTTATAACCTCCGTCGGCCCGATAATGGAACCGGCCACCAGGGCGGAGAAATTAACTGTACCGTATTGAATAGCACAGCCTCCGCCGTCCGTAAGCAGGGCCGTGATTGACGATTGGTCGCATTCATTATCGCCCGGGCCGGCGCACCGCAGGTTCCCGGGATTTGCCGAGAGAAAGACACTGGGGTTGTAGATCGGGAGCTTAAACTCGGCAGATGTGTCAGCTACCTGTTCTCTGTCTTCGCCGCCGGACGTCGCCACCACCTGCAGACTGGCTAACGTTTCATAGCACCCGTATATGATGCGAGAGAACGCCCATCCGTCAACCGAATCCGGATGATACGGTTTTGCTCCACCGGTAAATGAGTTACCCTCCACCTCGGCAATATAATTGGGAATCAGGGAAAAGTGAACTGCGGTTCCATATTGTACCGGATTAGTAAATTCATCCCAGACTCCTGCCCCGACCTGGACGAATCTCTCCGGATAGTTAGGATTTGAGGCCTCCGCTACGGGAGCGGGGGAAACGCTAACGAAGGCTGGGGGACCGGAGGAGATCGTAATCAACGACCTTTCGTCGCACACGAAAAGAGAATCCGGAGGCAACGGTATGGTGCAGGCCTCAATCGAAACCGGCCCCGCTTCCGTTCCCGAATAAATCTGCACTATTGCCTGGCCAATTATATCAGTTTCAACGGTATCAAAATAGACTCCCCACTCGGTATCGAAGGAGGGCCACTCGTCCGGTGCGGTAGGGCTCCCGCTTGCAGTTACTATCTCAAAGGCAACGAAGTAACCCTCCGAGAGGGGGTTGCCGTTGGCATCCTGGAGTGTCGCTATTATCTGGCACGACGCTCCGCCCACAGCAATGTGATCCTCGCTCGAAGACAGCACCAGGGTTGTAGCTTCGGAGGATATGATGCGGAAAACAGCCGGACGCACCGACCAGATTGTATCTGTCGGTTCACCGGGATCAGGCACGAAGGCTTTAACGTTGTCATTCCCAGTTTCGGTACCCACGAGATAAACGGCCGTGGCGATACCGTCCACAGTCTGGGCTTCTTGGGGAACTATGGTTGAAGAAGGAATCTCATTTACAAAGCTGATCTGAGTCCCATTGGCCACCGGATTGCCGTTGGCGTCTTTAGCGAAAACCTGCACGGTATCGGACGCGTTCGACCCGGCTACTAATGTTACAGTCGAATCAGGCCTGATAATCACCAATTCATAAACGACATCGGGAACATAAGTAACGACGGCGGTATCCGCCACGATTGTCGTATCGCTGGAATTTCCCCAGACGAAGATCGAATCGACCTTCGGGCCGCTTTCGATATTGGCAGGCGCCCTGATCGCAGTCCTTGCCTGACCATTGGTGGTCTCAACCTGGAAATGCGAGAGACTCCCGGTGCCCGTATTCTCAAGAAAGACCGAGGTACCATCGGCTATCGATCCTCCGGACGAGTCCTGAACGAAGATAAATATGGTTGACGAATCCTGCCCGTTGGCTATAACGGTTTGTGTCTGCAGTGATACCGTTATAACGGCGATTGCGCGAACCGGCAGAATTTCCACCTCCACCGTATCAATGGCCTCATGGATGGTGTCTTCTCTGTAGCCGGCCAATATTTCCGTTACCCCCAGATGGTCGGCGTAGGGCCTGAACGCGGTTTCGGCAACCCCGCTGCCATCAGTAACCACTTTGGGCGGAATCTGGCCATCCCTCCCCAGATTGGTGAAGACAACGGTATCGCCGACAATACCATGACCGTAGGTATCGAGCAGGAACGCTCTGATAATTGTCGAATCCGACCCGTCGCCATAGACGGTCTCGGAAACGGCCTCCACGATCATGGAATTCTGCACGGGACGGAGGGGAATGGAAACCGTTGCTGCAATTGGATTCGAGGGATCCGAGGGCGAGGTGG
The DNA here is from genome assembly GCA_965541585.1 of uncultured bacterium. Taxonomy (GTDB): domain Bacteria; phylum Zixibacteria; class MSB-5A5; order UBA10806; family UBA10806; genus CBDVBL01. The sequence continues at coordinate 280,865 of CBEUCH010000001.1, read as the reverse complement.
TTACCGCCTGAACCTTTGCAGTATCGGGATTATTAATCTCGTCATCCTGTGTGTTGTAAAATAAAGCGGTTACCATTCCCTCGCTATTAGTCACCGGTATGGTGGTCGTAGTGTCCTCAAAAGAAAGCCTGCCGACACGATTCAGAATAGAGAATCTAACCTGCTGACCGGCCACTCCTCTCTGCGTAGTGTCGACCAGCGTGACGGTGACATTGTAAGGATCGCCCTCATGATCGATGAGTTTTTCCTCCGGCGGCGAGTAATTCAGGCTCATGGAGAATTCGGAGGGCCCGGAAATATATAGTTCTCTGGCGGCGGACATCGAGCCGGCAGTTGCCTCGATGGTGGTAGCACCGTAGACCCCGGGTGCGTTTACGAATGCGGCGTAGGTGGTACCCATGGAATCTGTTTGGCCCGGCTGACTGATAACCCCGATGACCGGGGAACAGGTGACTCTAACAGCGACACTCTCCATGCCCACACCATCCTCATTTATCACAGCGATAAGGACAAGCACCGTGTCGATATCTTCCGGCGATGGCAAATATACCTGGGGCGGGCTTAAGGCTATGATAATATCATCCACATTACCTGCCTGCAAGGCTATTGGATCTACTCCATGCCTCCTGTCACAGGATATCACGGCTATGGTGATCATCATGGCCAGCGTTATAATCCCGGCAATCACCGGCCTGGCCTTTCCTCTTAATAACATGGGATCCTCCTGGTCATTTAGAGTTTCCGAGATTCTAAATTTCCTTACTCCTCTAATCTCTCTTCGAGAGGAGTTGTCATCTCCTCCTGATTCTTTTTTATTTCTTCAACGTCGGGTTTGAATTCCTTTAAATCTCTAATATCGGGCTCGAGGTTTTCTAAATCCGTGATAACTCCATCATCCAGAATACGATTACCATTGCTCGTCAAATTCGCCGCATCCGAATAACTCACATCCTGCCTGACAATACGCGGGGTTACCTCGATCAGAAGATTCGTCTTCTTGGTGGCGTAGTATGAATGCTTGAAGAGATTCCCTATCAAAGGCAGATTTGAGAGCAGAGGAATCCTGAATTCAACTTCTGAATCGTCCACTGAGAATAATCCGCCGATAAAGATCTTCTGACCGTCTTTGACGAGCACAGTTGTGGATGCCGTTCTGATTTTTTTGCGAGGATACAGGTCGAGAACCAGTTCTATTATGGAAGAGACCTCCGGCATGACCTTCACGGTGATAAAATCATCCGAATTAATTGTGGGAGTAATATGCAGTTTGATACCAATAGAGTCTCTTATTACGATGGCATTTTCCCTCGACGTCACGGCGAAGATCATCGTTTCGCCAATCAGGATGGTCGCCTCGCGATTGTTCATGGTGGTCAACTGGGCGTGAGCCAGTACCTTGGCCTTATTACGCTTTATCAGAAAATCCAGTGTAATATCGAAAGCGTTCAATTGACGGGAGAATTGAAACACATTGTCTAATCCTTCAATCTTCTCGAAGGTGTATTTTTCGGGAAGCTCATCCAGATCCGGAAACTCGCCGCCAAAATCAGTTTCGTTCGGTGGACGCGACGAGCCATCCGTGGCGCCGGTGAAACTTTCCCTGACTAGAGGCGATTCAGCGAGTATCGTGGTAAGGTGAGAGAGCTTCTCCCAATCGATTCCCATCCTATCGAGATCGTCGGTGGCCACTTCAATCAGCCTGGCCTCCAGCAAGACCTGGCTTGCAGGCTTATCTATACTCTGAACAATATTTTTTATGTCTGAGATTATCTTCGGGCTGGCCATCACCAGAATCCTGTTGCCGGATGTATCGATCTGTATTCTTTCCGTCAGGTCCTGCAGCAATTCTTTCATCTCGTTCGCGCTGGCGTATTTAAGATCGATTACGTGCGCTGATATTCCTATCTCCTGTTCCAGAGCCTCGGCCTCAGCAACCAGAAAAGAATTCCCGACGATTTCATACGAAAGACCGGCGGCCCTGACCACCAGGTTTATGGCTTCTTCAATCGGTGTATCCTTGAGATGGACGGAGATTCGCTCCCTGGTGTTTACCCCGGGACCAGTTACAATATTGAAACCCGATTTCTCGGCCAGGATGGTAAGAATCGACGGCAGAAAAGCATCATCTGCATCGAGGGTTACCGTCTTGGCCAACCCGCGCTGCAATTCCTCAGGTAATGCATCACTCTCTGGCGAGGGTTGTCCCAGGACGGCTCCCGGCGATATCCCAAAAAACCACACAGCTAATACTATAATTGTACCCCACACAGATGCCTTAGTCAAAATCTCCTCCTTAAAAATTACCCGCACATCATGTTCAATAATTGTAGATGGTGTTTTTGGAGTTGTTGGAATAAGCAGAACCCTCCAGAGAATTCCCGGAACCCGATATCGGCTTATTCATCAGCGCCATTCTCTTGCCCCGGTTGTCAATAATGACCTGCATTTTTTCTATTTTCAATACCTTGATATTCTTGCCTATCATATCACCCACCTGCACCACATAACTCTTACCGCTATATTTGATAATGGCTTTCGGATTGTCGTCTATGACGGTGGCGGATAGTCTGATTACGTCTTCCTCCTCCGATTCATACTGGCCGGCCTTGGCGTACTCAAAATTCTTTATCACGCGTCCAAGATGTAACGGATCCTGCGCCAACCTGAAAACATAGTTTTGACGATCGTTCCACATCGTCTCAAGCGTGTCTATGGAGGCTTTCAACGCAATGTTTTCCTCCAGAGTCACTGATGCACCTGCTCCGCCATGCTCCTGCCCGGGCGCCCAATAGTAGACTCTGAACAATGAATAGCCTATGAAAATAACCAGAGCCGTGACCGCGACCACGGCCAAACCTTTAAAAATGCTCTCCTGATTCACTTCTATAACTCGCTTTCAAAATTGCTAAAGTGCTTATCTCCAGCTGAATCGGATGTTGCCTGGGCTTGCCGATAATCTCCTCGGTAAAAACGGACTGCTCGATATCGTTGGTTAATACAAAAGCGTTTACCTTTATGAGGTGCGGCGATTTCTCCAGTACATCCAGAAACCTTCCAAACTCCTTATACGATGCAATCACCTTCATCTCGTAAGGAACCTCGATATACTCCTTCTGGCTCATCGATATCGGGTCGTCTGTACCTATCACTTCCCGGGGCGTTAACGATACAAGCCGAATGCCCAGTCTATCCATGGTCGATGTCAGATAGCGTAAGAACGGAATGGAGGCTTTCTCCGCCAGCGAATCACTTGGGCTCTCGACGAGGTTACTATGAATTAACATAGTAACGCCTTCCCTCTTCTCCGCTAAAATCTGCGCCGCCAGAAGCTGCTTGTTCTTTTCATCTATCTGCCTCAAGAGCATTTCAACCTCCTGAGGCTGGCGTACTATAACACGATCATAGTAGAAATAATTACCTCCAAGTAGAATCACCATCAACAGGAAGATAATCAGACTTGTCTTCATCGTTTCTCCGGGTTCAACTCTTTATTAAACAGGCAATCTCAAATCTAACCATTTCCTGCTCGCGGTGCCTCACTCTCTGAGATGATTGGAATTTAATCTCCGAAAAATCGGCACTGAAACCTTCCTGGGCCTTCACCAGATTAATGATGGCTACTACAAGATCGAGATCTTTCAATCCCGGTTTGACTTTGGAAATCCCTTTGATCAAGAAGGCATTCAGGTTTCCGTCAAATGTAAGCTCGGTTATGGCCACGTCCTTCGGCAGAATGTTGCCGAGGACGGAAAGCTTTTCCGACCACGTCAGTCTTTCCCTGGTGATTTCCGCGAGAGTGAATACATCCTCGGGCGAAAGATAATCGCTGGAGGCTTCAAGCTGTGTAATTCTATCCTCGATCGATCTGTATTCCGATCTATACTTCTCTATCGTTTTCTGAACCTGATAAGTCTTATAGCCTACAACTCCCATGGCAGCAAATATGACTGCAAACAGAAAGGCGAGAGAGAGAACCCTCCTTCTCTTTTGTGCCTGCTCGAATTGATCGAGCTGGTTCGAGGCCTTATTAAGGTTGATTGAATAATATCGTGCCCTCACTGCTCCTCCCTCAAGGCCAAACCGCAGGCCGTTGCTATCTGGGCTGCCACCGAATCGGAGAAACCGGGCGGAACCGTAAATAGCTCGAAAGGATTGTAGATCTCGACGTTCATCGACAGCGCCTGGGCCAGGTGAGAATTGAAATTGGGCATCGATGCCGAACCGCCGCTCATCAATATTTTTTCAAATTCCCTAGTGCCGGTTTCCTTGGTATAATACCGAAGCGATCTTCGTATTTCATCTATCAATCCATCGATCGCCATCCGGCGCTCCACGCGGATAGATGAATTCCCGCCTTCGGATCCGCCTAAAAACGCGCCCATGCCTTTCTCCCTTTTCAGGTTCTCGGCTTCTTTGTATTCAAGATCATGCAAGGATCTCACGTCCTCAGTAAGCTTATGCCCGCCTATCGGAATATCACGTGAAAAAAACATACTCTGATCTGAAAAAATCGTCAGGTTTGAAAACTTAGCGCCCACATCAAGAAATATCAGGGCGCCCTCACCGGCCGGTTTGCCTCTTGGCACAAGGTAGGAATTGACGATGGCGGTGCTCTCGGCATCCACAATCTTCGGTCTGATCCCCAGTTCCCGAAGAAGCTTCACCCGATATTGGAATGCTTTCTTGGTGGTTGCTACAAGCAATATATCCATATGAGGCGCGTCGGCACCACCATCCAGAATCTGAAAATCCAGAATAGCATCCGTGTCGTCGAGCGGTAGATGCTTACGAGCTTCGAAAGATAGAGACGATTCCATTTCCTCGGCTCCAAGGGGAATCGATCTTATCTGCTTGACCGCAATGGTCGTGCCCCCCATAGAGCAGTTCAAATTTTTCACCCTTTTGGGATTCAACCTCAATTGTCTAAAACAACTCTTCAGTGCTTCGCTCTGACGGCTATAGCTTGTCCCTTCAATATCGTATTCTTCGCCTTCCCTGTAGAGGTCGACAATGGAATAATTCTTGAGCCTGTAACGGCCGTTTTCATTATCGATCTCCACCAGCTTCACCGAATAGGTTCCGATATCTAATCCAAAAAACGATTTCGCCATAAAACTCCCCGATTTAGCAAGACTGAAAACTCATTCTCACCCCACGTAGAAACCCTCACGATAAATGGGCCTTCTGTTATCGATCGATATGAAGTGCGGCGGCGGATTCTTCCTGAACCGATCGTCATACTTGTAATCTTTTTGACAATACCCCACCCCCGAACCACATGAACCGCGATGCACTATTCCCCTGTGGTATTGAGCAATTGAACCGTAAACGAAAAGCGATTGGTGCTCCTGAGCACTGTAATTATAAATCCTATCCACAGAAAACGAGCCGCGCAATGCCGCCATCCCGGCGTTAATCTTAATTCCATAATGCCAGCCGGGCAGCCTGTCCGATACCAGAATCCATTTCTCAGAGATCAGGCCCAGGGCATCATTGCAATTCGTGGGCACGATATTGTTAGCCTCGTCAAAACACGAGTAGAGAGTCTGCCCCCGGATGTACATTGTATCAGAGCTCGCGACTGTCACCCGGCCATCCAGGCGGCCGTCACGGGGGTTGGCAGAATCAGGAAATTGCGTGGTTGAAATCCAGGATTTACCGTCGATGTAAATTGCTCTTGAGGGCGGTAATGGTATCAATGGCAGTTCCGGCCAATCTGCAGCCCAGGTGTCGCCCCGATCCCCCGATTTTCGCAGCTTGTAGCCGGGACCGAGAAAGGCCAGCCAATAAACCGAATCGGGATGGTTACTGCCGTAAGTGTACATGTCGCCGGCATAGTGCCGAACCTCCTCCGCTCGATCAGGAAATATGATCTCCGGCTGGTTCAAGAATAATCCCTCATCGAACCTGGCATGGTTGTCGGGAGGAGATATATAGCCCGCCGACGATGTAACTCGCTTTTTGAATACCGGCCGATCAGACCACGGCATTATACTTATGACATCATTAGTATGAACCTTACCGTCAAGGGTATCCGGGGTCCAGAAATATATCCGGTTGCCATAAACCAAATCGTGTTCATCGACGGTCAGGTAGAGATAATCCGCGAACGTTTCCTTGACAAATTGGCTGGAAATGGTATACCGCCGTTCAAACCCCGAATAGGAACTGGCAATTCCCGTTCCGGTTACAATATAGTCGGCGTTGAGAGAATAAATCCCGATATCATAGCCGCTGAAGTAGATATATCCCTCATACTGAACTTTTTCATAGAACTTCTTCGTCTTTATCTTGCTATTGGTGCCAGGTTCATATAGTGTAGTATATACGATGCCCTCTATGACACCGGCTGCGGCGGCGTAATACGCCTGCATTCCGGTCACTATCTCCTCCGTCTCCATCATTACCTGGTTGGAGAAACCCAGGTAAGACAGCCCCAGCAAAAACATGGCAAACGATAGCACCGCCGCCATTACCAGTACAGAACCTCTCTGACTCCTATTATTCATTTCTGAAAAAATCATCTCTTTCTCCTTGAGAAAGGTCCCTGCAGATCGCATCTGAGGTTGGGAGATTCTATACGTTCTGGCTTCTTACAAACCCGATATCTCATATATTTTCATTACAATCTGTAGCCCAATCAATCATCACTAAAGAACCCTTCGTTATAGATAGATTTATGATTGCCGGTGGAAACGAAATGAGGAGGCGGATACTGCTGCAGTCTTGTGTCGTAATGATAATCTTTCTCGATGAATCCTCTGATGTTGTAGTCCGTGGTGTGGACAATCCCCCTTTTCCTCTGAGCCAGGGAGCCATATATGAAAAGCGATTGCTTTTCGTTGAAGACCCAATAATCGTAAATATCCTGAACCGATATCGAACCTCTCAGGGCCGCCATGGCAGCGTTTATATATACGGTATCCCCGACATCTTTGCCCACCATGATGAAATTCTCTGAAATCAGGCCCAGGACGTCTCTAATCTCACCGATCGTACCGGGGATCGAATTATCTGCCCTGGCAAATCGGTAGATAAGATTGTCATAGATTATCATGGTATCGGATGATGCCACCGTTAGTCGTCCCTCGTAACCGATGGACCGAAAGTTGCCATCCATCAAATCGACGCCTGCGCGATTGGCTTTTATGAATACTTTGCCCTGGATAAATAGCGCGCCGGTTGAGGGTATCTCGAACATGGGAGCATCTGCTATTAATGGCGGAAAACACAGTATCGGCGGTTGGGGGGGATTATTATATTGCTGGCAGTATCTGCGATAAATATAGGGGCCGCTGAATGTGATTTCAGTTGAAGAGTCGGGATGAAATGTCCCCCAGCCACTATAACCGCTGTAAAATTTAATACTATCCGCAAAATCAGGGAAGACTATTTCCCTGGAGTTTAAAGTCAATCCCTCGTCGAACGTGGCATTATTCCAAGGGGGATCGATATAGGAGGCGGCCGATGTCACTTTCTTCATAAACCTGGGCGAACCCATAATGTGCAGGGTATCATTCGAATGAACCTTGCCATCCAGAGTATCTGGCGTCCAGAACCTTATTATCTCGTCCCGTTCCGGATCCCGCTCTACATCGGACAGATAAAGATAATCGGCGAAGGTCTCCAGCTTTATGCTTCTGTAGGCTTCTGACTGCCGCTCAACCCCCGAATGCCTTTTAACACGTCCCATTCCGACAAGAGTATAATTGGCATCGGTCCTGTAATATCCCCCTTGATAACCCCCGAAATAGATATAACTATCATACCAGACGCCATCGCTAAGTTCTTTCAATCCCCCGTGGTAATTGGACCCGGGAAAGTTCGTTCTTGTATAAGTATCGGCCATCGTGATGCCGGCATAGCGCGCATAGTGAATTTGCTCGCTGGCCAGCATCTCCTCCGTCTCCATCATTATATCGTTCGAGAATCCCAGGTAAGACAGCCCCAGCAAAAACATGGAAAACGACAGCACCGCCGCCATCACCAACACGCTGCCTTGCTCACATCTATATTTCCGGATATTCATGACAGATCTCCTTCCGGATCGTCTCCGTCCTTTGAGTCTTTCAAAAAATCTCATTTATTTCGCTTGGATACCACCGATGACAAATATAACGTATCGTTGTCTGGATCCTCCAGGATAAGTTCGATTTTTATCAGCGAGTAGCCGATCAGAGTGGGACTCCCAAAACCCAGATCATCAAGAGGAATAAACCTGGCTCTCTTTACCGTCAAATACGGCTTTTCGCCTCTTTCCTGTCTATACTCCACTGCTGGCAGGAGTCTTAAGTTAAACTTATTGCGCCCCTCGGTTTGATCGTTCCATTTAAGACTACCACTCTCCTTCACGAAATAGAAAGCGGCGCTCCCGATATCCTCCGGATAATCCAGCTCCAGCTTGGCAAATGCCGCGCCGGAATAACTCTTGATCGAGATGAAACTGGCGTTTCTTATGAATCTTCCCATCAACGCCAGCGCAGCAGTACCTTCATTATAATGAGTAAACTCCTCGGAGGTATCTCCCCAGTGGCCTACGCCTTCGGTAAAGGCAATGAGCACCCCCGTAAATAAAAGCGCCGAAATAGCTATAACGGTTGCGACCTCTATAAGGGTCATGCCCGATCTCATTTCTAATATTTTTTGAAATACTCTCATATTTTCCTAATAAAATGCCAATCCCTAAAACATAGACCTCAATTCTATGCTGTATTCCCGACCCGATAGAGATTCCCATTCATAAGTGACCGAGACAGTGCTATAATAAGGTATCCCTGTCCCGGGATCTCTTTCGTTACTATGCTCAACGTCAATGACACATTCAGCCATGATCCCGACATGTTCATCGCTCGACGGCACCAAAGTATCGACGAATGATCTTGCAAAATCCAGGGGAACGGTATCGAGTTCATTCTCGTAATATTTCATTTTTTCCATCCAGGCCTCGGCCCTCTCCAGCGCGTAACGCCGTTCGTATTGCTCGACAATCAATGCCCTTCCCGTAATAAACATCTGATAAACGGCCAGAACGGATATCGAGATTACGACAAGCGCAACCATCAACTCAACCAGGGTCAGGCCCCTCTGATTCAACAGATTATTTCGATAATCGATCTTTACGCGATACCCCTCAAAGTTAATCTAAGAATAGTTTCGGATTGTCGGCCTTTTGAGCCGCCACAGTCCTCTCTATTTTGCCCTCCGATACCAGGGTCAGCAGGTGCTGATCCAAAGACTGCATGCCGGATTTGCCTCCGGACTGGATAACCGATGGAATTTGATAGATTTTGTCCTCCCGAATTAAGTTTCTGACGGCCACCGTGGCTATCATGACCTCGCAGGCGACCACGCGCCCCTTGTCTTTCTTGGGAAGGAGGGACTGGGCTAGAACCGCCTGCACCGATTCGGATAACATCGAGCGAACTTGACTCTTCTGCCCGGCGGGGAAGATATCGATTATACGATCGATTGTCTTTGTGGCCGATGATGTATGCAGGGTGGAAAGCACCAGATGGCCGGTTTCGGCCGCGGTCAAGGCCAGCGATATCGTCTCCAGATCACGCATCTCACCAACCAGTATAACATCAGGATCTTCACGCAATGCCGCACGTAAGGCATTTGAAAAAGAATGAGTATTCGCCCCCAGTTCGCGCTGGTTAATCAGGCTGTGATTGCTTCTCTGGAAATACTCGACAGGATCCTCGATAGTAATTATATGGCATTCCTTATGCTGGTTGATCCAGTCCACCATGGTGGCCAGGGTAGTTGTCTTACCGGAACCTGTCGGCCCGGTTAGCAGCACCAGACCACGATCCATAAGCGATAGTGATTTTAGAATATCCGGCAAACCGAGTTCTTCAAACGTACGGATCTCCGCCGGAATGGTCCTGAAGGCTCCCGCCAATCCTTGAATCTGCTTGTAGATATTGCATCTGAACCTGGTATTATCATCGATTTCCTTGGCGAAATCGACCTCATATCCCTCGTCGAAACGCTTGCGCTGATCCGGGCTCATTGCACCCAACAGCAGATCTTTTATCCCCTCTCGGGTCAAACCCGGGAGATCCAGTTTATGCAGGCGACCATCGATCCGAATCATCGGAGGAGAACCTTCGGAAAGATGCAAATCCGAAGCTCCCTGCTCCTTGGTAAACATCAATAGGTCGTCAATGGTAAGCGGTTTCTCAGCCGAAACTACCCCGCCTACGGTTTCGTAGTCCTCCAATGCGCCAGTCCTTGGAAAGAGTTAATGATTAATCGAATCCGTAGCCGCTCCAGGTGCCTCGTTCGGCATCAAAAGCGACAACCTTGCCCGCTCCCCCTGGCATCAGACCCTTAGATGTCGCCCGGATATTCCTAATTCCGTTGGAGCCGGGCGTAATGGTGAATCTCCATCTATCCTCTGTAACCTGTTCGAGGTGAAGCCTTCTCAACTGAGAGATCTGGGTGGCCCATTTTCCCGTTTCGGCATGATGGACCTTAGCTGCCGCCCAGACCGCCGCAATAGCCTCCTGTGCCTCTCCGGCGCGGGCGCTCTCGACATACTGCAGATAGATGGGAACGGCGATAGCTGCCAGAATTGCGAGAATGACCAGCACGATAGCCAACTCAACCATCGTAAAGCCGCTGGCCTTGCGTAGTTTCTTCATTGAGATTACCTCCTTCACACGATTATCTGCTCTTCAAATCCAAACAAGCCACCTCTAAAACCTCCCAGATAGCTTGCTGCTTTGAACCCCTAAAAGAAATATACTCTCCCCAGTGTAAAATATACCATAGATTGGCTATCCAGTCAACTCCTAAAATCCTCCCACAGTTAGGTACTCTAACTAACGTAACCAACAGAATGGGAAAGTCTTGAGTTCCAGATTCTGGGCGATATAGGGTTTTATAATGGGTGCGGATAGATCATGCGATAGCGACTCCGATATCAGACTAACTCTAAAAAAACTATTCTCTAAGAGGCTACTCTTTCAGCCTTTTTCTTAACTCGTCAAAATCGTCCTGAAGACGATCCAATTCATCCCTTAGCCGAGACATATCTTCTTTAAGATCGGTCGCGTTTGGCAGCCATAACCGATTGTCCACATTCAGCTTCGGAACAATCTCTCGTATCTTCCATTTACCGAATAGATCAACATCGTCGGCGGTTTCCAGTATGGCTTCAGTCGTCTGCTTTTCGCCGCCGCGGTAATATGCGATCATCACCCTGTCCCCCGGCTTATGGGAACGAATTAAGCTGAAGAGATCGGAAGTATCCTGTATGGGCTTATCCTCGACGGCGGTTATTATATCGCCCTCTTCCAGCCCGGCCTCCTCGGCAGGAGACTCCTCGACAACATCGACCACCAGAACTCCGCTCTGGAGGTCGTATTCGTCGCGCTCCGTTGAGGAGAGGTTTTTCTGACTGATTCCGAGAAATCCCCGTTTGACGTCCCCGGTCTCGATTAGCTGGTCGGCAACGTCAACGACCATCCCGCTGGGAATCGCAATGGCCCTGTCTTCGGATTTCCGCATCAGATCGAAGAACTTCAGGCCGCCTTCATAATTTCGCAAGAAGTCATCACGACCCCGACTCTGGATCGCGATCCTGGGATCCGCTTCACGGGCTATCAATATTCCGGCAATCTTGCCATCGGTATTCAGAACCGCTCCCCCCGAGGCCCCTGGCCTGACATCGACGCTTAGCTGAAGAAAACCCTCCTCTGTATCCCCGGAGAAGGTACCGATATTCATGGTGGCAGGAATGCCGTAAGAATTGCCCACCACCAGTATCCAGGCCCCGTCTCTAAGTTTTGAGACTTTTCCCCAATCCGGGGGATTCAAATCGTCGCTATCAATCTTCAATACCGCCAGGCCGGTTTGATTATCGACACCTATTTTCTCTGCGGAAAACGCCGCTCCGTCTTTGAAAGTAATCTCGAACTTATCCGCGCTGAAAACATGCGATGATGTAATCACATGGCCTCTTTTGTCATACACGATCCCGGTAGCTATTAAATTTCTCCAGGCCCCTTTGCCTTTAACCGTAACCAGAAAAGGTTCGGTCTTCTCTACCAGCGAGGTCAACTCTTCATCGAGGGATTTTAGAACACCACCATAAGTCGTTCCCCCGGTAAAGATCAAAAAAATAGTCAGCGCAGTCGTGAAAATCTTTAGCTTTCTTTTCATCTCGTCCCTTCTAAAATTCAACGTTGACGTTCTCCCGCTCCCGGGATTTTTCGATCACGGGAAGTATGAACTCATCAATCCTGGAGGTAGAATCGGCGAACAGTAAACTGTCATCATGTGTCAGATCAATATTCGCAGCCTCTTCCGGAACCGGGAAAGATTCTATCTTTATCCGGGGATCCTCGGTGAAATCAAGAGCCGCCGGTGCATCGACCTGCCCCTGAGAATCCGTTGTAACCTGGATTTTTCCATCGGTGCCGGAAGTTGTTACCGACGAGGATGGCGGGCCTGCCAGGAAAAATACCAGCGCCGCCGACATCACGAATCCCGTCCCGGCCAGCGCCAGCCTCAGGCGAATAGCCCTTGATCCCAATGACGATCTACTGTCGTCATGGACGGCGGCCAAAACCCGTTCCTTGAAACCGCTGGAAACCTTCATCGGCGGCATACTATGAGCCGCCACGACGATAGCTTTCAATTCGGCGAGTTTCTGTTTGCAGGATCTGCAGGTTTGCAGGTGTTCCTCCACCGATTGCCTTATACCAGGGGAAAGGTCTTTATCAATATAGGCTGATAGTCTGCGGGACGCCCCTCGACAATTCATAATATATCTCCTTATATGGCTTAAGCTTATCTCTCAACATCGATCTTGCTCGGTTTATTCTCGATTTGACCGTTCCCACCGGAACCCTCATAACCTCGGCTATCTGCTGATAAGGTAGCCTCTGAATATCGCATAATACGAATGCTGTCCTGTAATCCTCAGGGAGTTTCTCTATCGCCTGCTGAATAATCGGGGCCAGGCTCACAGCCTTGAGATTAATCCTGGCCGGCAACTCGATATCAGCCTCTTCCTTGATGAAATCGAGACTCAAATAACGCCGTAATTTTCTCTTGCGAAGCTCGGATCGTGCCAGATTGAGTGCTATCGTATATACCCACGTCGAAACGGCATATTCGGGAGTGTAACTGTTCTTCTGGTTGAAGATTCTCAGGAAGGTTTCCTGAACCAGCTCCTCGGCAGTTTCGCGATCCGTGACGATCCGCCCAACGAAGTTCAGCAGGCGGTCTTGAAATCGCCCCACCAACAATCCGAAGGCTTTATCATCCCCGGCCTGGATTAGTTCCATTAGCTCTTTATCCGAGATTGCCGGCTTTTTTGTTTTTCCAGAATCGGTTTCCATAAGTCTCCGCAATTCCTCTTACATCATTATACACGATTGCTGATGGGGAGTTCCCAACAATTTCACCAGAGAATAATAGTGGATTTGTCTATCTTATTAAGGATAAACGTCTTGGGGCTGCTTCTTGTGATCGGTGGCCTGTCTGCCAACTCGCCCTGTGGCGTTCTTTCTGAGTGCGTCCTCAAACCGCTTAAAACGCTTGATATGTTTATCAACCTTCTCGTTGAGCTTGGCCACCACCCATGTCAAAACCACAACTGATATCCCGATTATGATGCCGGTCATTTCTCCCATAATTTCTCTCTCCTTTTGTAATATCGGAAATCTATAACCAGCCCTTAGAAAATAAATCAGCTATACAGGATGCCGGCTAAGACCCATGCCATACATGACGTTATGACGATCGGAAGAGCCAAAAGCACCATGGTTTTCCCCAGTGAGGCCCTGAAGTATTCCTTGGTCAGCACCAGGCAAAGATGGACCGGGGAAGCCATAACCCCCATGAATCCGCCCGCAAACGCTAAAAGCATCCCGGATTTAAAGGATAACGACTCAGTTCCCAGAAGCGGCAGGATAACCGGGAAGCTAACTCCGATATATGCCGATGTTACTCCGGTCAGAACTCCGACAACAAAAGGCACTGCAAAAACAACAAAAGCCGGCGCGATATTTATCTGGAGAAGTTCCTCGTAGAAAAGCCCCGCCGTACCGGTTATCTCCATGGTATACATCAAGGTCATTACCCCGAATATCAGGACTATGATATTCGGAGAGAAACTTTTCAGAAAGGCCCTCTTCACTGCCGGAAACCGGATCCGGTACGCAAAAACCAGGATCAGAATTACGAATACCACCGAGAAAATCAGATCGACTTTCAGCACCAGACCCAGCAGGACTATAAATAATATAGGCCAGAGCGACTTTAGAAGAAGCAGCAAATCGGGCCTGGCTCCCGACCTTTGAGAATTGCCGATTTTCCCCAGCAAAAGACCGGCAGCAATGCAGGTGACGCTGATAGGGAAGTTGACAATAGCCACGTCCCAAACGGAGATCTTCAATACCGCCGCCGCCAGTATTATGCTGGGGTAAAGAGGCCAGGTCGCCTCCCAGACATGACGCCACCAGTAGTTGGCGGCCGTGAAGACCTCCGGCCTGGTATCGGTATTCCTCCCGATCTCCCTGACAATAGGCGCTGAGACCATGGCGCCTCCCGGCATCGGTAAAAGCCCGATGATTGCCGGAGCTGCCCGACCGACCCAGCGAGGCGATAAAAATGATTCCAGCGATGACACCATCGATTTCACCAGGCCCGCCGACTCAAACAGGTTGGCAAATGTCAAAATCAGGATTACTGTTATTACAAGATTCCAGCTTTTGATATTGATGAAGGATTGATAGAGCAGTATCCAGAGATCGTTTCCCAATCCGTAGTTCCAGATTCCGAGAAACAGAGCGCCGGCAAGAAGAGATAATCCTATAGGAATTTTAAACCTGATCAGAACGATTATTAAAAGAAAGAGCAACAGAAGCGGCAGCATAAGTTTTCTCCGGGAATCAACATACGTGCCATATCATCATTGTCAATCAAAAATAGTATACCCTGACGGCCTTCCTTCACGGCTCAATCTTTCGGATATAGTATGCCGCGCGACCTGCCATGTCATTCCCAGCTTGATTGGGAATTCCTTCGGATCCGTAGGACCAGAATACGGCTCCCCCTCTGGATTCCCGCTTGCCCTTCGGGGATCTTCGATTACGCGGGAATGACAACCTTTTCGCCCTTGTCATTCCGCACTTGATGCGGAATCCACAGGGTGCCATCTCCCTGTCATGCCGGGCGTGATGCTGCATCCACAGGGTGCCATCTCCCTGTCATGCCGGGCGTGATGCTGCATCCATTTTTGATGGATCAGGAATGTAAACTTAATTATTTAACCGCGATTAATTCAGCCACAAAAGGAACCCGAAGCCGATCAATCACGTTATAATAATTATGAATATAGAAGTCAATATCAAAAACGACAACCAGGAGGAAAAATGACCGCGAGATTAACTTCACTTTCTGTAGTACTGGCGCTCTTTTGGGGAGCCTTGTTTATCGCCGGCGCGGAACAGACATTTGCGGAAGGTAAGCGTGCCACTTTTGAAGGCAAACTTGTATGTCTGGGCTGTACGCTCAAGAGCGAGGAAGGCGCCCGGTCAGAATGCAGCAAATACGGTCACACACACGCGCTAAAAACAGAGGACGGCAAGTTCATTACGTTTCTGGAAAACGTATATTCCGAAAATCTTTTTAAAGGTAAAGATTACCACAATAAAGAGGTCTCCGTGCACGGTGTTTATTACGCGGATGCTAACCAACTCGACGTCGAATCGTATACTATAGGCGCCGTGACCATTTCATGGTGCAAGACTCATAACGTAATGGACATGTGCAGATCACATAAAAAATAAATAAGATACCTCCTTTATTGCCGAAAGCCGTCTTCATTTCGGAAGCGGCTTTTTTTAATATGAAAAACGGCCGGGCGATAGCGCCAGACCGTTAAAAAATGCTTAATCTACCTTGCCGTCAGGTCTCCTGACCTGACGGCTTTCGATTACTTATACAGAGTCCCTGTCGCCTTTCGCTCCTTGAGATTTTTTAGCATATCCTCGGTCATGGCTGCCAGATCCCATTGCGGTTTCCAGCCCCATTCCTCACGGGCTGCGGAATCGTCGATGGAGTTAGGCCAGGAATCGGCGATTGCCTGCCGGAAATCCGGCTCGTAGGTGGCTGTAAAATCCGGTATATGCTTTTTAATCTCGGCTGCCAGTTCTCCGGCCGAGAAGCTCATGGCGGCATAGTTGAAATCGGAATGATGTTTCAGCTTTGAGAAATCAGCTTCAGCTAACTGAATTGTCCCCTCGAAACAATCCGGCATATACATCATGGGAAGCCTGGTATCCTCCCGAACGAAACAGGTGTATTTGCCTTTTTCGACCGCTTCATAATAGATGGCCACGGCGTAATCGGTGGTGCCGCCGCCGGGCAGGGTCTCGTAGGAGATGATCCCGGGGTAACGTAACCCGCGGATATCCAGTCCGAAGCGCTGGACATAGTAATCGCAAAGAAGCTCGCCGCAAACCTTGGTGACACCGTACATGGTTGTCGGTTTTAGCACCGATTCCTGCGGTGTGTTATCCAGCGGCACGCCCGCGCCCCAGACGGCGATGGAGCTCGGTATGATAATCCGCGCCATCTCGTATTTTATACCCAGTTCGAGAATATTTATGGTGCCGTTCATGTTGACATCCCAGCAGAACTGCGGATTCTTCTCCCCCACCGCCGAGAGTATGGCCGCCATATGATAGACCGTATCGATATCGTATTTCCTGACTATCTCCTCCACCGTGTCTATGTCATTGACATTGATAAAATGAAACGGCCCGGAGTTTTTCAGTTCATCAGACGGTTTGGTTTTCCGCCCGGTGGCGATCACGTTCTCCGCGCCGTAACGTTTGCGCAGCTCCATAGTCAGTTCCGACCCGATCTGCCCCACCGCCCCGGTCACCAGTATCTTTTTCATCTGTTTCTTCATCCCGCTCTCTATTCGTTCAGGTTAACATCATCGCATACGCGCATACATCAGTTGCGCAATTTAATTTTTTATGGGGATTATGGCAAGGAGGAAATGTATTATGCGTCAGGATGGAATGGAATGGCATCCTGAGGCTTTGGTAGCGGTCGAGTGCGGAGACTTGACCGCACGACGCACGCGATCGGCAGGAATTTAGGGTTCGGGAGCGGATTTGGCAAGGGGAATAAAACAGCCATAAATTCGTATCTTATTATAAAGGGCAATAGTAAATTAGCTCAGGAGGGATAGATATGCGAGCTTGGATTTTGCCTTTGGCAATTACTCTGATACTCGGGATAAGTTCATTAGCATACGGTTCCGATTACGAGGACTCTTTGATGTTGGAGAGACTGGTAAAATCGGGAAGAGCAGAAAAACAAACGCTCTTCGATTCCCTGCTACATGCCAATACGGATTATGCCATTAGATTAGGCAATACGAAGGAATACATAGATAGTTGGGAGCCGGAACACTACCGCCGGATTTGGCGAGACAGATTTCTAGACGCCGAAGCTCAATCGAAGCTTCTGGTTATAGATTCCATGTTCGCTGACTATAGCGTCGATTACGAGACCATGCGCGAATTTCTATTGACCGAAAAATACAGGTATATTTTCGACTCGGATAGCGCGTTTTGGGCTTATCGGACAAAGCTCGCCCTGATGATGGGCGAACGACATACATCACGCTTCAGAGACATATTATTAGAATATTATCACACCGGCAAAAGAAGACGAACTTTCCAAAGGCCGTCGCAAGACGGGCTCAAGATCGATGCCGAGAAAATTGTCGCCGAGACTTCGGGGCCTGACGGCATAAAGTGGGGATTGATATACAGGCGGGATTACCCTGATAGCCTATACAACCTCTGGCTGATTAGAAAGGAAATTGACTCCGATACTTGGCAGGGACCCTGGTTTACTGGTTTTTGCCGGCAGAATCCTGTAACCGAATCCGATTCAATACTTAATATATTTGCCAATCTCCCCTACCTTAAGAATTCGCAGGACGGCATTTATCAGCTGGTATCGCCCAGATATTTGACCAGAGACTGGGATAACGACGGATTCTATAATGTCGAGGAGAACGCATTCGGGACCGATCCCGCCAAGGCCGATACAGACGGCGATGGGATCATGGATGGGCTGGATATAAATCCTCTCGGGCCCGGATTAGATAAGCCGACGGATATAGACCTGGCGGTAAGGGCCGTGTTGAAATTATTTACGGACAGCCACGAGAGGGTGAATATCTATTTGTTATCCGTAATCGGGAATAATAAAGTAGAATATTATACAAATTCACTTAACGCCATGTTTTTACAGGATAAAATTCCCTGGGGCACCCTGCAATACAACGACCAGCTAGGGGGAATTCCGATATTAGTCTCGGGTTATAATAAGAGCGACTCGGTCATGCTTATATTCGCGCAAACGGGAAGGAAGGAAATGATGTATCAGGTGGAAAGGATTTTTAAGGACTGGATTATAACCGCGGCGGGGCCGAGAAGTCAATTTAAGTAATCATTAACCGCAAGCTAATGCCAATCAACCCGGCCATCGCACGTTGCGCCCGCGATTATGATGCTCGGTAATTACTGCGCCCGCTCATCGCACCGCCTTAGCGCCTCCTTATTTCCTTCCCAATAAAGCATCTCCATCGCCGTCTTGAAATCGCACCAGCGGTATTGATCGTGCTCCACCGGACCTATCACCGGTTCCTGACCGCACGCTGGAAACGGTCATAATAAATTATGACACGTGAACTCTCCCGTCATCGCGAGTCCCGATCGAAGATCGGGGCGAAGCGATCTCAAACCATGATTCAAGTAGAGATTGCTTCGTCGGCTCATACGAGTCGTATGACCTTCGGCCTCCTCGCAATGACACTTACGCCCCCCTCTGTCATTCCCAACTTGATTGGGAATCCAGGACTTTCCGCTCAACAAAACCGATTGACAGAATAAGCCCGAAAACATATTTTCGTTTGTGGATAATAGCGATCCATTTAATCGTTGATTGCAAAATCGGTATGACAGGCACTGCCTTTCATGCAGAGGAGGAAAATAATATGTCAGGTTCACAGATTGATACCGCCAAAGCCGAGGCATTCGCCGAGGGCTTGATCGATATGCTGAACAAGGGGGCTCTTTCCCTGATGGTATCTATCGGCCATCGTACCGGCCTCTATGATACGATGAGCATACTGCCGCCGAGCACAAGTCAACAGATAGCTCAACATGGCAAACTGAATGAACGATATGTCAGGGAATGGCTGGGCGCTATGGTTACCGGGGGGATTGTCGATTACGATGCCGAATCCTCGAAATACTCGCTGCCGGCAGAGCATGCAGCATTCCTTACTCGCGAATCCGCCCCGGATAATATTGCCGTTTTCGCTCAATATATCCCGTTATTGGGTACGGTCGAGGATAGAATCATCGACTGCTTCGAAAATGGCGGCGGTGTCCCCTACTCCGAATACGGCCGATTCCACGAGGTGATGGCCGAGGATAGCGGTCAGACCGTGGTTGCCGCTCTGATCGAGCATATCCTCCCCCTGGTCCCCGGGCTTATCGGCAATCTTAAGCGCGGTATCGACGTGCTGGACGTCGGATGCGGAGCCGGCCGGGCGTTAAATCTGCTTGCGAAAACATATCCCGATAGTCGTTTTATGGGGTATGATCTCTCGGAGGAGGCAATTGCCATGGGGCGGTCGGACGCGTCGAAAGAATCTCTTACGAACGTCAGGTTCGAGTCGAAGGATTTGACATCCTTCGACCTTGACGGCCAGAATTTCGATTTGATAACAGCTTTTGATGCCATCCACGATCAAGCGCGTCCCGGGAAGGTTCTATCGGGAATTGCAGGTGTTCTTCGGCCCAACGGTACTTTTTTGATGCAGGATATAGCTGGTTCCAGTCATGTCCATAAAAACGTCGATCATCCTATAGGCCCGTTTCTTTACACGATATCCTGCATGCATTGCATGTCTGTTTCGCTGGCCCAAGGCGGAGCAGGACTGGGCGCAATGTGGGGGGAGGAAAAAGCTCGCGAGATGCTCAATGATGCCGGCTTCAGCAAGGTAGAGGTCAAAAGACTATCTCACGATTTCCAGAACAACTTCTATATTAATACGAAGGGATAAGAACCTTCGCGAGCTGTCAGGAATCTCTTCCTGATAGCATGCGAATAGATAAGCCATTGTCATTCCCAACTTGATTGGGAATCCAGAATGGTGACCAGCCTATGGTTCCCTAACTTCCCGCTTCCGCAGGAATGACCTCAAAAAAAACTGATAATCATGGAATAAATTCACATCTGCACTGTATATTAGACAGGGTGATAAATCAAAACGGTATCGGGAAATGGAGTCTTATCTTTTGACAATCTACAAATGGAGATAAGATAATATTCCTATACGAAACGTCCGGCCATCCGGGAGGGAATGATGATAAAGTTAAACAATCCCGGCAAACAGATCGCAAGGAGGTATCATCTTTTCGTAAATTGTCTCACGCTGTCTTTTGCAATTTTGCTTATAAGCTGCGATATCGGGCCTACAATTGCATGTGTTTCCGGTGACACTACCATTCTGACTCCGGAAGGCTACGTGCCTGTAAAATCGCTGAAGGTCGGTGATTATGTCATGTCCTACGATTTTGGTCAAAACGTCCTGTCACCGGCAAGGATCACCGGTATAAAACAGGGCTTCGGAAAATGTATCCAGTTCCGATCCGATTCAGGTCATACGCTCAAAGTTTCTGCTGACCATCCTGTATATTCCCCAGAGACAATGACATATAAAAAAGCATCATCGTGGCAGTTCGATGGTTTATCGAAAGTCTATATTGTTGAGCAAAATAAATTAAAAACAGCTATTGCAACGATTTCAAAAATCGATTCAGAAGAGATCAGGGTTTTCGATATAACTGTCGGTTCACCGTTTAATAATTTTATAGCCAATGGCATTCTCGTACATAATAAGACTCCACCCATTTATCCTACGCCTCCTGTGGATGATCTCGAAGTTGTCGAAACAGATAGTAGCTCGGTAACTCTGGCCTGGACGGTCCCCGGCAACCAGAATTTATACCCTGTGGAATACGATCTTCGGTATCTCGACCATGAATGGCAATCAGGCGACTGGAGCGATTGGACCGTTGCTGACACTGCAGTCGGCGAACCCACTCCTTCGGCTCCCGGATCGCGTGACACGATGACCGTGGAAAACCTCCAGGATTCTACGACCTATTGGTTTGGTATGACGACGATTTCAAATGAAGGCTACTTTTCAAACGTTTCAAACATAGTCTCAGATACAACTCAATAGAAAATTCCGCGCCGTCAGGAATCCTCTCCTGATAGCATACGCATTGACATCCCATTGTCATTCCCAATCCTACAGATCCGTAGGACTTGATTGGGAATTCCTACGGATCCGTAGGACCAGAACACACCCTCCCCCCTCTGGATTCCCGTTTACACGGGAATGACGAAAGCTCTCTCTCTGTCATGCCGCACTCGATGCGGCATCCATCCTTCTGGTTACCAAGCGCCGCTGGGTAACCAAATTGTTCTCCCAAAAACCCGTTGCCAAAAAACAGCCCTTTGATTAGATTGGAAACCCTGAAAACGAATCTGTGTGGTGAACGTTTGATAACAGGAGAGCGATAATGTACGGTAAAATCAAAGAAGATCTGGCCAGAGAATTGCAGGCGACACGCGAAGCCGGCCTCTACAAGGAAGAACGAGTTATCATGACTCCCCAGGGCGCCGAGATCAAAGTCAAGACCGGCGAGACGGTGCTCAATTTCTGCGCCAATAACTACCTGGGGCTGTCATCCCATCCGAAACTGATCGAGGCGGCCCATAAGACGCTCGATAAATGGGGCTACGGCCTGTCATCAGTGCGCTTCATCTGCGGCACCCAGGATCTGCATAAGCAGCTAGAGGCCAAGGTCTCGGAGTTTCTGGGCACGGAGGATGCTATCCTCTACGCCGCCTGTTTCGACGCCAACGGCGGGGTCTTCGAGCCGTTTTTCACAAGCGAATCGGCTATCATTTCCGACGCTTTAAACCACGCCTCCATCATCGACGGTGTTCGGCTCTGTAAAGCCCAGCGGTTCCGCTACGCCAACAATGATATGAACGACCTCGAAGAATGCCTCAAAAAAGCCAAAGGCTGTAAATACCGTATCGTCTGCACCGATGGCGTCTTCTCCATGGACGGTAACATCGCCAATCTGAAAGGCATCTGCGACCTGGCCGATAAGTATGATGCTTTGGTCCTGGTCGATGATTCGCACTCCACCGGTTTCATGGGCAAGACCGGCCGCGGCACGCATGAGTACAACGGCGTCATGGATCGAGTCGATATCATAACCACCACCTTCGGCAAGGCCCTCGGCGGTGCCGGCGGCGGCTGCACCGCGGGACCCAAAGAAATGATCGAATGGCTTCGTCAGAAATCACGTCCATATCTTTTCAGCAATACGCTGGCTCCGGCGGTAGCGGGCGCAACCCTGGAGATATTCAATATCCTCATGGCAACAACCGATCTTCGCGATAAACTCGAAAACAACCAGCGTTACTTCCGTGAGAAAATGACTGCCGCCGGTTTCGATATCGTGCCCGGTGATCATCCCATCGTGCCCATCATGTTCGGCAAGTTTGAAAACGACGCTAAGCTGGCGCAGGATTTCGCAAAAGACATGCTGACCGAGGGGATCTATGTGATCGGATTCTCCTACCCGGTGGTGCCGAAAGGCCAGGCTCGCATCCGTGTTCAGCTTTCCGCCGCCCACGAGATGAGCCATATCGATAAGGCCATTGAAGCCTTCATCAAGATCGGCAAGAAGCACAGCGTGATAGGGTAAGCACAATCTCTGGTTCCCAAGCGGCGCTTGGGAACCAAGAAATCTTGTTGTAGGGGCGAACTGCTGTTCGCCCTTTTTCTATTTCCAGAAAATAGATATCGTTTTGTAGGGGTCGATCTCAGATCGACCCGCTTCTTTCGGGCTGGTCTTAGACCAGCCCCTGCAGAATAAAAGTCGGAATATAGCGCAACTTTAGAGCCGCAATTGCAGTAGCTAAGATAGGTATTATAGTCAACCAATTCAACAATGGAGCGTTAAAATGAATTTTCCAAGATTAATCTTGATTACAACCTGTATTATTCTCACGCTGGCATTAGTTTCCAGTGCGGGTCCCCTGGAGAAGCGACATGGACTTGGATTGAGGCTAGGCATGTGGAACCAGGTAACAAGCAACAGAACCGAAGTAGGTATCGGCAGGGTAACCACGTCTACAGAAGCCAGTGGTTTCTTCGGCGGCCTGTTTTATGATCACTGGCTGCAGGAAAACCTGGCTCTGAATATAACCATCGGGGGAATACTGGCGGATTTTGAGACAAAAACAGGCATCGCCGGGGTATCCACGCAAACAGCCTTCGTTGCACCGATACTGCTCGGTGTGAAATACTATTTCCCCGGATCGACATTAAATTCGTCGGTGAGACCAATGGTGAAAGTGGCTGTCGGACCATTTATCGGCCAGCAGGAAAGAACGGAGGAGGGCATTTACGGAGTCATTGTTGAATCGAGGTCACTAACCGTATTCGGCGGACAGGTGGGCGCCGGCGTCGACTTTATCCTGGGTCGATATTTCATGCTGGGTGTCGGGCTCGGATACAACCTGATGAGCGATTTCGATGAACCTATCGGCGGAAGCAGAAATTACAGCGGCCCGGAATTCAGCGTCGGCCTGAGCCTTCTGCTTGGAAAGGGTGTGAACTGAAAATAGACAGGGTGTTTTCGGGTTCGGCCATACCCCGCACTTTCGATATAGTGGTCAATTTATCTGTAGGGACAGAACATTGTTCTGTCCTTTTTTATTTATATTTCAGAAACCATGTCATTTGTCGGTACAGAATCCAAGATGATCATATTATTCGCCTTCAATGGGCGTAAAGTAAATAGTTCGGCTTTCTCCAGGTAAGTTAAGATCAACTTTGAGAAATTCATTCGCGCTAGAAAGGTAATTTTCATTATCCGCATCATTCCATTTCCTACGAGCGGGAAATGGAAAATAAATGAATCCATTGACGCTCCGCCCGGGGAAGACGGTATTTCTCCTGAGGATCCCGTCGCTGATGCTATTTTGATAAATTTCATACCACATTGCTGTGTTTGCCATGGCATCGGCTGTTCGGTCGGCTACCATATCTCGCTTTTCTTGTTGGTCATTGATTGTTGTAGTAGCTGAAGATCCGTCATTAAATCTTGTTTCCGCGGTTGTCGGTCTAGCCGCCATCGTCTGTAGTGTCCCGCCAATAGCTTGCATTATCATAGATAGGGCCTTTTCGTTCGAGATATCAGCCAGAATTTTCGTAGGTGATTCAGGAGTACTCGTGCCTGTTTTTCCTTTGGATATTGAGGTTATAGTTAGGGAAACAAAACTCTTTGGTTCCAATAGATATGGCTCTTCAGATGTATTTTGATAGAGAATCCAAAGACGAACGTAACGTCGATCAGCAAGAATAGTTGGTTCTATCGACATTAACATAAAAGCGTTGGTAGACTGCACCGCCGCAATGGGCTGGCCTTCTGTAAAAAAAGGAAATACGTCATCACTCTCCTTAGGCATGTACTTTGTCTCCGGAATGGTAGTAGCGCAACTCGTGAATAAAGTGATCATAAGAAATATCCCGGCTATTTTGCAATTCATCATTCTCTATCCTCCCCGTTTTCAAGTAATGGTCCGTCAAGCTACCTGACCGACGCTCTGCGGACAAAATGATGAGTCGATGTAATATGATATTAGGAAATACGGCTGAAGTCAATAGTTTAATGCTACCTCCGGATCGCCCGACAGCACCCAAAGGGATAAATTTGGCGCAGGACGTATAGCTATGCAGCTTTGCGATAAGGAAATTAATTATTTGATAGATTTTACAAAAGACGGAATGCGGAACTTCTTGAAAGGATATTCTGATTGCGATATGCTATTAGCTAACGCACTCGCCTCTAAGATAGCTTTGAGATTATCGCCACGACCAGATATTCTCGCTACCTCTTTCGCGAAAAGATATATGTAATTAGCAGTAACGCTGTTATCTTTCTCTTCAAAATATTTTCTATCAGATTCTGTATATTCAGATGCTCTCTTCCCATAATTGAGCAACAAAATTTTGGGGAACTCTTTTCTTTTATTTGGGGGCCAGTCGGAAATAATCTCTTTATCTATAAAGCTTATACAATTGCCCAAGATTTCCTTTATAATTTGGTCGGATCGTTCTTTTTCTAGTCTGCCCAATAGAGCGACGTTGGCAGTATATACCAGAAAGCAAATGAATTCAAATAGAACACCAACAAACACCGAACGGTCTACTTTGATTTCTTCAGATTTTTTCGGAATATGGTCGATAATAGGAGTAAAATAAAGTTTTGTCGCGTGTTCGGCAGATCGAAAAAGCTCTTTGGAAAAAGCCCCTATGTTTTTTTCAGATTTCTTAAAGAACAAGATTATCTCCATCAAGATAAATCAATCATCGCCGTCAAGTTCTAAGATCTGCATTCAAGCAATAGTATCATTTGACGATATTCAATTTCAAGCATTTTATTCCGCGAGTCATGGCTTGCCATGACCAATTGTTATTCCTTCAAAACCACAGGGGTTTTGACCTACTCCAAGATTATCCTACCCCAGCGTCACATCCAGATAAAGCATCACCACCACGCCGATCATTGTACCGATGGTGGCCAGCCGTTCATGCCCCTTGCGGTGCGTTTCGGGCACAATCTCGTCGCTGATGACATACAGCATGGCGCCGGCCGCGAATCCCATGGCGTAGGGTAAAATCGGTGCGGCCATGGAGACAGCCCAGGCGCCGAATAAAGCCAACGGTATCTCCACCAATCCGGCCCTTATCCCTACGAGGCTCGCGTAAAAATAGGTACCCATTCCAATACTCAAAGACGCGATTGCCACCGCCAATCCTTCCGGAATATTTTGAATGCCGATGGCGAGCATCAGCTTTAACGCGTTAGATATATCGCCGGAACCGAAGCCGACTCCCACCGCCAATCCCTCGGGGGCGTTGTGAAGAGTGATAGCGATTATGAAAAGCCAGACCCCCCTGATCCTTTTCGACGTCGGCCCCTCATGCCCCTTGACAGCGTGCAGGTGAGGAATGATATGATCCGCGAGATCCAGGAAAATGACCCCCAGGGCCATGCCGATTATCACCGGCCAGACCCCACCGTAATCGATACCCGGTAGAATCAGGCTGGTGAAGCTGGCGGTTAACATAATGCCGGCAGCGAAACCTAAAGCGGCGTCCAGAAACTTCTCCGACGGCTTTCGCCAGACAAGCACGGCAAGAGCGCCTACCGTATTGAACAGGGTAATTATGAGTCCGCCGACAAGTCCCTGCCAGATCGGATTGGAGCCGGCAATCGATAGAAATACTCTCTCAAGCCAACTTGTTTCCATTATACCTCCGGGTAGATAGAACTTATCCTGGTCATTGGTTTCCCCGCCGGAAGATTACCACTTTGCCTTCGGCCCGCCGTATAATCCCATATCCGATGGCGAGCCATTCGGATCGGTTAAAAGCGGGTTTCCTTTATCTATCAACGGCGAATCCGGCGAGAGAATAAAATCATCAGTATCTATAAACACAGGATCAACGCTTGAGTTTCCATTTCTTTCAGTATAGTCGGGCATATCGCCGTATTCTCCAGCTGCGTTGTCCCAGACGTCGTTGTATGAAACATCAAAATTGAACAGGCTGCCGTAGTTCCAGATACCTACGCAGGGGCATACCCACTCCTCCCTCCATCCGTTTTCGACAACTATATTGTTGGAAAATCGCCCGCTGCATTCGTCAGACCAGATCGCCATGCCGCAGTTGCCGTTATGATAAACCACGTTGTTGGTGGCGTCCATATAGGACGTCCCGGTAACGATAATACCCCAGCCGAGATTGTCGAAGACGGCGTTGTTCGCGCATATTACCCTCGTATCACCGAACGAGCCGATCCCTTTCCAATAATTCGAGATACGATTCCGGATTACTGTGGCAGTGGCGTCCCACGTTATCCCGATCCCGGCTCCCCGGCCGCCGTTTATTATATTATCTGCGATATAAGCGGTGGCTCCGCGATACAAAGCCACCCCATCCCAGGTATTGTTTTCTATCCTGTTATTCAGGATAAAAAGCTCCGCCCCCTCCCTGCCCATGACACCGCCAATACCTACTACCACCGAATCGGGGCGATTGGTGTTATCGGCGATAAGACAATTCCGAACCGTTACACGTCCCCATTTAACAACCACCGCGGCATCGGTGGCGGCACCGTCGAGATCACGCACGCCGCCGGTTATCTGTAGATTGCTGATTTCCGAGTCATAGCTATGCAAAAACAATACCCCGTATCCCGCATTGGTCACAAGTATGGTGGAATCCGCTCCGGCGCCGGTTATGGTCAACCCTTTCCCCTCGATAAGGAATCCTCGACTGGCATCCACATCCGTTTTATGCTCCTGGCAATTGCCGCATAGGGTTTCGGGGAATGCATAAGGTTTTGAGATGTATCGTCCGGGGGCTATGATCACTGTATCGCCGCTGGCAGCGGAATCGATTGCTCTTTGAAGATCGCGGTAAGGGTTTATCGAGCTTCCGGAACCTTGAACTCCATCGCCGAAATCATCTACATGAATCACCGCCGCCAAGGCAGGACAGGAAATAAGAACGGCAATCGCCAGCAATAGACTGCGCATAACTCTATCTCTATGAGAAATTTTGTGCTTCAGTCAAGAACTAATATAAAATATGAAAACTTATGTAATTATTAGTGGTTTCCGATATCTGCGATCAGCAGTTTGGAAAATGATCGAAACCGGAATCATCGATCTCTTGAATACGACCGTCATCATACTGCACCCTTATCCCCTTTTCTTCAGTAATCCTGCCGATGGGGGAAAAACTGCAGTCTTGAGATTTTAACGTTTCTTCGAGAGTCCCGACCGATTTCTCAGGCACTGTTCCCAGAAGAACGTAATCCTCCCCGCCATGAAGGGCAAGCTCCTCCAGAGCGAGACCGTATTTTTCACAATACTCGCGAAACGGCCCGGTCAACGGCACCTTATCGAATTCTATGATCGCGCCTACGCCTGATTCTTCACATATATGTCTCAGATCCGAAGACACCCCGTCGGAAACATCGATCAGGGAATTTGCGATCTTCGAGGCGGCTATAATCCGTCCTGCTTTGATATGAGGAACAGGATCAAAATGGGCGGCCGGCAATAGATCTTTTTTATCGAACGGCCTCTTCTCGACTGCGATATCCAGCCCAGCAGCGGAAGAACCGACGGCCCCTGTTAAAAATATCACATCGCCAATAGCTGCGCCGGATCTGTATAAGACCTCATCCTCCGGCGCTTCTCCTATTAGCGTTATGCTGATCACCAGGTTCTTCGGCGAGGATACTGTATCGCCTCCCAACAGGTTGATATCGTATTCTGCGGCTATCGATTTAATACCGTCATAAAGCCCGTCGAGAAACTCAATTTCAGTTTCCTCAGGTATGGCTATTGCGATTAGAGCCTCTTTCGGAATTCCCCCCATGGCAGCTATATCGGATATATTCACAGCCAGAGATTTTCGCCCTAACAAAAACGGAGACATATATTGACGCTGGAAATGAACGCCCTCCACTAACATATCCGTCGTAAGAAGAATTGCCGATCCGTCAGGTGATTTTATAACCGCGCAATCATCGCCGATGGCCTTGATGATCCCCTCCGACCTGACAAGGCAACCCTCCCTGATCCGGTCGATAAATCCGAACTCGCCGAGATCGTTAATTCTCATAGATCATTTTCTCAATTTTGATATTTAGCGCATGCAATTTAATCAACGCGAAAGTGGAAAACCGCCGGGCTCGTAACTTCAGCCGCGGACTAAACGGTTCATATCCCTTTCCTACTTTTAGCAACTCCGCTACCTTCGACATCGGAAATGAGATCACAGATCATTAGAACGCATCGTCGTTCTTTTACCTTTGATAATATTGTAACCGAGCAGGTAGCAATAAAGACTCGCCGGGTAATACTCAAAAGTCGTATTTCCAATTATCCTGTAGTTTCTTATTGTTTTGGTAGTAACAAATACTATCGGTAGATTATGAGTACGACAGAAATGCCCCATAGATTTGAGTTCTCCCGCGTGTTCATAATACCTATCCGACCATTTTACCTCGATTGCCCACCCAGGCTTCATTTTCTTGTCGAGCGATACAATATCTACTTCGCCCCCTTTCCATCGTGCGTAGAATAAAAGTGTATCTGAGTGGAACCATTGTGAAAAGACCCCCGTTTCAACAAGAGACCCCATTGCCGAATCATCACTGGAGACGGGACTGAAGAGCGCTGCTCGCATAGAAGGATTAGTGAGATATATTTTGAAGAAATTAGCTCTTCTGAATCGCTTTGCCGACCGGTCTATTCTATGCACGATTTTAACCAGGAAAGCCGCCTCGAAATACTCTATATACTTTTTGATCGTATTCTTGACAACTCCCGAGTTTTGCGAGAGCTCCTCAAGCGAAATTTCTCCTGCCGTATTAAACGCGAGACTCGTAAATAAGGAATTCAATTCTTGTATATCGTGAATCCCATAGAGTTGCGGGAGATCCCGTAGAAGAACCTTATCTATAATGTCGTTCTTTATAAATCGTCCCGGATCAGACCTGATTTCCTCACTGAAAACCACCTCAGGATACCCTCCGAAATTAAGGTAATCGATAAAGTGGGCATTCAAGGAGGAAATGTCATTGGCTTTGAATTCTAAATGGCGGTCTCTTTCTTCAACTTGAATGAGATCATCGATTCGAATGAGATCATCTTTTTCTAATAAGAATAAGTACTCATGAAATGTCAATGGCGGCAACAGAAAATCGGTGAAACGCCCTGCTCCGGATTCGACACTCTGTAGCTTAAGAGCCGCCGCGGCCGATCCTGACGCGAGAAACTTCAAGTTTGGGTACGAATCCGTAAGAGATTTGAGATGCTTTTCCCACTCCTTAAGGTATTGTATCTCGTCGAAAAAAACGTAGCATGAATCTCGCTCAATATCGATAGATGCCGCCTTTTCATAAAACCTGACAAATTCTTCTAATGATAATCCATTGTAAATAGGATGGTCCACTGAGAGGTAGCAAATGTTCTTTGACTGAACTCCAGCTTCTAATAGGCGGTCGATAAGATGGTGAATCATTACCGTTTTGCCAACTCTTCTGGGCCCCATCAAGACAATAGCACGCTGTATACTAGTTTGCTCTACCAGTGGGGCCAATAGGTCTAAATAAGGTCTGGGCGCCCATCTCTTGTATGCGGCTGGAAGAGAATAGGGCGCTTTCCACCAGGGATTCTCTTGTTTTAACCTCTCGATAATCTGCTCTAAGGATATCTTCCTCATTCTGTCTCCCTTAAATAAATTTAACTATTTCAACAGTAATATATGCAGAAAGATCAAATAGAGTCAAGCCTTTGATCGTAAATAGATCGTCCGGCTTAAGTTATTAACAATGAATTGGTTACAGGTGTCCCAAAATCTATAGATTGAGAAAATGTCGTAAGCTTTTGTCTTTGATCGGGATATCCAACGAAATATTCAGGCTTTCTTATGTAATTCTAACAGATTAGCCTTGGCAACAGACACTGGATTCCTCGTAGGTTTTGGTACTAATGCAGGTTAGTGTCTGTTATCTTCAGTTGCCTGGATCTTCTAACTGGCGCAAGAATCCGGCGATATAAGGAATATATTGCCTAAAAGACTACTCCCCTTTCTCAAACGGCTGTACAAAAAACCGTTCGAATGTCGATTTGCTGACCTTGTATACCGATTCCCGCCCCGTCACAGCGGCGTAACGATCTTCGCTATCATCAATCTGGCTGCCGAAATCAACTTGAACGGAACTCCCCTGATCATCGCCGGCCCGGAGGATGAAAGCAGGCTTATCAAGGCCATATTTGCTTTTTTCGGAGGGATCGACAACATCCGAAGCCCTGAGACCGGCCAGGCCGGAAGAGAGGCTTTTGATCTTGCTGTCCTCCAGCTTTATTCCCTTCTTGGGTGAGATCTGTTTCCAGGCTTTTATTGGGGGCGTTAGCGTATCCTCGGACGGCTCCTCGACAAGTGAAAACTCATATTCCGTCTTTTTCTTACTGATCGTAAACGATGTCATGGCGTTGCGATCGATATCGCACAATGTCAATTGCAGCCAGCGATCCGTCGGCAGCTTTTTCTCCGGCTCTGCGTTCCAGGCCGCAAAACGTGAAATAAAGTTTTCATCCGCCAGGTAGACGACAGGCAGCTCTGCCAGCCGCATGAAACAATCCCGGCCCCCGGAGCCTTTACCAACATACAGATGCGCGAGCCTGGAATCGTCGGAATCGAAAAGCTCGATCTGCAGAGCTTTATCGTCTGTAATTTCAAATTCCTCGTATAGATCCGCAGATTCTCCCCTGACCGAGCCCCTCACCTCTGTAAGATCGGTAAATAGTTTCTCGATATCCTTTTCTTTGGCGGGCGAATTGTAGGCGTTGACCACAACCCATCCCGATTCATGTTTGGCAAAATGAAGACCCGAGTCAGGATAATCCTGCTTGAAGACATCGATCCTCGCCACCTCGTCCGGACTAAAATCTATTTGAAGTTCATTGAAACTCTCAGGCGACCGAGTGGCCTGGTCCAGGCCCTTCAGAGCATAAGAGATGACTATCAAAGCCACCAGGACAACGAATAGAGTATAGATCATTTTCTTATTCATGCAATCCCTCCGCCGGTTTGCTCTAACAGTCTGATATACGCCTTACGCCTGTCTCGCCTCGTCTTCATCCTGATGATTCCAAACGCTATTATGATGACGGGAACCATTAATATTGTAAATACTCTCCACATATCTTTGGCTATCGACGATGTCTCCTCCAGAAAACGCACCTGAATCGCTTTGCTTCTGATATGCAGCAGATCCTCGCTCAAGGTAAATCCTTCCACCGCCTTGAAGATAAGTTCCGCATGCGATGGTCTTTGACGACGAGATCTCGGTTCCGGAATAAACTGATCGGCGAAGATTTCGCTGGATCCAATGAACATCAGCCTGGCCGGAGCGGCGGACAGGATCTCGACATCCTCCGAAACCTGAGCGGTATCCGAGACATCCTGCCATCCCGGAGGTGTTTGGTTCTCATAGGGATTCGGAAATTGCCCTGACAATAGCACCCCGAGGGATTGACGCCCGATCATATTCTCTTTCATCGGCCTGGTGTTTTCAGCAGTTAATGGCGCACCCGTGTATTCCATCTCCCAAGTATTGGAACTTGAAGTAAACAGCGTGGTCAAATCAAGCCCCAACTCTTCAATCCTCGATGAATCGACCACCAGACGCGATCCCCAGAGGTAGACCATGGGGCCAAGATTGGCTGTGAAGGCTAAATCCTGATTCATATTATCGGGGGAGATCCTGACCTGCACCGGAGACTGGACATCGAGCGAGACGGGCATAGATAAAAAGCCACCGAGTACGGGGCCCTGGGTTTGAATGCTGACGATTTGACTTTGCTCGTCCATCAACATCTTATCATCGAGCGAGATCCCGTAGTTGGTCAATAAACCGTTGACCCCGGGATCGACCTTGGCGGGCATCACCATAACGTTG
Source organism: uncultured bacterium (assembly GCA_965541585.1). GTDB lineage: Bacteria > Zixibacteria > MSB-5A5 > UBA10806 > UBA10806 > CBDVBL01. The sequence goes on along the minus strand of CBEUCH010000001.1, from coordinate 248,163 downwards.
CCGCCGCGACCGGGGTTGTAGTTGTATTTATACATCTGAGCGCCCATGATAACATCCTTACCGGAGTAGAGCGCCTTGGCAATCTCGTATTTCTGCCTTTCCGAAAGACCTTTGGGATCGAGGACAATCAAGGTTTTTACATCATCAGGCAGGGTTTCTTCAGACGACAATACGATCCTGGAGACGTTATAGCCAAGCTGCCGGAGATTGTTGGTCAAATTGGTGAATCGATCCTGCTTATCGGGGATATCCTGACCCATCTGCATCATGATCTGTCTCATCCGGGGATCATTATAGCGAGGATCGACAGGCTCATACGGTGCAATCACCGCCACGCCAGGCGGTTCGCCCTGGTCGAGCCTGAATACCCGGGAACAGATATCGTATTCCAGCGTCGGCAGGCTGCCGGGTAAAACCTGAGGAATTATCTCATCCGGCTTGTCCAGATACGATATGACCAGAGATGAGTAGACTTTCTTGATCCCTATGGCGTCTCTTTCCGTCGTCCTTAAAGTGAACGGGGAAATCCCCCTCTCCGACAGCGATTGTGCCAGCTCTTCATCACCGGTGGGATCGATCACCTCGTATTTGAGATTTCCGGAGATCTGCGCGAACTCGGACAATTTATCGGTTACATTACGCTGAATATCCTTCATCCCGGGAGGCATTTTTTCCTCGGGAGTAACATAATAGCGAACCGTTGCGGTGGTCTTGAGATTCGTGAGGATATTTCTGGCCGATTCACTTACCGTGTAGAGTTTGCCTTCAGTTGTATCCACCCTTCCAAGTGGAAGCCGGAAGACCACCAGGTTGAGTACAGCCGCAACCGCGATCGTGGCGATGGCGACACCTGTGAAGGTCAGGTCGGCCTGCCGTCTCATTCTCTGCTCAACCGTCAGCGCATTCAAGAATAGAAAGGCAGCCACGTATGACAGAAAATAGACGATATCGTTGACGCTGACGATGCCCTTATACATATTTTCGAAATGCCCTACAGAGCCAACCGACCTCTGTAAAAACGTCCCCGCTCCTCCCAGCCAGGAATCCAGTTGGGCTGCCACCGGCAGCCAGCCCAGAAAATGCAATGCCAGACATCCGATGACCGCCAATACCCAGGCTGTTATCTGGTCTTTGAAAAGCCCGGAGAAGAACAGGCCGATCGATAAATACAGACCCCCCAGGAAGAAGAGCCCCAGATATCCGCCTATAACGGGACCAGTATCCGGATTCCCCAGGAATGATATGGCAATAGGAATGGGCAGAGTGCCCAGAAGATATAGCGTATAGAATCCCAGTCCTGCCAGAAATTTCCCCAAGACCAACTCATATGATCTCATCGGCAGAGATTGCAGCAGGGCTATCGAACTGGTCTTCTGCTCCTCGGCCCATAGCCTCATCGAAATTGCCGGCAGGAAAAAGAGCATTAACCAGGAGTTGATGGAGAAGAAATCTCGCATCTCGGCCAGCCCGACCTGGAAGAAAAGGAAAAACATGTAAAAACCCGAGCAAATCGCCAGGATGGCGACTATGAATATGTAGGCTATGGGAGAATTGAAGTATGACGAAAACTCCCTTCTGAATATAATGGCAATATTTCTCATCTGCAGCAACCCTCCTAAGCGGCTTTTCCTTCAGCCGTACTTTTGACAGAGCCCTTTTTCACGTAATAGCGGAATGCCTCTTCCAGGGAGGTCTTTTCAGAGGTAAACTGCCTGACCGGCCAGCCATTTTTGTGAACCATGTTTGTCAGTGCCTGCCAGGCATTTATCCCACCATCGGTCTCGATAGTGGCTTTCGAATAACCGTCCTCTTCGGTGACGCTGTAATCCAGAGCCAGTTCTCCCGACAATCTATCCAGGGCGCCCTTGAGATCCGTCTGCGATGCCCCAATTATAAGTATAAATCTCTGTTTCTGAAGCACCTTCGATTGAAGTTCCGCGATAGTGCCGTCAGCTACGATAACCCCCTCGGTGATAATCACGACCCGGTCGGAAATAGCCTCCACCTCCTGCAATATATGAGTCGAGAAGATGACGGTTTTCTCATGGGCTAATGATTTCACGAGATTCCTGATCTCCACGATCTGGATTGGATCCAATCCCGATGTCGGCTCATCGAGTATCAGGATCTCCGGGTCGTGGATCAAAGCCTGCGCCAGGCCGGTCCGCTGGGCGTAGCCTCTGGAGAGAGTCCCCACGGTGGTCCTGTATACCTCCCTCAAGCCGCAAACATTAGTCACATAATCAACTCTTCTTTTAAGTGCAGTCGATGTCAGCCCGCGGGCTTTCCCGACGAAATCGAGATACTCTGCAACCTCCATTTCAGGATAAAGCGGCGGGATTTCGGGAAGATAACCGACTCGCCGGCGAACCTCGACAGCATCTATCAATATGTCGAATCCGGCGACCTTCGCCTTCCCCGATGTCGGCACGATCTGCGTTGTCAGGATCTTCATGATAGTGGTTTTCCCGGCGCCGTTAGGACCCAGAAGCCCCAGCACTTCTCCTTTAACAGCCCCAAATGAAGCGTTCAATACGGCAACCACAGGCCCATAATTCATACATAATTCACTGGCGTCAACCATGCAAAATCCCTCATCTTCTATTTATTTTCCAACTCAAATTCAACATTCAGACGGATTTATACTGCCGTCAATTTTCAAAGTTCGCAAAATACATAAAAAATCGGAAAAGATCCACTATTTTCAACAAATCTTAAGTTTTTTAAGCTATGGATCTCGTTCTTAATGTGTAAGCCCTTTTCGCCAATATACGGACGTGTTCGTTCGCTCAAATTGAGACCAAACCCGTTGCGCTATTAAACGCCCTCCGGAATTATCGGGGTATTTTGCGTGTTCCGGCAAATATAGAATGGGGCGATATTCGATAAGTAATTCAGAGGTTTAATGATATGTTATTCGATAGAGTCCATATAATCAAAAAAATGCTAGAGACCGGGGTAATCTCCCGACCGATTCTCTCCCAGGTCATCATAACGTGCCGGGCACGCAAGATAGATATTCTAAAGGTGCTGGCCAATTATACCGGCATGTCATCCGTCCAGGCCCAGTCGTTTTTCCATGAACACTTCGGACTTTCAGCAGTCAACCTCGATGATATCGTTATTAATCCCAAGGTGGCCAGTCTGGTCCCGACGGATCTGGCCATGACCCATCGGATAGTCCCGGCTTTCAAGGTTAAGGATACGACACATTTAGCTGTCGCTGATCCTTTCAATCTCGAAGGTCTGAAAGACATCCGGGAATACACGGGCGATCAAAGCTGTATTTTCCTCTCGCCCGAGGATCAGGTTGTAAAGGCTATCAGAAGACTCACCGAACGATCCTGACGCTCAGGATCAAACGACTTCGAAGAACCCTGGAAAAAATTCAGATGAACGTATATCTGCTTTAAGTGTAATTCTCTAAATCAGCTTCAGCCACCGGACTCGTTTACGCGGCAGCACCAGCAAGGTTGTCAACAGCACAAGCGACGCAATGCTAATAAGGTTGCAGGCCTTCCGCAAAATAGAGATTTGCGGGGTTAAAACTATCCGGCTTGTCCCTCTGGGAATCCTCATTCCAACAAAGTAGTCGGCCGTGGGGAATATTCGAGATTCTGTACCGTTTATCGTAGCCTGAAGATCATCATAGTAGCTAAATGGAAGCCGTATGTAACAATCCCCTGTAGATGAAAGTTTTACCTCCACTTTTTGGTTTTCCAGTTTGAATCCTAGAGTCGTAACCTCCAGATTTGCAGCAGGAAACGTATTGTCTGTTTCTGTTCTCACCCATAGCGTGTCCGCCTTGTAGTCTCCCCCTATGTTATACCGGTCCAGAAGCTGCTGGTAGTCATCCGCCACCTTATATACACCTTCTTTCCTCTCATCGGAAAAGGGCCATTTCCTGGCAACGCTTGAAAAAATCACTCTGTTCTTCTGATTGGTGGACCCCAGAAATACCGGTAACACACCCTTTCTTGATGAAGTCCCCGTCCAGGAGATATCTTTCTTAAAACTCGGCCTGTATTTTCCAGGCCTCGATTCATTTCGACCGGGGGCCCTTATGATATAATCTATATCCAAGAGTTTTATAACTTTCTTCGAGCTTTCTAAAAGAGAATCGCGTCCCGGGTCAACGATGTCCAGAACAAGGTCGTTAACCCAGTTGTATGTATACATACTTGATCTTGGCGCGAATTGAGGAAATGGGCCGAACACGCCGGCTCGCCCGCTGTAAATCATGCCTGCCAGGGGATAACGATATGTCCGCCCGGGATCATACGGGGCGTCAACCGGATTCCCCACGTCTAAAATACGATTGCCGCCTGGTCGCTTTCTTATATTCATATAAGTCTGATATCTACCAAATAAGACCTCTTTTACAGGCTTGTAATAGTTATGAAAAGTAAAGGGAATAGTGTCTGCCAGAATCGCTACGATACAGATCAGAAAAATCACCCGGCTTTTCTTTACCAACTCGCTTATGGCAAGAAAGCCGGATGCTGCCAATAGACAGATCGGCAGAATCATAAAAGAGAGATGCCGAAGCCCGCTGAACTCGGCATAGAATGGTATTATCCCCGTTAGAGGTTTAAAATTGAAGGTCATTAATGTCGAGATCCCCAGATAGACCAGGCAGAAGATCACGACCTTATTTTTCCGGATTATCCCCGAAATGCCGCCGAAAATGGCCAGGCCCAGAATCGAAATGCCAAGATAGGAACCGCTGCCCCAGTACCGGGGCATGCCGATCTTTCTCTCGACCAGAGTCTTTACCATTGGACTATATGTCGTGTATAAAGAGCCGGCTGTCATCTTGTATGCAGACCATTCAAAAACCAGTGGAATTACGGAAAATGCGGCAATCCCGACCCCGCCCAAAAAGGCTATACCTGCTACAATAAGATGTCTCCGCCACCTTTTGACTGAAAAATGAAATCCGGCGAGCAACACAAAAAAATATATCGAAAAATGTGCATAACCATGATGCGAAATAAGCAACAAGCCCCATGTAATGGCCAGCAATATCAAATCCCTGCTGCGTTCATACCGGAAAAGCCTGATTGTGAACAGCATCAGAAGGGGAAACTCTGTAAAAAACAGAGCGGCCGGATATCTGGCCATAGCGACGACCTGAAATAGATGCCAGAAAATAAACAGATAGGATACAGCCCCGATGAATGCCGCCTTGCGAGAAGAGAAAAGCTCTTTCCCCAGATAATACATTGAAAAACCCGAGGCAATATGGAGCGTAAAAAGGCAGATCTTGTTTCCCAGGTATACGTTTCCTCCTGCAAAGAAAGCGAGTAGCGATGTCAGTAAATAATAAAGCGGTGCATAAAATCTCAGGAACGGGTAGCCACAATAGTAAAAGAAAGACCAGGTGGGAAATCTCATCTGGTTGAATAATTCCTGGTAAGCTATGATCGAACGGCCTTGATGAGCCAGGGCGTCAGCCACAACAGGGAGTCCGGTATAGAGAAACGTCCTGGCAGATATCGCTCCAACTATCAGAATTGATATCAGAAAGAGGATTTCTTTTGTGGGCTTGTTTTTCTTCACTGCCGTGCCTCTTCTCGATCTTTGTATTCCAAGAACTTCAAAAAAACGAGTCGATTATAAAAGATTCTCGCTGCAGCCAGGGCTTCATAAACATTAGAGATTGAGCGATCCTCACCCCCGGGATTCAACCTATTCAGATCTCCGGAAAAGGCCTGAATGAACACTTAGCACCTAAGCCTTTTGGCGCTCGACATATTTTCCTGTGACCACCCGATTTATGCCCGCCAGATCCCTGAAAAGCTCGATCCCATCAAACTCTCCTGACATCAGATCTCCGACTTCATCGGCCTGCCCCAGGCCAACCTCAAAGGCCAGGAGCCCTCCCGGCCGGAGAATATCAGGTATAAACTCTAATATCACTTTGAAGAATCCTGATGGGTCTCCCGGGCTTACCAGAGCCCTTCTCGGTTCGAACTCAACTACCTCCGGTTGAAGCCTGTCGATTTCATCCTCCGATATATACGGTGGATTAGAGACCACGCAATCGAATCGGCCCAGAGATTCTACAAAGTTCTTATCTCTAATATCACCTGCCAACAAATTCAGCCTGCCCCGTATATCATTTAACCCGGCATTGGATCTGGCAAGTTCTAATGCTTCCTCACTAATATCTATCCCGGTCACCCTTGAATCTCCGATATTCTTAGCCAGCGAAATGGCGATATTCCCCGAGCCGGTGCCGATATCGAGAACAGATGGTGATTCTATATCTTTCAGCTGCTTAATCACATTCTCGACTAAGATTTCTGTCTCCGGTCGGGGTATCAATGCTCTCCGATCGCATTTGATCCTGACATTATAAAATTCGACAAATTCAATCAGATATTGCAGCGGAACGCGTTTCGACCGCTTCTCAATAAGGCTTTTATATCTGTCAATCTGATCGGATGTGATTCTTCTATTCGACTGTAAGATTAATTCCGAGCGGCTGAGATTTATAATATCTCTTAATATTATTTCTGCAGAAACTTCATAGTCATCGATCCCGGCGGTTTTAAGGCGATCCTTACCCCATCGTAGAAGCGCGTCGAGATCCAGATCATCCTCAGAGGCCAAATATTTCCCTCTCGGATGGAGCCGGGAAACCATCGCTCATGAGTCGATGGTCATGGCATCTTCCGCCGGACATGCGAGGCCTGATATACCTATGACCATCATGGTTGCCATCGAGATTCCCGAATGAATTCTGCGAGTTGACCGGATCTACAAATCCTCCCGCCCAGAATGCGGCTGTCATCAGAGCCGTAGTCTCTAAAAATTGACGTCTCCTCATGGTTTCGAATTATCCCCTTTCCCCTCCGAGGAGTAGAAGCCATAGCCCACTGATATTCTTATAGTCGAACCGGAAAAATCATAGGTTTTGGCCGGCGTACCCGTCAGGTCGTACTGGTGCCATTTAACTCGGTAATCAACTTCCATTGACAGACCGGGAGTGAAATAATACCTCAGGCCACCGATGCCGGCTATCCATATCGAACCGCTTGAACGTTTAGAATTTATATTGTCATCAGTAAACTCACCGTAGCCAATCTCCATGCCGCTTATCAGAAGCGTTCTGCCCGATTCCGTCAATTCATGAGCGTAGTCTCCCAGCAGGCCGATTCCCCAGGACGACAGCCTGGATTTCGTAACCGTACCGCCAGGATCGTAAGTTTTGCCGTAAATATTCAAAAACGTGCCCGTTCTAAATCCTGTGGCAAAATCGTAATAAACACCCGGTTCCCATGCTACATTGTCCACGATCTCATACTCGGCGCCACCACTGTTGGGGTAACTCAATTTCGCTATAGGATTATACTCTATAGCCATTCCCGCCGATACGCCGCTGAACGACTGGACTGCCGGGTAACTGCAGAGAATTACCACATTGGCCAGAATGAGAGTTGTCTTCATGATTCAGGTCACGCTCAGATTGAAATTGTTTATCTTCATAAACGGAATCAGCATCAATGCGCCATACTGCGGAATCAACCTCTGTTCGGTCGAGATCATCTCCGCATTGGAGAATGCCTCCAGCATGGATTGCTGAATCCGCATATCGACCACAGGCTTTGTAATCCTGCCGTTTTCTATCAGGAACGTCCCATCGCGGGTATAGCCGGTTACTAAAGTTTCCATGGGATTGAGAAAATTCAAATACCAGAAGCGGGTTATATATATGCCTGATTGTGTCGATGCGATCATCTCATCGACGCTTTTATCGCCGGCCCCCAGAACCATTGCCTTGGGATAGGGCCCGTAGCTGTTATCCGGCGGCAGCGCATGGCCCGTAGATTCGGTTCCCGCAAGCTGCGCGTAGTAGCTGTTATACACGCCCGCCTTTGCCACGCCATTTTCGATTATGCCGATTTTTCTTTTGGGGACACCTTCATAATCGAAAGGCATGTATTCAATTGCCGGATGAAAGGGATCCTCGCTGATGGTTATGTTATCTCCCGTAATCTTCTCCCCGATCCTGCCGCTCATGAAACTGCGATGCTGAAAAAGCGTCTTCCCGCCGAAACCAAGGAAGGCCAGAAACAGAAGAAAATTCGCCACCGCGTCGGGCTCGAGTATCACGGTATATTGCCCCGACTCCAACTCAACCGGGTCACCCTCGAAGGCGGCCTTATCGAGAGCGCGCTGTGAAACCGACCTGAAGTCAAACCGATCGACGTCACGCCCCGCCGCCTGAGCCCATCCGGATTTGCCATTGGGGGCCGCGGCAGTCAGGGTGAACCTGTATTCGGTATTCCGGGCAAATTTCTCAGTGCCCAGGGAATTCACAACCGCCAGTGACGTGGCTGACGTCTGGTAGGTGCCGGCGCAGGTGAGGTTGTTCGATTTTGCACGACCCACAATCTCGGCGACAGCCTCCGCCCTGCGGACAGCAGGGAATTCCCCGGTATTGGCATAAAAACCGAATGAACTCACGCTATCGGGCGATCCGACAAGCGTTTCGAATTTGGGATCCTCATTTTGATTTAAAGCGATATCGGAAGCAACTTTGATCAGCTGTGAAACACTCTCCCGGCCGGGATCGTTGGAGCGGGCAACTCCGATTCTTTTCCCGAATATGGCACGGCACCATATAGTAGAATCAGAGCGCCCCATATTCTGATGAATCAGATTCTCCGCGAACCGGGTAAGGTAGAATTCCTCCGATTCGCATACCAGTTCGGTTTGATCTGCAGCAGAACTCTTAATGGCGCCTTTAAAGGTCTCGATGATCTTCTCGTCCATCATCAGGCACCCACCTTAACTTTTGAAACCAGAATGGGCGATGCTCCCTGACCCGTCCGGGCATTCTGCCCCGGCTGACCCTTGCCGCAGTTCGGGGTTCCCCAGACCTTCCAGAGCGATTCGTCCCCGATTGCCTCGACCGAATTCCAAAAATCCACAGTTCGCCCGGAGAACGTCGGATTTTTCAGTATCTGGCCGAGTTTTCCGCCTTTGATCTCCCGGGCGATTTCGCTGCCGAACTCGAAGCTGGAACGGTCGTCCGACGGCGACCAGGAGGAGATGGTTGACATGTAAATACCGTCGTCCACCATCGATAATAGATCATCGAAAGACTTATCACCCGCCTCGAGATTAATGTTTGTCATTCTCACTAACGGGATATTTCCCCATCCGTCGGCGCGCATGGCTCCCGATGATTGTCTCCCGATTCTTGCCGCCGTCTCCCTCGACGACAGGTAGCCCATCAGAGTACCGTCCTTTATCAGGCTAACCCTATGGGATTTTGCCCCTTCATCGTCATAGCCGAATGATCCCAGCCCGTAAGCGTGAGTCGGATCGGATACCACGTTGATCAGAGAAGAGCCATATCGAAGATTCCCGAGTTTATCTGTCGTGGCAAAACTTGTCCCCGAAAAATTCCGCTCCGAACCGAATACCCTGTCCAGCTCCAACGGATGCCCTATCAGTTCGTGAATAACAAGCCCCACAACCGACCCTTCCAGAATCAGCGAGGTCGTCGTGGAAGGACAGTCCGGCGCGCCCAAAAGAGCGATGACCTCATCTGTTAGTTTAGGAATATTATTCTCGAAATCTATTTCAGCTAAAAGTTCATATCCCTTGCATTCATACTGACCGCCGTTTTGCGGGTAGCTTCTGGAGGCACGCTCCCTTCTCGACTTCATGATACCAAATTCAATCCCTGCACCGGTCTGTATGATTGTCTGGTGGATTCTTGTTCCGATCGTTGACATAAGATATGAGGTGATCTTCCTGAAATCTACATGCGAACTGCGGCTATTTATCTGATCGTTTTTCGCCATCAGCCGATCGATATTTTCCAGATAATCGATCTTCTCAGGCAGACTTATTGTGAACGGATCGGTTTTGAAGTTAGATACATAACTGCCGGTATATGAACTGACCGTCGTCAGTTCCACGGGGGCATCATTTAAGCGGGCGGATGCCTTGGCGATCTCCACCGCCTTTTTCGCCGCCCTTGAAGCTTCACTCTCCGATAATATGGACGATCCAAAAAAACCCCAAGCGCCGTCGGCAATTACCCTGATCCCGAATCCCTTATCGATCGATCTATTGACCGATTCCGGCGAGCCGTCCGAAAACGACAAAGATTCATCATCGATCTCTATATACCGGCAATCGGCGTAACTGGAACCGAGGGATTCCGCTTTCTCAACGGCTGCAGCAACTATTTTCTCGATATCAGCCATATCAGATCGAGTGGGGAATTACGAAAGCTATAAAGGTTACTATCAAGCTCGTTAACACCAGAGACATATAAGCCTTTTTCGATATCACCATACGTTCGCCTTTAAGTCCTTTCCGGGCGAGGATAAATGTCACCAGCCAGAAGAGAAATAAAATTACGGTCTTATTATCGGTAATGTCCCAGCCGATCGGGATCCCGCTCCATCCCTGGCCGAATGCAAGATAGGCCACAATATACCCCAGCGGGAAGCTCCCGATAAAAGCAAAGATTACAGTCCATAGCAGGTAGCGAACGGATTGCTTGATATCCGCTTTCCCCTTAACAGCGTTTATTGATGAAATAACTGTCAGCAAACCGAAAAATATGGTGGCGAACATACAAAAAATATGAGGAACTAAAATATAGGCGGGAACATGTCCTTTAAATTTAATAAACTGGTCGGGTCCGGGAGGAAATTTCGCTCTTTCCTTTTCGGATTGATAGGCTTTGATATGATAATACCATCTCTTTCCCTTCTCAAGCACGGGTAGGATCGCCGAGAATCCATCAGGCATGCGGCTCAGGCTGTCAGCCGTGTATGGTCCGCCATCAACCTGCGAATAAAACACTATAGCCACCAGTCCCTCGGTAGAGGTCGCCTTCATATCGATTCTTGGGCCGTCACCAAAGTCTTCCGTGACCGTTCGATGGCTTAGTGTAATGCCTCCGGCTTCGGCGGAATGATCGGTGGGATGTCGAGTCGAGATCCGCCTGGCTATTCCCAGCATCAAGATAGTCAGCGCCAGAGCCGCCACATAACGCACCACTGTTATCCTTTATTTCCTTTCAACTGCAATTCGTAGGCCGCCTTCCTGGCCGCGCCGATCAGTTCGCCGATATCGCCGTCCAAGATATTTTCGAGATCATACAGAGTCAACCCGAATCTATGATCGGTAACCCTGTTTTGCGGAAAATTGTAGGTTCGTATTTTCTCGGAACGATCCCCCGTCCCGACCTGGTTCTTTCGCTGCCGGGCGATATTATCATGCTGTTCCTTCATTGCCTTATCGTGCAGGCGAGCGCGCATTATTTTCATGGCTTTATTCTTGTTCTTCAATTGTGATTTCTCATCCTGGCAGGTGACAACGGTATTGGTCGGCAGGTGAGTTATTCGCACCGCCGAATCGGAAGTATTGACGGATTGCCCGCCCGGCCCTGAGGATCGATAGACATCTATCTTAAGATCCTGAGGTGCTATATGCAGGTCAACCTCCTCCGCCTCCGGCAAAACGACAACGCTTGCCGCCGACGTGTGGAGGCGGCCGGAAGCCTCGGTTCGCGGCACCCTCTGTACACGGTGTACTCCTGATTCGAGTTTCAACTCTCCAAAAGCTCCCTTGCCCTCTACGGAAAAAATGATCTCCTTCAAACCGCCGATACCGGTGCTGTTGGTGTTCATGACATCTTTTTTCCAGGCTTTTGTCTCGATAAATCTGCTGTACATTCTGTAGAGATCGGCGGCAAAAAGTGCCGCCTCCCCTCCGCCGGTTCCAGCCCGGATTTCCACTATAGCGTTCTTGTAATCGCCCGGGTTTTTGGGGATTAAGAGAAGCCCCAGCTCGGTACGCAGGTTATTCAGTTTTTCCCCAAGCTCGTCGGCCTCGGCTTTAGCCATCTCGGCCAGTTCCGGATCAGCGGGGGATTCCATCAGCTCGCGGTTCTCATCGATCTCCTTTAAAACTCTGCGATATTCTTCCCCCTTTTTAACCGTTTCCCCCAGATCCGACTGCTCCTTGGCCAGTTCCCGAAATCGTTTCTTATCGGAGATCGTCTGGGGATCGGAGAGAATTTCCACAAGTTCGGAAAAACGCTCTTCCGCCTGTTTCAATACTTTTAATAAATCCGATGACATATTATCCCGGTTTCGAGTTCAGAACTTAAACGGGTTCGGGATCCAGAGAGGTACCGGCAATTGAGCTTCTCAGTGCCGTAAGGGCGACCTCCACTTGATCATCCGACGGCTCATTGGTTGTGATTCGCTGCAGCCAGAGTCCGGGCGCGATCAATATTCTGGTGACAGGATTATTGCGGGTTTTGCCCGAGAGTTTCAGAAGCTCGAAGGATGTTCCGGCAACGATCGGAAGGAAAAGCAAATGAGTGGAAAATCTCTCGAGTACACCGGGCGCGTGTCCAAAAACAATTGCAAAAACAGTATCGGAAACCGAATATGTAAGAATCGCAAACATGGCAACGATCAGAATGAAGCTGGTGCCGCACCGGGGATGATGGGTCGAGAAACCATGAGTCGACTCCACTTTCAGAGGCATGTCGGCTTCAAAGGCGAAAATCGATTTATGTTCCGCTCCATGATACTGGAATATTCGTCTGAAGCTGCTGAACCAGGAGAGGACCCAGACGTATGCCAGGAATATCGCCAGCCTGACACATCCCGCCGCAATATTGAATTCCAGCGCTTCCCTGTTGATCGATAAAAGTTGCGTAATAAGAATCGGCAGAAAAAAGAACAACGTCATGGCCAGGGCCAGGGATATAATTACCGTAATTGCGATCGCCAGGTTAAAATTGCCGGATTGCGAGTCTGCCTTCTCCGCAATAGGCCCATCCTCCCCGGACGCCGCCATCTCGGCTGAATAATTTAGAGTTTTTATTCCCAGGATCAGCATTTCAAAAAAAGAAACAACTCCCCTGATGATCGCTTTGCCAAGAATCTTCTTTCTCTTCGTCAGGGATATGAACGGCTCCGTTTTGGTGATTATTCTACCATCGGGAAGCCGCACGGATGTCGAGACCTTCTCCGGAGATCGTATCATGACCCCCTCTATTACCGCCTGCCCTCCGACGTTCTTATCCACTGAGAAAGCCGCCTTCAATAACAGCGACAACCTCGGCAATAAACCGCTTTCAAACATTCCGCGACGCATACGAAAAGCAGGCCTCCTGCAAGCCTGAGAAAAAAGCCCCTTACTTTGCCTTCTTTTTCAAATCCAGGTGCTTGGCGTACTTGGTGCGGAACCGCTCGACCCGTCCTGCTGTATCGACCAGTTTCTGTTTGCCGGTAAAAAACGGATGACAGCTGGAACAGATTTCAACCGTGATATTCTTCACGGTCGATCTCGTTTCTATGGCGTTCCCGCAGGCGCACTTAATTGTCGTCTCGTAATACTTTGGATGAATCTTAGCTTTCAATCATTCCTCCTTCAATATCTTGCTCAACTTGGTAATATAACCAATATGCCATTCCGGGCAATCTCTATTTTCTCAAAACCTCATATCGCCAATTTCGGACGAAGATCCCTATCTGATCATCATCATTTTTACGACAACCTCTGAAGATAATTCATCATCCGGGCCGCGTGAGCCTGCCAGCCGTGCGAAATACGATCCGCTGGCGCAATCTCCACCAGTATCGTCGGTGCCATCCCAGTAAACTACACCTTTACGGTCTCCGGTTTCCAATCGGAACAATTTCACCCGCCTGCCCACCAGATCGTATATCTCTATTGTCAACGGCGCCATATCGGCGGGCGGCAATTCGTATCTTATAAGCGTCCCGGAGTTAAAAGGATTGGGATAATTGTCCAGAAGCCCGGTTCTGTCGGGAAGGTTGACATTTTCCTCCGGTTCGATCCCGATAATAACGTCATCGACAATGGTTATCGAAATGGGGCCATCCCCCATGTTAAAAGAGCCAAGGATCTCTCCCGATGGCGAAAGCTTCGAGACCGTATCATCGCCAAAATTGCAGGAATATATAAATCCCAGGGAATCGACCGCCACCCAGGTCACACCGAGCCCGGCTATTATGGGATTCGACGGGCCCCGCAGAATATCTCCTGACTGAATGTCATAGGAGTATATATGTCCATGATCGATCCAGCCTCCTGCCGCCAGATACCCTATCCCTGGAGATGATATCGCCAGCATGGCCGGCTGCCCGCCGATCAAGACAGAATCAGCCACGGTCTCAGAAACCGGATCGAAAATATATACCGAGCCCTCGACATCGAAATAATTACCGGTGCAGACGATATGCAGGCGGCCATCGGGCGCCCGGCTGATCCATTGCGGGTTCTTGCCGACATCAACCTGGCGTTCAAGCGTGAAGGCTACCGGATCAACTATGGCAATTTTTCCCTGACCGTAGCTGAAATCGTCCGGATTGAAATAGGTCTGGGTAACATATAATAATCCGTCGGCAAGGAGGATTCCCTCCGGGAAACCGCCAATCTCAATCTCCCGGCCCACCTGGTCTGTCGAAAGGTCAATCTCATATACCTTCCCCGAGACCCATCCGGTGACATACCCGTAGTCCTGGTCAAAGGCAATAAAATAGGGATTCGATCCGATGGGCAGATAAATATCGGCTACCTGCTGATGAGTCTGTTGGTCTATTTTCTGCACGTTTGCCGAAATCGAATTGACTATGTAGAGATAATCCCCATGATAAACCACCTGATTCGGGGTTTCGCCCAGAACGACAATATGATTTTCGACCGTTTCCTCCTCCAGATCGATCATGGATAGCGTCTCGGCCAGGTTATTGACCACATAGGCCTGTCTCTGGGCAAGCACGGGCGAAGAAAAGAATAACAATAACGATAGCGCTAACCTGTTCATTTATATCCTCCTATTTTTCGAATCTCTATTCTTGCTCTGTATTCTCTGGGCCGTTGAGGCTGACGATCCAGAATCTCATACTGGATATCGCCGACATTGGTAAGTTCTATACCAAAAGCCGCCTCGATTGATCTGAGTTGCAGCTTATAGTTGATTCCAAGATCAATCAGATCCACCGGCGTCAGGGATTTTGTGTTCTCCTCAGTTGTGTAACGTCGCCCGATATGCCGTCCGGCCACTCTTAATTTGAGATTTTCGAAATCAATTTCGATTGCGGCATTCTGGGTGCCGATCGGTCGGAATGTCAGGAACTTGTCGTGATGGCTCATTTCGCTTTCTTTGTTAAGCGGCTTTGTAAATGAGGCGATCCAGTAGAGCGACACCGGGCCATTCAGGGGGTTAGCCTCAAGCGAGACGTCCCATCCGCTGATCTCGGCACGAGAGAGGTTTACCGGTTTGAATTTATCGCCGGCCCATTTTCGCCAGATGATCAGATTGTCATAGTGGGTCAGGTATCGTGAGATTCTCAAATTCACCGGGCCAAAAATACCATTCCGGAGATCGAAACCGATCTCATAGCCTCTGGATTCTTCCGGCTGCAGGTCCGCATTCGGCGTGGCAAAAACATCCTCTTTCCAGTACAGGTCGGTCAGATCCGGCAGACGGCGTGCTCTCGAATAGGAGAAATCGAATCCCGGTTCGGCAGGTAGATCCAGGTTGATTCTCGAGGTCACTGACGGCGCCCAGAAATCCCCGTGGTCACCGCCCTCTTTCCGCAGACCGATGATTATGGCCGATGATTCATTTAATATGCTTAGTTTCTCGAACCTGTAGGAAGCCGCTATGCCCAGAGCGTTGACCAGCCTGGAATGGAAACCGAAACCGGCTGCGGGTCGAATAAGATCCTCACCATCCAATGACTCGTATCGGATCCCTAGATAACTGTCGAGATCGATCCGCCCCGCCCGCTGGATTTGTATTTTGATGTCCCGCGATTGTTCATCGAACACCGTTTTATAAGGGATAAAGTTTGTGGGAGTTCTGGGGGAATCATATTCGGCATGCCTGTTCGTAACTCCGGCCGTAAGATCCAGCTCTGTATCGGAACCGAATCCTTGTGAGAATCTCGTGTATATTTCTTTTTCCTCGATATTAGAATTAGCCTCCGGCGTTAGCTGGAAAATGGGGCCCGGCACACCGGCCTTTCGCTTGAAATATCTACCGCCCAATTTCAGGGCGGCACGCTTCCAATCGTAATCGATAGTACTGAATATTTTCGAAGTGCGGCTAAAATTGTTTTGCCGTGTTTGAATCGAGTCCCTCGGATCAATGAAAGAAAAATCGCCTCTATAGAAACTATTGTTCCACTCCAGAGTCGGATTGAGCCCTGCGAGGCTATGTCCTCCAGTGCGGAATGAATAGGATTCAAAACCATGATTACCGCGCTCTCCGGAAACGGCTATTCGACGATCATGGCCTCGGTCGTCCGTCCGAAAATTGACGCTACCGGCCAGACCCGGAGTTGAATAATTGCCACCCCTGGCGATTTCTATTCTGGTTACAGAACCGATCGGAATCACAGAAATATCGCCTCTTGAGGTAAGTGTCGAATTGATAAGCCGGCCATCGAGCATAACGACAGTACCATTTAGATCCGCGCCCCGGATTCTCAGAAATTCCTGTGCCCCGGATTCCACAAGCTCGAGTTCGGGAATTCTATCCACCAGGTCGTTGATATTCTCCAGCCCACCACGCGGTATCTCCACTATCGATAGATTACCTTCACGTCGAATAGTAACCCGGTCTATTTTACCTGCTCTCACAAGCTGGTCCGATACGGCCACCGGTACAGGAGACATTTTTACAATAATCTGCGATGCTGAGCTCGGACTCACATAGGTCCGAATCGGGGAGATAAGCTTATATCCGATCCTCTGAGCATCTATCGAATAATAACCTACCGGCAGGTCAGTGAAGCGAAAATGGCCGGTGCCGTCGGTGGCCACGGTTTTACCCAAACCTTCGATGTGCACAGCCGCTCCGGGGATCGGAGCGCCCGAAATGGCATCGATAACCTGTCCGACGATCTTGATTTCAGTCTGCGATCTGGCGAGGGATGACAGGAAAAACGAGAGGATTATCCCCAAAATTATGGCAATGAAAAGCCGGCCGAGGGTCCCGATCGGTTTTTCCCGTTCGGCCGGAAATAAGCTTGGTTGCATTCCCTACCTCGCCCTCGAAGGTTAACAAGGAATATTTCCGATGGTATCCTGACTTACGGACCCGGACTGGGCGGCCGCGCCTTCCTCCCTTGCGGGGGTGGCTGATGCGGCGCTTACCCGATTACAGTAGCGGGGCTGCGACGGCCTCTCACCGCCTTCCCATCGGGGCCATTTGACCCTTCAATAATTATTCTATGTTATTAGATATTCTATGTCAAGAAAAATGGGGGGCAGTATACATCAACCGCCTATTTAATTTGAAATCCTCTAACTTGCCGGGAAATTGAATCATATCCAATTAATCTTTCCATCTGGCTGTCTTTGTTTAAAAAATACCAGAAACCACCTACAACGGCGGAACTCCAGGATTGATTTTCTTTATATAAAATGCAAGTGGCAAAACCGATACCCTGATCAGCAGTACTTGTCCCGATTCGTATCAAAACATGATCGTTATATACCACAGCTGTAAAACTGTAAGTGCTAGCAAATTTGACATTTTCTCCCAACTGAATTTCATGCTCGCCCAATGATATACCCTTATTATTGAAAACCTTCACAAAGCGCGAATGTTGGTTATTAAACTTAGAGTAAATTACAACTACATCGCCATTACTCTTTGAAACACCTGTGTGTTTTAACGACTTAGCGCCAAAGCCATAATCTTCGTCAGCCCACAAAAAATCACCCTGGAAATTGAAGCAATAGTAGCCCTTACTGCTATGTAATGCTATTATATTGCCGGGCATTGAAAATTGAATGTGAGAGGATTCATCTACAATATTATTTCGTTTAGTCGGAATGTTTCTTTCCCATATTATCTCTTGAGTATTGATATTCCAAAAAGCTAAAGTGGTTCTACCAACAACCAATAAAGTTGAATCGGAAGCAGCGTTAGCCGTAAATCGGTCTCCTTTGATAGGTATTCCGAATAACTTATCACCGTTTTCATTATAAATAGTTAAACCGCTTTCTCCACCCTGGTTATAATAGAACTTTCCTTGCGGTGAACTATAAGAATAGAATCCGCGATTTAGCGACTTTACAATATTTCCCTCCATGTCGTATATACCGATCTCATGGTTGCCGCCAACCCTTTGTACAAAAACATAGTAATCTGTTTCGCCTTCAATGAAACCGGCTACGCGAGGTTTTTCACCCTCAGCTAGTATATTTAAAAGCTTACCTTGCGAGTTAAATATTTCAACCCTGCGAGGATCATAAATATCTTTTGAGCCTTCTTCGGTATTGATTGTTCTTGGTTGTGAATAGGTTATTGATAAATGCTTATCGCTATATACAGAAGAATAGAACTTGCCGGGGCAATCATATGAAAATGTTTCGGTGGCATCCCGGGAGACCAGCTTCGTCTGAAGGAACTCGTCAACAGAGATCACCTGGCCGTCGGAATTAGAGGGCAAAATCAATAATAGTAAAAACCAATAGAAATGAGTCCATGTACCAAATATTGTTTTCATTGTTCCTCCTTGAATGGGTACGGCTGATTTACCTTCTATCTCAAAAGCGTCATCCGCCGTGTAACCGCCGTTTCCTGCGTAACCAGCCTGTAGAAATAGACCCCGCTTGGGCGACCGCGGGCATCCCACTCTATCAGGTAATCGCCCGACGAAAGATGGCCATCCACGAGTCTATCAATTCGACGACCGAGAATATCGAAAACGGCCAGCTCTACATTAGATTCAGTTTCCAGCGAAAATCTTATAATCGTGGATGAGTTAAAAGGATTCGGGAAGTTTGAAAGATCGAACGACAGCTTATCCGGAAGTCCATAATCGTCTATTCCTGTTCTCTCGATATATATGGTCCCACTAATCAAAGCAGGTCGGATGAGGTAAGTCGGAAAAGATATGTTTGCAAACGCCGACGGGTAATAATCGCCGGCAATAATTTCTATGGTTATTTCCTCATCCGGCGGGGCATCGCCCCGAATGGAGAAATTGATATCAGCGATATGGTAATATCCGGCGCTTAATTCCACTATATGATCCAGAAAGATCCTATCTTCAGAAATATATTGATTTATATCAAGAGAGTCAGAGCCGGGGCTAACCGATAGATTTTCAAAAAATGATGTATCAATATGAAGCTGAACAAAAATGCCGGATAGATCATCGACCGTCTTCACGAACAGCGGCAGCGCCAGAGATTCTCCCGGAACGCCTGAGGTATCGGCCACAATTATGCTATCCAGTTCTTCCGGCTGAGGAGGATTATCGCCTGGTGCATCGCCCGAGAACATATAAATGAACTGCATCCAATCCGAAATCGTATGATATAAGCTGTCGTCGTTGGCATCGCCGGCATACCAGGTGCAACCACTGGTATCCTCGATGGGAGGAATGATAAAGTTTATCATATTTGCGAGTATTACCGGATCGGAGGAATCAATAAATCCATTACAATTGAAATCGCCGGGGATCTGCGCCTGGCCGCTGACGGTAAACGCGAACGCCACCAACAAAGCAGCAATAATTAAAACACTTACGTTCATTGTCGACTTTATGCTCGTCATACTATCTTCCTGACAGAGCCGGCGGATGATGAGAAGTTGTTTTTAATCGATGAACAGACCTCATCACGCAAACTCATCGAGAGGACATCATCCAGATGCTCTCTTAAAAGACTGATCGACCGAGATGTCTTTACAAATATTATTTTAGCAACGTCATGCGTCTTGTAACAGTCTCATCTGATGTAATCAAGCGATAAAAGTAAACACCGCTCGGGCGATCCTTTCCATCCCAGCTTATTTTGTGGCCTCCTGCATCGAGGTTACCATCCACCGGAATATCAACCATCCGTCCGAGGAGATCGTAAATCACCAACCGGACCGGCCCTGATACCGGCAGGTCAAATGTAATCGCGGTCGACGGGTTAAACGGGTTAGGATAGTTCTGGCTTAAGGATATATTAACCGGGATCACATCCTCCGACTCGGAGACGGAGGTGGCCTGCCAGAGGAAGTTCATTGCCGCATCGAGGATATCTTCCCTGTTGTCCCAGCCGGAATAATCGTTGTAAATGGCCTCGATACCGAATCCAAAAGTCATTGCGGCATAACCGTTGATGGCAGCCACGGCGGCGATCCTGTCGCTTCCATAGGATAGCATCCGCATTCCGCCATTCATCATTATCAATGCATCCCGGGAAACCTGGTTCCCGGCGCCACCGTTGCCCGCCGTTAGAAACTGGAGACCGTCAAATACGGTACCCGCATCCCCAAAAACCATGGCGTCTGTTTCCCTCGTCTCGTAGTCGACCTTTAGATAATCTTCTATAAGGGCCAGATCGGCAGCATCGCCCCTCTCGGAGAGCCTTTGCACGAAATCCTGGCTCGTCATAAGTAGCCGCCCGCCACTGTCAAGATAGGCAGTCAGGGCCTCGACATCCCCGGTCGGCATCGGCTCCGGGCGGCTGTCACCCGTAAACCATATGACCATCAAATATCCACCCAGAACAGACGCCGGAGAGCCTTCGGTCGAAACATCCCAGACATCATAAGTTTGTTCGAGGTTTTCCATGGCTGAAATAAAATATTCGCTCTCATCCCGTCCCCCGTCGTCATCGACAAGCAGGAGGTCGGGCATTCCTACGAGAATTCTTTGCCTGAATTCCTGATCGAACTCGCCGTCCTGAGCGGTGAATGTCAGGATAAACTCAACGAAGCTGATAGGGAAATTTCCCGGTACCGAAAAGGCAATGGGATCGCCCTGGTTATCAAACGGCTCATCCGGCGGCGTATTTCCTATCCAGGATATGGAATCCGTAAAGATGATGCGAGAATCAGAACAGCTCCCGGTAACTGTCAGATCATCCACAAGCGCTCTTATGTTCTGTGCGGAGAAAAACAATTCCAGAGTCTCCCCCGGCTCAGGACGCTGATTATCATTGCCGCTGGTCTCGTCAAACGATAGATCCAGAAGCTGATACAGGGGTGTGGTATATTCCACCGACAGGTCGGCGAACATGGTGGAGTCGGAATCAGAGATATCGGTCACCGCTATCTCCGAGGGCTGTCCGTCATAAAGCCAGGCGTCGGGCCTGGAGAAATCGTCGAACGTACGATTATCGGTATAGCCCGGGTAAGGATCACCTCCGTCTGCTCCGCTGCCATTCTCGAGATTGTACTGCCCATCGGCCTGTTCAACAATTACCTTGTAGTGATTTTCGTTTCTGTTATCCTGTATCCTCTCGTCTACATGAATTACTATTAGACCCTCCCCCGGCATAGAAAAATCGAATAGCAGCCGTCTCCTGTTCTCCACCAGGAAGTATTCATAATGCGGTATCCCCAGGCTGTATAACTGGTAAACGTCGGGCTCGAACTCAACGGCGTCGATCTGCTCATCATCAAGAAGCTCTTCAACCACGGTTGGATTCACCCATCCCAAATCATACTTGCACCAGGCATCGAAATGAACGGGCCGGGCACCGCCACCCCCCCAGGAACCACCGGCCATAACCGACCAGTACCCCATTCCACTTGAGCTATAATCGGTATCATATAGATCCGGCAGGCCGAGAGCATGGCCAAACTCATGGCAAAATACTCCGATTGTAACCAGCTGGCCCCCACTGGTCTCCTCAGGCTCCATGGTATAGCGATATACATATACATCATCCAGCGGAATGTAATGGCTGGTGACCCAGGCATGAGACCAGATCATATCCAGATTGCCGCCGCTGTCCTCAGCTCCGGGCCCGGCGTGGACCACGAACAGAGCATCCACCATACCGTCGTCATCGTTGTCGTATATCGAAAAATCGATATCGGGATCGGCTGCCAGAACCGCATCCTCGGTAAGCCGTTGAGCGTTGCGAGGATAACTCCCGAATCCATTATTATGGTTGACATAATATTCATAGGTTTCCGGCATCCTATACCAGCGGGTGACCTGGCCCACCAGGAGGGCCTGCCCGTATGAATTCTCAAAATAGAAATCTGTCATACTGCCCGGATCGGTTATGCCTTCTGAGAAAAGCAAAGTGTCGAATTCTTCAGGTTCCGAAACTCGGCGGGCGTCGTAAGGATTATCAACAAAATCCACGAGAATTATCAGGCAGTGCAGCGTATCTACATCGGCAGTAACGCCAAAAAGATAGGGATCGGGATTGGGCTTCCAGACGCCTTTCGCCATAGCCCCGTCAATCATCTGTACTATCTGCTCGAGTTGTCCGGTGGCCTTTAATTTCTCCAGAGATTCTGGAGACAGACTGACTGCCATTGCGAGACGGGACACCAGAAGAAGCGACATAATAATAAGAACCTTCGATTTCATTACTCCTCCAGAGAAAAGGTGAGGCTCACCAATTTAGAATATCCAACACTATAAAATATATTCTTAAAAAAATATGTCAAGAACGTTTTGCATCGTAAACTGAAGTCTTCAACAAACAGCCTGCCACACGATCAGCTTTTCGGTAAGCTCTAAATGGTGATCAAAACTGAGGCCGGATACCTTTCGATCAGGGATTCCCGGCCTGTAACTGCTCTAACATCTGCTGGATATCAGTGGTAGGTAGATTGCACGTATAATTCCGGCAGACGTAAACCGTGGTTCTGCCATCGATAGTTGTCTGGTGCTGGACGAAGGGTGCGATATGTGTGATTTCCGACATACTATCATCAACCGGTCTTAAAATAACCACCTTATTGGGTAAAAAAGAGCCAAACAGAGCCAGTATCATTTCCCTTGTTTCGGCGGAATTTTCATTGCCCACGATTACAACCTCATATGAAGGTCCGACACCGAAATCCAGGGCTGTCAGCAGCAACGTGAACGCCGATGGCGATCTGCCGACGTTGCCTGAAAACAGGCTATTTATTCGAGAGGCGATTTCCTCGTAGCTGCTGTTACCTGTCATCCGGGACAACCTGATCCCGTTGTATGCGGCTACGGAATTGCCGGACGGTATAGCCCCGTCGTAAATCTCCTTTTGTCTGACTAAAAGCTCTTCTCCATCATCCGGAGTAAAATAAAATCCGCCGTTTTCGTGATCCCAGAAATGGTTCGTAAGATCATTGTTCAATTGCAGGGCCGTCTGCAGATACCCGATATCGAATGTTGCCTGGTAGAGTTCGATCAATCCCCAGATTAGAAAGGCATAATCTTCCAGATTGCCGGTTATGGCCGCCTGCCCGTCGCGGTATCGATGTAGCAACCGTCCGTCTTCTCGGCGAAGATTTTCCAGTATGAACTCAACCGAGCGGCCTGCTGCCCGGGCATATTCCGGCTCATCGAAAGCGCGGGCCGCCTTGGCAAAGGCGGCGATCATCAGGCCATTCCAGTCAGTCAATACCTTATCATCCTTATAGGGATGAATTCTCTTCTCACGAACATCGAAAAGCTTCTTCAGAGCGGATTCGGCCTTATTTTTAAGAGCCGTTTCAGATATTTTAAGGTGCGACGCCTCCTCAGCCCAGGTTCCGGTAAGATGGAGGATACTTTCCCCGGTTTTCCGGCCGCTCGCCTGGTCTTCGAAATTACCGCCTTGCTGAACGTTGTAAAGCTTTATGATCAGCCCTGCCTCTTCATCATTTAAGATTTCACCGATCTCGTCTACACTCCAGAAATAAAATTTCCCCTCCTCGCCTTCGCTGTCGGCATCCTCCGCCGAATAGAAACCGCCATCCGCGTCGGTCATATCCCGCAGGACGTAGGTGAAAATCTCCCGTGCCGTCTTTTCATATTCCTTTTTACCGGTTGCCTGGTAGGCTTCTGTATAGGCCATGGCCAGCATCGCCTGGTCATACAGCATCTTCTCGAAATGCGGCACCAGCCACCGGGCGTCAGTGGAATACCTGTGAAAGCCAAACCCTGCATGATCGTAAATGCCGCCTCTTCTCATGGCCTGCAGGGTCTTCTCCACCATCTCCAGGGCCTCTGGTTTGCCGGTTCTCTTCCAGTAGCGAAGCAGAAAAAGAAAATTGTGAGGTGTCGGGAATTTGGGGGAGTTTCCGAAGCCGGCGTTACGCTTATCGAAACTCTGCTGGAATTGTCTGTATGCGGAATGCAACGTCGATTCGCCCAATTCACCGCCGGGAGCGTAATCCGTTGAACGTTCAAGCTGATCAATCACCTGGGCGGCCGAATTTAGCAGGTCTCCTCGTTGCGAAATCCAGGCCTGCTTTATTCGCGGGATAAGCTCTGTCATACCCATGCGGCCGTAACGGCTCTCTTTCGGGATATAGGTGCCGGCAAAAAACGGTTTTCTATCGGGCGTCATTATGATGGTCAGAGGCCATCCGCCTCTGCCGGTCATCATCCGGCATGCGCTCATATAGACGTTATCGATATCCGGCCGCTCCTCCCTGTCGACCTTAACCGCGATGAAGGCATCGTTCATCAAAGCGGCAACTATTGAATCCTCGAACGATTCATGCTCCATCACGTGGCACCAGTGACAGGTGGAATAGCCTATGGAAAGGAATATCGGCTTATCTTCCAATCTGGCCTTTTCAAACGCCTCTTCTCCCCAGGGGTACCAGTTCACGGGATTATCCGCATGCTGCAGCAGATAGGGGCTTTTTTCGTTTGCCAGATGGTTTTTATGCACCGTGGTTTCATTATTCATGGCATTTGTCCATTTCCGATTTATGAATAATAGCAGGATAATAAGAGCCGAAAGCAGGGTTCCTGCTAATACTAATCTTGAATATCTTTTCAACTTAACCTGCCCTAAAACCTATTTACGCAAATCCTTGTAAGTCTCATTTCAGTATAGAACTATGGTTTACAGGGATAGGTTCCTTTTCACTTTTTGGGATGAGATTGTAGGGGCGAGGTCACCTCGCCCCTACGGACATTTGGATATTTTTGTAGGGACAGAACATTGTTCTGTCCTTTTGGGTGGGTGGCCTGCTTACCTATCCCTTAGTATAGATACGAAGCAACATCCTAAGGGTAAAAAGGAAATTCGCCCTCCTCTTCCTCTTCCGGCGGCTCCAGAAGATGGGGGTATTCGATTTTGACCTGCTCGAAAAGAGCAGAATCTAATCTCGCTTCATATAATGTTTTGACTCCTTCTAGTTGCTCAATTGTTAAATTCTCGACCGACTTTAAAAACGCTCCTTGAAGGTCGGCATCTTCTAAATCCGCTCCTTGAAGGTTGGCATCCCATAATCTTGCTTCTTGAAGGTGGGCTCCAGTTAAATCCGCATCTTGAAGGTTCGCAGAATGTAAAATTGCTTCTTGAAGGTGGGTAGTCAATAAAAATGCTCCTTGAAGGTTGGCATTCACTAAATTCGCATCTTGAAGGTTGGCGAACTGTAAATCCGCTCCTTGAAGTTCGGCAGCCTCTAAATTCGCTCCTTGAAGTTCGGCACTATATAAAACCGCTCCTTTAAAGTTGGCTTCACTTAAAACCGCTCCCTTAAGGTTGGCGTCAAATAAATGCGCTTCTTGAAGATTGGCAGACGCTAAATAGGCTCCTTGAAGGTTGGCCCTATCTAGAACGGCTCCTCGCAACAATGCAAGACCAAATCTTGCATGTCTCAAATTCGCACGGGAAAGGTCGGCACTGTCCAATACTGCCTCATGACCATCAGCGCCTTGTAAATTGGCTTTTTCTAAATCAGCTTTAAATAGATTCGTTTTATTTAAATTTGCTATTTCTAAATGGGCATTTGAGAGATCAGCGCGTTTCAAAATTGCTGATGTTAAGTTCGCACCCTCCAGATGTACGCCGTTGAAATCCGCCCAGTAGAGTCCCTCATAATCTGTCTCCGGCTCTGTTACTAATTTTTGATAGCTCAAATCAACACATAGCCACGGTTCCAAAAAATAGTATTTTCCGCCCTCCATGGACCATGGTATAATCAAAGCCAGAAAAAAGATCTCAAGCATTACTATCATAATGCCGGCCGCTAGTCTCATCTTGCCTTTCCGCAAGAATTTTCGAAATCCTAACGATTCATATTTGCTCCTGAACCAGAATACGATGAATGTACCTATTACCGGCAAAGAGCCCAATATATACGACATGACGATATCATGTTTTTTCACATAATACAGAGCGAATATAATTAAAACTACTATCAGCGACCACCATAACGAAAAACTGACGACGAACCGTTGTATTACGCCCATCGCTCCCGGTTCCCGGTTATCCACGACGTTTATCAACCAGGGGTAGATCCGCTCTTTTTTTACATGAGGGTAATCCTTTCTGAGTTTAGATTTAAGCCCATTCAGGTTCTGGAGATTAAGCTGAAGATATACGAAAGTGAATATTGCCAGAATAGGCGCGAAGAAGAAGAATCCTTCAAGCGGCACGCCGACATTGACGATCGGCAGGTGTGCCGGTTCGTTGAGGACCAGAGTACGGTCGGTGGTGCTGATCGCAGTCAACGCGCAGTAAGCCAGAAAGCCGAGATACAATAGATATATCTTACGGGTATTTTTAGAAGCCTCGGCGATATTGTCTATCAGCCATTGGGGGGCTTTTGGCTTTTCGCCATTATCCGGTTTTTCGTCGTTCATACAACCTGCGGATTCGTTACGATGTTAGATTTATAGAGTGATAGTACTATTATAGATTGTTAAGATCAAGGCTTATTTAATTATCTCCAGTTGCGGGTAGGGCGCTCGTCCCTCCGCAACATGCCTGACCGACTACATCGCCATAAAAAACAAATCCCCCGGAAACATGTCCGGAGGATTTGTGAGAGGAGGGAGGGTGGAAAACTCTATTTCAAAAAGATCATCTTTCTGACCGCTGAACCGCTATTGGAAAGTTTTGCGAAATATATACCGGCGGCCACCTCGGCGCCGTTTCGGTCGGTGCCATCCCATACGACTCGGCCCCGGTCGTTCAGGGGCAAATCGTTGACCAGCCTGCCGGCGATATCATAAATATTCAAAACCTGATTCTCCGGGAGATCTCCAGAGACTTCTATAGTCGTGCTTCCGTTAAACGGGTTGGGATAATTGCTGATCACAGAAAAAGATTTCGGGAGCACTTCTGCAGATTCCGTTCCTGTCAGGCCGGGATATAATAGAAATGCTATTTGGGCGTTGGCTATGAGTTGATTCAGATCGTCGCCGGCCGCAAAGGCAAATGCTACCACCTCGAATTCTCCGGGATCGATTCTATATGGCCCGACGGTGATAAGATGGGAATAATTGCCGGGGATCGAATATGAGATATTATCAAATCCGGATCTCATCATGTCGAATTTCTCCTGATCCGTAAAGCCGTCTTCGAGGAGTCCGGAGTTGTCGATGGCCGCATAGGAGCTGGCATGCGATGTTATAGTCTTCACGCCCACGGAGACACCCGTCGATAGATCGGTAACATGCCCCAGCGATTCGTAATCGATATAGCCCACGATATCATCGCTTCCGGAGGATAACGGCAGATCCCAGTCGCAGAATATGCCAACATACAGCGATTCTACTGTAACGCCGGATATATTCTCAATTGTGAATTCCACCGTGACGAATGGGTAAGCATCGGGAGCAGTCCAGCAGAAGCTTCTCTGGGTTGTTAGAAGACCGATGAGATTCTCGGCGGCGCTGTCGGAATAGATGGCAAATCCATCCTGGTCGGAATATAGCCCCGGTTCCGCGATTCGAGGATATCCGCCGATGGCGGGAGCAAAATCATCATCGGTGGCATCGGGATCGGATGATATGGCGCCGTCGGATACATGGTAGGCATCGGTGGCCAGCACCAGCGATCCGTTTCTTAGAAAATCGAGACCGTCGGCAGGATACTTGAATCCCTCACCTCCGAGCGGATTTAGAGACTCCGGCCCTAGGCCAAACTGGCCTATATTCGATACACTGAAAGCCAGAAGTCCATTGTCATGGGTGGCTACTCCAGGCTCGATCTGGCCTCCGGCCGTGATAAAAAAGTCTAATTCCTTCAAGCCATCCGAATAGGAAAAATCAAGTCTGAAAGGCAGTCTTTCGCCAATGGTGATATCGGAACCGAATGAAACCAGCCAATCGCCCACGGTCAACGTATCGAGATGATCAAAGTAATCTATCGGGAGTTCACCTGATAATACAGTCGTTCTGGGATCGAGTGCCGTCAGAATTACTACAATATCCTGAGCGGGGCGGCCCAGGTTTTCGATTTCTATTCCAAGCTGAAATTCCTCACCCGGATCGGCAATACCATCGCCTGAGATATCCAGCGAAACCAGAGCAGGAAAAATGCCTTCCGGCGGAGGCATGAAATAGAGCGCTTGCCTGATATTGATAACTCCCCATCCATAGTCGTTATCCTCACCCGGCCAGCCGAGATCGGCTGCGGAATTCATCAGAGCTTGTTTTATCTGCGCGGGGGTGGCACTGGGATTGAATTGCCGAAGGATCGCTACAGCACCTGCAACGTGCGGCGTAGCCATGGAGGTTCCCGACATGGTTGCGTAACCGCCCGTCCTGCTGGTAGAGCGGATCGCCACGCCCGGCGCCGTAGCCTCGGGCTTGATAGCCAAATCATCGCATCCTGATGGCCCGCGGCTGGAGAAGCCTGCCACGGGAAGATCGTCCAGAGTTCCATTTATTGCGCCCACGGAAAAACAGTTGAAATCGGTGGCAATTCTATCGGCCGGCGTGCGAATCGTGCCTTGATAAGGACCCTCGTTGCCTGCGGCAAAAAGAACGACGACCCCTGCGGCTTCGAGATTATCAACCGCCTCCCAGAAGGTTTGATCGCAGGCGGGGTAATATCCCAGAGGAATCCCCCAGGAATTGTTGATGACATCGGGAACGTCATCCGTGGTCGAGGGATCGCCATCGGGATCGGCCGCCCACTCGAAGGCCGCCAGGATATCTGATATGGATCTTTCGATACCACCGCCTCTATCCACCACTGCGGCGGCGATCCACTGTGCTCCGGGAGCGACGCCGACGGTATCCCCATCGCTCGATCCGACCATAGTACCCATGGTGTGTGTGCCATGACCATGGCTATCCATCGGGTAAATTGTATTGGAATAAGGATCGAACCAGCATTCGCTATGGTCACTGCCGTTATTCCCTCTGTATTTCGATATCAGCGCGGAATGATCGCCGTATACTCCTGTGTCAAAATTGCAGACCAGGCTACCTGAACCGTCAAGCCCCAATTCCCAGACTTCCGGGGCCTTCACAATCCTGATTCCCGTCTCAGGCCCGGCGGACATTATAACCGCATCACCTGTGGCTACAGGTGCAATAAGATCTATGGGGATATCATCGAAAACCGCTTTTATATCAGGTCTTTTCTCCAGAATAGCCAGGATCTCGGCGCTGCCGGTCACGGATACGGCGTTGACTATCCAGAATCGCCGGTAGGATTCTATCTTGCCCTCCGCTTTCAGCGATTCTAAAGTCGATATGAAATCCGATTGAGCTAATGTCGCCCGGGCCTGAATATTTTCTATAACCATCTGATGGCCGGCCTTCTTATCTCCAATTCTCGCCGTCTGTGGAAGAAGCGGACCTTGCGATTCGAGATGAAATATGGTCGTCTTGGAATTCACCTCGGAGACGAATATAGAACCTATCATCAAGACCGATGCAATAAACGTTAGCTTCCTGATTCTCAAAACACCCCTTTCATTATCATTACATAAGGTCAAAAGCCATGCCAAATCACCTTGACGTTTGTCTTTATTGCTCTCGCTGTAATATATTGATTCACAATCGGTTAGCTCGAATCGCCGGCGATATATTTACCCTGGCTCAGGATTCTCGAAATACGTATGCATAACCTTGCGCATTTGCTGAAGGGAATATCGTTCTCTTGTCAGCTATGATAATGGTCCTAAATCTTATTTCTGGACGACGTTGATCTGCCTCATCGCTGTTGGTGATTGAGGCGAATCAGCAAAAAGAAAGGGGCCTCTCTTCACGGCAAGAGGCCCCGGTGGCTTCGAAAGCGAGTATTTAAAATATCATTTTAGAAATGTCATCTTCTTTACGTCGATCCCATCCGCCGTGGACAGCCTGTAGTAGTAGACGCCGGACGCCACCGTGCTTCCGTTATCGCTGGTGCCATCCCATACAACCGCCTTCAGGCCTGCTGTTACGGCCTCATCAAGAAGGGTAGTCACCTTCCGGCCGATGATGTTAAAGATCTCCAGCTTGACCTGCCCGCTTCGGGGAGCGGCGAAAGTGATCTCCGTGACCGGATTGAATGGATTAGGATAGTTGCCGATCAATTCAAATGTCGCCGGCAGGTTTCCGTCGGGTGTCAGTTCGGTTATCCCTGTCGGCGTAGATATAATCACGCGCATGATGAAATCGCCGGCACCGAAGGAGTTCCATCCCGAAAAGCTATTATACCATTTGGAGCGGGAATCAGGGTCATCAGTATCCGTCCCCACGCCCGGCGAATCAGGCGTACTCTCACGCCAGTTGAAAACCAACCAGAATGAACCCGATGTCACTTCCGGCCATCGATCCTCGGGGAAAAAGGTAACGGCCCATTCGCCCGTGTTTTGAAAACTCTCAAACGGGCCGGCGAGAACCGCACCCGGGTTGCCGCCCGTATTCCCGTTTATGCTGAAATCGAAAGGTGTCGCATCGTTGACCATGGCTCTGGCGCCCGTAACTATTACAGGATAATCTGAAGGTGTAAATCTAACCGCAAATTTATTGTCATCCCATTCATCGCTAACAATATACCAGCTTTCGGTAGAGCCATCATCGTATGCCAGTTCCAATCCCTCGACGATGAGCATCTCAAACGGGGCTTCAGGTCCGAGGGGAGGCTGCATAGCCTCATTCTGGTTGGGCGAGGTATCGATCGCCTGAATATAGTAATAGACCGTGGTGCCGGTCGGTTGAGCGGGAATATTGCCAACCCAGGTATCTCCGGAGGTGTTATCCATGGCGATGTTTGAATAGTCGTTTCCATCCATGGAATAGTATAACGTTGCCGAAAGAACACCGGCATCATCTGTAATCGTGGCCGTGATAGAGTGATCGCCTTCACCGGAAAAACCGAGAATTCTCTCCTGGCTCAAGATCGTGGGAGGAACTTCGTCATTACCATAATATATTACAAAGGCCCTGTAATTGAGATCGTTTTGAGGAAAGACCTGCCAACGCTGCCCCGGGATTTTTAGAACAGAACGGCCGGTGCCACCGTCATCGTCAAAAGTGACAAATGGGGGTGGAGCTTGTGAATACTCAACCCCGACATGAAAATCGTTTTCGCCGATATCGATTATCTCAGGCAAATCCACCCTCTGTCGGGATATATCTCCTGAGAGGTTAGCCGTGAAAGACGAAATCAGGTCATTGCCGGGCTCCCCCCCGTTGTCGTCATAAACGTGGATCGTGGCACTTCCCGGTGCCGGGTATGAGACTATGGTAACATAACTCAGCGAGCAGGACTGTGCGGGCGTGAATTTGACCGCGAATATAGTACCGTCCTGGGTATAACCGGGAAAATATACCGTGGGAGCACCGTCGTATGAAATCATGTCTTCCGTGACATCCATCGGCGCCTGGACGGCACCATCAGAATTGGCGTTGAGAATCGAGATCCTGGCCTTCTCGCCGGCCGCTGCCATGCCGGCAAAAAGAAAAAGTGCGGCGGACATAAGTATCAAGATTTTTCGCATCTTTACTCCTTTTCTAATCTAAATCTCTCGCTTCTAACAATTTCCAACAATTCAAAAAAACATGATATTGTTTCGAATAATCTATCAAAGCAAAAGTCATGCCTTATATACATTTCCCTGGAGCGGGCAGACACAATCTCCTCCGAACAATTCCCGGGCGACTACCGTAACCTGTTGTCTTAAGCCATAATAGGACTCGGCCCTGCGATCGCTTTCCACTGCGATGCCTTCGTCGAAGGGCACGAGGGTTGAAAACATGGCACCCCGCCGAAATGCGCAATATAATTCACACTCTCCCTACATATATTGCAAACAACATAATCGCCAAAATCCCAAAGTCAAAGGAATCGGAATCATTTGGCGAGTCCCGTTTGCTGCACTGCTGCTTTCCTTCGATGCAATCATGGAACTCTCCAAGCTCGATTTGGAAGAGCTATTACTTGCAGGTAGAAGAAGGTTGGCCTGAAATATAAAAGAGAAGCCCCGGAAGATCCCGGGGCTTCTGATGGTATGCTATCTTGTGCTACTTAGTTATTTCAATAACAACATCCGCATGGTCCTGGAGCCCTCGGGGCTTTCCAGGCGATAGAAATAGATGCCGGATGACACAACTTTGCCTGATTCGTTGACGCCGTCCCATACTATACTATGTGCACCCGCACTCAAGAAGCCCGACTGCAACACAATGATTCTCCGGCCGAGCAGATCGAAGACCGACAGAGTTACCTCTCCGGGTGCCGTCAACGAGAAACGAATCGTGGTCCGAGCATTGAAAGGATTGGGGTAGTTCTTCGATAGTTCGAATTCCGCGGGAGCCACCGGGGTCTCGTCCACACCAGTTACAACTTCGGAG
This sequence comes from uncultured bacterium, assembly GCA_965541585.1. GTDB lineage: Bacteria > Zixibacteria > MSB-5A5 > UBA10806 > UBA10806 > CBDVBL01. Next base: position 215,653 of record CBEUCH010000001.1, on the reverse strand, counting down.
AAGTCGTTGCTTCTCCAGACGTCTTTGCCGAAGTTAGGCCATTGTAGATCAGCCGCTGAGGCGTCCTCCTTATAGTCTATCACCATTAGGTTCATGCCGGTGCCCCTGATGCCAACGGCAATTTCCATGTCACCATCGCCGTCGAGATCTCCCAGAGCCGCGGTGGCGGTAATCTGTCCGTTTGCAGAACCGGGTATGGGGAAATTACGGATAGTATTGCCGTTTGCTTCGTAGCCGTAAATGTTGCCGTCCGATGCAGTTGCTACGATATCCGCCTCACCGTCGCCGGTGATGTCACCGACCACCGCACTGGCCGAAATGGAACCCCCGGCTTCCACCGGGAATCCGGCAAGCTCTGATCCGTCGGCGTCGATAACATGAAGCATACGGTTATTGTCGCCAAAAATTATCTCCAGAGCGCCGTCACCATCTAAATCGGCCATAGACGGGGCCGAGCGCACAACACCGCCGACATCCACAGGAAAACCGTCTGCGATTGAGCCATCATGATTAATAAGGTAAAGGCTTCCGGAACCCGTTGCCGCTGCTATTTCCAGATCAGTATCACCATCAACGTCCCCAACTGAAACCGCAGACCATATAACATTGTTAAGGTGTGCCGGGAATCCGTCCACGTAGCTGCCGTCGGCATTGAACGCATGAACCGAGGAATCGAAACCGGCATAGATAATCTCCGAAAGACCGTCGCCGTCCAGGTCGCCTGAAGCAGGCGAACCATACCACTTGTTCACTCCTGTAACCGGCCAGTTGGAAAAATCCGAACCGTCATGATTCAGGACATAAATGTTGTTATCGGAGAAGGAACCCGCCACTATCTCAAGGTCATTGTTGCCGTCGAGATCGATGAGCATGGGACCTGAATAGAATATCCCGCTCCTGACCACGGGGAAATTAGGCAGGAGAGAACCGTCCGCGTTCCATGCATAGAATCTTCCCGTCTTCGTTACTGCGACTATCTGGAATGAATCGCTCGCCTCCAGGTCACCCACCGCCGGACCGGATACCACGTCTCCGGAAACCACTTGCGGCCAACCGGGACTGTTGCTTCCATCAGCCTCGATAGCGAAGACCCTATCATTATTGGCCCCCACAATCAACTCGTTTTCACCATCCATGTCGAAATCGAATATCAGAGCGGACGCTTCTATGTTGCCGGAGATCTCCAGGGGGAAACCGACCTGGTCGAGTGAGAGGGCGATAACTATATCGAGATCGGTTTCGTAATCGTCGTCGGCCTGAACGTTTAAAACCAGAGTCGTCGCTTCCGGCATCGCATCCTCGCTGGATACCAGCACGTAAGGATCATCGGTGTTGTCACCGGATCCCCCATTGGGAATATCGCCGAATGAAGCCACCGAATCGGAGACGCTGAAAACATCATTGCTATGAAGCGTACCGGTAACGCCGGTGGCATCAGCCCAGATGTTCTCCAGCGTGACAACCATTTCGAGAGATTCTCCGGGATTCAAAATACCATCGCCGTCACCGTCGGTTATATTTATGGCAAACTCTGCAGTCTGAATACGCGGCATAGTCGTTGACGCCAGGGCACCGTAAGCGTTAATTCTACCCGCACCCAGGAGGCCCTCATAGCCAGGATTGAGATCGTCGATATCATCGGCCGTATCATAGATTCTGGAGATTACATCATCCGCTGGCAGCGACGGCTCCGCCGACCAGATCAATCCCACCAGGCCTAAGACATGAGGTGACGCCATGGATGTACCGTCGTAATTGGCATATGAATCATTAAAGACCGTCGATCTGATGCTGACGCCGGGCGCAGAAATGTCCACCCAGGCGCCATAACTTGAAAAGGAGGCTTTATGATCGGCGGAATTCGTGGCGGCCACTGAAATAACGTCACTTCTGCTGCTAAGATATGAGGGCGATTGGTTATTACTGTTTCCGGCGGAGGTTATGACTATCAGGTCGTTGCGAGTGGCATAATCGGTGGCGGCACCCAGGCCGCCGGAGTTCGAGGACCCCCAGGAGCAATTCAAACCTCTGGCGCCGTTATCTGTTGCATAATAGAAGGCGGAGGCGGCAAAGCTCATACCAACGTAGCCGCCGCCGTTTGTAGCCTGCCATCCCATCCTCAGGGCCATAACCTTGCAATTGAATCCTAACCCGGCAATACCAACACCGTTGTCTGTAACGGCCGATGTTATTCCGCTCACATGAGTCCCATGTCCCGCAAAATCCATGGGGTCATTATCAGGGGTGCTGCAATCCTCGCCCCCCGGTATATCACAGAGGTATCCGCCGGTTACCCAATCCCAGCCGCGATAATCGTCAATATAGCCGTTACCGTCGTCATCCTCTCTGTCTACTCCGTTGATCTCTGCCTCGTTTAACCAGACATCCGCCTCCAGGTCAGGGTGATCCCAATCCACTCCGGTATCCGGGATACCCAGAACGATACTCGCATCCCCTTGAGTAATGTCCCAGGCGCCGCTGGCCTCGATTTTCGCAATTGCCCATTGCTGGCCAAGCATGGGATCATTGGGATCATAAAGAATCGGATGAATCCCGTCCGGCTCAACATGCTCGACAGCATCGAGTTTATCATAAGCTTCCAGGAGGGTCATAAGATCGAATCCATGCCCGAACCTCAGCGAATAATATCCGGCCATCTCAATCTCACCATGTCTCTCGGCTCGGGGGAATAATTGCCTCATCTCGATCGCTTCAAAATGAAGATTTAATTCATCGACCTCATGAATCCCGGTCATGGCTATTCCATTCTGCAGGGCCGGGGCAAGAGGAACATTTTCAGGAGCGAATGCCACTATGACTACATTGGGCATATAAACTACTCCATCCTCAAAATGAACGGCGCTTGCAGGCGAGAGTGTCGCCGCCAGACCGGGTGTAAAGAGGGCAACCAGAGCCAGGCCAATAGTTGATAGTAGGATCCAGGTTTTCATAAGATTACTCCTAATCTCAATATTTGAAGAACTCCAAATTTCGCGCTTCCCTACATAATAAAGCAAACGACACGCAAAAATCAAGACAAAAACCATGCCTGCCTTCCACTGATCTAACCTGCTCCATGGCCTGTTCTGTTCCACCATATGCAGTTAAGCGCCTGGAAAATAAGCACATTCGTATCCCTGACAATTTTTCAAAGGCCGGATTCCCTTTAAATCCGGGATACTCGATGAAGCTTCATGCCGGATATCTGCAACTAATTTCAGAGCCCGTAAAGGATCAGGCATAAAGACCTTGCCGCTTGAAAACAATAATTATATCATCACTCAAGATGAAAAAAATAGAGTCCCGATATCTCTGGGCACTGATCGTATTCGCCATAGCGCTGGCACTGAGAATCATCTATTTTCTTCAGGTTAAGGCGGGCTTTCCGGGATGGGATTCGCCTACCATAGACCCGCTATATCATGACCTGTGGGCCAGGCAGATTGCATCCGGAGATATACTCGGCGTCGGCCCCTTTTTCCGCGCGCCCTTCTATGCTTATTTCCTCGGTCTTATATATGCAATCTTCGGGCCGTCCCTTGCCATAGCGAAGATTATCCAGCATGCCATAGGTTCTGTCTCATGTTCTTTGATTTTCCTGTTCGCCTATAAATATTTTGGGCGGAGGGTTGCCATTGTATCGGGGCTCGTCTCAGCATTTTACTGGGTTTTCATTTATTTCGAGGACGAACTGCTTCTGGATTCGCTGCTGGTATTATTCAGCCTGCTTTTGATCTGGTCGTTGATGAGGGCCGCGGAAAAAACCTCTATCAAACGGTTTTTTATTGCCGGAATCCCTCTGGGGTTGGCGGCGATTACACGCCCCAACTATCTGGGCATCTGGCTCGTAATTCTGATCTGGATGTTTGCCGTTTTCGGCAACAAGTATAGGTGGATCTTAATTAGGTTTGCGTGGTTGACTCTGGGATGTTTGATTTTCATTCTGCCGGTGACTATCCGGAACATCGTCGTGGGACACGATATAGTGTTGATAGCCTCGCAGGGAGGAATCAATTTTTACATAGGCAACAACGAACATGCCACCGGGGCCACCGCCGTAATGCCTGAATTCGGAGCCACCTGGCAATATGCCGACTGTGAGTATCTCGCCAAACGAGAAACCGCCAGATTGGGTCAGAATATGAAACCGTCGGAGGTATCGTCGTTCTACTACCGGCGAGCTCTGCGATTTATCGATGAGAATCCGGGGAAATGGCTGGGGCTGATCTTGAAGAAATTAAGCTATTTCTGGAACTCCTATGAGATTTCGAATAACCAGAACCTCTATTTTTTCAGGCAGTTTTCCTCTGTCACCAAAATTCTTCCGCCGCTGTTTTTTATCATCTCTCCGCTCTCGATCATCGGACTTGTAGGCATATTCCGCAGGGAGAGGATATACCATATTATAGGATACTTCATAATTGCCTACATGTTTACAGTGGTCGCCTTTTTCGTCACCAGCAGATTCCGCTTGCCGGTATTGCCGTTTTTGATAATTCTGGCCACCTCCGCCTTATTCGAAATCGCCGAGAAAATTAAACTGAAAAATTTTAGGGCCTTGATTGTTATCTGCCTGGCTCTTCTTATTCTATTCCCGTTGACCAACATCGATCTATTCGGCATTTCACATAGTAGCTTTGCCATGTCACACTTTTCGCTCGGCAACGTATATCTCAAAAAAGGGATGCCCGATAGGGCATTGGATGAATACGAAAAAGCCATCCAGCTTGCGCCCTGTGTACCATCGGCGCATCTGAATCGCGGCATTATATACTTTGGCAGACAAGATCTCGAAAACGCACGCCGCGAGTTTATTCTGGAAATCGAAAAATGCAGATCCTCAGCATTGGCTCATAACAACCTCTCGGTGCTGGATAGATTGCAGGGCGATACCGAAAACGCACTGGATCATGCTCGAATGGCTATAGCGGAATCTCCCCAGTATCTGGAAGCGCATGTCAACGAGATCCTCGCATTGCGAATGCTCGGCGATAACGCCGGGGCTCACAGGGTTGCCGATAACCTGGCCACAATCTTCCCGGATTATCCTCCCGGCCATTATTTCATGGGGAAGATGATGGCTGAACGAGGTCATCTGGACTCGGCTGAAAGCGAGTACCGTTTGATTATCGAGGGTGCTCCCCACAGCATCGTCGAAAAATACGATCTCTCCAATATATACAGCTCGCAGACCCCGCACGGATACAGGCCTGAGAGAATGTTGGGGCAGGCACATTACGAATTGGGATTGCTGGCAGTGAAACGGGAGCAGATGGATTCGGCGCTTACGTTCTTCAGAAAAACGACCGAGTTTCTTCCCGACTATCCCTATGGATGGATCAATCTGGCGCTGGCATACGATCTGAACAGGTTATATCCGCAGGCTCTGGTTGCTTTTAAGAGATCAATCGATCTTGATCCGGACAACGCCCTGGCGTTTTATAATCTGGGATTGACTCTCGGCAAAGTGGGACTATTCGAGGAGGCTCTGGAAGCTTTCGGGATGGCTCTTGAAATACGACCCGATTTCCCTGAGGCGCAACAGAAATTAGAATTAACCCGATCCCTTTTGAAATCATCCCCTGAGCAATAACTTTGCGGCCTCTATTATTTTCGCCGGCTGCAATTCCAGCATACACCTGAAATGTTTCTGCGGGCAACGGGCGGAACCGTGAGTATTGCAAGGACGGCAGTAGAGTTCGCCTATTTCTACTACAGATGATTTTTCCGAATAGGGCGAAAACCCAAATCCCTGTACCGTCGGGCCAAAAATAGATATGACCGGCGTATCCACGGCGACGGCAATATGAGCGGGCGCCGAGTCGTTGGCAATTGCGAGCCTGGCTCTCGAGATTATCGCCGCCGATTCCAGAAGATCCGTCTGGCCCGTCAGATTGTGCGGTATTTTCCCGCATGATTCTGCAATCGTATTCGACAACTGAACGTCGGATGCCCCCCCGATAAGAACCACCGGCAGGCTGAACTCCTCATTGATCAGATGAATCAATCCCGGAAAATATGGATACCGTTTCGTGGGCCATATTGATCCCGGAGCCACCACCACAAAATCCGGCCCCACACCCGCAGATCCGAGGAGATCTTCAGCTTTTCTCTTAGCCCCGTCGTCTAAGAAGATCCTCGGCTTATACCGGTAATCATTATCATCGATCCCGATCAGATCGAGACATCTTTGTACTTCATGTTTATCGCCTCGATATTCTATCCGATCCGTATAAAGAAATCGGGCTTTTGAACTGCTATATCCAATCCGTATTGGAATTCTCGCCAGGTAAGCTAGGGCCGCCGACCGTAGATGCCTCTGAATAATGATTGCCCTGTCACAGCCTTTCAATCCGGCTGCAGTCCTGATCAGTCCGGACAGTCCCTTGTCGGCCCCGTATTTGTCAAATGACAAAACACTATCTATATTAGGATTGTTCTTCAGCAAAGCCGTCGACTCCGGCCTGACCATAGCGACGGTTTCGCAACCCGGAGATTCACCCTTTAAAGCTTCATACACGGGCGTTGAGAGAACGACATCTCCCGGGAACGCCGTCTGAATTACCGCAATTCTGGCCATCGATTTATTGTCCCGCAAAACAACTATTTAAAAAAACTCGTTGATCTTGCCTTAGGCCGGAGGAGAGAGATCTATGCCCCTCCGAAGAAAGATCTTTTTATCTGTTTCAACTCGTCGATCCTGAATACGAGGCATATTGTCAGATAAACAAGCCCGGCTCCGGCGGCCGAAAGCAAAACTGCGACAAGTGCGATTTTGAATTCTCCGAAACCTCCCGGCGCTTGAAAGTATTTCACGATCGCAAATGAAACCAGACCGGATAGGGCTGCTGCCGCAGCTATCTTTATTGAATAATTTGCCAGACCGAACTTATCCGGCCGTGGCGCTTTTTTCCCGGAATGATAATATAGAAACGAAAAATTCACAAAAGCCGCAATCGATGTCGCCAGCGCCAGCCCTGAGAATTTCATCGGCCCCATCAGAAGCAGGCTCAGAATAATATTAACGCCCACCGCCGCAAACGATATCTTAACCGGTGTGGAAGTATCCTTAAAGGCATAGAATACCTGGGCCGTGACCCGCACCAGCCCAAAGAATACCAGCCCTATGGCATAAGCCCGAAGAGCCATTGCGACATCAACCGTATCCGCCCAATGGAAACCACCTCTCTGGTAAACCAGCGATACGATTGCCTCCGCCGCACCCATCAGATACGCCGCCGACGGCATCAACAGGAAGATTACCATCCTCGACGAGTATCGCTGGGTCGCGCCTGCACCTTTGATGTCGCCCGACGATACCTGTGAGGATATTTCGGGCAACGATACAACTGCCAGCGCCACCCCGAAAATGCCCAGAGGGAAATGCACCAGACGCAGAGCATAGTATAGGCTGGAGATGCTTCCCACAGCCAGAAAAGAGGCAATCACGGTTGCGACCACCACGTTAACCTGCCAGGCGGCCACTCCCATGGCCGCAGGAAGGATGAGCTTTAGTATTTTCCTGACCGGCTCATCTTTGAATTTGAGTCGAAATCGGAACCTGTAGCCGGATCTCAGAAGCTGCGGGAGTTGGATTACGAACTGCCCCGCTCCTCCTAAAACGGCTCCTATTCCCAGAGCAATTATGGGAGGTTCGAGATATTTCGATATGAAGAGCGCCGATATTATCATGATGACATTAAACATGGCCGGTGCCAGGGCGGGGATGCCGAACCTGCCCAGGGCATTCAATGTCCCCATGCTCACCGCGGCGAACGCCACCAGCAGGATAAAAGGAAACATTATGCGAGTCAGCTTTATGGTGAGTTCGAGTCTGGCAGGATCATCGAAACCCGAGACATAATACCGGATATAATATGGCGCCAGTGCTACACCGAGAACGACTATAATCCCCAAAACAAGCAGGAGAATTGAAAATATCGAGGATGTAATCAGAAAGGCTCTCTGCACACCGTCCTTTTTCAGCCTGTCCGTGAAAACCGGAACATATGCGGCGGAAAGCGCACCTTCGGCAAAAAGATCGCGGAGGAGATTCGGTATTCGAAAGCTGGCGACAAAAGCGTCCATGCCGCCTGTAACGCCAAACACCGACGCAAAAGAAGCTTCTCGCAAAAGACCCAGAATACGGGATATGAGGGTAGCCAGTGAAAACCGTCCCGTTTTTTTAAGAAAGGATTTTTTTTCGGTTGACAATCTATCTCAGCTGCTTATATATGGGTTCCGCCTGAATTTATGGGAAAGGAGACCTGATTGCCCAAACACAAATCGGCTGCGAAACGGATGAAAACTGCAGAAAAGGCCCGCCAGAGGAATCGACCGGTGAAAGCCGCCTTTCGCGGCGCTATTAAAGCTGTGCAAACCGAGAAAGATCCCGAGAAGAAGCCGGCCAGTCTCAAGGCGGCCGTCAGCGCGCTCGACAGGGCCGCTCGAAAAGGGGTTATCCATGCAAATAAAGCCGCCAGGATCAAATCGAAACTCGCAAAAAAAGTAAGTACCTGAACACATCTTCCGGCAACCATATAGCGCGCTAATCCGAGCAAGCTCGGGTTTCTTAATCGTAGCCTTCGAGCTACAGACCGGGACACAACTTCCATATTGACCGCAAAGTCCATCGTAGATCTTGACCTTTGATATTGTAGTCTCCATAGCCAACCTTGAATATTAGCTTCAGCGGGAGGTTGATTCAAGGGAATTATGGGAGATGCTGGACGATATGCTAAACGGGGAGATGCTATCCGGCAGGGAATTCTTGTGAGATTACAGCCCTCCGGCGAAGAGCGGATTTCCAGGCAATTATGAGATAATTGGGTGTCCTATTGTGGTCCGTAAGAACGATAGGGATGCGGGATTTCATGCTCCTCTTCCGGCTGACCGACCTCGCGCAGATCATCGAGCCAGTAGGCGTCATTGTCTCTATGGCAGATCAACATGCGAGATTCATCCTCCCCCTCGCGGGCGCGATGGTAACGCATATAGATATACCGATCAGTCAGGCCGAATATCTCGATCTTGCCGGTTGCATGCGACATGACATATTTGGAACGCTTGGCAAGCCCGCTGACCATAGATTTCGCTCGTTCCAGATTAGTATAGGTTTCGACTATTGGGGCCGCATAGGTCTTGTTGCCGGCGGTGGGGCGGCATTGGAAGAAATAGTATGGCGGTATACCTATATAAGAAAGCTTCTTCATAAGCTCGGCGAGCGTCTCGGGATCGTGATTGATGCCTCGCAATATAGGTGTCTGATTGGTTAAGATCGCCCCCGACCTGGTCAATATGTCGAGAGCCAGTGCGGCTTTATCGGTAATCTCTCGCGGATGGTTGAAATGCACCATAAAGTATATTCTCTTTTGCCGGGTGCTATATCGGGATATTACCGATGGTAATTCAGGATCGTCAATGATTCTGAATGGATTGAACGCCGGAATTTTGGTGCCTATTCTGATTATCTGGACATGTTTGATTGCCCTTAGGGGCCTCAGGATCGACTCCAGTTTCTTCGAAGATAAAACCAGAGGATCTCCACCGGTTAATAGCACGTTGCTGATATTGGGTTTAGATTTGATGTATTCTATAGCCGCAGAAACGTCCTTGGAAACCTCATCGCTATCTTGAATGAACAGTCTCTTGCGGAAGCAGAACCGGCAATAGCTCCCGCAGGCTTCGTTCACCAATATCAGAGCCGTAGTCGCATACTTATGCTGACATCCGGATACGACATAATTGGAGGCTTCATCGCTGGCATCGAGAGTCCCCCACGCAACCATTTCATCCATATCGGGGATGACGATCTTCCGAATAGGATCGTCAGGATTATCCCAATCGATCAGGGACAAATAATAATCGTTTACCCGGAATACAAAACGCTCCGTCACCTCCTGCCTTAGCTTCGATCTCTGGCTTTCCGGAATCTGGGATATCTTATCGATGTCTGTAAAGTACTTCACCTTCATAGGCACCTTCCTTTCCGGGGATTGTGCCTCAATATAAGGATCTCAAAATAAATGTCAATCTCTGAACAAGAATATCTCGGGTGCATATTACAGGATAAATCGTATAAGCCGCCCGGAAGAGGGTCATAAGATGAGGATAAAACGGCATTAATCCCGGATGAACCTTCAAAAATTGGCCCAAAAAAAAATCGCATTTCTCCAAAAAAAGTGATATTTTTTGTTGATATTTTCAAGAAAAATCTCCTAAAATCACTTCTGGAGAAAACAGCCAAAAGCAATACAAGGGAGGGAGAGCGCGGACAGCACATTATTTTCCTGAATAAATAAACCAAACCGTTACCACCGGTAACGAATCCAAAGGAGGCTTGGATGCCTGCGAGAAAGAAAAGGGCCAAGAAGAAAGCCAAGAAGAAGACGGCAAAAAGGAAAACGGCCAGGAGGAAACCCGTAAAGAAAAAAGCTAAGAAAAGAACAGCCAAGAAAAAGACTAAGAAGAAAACCAAAAAGAAAGCTAAGAAAAAAACCGCCAAGAAAAAGGCTAAGAAGAAAGCCAAGAAGAAAACCGTAAAGAAAAAGGCCAAGAAGAAAAAGAAAGCCAAAAGGAAACCGAATCCGGCTTTTATGAGGCCGATGACGGTAAGTCGAGCTCTGGCAGCAGTGGTCGGTAGCAAGCCGATCCCACGAACCGAGGTCACGAAGAAGCTCTGGCACTACATTAAGAGAAACAAACTTCAGGACAGAATCAACAGGAGAATGATCAACGCCGACGCCGCTCTGAGAGTAGTATTCGGGGGCAGGAGCAAGGTCAACATGTTCGAGATGACCAAGCTCGTTTCCAGACATCTGTCATAGCCTTTTTCGGGTTCGACGATTTAGTCTTAAGCCCCTCCTCATCCGGAGAGGGGCTTTTCATTTAATGGAAATCAGGCTATAGAAACAGGATACTCAACCTATAAGCTTGGCCAGACGACTCTTCTCCAGAAACACCGATTTATTCGGGCAAAGCTCATGGCAGCACAGGCATTTTATGCAGTTATTATATTCGAACTCCAGCCTGCCGCCCCTTTTGGAAATGACGTTCTGCGGACAGCTATCCAGGCACACATTACACATTGTGCAGGAAGCATGGTTAATAGCTGGCCGGACCCAGAGATAAGGCTCCAGCATCTTCACCGCAAAGGAGGGAATAAAATTCAAATAGGCGTTCGATGGCATCTTGAAATCGGATATGACGCCGGCGGCGAAAGCCGGTCCTCTTCTATCAATGGATGATAGATCAGAGCAGCCAAGGCCTCTCAGGCTTGCGATCTCGGTGGGCCAGATTTTCCTCTTCCCGACCCCCAGAATTGAAACCACCGAACTGTCCATTGCCACCCCATCGGCTGATGCGAACAGATATCCGAGCCACCTTGGTTTTCCCGACGCCGGTCCATCGCCCTCCATAACCATGCCCCCATCCATAATGAAAAGCCCCGGCTTCACAAGAGAAAAAACATCAACCACCACTTCAGAAAAAGACCTCGCATCCGGATTTCTCTTATGATAATCTGCTTTTCTCAAACCCGGTATAAAACCATAGCAATTCTTTATGGCGCCGGTGTAATTGGTGAGAATATGGGTCTTCAGCTTGGGTATGGATATTATAAAGTCAACATCGAAAGCATACCTGGAAAGATTATATCGGCGATTTCCCACCGCCGCTTCCTGCACGTCGCCGGATTCAAATCCTACAAGCCGGGCCCCGGTGGTCGAAGAGACATCGCTCATGCCGGTATTGTCCCAGACCTTTATTAATCCTTTCTCTACGCCGCCAGGCGAATCTCCTATCAAGACATTAGCTCCGATTTCAATACATGCCGAAACCACTGCCGCCACCAGTTCCGGCTGCGTCGTGACAGCCTTATCCGGAGTCCTGGCTGATAGTAAATTGGGATTTATAAGAACGGTCATCCCCGGCTTGATGAACTGCTTGAGACCGCCAAGCGGCGAAAGCAAAGCCTTCAGAGACGATGACAATTCCTCTGAATCGTATGAATCTATCTTAACGGAGTTTACTAAGCTTATCACCTTAATATCGGAAGAATCATGGTTGTATATCGGTGTTCGCCGGGCGTCTCTGATTGCTCTCCGGTCAGCCATGCTGGCAATGCCGTGGAGCTAACTCAATTCGGTGTGTCTCCTCGCTCCATTGGTTTATTTCTCAACCGTCAGTTTGACCTTGACTATTCGTTGTCCCTCAACCCTGTGGACCACAAACTTAATATTGTGGTATTTAACAACCTGCCCCTTTTCGGGCAGAGATCCGACCAGATCGTAGATCAGACCTCCCACAGTTTCGAACTTATCCTCCGGCATTTTTAAATCGAGTTGCTCATTGAGATCAGATATGGTTACCGGCCCGTCGACCATATACGAGCCGGCAGACAGCTCTATTATTGGAGGAGGTTCGGTATCGTATTCATCCTCGATCTCGCCGACGATTTCTTCGATAATATCCTCCATGGTTACGAGTCCGGAGGTACCACCATACTCGTCAACAACGATTGCGATATGCAATCTCCTTTTTTTTAATTCCCTCAAGAGATCATCTATCTTCAGATTCTCGGGGATGAAATAAGCTTTACGGGCAACGGTAACCAGATTGAAATCCGTTCCGCTCAGAGCGTAAGAAAGAAGGTCTTTTGCATAGAGTATGCCCTTGATTTCGTCAAGCGACTCATCATACAGTGGGAGCCTCGAATGCCCCGATCGCTTTATGATGTCGATAACCTCATGAAGAGCCGTCCCGGCAGCTATCCCTATCATATTGATGCGCGGTACCATTATCTCCTTCACGGCGGTCCCCCCCAACTCCAGGACGCCGTGAATCATCTCGCGTTCATCCTTCTCCAGAACGTTATCCTCAGAGGATACCTGGGAGGCAAACCGCTCTATAGTTTCTTCAATCTGCTTTTCTCTTTCTTCAGAGGTTAGATCTGCTTTCCTCTTAAGGCTGAAGATTTTTTTCAGCCATCTTAGAAAAGTAGAATCGCCCGGATCGGAATTTCCCGGCGGTTTATCCGATTCACGATCGGCCATTTCCATACTTACAGGTAACCCTCCTGACGCGCCCACATACTAAGGCGGTCTGATTTCTGCCCGTCTCGATAGCCGAGAAGATGCAGGACGCCATGAATGGTCAACCTGTTCACCTCCTCTTTATACGGTATTCTGCGATCATTAGCCTGTTTTTTTGCCTGCTGCAAATTCACGTAAACCTCGCCTATGAAGTCAGGCTCTACGGAATCTGTCAGATCGAAAGCCAGTACATCGGTGGTTTGATTTTTTCTCTTGAATCGCCTGTTTAATTCTTCAATATGTTTATCGGAACAATATATGATATTTATAGATTTCCCCGAAGCTGATTCGGACTTCAATACCCTTGCCGCCAACGCCGCCAGGGGCTTTTCATCAAGAGAAAACCGGCCGTCGGCCAGGATAACCGAAACGCTCATACCTCGATTTTCTCTTCCTCCTCTTCCGGATAGGCTACTCTACGGTGATATATTCCGAGCAATACCCTGGCAAAACTCTCCTCGATCAGGTGAAGATCCCTCAGGGTCAGATCACAACCTTCCAGTTCCCCGGAATCGAATTTGGCTGAACTTATCTTCCTCACGAGATTCCTGACGCGAGCCGGAGTTGGGCTATCCAGCGTGCGCGATGCCGCCTCGACTGAATCTGCAAGCATGACAATAGCGACCTCTTTAGCCTTAGGTTTGGGGCCGGGATATCGGTACTCCTCGATATTGACCTCGTCTTCGCTTTTTTGCTGTTTCGCCTTCTCATAAAAATAGGTCATAATACTCGTTCCGTGATGACCCGTAATAAACTCTACAATGCAATCGGGTAAACCGTTTTCCTCCGCTAACTCCTTGCCTTCTTTGACATGTGCCTCTAATATGAGAGCGGACATAGAGGGCGCCAGTTTCTCATGCTTGTTTTTTGCGCCCATCTGATTTTCCACAAAATACTCAGGCTTGAGCATCTTGCCTATATCATGATAATAGGATCCAACCCGGGCCAGCAGAGAATTGGCGTTGATGGCTTTGGCGGCTTCCTCGGCCAGAGTCCCGATCATAATCGAATGATGGTAGGTGCCCGGTGCCTCCACGGCCAGCCTTTTCAGCAACGGCCTGTTCAGATCAGAAAGTTCCAGCAGTGTAATATCGGTAGTCAGCTTAAAGGTTGTCTCGAATAGCGGTAATAGGCCAATTGTCAAGATCGGCGAGACAAAACCATTCAATGCCGCCAGACCCGTATGCCGCCAGAGATCTGATGCAGGAGCCAGTTTCAACGATTCAATGATATAAACGATCCCGAAATATACCAGCGAGAGATAGATAATTGAGCGGTAAAACTCGTGGCGATGTCGAACTCTGCGGACCGAGAAAGTGGCCACTGTCCCGGCGGCGATCCCTACAAGAGCTACGTCCAGCTTGAATCCGGACAATATGCCAACCAATAGCGCCGCTGAGAACGTCAGGAATAAACCTGTCTCAAGATCATAGGCGATAGTCACAAGCATCGAAACAATTGTAATCGGAACAAGATAAGGCGACAGATACTGCTGAGACATGATCACATTAAGAATAATAACCAATGCGGCAAGAAATATGGAGAACAGAATCAACGCCGAGTTGGAGGCGAAAATTCGTCGGCGAAAATTATATAAATAAAACCCGAAGAACAATATGGGAAAGGCCACAAAAAAGAGCCGGCCTAACGGCGGCAGGAGGAACCGCCAGAAGCTACTCTGACGCAATTTGGTTCTCTTATATCGCGCCAGAGACATCAGCTTATCCCGGTGTAAATCGGTAAGGCGTTCGTTGGCCTTGATTATCTTCTCGCCCTCATATACACGGCCTTTTTCCTGGTTAATGGCCTGCAGCTCTACTCTTTTGTTTTGTTCGGTAGCATCTCTGTCAAATCTCAAGTTAGGCTCCAGGAATTGGCTCATGATTCCGACGGCCGCCCTGCGCATCTCGGGATTGCCTGCGAAAGCCAACTCCGCCCTCATGGAGAGAAATCCCAACGCCCTGTCCATATCGAAGACAAGATCCCTGGCAACCGTCTTCGTCTTTTCTCCCTTCCGTAGCGTTACAAGACCCGATTCCTCAAAAGGCAGATTTCCGAGTTTTGATACCACTCCCAACGAAACGATAGAATCGATAGCACCGATACAGATTTTTTTCAACGAATCCGCGGCCGATGCGCCTCCGAGAACGACCAGCAGGCTCTCCGACAGGGAGGGAAACTCGTACCTGAGCGCCTGTAAGAAAAATTCCGAATCCGGCTTTAAGGCTGCAATGGAATCGACATTCTCAAAAAATCTTCGTATGCCGTCTCTTATGGCTCCGCTTAAGACGGTATCATATGTCACCACCGGCCGGAGATTGCTCATCACCAGATCCCGGTCTCTTTTCAATTCATCTTCCGTCTTAAATATCGGAAAATCAAAAGGCGCGGCAAGATCCACTGCCGCAATCTCGCCGACCCGAGGAACCTCTATAGGCAGATATATTTTGTCTATTGGATAGAGGAATGTGATTCCAATTACCAGAGTAGCGGACAGGGCCACGCGGAATATGAGTTTTTGCCCCTTCAGCGAATCATCGATTATGGCCTCGCCCGTGTCCACTGTCGATCTTATGACCGAGCTGTTTTTCTTCTTAAATGGTATTTTCACGACCGCCTCTTCTGTCTTCTCTTTGCAGCCGAACGCTTATCGTAAGCCCCTATGATATCCTGTACCAATCTATGCCGAACCACGTCCTTTTCAGTAAGCTCTATAAAGCCAATGCCGGCGATATG
Organism: uncultured bacterium; assembly: GCA_965541585.1. GTDB lineage: Bacteria > Zixibacteria > MSB-5A5 > UBA10806 > UBA10806 > CBDVBL01. The sequence goes on along the minus strand of CBEUCH010000001.1, from coordinate 199,826 downwards.
CCCGAGAATTTTCTGGGTCGGCAGGAGTCCGGAGGCCTTTCGCTCCTCGAGATCTATCTGGGTGACGTCACCGGTAATCACTGCTTTCGATCCCTCCCCCAGCCTTGTCAGAAACATGAACATCTGACGATTCGTGGTGTTTTGAGCCTCGTCCAGTATAACGAAGGCGTTGCTGAGGGTCCGGCCCCTCATGAAGGCCAGAGGAGCTATCTCGATTATCCCGATCTCCATCAGCTTTTTCATTTTTTCAAAAGCCATCATATCATGAAGTGCGTCATAAAGCGGCCGCAGGTAGGGATCGACCTTGGCGCGAATGTCGCCTGGCAAGAATCCAAGACTTTCACCCGCCTCTACAGCAGGCCTGGTCAGGACAATCTTCGAGACCTGCTTTTGTCGGAACGCTTGCACCGCTTTGGCGACCGCCAGATACGTCTTGCCTGTCCCTGCCGGTCCGATAGCGAAAACTATGTCTTTCGATTCAATCAAACCAACATAGTTCTTCTGGCCAACGGTTCTTGGTTTGATAGCCTTGCGGGTGGAGGTGGATATGATCAGGCCCGGATCCCTGTCGACCTCCGGGGAAGGAGCAATGCCTTCATCCCTGATAATCGCAATGGAGTATAGAATATAGCGATCGTTAAGTTCGCCGGTGGCCTTCACGTGGTCGATAATATCATAAATTATTCTCTCGGCCCTTTCGACCTTCTCGGAATCTCCCCTTATGTTGATCCAATCGCCCCTTGCCACGAGCTGAACATCAAGCTCCTCTTCAATCAGGCCCAGGTGGGAATGATGCGCACCATAGAGAAGCCGGGGATCGACCTCGCTGACGTCTACCATCTTTTGAACAAGAGCAGCCATTCAATCTTTATCTTTTTGACTCTTGATACAAATGCCGAGCTCATCCAGCTGCTGAGGATCTACCTCGGCGGGCGAACCATCCATCAATGACTGGGCCGCCGTCGTTTTTGGAAAGGCTATAACATCGCGCAAAGATTCAGAATCCGTCATCAGCGCCACAATCCTGTCAAAGCCGGGAGCTATACCTCCATGAGGCGGGGCGCCATACTGAAGGGCTCGCAATAAGAAACCGAACATCTTCTCGGCCCGGACAGAATCGATGCCCATGACAGCCAGCACCTTCTCCTGAACATCCCGGTCGTGAATCCGGATACCTCCGGAGGCTATCTCAACACCATTGAGAACCAGATCATACTGGTTGGCCCGAATACTGGCCCAGGGATGAGCGGGATCATGCAAATCAAGATCCGACTTAAAACCCGAATCGAGTTTGACCATATCCTCCTTGTACGGCGATGTTACAATATTATGCATGGCGTCGAAACGACCGGATTCGGGTTTATACTCGAATAACGGGAACTCATAAACCCAGAGAGGTGCCCATTTGCCATCGCCTGCGCGTGGTATCGATTTGCCGAGCTCCTTGCGAACGGCGCCCAGTGCATCGCAGACCACTCCCCATTTATCGGCTACAATGAATAAAATATCACCCACCTCGATACCGGCTTTCCCCGAGACTGCTTGAATTTGAGCCTCACTGATATTTTTCGCAATTGGCGATCTGAGACCGTCATCGGTCCGGCCGATGTATGATAATCCCTTGCCTCCTGCGTGACGTACGATTTCGGTCAAATTGTCTATCTGCTTTCGCGAAATCGACACCCCTCCTTTATAATTTATGCCCCTTATGATACCGCCGCCGGAAAGAACATCAGAAAATATATTGAATTCTGTGCCAGCGAACTTATCGGAGAGATCGACTATCTCCAGGCCAAATCGCAAATCCGGTTTATCGCTTCCATATCTATCCATCACATCGCGATAGGTGTACCGCTGGAAAGGAACCGTGATATCATCGCCGAGCACAGTTCTGAAAAGATCTCTCATCATTCCCTCAACCACACGAAAGACATCGTCGGCGGTGACGTAAGACATCTCCATATCTATTTGAGTATGCTCCGGCTGTCGATCGGCCCGGAGGTCCTCGTCCCGCAAGCAGCGTGCCATCTGAAAATACCTGTCAAATCCGGATACCATCAATATCTGCTTGAAAAGTTGGGGAGATTGCGGCAGTGCGTAGAACTTCCCCTTTTGTTCTCTCGAGGGCACGATATAGTCGCGCGCTCCCTCGGGTGTGGACCGCATCAGAAGAGGAGTCTCTATCTCCACGAATCCCTGAGAATCCAGATACTTGCGCACCGTTAGAACGGCGCGGTGGCGCAACTCGATCTTATTCTTGAGAACCGGACGTCGCAGATCGAGATACCTGTATTTCAACCTCAGATCCTCCGAAGCAGTTGTATCGTCCTCCACCATGAATGGCGGCGTCCGGGATTTATTCAATATCTCGATAGAATCTGCCCGGACTTCTATCGTGCCGGTGGGATTTTGCTTGTTCTGCATTCCCTCCGGTCGACTCCTGACCGTCCCTGTAACACGAATTGAAAATTCATAGCGAACCGATCGTGCCGTATCCATGCATTCCTTGCCGACGATGTCGGGATCGAACACTGCCTGGGTAATCCCCCATCTATCCCTGATATCTATGAAAATCAATCCCCCCAGATCGCGATGACCGTGAGCCCAGCCGCAGATGGCCACTTTCCGCTCAATATCAGAATCGCCGAGCTGGCCACAGGTATGGGTTCTGAGATTGGTCTTGAATATACTATTGCTGTCCTGTTTCAATAAGATCTCCCAGTTGTTCAGCATCCTTTGTATTATAGATATCGATTAAAGTCAGTTCAAATTGCTTAGAATTTTGCATGTTTCTCACCGCAACCTTACCCCTCGCCACCTCGCTTTCAGCCAGGATCATAGCGTGACTCAATCCGCTTTTATCAGCCTGTTTCATCTGACCTTTCAGAGATCGTCCCAGATAATCTATATCGGCGGGAAGACCGATAGACCTGATCGCTTTCAAAAGCTTAAAAGCCTCCGCTTTGAATTTCTGGTCTCCGATGGCAATAAAAAACCCGAATTCCTCTCGATGGCTTGAGCCATTCCTGGACGGCATCGCCATCAGAATGCGTTCTATGCCGGCAGCAAATCCGATACCGGGTGTCGGCGAACCACCAAGCTGCCCTACCAACAGATCATATCTGCCGCCGCCGGAAATGGAATCCTGCGAGCCGAGCTTTCCCGATTTGAACTCCCACGCCGTCCTCGTGTAATAGTCGAGTCCGCGCACGAGTCTCTTATTAAGTGTAAACGGCAGATCTGCGATCTCGAGATATTTGAGAACTTCATCGAAGTGCCGCCGGTTCTCATCGAGAAGATAATCGAACACTACAGGCGCATCGGACAGAAGATTCTGGCAGGAATTCTCCTTGCAATCGAACATCCTCAACAGATTGGATCGAAAACGCCTCTGACAATCCTGGCAGTATCTTTTCAGATCAGGTTCCACAAACTGGATGAAAGCTTCCCTGTGAGCTTTTCTGTCTTCCGGCATGCCAATTGAGTTGATCTCCAGCCTCAGATCGTCGATACCCAGATCTCTGAGGATATCGTAATTAAGGTTTATCAATTCGGCATCCAGAGCAGGATCGAGGGAACCGATCGCCTCCGCGCCGAACTGATAGAATTGACGAAACCTTCCGGCCTGGGGGCGCTCCTGTCGAAACATAGGTCCTGCATACCAGACCTTGACCAGCCCCCGGACTGCTCCAAGGGAATGTTCGATATAGGCCCTAACCACTGAAGCGGTCGCCTCGGGCCGGAGTGTGAGCGATCGACCGCCCTGATCTTCAAATGTGTACATTTCCCTGGTTACTATGTCGCTGATTTCACCGATCCCCCGGGCAAAAAGCTCGGTGGCCTCGAAAATCGGCGGCATGATGAAACCATAGTTATATCCTGCCGATATGCGTGAAACGGTGGAGATAATCCTCTGCCAGCGATTGGCCTCATCCGGCAGGATATCTCGCGCGCCGTGGATCGCTTTTATTTTCTTAGTAGACATAGATTAATCAAGGCCAATTTAACATATCCGGCGTCGGGAAATCAATATTATTCAACATGTTCGAGAACCTGGCAATTAGCCGACCCGGGGCAGATGTCTTTGTAGTCTTCTTGCGAATAGGGCCGCAGCGAGAATAGATCCCAGAATGTCGGCGACCATATCGAGTCCTTCCGTGGTTCTTCCGGGTATGAGAAGTTGATGAAGTTCATCTAATATGCCATACCCGGATGCCACCGCCGATGATATCCAGAAGACTCTTAGAGGCCTGTTATCAAAGGCGCTGACGGCCTTTGCCGCAAGCAGCCCGAGAATGAAATATTCAGCGAAATGCACAATTTTATCCATCATTGAAAAGCCCAGGCCGGGTGTAGAAAGATCAGGGATTGATGATACGGCCATTATTAAAACCGCCCAGACGATTGCCGGAAGATAGGATTTTATTCTACTTCTAAGCATAAGAGCGAAAACTATAGCAAATTTACAGCAAAATGCCAATAAAAAAGTCCGCCGAATGGCGGACTTGGTAAGAACGAAACAAATCAGCTATCAATATAGCTGCTATTTATCTTTTTCTCCTTTTGGCTGTTTTCCTCTTGGCCTTCTTCTTGGCTTTCTTCTTGGCTTTCTTCTTAGCTTTCTTCTTAGCCGTTTTCCTCTTAGCCGTTCTCTTCTTGGCCTTTTTCTTCACCGTTCTTTTCTTGGTTCTCTTCTTGGCCGTTTTCTTCTTGGCTTTCTTTCTCTTTGCCGGCATGACTTCACCTCCTCTCACGATTCATCGTTGAATGGTATCGATCTCCAAGATGTCCTTGGAAAAATTTATTATTAGACCGGACTCCAACTTAATCGCTTTCAAGATGCTTTTAAGCTTCGCTTCATCGGCATCCGTTAAATGCTCGCCCGTCGAAATCATCACGACCAGCGAATTCTGGATAACAAAATCCAGGTTATATTCGCCGGCAACAGACCCTTTATATGAAAGCTTGACCCTCTTTTTCCGCTCGAACGGTATATCCCTGAGGCCGAGTTCGTGAGCCAGCGCCCTGCTATACTCCTGCCTGCCAAACCCAAGCCCGATATTCTTATGAACCTCCAGAGCAGAATCTACCACCTGTGTTTTCAACTCGGGGAATTGATTCCGATTTCTCGTTGCTAACTTACTATCCTTCATAAAGTTTACTCTAACTCACCTAACGCAAAAACAATGCCAACTTCATGAAAATACCGGGCTGAGCTCCTAACGGCATGTACTTCAACACGTTACCGCCTCGACCACGAATCCTGTTGTCTATCAACAAGATAAAAAGTGCGACATTCACGTCGCAATTTATTTGAGATAGTTACGAAAACCAGAATATCCCCTCTGAAGCTTGTTGCGACTTCGGAGTCGCAACTTTTGCATTTAAGGCCTCTGTTCACGAGTCTTTCTCCGTTGGAATCTCTGCTGATGTTACGTTAGTCCTTCTGAGTATCCGCTGAAGTTGTTTTCGATGCAAGCCGCCTGATCTCGCCGCCGCAGAGATATTACCGCCGCTCGCATCCAATAATCTCAATGCGAAGCTCCTCTCCACCGGTTCTACCACGTCTCTCCAAAGTCTTTTCTTAAGGTCATTCAGCTCCTTGATGTTTAAGGGTTCCGCCGAGGCCGGCATCCCAAAATGTTTGACCTGTTCCGGCAGGTAATTACTTGAGAGAACATTACCCTTGCAAAGCACAACTGCACGTTCGATGATATTCTCCAGTTCGCGTATATTACCCGGAAAATTGTAGCCTTTCAGGAAACTCATCGCATTCTCATCGATCGACTCGATATCTTTGCTGTTTTTCTCGGCGTATATCTTAAGGAAATGGTTCGCCAGGTGTTCAATATCTCCCGACCGTTTGGCCAACGGCGGAAGTCCGATGGCTATTACATTTATTCTGTAATACAGGTCATCCCGGAACTCGCTGGCCTCGATCATCCTTCCCAGATCTCTCTTGGTGGCGGATATAATTCGTACATCTGCATGTTTGACCGATGTCGCCCCGAGCGGCTCGAATTCGCCCGATTGCAGAAACCTCAGTAACTTGACCTGCAGGATCGGCGAGAGCTCGCCTATCTCATCGAGAAAAACGGTGCCGTCATCGGCGAGCTCGAATTTTCCGGGTTTTCTGGCGACGGCTCCGGTGAATGCTCCTTTCTCGTAGCCGAAGAGTTCTGATTCCAGCAGGGTTTCGGGAATAGCAGCGCAGTTTATTGCCACGAACGGCCTGTCTTTTCGCCGGGAGTTATAATGAATCGCCCGGGCCAGAAGCTCTTTACCCGTTCCCGATCCTCCCTCGATAAGTACTGCGCTCTCGGTTTCGGCAACATCAGCCACGATTGCCAGCACCCGCGCCATTTCAGGAGAATTCCCCACCATTTCATCGAATTGATATTTTTCCCGAAGATCTTCAATCAGCGACTCCCGCGATTCCTCCAAATCCGTGAAGAGACGATTGGATTCCACCGTAACAGCGATCTTCTCCGAAATGCTTCTTAATAAATCAAGATCAAATTGTTTGAATGCCTGATCGAACCTGACTACATGAAGAAGACCAACAACCGTATCGCCGGATTTCAGTGGCAAGCAGACGGTACTCTTAGATAACTTTTCCTTCATGTGAATATAAACAGGATCTCCGGTGGCCTGAACGGCATCGGACATTTGTCTGGACGGTTCATACTTTTCCCCGGATGCGTTTTTCTTAGATGATTCATATTGAAGCCGTATCGATCCATCGTCATCAATAATTTGAAGGACCACATTGTCGCATGAAAGAATTTCCGCCGTGGTCTGAACGACCGAGGGGAGCGCTGCACTGATATCCCTTTGAGACGAAATGTCCATGGAAAGATCGTAAAGCGCCTTATAAATACTTCGTTCTTTCGCAAGACTCTCGACTTCCGTCTTGAGCTTGTCGTATTCGCGTATGAGCTTGCCAACGCGGTCGTTCAATGAACTTTCAAATCTCGAGAGCCTTCTCTCCACAGAATCAAGCTTGGATACGAGTTTCGTATACCGCTCCGATGATTCAATCGATTCCGTTTCGGAGAGGAAATCTTTTATGGTAACGATAGAAGCAAACGATTGCTTTATCTGTCTGGCCGACTCTTTCTTCAGCTGTTCGAGATTCTCCGCGAATCTCTTGCTCGATTTTCCGATTGCAACTTTCATGTTGTCGTCAAGATTTTATCATGAAGTTTGATCTCATGTCAAATTAAATAATGAAATAGTTTTTATTTTTATCACTCGGATTTTTCAGGCATAATCGTTCTGAATATTCTTTCACTTAAAAAAATATGAATCACCTTCATCTGATGCACTCTTATTTTAATTTCCGACACACCGTTTTCGCTTTCGCATATCAACGGACACCAGTATCGCCACTAAAATATTCATTAAGAAAATTATGGTCATGAGAAGTCTCTCGTTTTAATTCACATAAAACAAATCCAATTTTAAAAAAATTATTCTGGCAGTCTGATTCCCGATCGGATTTTCCGGAGACCTCAGGAATTGATTATGGCATTTTTTTCTTTGGATGAGGCGCGAGCTTCTTATCGGCCAGTTAAATCCAGACGACGCACATATTAGGAAAATGTTTCGCCTCGGTCTCAAAGGTCGACGTATAGAAAGAAAATTCAAAAAAAGAGACTTGCGGATTTTGAATCCTCTGTTTGAGAATTATGGTCCGAAGGATTATCCAAAAAGCACATTATTGGAAATATTTTAGCATTGGCAGATCTATATGGGTCTAAAAATCGATATATACCGATTTTATTAAAAATAATCTTGACATTTCACTATGGATAGGCTTTTTTCGGCCTGACCGATGATAGTGAAATAAGTCACAAATCGCGATACTGAAAATGCTGGATGATTACTCGATAATAGGGATATTCCTTCTGATTGGAGTTGGTTTTGTCCTGGTAACCTTCCTTATAGCCAAGCTGCTACGTCCTCACCGCCCGGGCAAAGTAAAGCTCCAGAGTTACGAGTGCGGCGAGGCGGCCATGGGGCCATCGTGGATACAGTATAATGTGGGTTACTACATATTCGCTCTGATCTTCGTTATTTTCGATGTTGAGGTCGTATTTCTTTTCCCCTGGGCGGTAGCTTTCAAAAAGCTGGGTTTATTCGCGTTGATAGAGATGTTCATATTCCTGGCGATCCTGATATTCGGTTTGATTTATGCCTGGAGAAAGGGAGCTTTAAAGTGGGTCTGATAGAGAAAGCTCCGGCTTATATAGAGAGGCTGCCGGGGGGCGGCATCGTGACCACCAGCATGGACTGGGTCCTCAATCAGTCCCGGGCATCGTCGCTCTGGTATATGCTGTTTGGCCTGGCATGCTGCGCCATAGAAATGATGGCCACGGGCGCCTCCAGATATGATTTCGATCGTTTCGGCATGATTTTCAGGGCCTCGCCCAGGCAGGCGGACCTGATGTTTGTTGCCGGCACAGTAACCCACAAGATGGCCAGGCGGGTCAAGCTCTTGCATGAACAAATGGCCGAGCCTCGCTACGTGATCGCTATGGGAGGCTGCGCCTGCAGTGGTGGACCTTTTTACTACGACTGCTACTCCGTTCTAAAGGGAATAGATCAGATCATTCCGGTCGATGTTTACATCCCCGGTTGCCCTCCAAGGCCGGAATCGCTCATGGAGGGTTGTCTGAAGCTGCAACAGAAAATCAAAAAGGAAAAGCTCTCAGACTGGGCATCTGACAGGAAAAAGGCTTAACTTTCAGAGCCTGCCACTCACAAGGATACTTCTCACGGCTAATGACTAAAGAAGAAATAACCGGCAAATTCAAAGATAAATTCGGTTCGGATATCGAGGTCTCGGAAATCGACCAGCCCGAGCCATATCTATATATCTCGAAACATAAATATCACGATCTCTGCGAATTCGCCAGGAGCGACCCCGAACTCGATTTCGATTTCCTCTTCCAACTGGGCGGAGTCCATTATCCCGATGATCGTTTTGAGGTTGTATTGTGCCTGGCCTCGCATGAGAAGAATCACAGAGCCGTAGTCAAGGTAAAGCTCGATAAGGACAATCCCGAGATTGAAACGGCCTCCGATGTCTGGCTGGCTGCAAACTGGTTCGAGCGTGAGGCCCTGGAGCTATTTGGAATAAAATTTACGAACCACCCCGACCCTAGTCCTCTATTGTTGTATGAGGATTGGGATTATGGTTATCCTATGAGAAAAGGCTGGACCGGTCCGGATTTCATCCCCATGCCGGAAAGATAAGACATGGAATCTGCAGTGAATCAAGAAAATCTCCGGGAAGAAGAATTTTTAATAAATATGGGTCCCCAGCATCCCTCTACCCACGGGGTGCTTCGCCTGGTTCTCAAAATGGAGGGCGAATTCATCAGGGAATTAACTCCTCACGTGGGATTCCTCCATCGCTCCATTGAAAAGATCGCCGAAAACCGTACCTATAACCAGTTCATGCCCTACACCGACCGCATAGATTACTGTGCCTCCATGCCTTCAAATCTGGCCTGGGCAGTGGCTATAGAAAAACTATCTGGAATCGAGGTGCCGGAGCGCGCCGAGTACCTGCGCGTTATCATGGTAGAACTAAACAGAATCGCATCGCATTTGATCTGGCTGGCAACTATGTCTCTCGACCTGGGAGCGATAACTCCTTTCCTCTACGCGTTCCGCGAACGGGAATGGATTCTGGATCTTTTCGAGATGACCTGCGGTCAGAGATTAACTTATCATTATATAAGGATAGGTGGAGTCTCAAGGGATATCCCGCCCGAATTTGAAAAATCCTGTCGGGGATTTATAAAGGATTTCCGAAAGAAAGTGGATGATTACGAGGCAATCTTAACTGAAAACCCCATCTTTCTGAGCCGCACCAAGGGTATCGGTATCCTGCCTCTGGATCTGGCGAAGGATCTCGGCGCCTCGGGCCCCACTATCCGCGGCTCGAATTTCAAGTGGGATATAAGAAAGGCCGAGCCATATTCCATCTACGACAGGTTCGATTTTGATATCCCTGTCGGCAAGAACGGCGACGTCTGGGACAGATATATGGTTCGGATCGAGGAATTCCGGCAGTCGTGCAGAATAGTCGAACAAGCCCTGGACGGTTTGCCCGAAGGCGATATTGTTCGTGCCAAGCTTCCCGCCGTATTTAGAGCTCCGGCCGGAGAGGTGTTTTCCCGTATCGAGGCCCCCAGAGGAGAGATGGGTTATTACGTTGTCTCCACCGGTGATAAGAAACCGTATCGCGTCAAGATAAGGACCGCCTCTTATGGCAACCTGCAGGTCCTGGGGCCGATATCAATCGGCCTTAAGATTGCCGACCTGGTGGCCATATTCGGCTCGATCGATGTCATTCTTCCGGAGGTCGATCGCTGATGCTGGAGTTGGATAACGTTCTATTGAATATATATGAATCACTCGCCACCTGGTTTATAAGCCGGGGTATCCCCGTTATCTGGCTTGATCTTCTCGTTATGGTTTTCGCCGGGCTCGTGATAATCGGAGTCCTTTCGCTTCTGGCGCTTTTCCTGGTCTGGTGGGAAAGGAAAATCTCCGCTCACTTTCAGGATCGGCTCGGCCCCATGCGCACCGGCCCACATGGAGTCTTGCAGACTCTGGCCGATGGCATCAAGCTTCTTCAAAAGGAAGATATAGTCCCGGACGTGGCCGATAAAAAAGTCTACTTCTGGGCGCCCGTGGTGGTATTCGCGACCGCCTTTATGGCCTATATAGTCATTCCCTTCGGCAAAGGATTGATTGCCCGCGATCTCAATATCGGCATCCTATATGTGCTGGCCATAACATCGTTCACAGTCATCTCGCTTCTGATGGCGGGATGGGCGTCCAATAACAAGTATGCGTTACTGGGCGGTATGAGATCGGCGGCCCAGATCGTTTCCTACGAGGTACCGCTTACAATATCAGTCATGGGAGCCATAATGCTCGCCGGCTCTTTGTCCATGGTGGACATTGTCGAGGCCCAGGGCCCGTATTTCTGGCGATGGTTCTGGCTGCCCCAGATCCTGGGATTCGGGATCTATTTCGTGGCCTCCATAGCGGAAGCCAACAGGACTCCATTCGACCTGCCGGAAGCCGAGCAGGAATTGGTGGCGGGATTCAATGTCGAATACTCGGGAATGAAATTCGCCATGTTTTTTCTGGCGGAATTTGTGAACATGTTTACGGTTTCGGCTGTCGCCACCACTCTTTTCTTAGGCGGATGGCAGCCGCCTCTGCCGGGATTATCTTTCATACCGAGTTGGATCTGGTTTTTCGGCAAAACTCTATTCTTGGTTTTTGTGCTGATGTGGTTCAGATGGACTTATCCCCGGCTGCGTGTCGATCAGCTCATGAGTTTCGCCTGGAAGTTTCTGCTGCCCCTGGCGTTTGCTAATCTTATTTTGACCGGACTGGGAGTTTACCTTTTCAAATAATTATGAGCGTGATAAAAGAAATTGTCAAAGGATTCTGGAACTTGCTTATTGGCCTGAAAACCACCGGCAAGTATCTTCCTAAGAAATCCGTTACTCTCCAATACCCGGATGAGCGATGGCCAATGCCGGAGCGCTCGCGAGGCGTGGTCGTTCTGCTATCCGATCCCGAAACCGGTAAACTCAACTGCACCGCCTGCCTGATATGTATGAAGCAATGCCCGGTCAATGCCATGTATATCACCCAGGAAAAAGACGAGGCCGGCAAGAGGTTCCCGGACGAATTCAAGATTGACAACACCATCTGCTGCTTCTGCGGGATCTGCGAGGAGGTCTGCAATTTCGACGCTATCAAGCTCACCGGCAAGTATGAGTTCTCCGTCTTCGACAGGCAGGAACTGATTTACGATAAAGACAGGCTTCAGGAAATCGGCCGCGATGTCAAATACGAACCGAGGAAAAAGAAAAAACGGGAGGGCAAGCCATCTGAATCACCAAAAAACGACGCCAGATCAAACCTGGAGACAAAACCGGTGAACGACGATGAGGAGGGAACCACTTGAGCCTGTTGTTATTCTATCTTCTGGCCGGCGTTATCCTCGTTTGCGCCATCATGGTGGTTACTCTTCGTAATATTTTCCATTCAGCGCTGCTTTTAGTTCTGACTTTCTTCTTCGTTGCAGGAATATATCTGATGCTGAATGCGGAGTTTCTGGCTGCAGTCCAGGTACTCATCTATGTCGGCGCGGTTACAATACTTATCCTGTTCGCTATCATGCTGACTTACCAGATACAATCAAAGTCGATCCGGCAGGTAAACGAACAGGCGATTCCGGCAGCCATAATAGGCGGTTTTTTCTTTGTCCTGGCGGCATTGGCCATGGTCAGAACTTTCGGCGGTGCCGCTCCCGCCCCCAGAAATACAGGATCTTGGACGGCATCCGTCGAGACATCAGAATTATTGACAGAAGGAAAGAGTTGGCATTGGACCGCCAATATCCGGGATACGCTGGGAGAAAGTTTCGGCGCCGTGGGAGGCATTAACATTATAAATGATGAGTTATGGCAAGCCCACTTCGCAAAACCGGCGACGGAACCGGCTGAGGACAATGGATACATACTCTCCGCCAGCCCGGGCTTCTCCACCGAGCAAACCGTATTTTCAGATAAGCAGATCATCTATCTGAAAATCTGGAGCGAGAAGGTCAACTATGATGCCATATCCAATGCCGTCTGGATTCTATTAAACCATAATAATGATGAGCAGAAAATCACAATAAAGCTCTCCAACAGTAACACCGAGACTATCGGGCGGCTCCTGATGTCGAGATTCGTATTGCCGTTCGAGGTGGTTTCGGTTCTCTTGCTGGCAGCACTTCTGGGCGCCATAGTTATTGCCAGGAAGGACAATTAGGATGCCGGAACTGACCCATTATCTAATACTCTCATCGGCACTTTTCTCTATCGGGATATTCGGGCTCTTGACACGGCGTAACGCCGTAGGTGTTTTGATGTCTATCGAGCTTATGTTTAATGCGGTAAATATAAATTTCGTGGCATTCTCGAGATTTTTAACACCGGAGGCGATCACCGGACAGATCTTCGCGATATTCATAATAACCATCGCCGCCGCCGAGGCCGCCGTGGGCCTGGCTATTGTCATACTGCTATACAGAAATTTCCGCGGCATCGAGGTGGACAAAATCAACTTCATGAAATGGTGAGATAATGGTATCGGTCAACTTAAATACGCGGAGCTGGAAACATCTGATATGGATCTTTGATTTATGCGTGCTGCTTTTCGGTCTGCCACTCTTATTCGTTAACCTCTTCCAGTTGCCGGTCGATCTATATTATTTCGTATTTATGCTCTCTGCGGCCGGATTTTTCCTGTATTACAAGAAATCTTCATCGCTCAAAACCAGGGCTTCTCTGAAATCAGGCTGGGCTCTGGGGTCCATACTGGCCGTCTTTTTTGGGCTCGGATTCATTTCGTATTCTCTCGTCGACTCGCCGGGAGCCTTAAAGACTTTCACAGACGTTGATCTCGCAGTAGTCCTGTGGCGGGGAATAATCTTCGGCCTCGCCAGCGGCATTATGATATCGGCATTTCCTTTCATGGTCACCTGGAGAGCCTTGGCCGGCACAAATCCCGGCAACCTCCGGAAGTTCGGGGTAATCATCGCCGCCATATTCTTTATCGTCCTGACATCTTTCTCTTATAGCGTAGGCCTTACCGGCCTGGACCGGGTCTGTATAAAAGACAGAATAACAATGAACGTAATTGCCAGCATACCCACGTTGGTCTCAGGCAATCCCATGGCGGCTCCCGTAGCCGGAGCCTTCAAGGAAATATCGGCGATAGTGAAAACACAGAACGGGAAGCCGCCTCTGGAAACGGAGAATATGCAAGCGGCCAGAAACAAGAATGAGTCAGGAGATAATAACTGATGTCACCTTATAGCTGGATAATTGCGGCGCTTCCCCTGCTGGCATCTATCCTGATCATATTCTTCTTCAACAGAAGTAACAAGGTCTCCAGCTATTTCTCCATATCAATGGTTCTCTTATCATTTGTCTTATCCGTCATCGTCCTTATCGAGGTTATAAAAGATCCCACGCCCCGCGAATACTGGATCGAATGGGTGGTTCTCGGTGATGGCGGTATGGCCGGGGCCGAAGGGATAATCCCCGATCAAAATGAACATGGCGGCGTAACAGAAATCCACGAATCAGAATCTTCGGAGGATCATGAAACCGAATCTATTTTAGGGTCGGAAACGCCACAATTGGAATCATCAGGCTCCACCCATCCCGGTGATAACGTGGAGCACGCTGAATCCGGCCACCTGAAATTCCATGAGCCTCAGAGGCACGGTAAAAAAGGCGCCTTTGTCGTTCCCATGGGTATATACATAGATCCCCTGACGGCGATCATGCTCCTGGTGGTCACCATAGTGGCCGCGCTGGTGCAAATCTATTCTTTGGGCTACATGCACGGCGATCCGCGATTCGCCAGGTATTTCGCTTATCTTTCACTATTTACCTTCTCCATGCTGGGCCTGGTGTTGGCCGGCACATATGTATTGATGTTCGTCTTCTGGGAGCTTGTGGGATTAACGTCTTATTTATTGATTGGTTTCTGGTTCGAAAAGAAATCCGCTTCCGATGCCGGCAAGAAAGCGTTCGTGACCACCAAGATAGGCGATCTGGGATTCCTCCTCGGATTGGTAATACTCATCTTCGCTGTCGGTACAGCATCTCTACCCGAGCTCGATTATATGATCGCCAACGGCCAGATAGCATCGAATATGCTGCCGCTGGTGGTTATAGCCGGCATCCTGATGTTCTGCGGTGCCGTGGGAAAATCGGCGCAGTTCCCTCTTCATGTGTGGCTGCCCGACGCCATGGAGGGCCCGACACCGGTCTCCGCCCTGATTCATGCTGCTACCATGGTGGCGGCGGGAGTCTACCTGACCGCCCGCCTGATGGGAATAATCATGATATCGGAGACCATGATGCTTGTTGTAGCGTCGGTAGGAGCATTCACGGCGTTTCTGGCGGCGTCTATAGGTCTCGTGCAAAATGATATAAAACGTGTCCTGGCCTATTCCACCGTCTCCCAGCTGGGTTACATGATCATGGCCCTGGGCCTCGCGGGATTCACCGCGGGGACTTTTCATCTTATGACCCACGCCTGTTTCAAAGCCCTCCTTTTCCTGGGCGCCGGTTCGGTTATACACGCTGTCCACACCAACGATATCCAGTTCATGGGAGGGTTGCACAAAAAATTGAAGATAACATCCATAACGTTCCTTATCGCCAGCTTATCCATATCCGGGATCTTTCCCCTGGCAGGTTTCTGGTCGAAGGACGAGATCTTCGCCACGGCCCTTGCAGGTGGGCATTATATATTCCTCCTGGTTGGAATTCTCGTTGCAGGCATGACCGCCTTCTATATGTTCAGGCTGTATTTTATGACGTTCACCGGGAAGCCGCGCGATCAGCACGCCTATGACCATGCCCACGAATCCCCTAAGAATATGACTATACCCCTGATGATACTCGCGGTGCTTTCGATCTGCGCCGGCTGGGTCGGCATACCCTGGCTCCACAAGGGTTATTCCTCCTTCGTCTATTACGGTGCAGTTCACCACGTGGAGCCCAGTATATTGCTTATGTTTATTTCGCTGGTAGTAGCCGCATCAGGCATTGGCCTGGCCTATCTAATGTATTACAAAGGAGTAATTTCTCCGGTGAAAATGGCGCAGAGGTTCAAGCCGATATATACATTCCTGTATAACAAGTGGTATTTCGATGAGCTCTACATGGCCGTTATAGTCAATCCGACGTATCGGTTGGCCGATTTTCTTTTCAAATTCGATCTCCTTATAATAGATGGCATCGTCAACGGCACGGGGAAGCTGACTCTATTCATCTCGTGGGCAAATGAGCGATTCGACACCTATGTGGTCGATGGCGCCGTCAACGGCACAGGTTATCTCTCGATGTTTTTCGGCAGGACACTCAGAAAGATACAAACCGGTCAATTGCAGACCTATGCGCTGGTGGTGTTTTTCGGCGCGGTGGTCTTCTTATTTATAAAGCTAATTTGACGATAAAGGAGGATTAGTTGGAACCGATAACATTACCATTTCCAATATTAACATATATGACCTTCATCCCCTTAATCGGGATCGTGGCGATTCTCCTATTGAAGAAAGAATCGGTGGGGGCGATTCGATGGACCGCTGCCTTCTTCTCCTTCGTTCCTTTTGTACTCTCTATTTATTTAGTCTGGTTCTATTTCGAGGCCATGGGTACGGGGATGCTTTTCAACATTCACAGCGAGACTCAGGGATTCGTTTTCGATTTCGCCCGACCGCTGAGTTGGTTCCCGCAGGTCAACGTCCAGTATATCATGGGCGCCGACGGTCTTTCGGTGCCGATGCTCTTTCTGACGGGGCTTTTATCTTTCGTCTCGATTATCGCCTCCTTCGGTATCAAAGACAGGGTAAAAGAATATTTCGCCTGGTTTTTGCTGCTCGAGGTTGGCATGATCGGCGTCTTCTGCGCCCTCGACTTTTTCTTATTTTACATCTTCTGGGAAATCATGTTAGTCCCCATGTATTTCCTAATCGGTGTCTGGGGCGGCCCTCGACGGGAATACGCGGCGATCAAGTTCTTTCTATATACGCTTTTCGGTTCGGTCTTTATGCTGGTCGGTATTCTGGCCCTTTATTTCACGGTCGGGTCGCTTGACATGCTGGCGCTTATACGGCAGAACTCACTCTACTCCCACCTGTTTCAGATGTGGGTGTTCGCTACTTTCTTCATAGCCTTCGCCATAAAGATTCCGGTCTGGCCGTTCCATACGTGGTTACCCGACGCCCATGTGGAGGCGCCGACAGCCGTATCGGTTATCCTGGCCGGGGTATTGTTGAAGATGGGCACCTACGGTATCCTGAGGGTCTCTTTCCCCATGTTCCCGGAAGCAACCGTCGCCTACGCCATACCGATAGCGATCCTCGGCCTGATCGGCATCATCTACGGCGCGCTGGTTTCCATGGCGCAGACTGATCTTAAGAAGCTGGTGGCCTACTCCTCTGTTTCGCATATGGGATATTGCCTGCTTGGTATGGCGGCCATTACGACAGTCGGCATATCTGGCTGCCTTTTCCAGATGTTCTCCCACGGCGTGATAACAGGGGCATTGTTCCTTCTCGTGGGGGTTTTATATGACAGGGCCCATACCAGGGAGATTGCAGCATTCGGCGGACTAGGAGTTAAGATACCGGTTTTCACCGGCCTTTTCGTGCTGTTCGGAATGGCTTCGTTAGGTCTTCCGGGAATGAGTGGCTTTATTTCCGAATTCATGGTTTTCGTCGGCTCGTTCCAGTCGATCTTCGTCTCCAAATGGATAGTCATAGTGGCTATACTGGGAGTGGTTCTAACCGCCGTGTATATTCTCAGGATGATCCAGAGGATGTTTCTGGGGCAATTCAACACCAGATGGGAGGGTCTAACAGAGATAAACGGCCGGGAAATCTTCACTGTCATCCCCCTGGCTGTTTTCACTCTTTTAGTGGGAGTTTATCCAAAAGTTTTGAATGTTTTCTTAAAAGATACAGTCGATAACCTCGTAAAACTGATACTCGGATCATGAATATTTCGCTGATAATTCCACAGATCTTCCTGACATGCTGGGCGATGCTCATCATAGCAATTGATTTTCTCAAAAAGGATGGCAGCCGCAGAGGCCTCGGCTATCTCTCCATTCTGGGGCTGGCGATAACCGCTGTCCTGGCCGTGTTTGTAGATGCCGGGCAGGGTTTCTTCGGCACCTATTTATCCGATGATTACGGCAGGCTGTTTAATGAAATATTCCTGCTCACGGCGATGCTGACGATCATTGCATCCATAGATTTTGTGGAAATAAGAATCAAGCATAAAGGCGAGTTTTACGGTCTCATACTGCTGGCCACCGTTGGTATGATGTTCCTGGCAGGGGCCGGTGAGCTTATCACGCTGTATGTATCGTTGGAGCTTGCCACCATACCCCTTTACGTGCTGGCCGCCTTTTTGAAAAAAGATCTGAAATCAACAGAAGCCGGTCTGAAATATCTCATAATTGGAGGGGCATCCTCGGGTATTTTGCTTTTCGGCTTGAGCATGCTGTATGGCCTCACCGGCACCACCATGCTGGCCGATATTAATAGCTGGGATTTAACCGCTGAAGGTCTCAGCCTGGGGCTCGGACTGGCGATAGTATTATTTATCGCGGGATTCGGATTCAAGCTGGCTGCGGCCCCGTTTCACATGTGGGCTCCGGACGTATACGAGGGAGCTCCCACGCCCGTTACGGCTTTCCTTTCAGTCGCCTCAAAAGCAGCCGGGCTGGTGGCATTCGTCAGAATTTTCTTCAGCCCGCTCATTATTGCAAAGACCGATTGGGTCCTGCTTTTGGAAATCGTGGCCGTGCTGGCCATGGTGATCGGGAATTTCGTGGCTCTTATGCAATCCAATATCAAGAGGATGCTGGCGTATTCTTCAATCGCCCAGATCGGTTATGTGTTAGTTGCCCTCGCAGCAGGTAACGGCTATTCCATTATCGGGATGATGATCTTTCTGATGGCCTATATGTTCGCCAATATCGGCGCCTTCATGGTGGCAATCGGTTTTTCCAATATGACCGGATCGGATCAAATTGACGACTACGCCGGCTTGATAAGGAGAAATCCTCTGGCCTCGGCCATGATGACTATATTTATGCTGTCTCTGGTCGGCATCCCCCCCACCGCGGGTTTTCTCGGTAAATACTGGCTTTTCGCCGCTGCCGTAAAAGAGCATATCTACTGGCTGGTGGTAATCGCCGTTTTGATGTCGGTGGTATCGTTATTCTACTACATGAACGTGGTCCGCAAGATGTTTTTCCGCAGGGGCGACGACGAATCGAGAATACTCTTCGGGCCGACTCTCGGCCTGGGGATTGCAATCTCCGGAGCCATGGTCATCTTAATCTGTGTGCTTCCGTCGACTTTCTATGAATGGGCCAGGCAGGCGGCCCGGGTCTTTTTCCCCCAGCTTTGAATGGATAAAGTCGCACCATTACCCCCGGCCTGAAATAATACCGGGATTCCGGCTTATGTAAACAGATTGAGAGCCGAGAATATCATTAAGAATATGGATTGTCGGAGGGCGCGGCTACGGACGGTGAAATCCTTTTCGCTTGACACCGGTCAGGTTCACCCGAATAATAAATCTCATGACTCTCAGAGACGAATTCAAGATTACGATAAAGACCAGGTTTCTATCGGGGATGCTCGTTATTGTCCCCTTGTTTGTTGCCGTGGCTATATTAAAATTCGGCATAGAATCCATAGATAATTTTGTAAAGCCCTACGTGGTGAAAATTCTCGGCCAGGATTATGGATTCCCTTTCATAGGACTGGCGGTTACTCTGATGCTGATCATGCTCTCCGGAATATTGACAACCAACGTCTTCGGCCAGAAGATATACAGACTGTGGGAGAGATTTCTTTTAAAGATTCCGTTTTTCAGGACGCTTTACTCGGCGTCGAAACAGCTCATAGAGGGAATAGCGGTTCCGGAAAAAAAAACGTTCGAAAATGTCGTGATGATCGAATATCCCCGAAGGGGAACTTACGCTCTGGGTTTTCTGGCCAATCGTATCAAGATCCATCTCGCAGACGGCGAGAAAGAATTCTGGAGCATCTTCATACCTTCGACCCCAACGCCTTTTTCCGGAATGGCGATACTTATCCCTGCGGGGGAAGCGAAAATTCTCGACATTTCGGTGGAAGACGGAATCAAATTCTTTGTATCGGGCAGTATTTCGGCTCCACGGCAAATTCGAGTTGTGGAGAAAATCAAATCCAAACCGTCCGGGGCGGCAACACAAATCAAATCTTGAACGGAAGAGGACAGGGAGCAAAAAAATGAATCTGGCCCGGTTTTTCCATGATGATTTAATCGACGTGGATATGAGAGTTAAAACTAAGGATAAGGCCGTCGAGCATCTGGCCAATCTCTTCTGCAAGAAACATCCCGACAAGAACATGAACCAGATACTAACGGCCGTGATGGAGAGGGAGGGGTATGGCTCCACATCCTTCGGGCGAGGTTTCGCCTTTCCCCACGCACGTACCGACGCCGTGGATGATCTTCATATCGTCCTGGGAATCATAAGGGAGGGAATCGACACCGATGCCTCTGACAGTATCCCGCTAAAAGCGATATGTCTTTTGCTAACCCCGAGAAATATCTCAAAACTCTATCTACAGACCTTATCCGGCCTCGCCAATTTCGCCCGCCGGCCGAAGATCATCGATAAGATCGCCGCGGTTAGTTCGCCCGGAGAACTTATCAGCGTAATAGAAAACGCCGGTATAAGGGTTCAGAAAGCCTTAATCGTTGCGGATATTATGACTGAGAAAACTCCTACCGTTTCCCCGGATGACTCCCTGAAAAACGTGGCGAACATCATGTTCAAGCATAAGGTGGACGGTCTGCCGGTAGTCGATGCAGATGGAAAAATAGTGGGTGAGATCTCCGAAAAAGACCTTCTGGAATTCGCATTGCCTGATTATGAAAGTTTTATTGCCAACCTGGCCCACCTGCCGGAACTGGAGCCGTTCGAGGATCTTCTCAGGCAGGAAGATAAGGTCCGCGTCAAGGATGTCATGAACCGGGACATAGCGACAATCTCGCAGCGGGCGCAGGTCGTCGAAGCCGCGGCCCTGATGCTATTCAAAGATGCCGAACGTGTCATGGTCGTAAAAGACGATAGACTGGTCGGTGTTCTCTCCCGATCCGACATAGTCTCCAAGATAATCCGCGGTTGATCTGGATGGCCTCTAATTCTTACAACCACCGCCATAGCCAATCCCTGGAAATCGAGCCGTTTTGATACTGCCGGCATCAAGCTTGAATATGGCAATACTATCGAGATTATCGGGCTTCTATTATGATCATTGATATCCTCTTGCTCATCGTCAGTATCGCCTTACTGTACTGGGGAGCGGAACGGTTGGTTTCTCATAGTTCATGGTTGGCAAAAGGTATCGGTATTTCACCGCTTATTATCGGTTCGACCGTTGTTGCTTTCGGAACGTCTGCCCCGGAGCTCCTGGTAAGTACCATTGCCTCGCTTGAGAAAAATAGCGCCATCGCCTTGGGAAATGTTATCGGCAGCAATATCGCTAACATAGGTTTGATATTGGGACTGGTAATTTTATTCTTCCCGCCCAAGCCGGAAGAAAAAGCTGTGAGAAGAGAATTTCCGTTTCTGGTCGTTGTTTCATTAGTATTGTTCATCATTAGCCTCGATGGCTCCATTGGCCGCTTCGACGGCCTTATACTGATTGCCTTATTTATCGTTTTCATCTCTTACAACATCATGACCGTGCGCAAGAGGATGCTCAGAAAGTTCGAAAAAGAGATAGAGGAGACGGAGAAAAAGATTGAAAGCATCATAAGCCGGAAGACCAAAGAAAAAAGACCATTATATAACCTGCTATTTTCTCTGATTGGCTTAACGGTGCTCCTGGCCGGTTCATATCTATTGGTCAAAAGCGCTGTATCTATAGCGACATCAATTGGCGTGAGCCAGATGGTCATCGGCCTTTCAATAGTAGCACTCGGTACTTCATTGCCTGAACTTGTCGTTTCGGTTGTTGCGTCTATAAAAAAGGAAGAAAGGATTAATTTGGGCATGGTTCTGGGAAGCAATACGTTCAATACGCTTCTTATACTCGGTGTGGCGGCGCTTATTCTACCTGTACCTGTAGAGAAAAGGGATATATATATCAATATGCCGATTATGCTCTTGTTTACCATAGCGGTATTTCCTGTCTTAAAAGAGAATATCAGGACCTCACGGCTGATAGGACTATTCTTTCTGCTGGGATATTTCTCCTTTATATTCTACTCATTTTTCAGCTGATGCCTTTAACTCATTTGCGAGGAAAGTAATAAAAACTCAAAGCGGCAGGCATGAAACAGATACCGTCTATATGCAGCATAAGAATGCGTCCGGGAAGATAGTTTTCGGGGCATTGGAGTTTATGCTGCAACGGTTTGACTTGACGCTATTGTATCCGAGATTGTATCTTATGTCTCCGGGAGAATTAGATGAACACTTTTAAAACCGCGCTGTTATTCGTCGTATTGACTCTCCTTTTGATTTTCATCGGTTATCTGATCGGCGACCGTAGCGGGGTCACATTCGCTTTCATCATGACCCTCATCATGAATTTGGGAGTTTACTGGTTTTCTGATAAAATCGTTCCGGCCATATACAGGGCAAAAAAAACGATGAAGGAGACAACCCCCGTCTGGAAGGTTACGCCAGAGAGGGGCTCTAAACTGGACCTTTAGATGGACCTAAAATTCTGGCTTGAAATAGTAATAATCCTGATTCTGGTTTTTATATCAGGATTTTTCTCCGCTTCGGAAATCGCGATTATAGCCCTTCGGAAAAGCCGTATAAGGGAATTAGCCGAGGCTGGCGATTCCAAGGCTGTATTCGTACAAAAGCTTAAGAATAATCCCGATAATTTCTTTGCCATTGTCCAGATCGGCATGACTGTAACCGCCTCGGCCGCAAGCGCACTGGGTGGCGCCACCGCAATCCTGGTCGTTAAGCCACTTATAGAATCTGTTCCCATTGTGGCAATAAGCCAGGCCGCCGAATCGATCTCGATAATACTCGTAGTTATAGTGATCTCGTATACTTTTCTCGTTCTGGCTGAGCTTGTCCCCAAGGCTCTGGCTATTCGATATTCCGAAAAAATCGCCCTCTGGGTCGGCCCCGGGACATGGTGGTCTCTCAAGTTGCTGAGTATATTCATAAATTTCCTGACATGGTCAACAAATCTCTGTTTAAGGGCGATAGGGATCTCACCGGAGATTAGAAAAGATCATGTAGTCACCGAGGAAGAGGTTAAGATCATACTGACCGAGGGCCTCAAGCAGGGTGTATTCGAACCTGGCGAACATAAGATGATCCATTCCGTATTTGAGTTTTCGGACATCGTCGCCCGCAACGCCATGACCCCTCGAACGGAGATGATGGCCATAGAGATCAATTCCCCCTCCGAGGAGATTCTTAAGACCGCCACCATGGAACCGTATTCGCGGCTACCCGTCTACGACGAAAACTTCGATAATATCAAGGGAATACTCAATGTCCGGGATATCTTGAACGTCTTTAGAACCGGAGGACTGATCATCTTAAAAGATATTATGCGCGATCCGTTATTCGTGCCGGACTCCAGGAAGATTTCCGAGATTCTCAAAGATATGCAGCGGGATAGAACTCATATGGCCGTCGTCCTCGATGATTTCGGCGGTACCGCGGGTATCATAACGCTGGAGGATATCCTGGAGGAAATCGTCGGGGAAATCCAGGACGAATACGACACGGAGGACGAGGCCATCATTATGCAGCCGGACGGGACAGCCATCGTCCGGGGCTCCGTTGATGCTGATATTGTTTGCGAGAGATTCGGGACAAAGCCTCCCGAGGGTGAATTCGAATCAATCACAGGCATGCTGATAGACAAAATCGATCGCATACCGGAACTGGGCGAAATTATCGATATCGCCGATTTAAAGATTACTATTCTGGAAAAGAAAGGCCACCGCGTAAAGAAATTGAAGGTCGAAAAGCCCTCTAAATAAATAGTGTATAAATATTCATGCTATATTGGCCTATTTTAAAATCTAATTGGTTATCTGCTTTGATCTCTCTCTTTATTCCAGTGCACCCAGTCGGTGTCTTCATCCGGGTCATCTGGATGGAATGAGCCCTGATAGACTATATGCCCTTTTGATGACAGAATTAGTTTATCACCCGCCCCAAGAGTGACCTTCCAGTTCCGGAGAGAATCCGGCTCTGAAAAATCTGCTCGACAGGGATGCCGTTCTATTTCTTCTCCTTCGCGTTCCACCTGATAACCGAACCATTTTCTACGAATTACTTGAAGATGGCCACTGTATACCTTTATCTCCGCTGAGCAATCGTTACCGGCCGAAAATCGGGCCACCGCGCTATCTGTCATTATCTCGGCAACGGGAAGCATAGTGCGAGGCAAGGAACGTAAAACCCTGTTATCTTCGTATTGAAATACCCCCCAGATATCACCCGATACCAGTTCGGGAAAAGTATACCAGGCGGCCAAGTCACTATCAAACAGAACACTTGAAGCCGGTCCCATCCTGAAAACTCCGTTCTTCGGTATAAGCACTTCAAAGCGAGAATCGGCCAGCGTCATCGCACTGTCGCCTGTCGATATTATCGTCGATTCCCCGATCTTTAGCCATCCCTCCGAGCCTGCCTTTCGAACCCGCGCAACGCCTTCAAGATAATCAATATCCGCATCTTCGCCACCGGATGAAGCGGCCAAAACAAAAAGCATGGCAAAAACGGAAATCATTGAGACCCGAACGACGATACCGTGTATGGTCCTGGAAACTGCCTGCAAATTCTAAAACCCCGCCCCCAGCGAAACCCGGTGCACCGTACCGAGATCAGCATAGGATGAGTACGAGTAGTCTATTGTATACTCTCTATAGCTGTAGCCGAACCCGCCCGCGAAACCGGCCAGATTGTCCCCGTCGGAGCCGGTCTTGTAATCTCTGCCGGCACTGGTCCAGCCGATTCTCAAAAAGAACGGCCTGAGCGAAACCATCTCGATCCCCAGTGATAGATAAAACTCATTATCGAACGGCTTGCCGATCTCCGTGGTGAAAACCGTTGGCAGACCTCGAAGCTTATGCGACAGGCCTATGGCAGCTTTGGTGGGGAGCTTATCTTTATGAGTTTCGGTAAGACCCGAAAGCTGAGCGCCGAAATTCGTCAGGGCAAAGCCGATCCTGGTGGAACCATCGTCGGCCGCCAGATACATAAGACCGGCATCCAGTGCCAGGCCGTTTGACGAATAGGTATCGATCCTCTCGTAAATGAATTTCCCCGTTCCGCCCAGGGACAGATTTGTCCTTACCCGCTTCGAATAAGTTAGGCCAATCGCTATATCGGATGCGCCGAAAGTACCGGTTTTGTCTCCCGCGGCATCGAGCCGGTTGAAGGTGCCGTAGTTCTGATAGGCAATTGACAGCCCCGCCGATGTTTTATCATCCAGACTTCTAATATAGCCGACAAAACCATACTGAAAATCGAGGAGGTAGTTTATATAGGATGCGGTGAACCGGTTTAGGACCTGTTCCCTCTCGGGGACATCTAGCAGGTCGTCGTATATTTCGAAGCTTTCTCCATCGGAGGTCAGCCCTGCGGGATTGTAGAACAGGGCGGTCTCATCGTCGGCAAGTCCAACGAAGGCCCCGCCCAGGGCCTGAGATTTGGCTCCGGTCCCTATTTTCAGGAAGGTATAGGCCGATGTCCCGGCATTCGAATTGATGGCCGAAATGTTCCGCACAAACAGCCCCTGCGCTATCAATAAAGCAATCACGATGATTAATGCGCCTCTAATTTTCATTTGAAACCTCTTCCCGAACGGTTATTATTACCATCCCTTTACAGTCTTGTTCAATATATCCTCGACAAGCTTGCCGATAGCCATCTCTTTGCCGTCGTCCTCGCCCTGCGTGGCCGAATCGTAGGTGCCCCAGTTCGACATATTCTTCTCTTCCCAGATGACTTCCCCGCTCTTCTTTTCAACAAAGTCAACATTTATCCCGATGCGGACTATATATTCGCTGACCACCTCGGCCTCGCTGTAAGTATAGGCCTCGCGGCGATATGAGACAACCGAACCGCGTATAATGCCATCGGCGCGGCTCTCCGGCACCACTTTCAAAGTGTTATCATCGACGAAAGCTTGAGACAATCGATCTGTCAGATCCTCGCGCAGTCCGCTTTCGGTCGTCTGATTCTCAAAAAGAGGTATGGCCAGAGACTTGACATCGCCGAGAGCCGATGGTGAGAATGTATATATTCCGCACGAAATAGTGAAAAGCATTATGATCGCTGCCACCGATACGAGCTTGATTCTCACCGGACCTTCTCCCCTCGCTTGAATACGTTGGTAACCATATTGCCGCCGAAATGATATGGAATCTCACGATAATCCTCGGCATCCCATACAACCAGGTCGGCCCATTTGCCGGGGGCCAGAGACCCCGTCTCGCTCTCCTTACAGATTGCATAGGCGGCGTTCAATGTCGATGCCGTAAGAACCTCGGCCGGAGACATGTTGTATTTGAGACAGCCCAGCGTCATAATCATCTGCATCGACTCGGTCATCGATGAGCCCGGATTGCAGTCCGTGGCCAGGGCCACTGGTAATCCTTTATCGATCATTTTTCCGGCGGGCGCGTCTTCATCCAATCCCAGATAAAAAGTCGTGCCCGGCAGGAGAACCGGTATCACCCCCGTTTTCTGCATCAGGTGAATCCCCTCATCGTTGACACAGACCAGATGATCGGCCGATGCCGCCCCGAACTCCGCCGCCAACTCCGCTCCGCCGGTGTTGTGAAGCTCGTCGGCGTGAAGCTTGGCTCTCAATCCGAACGCCTGGGCCGTCTGCAAGATCACTCTCGTCTGTTTGGTAGTGAAAACGCCTCTTTCGCAGAACACGTCGCAAAAAACCGCCAGATTTTTCGAAACAACCTTCGGGATCATCTCCGTGCAGACCAGGCTGACATAAGCATCCGGGTTCCTTTTATACTCCGGAGGGATCTCATGTGCTCCCAGAAAAGTCGGCACCAGATCTATCTCGTGCTCCTGGTTCAACTCCTTTATCGCCTGCAATTGCTTGATCTCATCTCTGGTGGTCAGACCATAACCCGATTTGGCCTCGATTGTCGTGGTGCCATAAGAGAGCATTTTATCGAGGATCTTCCGTCCATTCTCCTTGAGTTTATTTTTCGACGCTTTGCGGACCGATTTCACTGTCGAATTGATCCCGCCGCCGGCCTTGGCGATCTCCATGTATGATTTCCCCGCGATCCGCATCTCGAACTCCGCCGAACGTTGCCCCGCAAAAACCGGATGCGTGTGGGGATCGATCAGCCCCGGCGTGACCACCTTCTTCCCTGCATCGAATATTCGCGTCCCCTTTGTAATCTTAACCTTTTTGAGTATGCTCTTTGTTTCACCTACCGCCACGATCCGCGAGCCGTAGATGGCCACCGCCCCGTTCTTGATTATGTTGAGTTCCCGCATCAGCTTGCCGCCCTTCGGCCCGATCTTCTTCTGATCGTGCATGGTGACCAGCTGCGAGGCGTTCTTGATGATTAAAGAGGCTGTGAGGGTTTGCATGTAGACCTACCTGACATCGCTGCTATCTTCGGGAGAAACTCTGACAATCTCCATATCGGCGTCATAATATGTCGTTTCTGGAATCGCACCGTTTTCATCATATTTAATTTCGATAACTGCCATATCTGTATTTTTCAAACACATCAACTTACCATCGGGATTATTCCCCGCGCCGTCAGGAACCCTTTCCTGACGGTACAAAGCCATAATCCAAACATCTCCATTCCACGTCAACCGGGAGTAAGACATCATCCAATCCCGCATAATTTCGAGCGCTTGTACATCGCCATTCCGTCGGTTCCGAAACCAAGCCGGACTTTACAGGATTATTATGAATATATTCAATCTTCTGGCGTAATGTATCCTCATTTGTAAGAACAAAAGAGTCAAAACGATATTTCCATACCCTGCTATCCGACGACGGCTCCAGCAAAGCGTTCTTACTAAGGGATGATATTAGCTTTTTATTCCCTTTTTTCTCCAATTCCGAAGTTATCTTCCTTGAGGTGATATGCTTAAAATTCCCAATACATTGTGATACTGATAAGTCCTTGTTGGTTTTTATGATAAGATGAAAATGATCCGGCATTATGACATAAGCGATAACAGTGAAATCAGCCCTATTTTGATAATAATTCAGGTTTTCAATCATTATATCGCATAGAGACTTCAAATCAAAGAGTTTGACAAATCCTACAACGGTCGAAGTAACGAAGAATAGGTCGCCGTGACTTTCAAAATTATTTCGTTTTCGACTTCTCATACTTTTTCCCATGAGGGGTCAGGAAGGGGTTCCTGACCCCGCTTTTAAACGTAGTGATTCACTTCCTCCTCATCGGTATATTCACACCTTTGCTATCGGCGACTCTGATCGCCTCGTCATAGCCGGCATCCACGTGGCGGGCGATGCCGATACCGGGATCGTTGGTCAACACTCGCTCGATACGGCTATCCATCCCCTTGGTGCCGTCGCAGACCAGCACCTGCCCTGCATGGATCGCCAGGCCCATGCCGACCCCACCACCATGATGAATCGAGACCCACGACGCCCCCGAGGCCGTATTCAGCATGGCATTCAGTAGCGGCCAGTCGGCGATAGCGTCGGAACCGTCTTTCATAGCCTCCGTCTCGCGGTTGGGTGAGGCCACCGAGCCGCAATCGAGATGATCGCGACCGATCACAATAGGCGCTGAGATCTTACCGTCACGAACGAGTTTGTTAAATTCGAGCCCCAGCTTATCTCTTTCCCCATAGCCCAGCCAGCATATCCGGGCCGGCAATCCCTGGAATTCGACTTTTTCCGAAACCAGCTTTATCCAGCGCACCAGGTGCTCATTCTCGGGGAAGAGCCGCAAGACGGCATCATCGGTCACCGCGATATCCTCAGGATCGCCGGAGAGAGCGACCCACCTGAACGGACCTTTGCCCTCGCAGAACAGCGGCCGGATATAGGCCGGTACGAATCCCGGATAGTCGAATGCGTTTTTCACGCCGGCTTTCTCGGCCTGGCCGCGAAGGTTGTTGCCATAATCAAAACAGATCGAGCCTTTCTTTTGCAGATCCAGAATAGCCTGTGTATGAATCGCCATGGAATCGAAGGCCATTTTCATATATTTATCGGGATCGGATTCCCTGAGAGCCAGCGCCTCCTTATAAGGGATTCCATGCGGCACATAACCGTTCAGTTCATCATGCGCCGAGGTTTGATCGGTGACTATATCCGGCACCACATCTCTTTTCACCAGTTCCGGCACGATTTCGGCGCAATTGCCGACCAATCCCACCGATAAAGGCGTTCCGGATTTCACGGCATCGTCAATCCACCTCAAAGCTTCGTCGATTGAAGCGGTTTTCTTATCGCAATAGCCGGTGGCTATCCTGCGGTCAATACGCGCTTCGTCGACTTCCACCACCAGGATGGTCCCCCCGTTCATGGTTGCCGCCAGCGGCTGGGCACCGCCCATCCCGCCCATGCCGCCGGTTAAGATGAACTTGCCGGACAGATCGCTCTTGAAATGCTTCTGACCGGCGGCGGCGAAGGTTTCGTATGTTCCCTGCAATATCCCCTGTGTACCGATATAAATCCATGAACCCGCGGTCATCTGCCCGAACATTATAAGCCCCAGCTTATCAAGCTCCCTGAAGACCTCCCAGGTAGCCCAGTTGGGTACCAGGTTCGAATTGGCCAAAAGTACCCTGGGAGAATACTCATGCGTTTTGAAAATCCCCACCGGTTTGCCGGATTGAACCAGAAGCGTCTCATCGTTCTCAAGAGATTTTAGCGATGATATAATCGCCTCCAGACATTCCTTGTTTCTGGCGGCTCTGCCAATACCGCCGTAAACAACCAGCTCCTCCGGCTTCTCGGCGACTTCAGAATCCAGGTTGTTTAGAAGCATCCTCAAAGCCCCCTCCTGCTGCCAGCTCTTGCATGAAATCTTATTACCGCGAGGGGCTTTTATATTACTCAGGTCCATCGATCCTCCGCCAACACCATTATTACCGAGCGAAGTTAAATCAAAATGCGCAGGGTGTCAACGATTTATAGGTTCTCAATTGACAGGAATCCCCTGAATCATTAATTTGCTGACCATGAAAGACGAAAACTACGAGCTATTGAAAAGTTACGTATCCGACCGTGGAGCAGACCTCTTCGGTGTGGCCGAAACCGCTAAGATCAAAGTCTATATCGATGACGAGTTGAGAGATGAGGCCTCACAGTTACCATTTGCCATAAGCATCGGGGTCAGGCTGATGCGATCTGTGTTGAACGCCATCGTGAATCGCCCGAACCAGATATATAAGACACATTACCGCCAGGTGAACGCACTTTTGGATTATAACTCCGAGCTCACTGCGGGATTCATCCAGCGAAGAGGATATAATGCCGTTCCCATTGCGGCATCATTCGTGCTCGACTGGGAAAAACAGAATTCTCATATCTCTCATCGCCACGTCGCCATAGCGGCCGGACTGGGTTTCCTGGGCAGGAATAACCTCCTGGTACATCCCGAATACGGCGCGGGAGTCAGGCTCGCTACCGTCTTAACCGATATGCCGCTGAAGACCGGCTCCAGCATATCCAACGATTGCGGGGAATGCTTAGATTGCATGATCGCCTGCCCGGCGGAAGCCATAAGCGAAGACAATTTCGATTTCGACAAATGCTATGAACAGGTTACAAAATTCGCGAAGGAAAACCATTATAATGTATACCTTTGCGGACTCTGCGTGAAGGCCTGCACAAATGCCCGAAGCAAAACCTGAGGTCAAGCCTGTAAAGCTCATCTGCGGAGTACTGTATTCAAAGACTGTAGACTTGATGCGGCTCGACTCCGAGCTCCGGGCGCAATATGGATCGGTAGATTTAAAATCCGAGCCATTTGATTTTACTTTCACCGATTACTATAAAGAGGTGATGGGAAGCGATCTTGTAAAGCAATTCTACTCTTTTGAAAAATTGATACAACCCGACATGCTGGCAGATATCAAAAACGCAACGATTTCGATCGAGACGGATTTCTTTATAAACAACAGAAGAGTCGTCAACCTCGATCCCGGTTATCTCGAGGAATCGAAACTGGTGCTGGCCTCGACCAAGAATTTCTCACACAGGATATATCTTCGTGATAATATCTGGGCCGAGGTTACAATGAGATATGAAAAGGGAGAATTCGTAACCCACCTCTGGACATACCCCGATTATTCACAGCAGTTAGCTATTGAATTTCTAAAAACGGTTAGAGAAATATACAGAAAGCAACTGGGAAGTCCCGCCGGATAATCTGTTTGATTCAAAAAAAAGGCCGCCGCGGGCGCTGACGCGGCGGCGGAGCAATTCCGTCTCCCCACCTATAACCGATACGATATCGTAATCATAAACCTCTGAACGCTGTATTTCTCCGAACTGGCGATGGACGGATCATCCCGCTCCCACGACCCGATCAAATATGCCAGATCGATATTAACCGTGCGATCGATTATGAAGCCTGCCCCGAAGGTGAAGTAATGAGGTTCAGTCTCGATCGGATAACCCGCGAAAGGTATCGCGTCCTGATAATAACCGGTCCTCAAGCGGACACCGGCGGTGCGAATGAAATACTCAGCCCCCACATGATATCTGAAAACATCGTTATAATATTCCTTCACTGTCTGATTGAGACCCGCCAGGTCGAACAGGCCCGAGCGATATTCAAGCTGGGTGTAATCGGTATAACCGATATCACCGCCTATGGTCAGATCTTCATGCCTGAAGGCTGCGCCGGCTTCGAATCTGAAAGGTAGAGTATATCTATACGACGACGAACTGTAATCGGCTATGTCGAGTCCCTGGTTGTCATATTCGAAAATATCGCTGGTCTGATCGATCGATATGGAGGTCGGAAAACCAATCACCCCCGACAGATTAAGATGGTTATTTACCGCATATGTAATACCGACCTTCCCCGAAATCCCCCTGTAATTATCCATGATTGTGTGTTGATAGCTATACCTGTAGTTGTCAGAAATTGACGTTGAGTCGAAAAAGAAGGTCCAGCTATCGTCGCCATCGTAGATATCGAGGGACAACCCCACGGATGCCTTGGGTGAGATCTCAACCGCCCCCCCGAGCGACCAGGCCCAGAGGCTGCCGTTTTCATCTTCTCCTCCACCCCAGCCATCGCTGCCTGAGGGATTGCTCAACCAGCTATTGCTCGAGGCATACCTGAAAACTCTATCGAAATTCTTGATCCTGTTAACAGAGATTCCGAGAGTCAAGCCGCCCCGGTACGTCGGCACGGGGAATATACCCCAGAGGCTGCCAAGCCTGGTGTTACTGACATCAGCGTCCTGCCTGGCTCCTGCAAGCAGCGAGGTTTCATTGGAAAATATCTGATGCGTAAGAGTGCCCGAGACCTCGTTGTGCCTGATTCTCGTCAACAAGGCCGGATTATACCATAACGCCGAACCGTCGGTAGCCGTTGCGATCTGAGCGCCTCCCATCGCCGCCGCTCGGGCGCCGGGCAAAACGCTGTTGCCCGTGAACGATTCGTAGACGACGAGAGGATCATATAAGAATTGTGCGGAGGCGGTCGAGGCGATCACTACTACCAGGACAAAAACAAATGAAAACATGTATGAATGACCTGATTTTCTTTTTGGCATCACATCCTCCCTACCTTCTACGCCGAGCGGATTTACCCCCTGAACGGGTCGGCTTGGCAGGCTGCCGGCTACCACCCGATGAGGTTTTTGTCCGAACAGTTCCGGAGACAGTTCCACCGCTTCCTCTCGGTATAAGGGGCGGCGATGTGAAACCTCCCGGCGATGAACCTGTACCTCTGCGCCGATATCTTATTGATTTATCAGAGCGATTACGATCGCCATCGCTATAATAATACCCGGGATCATACCACCATGGAGAATAGAAAGAACCGTAGCTGTAATACGGATAACCATAGAAATACGGGCTCAACCACCCCGACCGGTAGTAATAGGGGCTGTAATAGTAGTCGTCGTACCGGTAATAATCGTCATAGTACGCATAATCACGATTTATTCGCTCGCCCGTCTGTGGCTCGGGCCCTTTCAGTTTAGTATAGCAACCCGAAAAAACCACCGAAAAAAATACCGCCATCAGGGCGGCGACCACGATCCTTTTCATAACCGCTCCCGAATTAATAGAAGTACTCCACATAAACCAGCCTCACTTCACGATCGATTGCCTCGGCATCATCGCGGTTCCTGAGGAGATTCTTCAAATCGAGCTCAAGTGACAACTCATCGGTTATATACCAGGCCAGACCGAGATTGAAAAAGCCCCTTCCCAACCCGTAGACGCCATACCTCTTGTTATCGTTTATGGCGAAATCGTATTCGGCCAGAAAGACTATGTTGGGTCCGGTATCAGCGTGAAATCCCGTAAATATGTTGGGATCGTTGTCCTCGTCGTTCTCGAAACTATAATTTACTCCCCAGTGAAATGAAGCAGGATTCTCATACAGCTTGAAGTTCTTCGAAAACGCAGCATAAAATCCGGGTGACTTCACAGTATATCGATCGCTCTGGGAATCGTAGGCGCCATATCCGAGAGAGCTGTAGCCAACCGCTATGGCCGGGATGCCCTCGCTTTCCTCGTGAAGACGATACCTGAGCAGGAATTCAAGCTTCGGATTCCAGTCGGGATCGACATCGGTCAGCACCTCCGAAGCCCCGTATCCCAGGCCCACGGAAAACCGATCCGCCAGACCTATTTCGAGTGAGGTCTGAACTCCGCCGGCTGGAAAAGTCCGCATGTCGAAATTGAAAGTCCCTCGCGGAAGCATGCCCGCCGTCGGCGTGTCAATGGTCCAGCGCAACTCGGCGCGCGGTACTATCACATTGGCATAAAGAGAATCGTCCGAGGTGCTATACTGGGCTGCAGCCGGTGCGCTCAGAATGATTATCGCCAATAAAACGCTCTTCCAGATCATCGGTCGATTGTAAGATAATACCCTCTGGCTGTCAACCGTTTTGCTCGATTCAGTTGTCAATGAACTATCTGAATATGATAAAAGCAAACCACATGCCATAGGTATCCCATCCCGCAAGGGATGATTATATATAGACTTGAACATCGTCATGGATCTTAGACGGCTATACATAATGCACAATTATTGTGCCCCTTCCATCCAGGCCGCACAATTTAGAGCCGATCCCAGCGCCTGAATATCTCAAGGATATGTCCTCTTACACGCTCAACGGCGGGGTTGAAATACTCCTCTGCTTTTGCCTGATCAAAATCGATATGACCGGCCCCTTCCTTATAGGCGATGATGGTTCCGGGATTGGGATATACGGTGAATCCCTTCGGTTGGTTATATACCATATCATCAGAATACAGATTCTTCTTTATCAGATCCGGCCGAAAGGCCTGCACAGCTGCGTTTTCATCCGTCCCCGCATGTCCTCCACCCCTGCCGTAAACGCTTTCGACAATATCGTTACAGCAAACCCACCAGTGAACTACGGCGATATTAATTCTTTTCGCCTGCCATGCCACCCGGGCCGCCTTCCCCAATTGTTCCATTTGCCCGCCATGACCGTTTATAACAACAATTCTTTTGAACTTGCAATCAGCTATTGAAATCAATAGCTCGCCAATGTATCTCTCGAATGTTTCCGATGACAGCGAAAGCGAGCCCGGGTATCCAAGAAGAGAACTTGTTATGCCATAACTCACCGGCGGCGCTATGATAGCTTTCAGGTCCTCTGCGAGTCGACGGCAGATCTCCATCGGAATAAGAACATCAGTGCCCAGGGGAGATACGCCGTGGGCCTCCACAGTCCCCACAGGCAAGATCGCAGTATCATATTCATTCGGAACGAGTTTCTCGAACTCCATCCAGTTCATTTCCTCCCAGAGCATGTTATTCACCTTTCTTTATTACAGAATGGTTGAAATTAATCCGAAGAACCTGTGCCAGGCAGATGACAAATATCATCCCCTGTTGTAAGATCACCGAGACCGGTGCGGTTACAACGTTCCAATCATGACTCCGAGTCCACAACAGGAAAGACCAGAGACCCAGTACAATGAGAATGCCTACCAGGGCCACAGCTACATTACCCAGCACCAGCCGCAAGAATGATCCTGCGATGCGACCGCGCGTAAAGCGGATTATCGAACGAAGCGATGTATCATTATTGTCTACAACCGCAATCTTCAGGATCTGAATATATGTCGAACCCAGAAGTAACATTAACAGTATTACCGCGGGGCTCAGGAACGATCCCAGACGTCCTAAGATTTCTCCGAATACAATCCCGAGAAACATAGCCACAATATATATCAGAACTGCAAATAAATCAGTCTTGACAAATCCGATCCAGATTCCCGCTGCTCTTGTGAGAAACGCACGCGCCGAATCGATCGCCTCGCCTCTTTCCTTATCGAAAACAATAATATTGTAAATTCCGGCGGTAACGAGGACCTTAAATGGAAAATAGGCTATGTATATAACAATCGCCGCTATGATGAACATAACCAGCGCCTGATAATCGTTGATAAGGATGTCGGACAAAACCTCCGGAGAGATCACCGGCCAGAGCTTGAGAGCCGAGCCGCTGTACTCGAGGTGAATTCGCAAGAACACCAGAAGGGGCGCCATGATCAGAAGCCCCCCTATTATATTGAGGAGAACAAAAAGCAGGGAAGCCACAATAATCTTGTTTTTAAAAACCTTCTTCATAGGAATACCGATAAAATGAATTCTAAAACAAAAACGGTATCCCACTCGAATGAAATCAGCCGCATCGAGTGAGAATTTAGATAGATTCTATCATTGGTTCTATTTTCGTCGAGTGGTGAGACATTATTCTCATCAATACCTGCATACCAGGGTTTGGAATCCGCCACAAACTCAAAGCTCGCCACGCCCGATCGGCCGTCCCACGTGGTATCGACTATTGCGCCGTCAGACAATCCCACCGTGATTCTCTGAGGAATTATCCCGTCAAGCTCCCTTCGAACATCGACAGTAATCTCATACTTAACGGCGGCACCCTCGGATTCACCGGACACCTCATCATACTTAAGCGATGTTACGCCGTAATCGACTCTGGCAGTCCCGCTTACGAATTGCGACGAGAAGTCGGTTAGATCCAGGCCAGCGGACGATGCAATTGAAGATAGAAAATCTTCACCGTCAGGATGCTTAAAACGATAGCTTTCTGCAAAATCCTTCAACGCTCCGGCGAATGCCGAATCCCCGACGAGGCCTTCCAGGGTCTGCAAAACCAGAAGCGCCCTGGTATAAACCGCAGTATTATAATGCATAAAGCCGGGATACTCCCAGCTTTTCAGATTTATCGGGTAAGGCGCCTTTCCAATAAGCGCAAACGTTCTGAATAATTCATCCATAGAAACATCATATCCAAACAACCCGATAAAGTCTATCCCATCGCCGAATGAGCTAGCGATCCGGGATGTGTAATATGATGCTAATCCTTCATCCAGCCACGGTTCCTCGAATTCATTTGTGGCAATCATTGCGTAAAACCACTGATGAGCCGTCTCATGCGCTATGGTGTTTTCAAGATGACCTGATGCCCGCATTGATCCCGATTCGGGAATCGTAATCGATATCAGCCCGGGCAACTCCAATCCCCCGGCGCCGGGCATGAAATCCACGACAGTGAAATTTTTATACGGATACTTAAAGAGCTTTTCAGAGCAATACGCTAAAGAATATCTGGTAATTCTATCAATTCTTTCGAATAATTCGACATTCTTATTCCTTAAAAGATAATGGATTTTGATACCGAGGGTATCGGATTCCAGTAGCTCAAAACCCGGCCCGCATGCGAAGGCAAAATCTATGACCGGCTCTTCCTCTGCATGCCACACGGCGGTCGAGTCGTTTTTATCAACCAGTTTCAGGTTGCCGGTGGATCCTGCAGTGAAATCCGGTGGTAATTCCAACGTGACGCTGTAGGATGCGAAATTTGAGAAGAATTCGCTATTAGCATGATACTCCCAATCGATTAATCGGTCTTTCTGGTAGCCGCACAGGATAGGAAACCAGTGAGAGAGAAGGTAATTACCATCGGTATCGTACCCGAATCTTACATTTATCTTCGGGATTGAAAGCTCAAATCGCAGGGAGATCTCCACTTTGCCAGCGGGCGGAAGATCTTTCAAAAGATCGATATACATCAACGTGCCCTTGATATCTATCCCGTCAGGATCGGGCTCCTTTCCATCCAGCTTCAAATCCGATACTTCCAGCCTCGATATATTGCCCGACGCCACGTCTGATCTTACCTCCTCGCTCTCGCGGCAGAAAACTGTCGACGTATCTTTGAACGCGTTGGGATACAGGTGAAAACATATCCGGTTCAGCCTCTGCGATGTCGGATTCTGGAAAATTACTCTCTGTGTACCATAAATGACCTGGTTTGCCGTATCGAGTCTGGCCTCTATCTGGTAGGCTGCCGGTAATTCGGAAAAGAAACCGACAGCGGGAACCGCAATCGAGAGCGCCAGAAGCATAGAAGAAATCATATCCGGCCCACCTTATTCTCCAGTGTGCCTATCTTCTCGATTATGATTCTCACAACATCTCCCGCTTTGACAGGCCCTACCCCCTGAGGTGTCCCGGTGGAAACGACATCGCCCGGCAGAAGCGTCATGATATTGGAAATAAAACTAACCAGGCGATATACATTCCATATCTGGTATGAGGTTCTCGATGACTGCCGCAGTTCGTCATTGAGATATGTCTGTATTTTCAGATCCAAGGGATTGATTTCGGTCGCAATCCAGGGCCCGATCGGTGCGAATCCATCGAACCCTTTGGCCCTTGTCCATTGCACGTCCTTTTTTTGAAGATTCCGCGCTGTTACATCATTAAGGCAGGTATAGCCGAAGATTGCGGAACGAGCCTTTTCCTCATCCGCACCGTGGATTTCTTCTCCGATAACGGCCGACAACTCCCCTTCGTAATCGACCCTGTCGAGTCCCTCGGGATACGGTATGTTATCGGATGGGCCGATTATGGCGGTGGGCGGCTTCAGAAAGATAACCGGCTCCTCGGGAACGGCGCTGGCTGACTGCGATTCTTTTATATGCTCATGATAATTGAGTCCCACAAGCACGACCTTCGAAGGCTCCACCGGGGCTAAGAGCCTGCATTCTCTAAACGGTATTCGCCGATCGGTTGGCTCGGGAGAATCCCAGGGGGCGCGATTAAGAACCGTCACGTGATCCTCGTCCAGTTTCCCCCAGAAAACATCATCCCGATGGCTAACGCGTACATATCTTGTCATTCGCAAAATCCCCTCAAATGATGGAGCGCCGATTCTTTCAGAGCGGAAAGATCATACCCGCCCTCGAGGACTGAGATCATTCTACCATCACAGAATTGATCCGCCACCTTTTTCAACGTAGTGGTCATTTCACCGTAGAACTCCGATGATAGATTCATGCTGCCTAACGGGTCATCGCGGTGAGCATCGAATCCGGCGGATATAAAAAGCATCTCCGGCCGGAAGTCTGTCAGCCTGGGAATGACGACGCTGTTGAACGCCTTACGATAGTCGCCGTCGGTTGACCCCGCTGCCATCGGGATATTGATCGTATGACCGGCGCCCTTACCGATACCTCTTTCGTCAGCCGAACCGGATCCGGGATAATGCGGATATTGATGTAATGAGACATATAGCACGTCATCCCTTTCGTAGAATATATGCTGGGTGCCGTTGCCGTGATGCAGGTCCCAGTCGATTATGGCTACCCGGTGCGCATCTTTTTTGGCGAGAGCATATGCTGCTCCGATGGCAATATTATTGAAAATACAAAATCCCATGGCTCTGCCGGCTTCCGTATGATGTCCCGGCGGGCGGACCGCGCAGAATGCCTTGCTGAAATCACCGTTGATAATCCTATCCACCGCCTCCAGCACCCCTCCCGCGGCTTTTAGTGCCGCCGATTTTGTGTGCGAAGAAAATGCCGTGTCGGCATCCAGCATAATGAGCCCCCCGGGATCGAGGCTCAGAATCCTCTCGACATATTCTGGATTATGCACCAGAAGCAACTCCTCACGGCTTGCTTCACGTGCGTTTACCATGACTATCTCTTCTGGTATCTCGCTTATCGCTTCTTCCACCGCTTTCAGCCTATCCGGTGATTCCGGATGACCCGGTCCCGTATCATGGAGGAGGAATGACTTATCCGTCACTATCCCAATCTTATCAGTATCTATTCTCACTACCACCCTTTTTGACAAGGCACCATTCCCGAGCCGGATTAAGAAAATACCGATAGCACTATATTTTGTCAATAGAAGGCCTGAGGAGTTCAATAATTAAGAAAAACTCCAGGAACATAATTCTGAAGCAAAAAAAATATTGACACCGGGGAATAAAACGTTAACATATTTGTAGAATAGATAAATGTAGCCAGTTTTCACCTTAGCTGGAGGCGCATACAATGATCAGTATTAAAGCAATCTTGCCATTTTTACTTATGGTTACAACCGTTTATGGAGCCGTACCGCTCGATTCCCGTCCCACGCTAACGGACACGCCGGATACCCAGTATAAGGTCCACGATGCATCCAATATATATTTCACTATTTCCAATTACGGTATGACCGGCTCCTGGGCTGGAGAGACCCCGGGCGCTGAATTCCCGGCGGCATCCGGGATAGATTATCTCTTTTTCGGGGCCCTCTGGATCGGCGCCGAGGTAGACACAATCGACGGTCAGGGCAATCCCATTTTGGATACCCTGGTTTCGGTAGGATTCGACGGCTGGATGGGAGTAATGGAGCTTTTTCCTCCGTTTCCAGGGGAGGAGTCGCTCTGGGAGGAGATAATTTTCGGAGATGAGGAATTCTTCGCAGCATTCTCCGATACAGCAACCGATCCGCGATTCGTTGGATGGGATCCGATCGACGGGCCCCATATCCCTCTGGGTTTGAAGATTACTCGCAACAGCTTCTGCTGGAGTTCGCCCGGATATGATGAACTGTTTTTCTTAAACTACTATCTCGAGAACATCGGCGGCAGGAATCTGCATAACGCCTGGATAGGCATTCTATATGACGGCGATGTCATGCATGAATCGGAGCATCCGTATGGCCCCGAAGAGGGCGCTCAGGACGATCTCTGTGGCTATATTCAACATGGGGATTACGGAATCGCCTGGATAGCCGACAACAATGGTCAACCCTACGACGGCGAATACGATTACCGCAGTCCCAGAAACGTCATGGGCATGGTTCTGGTTGATGCGTCCCAGCCTGATCTACAGACCGATTTCAACTGGTGGATTTCCAATACTAATTCTGAACTCGACTGGGGTCCCCAATGGCAGAGCAATTATGATATCTGGGGAGATTTCCCGGGGGGTGGTCGTGGAACGCCCGGAGGCGATAAGGCCAAATACCAGGTCATGTCCAACGGCGAGCATGACTATGACCAGATCTGGGCCGCCCTCGATCATACAGATGAGGGCTGGATCTCCGGATCGCCGCGGGGGGATAATCTCGCCAACGGCATTGATACCCGTTACTTGATTTCGTTCGGGCCGATGGATATTCCCGCCGGCGCCGTGGAGACCTTGACCGTGGCCTATATCGGCGGCAATAACCTGCATGTCGATCCGAATAATTACGAACAGTATCTCCGCTACAATACCGATGATTCTCTCTCAATCTCTCAGTATTACAATAATCTTGATTTTTCCGATTTCCTGGCCAGGGCCGATTCTGCAGTCAGCTTTTATGAAAACGGTTTTACTAATGTCCCCCCGGGCCCCCCGACGAATCTTCATATCGCTGGATGGGGGGAAGATCACGTTATGCTGAGATGGGATCTCGTGGATCGCCCCAATCTTTTAGAATACAGAATTTACCGCGGAACCGAACCCGGCGTTTATGAGCCCGACAAAATCACTCCCGATAACCTCATAGACTCGGTATTTGTTGATACTGACGTAATCAATAACACCATATACTATTATGTAATTGCATCGGCGAGCACCTATGGTCTTCAAGGAGGTTATTCCCCTGAAGTTTATATAAATTCCGGGCAGCCGCAGACTCCCGCCGGACTCACCGCAACCGGGGAAAACATGGAGATAGAGCTTACGTGGGATCCCAGTCCGGATACGGATCTCATTGGCTATATAATATACAGGCAACTTCCCAATGGAGAATTTGCGATCATCGATAGCAGCCAAACGAATGCCTATCTGGATACTGACGTCATGATCGGTTTCGAATACAGCTATATGATCACCGCAGTCGATATCTACGGAAACGTCTCGTTTTACTCCGACGTGGTATCCGCGATCCCGATGCCCCTTGATTCAGGAATATTGCTGATAAACTCCAGCAGGGATTTCGAGAATCCCGACTATGATTCTATGATTGTCTTTTATGAAGACATCCTCGAAGACTATCAATACCTGATGATATTCGAAGAACCTGAGATTCTCCCCCAACTGGCATCGTTTTCCACGATAATATTTGCCAAAGAACATCTTTTGGGCCATCGTTTCTTCGACCCAACCGATAATTCCGGTCTCATTTCTGACTACCTCGATGCCGGCGGCAACGTCATCTTAGCCGGAACAAGACAGATAGTCCCTATCCCTAGCTTCAATGGTGCCATCATTTATGATTCACTGCAATTCCCGAACCAATACTTAAACTTGATCGGCATTGTGTTCCCCGATATGTATAACACAGAGTTTACAGGCGGAGAATCGGCATCGCCTTTATTCGACGATTTTTCTGTAGATACTTCCAGGGCTAACAGGATCGTCTTCCCGTCGGGCGACAACGATGGCCGCCTGTTCGGAATCGGCACTCTCATCCCCAACGACTATGACGAGGTGATCTACGACTATGTATCGGTAGATCCCGATACCTCTGAGCTACATGGCAACCCCATCGGAATCATTCACCGTACAGATACGTACAATACAGCGACCCTCGAGTTCCCCTTATACTATGTCGAGGAATCGGTTTCATACGATATCCTTCACACCATACTGGAGGAGTTCGGCGAAGTGAGGGTGAATATCGATGATGATGATGTCCCGCTCCCGGAAGAAACCTCACTGCTGCAAAATTACCCCAACCCGTTCAACTCACAGACTGTATTCGCATATCGGCTGGCTGAACCCGGATACATTGAAGTCTGCGTATATAACATCCTGGGCCAGAGGGTGGCTACGATTGCCGAGGGAGAAAAACCGGCCGGCGAGTACAGCGTAACATGGGATGCAACCCGATTACCTTCGGGGATCTATTTTGCCCGCCTGAAAAGCGGGCAGGATGCGTGTACCGTCAAACTATTGCTATTGAAATAGGTGTTACGATTAGATCTGTAATAAGCCGAAGAAGCTAATGAATATCAATACCGCTAATGCTTTTCCCGGATAATCAGATGCGGCAAGGCCGCGCTCCGAGGACGGCCATTTCGTTCCCGGTCGCAAGGCAAAAAATGTTGACAAAGGGAACAAAAATGTTATGATATTTGTAGACGTAGATAAACAAGGCCAGTTTTCACCTTAGCTGGAGGCGCATACGATGTTTAGATTTATTGCAATTTTGCCGTTTTTGCTATGGGTATCTTCCGCCTATGGAGCGAATATCAATGATGGCCATCACATTACAACGGAGATGCCGGACAGCCAGTTGAAAGTTCATCGCGCATCAAACATCCATTTTACTATCACCAATTTTGGCCATCTTGGCAATGCCAATGACCTTCCGGATCCCGAAACAGGGGAGCTTGCCCCCGGCGCAAAATTC
Organism: uncultured bacterium; assembly: GCA_965541585.1. Classification (GTDB taxonomy): domain Bacteria; phylum Zixibacteria; class MSB-5A5; order UBA10806; family UBA10806; genus CBDVBL01. The sequence continues at coordinate 157,293 of CBEUCH010000001.1, read as the reverse complement.
CCCGGCGGGTCCGGTCTGGACTATCTGTTTCTGGGAGCTCTCTGGATCGGTGCCGAGATAGACACGACAGATCAATACGGCAACCCCATTCTGGATACGCTTGTATCGGCCGGCGCCGACGGCTGGATGTCTATTGATAGTGAACTGTGGCCGCCGCCTGTGGGCGAAGAGTCGCTCTGGGAAGAGGAAATTTTAGGCGATGAGGAATTCTTCGCCGTTTTCTCAGACACGTCGACCGATCCGGCATACGTTCCTAACGACCCTTATGATGGGCGCCAGCATATTCCCCTGGGCCTGAAGATTACTCGCAACAGCTTCTGCTGGAGCTCGACCGATTACAATCAACTGTTCTTTTTAAACTACTATCTTGAAAATATCGGCCAGAGGTATTTGCATAACGCCTGGATCGGTATCTATTATGATGGCGATGTCCGGCATGAGTCGGAAAACCCTTATGGGCCCGAACAGGGCGCACAGGACGATCTCTGCGGCTACATTCAGCATGGGGATTACGGAATCGCCTGGATAGCCGACAATGACGGCCAACCCTACGACGGCGTATACGATTATCGCAGTCCACGGAACGTTATGGGCATGATCCTGATTGACGCCTCGGAACCGGGGGTTCAGACGAATTTCAACTGGTGGATTTCCAATACTAATGCCGAACTCGATTGGGGCCCGCAGCTACTGGAGAATTTTAACGGGCCTTTCCCACCCGGTGGCTACGGTACTCCCGGACCTGATTGGACCAAATATTTCGTGATGTCCAACGGAGAGCACGATTACGGGCAGATCTGGGCCAACCTCGATCACACCGACGAGGGCTGGATTCCCGGACCGCCGCAGGCAGCCGATCTGGCCAACGGTTACGACACCCGTTACTTGATATCATTCGGGCCGCTGGATATTCCCGCGGGTGCGGCGGAGACCTTGACCGTCGCCTATTTCGGCGGCGAAAATCTGCATGTCGACCCGAACAATTACGCTCAGAATCTCCGCAACAACACCGATGATTCCCTTTCTATAGCACAGTATTATGCAAACCTCGACTTTTCAGATTTTCTTGAAATGGCCGACTCCGCCATTATCTTCTACGAGAGTGGATTTATAAATATCCCCCCCGGACCACCCCGCAACTTCAGGATGACCGATTGGGACCCGGATCACGTTGGACTCAGATGGGATCCGGTAACGCCGCCGAATCTGTTTGAATACCGGATCTACCGCGGGACCGAACCAGGAGTTTATGAACCGGAGAAGATCACTCCCGATAACTTCCTGGATAGCGTATTCGTCGATTCAAACGTTGAGAACAACACTATATACTACTATGTAATCGCCTCCGCCAACACTATCGACCTTCAGGGAGATTACTCGCCGGAGATTTCCATAAACACCGGGCAGCCGCAGACGCCTACCGGCCTAACGGCATCCCCCGGAAATACGGAGATAGAACTTACCTGGGACCCGAACCCGGATACGGACATCGACGGCTATATAATATACCGGCAACCTCCTGATGGCGAATTTGTCATTATCGATACCAGCGAAACGAATTTCTATCTCGATACTGATGTTATGAACGGTCGCGAATACAGCTATATGATTACCGCTGTCGACATATACGACAACGTCTCATTTTTCTCCGACGTGGCGTCAGCAATACCGATGGGCCTTGATTCCGGGATATTGCTCATAAACTCCAACAGGGATTTCGAGAATCCCGACTATGATTCTATGATTGTCTTTTATGAAAACATTCTCCAAGACTATCAATACCTGATGATATTCGAAGAACCTGAGATTCTCCCCGAACTGGCATCGTTTTCCACCATAATATTTGCCAAAGAACATTTATTAGGCCATCGTTTCTTCGACCCGACCGATAATTCGGGAATCATTCCTGACTACCTCGATGCCGGTGGCAACGTCATTTTAGCCGGAACAAGGCAGATTGTGCCGAGCAACGGCTTCGAAGGTATCCTCTATTATGATACATTACAATTCCCAGCCCAGTATTTAAACCTGGCCGGCATTGAGTTCCCCGGTATATATAACACAGAGTTCACAGGTGGAGAATCGGCATCGCCTTTATTCGACGATTTCAATGTTGATACAGTTAGAGCCAACAGAATTGTATTCCCATCGGACGATAACGACGGCCGCCTGTTCGGAATCGGCACTCTCATCCCGAACGACTATGACGAGGTGATCTACGACTATATATCGGTAGATCCCGATACCTCTGAGCTGCATGGCAACCCTATCGGCATCATTCACAGTACAGAGACTTACAATACAGCAACCCTCGAGTTCCCACTGTACTATGTTGAAGAATCAGCTTCATACGATATCCTTCACACCATACTGGAGGAGTTCGGCGAGGTGAGGGTGAATATCGATGACGATGATGCCCCGCTCCCCGAAGAAACCTCCCTGCTGCAAAATTACCCCAACCCGTTCAACTCACAGACTGTATTCACATATCGGCTATCTGAACCCGGACACATTGAAGTCTGCGTATATAACATTCTGGGACAGAGGGTAGCCATGATAGCCGAGGGAGAAAAACCGGCCGGCGAGTACAGCGTAACATGGGATGCAGCTCGCTTACCTTCAGGGATCTATTTTGCTCGCCTGAAAAGCGCGCAGGATGCCCGTACCATCAAACTATTGTTATTGAAATAGGTGTTACGCCTGGATTTGCAGTAAGCCGTAGAGTCCGATAAATATCAATACCGCTGAGACTTCTTAGGAGCGATTAATACCGGCAAGACCTCTGCCATCATAACCGCCAATATGATTATCGCCCCGCCAAGTTTCTGAACCGAATTGAAATAATCTCCCAGTAAAGTGGAGGCGAACATATAGGCAAATACAGGCTCAGCAGTGAGGATCAAGCCTGTTTTTACCGCCGATGTCCTCCGCTGCGCCCAGGTCTGGATTGCGAGCGCTCCCGCCGTGGCAAATATGCCCAGAAACATTATCGCGATAACCAATCCCCAGGTAAGCTGGAACTTAACCGTTTCCAGAGGCAGGAATAGAGCCGCCAGAAGTGTGGTGGTGGAAAGCTCCACGAAAGTCAGAGATAAAAAATCTCTTCCGGGGCTTACGATTCCCATAACATAAATCTGTGCTCCGAAAGCAACGGCGCATAAGAGAGTTAAAAAGTCGCCCCGGTTGAACTCCCCTCCGGCAGGCCCGGTCAAAAGATACATACCTGCCACTGCAAACAATATTGCCAGTCCATTTATAATCGGTGGTAATTTCCCTTTGTGGACAAATAGAAAGACCGGAACGAAAAGCGCAGAAAGTCCTGTTACAAACGCTGACTTCGATGCCGTGGTGAATAATATGCCGAGACTCTGCAAGCTGAAGCCTGCGAACAGCAAAATACCCAGAAGAATTCCGCCCGCAAGGCCCCGTCTATCCATTCTCGAAAGATTCCCCCTGCAAAATGGAAAAATGAATATGGTTGCAACGAAGAACCGCCCCAGGACAAATAAAATCGGCGATACCTCATCGCCCATGATATTCTTCATTACGGTGAAGCTCAAACCCCAGACAAGGGTTACAAGTAGAAGCGATAGATCGGGGAAAAACTGATTCCGGAACGATTCCGGTATTTTCATAGGATAAGATTTCCCTTAGAGGGTGGATCTAAACCAATCCGAGAGGAAGTTCTTGAAACCGGGATTTTTCTCAATAAGATCTGTACCGTGTGCCGATCCTTTCAAAATCTCCAGATGGACCGGCGTTCCGGCAGAAATTTCCTTCAACTTCCTACACGAATTAGCTGAGTACTCATCTTCCCTGGACGCCACAAGCAGAACCGGTCTTGTTCCATATCGTTCGACTGCCTTCAGGCACTCCACACCGCGGTAGATAACACCCGGTGATAGCATGACAAGCGACTTCACGTCAGGGTGGCCGGAGGCGAAGATTGCTGCATAATTGGCCCCCATGGAAGCGCCGATCACCCCCATACGAGTTGAATCGGTCCGGGGGCTTTTCTTTAAATAATTCCAGGCAACGTCGAGATCGTTCACAGCGTCTTTGAAATCATCTTCCGCAAAGTCCCTCCAGTTAATACTACCTGCAGAATCCGATATACCTTCTACCGATTTTTTTATATTGGAGCCGCCGTGCCCGCGCAGATCAACGGCAAGAATCGATTTTACTCCCGCCTTTTTAAAAATAGGAAGGTAGCTTTCCCAGGCGGTGTGTTTCCCACCAAACATGTGCAAAAGAAACAAGCCGGGACCCTGCTGACCGGGCATGAAATAATGCACACCGGCAACCCTGTAGCCTTCCGCTGTAAAGAGCTCTACGTCCCTGGTTGAATAGTCCTCCGCCAGAGCGGCTACGGCAAATAAAACCGAGAGAATGGAGATCAAGAATGTTTTTAGAATTGGGGAAACGAACAATCGCAACCTCATCGCTCGGGCAACAGATCGATGCGAAGATCCACCGTCTTATCCTTTTCGCTGAAGATCCGACGTGTCATTCTTCGGAAGCCATCGGCTCTAATCTCAATAAAGTGCCGCCCCGGAGCAAGTTTGATCGAAGGGCCATTGGTGGCGCCATATTTTTCGAGATCGACACTGATCTCACCCGGGACATTCGTTTTAACCGTCAAGAAACCGTATTCCTTCAAATTCTGGTTGGGGTAATTATAGGCGCTTTTCCCGGACCGCGCCACCGGTTTTTTCTTTGTCTTACCGGTGGGCGGCTTAGAAGATTTATCTTTCCTATCTTCGTTCGAGTTAGCCGGGGGTTTCGATTCGACGTTGTCGCCGCTACCGCCGGTCGATCGCTCCCCAATATCTTCGGAGGCTTCACCGTTCTCAACGCTGACCTCCGAATCATCCGGCAATTGGCTTCCGGCTTTTGGTTGACGGCCGTCAATTTGACCGGGTCCACTGCCTCGGGGAATAATCGAAATTGCCGTTAGCAGAATTGCGATAGCCGCAGTACCCGCAACTACATATTTGGCTTTTATTTTCAGCCGGTTTCCCCGGGCGTTGACCCTGGATTCTGGAAGAGTCGTGCGTTCGGAGAGCCTGGCGATATATTCCTTTGCCGACTTATTATTCTTGTCGAATCGCAAAACCTCCTGAAATTCCTTTCTGGCGTCTTTCAAGCGCCCTTCTCCCAGGGTAAGATAATACAGAGCCGATTCCATATGATTCGATATCTTCTCCGTCCTCAATTTCTCGGTAACCTTAATGGGATTTTTCAGGAAGCTGGATATCAGTTTTTTGATCGGCGGCAGCTTGAAACGCTCGAGCTGAGAGTAGACCGCATCAGCGAACTCCTCGGCGCTCTGAAATCGGGACGGCGGATCTTTGACTATGGCTTTCTCCACGAGCGCTTCAATTTCAGGGTTAACATCGACCCTGAGCTTTTGCAGCGATTCTGCCTGATGAGACATAATGGAGGCCACCATACCTTGATACGTGTCTCCCTTGAAAGGTTTCTCGCCTGCAATTATCTCGTATAGAATGATTCCCAGACTGAATATATCCGATCTATGATCCACCGGCCTGCCCGCCGCCTGCTCCGGAGACATATACGCCGGCGAACCGATCATCTGCCCGGTGGCGGTAATCGAAAGATCATCCCTGCCCTTGGCGATACCAAAATCAGTAATCATAACGCGACCATCATTTGAGAGGACGATATTGGCCGGTTTTATATCTCGATGGATAATATTATGACCGTGGGCGAATTTCAGTCCCTCGGCAACCTGCTGGCATACGAGAAGGCAGATTTCAAGCGGTAGGCGTTTCTGTTTTTCCATTATCTGCTTCAAATTGGTGCCATCTACATATTCCATTGCGATATAATAGTCACCATTCCCTTGTCCGTAATCTATAATAGAAACGATGTTTTCCTGATGAAGTTGAGCGGCCTGCTTGCCTTCCTTCTCGAACCTGGCTACGAATCCCTCGTCCATAGACAGGTGATCGTGCATTATCTTTAACGCCACGGGTCTATCCAGAGACAGTTGGATAGCCTTGTATATGTTGGCCATACCGCCGGTGCCGACGAGCTCCAGGATCTTGTAGTTGGCTATCGAAATCTTCTCGATAGCCGTTGCCTTAAGAATAGCTTTGCTCATCTCGAAAAACCACCTTTGACATGCAATGCTACCAAAGTCTTAATCCTAAGGTTAAGCGCATCAGTATCTTAGGCGTAACTCAACCCTTAGTGACGTTCTCAGGTCGAAAACAATATAATAACCGGGGATGATGGTCACTTTACACCATCCCCGATATATATCGGCATCCCATATCTTCGTTTTAGCCGGGGGAATCTTACCGGGGCGCCTGGACTTACCTGCGCGTAGCGACTCTTAAGGCCTGTTTTAAGTCCTTTATGAGAATATCAAGGGGCTCCAGGCCCACGGATAAGCGAACGAGGCCAGGAGTCACACCTGACCGCGTAAGGGTTCCTTGCTTGAGGCCGAAATGCGATGACCAGATCGGAATTGAAATTAAAGACTCCGTGCCCCCGAGACTCGCAGCGTTTTTAATGATTTTCAAGGAATCAACAAACCGGATAGCTTTTCTTTTTGAGCCCAGATCGAAACTAACCACACCTCCGAAACCGCTCATCTGTCTTCTTGCCAATTCATGCTGGGGATGAGAAGAGGAACCTGGATATATCACGCGCTTCAGACCCGGCACCGACTCCAGGAATCTGGTAATTGACTCTGCGTTGCGATTATGTTTCTCGATACGGATTTCAAGCGTTTTCAATCCCCGTTCCAATAGAAAGGCCTGATGCGGATCGGCGCAGCCCCCCAGATACTTACGTGTCTCCCAGACCCTGGCTATGAAACGTTCAGATCCCGAGATAACACCACCAACTATATCAGAATGCCCTCCCAGATATTTGGTCACCGAATGAATCACTGCATCGATGCCAGAATCAAGCGGCTTCTGGTTAACGGGAGTGGCGAAAGTTGAATCAATTATGGAAAATATCTTTCGCCGTTTGGCGATCCGGCCGGCGCTTTCGAGATCGACGATTTTGAGATTGGGATTCGTCGGAGACTCAAGGTATATTAATTTTGTCTTTCGAGTAATATATCGGGGCAGCCTGCTTATATCGTCAGCCGGGTAAAATGCAAACTTAATACTAAACTTTTTGAGAAGCTGATCGAAAAGCTTTGCCGTACCGCCATATATTGGATACGACGATACGACCTGATCTCCGGGCTTGAGCAATGTCAGACAGGCGCTGCTTATGGCTGCCATTCCCGACGAGAACAGGAGCGAATTCACAGCGCCGTCAAGCAGGGCTATCTGGTTTTCGACAGCTTCTACGGTAGGATTGCTATATCGCGTATATATGTACCCCTTCCGCTTCCCCTTCTGGTAAGCGATTAGCGAGGCCGTATCGGGAAAGGTGAAGGTGGAACTCTGATATATCGGAGTTACTACCGGGCTCTGGTTTATTTTTTTAGATTTGCGAGGCATTTTTCCGTATGATATGCGATATCGTTTTCGCCGGCAAGACGAAGATTGTCGATATCGAAATAGAGTTGCTCAAGTTCCTCGGGGCTATTCACGTCGTATGATATCTCCAGTTCCTGCCAGTTGAGCCCGATCTGATTAAGGCGTTCCACCGTCTCCTTATATACGGTTTGGCTGCTCCAATCTATACCGTTAAATAACGCCGGATAATGGCTGTCCGAGCCGATGAGATAATAACGACCGCTGAACGTCGGTCCCACTACCGCCTGATTGTTCTTTAAGAGCTCAAAAGTGGCGTGCAGAATTAAGGTCTGCAATAGAGGGCCTTCCGATCCCACGAAAATAACACGTTTCGCTCCTCTCTCGAATAATATCCTGGACGAATTGATCAGTCGTTCGCCGAAATCCTCGCCCGATTGCGGAATCAGATTCACGCCTCCCGCTTTTTCCGCAACCACACTATCCTTTTCCTCGTTTTCGAACAGGCACAGGAGATCTTCGAAATCCCCGCGAGAATCCGGAGGCCAATGGGCAATGTATAGATCTGAACAGGGCACCCTTAACGATATTGAAATCGTATCCATCAGAAAAGCGCGGGCCAGAAACGCCGCCTGTTTCTGGCCAAGACATTCCTCTAACCCGAACTTTACTTTACCGGGCTCGGGGTACTTTGCAAATATGCAGAGGACATTTCCATTCATCATAGAGTGGTTCATCGGAGTAATCGCCATCATTACATCTTTTTTGAATCTGCCGATTCTATTGCCAACGGCTTATCTTTTTGCAGCATCGATATTCCAGCGCTTCGAAAGTCTGATTAAGCCTGCATTCATTATCTCGGCACACAAGAACAACCCGAATTCCCAATTATGCGAATACAACTAAGCCATATTCGCGAACAGGTTTTCAATACCCCCCGGTGATCGATTTTCCGAGATAAAGATAGAAATTCATGAAAGGATCGCAAGCAAATTTAAAGTCGCCGCCGGCATTTTCGCGGGCCGCTCCTATCGAGGAAGCTTTCACCGGGAATCAATAACCCGGAGATATGCATCTATAATGCTTAGATAAAATGCCTGGCCATGTCGACCAGGGACTCTTCTGAGACGTCACCAACGAGGATGCATACGAGATTACTGGCCTGCCATAAAACATAATTCATGCCGGTACAGCTTCCGCAATATACCGAAATATTCTCGATATTCATTTTACTGGGCCCGAAAAGCTTCTCCCCGGTGCCCTTTGTCATGAAGAGCGATACCCTCTTATCCTGGAAATCGAAGAATATGCATCCAATGGTCTCTCCGTTTGCTTCGAGCACACAGGCTCCCCCGGGAATCGCTATGGCGGGATCGGATGGCAACGCAACTTGCATACCGGCATTGGTCGAAACCCATCGCGCAATCTCTGATGGATTGCTGCTTATTATGCCGAGATTTTCATGTCCCTGAAGATACTCATTGTGTTCCCGCACCATCTCGGTTACGAGAGGCATGTTTCCTTTCGGCCCGGAAACCGTAATCATCGCCAGTATAAATATTACCACTAGAGATCCGGCGGCGGCCACCGGTATCATGGGACGTGCTCCGATCAGGTTTCTCATGTATTCCCAAAAACCTCCGGCTTTTTCACGGGATTCGCGGGTTATGCTGATCATGATCTTATCCCTCAGCCAGGAGGGAGCGGTATCTTTGGAATCCTTTACCAGATCTTTCAATTCCAGGGCGATCCCATACCTGGCGGCGCACTCCCCGCATGATAACCGATGATCATCCAGAATCGATTTTCTCGATTCATCGAGTTCACAATCGAGATAGAGATTCAATTCTTCTTCATCAACAAAACAATCTCGCTGATTCATGTACATATCCCTCCAGCGCATAGGCATTGGCCATTGCCCGGTCCGAAAGTCACCTGTAAAGCTCCTGCACAGAACTCTCGGATTCCATCCGACTGTTGATCATCTTCAAAACCGTTCCAGAATAAGCCTCTGCATGAATAACAGCTTTCTTCTTGAAACTCCGAAGCTCAAAGTCGCCAACAATCTGCTTTGCCACAGCAATCTCATACACTTATCGAAGCACCACCCTTTGAAACCACGACCATTTCCGAATAGTTCCTCGGTGGCGATTTTCGAGAGATTTATTAATTATTAATATATTAATGGATGAATTCTGTCCATGATAGGGCTCCTGTTACTCATTCAGATGATAGCCCGGCAATATCATGTTGTATATAATTCCGCTTTTTAGCTCGGACAGATTATTACTCTTTTTGTAGCGAGGAGAGCTTTTGAAACCTCGACAAAACTTCGACGGCAGGTTCGAACTGGACGATGCGAAGATTCTCCTGTTCCCGGCCATCCGGCCCGATAAATACGATGGTGGGAACTCCTCTGATACTATATTGCCCCAGAAGCGATTTCACCTCCGGCGAACTTCCCCGTGTCACGTCAGCCTTGAGCATTAGGAAATCCTTGCTGAGTTGTATCACCTGTTGGTCGGAAAATGAGGATTTATCCAGCTGCTTGCAGGGAATACACCAGTCGGCAAAGAAATCAATAACCACCGGACGATTCGATCCTTTTGCCTGATCCAAGGCGGCTTCGGAATATGGCTGCCAGCTGATCCCTGAACCTTGCGCCATCTCCCCCGCAGGCATCCCCCACCACAGGGAGACGCCGATGAACATTGCTCCTAAAGCAAGCCGAACGACACGGAATATGATGGTTTTGACAGGAGTCTTTTCGAAAAAGCCGAAATACAGGCCGGCGGCAACCAGGCTTACCAGAACAATCGAATTGAAAATCGAACCCGGAATGATAGTATTTAAAAAATATAGTGCGGCGGCGAAAAGCAAAGAGCCCATCAACTTCTTGGCATAGACCAACCATTCGCCGGATTTTGGAATCTTGTGAACCATCCCGGAGAACGTCCCCAGAGCCACGAATGGCGTGGCCAGGCCGAGACCCAGCATGAGGAACATGGAAAAACCCAGTATGGGATCGCCCTTTTGACCCACGAAAGCCAGAAGGCTTATTATGAAGGCCGCCAGGCATGGCGCCGAGGCGATTCCCATGGTGAGGCCCATCACTGCCGAGCCGACGATCCCTCTGCGGGAGCTTCCTCCGGCCAGATTCATAAACCAGCCCGGGAGGCGAAGCTCGAAGGCACCGAAGGCATTCAATCCCATCACCACACAGAGCGTCGCCAGAGCTACGAGAACCCATATATTCTGCAGGGCGGCGCCCATTAGCGATCCCGAAAATGCAGCCACGGTCCCCACCGCAGCATAGCTTATGGCTATGCCAACACCGAAGACGCCGGCTATCAACAATTGCCTCGTCCACCGTCCTCCGGATTGAGAGCCGAAAAATCCTATGGTGATGGGAATAATAGGATAAACGCAGGGGGTCAGGGTTAGACCCATTCCGAGAATATACATGGCGATAAAGGCCAGTATATATCCGTAGCGGTCCACAAAAGCGGTGGCGTCGAATTCCCGCAGCATCCCCCAGAAACCCATTGCTTCGGCATCAGGCAGATCGCTTTTGCTGCCGGGCTCCGCCGCTGTCGAATTCAATGTAGCCACTTCGCTGATGCCGTGCGATTTAAAAAGCGAGGCGTGGCGTAATCCCACACTCGCCGCTGCGGGATCTATCTTCATCGGGAATGATAGAATCTTCGTCGCAGGCGCCAAACACATCCTGTCATTGCAAGCCTGGGTTATGATCGATACCCGGAGGGGAGCAGTTTTTATCTCTGCGCTTTCGGTTGAAGCGAGCAGCATCTTAATCCAGACGATATCGCCATATACTGAAAGGGGCTCATCGGGACTGAAGGCAAAGGTCATCCGTTTCCCTCTTGGATATGAAATCTCCCTTACGATGAAATCGGAATCTTCATCCAGGCTGACCACAGTCGGTATCAGATAATCCTGCAAAGGCGTATTCGAATTGACATGCCATTCATCATCTATTGTCAGTCGCAGAAGCACCTGGAACGTTTCTCCCGGGGAAATTTCAAAATGTGAAGAAAACGCCCCAACGGTCACGGGATCCCCGATCACAATAGCATCCGGCTTCGATTCTTCCTGCGCCCTCAAATCAGATTGAATATCTCCGAAAGACAAGAGCAGGACTACAACGGCAAACATGCCCCACAGCAAGCGGCTCGATGAAAACGATCTCGTACGATGAAGCATCAGGCGAAAACCCCTTTCGTTACCATTACTGGCCCTTTAATATCGGCACCGTGCCCGACCACAGGCTTATTATACGCTGCAATCCGAGGTAAGCCTCGCTGGATCAGATAATCGCAGACTCTCTTGAGCCCCCCTGTCAATCCTGGCGAAGGCTCGGAGAAACAGGAGGCCCCTGCAGGCGGTGTCTTAGTTTTATCTGCCATTTCCGGACTTTTGCTTCTTAACTGAACAATTCATGTTGATTAAATTCCATCTCGTTCGCCAATAATCTTTCTTTAAATCCCTTCTGCAGAATCAATTTCATAATGGCCTCAAATGCCACCATCAACCGATCATTTTCACGTATAAACCAGGAAACTGTTCCAGGGGTTGCCCATTTATCAGGATTGCCCGATAAAAAAACAGCCGGTCGGTCCCATGGTAAAGATGAAAGGCTCTAATGACTCAATGGATCTTACTAATCAAAGTCCGCACTCTGGCCTAAGAATCCGGGGAATCCAACACCGATTTGACAGCCTCGAATATCGTCTTCTTATCTATTTTGGCGGCAATATGGGCAGCCAGCTTTGAGGCGACTACCTCGGCGATCTTATCTATTTCAGCCCCGGTGAGTTTTGCACGGGGCGGCTCTTCTTCTTCAGCGCTCTCCGGTTTAAGCGCCTGGTCAACAGCGGGCTCTCCTCCATGCGGGACTGCCTTATCAGGTCCGGATGGTCCCAGATCATCATACTTCAGGACTTCGGGGGAGGACGGTTTTATACGGATCGACGATGCAGTTTCTGGCGGGCCTGACGCTTCCGGCTTATCTCTGGATCCGGGACCCTCTATTTCTCTTTTCATCTCCCCGATAAACCAGTTATAATCCTCATCCTCTTCAGAATCGGATACGTTTTCTGCAGTAGCACCCCCGGCCTGCTCATCTATGAGATTGAACTGGTCTTTTTCTATCAAAAGCTCCTGGCCCTGCTCTGAGGTATCGAAGCTGGCTACCTTCTCCGGCTTATCAGACTCCGGCTTATCAGAGCTTTCGGTATCCAACTCCTTCAGGTCTGTCCAATCGAGATTATAAACCTGTTCCGGCTCTTTTTTCGCGTGGCGTGTGGTCGACGAAATAACATCAGCCTGATACGAGGTTCGGGGAGTCCCTTCCCTGGCAACAGACTTCTCCGGCGACTCGCCGTCGCCCGGCCCTATAAGTTTCAATGTTATCTCCAGCAGATTCCTGGGAGAGAACGGTTTCTTCAGGCGGCCGCGTGCGCCTGATGATATCAATTGTTCTTCATCAAAATCGTCCTTCGCGCCGATCATAAGGACGACCGGGATTCCGCCGGCCAACTGATCTCCAGCCATCTGGCGGCATAATTCCAGGCCCGATATTCCCGATAGATTAAGGCCGGCCAGCACCAGATCCGGTCGCTCGGCCTGGATAACCTCCCATGCCTGAAGACCGTCCGAGGTGCAGACTACATTGTACCCGTGCTGACGAAGGAAGGAATCCGCAACGCTCTTAATCGTAGGAGACGCATCGGCCACAATAACTTTTTTCATCATCTCTCCTGTCAGGCTGTACCTACCCGGGCTAGGATTCTTCGCCCAGAATAATAATCGGCTCTCTTGTAAGCCTACTTAAGCTCTACTTTTGGCCATGTTCCGATAATTTATCGGATGCCTTTTCCAATATCTTCTTCTCTCGCCTGGTGAGGTTTTCGTAACCGACCCGACTTATCTTATCGAGAATTACATCAACCTCCTCCATCATTCTCGTCTCCTCCTGAACCTTCTTGGCCGATTGCGCTATTCTCACACGCCTGATAATCTCCCCCGGAAACCACTTTCTAAGCTTCCATCTCCAATCGAATTTCAGGTACAGAAAGCCCACGAGGGCTCCGCCGAGATGAGCGAAATGCGCGATCCCATCAGGTCTATAAGTCGATAGAAACGCTATAATCACCAGAAAGATCACAAGAAATTTGACCTTTACCGGTATCAGGAAATAGATATAAACATATCTCTCCGGGAATAGCATCGCGTAAGCCACAAGTATCCCGTAGATCGCACCCGATGCCCCGATTATCGGCATAAGATTCGTTGCAGGATTAAACACCGCGAAGACAAAATTGATTATGCCCGCTCCAACGCCTGCAGTAAAATAGAATCTTAGGAATTCTCTAGATCCCCAGGTTCTCTCGAGTTCGGAGCCGAACATCCAGAGAATAAACATGTTCATCAGAATATGCCATGTATCTGCGTGCAGGAACATGTAGGTAACCGGCTGCCACACGAAGAACTTGCCGAAAACATAAGCCGGCACCAGACCGAAGGCCCTGTAAAAGAAATCGAGATTGAAATTTAAAACCCTGGGGCCCAGAAATGCGGCGACGTTGATGATCAAAAGCCACTTGATCACAGGCGGGAAAACGCTGCTCTGCCGTCCCATGCCATGGGAAAAAGGCCTGTGATAGTTCATTTTTTCTCCCCGCGGGGCTTTTTAATTATCTTCCAACGATAATTGATTTTGCAGACTTTCCCCAGCATGCCGGCCACTGAACAGTATTTCTGGAGCGACAAATCTACGGCCCACCGAATGTCATCGTCAGTTAGATCCGATCCTGTCAGCATATATTCCAGCGTTATGCTCTCGAACACATGGGGATGCGACGGCGTTCTACGGCCGTGTGCCGATATCTTCAGATCTTGAAGATCCCTGTTGCGCTTCTTCAGGAATGTGGCTACGTCCATGCCGGTGCAACTCGAAAGCGAAACAAGCAGAAACTCCATCGGGCGAGGACCATCATTATCGCCGCCATGATCTTGAGAGGCGTCTGATGTAATATTATGGCCGGAACCCGACCGGCAGGCAAATCCCATGCGGCCGTTCCACTCGAGTGTCGCCTCCACCACCTTCGGTATTTTCTTGTAGGGTTCTCTGATTCTCATCTTGAGCCGCTTGAAAAACAGTCTATCCGCATGCAATATATGTTATCGGCAAGATGCGATCAAGCGTTTAGAGAACAGCCCGGTAATAGCGGATAGACCGATCCGATTTATTATAGGCTATCATACTGCTGCCAGAATCTACAAACCGTACTTTTGGTGCTCCTTGAGCATGCAAAGGTCCATGACCACTTCCAGCCCGGCGGCTTCCGCCTTCTCCGCAGCAGCCCCGTTAACTACTCCCTCCTGCATCCAGATAGCACGTACTCCCTTCTTTATGGCAACATCAACTATCGGCGGAATATCTTCGCTTCTGCGAAAAATATCGACTATTTCAATTTCGAAGGGGATGGAAACCAGATCGGGATATGCGTCCTCTCCCAGGACCCGAGAGATTCGGGGGTTCACGGGAATAATCCTGAAACCCTGAGATTGCAGGTATGATGCAACTATATGACTGGGCCGTTCAGGTTTGTCCGATAGCCCCACCACAGCCACAGTATGGTAATCGCGTAGAATCTTTTTAACAATCTCGGCACTTTGATGGTCGCCCATCAAGAGGCCAGAACTTTATCTATCTTATCGAATAACGTCTTCTTGGGCACTGCGCCGATCACCTGATCGATGACCTCGCCGCCCTTGAAAAACATCACCGCAGGAATCGACATAACAGCATATTCGGATGCGATTTTCTGATTATTATCCACATCCACCTTGGCCACCTTCAGCTTGCCATCGTAAACGTCAGAGGCCTCGTCAACGAAAGGGGCAATCATGCGGCACGGCCCGCACCAGGCAGCCCAGAAATCGATCATGACAGGAACATTGGACTTTTTGACTTCCTCTTCAAAATTCGCGTCGTTTACTTCAACAATCTTGGACATCTGTTCTCCCTTCATACATACCAATCAACCGGGATATAAAACGAATTCTCTATTCGCAGAGTTCCCCGCCCATAAAAATCACTTATCTCTATCAAAATATGATTCCAGCTTCTTGATGCGTTTAACATAATCCGGTAAACGGTTCAGGATAGCTTCGATCTTGTGGGCCAGGTAAACATCTCTCGAGGGCGTTCCGAACTGAACCGCCCCGGCCGGAACGTCGGCTGGGACTCCGGATTGGGCCTCGATAATTGCTCCATCGCCTATTTTGAGGTGACCGGCAACGCCAACCTGTCCGGCGAGCGTTACCTTTCTGCCCAATACCGTGGATCCTGCCAATCCAACCTGTGCGCATATGACAGAATAGGGTCCGATCTTGCAGTTATGGGCTATCTGAACCAGGTTATCTATTATGCTCCCCCTGCCTATTACCGTTTCACCGAGCGTTGCCCTGTCGATCGTGGTGCCGGCGCCGATCTCGACCCCATCCTCGATGACAACCGTGCCGGCCTGCGGAATCTTTATATGATTTGATCCATCCCAGCAATACCCGAATCCGTCGGAGCCGATCACAACGTTGGGGTATACTACGACATTAGCGCCTATAGTCACACGTTCGCGAATGACGACATTTTGAAATATCCGGCAATTATCCCCTATGGAAACATCCTCGCTCACGAAAGCCCCGGCGTGGATTTCAACCCCCTTGCCGATCTGAGCCCCCTTCGAAATCACGACATTATGCCCTATGTAACAATCGTCGGATATTCCGACACCATCCGAAATAACCGCGGTCTTTTCGATACCGGGGGTAACAGAGGAAAATGCATCATAAAACATCCTCATGGCCATGGCGAATCCCAGTTGCGGATTCTCCACTATCAGAAGGGAATGTTTCGCGCTCTGCAGTCCGGGATAAGCTATCAGCGCCGAGGCCCGGGATTTCTCGACGAGTTTTTCGAATTTCCTCGAGGCGATAAATGACAAATCGCCCGGTTCTGCGGTTTCTATGGTTGCCAGACCCTCTATCCGCAGATCGGCATCACCTTTAAGCTCTGCTTTTACAGCAGAGGCTATCTGGCCCAATCTAAAGGACATCTATTTTTCTTCGGCGATCTCGGCCAGTACATCTTCAGTCAAATCCAGACTTTCCTTGGCGAAAGCGATGCTAACTGCGGCCACATCCAGCACCATATCAAAATCTTTCTCGATGGCTACGCCTCTGATTATGTCGATAATTCTCTCCTCAATCGGTCTGGAAAGCTCCGCCATCCTCCGTTCAGCTTTGCCGTTGGGGCCGAAAGTCTGATCCAGAAATTGCTGAAGAGAATCCTGTTTGGCCGTCAGAAGATCCTCCACCTCTTTGCGTTTCGATGCCGACCAGATCAGGGAGTTCTTCTCGTTATCCAGCTTAATGCTGTCTATGACATCGTTCAGGGCGGCGGCGCGAGTATTCCAATCCTCGACCTCTTTATCGAACCTCGCCTGGGCCTCCTGAAACTCGGGGGACTCGGAGAAAATGCGCTGCGAATTAACATAGCCGATCTTGCCCCCCTGAGCGTTCGCCTGCAGGGCGCTGAATGCTATGACCCCGGCGGCGAAGACAAACCATTTCATAATCACCTTCCTGAAAGTTATGTTTGTTCCAGCCAAACAGCTGATCATCAAAAACCTCTACCTATCTGGAAATGGGTACTCCATTGGTCTCTCTGAAAACCATCGAAGGCGTAACCGAAATCAAATCCCATTATGCCAATATACGGAATCACAATCCTGAACCCCGGCCCGACCGACCTGAAATATCGCTTGAAGAGCCGGATATCTTTAAGAGTCCGGTAAGAGTTGCCAGCGTCGGCGAACAGCAAAATGTAAAACTGCTGCTCGGCAACCGCAACAGTTAACTCAAAGTTGTAAATCAACTCAAATCTGCCGCGCAAGAATGCTCCGCTCTTGTCATAAGGCCCGACACGACCGTCATCGTATCCCCTGATGGTCCCGTCGGGATCAACTCCACCCGGCGCAAGCCTCTCGATATAGGGAATGTCGTCCTCCCCGTGGTATATTCCGTCTATTTCGGCGTACTTGACCCTGGTCATTGCCACCACTTTCCAGAATAACGTCCTATAGTATTCCGCCGAATAGACCTGCTTAAGATAATTCCAATCGCCTCCCAGGAGTGTCCCCGCCAGTTCGCCTCTCCACGAGACCACCGATCCGCCGGTAGGAAACTGCGGAAGGTCGCGGGAATCCCTCAATACCGTGAGGCTCGCGGAGGAAGTGATCAATGGCCAATCCTGCTTGTCGACGGAGTATGGATTGTTCAGATTCCTATCAATATATGAACGGTTGATGTCTTCTTCGGGATAATCAACCAGCTCAAGGCGATATCCGGAGAAGATGCGGAAATAGTTATCAGGCCAGCGGAGTCTTCTCCCGACTCTGACGCTGCCGCCGATTCTGCGTTCGATAAACCAATCGTACCAGCGACGTTCCTGCAGATAAAGATTGCCGGACAGGGATGTGGGAGTATCCAGAAACCATGGCTCCAGATAGCTGACATCGAAAGTAGTTCTGTTTCTGCCGAGATCCAGATTCAAGGTAGCGGTCTGACCGGTCCCGAAGAGATTGGGAACCCCGAGTCCAATGGTGGCAACTACCTTATCAACCGCAGAATAGCCGGCGCCAATTGAAAATTGACCGGTAGGCTTCTCCTCGACCTTGATTTTCAAATCGATATCCCCATTGGGGAGAACATCCCAGTCGGGAGTGACATCGGAAAAAAAGTTTAGAATCATAACCTCGCGCAGCGACCGCCCCAGGATGGATCTTTTGAATACTGTTTTTGGCGTAATTAAAAGCTCGCGCCTTATAACCTTCTCATGAGTCTTGGTATTCCCGACTATATTAATCAGCCGGATATGGACTGGATCGTTCTCGGTAATACTCCAGTGGAAATCAACGGTGTCCCCGCGGGCGTTGTTTTCCTCCTCAAATTGCGCATACCAGTAACCCTCGTCCTGGTACATTTCATGGAATTTGAATAGAGTCTCGTCATATTTCTCCTGATCGTAGACCTGCCCCTCTTTGAATTCCACCTTCGTTTGAAAATCCTCATCGGCAAATAGCGTATTTCCTTGCCAGCTAAGATTTCCGAAATAATATCTTTCGCCCTCTCTCAACTCGATCTGGATAAACATCCGGGTCTTATTTTCGGAATACCATATTGAATCGCCCAGAATGACAGCATCGATATACCCTTCCTTCTTATAGAACTCAATGATCTTATCTTTATCCTCGAGGTATTTCTCCTTTTCGAAACTGCCGGACCTGAAGAATCCCTTTTGTTTGGTGGACATTTTGCCCCGGAGCTTCTTATCGGCGAATACCCGGTTACCCGAAAAAGTTATCCTGCCAACTCTGACTTTCTCCCCTTCGCTTATCTTGAATTCCAGGTCGACAAGTCCCTCCTCGTCTTCCACCGCGCTTTGCTCGGTTTCAATATTAACCAGAAGATACCCTTTCTCGGCATACATGGATTCTATACGTTCAACGTTGTTTTTTATCTCCTTGGGAGAGACGAGTCGCCCCTCGAAAAGCGTGATTTTTTCCTTAAATTTTTTGGTTTTGATCTTCTTGTTGCCGGAGAACTTAAGATCGCGGAGTTTGGGATATTCTTTGACTTTTATCGTCAGTACCACGCCGGCCTCGGCGGGTTCAGCGTCGATTCCCACCTCGGAGAATAACCCGAGCCCGTAAACGCCCTTTATGGCATCCTGCACCAGGCCGGAAGTGACAATATCGCCGGGAACCAGCGCGGACGAATTTAGCACCAGGAATGTATCGGCGCTATGAATCCCCTCGATATTGACCGATAATATGGATTTTTGCCATACCTCGACGCCGAATTCACCAGGTCCCGGTCCGGCATCGGGTTGTGCCCCGACAGATGCCCCAAGAAATAAGACCGCCGCTATTGCAAGGATAGATCTCTTCAATGGCTTATCTTCTTGACCAGAACTTCTGTAAAGTCCTGTCTATGTCCGGTCCTGCGACGATACTTGCGCCGCCTTTTAAATTTGAATACGATAACCTTGTCGAACCTGCTGTGAGCCACAACCTCGCCTTTAACAGACGCACCCTCGATATACGGCTTACCTACAACTGGCTTCTTACCCTTGGAGATCAGCAAGACCTTATCGAAATTGATCTCCTCCCCGACCGGTTTATCTATCCTGGGTATCTTGCAGTTAGCATTAACTTCAACGGGAACCTGGGTCCCTCCGGTTTCAATAATCGCTCGCATCGCACCTCCAGATTATCTAAGAAATTTATCATATAATATCCCTCGTCTTCTTGTCAAGCACCATCTCCGAAACCATGTGATTAAACATTTCTAATGTAGATTTGTTTCATTCATCCACGGTCAAAAAATATGTTTTTCCCCGTCGCCGAGAGGGGAATCCCCAGAAGATAATCCCAGTCCACCAGCCCCATCCATCGGGCGGCGACCCCGATACGGTACATGATTCGGTTATCGACATTGAATATCTGCGCCGTCTTAACGGCCGAGCCGACTGCGATACCCAGGTCAATAAGGCGATAGCTGCATATTGGCCCCAGAAAGTCAACATCTACCTGCTTGGCCAGGTTAAAAGCATTGCAGTCGGGATAACCGCAGCCGCCACAATCGAGACCCAGGGAAGTACTGTTATTCAGCCCGATAATGACCACCGCTTTTGAGGCCGATACGTTGGCGGCATCCCGGTCGAAATTTTGTTTGTTCTTCTCCGCCCCGAATTTGAGCATAGCGTCTGCAAGCTTTTTCAATCCTCGGCCGGTGATCGTCATAATCTCGACAAAATCCTCGCCCCTCGATTTGGGAGCCGTCCGGGCGGCTATCTCCATCATAGCCGCTACCTGGATTATGCCTTCGTCAATCAGGCTCTTCCGGGAAGTCATAAAACACCTATCATGTATCTGTTGTTAATGTTCACAGGACTTTCTTTATTCAAATTTATTCCCCGCTGGAACCGGTTTCTCCGGGCCAGTAACTGATACCGACCAGATTATCATCAAAAGGGATAAAAGCATAAAATCTCTCAAGAGATTGGTTGTCATCCCGGCCAGATACAGTGCCACGATGGAGGATAACATCCCCGCCCAGAATGTTCCCTCGCCGGACGATCTTGCACGATTCCGCCAGCAAATCAGGAGTGGACCCGTTGCCAGACCTAAGAAGACAATCAGCGCCAGTGGCCCGGATTCTATCAATATTTCCAAAGGCGTCGAATGCCAGCTCTGGATTCCGGTATCGCCTATTTCTTCTAAAATACCCTCGGGCACAAGTTTTCTAAAACTCCCCGGGCCATATCCCCAGAATGGCAAGTGTGATACCGGCGCCAGCGAGGCCGCATACAGGGAGGTGCGACCACTTGTTATGCCGCCTTCTTTATTGGCCTTGAAACGCTCAATGATCAGACCACGGCTCTGGGGGATCGCTGTCAGAAGTGCGATCGCAATGAGCAGGCCTATAACGGTTCGCTTCTTATTGAGATAAAATCCGACAATCAAAATGCCTGCAGCCGCGGAAAACCATCCCGCCCTGGTGCCCGAAAAAAGCAAACCTGCTGCCATAACCGCTCCCGCCGCTATATAGAACCATCTTTTTGATGATTCTGTCTTAACAAAAACCGCTAAAGCGATCGGTATCATGGCCGCTTCAAACAGCGCCATGGTGGTATATCCACCTGAGTAGGGAGCAGCCCGCTGAACCTCCCCTGATATGAATCGGAATAGACCTAAAAGCGACGCGATTCCCGTACCCAGAATTAAGAGATCGATTAATTTCCTCGAGGAGAAGGCCGACGAAAACGCCACCATGGGGAAAAAACAGATCATAACCCAGCTTTTCTTTAGCTGAGGAACGGCTGATACGAAACTGGGAGAAAAAATCGAGGACAAAAGCACCAATGCCAGAAAAGACGGCAACAATATTGATCCCCAGAAAGGCAACCTGATTCTCTCGGAACGAGAGACCGTACAGGCGATACCGCTTAAGATCACCAGGCCCGCGGCCGCCTGGGCCAGCACGATCGAGATGGGAGCGGCGATGGCAAAAAGATATACTGATAAAGCCAATAAATTTTCAGGCTTTATATTTTTCAGTAACGTCGATTTCAGATGAGGCATCAATTACCTTGAATTCATCGGGGTGAAGAGAGGTGTCTATTATCAAATCTATTTTAAGCTTCGTGTTTTTCTCCAGGATCCGGAGCCGGTTGGGCCTGCCATCGAGAAGAACCTCCCCGACCTGCGGGCCGGTTATCATCTGGTATTTTCTCAACGATGATGATGTACGGGCCCGTTTGAACCAGCGCTCGATTTTTACCGCCATTGACTCTCGAGAAAGGACCCGCCCGATGCCATCGCATAATGGGCAGGGTTCAGAAGTCGCATGCATGAATGACGGCCTTATCCGCTTGCGTGTCATCTCCACCAGGCCCAGATCGGATATCGAGGATATATAATTCTCTGAGCGATCTCGCGATAGAGAGTTTTTAAATTCATCATAGATTCGTCTGCGACGTTCCTTACTCTCTAAATCTATGAAATCAACGATTATGATGCCACCTATATCCCGAAGCCTTAACTGGCGGGCAACAACGCGAGCGGCCTCCAGATTTGTTCTATAAATGGCATCCTCGCCCCTGGCTTTGGCGCTGTATCTGCCGGTGTTGACATCGACAGTTACCAGGGCCTCCGTCTGATCTATCACGATATTGGCCCCGCCCTTGATCCAGACCTTCCTCTCAAGCATCTTCTCTATCTCGGGCTCGATTTCCATCTTATCGAAAATCGGTTCGGGATATTTGTAAAACTCCACAATGGATCGCAGCTTGGGATCGAGCGCCTTGAGATACTTCATTATCTTGGAAAATTCCTTTTTGTTGTCTATCATTACCCGATCAATATCCCGGGTGAGAAGATCTCTGATAATACCACCGGTAACATCCAGGTCCCTGTGAACGAGAGCCGGGGCCGTCGATTTTTCTACCTGCTTTTTCATGTTATTCCAGAGCTTGGTCAGCATGGTCATATCTGCTTTGAAGCGCCTTTTATCCTTGCCCTCAGCGACCGTCCTGACGATTATTCCGAAATTCCCCGGCTTCAGATCGGAAACTATCTTGCGCAGTCTTTTCTTCTCCGCCGGATCCGAGATTTTCCTGGAGATACCCAGATGGTTCCCCCCCGGGATCATGACAATGTATCGTCCCGGCAGAGATATGACGGTGGTAAGTCGCGGCCCTTTATTGCCAATCGGTTCCCTTATAACCTGTACGAGAATCTCCTGCCCCTTCTTTATAAGATCTGATATGATAGATGATCTTTTACGTCTCGAAACCAATGGAGTATCGAGAGTGTCCTCATCGATATATTCCATATCAAAAAGAAGATTCTGGGTTCCCCTGAAATCCGAAGTATCCGAGAAGTGCAGAAAACCTGCCTTCTCGAGACCTATATCCACGAATGCCGCCTGGATACCCGGGAGGACCGCCGTCACCTTGCCTTTATAGATATCCCCTACTATTCGCTCGCTTTCCGGCCTTTCGGTTATCAGCTCGACCAGCTTATCGTCCTCAACGACCGCTATCCGGGTCTCATAGTCGGTGACATTCACATATATCTGGGAACTAACTTTTGCGCTCAACATGACCTCCAAAGCAGGTACCGGCTTCCAATCGGTACCCGCGGACAAATTCGGCGCCGGTCATAGCACTGCCCGACTCCGGCTTCAACTGAAGGATCTTCAAAGAACCCTTCCCGCAGGCAACCACTATTCCATTTCTCGAATCCGCCATTATAACCGACCCCGGTTTTTGATCAGTCGGTTCATCCGTCGTCAATTCAGTCAGGAGCAAAGTAATTCTTTTTTGTTCGAGATATGAATGCGCCGCCGGTCGTGGCGACAATCCTCGAACCAGGTTGTGGATTTCACGAGCCGATTTTGCCCAGTTTATTCCGCCCAGTTCGGGAGATATTTTGGGCGCCGATGATGCCTGACTATCATCCTGCTTTATAGGGGCGACATTGCCCGACTCTATCAAATCCAGGGTCCGGATGAGCAATCCCCCTCCCATTTCCGCCATCCTGTCGTGCAGGCTGCCGAAAGTTTCATTCGGTTCGATATCTATCTTCTCCTGCCGGATAATCTCTCCCGTATCGACTTTGCGGCGGATAAAAAAAGTCGTCAGGCCCGTTTCGCTCTCTCCATTGATAAGCGCCCAGTTGATCGGCGCCGCTCCTCGGTATTTAGGTAACAGCGAGGCATGAAGGTTGATACATCCCTCGGGCGGCATGCCGAACACTTCTTCCGGTAGAATTCTGAACGCCACCACGCAGAAAATATCTGCGCCCGAGACTTCGAGCTTTTGTAGAAATGATGGATCTTTGAGCCTTTCAGGCTGCAAAATCTCCAACTCGTGCTTACTTGCCAGTGTTTTCACCGCCGTTTGCGCCAGCCTTCTGCCCCGGCCCGCCGGTTTATCCGGCGCGGTCACCACCGCTGCTACGCTGTGTTTCGACGATAGAATCTTCCGGAGGCATTGCGATGCAAAATCAGGCGTCCCGAAAAATATAAGCCTCATCCAACCTTTTCGCCGGCCTTGATCTTGTTAAGCTTTCCTTTTATGAGTCGTCTTTGTGCGGGGCTTAGCTTGTCTATGAATAGGGTGCCGTCGAGATGGTCTATCTCATGTACGATTACCCTGGCCACCATCCCGTTTGCCTCGAAAAAATATTCCTTGCCGTCGAAGTCGATACTCTTGATGGTTGTCTTCTCCGGTCTTTCGATCATTTGAAAAAGGCCGGGAAATGACAGACAGCCTTCTTCGCCGGTAACTACGTTTCCCCCGATCTCCATGATTTCCGGGTTGACGAACACCCTGGGCTCGGCCAGAACATCAAAATGCGATAAATCGATGGCGAAGGCCCTGATGGCGCGGCCCACCTGATTGGCCGCCAACCCCAGACCCTTGGCGTACTGCATGGTCCGGTTCAAACTTTCCAAAAAATCCATCATCTCACCGTCGATATTCTCAACGGCCTCGGATTTTTCCCTCAGGACCTCTTCACCGTAAACTTTTATGGGCAGAATAGACAAACTTTTTTAAGCTCCCGCTTTGAATTACTCGACCTTTGCCGAAACTGCGCTTTTCAAAAACTCCATTTTCACATTGTCATCGACCTTCAAAACGACGACGTTATCCTTTATGCCCCATACGGTTCCAATGATCCCGGAGTTGGTAACGACCTTGTCGCCCTTCTTGAGTTCCGAGATAATCCTCTGGCGTTCTTTTTCCCTTCTCTGCTGCGGCCTGATCATGAAAAAATACATTACGGCGAAAATCAGACCGAACATCAAAAGCAGGGATAAGCTGCTTCCGCCACCCCCACCGCCGGAGGGCGCCCCCATCAATAGCACGCCTTTGAACAATTCCTGCCTCCTTAACCTTTGAGCAAATTCCCGTTTTGGCGCACAATATAGTCTAATCGACTATCAATGTAAACCTATTAAATAAGTTGGAGTTCCCGCCAATAAATGCGGAAAACTGACGGCGGGCCGCCAAATATCAGAGGGCTTGGCTTCGGCATATCTTAAGAAATGAACAGCAAGCTAAGTGAGCGAAAGTTGTTCGCTGACTATCTTGGGGCCATCATCGGACTCGACAAAAACCCTCGAAAGCCATCCTTTGAAATCGTATCTCGAATAGTATACAGATTGGTAGCCTTCGATTCTGCAGAATACCAGGCAGATATCATCCCCAAGAGGATAAGTCTTTATATTTTTTAGAGTTGTGGCCGTCCTCCGGGGATTCTTGAAATATCTTAAAATCGCTTTTTTCAAATCATCTATGCCATAGACCGGTTCCGGAAACGACGGCCCGATCAAGACAATATCATCGTTGTAATGCTGCAGGATGGCGTCGATGTCTTTGCCGTCAAACGCCTTCTGGATCTGCTGGGAGAGAGATATTAGATCTTCGGGGTTCAACACTTTACCGGGTAATATGCTTGGTCCGGAAAGCAGGACTGGCAACCAAAAACCTAATCATGCCAGCCGATAACGCCCCATTCCACAACCGTAAAACCATCACGGGTGAAATCAACCGGGATCTCAGGTTCCGGGATAGACAGAGGCTGTTCGAGTGGGTAGATGAAAAACAGCGCCCTTAGGATATTGTCGGGAATCGGCGTAATATCAAGCGTAATAATCGATTCGACGTCCTGAGGGAAGAACGCATACCAGGGCGAGCCCTCGATTATCGGCACCCAGAAATCGACAAAATCGTCAATCTCTCTGCCTTCAAAGCTGAGGTTTACAAGCAGGTTTCGCATCTCGTTCTCAAGGTCGTTGCCATCCAGAAGCCAGGCGCATTCATGGTTGAATGGCACCGATATAACTCCCTCGTAGAATAAATATGAGTATTGCCCTTCGATTACGCCATCGGGAGTAACATGAACATTCCAGCCGCTGCCATATGGCGGCTCGGATTCGGTTATTTGTCCCCCCTGCGGAAAGCCAAGTTCAATGGTAATATCCATTTCGGTTTGCGGATAGAGATAAAGATAGGGGGCTTCAAGTTGTGCAGGATCGACAAAAAGCAAATCTCTATAATCAATACTGCCTGCGTTTTCAACCTGGAAGATAATAGGCTCATGCCATCCCGAGCGATTAATGCTCATCTGGAATGTACCATTTGGTAAATTACCCAAGCCAAAGCGTCCTTGCTGATCGGTTCTGATGGTCAGTGATAGGTTTTCCGGACCGCCGACCTCGATATCGCCGTCTGCATAATAATAATGAGGCCACATATCCTGAGAGCCGATTATGACGCCCGTGATGGCATTGGCTGCAGTCGGCACAGCATCCAGATCGACGGTTACGGTATCTCCGTTCCGGCAAAAGTACAATTCTGTGTAGAACCCCTCGGCTTCTGCATAGATATTGAAAGCATGATACAAGTAGGATGAGTCGCCAAATTCTATTATCGTCGTTCCTTCTGTTATTAGTTCAGTTGTTGCCAGAAGGGTATCCCAGACAGCCGAGTGGATCGAAAGCGTTATATCATTGGCGACGCTATCCAGCGGCTCCGGGAAATCGTAGTTTTTTTCAGGCTCCGTTGATTTACTGCACGATGACAATGCAATTAAGCCGGATACAGCCAACCCGATACAAGTGAACTTAATAAAGCCTTTCATACAAACACCTCTGCAGTTGATATATACTCTCCCTATATTATATACTCCTGAGGGCAAAAAGGTCAACTAAATTAGGTGCGGTAGGGTCAGGCCTTGGGCCGAGGGTAGAAGTGGCTCGCCGCTCAAAAAAGAAAATCGCTCACAAAATCATAATTAGCCTCTAAGCGTAAAGCTGGGATGCATCCACATATACAAGGTAATCTTTTATCAACTCACCTTTCATCTTGAAGAAATTGGCGAACGGAGCGGTAAATTCACTGGCATCCTTTTTCATATACGTAACCTCGCCGCGGCATATCACGGTGCCATCCTGCTCCCACCATTCGAGGATTTCGTGTTTCAAGCCGTTGATCGATGAGAAGAATCCGGTCAGGGCGCTACGAATTGCAGCCTTGCCCTCCACCGGGGCGGCGTTGGCGAATCTGAAAATTGCATCATCGGTAAGGAATCCCGCGAACTTATCCGCATCCAGCGAGTCAACCGCTTCGAAAAGGTCTTTAATCCACGTTTGAGTATCCACAAATGTCTCTCCTTTCAGATGCTTGCCTAACATACATTGTCACGTCAGACCTCTCTGTGATACTTATCGACTATACTTTATAGCTTCTCCAGCCGCTCCCGGGGATATATATCAAGCTCCAGCATCCATTCCTTGAGCTTGGCGACACGGGTTTTGGCGTCGTCAGGCAGAACGAACGGACGTCCCCGGCCATCGAGTATAATCCCGACCACACCGCCGGATAACTCCGTAGTGATCGCATTGCCTCTACCTCTTCCGAGATCGAGATTCCTGGCCGGTTTGAGAACCCCTCTGGCCAACAGCGGCAGGCCACTCTCCCCCACACCAAGTTTGACGAGCTTCATCTGCCCGTCGATGATCTTGCCTTCCTCGATGCTGCCATCCGGGAGTTCTATCCTGTATTCAAGCATTTCCTGGCCCTTTTTGATGCCTTCGCCTGCAGGGGCCACACAGCATCCCAGATGAATCAGGCAATCCTTATTGAAAACCTCCGTCGCCGCCCGGGAGTGAACCTCGGACAGCACCCCCAACTGAGGCATCATGAAGATGGAATCGACCGCCAGCCTGGTTATTCCCTCCGGCTGGAAAGCGTCGAGCATCATCAAAGCCGCCTGCTGACGGCGGGGTGCATGCGATAGGACGCCGCCCGAACCGATCAGGATATCGAGGCTCATCATGTTCACGATCGTGGCGCCGGCGGTGGTCTGATCGAACGCGTCGGCGATAGTCCGTTGCTGCTGGACACCCTTCAATTCGGTGGCGAAATTCTTATGCTGGATGAAAGCCAGCCTCAACGCTTCTTTGGCGATAGCCTGCTCGAATACCAGCTCCTGTAACGATTGAGGAATCGTCGTGGGACGGATCATCTTGTTCTTGACCCTGTTTCTCAGATCCCGTTCGTCCATATCGAAAGGCACCCAGCGCATGACCTTCGGCACGGTGGCCTCGGCGAAAACGTTGGAGACCGAATAGCTCATCCCCAGGTTGGCCGACACCGTGCGGTTGAAGACCCCTTCAGGTTTACCTTCGGGCCGGAAGACGGAGAAGACATCTGTAGTGGCTCCCCCGATATCGACTCCCACCGCCTCTATATTCATCTCATCGGCCACCCGCTTGATAATTATTCCGACGGCACCGGGAGTCGGCATGATGGGAGCGTCAGTCCACTCCATCAGCTTGCTATACCCGGGAGCCTGTGCCATGACATGCTCCATGAACAGGTCGTGGACTTTCTCTCTGGCCGGAAGGAGATTCTCTCTTTCCAGCACGGGACGCAAATTATCCACTATATCCAGAGCAGTTTTATCACCAAGCGTTTCTTTTACAGCTTCTCTGGCATTCTTGTTGCCGGCATAGATAACCGGCAGATTATATCCGGTTCCGAGCCGTGGTCTGGGATCGGCCGCCGAGATAAGCTCTGCCAATTCCACCACGTGGGTCATAGTGCCGCCGTCTATACCACCTGAAAGCAGAATCATATCCGGACGCAGATGCCTGATCCTCTCGATCTGCTGGTGAGGAAGTCTCTTATCGTTAGAGGCAATAACATCCATGACGATTGCGCCGGCCCCCAACGCCGCCCTCTCGGCGGATTCAGCCGTCATCTTCCGCACTACACCGGCAACCATCATCTGCAGGCCCCCGCCCGCCGACGATGTTGAAACATATATATCTGTGCCAACCTTATTGCCGTTTTCGTCGGTCCTCGGATTTATGATCTTATCATTTTCATCCAGGATCTTTCGACCCGAGAGCTCCTCCACCTCACCGATGGCGTTTAGAACCCCCATGGTGACGTCCTCGAACGGCGCCTCCACGGTTGTCGGAGCCTCACCGCGAACGATCAGACGGTATTCGCCGTCCTGGTATTCTATGAGAATAGCCTTGGTCGTTGTGGAACCGCAATCCGTGGCCAGGATTACTTTTATTTCGTCGGGTTTCATGCCTTTCATCGTCAGTCCTCTTTATCCGGATCATTCTTTCGCATACAAACTTTTCAATTTATTCATTTCGACTTGAAAGTCAACCAATTTTGCGAGGACTGCAGCTATTGTAGAGTAATGACCGAAGCGGATCATCCATCGCTGCTTACTTATTTATTTTGCGCCGGCACCTGATTTCAATTAAGATATGAGAAAAAATAGAGGAGCCGACATGGGAAAGTTACTCGATGAATTCAATAGCTACCGGGAGAGAATGAATCAGAAAATCCTCGATGCCGACAACAAGACGATAAAGCGATTCTATTCGGTGGATACCATGGCCTACCAGCCGGGGGCACTCGATATCAAAACGAAGGAGATGCTGGGATTGGCATCGTCCATGGTGCTTCGCTGCGACGATTGCGTCAAATACCATATCATCAAGTGTCACGAGAACGGTGTGAGCAAAGAGGAGTTTTTCGAAATCTTCAGCGTCGCCCTGGTGGTCGGCGGCTCGATCGTCATCCCCCACATGCGCCGGGCGGTGGAGTTCCTGGAGGAGTTGCCGTAGGTCGGGAGTCCTGCAGATTCGTAGGATTTATCCCCCGACACCTAGCCCGTAGGTCAGGAGCCTCATACGAGCCATAGGCCTGCGCTCCTGACGCCCATACATGTCATTCCCGCGAACGCGGGAATCCAGCGGAATGCCTCTCGTCCTGGTCCTACGGATCCGTTGGAATCCCCAATCAAGTCCTACGGATCTGTAGGATTGGGAATGACAATCCCACGCCGTAGGTCGGGAGCTCGTCTCCCGACACCAAGCTATTCTCTCTTCAACTCCGCCACCACCATATCCCCCATCTCCGATGTAGGTATACCGGATCTGGCGTCGAGGGATTTGATACGCCCGGATTGCAGAAGCGATGTAACCGCCTCCTCGATAGCCGCAGCGGCCTTTGTCTCTCCCAGGAAATCGAGCATCATCTGTGCCGCCATGATAGCCGCTATGGGACAGGCGACGTTCTTATCCTTATACTTGGGGGCGGAACCGTGAATCGGCTCGAACATGGAGACCTGGCCGGGATGGATATTGCCGGAGGCGGCGATCCCCATACCGCCCTGCACCATGGCGCCCAGATCGGTAAAAATATCGCCGAATATATTGGTGGTCACGACCACGTCGAACCACTCCGGGTTTTTCACCATCCACATGCAGGCGGCGTCGATATAGGCATGGTCATGTGTGATATCGGGATACTCTTTGCCGACCTCCTCCACGGTGCGGGTCCAGATATCCTGGGCGCGGATGGCGTTGGCCTTATCGACCAGCGTTACCTTATTATCCTTATTGCGGGCTTTGGCAATCTCGAAGGCGTAACGCACCGCCCGCTCGCATCCCTTACGGGTGAAAACCATATTGGCTATAGCAATTTCGTCAGGTGTCCCCTTCTTCATGATACCGCCGATTCCGGTGTAGACGTCCTCGGTATTTTCGCGCACCACCACCAGATCGACATCCTCTATTTTCTTATTCTTGATGGGGCAGAGTGATTCAGCATACAGCTTGATAGGCCGCAGGTTCACATATAGATCGAGTTTGAACCGTATCCCCGCTATCACCGCCCGCTCCACCAGGCCAACCTCCACCCGCGGATCGCCGATAGCGCCTAAGAAAATAGCGTCATGTTCTTTATATTCCGAATATACAGATTCAGGCATCAACTCGCCCGTCTTGATATAATGCTCCGAGCCGAACGGGTATTCGGTCGTATCATAGCTGAATCCATATAATTCCGAGGCCCTGTTCAAGACTTTGAGGGCTTCCCATGTGACCTCCGGCCCTATGCCGTCACCACCTATTACCGCGATTTTATACATGATCTTCCTCTCGATATTTCAATAACTGCAAAACGATACATATCAATATCAGCGTATTTTCTCATGCCTTCCCCAGCTTCTCCATCACCCAGCCCTTAAGGCCGCCTTTCTCGATTATAGTTTTCATAAACGGCGGAAACGGCACGAACTCGAACTCTTTCCCTTTTGTAACATTGACAATTTTTCCTTCGAAAATGTCTATCCGAAGCTCGTCACCGGCCTCGGTAGCATCGACACATTCCGGCGATTCGAATATCGGCAATCCGATATTTATGCTGTTTCTGTAGAATATTCGGGCGAACGATTTGGCTACCACCGCAGAGATACCGGCCGCCCTCATAGAAAGCGGCGCCACCTCCCGCGATGATCCACAGCCGAAATTCTCATCGGCTACTATTATATCACCTCGTTTGAAATTTAGGTGAAAATCCTTGTCGTAATCCTCCATGCAGTGTTTGGCCAGCTCGGTTTCATCCGTCAGGTGGCACCATCGACCCGGCAGGATAATGTCGGTATTAATGTTATCCTCCACTCTGTAGACCTTTCCAGAAAGCTTCATCTATCCTCCCCGGCGTTCTATTTAATGCCGTAATAAAGCGACCGCAGGTATGGCGTTATAAATGTCATTCCGGCCTTATACGAGATCTTCGGTTGATAACCGAGATCATATATGGCCCGGGAGATATCAAAAACCGCACTGTACTTGAGAAATCTCGCGGCGAACCGAGTATAAGGCGGCGGAGTCGATTTACGCGCAGCTCCATAATAACGCTCGAGCAGATATGCCATCGAATATATCAACGGATACGGTACAGCCTTAAGCTTCACATCTATCCCCAGCACGGACATTATATCGTTGATAAACCGTTTCGATGTTACCTTGGAACCATCGGTAATGTTGAAAATTCGCCCGGTTGCTTCTTTATTCTTAAGCGCCAACATGATCGCGTCGACCACGTTGTCAATGAAGGTAAGTGATAGCAAATTCTCGCCGTCCTCCACCAGCACCAGCCTTCCCGATCTTAAGCGCTCCACGATAAAGGGGATTATCGTCTGACCGCCGGGACCCCAGATATATCCCGGCCGAAGAATCACCCCGGGAAAATCCTTATACTTTATAAGACCGGAAACGATCTTATCGGCCTCTATCTTGGAACGTGTGTAATAATCCACCACTCTTTGGCCGTAATCGGCTTCCTCGTCCGTCCCGTAGTGGCTTCGGTCATTGCCATATATCGATGCCGTGGAAATATGAATGATCTTTTCGAGTTTCTTATTTAATGCGCATTCCATTACCAGGCGTGTAATATCGATATTTGTTCTTTTGAAATCCTCCCACCGTCCATAATCGCGCCTTAACGCCGCGCAGTGCACCAGGGCCTTGCAGCCATCTAATAAGCCATTGTAATCATTCTCTACCGAAAGGTCGCGGCATACCGAATTGATCCCTTTGCCCTCATACTCTAGAGCGTCGGATTCCTTTTTGACAATAGCGAACGGCTCGAATCCAGAAGCGAGCAGTCGATAGACCAGCGCTCTGCCCAGGTATCCTCCGGCCCCTGTTACAGCAACTTTCATCCGGATCGAGCCTTATATCTACTATAGTTCATCAGGTGAACCCACTCGCCCCAATACGGCGGAAGCCGCTGCTATCGCCGGGTTGGTCAGGTATACTTTCGATGTTATGTGTCCCATCCTGCCGCTGAAATTTCGGTTGGTGGTGGAGACGCAGACCTCGTTATCCCCCAGAACCCCCATATGCCCTCCCAAACATGGCCCACAGGTCGAGGTTGAAAAAACACAGCCGGCATCGATATAAATCTGCGGGATATTTAACTCGAACGCTTCCCTGGCGATTGCCTGCGAACCCGGTATCACTATAACGCGAACATCACTATGAATCTTCCTGCCCTTGAAAACTTCCGCCGCCCGGATCATATCCTCCAGCCATCCATTTGTGCAGGCCCCTATCACAACCTGGTCGATCTTTACGTCGCGGACTTCAGATACCGGCCTGACATTATCGGGGGAATTCGGACAGGCTACCTGGGGTTCGATATTTGATACATCGTAATTTCTCTGAAGCGCATATTGAGCACCGTCATCTGCAGCATACGTTTTGTATGCTGGCTTTTCGGATTTGAATCTGGGGGTCGATTCTACCAGTGTCTTCGTTTTTTCGTCGAAATTAAAAATGCCCGTTTTCGCTCCGGCTTCAATAGCCATATTCGCCATGGCGAATCTGTCGGCCATCGACAGATTATTGAAGACGTCCCCATGATATTCGATGGACATATATGTCGCGCCCGAGACCGTCAGGTCCTTGAGAGCATAAAGAATCAGATCCTTACCATAAACGTGCGGCTTGAGACTGCCGGTGTATGTTAGCCTTGCCGATTGCGGCACTTTAAGCCAGGCCTCGCCGGTGGCCCAGGCGCAGGCGATATCGGTCGATCCTACACCTGTGGCGAAGCAGTTAATAGCCCCGGCGGTGCAGGTATGCGAATCGCCGCCTATCATGATCTGACCGGGCAGAATTACACCCTCCAACGGTAACACGGCATGTTCTATTCCAGCCCGACCGACCTCGAAATACCATTTGACATCGTGCTTCTTCGCAAAGTCTCTGACCAATTTCGCGATACCGGCCGCGTTGATATCTTTTGCAGGAGTGAAATGGTCCGGTATCAGGCTGATCTTCTCCGGATCGAACAGCTTATCCACTCCCCACTTGCCCAACTCTTTAATCGAAAGCGCTGCGGATAGCTCATTGGCCATAGCAATATCCACGGGAACGGTGACTATCTCCCCCGGCGTAACCTCTTCACGTCCGGCATGGTCAGCTAATATTTTCTGTGCAATTGTTTGAGCCACGTTCTCCTCTGCTGTCATCTCGGATTTGTCAGGGAATCAATCCCATCAGCGTATTTTGAAAACCGATATCCTTTATACTCGCCGCTGTGATTGAAAGGATCGAAGCCCGGAAATGCCTGCGGGATGCCGATCATCGGACAAATCTATCCCCTGTTTTTGTCTCGGGGTTCAGATCCTCCGGCCTTATCTTTACCAGCAGCGCTATTATGAAAATATATAAAGGAAAATTATAAACCCATAGATAGGGGATTCTAATGTTATATAGCGTGAATATGGTGATAAGAATCAAATGATAACTCACCAGGAACATTCCCAGCTTCCAGATGCCGCCGAACTTAAGACCGACCTTTGAGAATTTGATGGCCAGCACCGGAGCAATAAAAATCAGGATTACCGCGGCAGTCCAGAAAAGCGAGACAATGAATAACATTACGAACAGAAACAGAAAGACAATCCAGCTATAAGACGTCTTCAGTGTTCTCACATAGTCGGCGTCGATGGTCAGGGTCAAATCATGAGGATATTCTCTATAGTATGGAGACGGGCCTCCAAGCCTGACAATGCCTTTCGGCCCGATATATACGTTTATATCGGGATGCAATTCTTTGAGGCTGTCGGCATCCGACATTTCTCGAATCCACTCCCAGACGACCATGGTATCACCTTCGAAGGTTATGAACCTGGGATTCGCCGGGGTATTTGTTATAACACCTTCTTCAAAAACAACCTCATAGTTGTTATATTCGAATAAATCAACAACCTTCTGATGGTATTCCGCCATGAAACCCAGATAGTGAACAGTATGAATCAATGAAATTATGAAAAGCAGCGTCAGCATATATCGCCAACATCTCGCTGCTGAATAGGAAAGCGCCTTACCGTAGAAATCGCCGCCTGCCAGGCTCCCGCCCACGTCACTGAAGAAATTCGCCATCCACTTCACAATATCCCTCGATCGGTTCTATCTCGTTTTAGAAAAAACCTGACAAAACATTGGGAGTGCCCGATATGCAGCAGATACTCTCTACCCCTCGCTTGCCAGGCGCCGGGCGGTCCGGCCTACGATTTCCGGCGTCTTCGCCGGCGTTTCGGCTCTTCTCCTGTTCTGGTCAACGCTGACAGATCGAAATTGAAGGGAACATCCGCCAGTTTCTTTTCGCCATCGGGAGTCAGACTATACTGGGACGTATCGCCTTCGCCTGTTTTGGTCAGCCATCCCTGCCTGACACAATAATCGAGGTATGCTGCTCCCAGGGCTAGCGGATTGACCTCCTGCCCTTCGCCTGAATATTCCTCCATCGTTTCCCCTCTGTGGTTATCTTGCGATTTTATCATACCTAGCCACCGACAACTTTCCTTAAGAAATCTTGAGTATTTAGCTCGCTAATCTTAATCAAATTCACTTTTTTCGCAAGACCAGATTTCACGTTCGCAGGCGTGTATAATTCTTTATAGGCTTTATCGAAATCATTATCTGAAACAACAGCGTTTAATTTTACATCTAGATTCGGTGCAATCGTAAGCAAATTCCTGAATCTGTCATTTACGGCCTTATTAAAGGTAGAGATCGTAGTTGCCACCTCAACAGCAGCCAACATATTATTAAAACCTTTCAAAATAATTGTGTCTATTTCTTTTATCAATCTAAAGGTCTCAGGGGATAAGCCCAATTCCAGACCGGTTAACTTTACGCTTATTGCTTCTAATTTTGGGGATTTTCTTTGCTCAGTTTCGCCTATATGAACATTATAGCCCGCTTTTATTGCGAATTCCGAAATAATCTTTATTATGCTATCGTGGTCACTGACCACAAGGGCCGCCAAATCTAATGCAGTTTGGGCGGCCAATACTCTTTCAATCTCCTCAGGGGTCTTGGCTTTGGGATTCCATACGTATAATTCTCGTTTATGGCCCTTAACTTTTGTCTTTTTGCAATATTTATTCAGAACCTTGCCAATTGTTGTCATTTGGGGCCTATAGGAATTAACTAACTGCGAATAAATTACAACGAGCAACTCATCAAGTGAGGCTCTTCTATGTTCAGCCAGATGGCTGTAAATTAGCTGCTGTGTTAGATTCTCAGCAGGGATTATATCTATATATTTTAGCGCTCCTGATTCCTCCACCATATCTCGCATGAACCATTTTTTTTCTCTCTTAATAAAGACATACTTTCCATTAGACAAGAGTAACCTTAGATCAAACTTCGCCAACCGTGCTAATAGTCCTTTTTGCGAAAAGTATGGCAACAAACCTGTCATCAAAGTTGTCTCGTCAGCACCACCATTATATCTTATTATCTCTTCACATTTCTCTAGTAGCTCTTTTTCTTCATCGATAGATAGTTGTTCTTTTATGGCATCCAATTCGGAAATCGGCTGATGGGGTCGGAATGAAAGAATGAAATCTCCTAACATTGAACCGGTTCTTTTTTGATGTATTGTTTGCGTATAGTTTTCAATTGGAGGTTGATACACCATTCCTCTATTCTTGCACTCATCAACAGTGGGAAGTCTGAAACCGGCCCTGATAGCTGCCCGGTTCATAGCCATCCAAACACCAACATCTTTGTTATGGAATGTCAGGACCATCCATCCATCCGGCTTGATTACCCTTCGGCATTCTTTGAACACTCTGAAAAGCATTTCCTCATAAAAGGCTCTGTCTTTCGCCCCTTCGAATCCTTGATGTCTTGTTTCAATGGCCTCAAATTCCTTGTCCACCCCATTCTTAAGATCCAGAAATTCCTTGATCCATACCAAATAGAAATCCGACAGCTCCCCATATTGTACATTGCCACCAAACGGTGGATCCGTTATTACTGCATCAACCGAGTTATCTGGTATTCTCAACTCATGACTAGATTGAGTAAGCAACCAACAGGTGGCCTTTTCTGTTATCTCTTCCCATGGTCTGGGTCCTTTCGGAGGCCGATAGAAACTTCCAACACATTTGTTCTGCTCGCGTTTTCCTGCTTTAAGAGCTGCGTATCGCCTCAGCATAGGCGGCAGGGGTGACATTTCCACATAAACTTCCGGCGGCCAATAAATATGACCAGCCCATTCAATAGGATTACCTCCTTGCCATCCCTGACTCCTAAATACGAGTTTATTAGAATAACGCAGCAAGGCGGAGAATAGATGAAGAATGCCGTTTGTTATGGCCTCATCGCTTCTTTCTATGTTCTTGGAGATCCATTTTTTTATGAATCCCAGCGACACCCTCTGCCTTGGAGTGAAATAATCACGGAATTTGTAGAATCCTTTTGAATAAAGATTGTTTTCTCGAACCGAGTTCATGTCAGGAAAGCTATCTGGCGGAATCCGTAGTTTTTTACTCTTTATTGTAAATTTCTCTTCTCTGGCTATGGATTTTGCAAGCCTTATATCGCTGGCCTGAGCATCCCGTATATACTTCTTCGAGCACTTAGAGCAATTCACAAAAACTGACAGCATCTTATCTTTCAGGCGTTCACAGTTGTCCGGTTTTATTTTTGCCTTACACTTTTTATTGGTACATTCGTAAACAGCATTCGGCAGCTTTTTCGCCTCTGCCAAGACAACAGCTTTTTCGCAATTGACGCATTTCACGACATTAGACCATTCGTACCATTCAGCAACGGCCATTTTGCCACACTTTGTGCATTTTGTCCTGTAAAGGGGGCTAACATTTCCTTCCACCCATTGTTGCCAATCGCCGAAAACGGCTGCCAGCTTATCAAAATCAACGGGCTCAGCTTCAATTCTCGTAATCCACGTCGCCAAAGGATTAATATCTACCCCGATAACTCGACGTTTTAGCTTCAATCCTTCTACCACAGTTACCCCACCCCCGCAGAACGGGTCGAGAACAATATCTCCTGGGTTGGTGTAATGCTCAATCAGTTTCGCAAAAACATTATGAGGCCTTCTGGCATAGTAGCGATGCATTTTATAAATCGCGGTATGGGGTTTGGCTAGTACGGGTGCAATGAGCGGCTTTACCGGTTTGGGCTTTATTCCCTCCCGTTGCATCTGACCTTCTATGGCGTCATTTACGCTTTGAGCGTTAAAATCAAGCTCTCTATTCATCGGTTCCCTTTAGCAAAGCAAGCTCGTTATTTTAGCATCAAAATAAGCTTCTTACTTCCCCTTAAACTCCGCCTTTCTTTTTTCCAAAAATGCTTTGGTCCCCTCGGTTTTATCCTCGGAGGCGCAGATCCCTGCGAACAGCGACGCCTCGTGCTCGCAGCCGGATTTCAGATCGACATCGAGGCCGAGATTGATCGCTTCCTTGGCGGCCGTTATTGCCAGGGGGCCTTTGGACGCTATCTTCCGGGCCATCTCCTTGGCCTTTGTCATCAACTCTTCAGGCGGGTAAACCTCGTCCACCAGGCCGATCCGAAGCGCCTCCGCGGCGTTGATATGATCGCCGGTGAATATCATCTGCTTGGCCTTGCCGCGGCCCACCAGCCGGGACAGCCGCTGCGTGCCGCCGTAGCCGGGTATTATGCCGAGACTCACCTCCGGTTGTCCGATCTTGGCTTTTTCCGATGCCAGCCTGATATCGCAGGCCATGGCAATTTCGCATCCACCGCCAAGAGCAAAACCGTTGATAGCGGCTATGACCGGCTGCCGTAGATTTTCTATTTTGGACAACAATTTCTGCCCCCGATCGCACTTGGCACGGCCGGAGACGACGTCGCAGACCGCCAGCTCATTTATATCGGCGCCGGCCACAAATGACTTTTCGCCGCCACCTGTCAGAATGACGCACAGTATGCTTTCGTCATCGGCAATGGCAGTGAAGCAGTGGTCGAGTTCGGCAATGGTCTCATCGTTTAGAGCATTCAGCATCTGAGGACGGTCAATTGTGACAATGGCGACCGAACCGTCCTTCCCGAGCTTGATATTTTTATACTCCATCAGTGTTTCCTACCTCTTTGTATAGTCGTAAAATCCGCGTCCCGTCTTCCGTCCGCAATATCCCGCCTTGACCATAGCCTTCAAGAGGGGCGGGGCGGCGTAATGGTGATCTTTGAACTCGTCGAATAGAATCTCAGCGATATAATAAGTCGTATCCAGCCCGACGAAATCGGTCAGCTCGAGCGGACCCATGGGGTAGCCGCAACCAAGCTTCATACTCGTATCGATATCCTCTCTGGTGGCAACCCCGGACTCCAGCGCCCGAATGGCATCGAGCAGATAAGGCACCAGAATACGATTGACGACAAATCCCGGTGTATCTTTGCAGGATACCACCACCTTGCCCAGCTTTTCTCCGAACGCTTTCGCCGTTTCGAAAGTCTGGTCCGATGTGGCAACCGTCCTGACGACCTCCACCAGCTTCATAACAGGCACCGGGTTGAAGAAATGCAGACCGCAGAACTTGGCCGGACGGCCGGTTGCCGCGCCCATCTCCGTGATGGAAAGAGAGGAGGTATTCGAGGCGAAGACCGCGTCCATCTTCACGATGCCGTCGAGATCCTTGTAGAGTTCGATTTTCACGTCGATGTTTTCTATGATCGCCTCGCATACCAGATCACAATCCTTGAAATCTTCGAGCTTTGTGGTCCCGGTGATCTTGTCAAGCACAGCCTTTTTCCCTGCCCCGTCGAGCTTCCCCTTTTCCACCGCACGGGAGAGAGATTTATCTATCCGGCCCAGACCTTTTTTCAATAAACTTTCATTGATCTCGCGGACCACGACCATCATACCGGCCTTCGATGCCACCTCGGCGATGCCCGAACCCATTAGCCCGCAACCGCAAACACCAATTTTCTCAATCTCCATCAAAACTCCTCATCTGAAAAATCATCAAATATGTAACACCTCAAAATCCATTGAGCTTTCTCATTCAGGATCTCAGCCATTTGTTCCTTTCCCGGATCGCGACATCATGGCCGTTATCCAGGCATCCGGCCCGATCTTGGAAATCATCCTCAAGTTTTCCCGAGCCGCCGGCTTTTTTTCGAAAAATGAATTGAGTTCATCGCATGAATAATCGCGACACTGGTAACAGAACTCAATTCCTCTCTCCTCGACGCAGATTCTTATCTTGCAGGTCGCCCCCCAGCATGATGTATCAGGGCCCTTGCAGCCAAGGCATTTAATCTGATCGGGCGATATGGTCTCTCCGCGCTCCTTGCTCAGTTTTCGGGCTATTTTTCGCTGAGCTTTGGTGTCATTAGTGGAAT
Source organism: uncultured bacterium (assembly GCA_965541585.1). GTDB lineage: Bacteria > Zixibacteria > MSB-5A5 > UBA10806 > UBA10806 > CBDVBL01. Next base: position 117,157 of record CBEUCH010000001.1, on the reverse strand, counting down.
AGGCAATGTAGATCTCGCAATCGCCGCAATAAAGCCCGCACCTGCCCTGCAGTGATCTATACACTTCCAGCCTCCCGCCAAGTCATCCGATTGATAGCCCAGAGAATCCTGATGACTAAACGTCCGCCATAAGCCGGATATTAAAATACAATAATCGAAAAAGGATCTCAAGCTGCTTTCGGAATCTCATGTTTACGCCTGATTTTCACCTTTTCTCCAGCATCAAGCTTTCCGTGGAGAACCCGTGCTTTTTTAGAAGTGAGATCGCAGGTTTGTTCTCAAAATCCATCCAGCCGTAATACTTATTGACATTATGCTTTCTTCCCTCCTCGATGGCTCCCTCCAACAGCATCCTGCCCACTCCCCTGTGCCGAAACTCGGCTGAGACATAGCAATCCAGCAGGATACAAAGTACCTCGCCGTCAACCAGATCGGGGAGATGCCAGGTATTCAGATAACCTACTACCTTGCCATCGGTAACCGCCAGCAAATAGGTCGAAAAATCGGACTTTAAAGCTTCTTCGAATCTCTTCAGCCTATTTTCAATCTCGCATTCCTGGATCTCCCCTAAGATCTCGTGGATAATCTTGAGATCGCTCTTTTCTGCCAGTCGAACTTCAATATCCATAGGCTACCTCTGTCTATGATTAAACAAGTGCTCTGTTGTCGGCTTCTCGGGATTTTGGCATAAATTCAAACAACCTTTTACAAAGGAAAGACAACCGCAGGAAACTGTCAAGTGAATAATGTATATGAACATATCGAAAGTTTGATCGGTCAGTTGCCAGGAAAGAATTCCTCCCGATATCTCCGCAATATCTATATTATTCAAATAATCCTGGTCCAGCGGAGGCTAAAGGTCCTGCCAGTGAATTTTACGTCTATTCGGATTCGAAGCTCGTGGATCTACTCCAGAAGTTCATAAAGCGAATTGGCTTCTTCAAAATCGAACTCGAATCCCTCGGGCACCCGGTACAGCCTGTATTTCTCCATGCTTGATCCGACGGCGATAGCGCCGAAAATTATCAGTGGAGGCCCCAGGAGTTTGGTCATTGCCTCTGTCGCGGTTGTCTCGCCAAGATCATAGCTCTTAACCGACCCAACATACGCCGCTGCAGCCACCGTTCCTAAGATCAGGCTCTCCAGGATTCTATTACCTGTTTCAATTCTTATCCCTGTTATTCCGGATGAAGGGATTCTTATCGGCTGATCCGCTCCTCTTGGCTGAATCAGGATCGAATCCGGCTGCCATCGAAGCAGGAGCCCCTCTATTTCAGAACGATCGTCATATATAAAGCCTGCGAAACGGACATCTTTGTGCATCCGCCAGAGTTCTCGCTCGGTCAGATCGGTAATATTGTCTTTTTCAAATGGATTTTTCAATACCGCATTCGAACACGATAAAACTGCTATAACCAGAAAGCCGAAAATGATCCACTTTAACACATTGACACCCTTTTAATTTCTAAACGTAACTCTTGTCGATTGCGTCTTTTCACATTATTAAAGCTACTCAAAAACAATATTGTTGTCAAATGGGGAAACCAGCACGTCCTGCAAAATGCCTGATATAGATATAATATGCTTGCGCAAGAGGTTAACTCATAAAAGGAAAAAGGCCGGCATCAAGCCGGCCTCTCAAATTATCGATGCTGTTTACCTGCGTGGGCCTTCGAATAGTGTCGTATCATACGGCGTATCGAGAACAAAATCTATATTGCCGACGCCTAACTGCGTGCAAAGAACGGCTTCCAGGGAGTCGACTGACGATCCATATCCGCCGATCAAATCGTCTTGCGAGGGGCCATCCCACTCACCGGAATTATCGATATCCCAGAAACCGACGGCATACACGGAATCCCCGGGCAGGCAGGGGAGCCAATAAGCTCCCGGCCGAGCTAAGGATGCCATCGAATACGCATCGGCGGTATCGCTGACGAGGGGATTTTCCGCAAAAAGATAGACATAAGTACCACCGCCGCCGCTGGTCCAGTCCGGGCAGGATGCTGTGCCGCTAATCCCCACTACCGGCGAAAAGCTTCCCGATATCTGTATAAAATTATCATCAGCTTGTGCGGGGGGATAAGTATAGTCATAAACCGTGTAGTAATCGCCATCGGTCACGGGACTGAACGCTGATGAATCGTCCGCATTCAGGTAATCATCAAGAACGCCATCGACGTCAATGAGACACCAGATTTTATAATCACCATTCTGCAACGTCCAGGCTGAATCGGCTTCACCAAAAGGCCAGGGCATGATTATAGCAGAACTGTTATAGATCAGCCCGAATCCTCCCATTGCGACATCATCCCGGTATGGATTAAATGGATTACCGTCGGCCGGAGTAACCGCCAGAGAAAAGATCTCACCGTCATGCCCGGCCGGAATGTTATCCACGCCGACTATCATAGAATGAAATTGCTGCCAGGCATTAGCCGTGACACTAACTGTCATACTGGCCGTCATTGAAATGTTCATCGCACCCCAGAAGTAATCGCCATAATCGAGAGGGCCATCATCAGAATAATCGAAACCGCCTCCGTCCCTATCCAAAAACACCGCTACGGAGAATTCTGCATCTGCAATGACCGGGATTTGAAGCGTGGCCAAACCAGAGGAAATGGTGGTTGTATCCATTGCGAACGGATCCTCATCCTCGAAGCTTGTCCAGACCGCGCCCAGAACAATATTGCCTTCCAGATTTTCACCTGTCGGGACAGTTAAATTCAATGTCAAAATAAAAGCCTGAACCTCCGTAAATGCAGCCGCTGTTATAAGTTGACCGTAGTCGGCATCATCTGAAGCGTCGAAAGTAAAATCATGGCTGGATATAAGATCGCCGTTTGATAAAGGATAATGCCGCATATGATCTGTCGTATCATGCCAATCTGCCATATTACCGTCGACATCCAGGAGCATCCAGAGATCATAACTGCCTGAAGGAAGCGCGGATTCTGCGGAATCGTCTTCAGGATGTAATGCGAGCACAGCTGAGGTATTATAGACAATACCGACACCACCGTAGTATGGTTCGGCCCCGGGATCTGCAAAAATATCCGTTTCGTCCGGGAATATTCCGCAGGCGAAAATATCCCCATCGTGGCCGGCAGGTAAACCTCTAAAACCGACAAGTATTGCAGGCAACTCTATTTCCTGCCAGGCGTACTGGGATACGTTTATAACTTCGTCGCCATCGACTTCCAAATCGAGACCCATCCAGAATAGATCATGGTCCCCAAAGGGTTCGTCAGCCGGGAAACCGTCTCCCTCGCCGTTGATCGCTGCAATCGCCACATACGTTCCCGGATCGACATCGGCTATCTCCAGGGTAGTAACGCTTCCAGAAAATGTTCCATCCTCGATGACGAACGGGATACTGTCGTTCCATGATGAGAACAGACCTACATAAACCTGATTACCGGAAATCTCCTCGAAGGCCGGGGCGGTCAGATTGAAAGTTACCGCACCCGAATGAGCCCCCGGCTCTGTCACATCCTCTTCACATGCAATAAACACCATCGCCATAAGCGACAGGATTATGCACTTGATCAGAAGCTTCTTCATCGGTCCTCCCGTGATAATATTTGGTTACTTTTCAATTATCGGAATGAGGATCGATTAAAATTTGCTTTGGTTGGAAGAGACGTCAAACGTTAAAATTTGAAACACTTCTTCCGATTCGCGTAAGGTGTTAGAAGCTAAGCTATTACAGAGATTTCACATGGAAATTTTGTTGCAGGAGGCTCAAAAAACAGAGAATCGACACAAGACCGAAGTGGCAGACACAATTACTGGGTAATTGCAGGTACAAAACGATGCTATTCCTTCATATTTGAATAGACAGGCTTCAGCAGGGCTGAATGCGCCAGATCCTCGGGCGTCACAACCTTTTGTCCGACAGGGATTTCCCCGAAGCGTTCCCGGATAGCGCTTTCCACGGATTCAAGATTGTATTCTTCAAACTTTCTCAGATCGCATAGGCTTATCCCGCAGCCCCTGATGAATGCTTTGTAGACGAGTTCGGAGCAATAAAACTCATCATCGCTCCAGAGGTACATGTGGTCATATGGCAAACCCAGATACTCTTCAGCGGCGAGAATTGCATCATCGACATTTCCACTTTCTTTCAGCCGCAAGGCAGAATATGATCCCTCGCCGTTTTCGATCCACTTTTCGAGGGGAATCTTCCTGACGGGTCCTACAGCCTCGATGACGAATGCAACATCACCCTCCACGGACACCAGGCCGCAATGAGAATAGGGTGAGTCGGTTGCCAGCTTGATGGCCTCGGATGATGGGCTTTTTAAGTCCTGGAGGACTATATCTCCGGTTCGCGGTCTGTAATTATGAGAACCGCATCCCAACAGTACTATGGCAAATAATATCGGGAAGTTTTTCTTCAGAAGCTCCATCGCACTCCAAACTGGTTAACAGGATCGGCTATGAAAGTCCCGTGAATCCTTTGATAATTAACCGAAAGTTTCTTCCAGACCGGTTTTACCAGGCTTATTTCGAGATAGTAATCTTTATCTTCTCCCGGAGTCATCCTGCGATTGAAATCGGCCGTGAATTCCAGGTTGAAAGCGGTGCCCAATTTTATCTCGTTTATGGAGATGATTTGCAATGTCTGACCGAGATCGTCCCCCTCATCGGAACTATTTTGATAGACCGAGACCTCGTTTACGATCGGGGCAAAACCCAGCGGGCCGTCATCCGCCCTGGCAGACAAGGCCACGCAAAAAAGCGTTATGCAAATAGCAAGAAATCTTCTCATACTTTCTCCGACAGATTAAAAGGATTATTTCAGGCTATGACGTTTGCGATTTATACTGCATATGTTCGAGAACTAAATCTTCTCAAACGCGGCGGCAATACCCTGTCCTCCGCCGATGCACAGCGACGCCACGCCCGTCTTAGCATCTCGTCGATGCATCTCGTAAATCAGTGTCAAGGCCAGACGCGCCCCGGATGCGCCCAGGGGATGTCCGAGCGCGATGGCGCCACCGTTCACGTTGACCTTGTTGCGATCGAGTTCCAGTTCTTTCTCACAGGCCAGGTATTGCGCTGCAAAGGCTTCGTTAATTTCCGCGAGGTCAAAATCATGAACTTTCGTCCCGGCCTTTTCGGCGGCCTTTCTTATAGCCGGTACCGGGCCTATCCCCATGATATCCGGATCGACAGCGCAGACGGCATGGGACATCAGCTTCGCCTTCGGTGTCAGGCCCAGATCTTTGGCTTTTTCCGCCGACGCGATAACCAGCGCAGAAGCCCCGTCGTTTATCCCCGACGCGTTGCCCGCGGTGACACCACCGTCCTTCTTAAACACCGCTCGAAGTTTGCCGAGTTTTTCTATTGAGGTTTCCCGTATATGCTCGTCGGTCCAGAACTCGGTTTCGTTTCCTTTGCGATCCCGCAGCATCACCGGAACCATCTCCTCCTTCAACCAGCCCTTATCGCGGGCGTTGATAGCGGCGTTCTGTGATCTGAGGGCGAATTTATCCTGCTCCTCACGGGAGATACTATATTTTGCCGCCAGATTCTCAGCCGTTATGGCCATGCTCATATTGTTGTATGAATCCGACAGCGCGACCCAGAGCGCATCCTCCATCTGCCCCTGCCCGAGCGGCAGACCCCAGCGAGCGCCTCGAATCACATGGGGGCATTGCGACATATTTTCCATCCCACCGACCAGGCAGATATCCGCCTCACCGAGTTGAATAAGCTGTGCGCCGTAAACTAACGCCTGCAGACCCGACCCGCAGATCCTGTTAACCGTGATCGCCGGCACATCGATCGGAACTCCCGATTTCAGGCCGACATGGCGGGCCCCGTAGAGGGCATCGCCCGACGTTTGCATGGCGTTGCCGAATATAACATGATTTATCTGACCCGGCTTAACCCCGGAACGCTCCATGGCTCCCCTGGCCGCTATCGCTCCCAGATCGTTGGCTATAATCTCCTTTAGCGATCCACAGAATTCCGCGAACGGAGTCCGCGCGCCATCTATTACCACTACCTCTTTCACCATTCCTCCTTCGATCATATCCTGATAACCATCCGTGGCGCCCGATCCGAAGATCCCTCGGCACCTGCACACTTCCTCACAACAAAACCAAGAAATCCACCTGCGGCGCGATTGTCAAGGCGAAAGGGAGCAGATAATTCGTGTGGAGGTTTAGAATTCAAAAGACAGGCATCTATAAAGACTCGCCTTTCGGGCGAATACGAAACACCAGACTTCAATATCTATGCATATTTGAATTTGCGATTATGATGCCTGAGCTCAAGCGAATGCTTTCATCTTAGATGCAAATCAGCTGATTCACACGACAGTCGATGGTTGCTTTACGGGAGAGTTAGCCATCGAAAGATAGAGACTCAACCTTCTTTCCAGTCCGGCTTTCATCTGCCTGACGTTTCTCTCATGCAGATTTTCAAAAATCCGCAGTTCGAGGTCTTTCAGTCTCTTTTCTACCGGCCTCCTATAATCCGGCCAGAGAAAGCCATAAAGACCGAGAATCTCCCGGCAATCGCATACCAGATCGCATTTCCTGGCGACCCGATATGCAGCCATAAGGGAGATACGAGCCGCTTTTTGACTGCCTTTTTTATATTCTAACAAACCTTTGAGCTTATTTATTTTGCAGATTAACTCCGGAGGCGGTTTTTTCTTTTTCAATTTCGATAACTTCGATAAAGCTGATTTTTGATTACCGGATTGTCCTCTCAGGATCTCCCATTCCAGAAGATAAAATTCAGCTTTTATTCCGAGATCATGCCATTTTTTCTCCACTGATTCTTCGTAAGCGTTTTTTAACAGGATCATTGGATCAACCGTATCATCCATTAACATCAGCAGAGCTTTTCTTATATTGGTCTCGCAGATTAGCTCTTCATTCTTCAATTCACTCGCCAGCTGGATGGTGCGTTCGCAAACCTGTGATGCCTCCTCGTTGTCGCCTACCAGGTAGTGCCAATCGGCCAGATTCCCAACGGTTAAGGCATAGCTGCCGCGATCACCGATTTTCTCAAACAGCTGCAGCGCCCTGTCAATATATTCTCTGGACATAGCGGGTATGCCCCTGGTAATGAAATTTGTCGCCAGGTTGCCATGGCAGAAGCCCTGGGACCGGATATCTCCGATCCTCTCGAAAACGGCTGCCGCTTCCCCGTAGGACTCCGCCGCCCCGGCCAGGTTACCCTTCTGCTCCTGGATAATACCGGAGTTGTTCGAGATCTTGGCAATACCCTGGAGATCTCTCTTCTCCAGATAAATGGCCCTGGCATCCCCATATTTTAGCAGGGCTTCATCAAGGCGCCCCAGCATCCACAGGCAAATTCCTGTATTATTGAGTATCTCAGCCGTCAACCCGGAATCAATCCTATCCCTGTATTGCAGCGCAGAGGAAAAATGCTTCAGCGCTGGATCGAGATCCCCCTTTCGTCTGGCGATCTCCCCCATGCCGTTCTGATATGTTGCCTGATACGTAGGATTGCCTTCGTCCAGATCCAGAAGCATACTTAAAATCTCAGATGCTTTGTCGAATTCGGTCTTGATCCGGTACAGTTCCGAGAGCTCCTTCAAGGCCTCCGAACGCCAGAATCGACAGGTGGCGGAGGCTCCAGACGCAATTTTGAGATGTTTTTCTGCGTTATCATATTTCCCTGTTAACTTGAAAACCCTGCCCAGCCCCAGATTGGCGCGGCATATCATCTTCGGATTGCCATCGGGACCCAGAAGCTCTAAGACCTTTTCGAAATAGAATATCGCCTCGGGATTCGAGAATGCTTTCCCGGCAGCCTGCCCCGCCAACAGGTAATAAGGAACCGCCATCTTCGGGGTCTCAGTACGTTCAAAATGATAGCCTATCAATTCAGGCCCTATGCCTCGGCCTCGCCCGCAAATTCGATAATATCCTGCAAGTGCATGATGAAGCATTTTACGGGATTTATACGATAAGCCCGAATACGCAACCTCTTTTGTCAAAATGTGCTTGAAGCCATATTCGATCACCGGTTCTGTACGCTCCAGAGGCGTGATATCCAGCGCCGCGGACTTATCGAGATATTCCGGGATATGGGATTTATTCTCCTGCAACGGGAAAATATTCGTCAGATCCTCCAGACCAAATATCCTGCCTATGATACTGGCTGTCCTGACTGTGGTTTTGACCATTTCATCGAGCCGGTCGATTCTGGCTGTTATCACCCGCTCGACGCTGTCCGGTATACCTATCGATTCTGACCAGGCTTCGATACCCATATCGAGTATTGCCTTTGCCATTTCCTCCAGGTAAAACGGGTTTCCCCCGGAGGCTTTGACGATCTCGGCTACGAAGTCATCCGGAACCTTTCTCTTCAGCACCGATCTGAAGAGCCTCGCGCTGGCTTTTTCGTCCAGCAATCCCAGATCGATGATGATCGAGGAATCGTACCGGGGAACCAGTTCCGAGATACGGGATATCAGCAAAACGCTGATTCCATTCTCCACAAGTATTCCGGTATGGAGGTTTAAGAATTCAATTGTGGTCGGGTCGCTCCAGTGCAAATCGTCAATTATGATGCAGGCCGGATTCCCGCCGCAACGGAGAAGAAGAAGGGAATTAATTAATTGGAATGCTCTGTTGCACTTTGCGGTTTCAGAGAGATTACTTATTTCCGGTGTCGGTTTGATGGTGTAGCCCATCAGCCTGCACAGGAGTCCTTCCCATTCCAGACTGCCGGCATCGGAGAGGGCAGACTGAAGCCTGTGTTTTCTTTCCTCTCTGCTATCCTGCTCCGTAACTCCAAGGCTCTGGCGGAGAATCTCTCCCACGGGATAAAGCGGCGTATTGGATGTGTGCTGAAAACAGGCGGCTCGCAAAATTACGATTTTATCTTTTTCGAACTCCGAATTAGTTTTTTCCATCAGGGCTGATTTCCCCGAGCCGGCCTCCCCAAATATCTGTACGAGTCCACCCTGGCCGGCCAACACGTTCACCACGAATTCATCCAGAATCTGAATCTCTCTTTCTCTACCTATCAGATTCGGGGATCCTTTTCTCGAAACCAAAGCTTCTCTTTCAGCGATAACTCTTTCCAGAGTAACGGTCTTTTCAATTCCCTTCACAGCGGAAACACCTTTCACCTCGGTCCTGAAAAACCCCCTTGCTGCCTCCAGTGTTACCGGTCCTGCAATTATCTCTCCCCAATCGGCCTTAGCCATCAAGCGGGCAGCCAGATTGACCCCTTTCCCCATGGCGGTATATTCCCGACGGAAACTCCCTCCAACGTCCCCCACATAGCTGATACCAGAGTTAATTCCGATCTTGATCTTCAAAGGTTTCGGCAACGCTTGCGAAATTTCATCGGTGATCTTCCTCATCTCCAGCGCAGCCTTCAAGGCATCTACCGGAGCATTCTCCCGCAGCACCGGTGCCCCGAAAAGCACCAGCGCTCTTTCTCCTATATCTGTAGGATCCAGCCGAACGATATTTCCTCCGTATTTCTCCGTAACGGCAAACAACTCAACGATATGTTTGTTTATAAACCGGTAATATCCTCCCCGGTTATCGCCCTGCGAAACCAGATTATTATGCCACCCGTCGATTCCCATAAACATGGCGGTTATATGGCGATGTTCTCCTTCGATTCTCCCATTTGCAGCAATAGTTATTTTTTCCCAGAGCCCTGCCGGTAAGAATGGTCTTAGCCGCGACTGCCCTAAATCTATCATTTTTCGATTATCCTCAGCCGGTTGTGCCAGCGATTCAGCAGGCTTTTTTATCGATAGAAATCGTTTATCCGATGAGATTTCAATCAGGTTGTTTTCCAGATAGACCTTACAGTTTTCCGCCAGGAGAAGTTCTCCTGATCCGGCTTCATCCGCAGCCGCACAGGCCAGCGAGATATCCGGACCGCAAAAGAGATGATCGTACCGCCCTCCCTCGCCGCCGACAATCGCCGAAAGCGCTGAACCACTGGATATACCGATATGAATCGCAATTGCGAAATCTCCCACACTCGTAGAAACCTTACAGGATGGCCCGATGCTTTCGAGAAGCGAGAAGCCGCACGATGCTGCTCTTGCCGTATGATTGTTATCGTCGAATAAAGCAAGCACAGCGTCGCCTCCGAATTTCACAACGTCGCCGCCGTAAAAGAATATTATTTCAAGCAGGGGATCAAAAATTTTGTTGATCGTCGATGCTAATTCCTCGGAGCCGAGACGTCCGGAGGCACTCAGCCTGTCAGACATGGCCGTGAAACCGGAAAGGTCCGCGAACAGGAAACTTCCCCGGATCTCGATCAGATTTCTCTTATCTCTTACCTGCTGCAACGCAAGCCGCGAGAGGTATCCGAGGCACTGGAGCTTCGGATGCACTTTCACCGATTCATCTATGATATTATCCTCCTACAATGATCCGCAGGGCGTAAAGCGCGGCCAGATGCAGAGCCTGATCGATGTAATAAGACTGTCGTGAACTGCTAAGATATTTCGATTTGATCAAATCCTGAAAAACGTGGATAGCAAAAATCGGGATTATCCATGGTAACGTAGCTAAGATTATGGAAGGCCGGTAGAATAGATCATGTACGCCGGCAGAGGCGACTATAGTCAGAGAATAAATCGTTGCATGAAAGATTAGAAGACCGCTGATTTTCTGTTTATTGGCGGCCATCTTATCGGTCTGAAGAGCATAATCGCCAATAAAATGTCCCAGTAAAAAGAAAAACAGGGGGTCCATGATGTTGTTACCTTAAGCCGTGGCCTCGACCGCTTTTTCAACACGTAGCTTCAAGCGTCTGGGCAATTCAATCATAAAACTGGCGCCTCCCTCGGGACCGGGTGATGCTGATATCTTCCCACCATGGCTCTTGATCGCCCGCTTGACTGCCAGAAGCCCGAATCCATGCCCGGTTTTCTTCGTAGTAAAATGCTGCCGGAATACCCTGCCGTAATCGTCCTCCGACATGCCGCAACCGTTATCGCTTATGGTCAGCGTTATGGTCTCATCCGAACTGGAATATGCTGTCGAAATCGTCACTCTCCGCTTCCCGGGCGGAATTTCAGACAGGGCGTCGGAGGCATTATTAAATAGATTGAACAACACCTGTTGAAGCTGCCCGCCGTCCGCTTCAATGGCCGGGATATCGTTACCCCAGCGCGAAATAAATTCAATCCCCTTATACTTGGGTTGAGGCTTCAAGAAGAACAACTCGTTATCGAGGAACTGATGTATATCGAAGATTTCCATCCTTGTCTCGGGCCGGGCTACTGACATCAGACCCTCGACGAATTTAGTGATCCTCACCAAGCCGTTTTTCATGGCGGTGGTTTTCTTTTCCACTTTATCGAACTTCCCTCGTCCGATATCCATACCCAGTAATTCGAGGTTGCCGGAGACTATGGAAAGATAATTGTTCAGTTCATGAGCAATCTCAGCGGCCATCTCGCCGCGAGTGGCCATCCTCTCCAGCTGAAAAGCCTGCCTTTGCATATGCTTTTCCTCCGTAACATCATTGCCCATGTAAAGCACTGACTGGCTTTTGCTGTTGTCTTCCCCGACATTCACCACTATCAGATCGATAATCGTCTGAGAGCCATCAGACCTTTCGGTGATTAGCTGCCCTCTCCAAACGCCATTGTGGCTCAAAGATTCACTAATCTCGCCCAGAACATCGTGCTCCCCGGCCGCCAGGATGATGGCGCTGATAGGTTTGCCTTCGATCTCATCGAATGAATGACCGAATATTTTCTCCGCCGACTCATTTATGAGAACGATATTGCCAGAATTATCGGTAATAATCATGAAAAACGGCGCATTATCAATGATCTTGTCCCTGAAGTTTTTGGCCCTGGTCAGATCAACGTTGGCAGACTCAAGCTCGACATTCTTTTTCTCCAGATCGCTTATCATCTGGAGGTCGGCCTGCCGCAATTTGGACGACAGCGAACTCATGATTTCCATGGCGACCATCGGATTTTCGGCCAGCAGATGCTTAAACTGACTCTTGGAAAGAGCTAAAACAGTTACGTCATCCCGGGTTACTGCATCTGCGAACCGCGGCGAATCCTCTATCAGGGCCATCTCTCCCAGGATCTCTCCCGGTCCCCGGCTAGCCAGGTTGACATCGGCATCGGCAGAAGATCCGTGTTTGATTACCTCTACCGTGCCGCTTTCAACAAGCATAAAGCTGTCGCCCGCCTCTCCCTCTCTAAAGATGTAGCTCCCCGCCGGATATTTTTGCTGCTCAAAGACTTCCGCCAACTTAGCCAGGCTGTCATCCGAGAGAGAATTGAAAATCGAGGCTTTTCTTAGCAAATCAAGCTTCGCATTATCCATCATTTCAATATATCGTCACATCATAATGGCAGTTAAGCGGCGAAATTTTTATTTTGATTTTTTGAAACTTTTGGTATGTTACAGCGGTTTTCAACGCTCGGAGGAAAAAAATGGAGTTAGGGTACACGACGAAGTCAAACAGGGCATTCGACGACGCGGTGGCGAAAATAGAGGAGATTACGGCCGCCAAGGGCTTTCGGGTGTTGCATATCCATGACGTGAAGGCAACTCTTCAGGAAAAGGGATTTGAAAGGGGACCTTTCAAGATCATAGAGGTCTGCAATGCCGGATTTGCGCATCAAGTCCTGGGGATAGCCGAGGACGTTGGCCTGTTTATACCTTGCAAGATAAACGTTTACATAAAAGACAACGAGACGATCATTTCGGCCATGAGACCGGCGATGATCAGCGAATTCTTTGCAGAACCGCGCCTAAAAGAACTGGCTGCAGAGGTCGATATTATTGTGAGGTCAATCGTAGATGAAGCCAAATAATGGAAAAAAGGCCCGCCGCTCCAAGCTTCTCCGGAGATTAATCCTGGGGTTCGCCCTGGGGAGTGCAGTCGGCTATATCGCCTCGTCGGTGGCCGGTTCCGCTGGATCTCAGTGTCTGATTCTATGTAACCAGGCCGTCGCCATACCGTATTTCGCAGTCATCGGTTTCCTGGTTGCATGGAGGTAAGTCAGATGCCGATTTATGAACATAAATGTAGGACATGCGGTGAGAAATTCGAGGTTTTAGTCTATTCCGATAGCGACAAAATTACCTGCGATAACTGCGGATCTGAAGAATCCGAGCGGCTCATGTCCGGTTTTGCCACCGCCAGCAGTCCCTCAAGTCTATCCGGTTCCTGCAGGAAATCAGGCGGTTTTACGTGAAGCTGAGCCTTTAGCCGGTCGGCTGACACATTATTTGTTTGATCGAAACCAGATCTATGAAGCGGCGTCTCCCGACGCCGCTATTTTATATTAAGGACAATCCTTAGCTTCTACAATCAAGGATATATTTCCTCAAAATGAATGTCTACTATTTCCACCAAAATCCTTGATTTTCAGAAACCCTGTACTATACTACAGGAAGTTAAAAGAACTGGAGGCATGAGATGAAGGCGCTTAAAAGGGGAAATCTGGCAAAAATGGCTGCAGTGAATATCGAGACAATCAGATATTATGAAAAGCAGGGGATTCTTCCCGAACCGGATCGCTCGCCGTCAGGATATAGGCAATATAACGAGGAAACAGTCAACCGAATCCGTTTCGTGAAGCGCGCACAAAAGCTGGGCTTCTCTTTAAGCGAAATAAAACAACTGCTTAAGCTCAGCGGGGGGGAGATAACCGATTGCGATGAGGTAAAAGACATAGCGCTGAAGAAATTGGAAGCGATAAGAGAAAAGATAATCAACCTTCAAAAATTGGATAGCATTCTCTCGAATCTCGCAACACAGTGCGATAGGCAACAGAGTATCAAAAGCTGTCCGATTATTGAGGCTTTGATGACCGAGGAGGTCGAAAAATGAAAATTGAACTGCTTTATTTTGATGGCTGCCCCACTCATGAAAAAGCCCTGGAGATCCTGAAAGAATGCGTGGATGAATACGCCCCCGGATCCAAAATTGAGATTATCAAGGTAGAATCAGAGCAGCAGGCGGCGGTCGAGAAATTTCTCGGCTCTCCCACTCTCCGGATACAGGGCCTGGATATCGACCCCCTGGCAAAGGGAAGAGATGACTTCGGTATGAAATGCAGGATTTATCAACATAACGGACAATTCGGCGGAGTTCCTGAGAGAGAGATGATAGTTAAGGCCCTGAAGGACGCCAAAAATGACTGAGATCACCTTGATAATAGCCGACTGGTGCCCGATCTGCCCGGGGGCCAGGAAACTATGGGCGAGTATGGCCAAGAGATTTTATTTTGATTACAGGGAGGTTGATATTGCTTCCGAGGAAGGAAGCACGCTGGCAAAAAAACATTCCATCCTGTCTGTTCCCGCAACTCTGTTCAACGACAAGGTGGTGTTTCGAGGTGTGCCAGAATCTAAAGAAGCTGAGAGTCAACTGATAAATCATCAAGCCAAGGAGAAATAAGATGAAAGCGAGAATGCTGAATATTGGAACATTCTTCTCTGCGGCCCTGGCCTCCGCCTGCTGCATCGGACCATTAATCCTGGTGGGCTTAGGCATTGGCGGGCTCGGATTTGCCGCGGCCCTGGCTGAATATCGCCCCTACTTCATGGCTTTTACTTTCATATTCCTGGGGACAGGCTTCTATTTCGCATACAGGAAACCCAAAGAGGTTTGCGCAGACGGTTCCTGCGCAACACCGAATCGCGGGAGAATCAACAAAACATCCCTCTGGATAGCATCGGTCTTCGCCCTGACTTTGATGGCCTTTCCGTATTACAGCGGTGCTCTTTTCGGCGGCGAAAAGGAGGGCAACGAGACAGCGGTCGACGACGCCACCTCGATGTTATTCGCGGTGGAGGGCATGACCTGCTCAGGTTGCGAGGCGGCGGTCAACAGTGTGGCCCGCCAAAATGATGACGTCATGAAAAGCGAGGCAAATTATGAAGAGAGGACATTGCTGGTTGAATGGAAGAATTATCCTCCTTCCGACAGTTCAATACAAGGCATAATCTCCGATCTGGAAGATATTGGTTATCAGGCCGAATTGGTAAAAACGCCCGATACTCCTGCTGCCGAATCGAGCGAAGATGAATAGCTGGCCACTTGCTGGTCATGGCATCGTTTATTTGATTTTGCGATTAATGCATTTTTGGTAAAAAAATCGGAGATTTTCGGTGTTTTTCTCATTTTCCGTAAACCTTCAGGATACCATTTCGGTTTATGAGAAGGGGCAGCTGATGACGATAATTATTATCAGGAGACTCTCTGGCCAGGATAGCAGGTTCAGGCGAATTCCCCGAGTTAGCCGGATTGGGAAACTCTGAAAGAAGGAAAAATGGCAACGATGAGAATCAGGTCAATTTTGCCGAAACCAGCCATATTAATAGCCTTTGCCGTTAGCTTCTCACTCCTGATTTGGAGTTGCGGGAGTGACAAGGGAAGCGACCCAAGTAACGACCTGTCAGCGAATCAGCCTCCGGAGATCGTTTCTTTTGTGGCTGATCCGAATACTCTCGGGATCGGTGGAAGCACAAGCATCGTGGTTAACGCCGTCGATCCTGAAAGCGATCTGCTTTCCTACGGTTGGCACGCATCAGGGGGAAGAATTACAGGCAACGGCACCACCGCCACCTGGACCGCTCCGGATGGTATCGGTCAATATTTGATCTCGGTCTTCGTGGAGGATGATAGACTGGCAGCAGTAAATAGCACCATCGAGGTGTCGGTCATCGATGCTTATTCTGACAACCGGCCCCCGGTGATTAACTTTATCAGTTCCAATCCCGACATTTTACCGTCATTGGGCGAAACGGAGATCACGGTCGGGGCCTTCGATCCCGACGGTGACGACGATCTGCTTGTCTACCAATGGGGAGCCGCTGCGGGCAGTTTCAGCGGCGAAGGGACGGCGGTAACATGGACAGCGCCCGTCCCATCCTGCTGTCCAACCGCCTATTCCGTATGGGTGGTGGTTAGAGATCCTGAGCGCGCCACCGGTTCCGGATCCACCACTATAACGGTGATCCCGTGAGAATTTTCCCGGTTAGCTATTCGATCTGGTTGATCCTGGCGGTCATCCTCTACCCGCAAACAGGCGGGGCACAATCGTGTTGCGGGAGAGTAACGCTCCCTGCCGGCGACGTGGGGCAAAAAACGCTGCTGAAAGGCCAGTACGAATTCAGGGTCGCCTATGAGAATTCACTTTTTGATAGAACGCTTCTTAAGGGCGATGAAATAAACGATCCCCTCCATCGCTGGAACAGGACTCAGCTTCTAATCGCCTCCGCCTCTTATGGGTTCTCCGATCGGTTAGCGGCGACCGTTATTATTCCATTCAAGTGGACCAGGCTATCGCTTCTGGATGATCGCGTCGTCCGTAAAACGGCCGGTATCGGGGACATATTAGGGATCGTGAAACTCAAGCTCACAGCCCCGATCTCGCCCCGCCGACCGGAATTGGCACTCGGTTTTGGATTGAAAGCTCCCACGGGCGGCTATATCGAAGAAGACAGCTTCGGCATTATGTCATCCAGCCAGCAGGTCGGTACGGGCGCATTCGATTTCATAATGAGCGGATATTACAATCAATCATTCGGATGGGGTATCGCTTACGCCAGCGCCGCATACCGTATCCCCACAAAAAACGATAGAGGCTATCGATTCGGAAATGAGTTTCAGTTCATCGGGCATATATTGTTTCCGGTGCTATCAGATCATGTCAACCCATTTATAGGTTTTCAGAGCCGAATCTCCGCCAGAGATGCCTATGACGGATCTCCGAATGATCCGTACGGAGGTGGCGCTTACCGCGACTCCGGCGGAAACTGGATCTATCTTACGCCCGGATTTGAACTCAATCCGGCGGCTGGCATATCTTTCGATTTAGAGCTGGCGATCCCGATCTACGATTATGTCAATGGCCGCCAGATCTCGGAAAGTCTTACATGGAGGGTGGCTACGTCCTTCAGTAGCCCCTGATATCGCAAAAAATCACCTCCTTTCGATCACCGAATATCTTTAGTTTTGCCCGTCGAGAACTCGATTTAAGATCGCCGTGCAAAAACACCTTGTGAAAAATTCATAAATTATCATATCATGGTGCAAACGGCTTATCCCTGTAAAACCCGGTCCGGGAGATCCGGTAACGTGAGAGAGAAATCAAAAAATAACTGCTCCCTCGAAACAGCCCTCAAAAACCGTCAGACAGTAAGAGAGTTTACCGGGGGACATATTACCCGGAATGTTCTGGACGACCTGGTCTGGGCGGGATACGGTCATACTCATAGCGACGGCCGGATGAAGATGCGCACTGCGCCCTCGGCCGGGGCGACTTATCCCGTGGAAATATATATTGTATTGCATAACGTCAATGGCTGCCCGGATGGGATCTACCTCTACGACAGTCGAAACGAGCAGCTTACAACTGTCAAAGAGGGAAATTATCTGAATGATTTATGTAGGGCATCTCTCGAACAGGAATTTATCCCTCTGGCTAATGTGACATTCTTCTTAGTATATAATCCAGGCAAGATCGTGCGCAAATATGGCCGTGAATCACGAAGCTATACGCTTCTTGAGTGCGGTCATATCGCTCAGAATATCCTTCTTATGGCAGCCGCCCGGGGGCTGGGGAGTGTGCCTGTCGGTGCGTTTTATCATAAGAGGCTGGAGACAATCCTCGGGCTTCGGAAAGACCGCGAAATCCTGTATATGATTTGTGTGGGGATTCTGGCAGATTAATTAACCGAGATATTCCTCAATAACCTTCAGATCTCTCCAGGTGTCAATTACCAGTCCATAGCCGATAGCTTCCAGTTCTTTAGCAGTATGCGTTCCGCCGCCCTTATCGCTCACAGCTACCCCCCTGACATTGCACGATCGGGCTGCCTCGAGATCCAGCGGGGAATCGCCGAAATGGCAGATCCGTGAGACCGGAATATCGCCGTTTCTTTCAATGGCGATAGAAAGAATCTCCTCTCTATCTTCTGCGTCGTCCCCGTGGGCGCCGGTGGTGAAAAAACCGTCAAAACCGGTATTGGTTAGTTTCCAGGAAGAATGCTTTTTTATGTTACCGGTCATAATTCCCAATCGGATGTTTCTTGATCTCAACAGCCTCAAGAATTCATGTATGCCCGCAAGCGGGACATAGTCGGGGATATCGTTCTTCGATCTGTTTTCTTCGAAATACTCATTGACCGCGACAAACAGCTTATCTTCCTTCTCCCGATATTGTCTTTCGGATATTCCTAATTCCGAGAGAGTGAGTTTTAAGACCTTTTTATCGGTCAATCCGTAGATCCGTTTCCCCAGCATGGCAGTATAATCGATATTCTCCAGATCGAAGACGGTTTCAATGGCATAATTAAAGGATCGGGACTTCAGGCTCAGGCCGTCTTGCCTGTTTCTCCGGATCAAGGTCCCGTCGACATCGAAAAATCCCAGCCCTATGTTCATATTTACATAATATTCTATCCAGGTAATAAGTCAACTGTTTCGATATGCATTGTCTGCAACCAGCTTACGAAGAGTCAAACTCAGGGCCGTGGTTTTGCTCAATTTTACGAGAGCAAAGCCGATAACCTCTTACAGGTTCTAAGAACAACAGGGTTGGAGCATGCTTAATAAACCAAAACGCGATAAAAAACGTAAAACCAAAAGGATCTCCAGGAAAAGAGAGCTTATAAAAGCAGTTATCCTGATAATTCTGATAGCCTCGGCTCTGCGGGTTTTCGTTGTCTTCCCTTTCAAAGTCGATAATGACGCCATGCTGGGAGGATTCTATTCCGGAGATTATATGCTGGCATCAAAGATATCATATAGGTTCGGGACGCCGGAGTCCGGAGATATGGTGGTATTTAATCATCCGTTTAGAGCCGGCGAAACGGTTGCACGGAGGGTAATTGCCATAGAAGGCCAGACGGTGGAAATAGTCGGGAAGATGGTATATGTGGATGGAGAGCCCTTATCGGAGTCAATCACAGTTCAGCATTCAGACTACCGAATTTTGCCCCCCGATTTTTCCAACAGGGACTATTCTCCTCCGCAGCAGACACCGCCGGCCCATGTCTATGTCCTCGGCGATAACAGAGACCAGGCCGAGGACTCCCGAGATTTCGGTTTTATTCCCCAGAGCTCAATTCACGGCAAAGCCTTATTCGTCTATTTTTCATGGGCGCCCGATCCCAACGCTCCCAAAATGAGATCCCCTTACATCACGCCTGCTATACAGATATTTTTCTACAATCTCTTCCATTTCCCGTCCAGGGTCCGCTGGGACCGATTCCTGGCAAGTTCCTAAGGCCTGCAATATCATATCCATAATACTATACTCCAGAATGAAAGAATTTCACAGATCCGCCATTTAGCGCCGATCTTTCGATTCAATTCCTTTGGTGGAAATTCAGGCATGATCAGGATGGCGAAATACGATTGAATTGAACCCAATCATAAGAGCCGGCCTTATAGAATCCGAAAGTGCTTATTTCCGGCCGGCACCGAAGGCGCTTATTTCGGCGAAGTAGCTATACGGAAATTATCTTGAATTATCATTAAGGCTGAATATTATTTGATAATCGTCATCTGCTTTGTGGCGGAAAAATTCTCCCCGTCGATCCGCACAAAATAGCATCCGGTCGGAAGATCACCGTTATTCCAGTTTACTATTCTCTGCCCGTTTTGCATGAGTCCGGAGTAAATTTTCTTCACTCTTCTGCCCAGTATATCGTAGAGATTCACGGAGACCATGGCGGGAGTCTCCATCTCCAATCTGATGGTCGTTCCCTCCCTCACCGGGTTTGGAAACAGCATAATTTCAGGCGATTCATTATCGCCTGCAATTCTTTGATCACCGGGATAATAATCCTCAACAGGATCGAATACGCTGACACCGTAAAAGTCAGCGGCATAAAGACGATCGCCGACGAATACGAGATCCTGCACCCGACCGGCGGTTTGAAATTTGAAAATATACCGCGGTTGATCCCTCCAGGAGATATCCCAGACCGTTATGCCGGAATCGGCCTCCGCTATATAGATTCTGTCGTCTTTCAATAATGCGTCATACGCTTTGCCACCGGTCTGAATACGAGAAATAAGATCCAGACCGCCCGAGAGGCTTAATAAATAGACTCCGCCGAGGCCGGAGGATAGGATCGCTATCTCTTCAGTGAGATTTATACCGAGCGATGGATATTCCGATGCAAATCGGCTCAGAAAACTGATATCTTCAGGATCCGATACATCATAAAGCTCCAGGCCGCTGGAACTGGCCACGAAGACGGTATCGTTTCGATATTCTATTTCCGTGGAACCGAAATCGGTGTCTAAGAATCCATCCTCTACCGGAAAATTGATATCGGCCAGATCCACAGCTATGATCCCCTGCCAGTTAGCTAGAAAGGCGTGCTCCCCGGCATAAGACGATGATTTCACCCATCCGTCGGATTTAAAATTCGATAGTGTTTTGATGCTCCCGGGGTCGGAGAGATCGACAATGTTTAATCCGTTCTCATTGCTCGAAAGAAATCCGAGATTCCCCGAAATTCTGATCTCCAGGCAATCGCCGTCTACAGCGAGGCCGGGAGTTTCAGAAGGTTTTAGATCATGATCGAAGACTTTCAGGCCACCAACACCCGCTGCCGCGAAAATTCGATCGTTGGCAAGCGACAGCGATTTGCAAACAGAGTAATTAACTTCACTATTGACGATCTCCGCCCGGTTTTTACCCTGTAGTTTCAAAAGCTTTACACCGTATATCCAGTTGGCAACAAAGACCATGTCATCGAATTTGCCAAATCCCAGGCTATTGAAATCCAGTGGAGTGGACCAGATAAGTTCCGGCAGCGACGGGCGTGATACGTCGAGCGATTTCAGGGCGCCGTATCCGTCAAGAACAATCAGATCACCATCGATCAGCACCGCCTCTCTGGCCGATCCGAATTCCGAATTATGCCCTATTACCGGCGGTCTCCCGTTCCATCTTATGTCCAGCACATAGAGCCCCGCCCTGTGCGCACAGACATATATAAGGGAACCATCGAGTTCGAGCCCATAAACATAGTCCGGCATAAAATATTGCTCTATCAACTCGGGCTGCGACCTGTCCGAAATATCGAGCAATACGACACCCCCCTGATAAGCGGCCACAAACATGGTATCATTCCTCAACTTGAACTCGTGCGGATAACCGCTGAAACTCAGATCGGAGACCAATTCGGGCATATACGGATTCGAGATGTCGTATACTGTTATCGCCGTTTCCAGTCCCCCTATATAAAGATAATCGCCGACGATCTTCACTCCCACGGGGTGGAATGTCAGATCCAGGTGTACTATGCGCTCGAACCTTCTGCCATTCATTCGAAAGATCTCGACGGAACCGTCCAGGTTACTAGCGACAACCAGATCATCTTCACTATCGACAAATTCAGCCCGTCCCGACGTGAAAATCCTCGATGTCGAGATCAGACCTCCCCCGGAATCTATCTCAAACAGCTCCAGTCCCCAGCGATTTGCAGCAATGAAACCATCCTCATAACCGACGACATCATTGTATGAGCCTGCTGTCATCACTGAATTCGTGGGCCCCACAGCCAGAACGATATCGAAGGGCAGACTCACGAGTACTGATATGACCGATGCCAGAGTCAGCTTACGAGCGGCCGACAAATATCCCCCCCATGTTAACATAAAGCGGCTCTCGTTTTAACTTACCTGCTGGCTATCGGCTTCAGATCCTATTCACGCAAACTGCTCTATGCAGAATTGAAAGACAGTTTCAGTAGGCAACGGATCTTTGTTGACAGGTGAAACCGGTGCCGCTATTTTGCATACATGGAGTTATTCCAGAATGAAACGACTCCTCCATTGGCTGATAGGATGCGTCCCGCATCGTTAGATGAGTTCGTTGGCCAGGAGAAGATCCTCGGTGCCGACAGCCCGTTGCGCCGGGCCATCGATGAGGATCGTGTTGGCTCTATAATTCTCTGGGGTCCGCCGGGCAGCGGCAAGACCACGATTGCTCAGATCATTGCCAATAAATCGGAAGCGCGGTACGTGCCGTTCTCCGCGGTAACATCGGGCATAAAGCAGATAAAGCGGATAATCGCCGAGGCCATAGGTTACGGCCAGAAAGGAATGATATTATTCATCGATGAAATCCACCGCTTCAATAAAGCCCAGCAGGACGCCTTCCTGCCCCACGTGGAGCACGGTACTATCAGGCTCATCGGCGCCACCACGGAAAACCCGTCCTTCGAGGTGATCGGCCCTTTGCTTTCCCGATGCCGCGTCTACATGCTGGAGCCGCTTTCAATCGATAATTTGAAGTCTATTATCGTACGAGCCATGCAAAACAAGGATCGAGGTCTCGGCGAAATAGACCTTTCGGTTTCGGATGATGCCATAGATCAGATTATTCAATTATCCGGCGGCGATGCCCGCCGTGTCCTGAACCTGCTGGAATTCTGCGCCGAAACCGTGCAGAAATCGGGTGGCAAAAAAATCACGCTCGATCTCGTTACCGAGGCCGCCCAGAAGAAGGCAATTCTCTACGATAAAGCCGGAGAGGAGCATTTCAATCTCATCTCCGCTCTGCACAAATCGCTTCGGGCCTCCGATGTCGATGCCGCTTTGTACTGGCTGACCCGAATGCTCGATTCCGGCGAGGACCCGCTTTATATAGTTCGGCGGCTGGTGCGCTGCGCAGTGGAGGATATCGGCCTGGCCGATCCCAGAGCGTTGCAGATCTCGCTGGCGGCTAAGGACGCCTATCATTTCCTTGGCTCTCCCGAAGGTGAGTTGGCCATCGCACAGGCTGTGATATATCTATCCCTGGCTCCGAAATCCAACGCCGCCTACATGGCGCTGGGCAAAACACAGGAAACGGTGAAAGACAAACCGGCTTACCAGGTTCCCATGCAGATAAGAAACGCTCCCACGTCGCATATGAAGGCTTGGGGCTACGGCGAGGGTTACAGGTACGCCCACCAATCCGAGGACGCTTTCGCTTACATGGAATGCCTGCCGGAGGAGCTTATCGGCTCACGCTTCTATTTCCCCACCGACCGCGGCCTGGAAGCCAAATTAAAAGAGAAGCTTGAGTGGTGGATTGAGAGGATGAAAGAGGGGCGGGGGAAATAAAGATTAGGTGATTATGCGGCATTCATATGCTTTTACTGGGTGGCATGCTTACCCCGACCTCATGTCGGGGTAAGCATGGATATTGCTCACTATGAAGTTCAAGAAAATCATTCATTTCGACGAACCGGGCCATGTCCATGAACTGACATTCTCCTGCTTCAGAAATCAGGACTTTTTTGAATCCGAGGTGGCCTGCACATTTTTGACTGACGGGCTTGAAAAAGCCAGGTTAAAACATTGTTTTAAGATATTGGCCTATGTAATCATGCCAGACCATGTACATACGTTGATCTTTCCGGAGAAGGAGCAATACAGCATCAGCAAAATTCTGGCCGGAATAAAACTACCAGTTAGTAGGAGGTTCATAAACTTCGTCAAGAAAAAAAATCATAGAATATTGGCGCGAATGTCCCGCAAGAGCTCATCAGGCATTACTATTTATAGATTCTGGCAAAGAGGAGGAGGATACGATAGAAATCTGGTTTCCAGATCAGCCGTAATGAATGCTATCCAGTATATACATGCCAATCCTGTCAGGAGAGGGCTTGTGAATATACCTGATGAATGGCATTGGTCCAGCCTCGGATATTACTCCGGTTCGGACAATTATCCTTTGAAAATGGATGACGATGCATTGGATCTTCTAACATAGCATGCTTAAACGTTCGGTTAAAGCATGCCACCCAGTCGCTGTACGCATGAGGTTAGATGCTTCAAACACTAGTTTAGGGGAATGGCAAGGACCATGGGGATGATATGGCTTGATATTACCGAATTCATTTTATCTCATGAAAGGAGATCATGATGAAATATCGTTTGATAATAGGAGTGTTTTCCGCCTTCTATCTTATGATAGCGACAGGTTCACTCCGGGCCGACACGACAACGGATCTTTCGCACAAATTGGCTCAAATATTTCAAAAACGCGCCGATCCGCAAACCGATACGCAAGGACTTGAACAAGAGTGTCTTGACCTGTTGAGTAATGTCAGTAGCGCCGAGGACAGCGGCCTGGTTTATGCGGAAATCGCCTGGATTCTTGGACAGAATGGGCTTACGCACCCGAAAAAAACAGCTTCTTATTGTGAGTTGGCATTGCGTTATCCCCTCGCGGATAGGATGACCATTCGAATGTATTCCACTTGGGCTAGTGCTATCGGAAAATATTATGGTGAAGATTCATATGTTGTCGCCAATACAAACTTGAGAATCGAGATTGCCGAAATCTGCATGAATGGATTAAAACAGATTATGTCTTACAATCTCCCTGATACGCTGCCTGATATGTCCGCCCTCCCTCCAGCGCGGCTAATTGATTGGGGAGGCTCTAAAGATGATCCTGTCTATAAAGAAATTATGAGAGAAATCACGGAGGGCAATGAAACAAGAAGAGAGTTTTTTAGACAGAGTTATCTATTCAGGAGTCGTGATGCACTCATTGATAAACTGGTATATTTAGGTAAAGTGGACTCAGGGACCAAAAAGGAGATAGAGCGGCTTGCTCACAATATCCTCTTGGACGCGGATGATGTAAATGAGGTACTTTCATTAATTGAAAAGAAACTATCGAGTGATTAAAAGTCTTGTATGTCGGGTTCCGCGGTCCCGAAGGGATAAGAAACCCGACAATGAAATTTACTTCCTCCCCATCCTGTCAATCACAAACACAATCACCGAGCACGCCAATCCCGGATATATCGTATCAAAGCCCAAAAAGCGTTCCTGACCGGTCAAATAACCCAAGGCCATCCATATAATGACCGCCATCCCTCCCGCTACAACCGCCAAAAAGGCGAAATTCTGCCGCATTCTCCATCGTTGACTGAATGACGTTGCCAGCGGGATAAGCAGCGATCCCGTAGAGATACTCCCCAGGTCATACCATATATCGACCACGGAGCGTTTGTATATGGCAATAAGAATCGCAATCCCTCCAGCCACCACCAGGCCCCATCTCGTCAGCTTTTTTACATCGCCACCCCATATCTTATGCAGGAAGTCTTTACCAAGCGTCTGTCCGGCAATTAGGGTGAACGAATCTATGGTGGACATGACGGTGGCAAACAGCCCCAGCATGAATATGGCCCGTAATGCGTCCGGGAGGACCTGCGATGCCAGCATCGGATACGATTTTGCCGGATCGACTAAGTCCGGCATAAGAGCCCGCGCATACAGCCCGGTCGATGTCGTCATGAAATCGAAGAAGGCCCAGAAGGCAATGGCTATGAATATGCCTCGTCGCGCCACCGCTTCCGATTTGGCCGCGAAACATCGTTGATAAAACGCCGGATCAACCAGAGTTCCCAGGGCGATAAAATACCAGACCAGGATATACGCTTTCGGCCTCCCGCCCGTTAATGTCAGGTGACTCGCAGGAACGTTATCCGATATAAATGACATACCTCCAAAATTAACGAACAGGTATACCAGCATTATCGCAAAACCGGAAAACATCAGGATGAACTGTGCTCGATCCGTTATAACATCGCCGCGCAGACCTCCCGCGAATATATAGAATACCGAAAACAAAGTGCCGCCGATCACCCCGTAGACCAGTGGTACACCCAGGACGGTCTCCGTCAGAAATCCCAACTGCAGAACATAGGCTGCCGGGAGCGTGGTTATGAAAACCAGCAACGCCCCGGCCAGCGATGTTTTCCGGTCATAGGCCTTTTCAAGTTGATCGGGTATGGTGAGAAGCTTCGTCTTGCGTGCCCTTTTTGCCAGAAACATGGCGAAAAGAAATGCCCCTATATAATATGGAAGCCCGAAGACAACCCAGTTGGAGAGCCCGTGCTTGTATGAATATTCGCCGACCCCTAATATCCCGCCGTACCATGATGAGACGAGGCTGGCTACGAATCCCGGCAGGGCCAGCCGTCGCCCCATGACCAGGTATTCGTCAACACCTTTCTTGCCGCCCGCCAGTTGGCGAAAACCGATGACCAGAAGAAAGACGAGATACAGCCCCAGAAGAGTTATATCTAAAGTACCGCTCAATATCTAAAGCTCCAGGCCGAGCGATACAAAAAAGTTTCTCTCCGCACCAACCATGTAGCGAGGCTGTCCATCGTCCTCCTCGATATATCCGGCGGCGGCGTATTTTGTATCAAATAAGTTGTTGACTCTCACAGACAGCACCATCGAACCAACCCCGAATTCATCTCCTATATCGATGGAGCCGACCAGATCGACTACGTGAAAGCTCCTCAGTTTTCTCTCGTCACTCTCGGAGTTATCGAGGAACTGTTCTCCAACAAAATGTCCGTAAAGTCCGAACGATGCCGGATAGTACCTGTATGTAACGTTGTAATTGGCCAGCATAGCCGGAAAGCCACCTATGCGATTGCCGGATCGATCCAGCTCTATGGCCTCCCAGGCATCCCAGTCGAAACCATATTCCGTGTAATCCTCAAAATGATCGTCATTGACAGAAATGTTACCGGAAAACTTCAGATTTGCAGTTGTGACAAGTTTCGCTGAGATTTCGATTCCCTGGTGCAAAGTTTTATCAGCATTGCCCGAGATGGGATAACCGTCATCATCCACCTGACCGGCATACGGAATTATCTCATCGGATAACTGCATGCGGTAGAGGTTCAATGCTAAATTCAGTTTATTCCCCGCCAGATCGGTCCTGTAGCTTCCCCCGATCTCGACATCGAAAAGCTTTTCCGGGTCCAGCTCTTTCCCCGTGAAATCATAACCGGGGCTTACCGTCCTGAAATTACCGGGCTTGTAAACCGGATTCGACCAGTAATCCGTAGGGTCGTATATATCCTTGAACGCCGGTTGCCGCGCCGCAGTAGAAACGTTGCCGAACACCGTGATTTCATCACTGACCGCGAAATTCATCCCGAAGCGAGGAGTAACAAAATTGTAACTGCGGTCAAAGCTGACATCGAACCGCTTCTCATTACTCAGGTCGTAACCGTAATATTGATACTGCAGATCAGCCATGCCCGAGAGTCTCTCGGTGATATCGTAGGCCAGATGTCCGAAAACGGTGTAGGATTGCCGGGCGCCGTAGTAGTCATAGTACCGCACATTCGGATCGAGATTTTTCGGATAGGCCGCCGCCCAGAGCACCTCGCCGAAATGATGGCCTTCATGGATTCTCATCTCCCCTCCGGCTACGACTTTCCCTCTACCAAAATCATGGGTTACACGAGGTATCCATCCCCAATCGTATTCGCTGACGACCCGGCGACGAACAACATCAGTCCTCTCGAGCTCGTATAAGCCCGTTGCCGGATCAGGAATAGGATTGCCGCCGGCATCGACGTCGGCATAATAGTTCGACGGGAACTCATCGGCCGTGCCGGCCCAGATCGCTCCTAAGTTATATTCCTCTATGTAACGGCGGCTGCGAAACTGGTCGTAGTAGCCGTCGCCTTTGAAATAGTAAAGCGTATTGGAAAGCGACGTCTTTCCGTTGATTCTGAAATCATGTATCAATTCGTAGTGCGGCTGCTGGAAATGATCGATTTCGTCTTTGTACTGAAGCTCGTTGTAACGGCGGTCGCCCCATTGAAGCTGCAATGCGGTGATTCCTTTGTATGCCAGGTGCGATTCCTCCGGCCCGCCGTAGAAGTTTACTTTCAATGTCGATCGCTCGTCGTAGCGCGCCAGGCCGATAAAATAACCCCACATTCTCGACCAGGACTTGTCACGGTAACCGTCGGTATCGATTTTGGAGAAGCGGCCGTAGAAAACATAGGAATCTTTTATCAAACCCGAATTACCCGAAAGAAGAAGTTTCCTGGTGTTGTAACTGCCGTAGCCGGATTTAAATTTCAATTCCGGCTGAGCTGAAAAATCAGATGTTATCAGATTGACAGAGCCCCCCAGAGCCGCCGCGCCATAGAGAGAATTGCCGACCCCGCGCTGGATCTGGATATCCTCCACGCTTTCGGCGAAATCGGGCAGATCGATCCAGAAGACCTCACCCGACTCGGCATCGTTGAGGGGGACGCCGTTTAACATGACCGCGATCCGCTTCTGGTCGAAACCCCGGATTCGCATATAAGAATACCCTATGCCGTTACCGGCATCGGAGTAAGCGAACAGGTTCGGCGTGTCGGCTAAGAGCATGGGGATATCCTGTGCAAAATACTTATCCTCGATCTCCGCGCTGGTGACATTGGTGAACGCCACCGGTGTTTCTCCCTGTTTTGCTCGCGTGGCGGTGACGATTACATCCTGTCCCTTGAGCAGTTTCGGTGTCAGGTAAAAATCCGCCGTGCCGGTTTGCTCCGCATCGACAGTGCGATAGGCCACACTATAACCTATAACACTGGCCAGCAGGGTTACCTCCGCGGATGGCGCATCCGACAGGCGATAACGTCCCTCGCTATCGGTTACAGTGACGATGCTAGTGCCTTTGATCTTCACGGCCACCCCGGCGATAGGCTCGCCGGTCTCATCGTTCCAGACCGTGCCTGTTAGCTCGGCCGCGACAGCCGTGCTCGCAAATAAAGCGATGATGGCGATGATCGCTATGAGACCCGCCCATTGGCGGGCGATGATGGTTCTGGTGAACATGTTGTTCCTCCTTTTCCCGGGAAACAAAAAAGCCCATCGGCGGCCGGTGGGCTTTATCTTGCTCCCTACGCCGGCATTACCCGGATCAGGTTCTAAGGGTTTACTCTCAGGTCCCATACGGGGACCACCCCTTTATCTTTCACTTACTCCAACAGGATTATAAGAGAGCCGGTTCCATGGTGCAAGGGGTTTTTGGCGTGAGTATCTCCCCGCCCTGGCAGGTATCCTTTCCTGCCAGCATAAAACGCCGGGAAAGGAGTCCCGACGACGCTCAGCAAGTATGATTATGATATTGAGTACCCAGTCTACCCCACCGCCAATTCTCGCGTCCTCACCACCACCACCATCCCACCGGCCAGCAGCCGCAACGCCAGGATAATCATCCGCCATCCTCGATCATCCCCGTGATGCCCCTTCCCCCAATTCTCCCTTGAATCGGCTCGCGTTATCCCCTATCTTGACCTGCGCAACTATAATAGCGGCTTTTCGTAGTAAAAAAGGGAGCAAAATGCCCTCTCCGGACAGCGAGCAGGCGCTGGTGAAATCGGCGCTTGCCGGCGATCAAAAGGCCTACAAGGCGCTTTTCGAGCAACATCGGCAGGCGATATTCCATATCGCCGTCAAGATCGTGCGCAACGCCGAGGAAGCCAAGGATCTGGTCCAGGAGACGTTCATCAAGGCTTTCGGATCTTTGAAAACATACAACTCGACTTACCGGTTCTCCACCTGGCTCTACAAGATCGCCGCCAACTGCTCTATCGATTCCATCCGCAGACGCAAGATCGACGCCATGTCGCTGGACAGGCCGATCATGACCAAAAACGGCGACGTCCAGATGGAAGTACCCGACTACTCCTACCACCCCGAGCACGACCTGGCCGCCAAGCAGCAGCGTTTCAGCATCGAGGAGGCCATCGAATCGCTGCCGGACAAGTACAGGGAGGTCATCATCCTGCGCCACAAGGAGGACAAAGCCTACGAGGAGATCGCCTCGCACCTCAGGGTGCCGGTAGGGACGGTGAAAGCCAGGATATTTCGCGCCCGGGAGTTGTTGAAGAAAAAACTAAAAAGCCTAAGGTAGGAGGCCGCCATGAAAACCTTATCACTATGTGTCGCAATCGCCGTCTTATTGATTGCCAGCCCGGTTCAAGCCGACAAGGAGTTCTCGTTCGACAAGAAGGAAACCTTCGACGGCAGCCGGATCGATATCATAAGAATCGATATGCCATCGGGCGATATCAAACTCTCCAGATCGCAAACCAGCGAAATCGAGGTCTCGTTTAAGAACGAGATCTACGCCAGGGACAAAGAGGATGCCGAAAGGCTAAACGACGAATGCGTCTACAAGGCGGAGGCTTCGGACGGCGAGGTGCTGATAACCGTTGATCTGCCCCGGCATCGAAAGTCCGGGAAAAGTATTCTCAAAAGGCTCATATCCGGCGACTGGAACGATAATCTCAATTTTTATTTGAGTGTCAGTATCCCCGACGGTAAAACGGTCGATGTGATTTCGTCATCCGCCGACCTCGAAGTATCGCAATTGAAGCTCGATCTGGACGTTCGGGGTTCGTCATCCGATATCGAATTGCGGGCCACCGACGGCAATATCAAGTGCGATCTTTCCAGCGGCGATGTCGACGTCTTCGACCATACCGGAAACCTCTCGATCGAGGGAAGATCATCCGACATCAGGATCGACGGGCTGAAGGGCGACGTTGATCTCCGGACCTCCTCCGGCGACGGGCGGCTTTCCGATATCACCGGTTCCATGATGATCTATTCCTCATCGGGCGATTGGCGGGTCAACGATGTCGGCGGCGATCTGGATCTCAGAACATCATCCGGCGACATCTATGTGAATACAGCCGGCGGTTCGGTCCGGGCCAAAACCTCATCCGGCGATATCATGCTCAAAACCCTGACAGCCACGGAAGGCGATTTCGATATCGAAGCGATATCCGGCGATGTTATGGTGGAGATCAGCCCGCAGTTCGAGGGGCGGCTTTCGCTGCGGACATCATCGGGGGATATCAAATCCCGTATTTCCGCCGATATCGAGACCTTATCCGATTCCCGGCTGATCGCCAGCATGGGTGAGGGCAAGGGCAGGCTAAACATCTCCACGTCGTCGGGCGATATAAGGATTACAAGGTACTAGAAAATGAAATTACTGACCTCGATAATATACTCGGTTTTGATCGTGGGGCTGGCTTATGCCGGCCCCCCTGAGCCACCGGAACCGCCGGAACCTCCAGAACCGATGGAGGCAATGGAACTCCTTCTGGATCTGGAATCGCTGGAGGCGCTTGATGAATCTGTAAGCATAATAGGGCTGGAGGAGATACTTTTGGGTATCGAGGAGGGACTGGAGATCATTGAGATATCCATCGGCGGCGACAGCATTATCATAGGCCTTTCCAATGACAGTATTTTGGTTCTCTCCGACATCGACAGACATTTGGAGCACCACCGGATGGGAGAGGATATTGTTCGGGTCGGAAACAAAATAATCGTCGAGGAAGACGACGTTGTTCACGGCGACGTCGTTTCCGCCTTTGGCGATATTATCGTAAGGGGGACGGTCGAGGGTGGAGTCCTGGCCTTTTCAGGGGATATTTATATAACATCCACGGGAAATGTCAAAGAAAGCGCAGTGGCTATATCGGGAACGGTAAAAAAGGATCCGGGGGCTCGAGTCGGCACAGGGACCTGGAAAACAGGCACTCCAAGATCGGTTGCCCGGTTGACTGATAGAACGCCATTCAGAGTTATGGGGTTTATCTTCGTCCTGGTCTTCTTAGTCTGGATGGTTCTCTCGGCGACCTGCACCTCCATCTTTCAGGCTAATGTTGCAATGATCGCCAACCATATCAAAACAAACTTCGTCGTATCTTTCCTTAAGGGCTATCTTGTCTATCTTCTTGCGTTCACGGCCTTTATCGTCTTGTTGATCACCGTACTGGGTATTCCGCTGGCCATACTTGGCGTGCCAATTGCGCTCATTGCGGGGATGATCCTGGCTTCAACAGCCTTAAGCAATATGCTCGGCGAAAAAATTCTCCATGCCGACCGTTTTTCCTTCAAGACTTTCCTCTATGGAACCGTGGCATTAGGCGCAATCCCGGCCCTGTTTTTCCTAATGCAGATGATTACCGGATCGATGGTGCTCATGATTTTCAGCTGGATATTAATAGGCTTCTTTCTATTTATTGTTATTCCTGTCGGCCTGGGGGCTGTCCTGACCACCAGGTTTGGAACCAGACCCGCCAACACCACTGTACCATCCGTTCCTGCCGGTAATTCAGATTCATCGATCTCCAGACAGCCTCCCGCTTAAACAGAGCCAATTCCCATATTTGAAATCCCCCGGCCGTCTCTTTTCGCCGGCTTTCCTGAGATATCCTTAATGTTACCGATAATCTGATTTAATCAGGGCCCGCATTAATCAATTCCCTAATCATCGGATATCGAAACTCCATTATTCTGAGCAAATTCCTTCAACCAGCCTATCTCCGCTTTCACCGTCCTGAGAGGACGTTCGAATAACGCAGCTTCAATGGGATTGATTCTCTGCCCCGCTTCTGTTCGATAATATTCCTCACGGCCCCTCAGAAGAGCCATGTAGGAAGAAAGCAGCTTATTTCTTTTATCCGAAGAGAGCATAGCCCACACAAAGAGAATTATTTCAAACCGTCCAATCACTCGCCGGTCATCCAGAATCGATTCGAATATAGCCTCCTCCAGCTCCGCCCTGCCGGATTCAGATATCGAATAAAGCCTTCTGGGCGGGCGGCCGCTTTGACTCACTTCTCTTCTGTCAGCAAGGCCCATGCGGTGCAGTCGGATTAAAACAGCATATATGGATGATTGCGCTATGTTATCCCAGGGCCGGATCTGCTTTTCGGTAAGTATCTTATCTATCTCGTAGCCGTATCTCTCTGTTTCCGAGAGGATTGCGAGGATTACTATTTCTTGATTGGAGAGCTTCATTAGTCCATAAATATAATATTCTATCTATAGAATATATCATTTATATCGCTCTGTCAAGCGGAATTTTAGCAAGAACCTAAGTTGCTTACAATAAATAAGATAGGTTTAATATCCCTATAAAAAAACAGGCGGGCAAAAAGCCCGCCCGTTTCCGAAAGACCCGTTTCTTTAGTTCAGATACGCTCTTAAAGCTTTCGATCTCGAGGCATGCCTGAGCCGGCGGATAGCCTTCTCTTTGATCTGGCGAACCCTCTCTCGGGTAAGCGAGAAGCGCGCCCCTATCTCTTCAAGCGTCAACGGCTTTTTGTGGTTGAGGCCGAAATAGAGGTTGATGACCTCGGCCTCCCTGGGCGAGAGGGTATCCAGCGCTTTCTCGATCTCAACCCTCAACGAATCGCTCAGGAGCGACTCGTCAGGCGACTCTTGCTCCTCGTCCTCCAAGATATCGATCAGGCTATTATCCTCCGAAACGGAAAACGGTGCATCAAGCGATAGATGCGAGTTGGATATCTTAAGAGTGTCGGAAACCTCGCCCTCCGTCAACGAAAGCTCCTTGGCGATCTCGATGGCCGACGGCTCTCTGCCAAACGTCTGCTGCAACGACGAGGAAACCTTGCCGATCTTATGCAATGTTCCCACCCTGTTCAGAGGCAGCCGGACGATTCGCGATTGCTCCGCCAGGGATTGCAGGATCGCTTGCCGTATCCACCAGACGGCATACGATATGAATTTAAACCCTCTCGTCTCATCAAACCGCTTGGCAGCTTTGATCAGGCCGATATTGCCCTCGTTGATCAAATCCGCCAGAGACAATCCCTGGTTCTGGTACTGCTTGGCTACCGAAACGACGAAACGTAGATTGGCCTTGGTCAATTTCTCCAGGGCCCTCTGCTCACCCAGCTTGATCCGCTTGGCGAGTGCCACTTCTTCGGCAGCATTTATAAGCGGTGTTTCGCCGATTTCTCGCAAATACAGATCTAATGATTTATCCTCGTCACGATATTTTCTTATTGCCTTAGACAATCAATTATGCTCCTTTCGGGCAACGCCCCAAAATCACTTTGACTCTACAGCAATCATACAACCTGAAATGACTGATCGGGAGTTCCATTATTGCCGCTTACTTTCGGGGATCACAGCCACGAAGATTCTGGAAATCCCTCTGCTAATATAAAAAGATATCGGCTTAGAGCTGCCTCTCAAATCATCTGCAACATTAAAGAAATCGCCGGCATTTTCAATATCTATGCCGCCAATTTTAAGAATTATATCTCCGGCCATCAATCCGGCGTAGTCGGCCGGGCTTCCCGGCACGACCGATGTGATAAGAGCGCCGGGCTCAACATCTACTCCAAATTGCTCGGCGTTGTCCGCGGTCGGGGTCTCGACCTCCAGGCCGAGCCACTCGCCATCCTCCTGCTCCTTCTCGGTCGATGGAAGTCGGGCGTCAACGTAATCCATTCTATCACCCAGCTCGACCTTAATATTTTTAAAACCACCATTACGCCAGATCTCCAACCGCGCCTCATTGTCCGGCCCGGCATCAGCCACCAGAAAACGAAATTGCTGAGCATCGGTGATCTTAACACCGTTGAATTTGACTATGACATCACCGACTTTCAGCGTTGATCCATCCGCCGGTGTGCCCTTGTCAACCTGCGCCACGAGGATTCCGTCGGTTGACGGCAGGCCATTCGCTTCCTTCAACTCGAATGTTATGTCCTGAGGATAGATACCGAGATAACCGCGGGAGACTATCCCCGACTCCCTGAGTTGATCGGCCACCTGCTTGGCCAGATTGATCGGTATCGCAAAACCGATCCCCACGTTGCCACCTGATGGGGAGGCAATAGCAGAATTTACTCCAATCGCCTCTCCCTGAAGGTTGACCAGCGGACCCCCTGAGTTCCCCGGATTGATGGAGGCATCAGTCTGGATATAATTTTGATATGACGGCATATCGCCGCCGAATATCAGGCCTTTCCTCCCCTTTGCCGATACCACGCCTACTGTCACAGTACGATCCAATCCCAGATACGGAAACGGATTACCTATAGCCATCACCCAATCACCGACAAGGATGGAATCGGAATCGCCAACGGTTATAATGGGAAGATCATAATCCGTATCTATTTTCAGCAATGCCAGATCGGTCTCCGAATCAGTGCCGACGATCTCGGCTCTATAGTGATGCTGATCGGATAACGTCACCGTCACTTTCTCCGCATCCTTAACCACATGGTTATTGGTCAAAATGAATCCATCCGGGGAAATGATGAAACCCGATCCAAGCGATTCCGAACGCCTCAGACGCGGCTGACGATTTCTCTCATCATCAGGCAATCCGAAGAACCGCCTGAAAAAATCATCATCCATGAACGAGTGAAATCTATCCTCGGTCACTGATTCCGCCGATATATTGACCACCGCCGGTTTCACCATCTCGGCTACATAGACGAAGGGAGAATGACCCTTCACAGGTGCTATCTGTTCGAACTCAGCGCCAGGAGATTGCTTCTGAGGATCCGAATGGCTCTCAGCTTTCAATTTTTCTGGAATTGTGAAGTTGGAGCCAATTATCATGCCCGCCAGCATGAAAATAGCCCCCAGGGCAAGGACCCAGAGTACACTTCTAAGCTGAGCAACAAACTTCATGATCTACCCTCCCGAATTTCCGCAAACTTTCAAGATAAACTTCCCTGGATATTATGTCAACACCTTTGTTGCTATACCTTCAAATTCGACTAATTGTTCCATAGCTTCCGAAACGGTTCGCTGTCTCGCTTAATCCCTTATATATTAATTGGTTAAGTCCGATGGTGGCTGTGGCTGATAACGCCTGACGAATTCTAAAATCTCCTCCTTCATTACCTGTCATAGGTTATGAACAACCTCATGCCACGAATAGGTTCCGAATGATGCATAAAACCGGCAAGCACCCCGCATATCGTTATCCTGCACGGGTGCGTAAACTCAAACTGAATCGAGGAGCTGCCTAAATGTGTGGCGAATTGTGGCCGAATACCCTAAATTAAGATACGTATGAAAGACCTATGATCGATCGGCGCCGACGGCATCTCTTACGCATTCGTAACGGAAGGATAACGTCCGATGAAAAAAACTCTAATGACAGCACTTTTGCTCCTCGTCACATTCGGGACAGCGAGATCCGACGACGGCGGCCTTGAGATTTTCGACAGGCTCAAATCCCTGATAATCTCGGTCTCCGATTCCATTAAACCGTCCGTTGTGCATATTGAGGTCGTAAAAAAAAGGAACAACCAGCGGTATGAATCGTTGGGTTCGGGACTCATAATCGACACCGAAGGCCATATTCTCACCAACGAGCACGTAATAGTTGATCATATCGAAGTGATGGTCACTCTGGAATCGTACCGGGAATTCAGGGCGGAGGTTGTCGGTACCGACAAACTGACCGACCTGGCGCTTCTTAAGATAGAGGTTCCTGAGGATCTGGTGTTGAAGGCGGCCGCACTGGGCAATTCCGACTCGGTGCAGGTGGGCGAATGGGTCATGGCTGTTGGCAACCCTTACGGTTTTGACCGAAGCGTATCTTTCGGCATAGTCTCCGGCAAGGGGAGGGTGCTGAATGTACCCTTGCTGACACCCCTCTTAAACGACTTTATTCAGACCGATGCTGCAATCGCACCGGGATCATCCGGAGGACCGCTGGTAAACCTCCGGGGAGAGGTGATCGGCATAAACTCTCGCGGCTTGGGGCGTACTCAGGGATTCACGATCCCCATTAACATCGCCGTAGAGGTTAAAAACAACCTTCTTTTATCGGGCAAGATTGAACGCGGATGGCTCGGGATCGTTATCCAGCCGGTCAGCCGCAGTTTCGCCAGGTACCTCGATGATCCCGAACTCGAAGGCATACTCGTCGCCGATATCTTAGAGGGTTCACCGGCAGAGGAGGCTGGTATGAAACCGGGTGATGTTCTTCTGGAATTCGGCGATCAGACTCTCCAGGCGGAAAAAAGGGACGATTTGAACCGGTTTACCCTGACCGTTTCTCAGACTCCTGTGAACGCTACCAAAACCATCAGGCTGCTGCGGAATGGAAAAGTCAAGAATATCGAAATCACGATCGGGCAGCAGCCCAAGGTGAAGGCCGAGAAGTACGAGTCTGAACTCGGCTATACCGTCAAAGAGATTACGGAAAACATGTACAGCACATACCTTCTGGAAAGCAGAGAAGGTGTCTATGTATCCTTTGTGGAGATCGGCAGCGTCGCCGCCAAGGGGGATTTATTCGAGGGCGACGTTATCATAACAGTCAATCATAAAAAGACTCCCGACTTCGAAACGTTCACCGACACAATGGACGGTTTAGACGAAGATGACAATTTCATCCTGTTTAAGGTAATCCGCGGCAAGAACAATAAATTCGCACTGCTCGATAGATCCAGCGTACAGGCTGAGCGAAAGAAGATTGACGATACGGACGAAGAATTTAACGACGAGGGGGATCCGGAAGAGTAAATCCCTGAGACTTTTGCGGGTATGGTCGGAGCACCATACCTGTGGTTGTCTGTTATGGGCAGAGACTATCACGGCCCGCACTTGAAACATAGGTAATACAGAATACGTATTCATATCCGGAAGATATAATATCTCGATGAGAGGATAGCGGCATGGCGAAAAAACTGTACAGATCTGCAGAGGAGAAGAAGATTGCCGGGGTCTGCGGCGGCCTGGGTGAATATTTCGATATCGATCCGACTATAATCCGGTTGATCTGGCTGGCGATGTTATTCGCGGTCGGCTCCGGAGTGCTGGCCTATATCATCGCCTGGATCATTGTCCCCGAAAGGCCTGCAGGGTAATGAAAACTCGCATAATGTCGACGTGTCAGGATGCATACAAATTGACAGCCCCGCTGATCAGCAGAACCTGACATCGGCTAAAATCGCTTCTCTTTAATCTTCTGTAAAAGGTCAGTATCTGTAAATGAGCCAGCATCGACCTGCCGGCTATTCGTTGGCATCCGGCGCAGGAGCATCCTGGAGGGTTACCCCCAGTTCTTTGAATTTATCTAAATATATTGAAGGATCGTCGAGAAATGTCTTCTTGCTGTTCCGGCAACAGAAATAAACCCGTTTCCCCTCATAATCCTCATAGATATTCCGATTAATCGTTTTGCCTGAAAGGGCGTCTGTCGTCTGGTAAAGCTCGGCCGGAGGTTGCGTATTGCTGATCTCCACCTCCATCTTCGTCTTCGTCTCCGTCTTCGCCTCCGCCTTCTTCTCAGCGCCCTTATCGCTTGTGGAACAGGAGATTTGTGTCACCCCTGCAATCAGCATGCAAAAAACGGTTAGTGTAGTTAGAATCTTGTGCATCTTTCACCTCTCTTTTTACTTGCTGGAATATAATTTATCTCTAACAGAATCCAAATTAAATAATTGGTCTTTATCCTGCATGTCAGGTCGAAAAAGCCGCCGGGACAATATCCCACAAAGATCCGGCCACTTTTTTTTGAGGTTGCGAACAAAACCGGTTTCATGGTTTATAATAGGCCATGCCGTTCACGATCTCCCACCCCGCAATCGTCCTGCCCTTAAAACAGATCCGGCCGCGCTGGTTTTCTTTGACGGGGCTGATGGCGGGCGCCATGACTCCGGATTTGATCTATTTCTTGATGCTGACCACGACCCACAGGGGAGTCAGCCACTCATGGACTGGGCTTTTCATGTTCTGCCTGCCGGCTGGAATTGTTTTCTCTTTTGTCTTTCACAAGTTGTTCAAATATCATTTCATATTGAATCTTCCGCGGCCCCTGAACCGGTTCCTCTGGGGACTTGCAGAGAGTAAATTCCGCCTGGTCGGCTGGCGGGGATTAATAATATTGGCGTATTCGGTTCTTATCGGCGCCTTGAGCCATTTTTTCTGGGATTCAATGACTCACCAATACGGCGAAATCGTCCGCAGGATTCCATTTTTGATTAAAGAATCGGCTATTTTCGGCATTACCGTTCCCAACTATAGAATCGTTCAGCATCTCAGCACAACCCTGGGAGCGCTGACCATATTTATTTATGCCTTGAAATCGAACCTCATTCCGGAACCCTCTTCAAATCCACTCAGACGAAAATCCGGACAAAAACTGATCTTCTGGATCGTCGGCGGTATTGTGGCTCTTGTCCTCGCCTGTCTGGCCGTCTGGCTCTACGATGGCTATAGCATCCTCCGGATAGACCGGAGGCTTCTGAGCTACCCCATCTTCAGCACATTTGGTCTGGCCGGATGGGCCGGTTTTTTCTATTTCGTCTGCATTTATACACTGGTTAAAAGATACTTGGGGACAAAGCTGTAGCGTCGATCTCAGATCGATCCGAGAATCGAACTAGCCTTCCTGTCGGGGAATGAATCCCCGACCTACAAATAAGATCCGCCACTATGTCATTGCGAGGCCGAAGGCCGAAGCAATCTACCCTTACGTGTTGTCAGGCTGGCCGATTAGACAGCACCGAAATTGTCATTCCCGTGTAAATCCTACGGATCTGTAGGACGGGAATCCAGGGGTAGGCCTTCCTTTTGGATTCTCACTCGAGTTGGGAATGACAATGTCTATTAATAATTGTTGGTCGGGTTCAGATCCCGCAAAGCGGGAGAGAAACCCGGCATTCTTGTGCTTCAGCTTCACCGCCGCCAGAAATTCGGCAGCAGTATGGCAAGCACAGTTACCAGCTCCAGGCGGCCCAGTATCATGCAGAAGGTTAAGAAGAGTTTCCCGATGGGCGGTATGAAGGCGTAATTCTCGATAGAGCCGACCCTCTCCAGCCCCGGCCCGATATTGCAGAGTGTGGCCGCCACCGACGTGGCTGCAGTTATGATATCGAGTTCCAGCGCCGTCATGAACAAGGTGCCGATTGTGAAAACTGCGATCAACGCGGCGAAGAAGACCATAATGCTGTGCCGGATCTCTTTCGGTATTGTATGCCCGCCGATCTTTACCGCCCGTACTACGTGAGGCCGCGAGGCCTTAATAAGCTCGTCCTTGATGCTTTTCAAAACAACTATAAACCTGGAGATTTTCATTCCGCCGGCGGTGGAGCCCGCTGAGCCCCCGATAAACATCAGGATGACCAGAAGCACCCTTGAGAACGAAGGATACAGATTGAAATTATCGGTGCCGAAACCGGTGGTGGTACCGATTGCCACCGTCTGGAAGGCCCCTATCCTCAGGGCATGCCAGAAGTCGGGATGGATAATTAATATATCAAATGTAATCAAAAACGTAGCCAGCACCATAAGACCGGCATAGAATCTGAATTCAACGTCTTTATATATGGTCTTTAAGTTTCCCCTGACTGACAGGTAATACAGGTAGAAGTTAACACCGGCCGCGAACATAAAAATCGTTACCACTATATCGACGGCCGCGGAGTTGTAGTATCCCAGCGATGCCGTCCGGGTCGAAAATCCCCCCGTGGACATGGTTGTGAACGAATGGCAGACGGCATCGAAGATACTCATATTGCATATCATCAAGACGATAATCTCAACGGCGGTGAGCGCGAAATATATTCTCCATAGAATCGAGGACGTCGCTTTGAGTTTCGGCTTGAACGATGATGAGATCGGGCCGGGCACCTCCGCTTCAAAAAGCTTTTTCGCCCCTACACCCAGCCGCGGCAGCACGGCGATAAACAAGACGATGATCCCCATACCGCCCAGCCACTGTGTCAATGCCCGCCAGAACAGGATTGCCCTCGATGAACCCTCGATATCGGTCATCACGGTGGAGCCGGTGGTGGTAAACCCCGAGACCGTCTCGAAGAAACAGTCTATGAAGCCATTGAATGTGCCGGTAAAAAAATAGGGCAGGGCGCCGAAGATCCCCGCCAGAAACCAACCGGAGGCCACCAGGAAAACCGCCTCCCTGATGGCGATGACATCGCTCTTGCGGCCCGAAAAAAACAAACCGAAGCCGGCCGCCAGGGTTATCGCCACCGAAAACGCAAAACCTTTAAGACTGTTCGAATCCGAATCGAGTGCGGCCCAGATGAGGGAAGTCGCCATGGCCACCCCGATTATAACCAGTAATATTCCGGAGAGTCTCGCGATGGTTCGCCAGTTCATATAGCTACTGCTTGAAAAACTGTTCTACCTTCGAGCGAACCTTGGGCGTTGTAAAGACGATAACCGAATCGCCGGGCATGATTTTATCGTCGCCCGTGGGAACCGAGATACCCCGCTTCCCGACCATAGCCCCGATTACCGCCCCTTTGGGGAACCCGACGTTTTTCAACTTGTTCTGAATGATCTTACTTTTTTTCGGCACCACGAATTCCAGGATTTCCCCTTTGCCGCCCGCAATCTCGGAAACTGAAACCACCCGCCCCGGCCTCACATATTTCAGAATCTGGTTGGCGGCCAGCCGTCGCGGCGAGATGGTGGCGTCGATTCCGAGGTGTTCATAAACGGTCATATAGGTAGGCCTGTGCACCAGAGCTATGATTTCCTTGACGCCGAGATCCCGGGCCACCAATCCCGACATTAGATTGACCTCGTCCCGCCTGGAGGCTGCCACGAATACATCGGCCTCCCCCAACTTCTCCTCCTTCAGAAGGTCCAGATCCGTGCCGTCGCCGTTGATAATGATCGCCTCGGACAGCGTCTCGGATAAATACTCGCAGACCTTGGGATTCCATTCGATTATCTTGACGCTCATTCCCTGCTTTTCTAAAGAGCGCGCCACGGCGAAACCGATTTCACCGCCTCCAAGAATTACAATCGATTTCGCACCCCGGCGCTCCGCTTCACCGAAAAAGGGTTCGGAGTTTTGAATATGCTCCGTCTTACCGATAACGAAAGCCTCGTCATCCAGCACCAAGTGATCATCGCCGGATGGAATTATCAGTTCATCCCCCCTTAAAACCGCTGCTATAAGCGTATCCGAGGGTATCTTGAGGTCTTTTAAGGGGGTCTCGCAATTGGCGGGGTCTTCCACGCGAAGCTGAACCATCTGTACCCGGTTATCGGCGAAATGTTCGACTCTCATGGCACCGAATGATCGTATCAGCTTGTGAACCTGGACTGCCGCCAATATACTGGTGGAGATAACCAGGTCGATCCCCAACAGCCCGTGGAACGCTCCCTCCCGGC
Organism: uncultured bacterium; assembly: GCA_965541585.1. Taxonomy (GTDB): domain Bacteria; phylum Zixibacteria; class MSB-5A5; order UBA10806; family UBA10806; genus CBDVBL01. Next base: position 75,397 of record CBEUCH010000001.1, on the reverse strand, counting down.
CGGGGAGATAGTCGTGGGAGTCTACCCGGGCGATCACCGTCTGTGCACCGAGCTCTTTGGCTTGCAGGGAGGCTACGATATTTACTGCATCGTCGTTAGTGACCGCCGCCACGATATCGGACTTCTGAACCTCCGCCTTGCGCAATGTCCGGAACGAGGCGCCGTTACCCTTGACAGCGCGAACGTCGATCTTATCTCCCGCGGCCTCCAGGCTCTCCGCATTGGAATCGACAATGGTGACGTCATGATCCTCTGCTGCCAGCATAGAGGCCAGGTGCCTGCCGACCTCCCCCATTCCTATTATCGTAATCTGCATAAACCGTCCAGGCCGCCAGAATTTAGCATACTACTCCAATATGAACAAAGGAAATTATCGGGTATTGCGCCTCCGCAGAGAATCCGAATAACCCTGTTAACATTAGTTGACTAAATCGATCCCCTCTTTTCGGCATTAAGAAAACCCAGATATCCATTTTCTTATTGACAACGGACAGGCCATTTCTAAATTATCTGACGGACACTTGCAACTCTGACAGACACCCGCAAAATTGATACGTGAAATTAGAGCTTCTGATGCGTATCGGATTTTTTTGTTGTTGTTTTATTTGTATTTGTAGCGCCGGGGCACCCCGTGCCGAAAGGCGACGAGGTTGTGGCTTACGATCCGAGGATAGCAGGTAACTGCGATTGGCTGCATGTGGCTTATCGCATTGATGATACTGGCTTGGATGTAAATTGATCAGCAACCGCAGAAGGAGGAGATTTTTGGGAAAAATCATTCGGGAGAGCCTTTCGAGAAATAAAATCAACAGGGAGGATTGAAATGAAGGCTTCGAACAGTGTAAAGAATCGGGGAAAAATCACGAGCAGGTATCTTCTGACGGCGCTGTTCTGTATGTCCGTCTTATGGATTATTCCATCAGCCGCCGATGCGGCCGGCGGTGCGGAATCGGAAGCGACGCTTGCGATGCTGAAAGCCGATTTTCCTGACTTAATGTTGTACAAGCAGGGAGACCGCATTACCCGTATCTACGGCACGCCGTTGGGCGCCGGCTCCAGCGCTCTTGATGTCGCCGAACAGTTCAAGATAAAATACTCAACAGTTTTCGGCGTTGATCCCGACGATCTGTATCCGGAAAGCATGCTCTATGACAAACGGCGCACCCAGCCGGTCATGTATAATCGCCAGACAGGGAAATATAAGTTCCGACTGGTCTATTATTCTCAGTTCAAGGACGGCATTCCCGTATATGGCGCCGACCTGCGGCTTCTGGTTCGCAACAAGCCGGGTTACCCGCTTGTTATGGCCGCCTCCGCCTTGCGGGATCTGGGTGATTTTACTGTCCCGGCCGGCGTTGGTCTGAATCCCGCTATGGCCCAAAATGCCGCCAGATCCTTCAATCCTACCTTTATCAATTTCACCGAGCCGCGGCTGGTCGTCTGGGCGGGGTCCGACGACATGGATGTAGAACCTGCCCTGGCAATGGAAATTGTTGCCGAAAACAACTTTGAAGCGTCTCTCGATTACGAGAAGTGGCTTTTTCTGATAGACGCTCAAACCGGCGAGATTCTGTTGTCACAGAGTCGTATAGTCTACAGTGACGTAAGTGGCGTGGTTAGAGGCAGGACCACGCAAGGCAGCGGCGCGGATACTTGTGGAACTGAAAATGGCACGCCCTTGCCCTATGCGCGAGTGTATATCGACGGCGGGGATACAGTGTATACCGACGAATACGGCGAATTTACTATCTCCAATGAGGGCGAGGAGGACGTTACCGTAGTATCACACCTCCGCGGATCATGGTTTAGAGTATTCAATCACCCGGATTCATCCGATGCCATGATATCATGGACTGTAGATCCGTCACAATATGTCTATTTCATGCATAACCCGATGCAAACGGAAACGGATTTTACGCGGGGAGAGGCAAATGCCTATTTTCAGATCAATATCGCTCGAGATTACGTTTTGGCATATAACGACTCATTCCCTGGTTTGTTGGACTCGTCCGAATTTGCTGTTTACGCAAATACTGATGAAAAAATATGCAACGGACTGTATATATTTCCTGATGATACCAGCTACGGGCGTGCGGGTCCCGGCATAATGTTGGGCAGAGCTGGCATCGTCAGTGCTGATACGTGCCCCAATACGGCCTTTTCAACTATCATTCACCATGAATACGGCCATCATCTTGAATATATGGCCGGTATCTCGTTTTGGCCCTACGGCCAGTATCATCAGGGCATGGCCGATGTTATGGCCGTTCTCATCACTGACACTCCCGAGATGGCAAGAGGAATTCATTACGACTGCAATGCTTGGTGGCGTACTGCCCAAAATACTCGCAATTATCCATGTTCCGGTAGCATCGATACTTGTGGTACGGTTCTCTCAGCGTCTGTATGGGATACCAGAGATTCGTTGCAGAGTACTAATCCTAGCACATATAGAGATATTATCTCCAACATAGCAATTAACGCCATGTTTTTGCACACAGGAGAGCTCATTACGCCTGAAATTACAGTCGATTACCTGACGTTGGACGACGACGATGAGAATCTCAGCAATGGTACGCCCCACTACCAAGAAATCATAGGCGGTTTTGGGGCGCACAACATGGATGCCCCCGTAATAGCTGTTAAACCCTTGAATATAGCCGGTAGCGCTCCCACAGGCCAATCCGATATCGATACCTTGAGAGTCTCAAACCTGGGTGCGGGAGACCTTGAGTTTACAGTTTCCGCAATCGTTGAAGGGACCCCGCAATGGCTATCTGTCGATCCGGATAGCGGCAAAATTAAGATGGCAGGGGATCCCATTATTATCGAGGTCACCATGGATGCCACCGGTTTAACTGTTGGAACCTACAACGGTACAGTCAAAATAATCTCCGATGCCCCAGTTGATTCCAGTATCACTATTCCGGTTCAATTTACTGTTACTCGCTCAAGGCTCGGCGGCAAAATTGATGGGATTATAGCAGGTATAAACGGGCCAATCCCCGGCGTTCGGGTAGCCGCCGATGACGGCGCGGGGAATACAGATGCCGATATTACCGATAAGGATGGCGCCTATTCGATGTTCCTGCCTTCGAGCACATATGATATTTCCTTCTCCCATCCCGATTATATAGGCGCTACGGAATCCAGAGTAACCGTCGCTGATGGCGAAGGCGTTTCACTAAATATTGAGATGGAGCCAAACTCGACACTGGAGATCCCCACCCTCTCCGAATGGGGTATGATGGTTCTGGCGTTGTTGTTGTTGTCCATCGGGACTATTGCGGTTGTGAGGAGACGCAAAGCGGCGATTAGCAAGGCCGGCTAATTGACCGGCAGGGCCGTAGTGCTCTAAGCCCTGCACATTACTCATATGACATTATAAAGCGGAGAGAATAACACCTGCGTTCTCTTACCCTTCCAGGTGCCAGCCCTCGCGCTGGTGGAAGAACTCCTCCGGGTTATCGAAATACAGAAGGCAGGATTCGACTATTTTGAAATGCTTCCGCTCCTCGCCGACCAGAAAGCCGTACAGCTTTCTGGCATTGGGATCGCTTGCCGAGGCCTCGGCATTTCTGTAGAACTCCTGTCCCTTGCGCTCGAAATCCATGGCGAACCTGTAAACATCGAGATCCGTTCCCTCAACCGGTGTGGCCTTCGAAAGCCCCTTGAAAAGCTTCTCAATGATGGCTTTCGGCCTGCCGGCCTTCAGGCTCTCGATCACTGCATCGGCATCGGCAGATTTTCTTAAGAGATACTCCTCCTTGAATCTTTCAATAGCTTTTATATGGTTCAGCTCCTCAGCCGCCAGGAACTCGAACACCTCCCCGGCCAGCGAGTCTTTCGCATCGGTAGCGAATCTGGTAAAAAAGTCATACCCTTTTCTCTCCATCTCTATGGCCGCAGACAGCGCTTCCTTTTCCGGCAGATTCATCTCGCTCATATCGTCTCCTTTCGATCAGCCGTCAAAATAACGTCCATGAGGCATATGTCAACCTCTAATGGCCCCCGGGGTAATTCATGCCCAGGTGCAAACCATATGACCGATTCTCACCAATAACCCCGGCAAGATTGGCGGAACCGCAGCAACATTTCCCGCTGTTACATTACGGGTTGAGTCGAAATGGAACTCTCAAAAGCTGTTGACATTTAAGACGTTTCAGCTATCTTTGAAATACCGGATGTCGGGGCACTCCAGGCCGACAATCGCCCTATGGCCTGGATAACAAGCAGGATAATGCAGGCCAGGGAGACCCCGCAGACGGCATTTTCTTGACCGTTAAGATTTGATGGGCAATTGTGTTATGCGAAATACCTCTCGGATGAACCTTAATCCAAGGAGCAGTAATGAGTAACGGCAAGGTCTTATGGCCGGTTCTGATTATTCTATTTCTGGCGAGTGTGTCCGTAAATGCGGCGGTGATTCATGAATCGCTTCAGGCTGAACTCGACCGGCTGAATGCCGGTGAAACCGTTGAGGCAATCGCCTTCTTTAACCATCAGGCTGATATAGCCTCCCTTAACCAGCAGCTAAAGCAGATACGTGCAACCCTCGCAGAAAGAAACCGACGGGTAATTATCGAATTGCAGGAAGCGGCAACCGATACTCAGCCGGTGATGATTGCTTATCTGGATGAGCTGAAGGCCCGCGATATTGTCAAAGACTATCGAATGTTCTGGATCGCCAATATGTTTCACCTCAGAGCTACGCGAGACGGGATAGAAGCTCTTGTCGCTCACCCGGATCTGGATATTCTCTATGCCAATATCCCGATTGAATTAATCGAACCGGTAGAATACGAATCAGACGAAAGCCTGCTCCTGATACATGAGATAGGCCTCGAGAGGATAAACGCCCTTGCGGCATGGGAACACGGCTGGACCGGCGAGGGCAGGGTTGTCATGAATATTGATACCGGTGTGGACGGTACCCATCCAGCCCTGAGCGAGAGGTTCCGCGGTGATGTAGATGGCGACGGCGATTACGACGAAAGCTGGCTCGATCCATATGACACCGAATGGGATTTCCCTCAGGACGGCGGCTCCCACGGCACCCACACCATGGGCACGATCTGTGGCCGCTCCGACCGTGGCGACACCATCGGCGTTGCAATCGATGCGCTATGGATAGCTTCGGCGGCGGTCGACAGGGGCGGGATCAATCGCACCATACAGGATATTCTCATCTCATTCGAATGGGCGGTTGACCCTGACGGCGATCGCCATACCCAGGATAATCCCGATGCCATAGGAAATTCCTGGGGAATTCCGGATGATATCGGATGGCCTGATTGCGATGAAACCTTCTGGCAAGTCATCGATAACGTCGAAGCCGCTGGATCGGTAGTGATATTCTCCGCCGGTAATGAAGCATTCAACGGTCTTCGTTCTCCGGCAGACAGGGCGGATACTTATATTAATGTATTCTCGGTCGGCGCTGTGGACGGCAACAATCCTGACCTGCCGATAGCCGGCTTTTCCGCCCGTGGTCCGACAGAATGCGCTGAGGGCGATTTGGCAATCAAGCCTGAGGTTGTGGCTCCCGGTGTGAGTGTTCGCTCGTCGGTTCCCGGCGACGGCTATGCCACCATGAGCGGGACTTCCATGGCGTCACCCCATGTGACCGGTTCTGTTGCCGTAATGAGACAGGCAAACCCCGATCTCGATGTAGATACTATAAAGGAAATCCTGATTTCCACCGCCCATGATTTACCATTTGACGACCCCGATGGCGAAGAAAACACCTTCGGTCACGGTATTATCGATTTATATGAGGCTTGTCTTCTTGCACAGGCCGGCTACGGGTTCATTGAAGGCCGGATCACAGATATCTACGACGATGGCATCGGTGGAACCCTGATTCAGATTATCGATTCAGAGAGGTTTACCTACGCCGATGAGGACGGTTACTATGACATCATGTTGCCGGGCGACATAACCTATACTCTCGAGGCTTCCTACTTCGGTTATCTCCCGGAGCAGGTAGAGGTTGATCTTGCTGTCCAGGAGACAACCATAGTCGATTTCGTCCTTCAAGAGGCCGTAGCGGGCAATCTGCATGGAACGGTGGTGAACACCGAAGATGCATCCCCTATAGCAGACGCCAATATTAAGGTGGTCGGTACGCCCGTTGAACCAATCCAATCAGACGAAAATGGATATTATGAATTCGAGGCATTGCCTGGCGATTTAACATATACGATTCGGGTCAGGGCATCTGGGTTCGGCATGGGAGAGGATTCTATACACGTTCAGGGAGGAGGAGAGGTTGAATTGAATTTTACGCTGGGTCCGTTCGAGTCATTTGAATATGATGACGGTTACTGGGTCGGAAAAGGCATCTGGGAATGGGGAGAACCGACATCAGGCCCGGGTTCGGCATTCGATGGCTTTAATGTCTGGGCGACAGTTCTTGACGACAACTATGAAAATTATGCTGATGACCTTCTGATCTCGAATTTCATCGCCGTCGATGAGGACCAGGCGATTCTAAGATTCTACCACTGGTATCGTTTCGATCGTGACCTGATGGCCGCCTACGACGGCGGAAATGTCTCGGCCAGAACCCTGGGCCAGGATTGGGAGCTGATCACACCGGCAGGAGGTTATCCACACGATGAGGTCCGGGCACTGGATAATGAACCCGGCTACTCTGGCTTTTCCGGCGATTGGGAACAGGCAGAATTCGACCTGGGGGACTTCGCAGGCTCGATTATACAATTGGGTTTTCGGATTGGCACCGATAGTTCGAATACCAGAGCAGGATGGTATATTGATTCCGTGGACATCTCAGGTGGGACCTTCTTACCCTTGCCAGATATCGAGATCGATCCTGCTTTCTTCGCAGTCGAATTGCAGCCCGGACAGTCCGTAGATCGGACGCTCACATTGACCAATCCCACCGGGGGAGTCCTGACATTCGAAATAAGGCCCATGGTTGAAAATCGACGGCTTGGGATTCGCGATGATTTCACGCGCCCGGATGCTACCGGCCTCGAGGAAAAAGGACAGGATCCGGATCTCAATCCTCCGATGGTCCTGGATTCGGGAGGACCCGACGAGTTCGGATATACCTGGATCGATTCCGACGAGCCGGGCGGCCCCGCCTATGAGTGGATCGATATATCGGGAGACGGCCAACCGTTGCAGTTTAATACCAATCAAAACCAGGGGCCATTTGATCTCGGTTTCGAAATCCCATTTTATGGCAACTATTTTAGCTCCATCCGAATCTGTTCCAATGGCTGGATATCATTCACCGCTACCGCCACGGATTACATCAACCGATCGATTCCTAACTCTTTGGAGCCTAACAACCTGGTGGCTCCTTTCTGGGATAATCTAAACCCTGTTAACGGTGGAACCATCTTTTTCTATACCAACGATACCGATTCCGCCATCGTTCAATGGCAGGACGTACCCCGCTATCCCAATAGCGGCTCTTTTACATTCGAGGTCATTCTGATCGCCGATGGTACCATAATCTACCAGTACAATGGCCTGGATGGTATTCTTAACTCCTGCACTATAGGTATTGAAAACGAGGACGGTTCGGTCGGTTTGCAGATGGCCTACAATCAAAATTATATCTCCGAGAATCTGGCCGTGAAAATTGTTTATCCGACATTCTGGCTCTCTCCCGATCCGCTTTCAGGTTTCGTTATGCCCGGCAGTTCTTCGGATATCAATGTCACATTCGATGCCACTCAACTTGATGAAGGGGAATATGTCGGATACCTGGATATCATCTCCAACGATCCCGACGAGGGCAGTATCGCCGTGGAGTGCACATTGACGGTCTCCGGAGAAACTGGAATCGAGGATCTATCCAATCTTGTTCCAGAGGAATTCGCACTCCAACAGAATTACCCCAATCCCTTTAATCCCGCCACTAAGATTAGTTTTGCGTTACCTGTTCAATCAGATGTCAGGTTGATGATCTACGATCTTCTCGGACGCCAGGTTAGAGGACTGCTGGCTGAAAAGCTGCCAGCCGGATATCATGCCATAACCTGGGATGGCACCGATGACAGGGGGCGGGCTATGTCCTCCGGAGTCTACTTCTACAGTCTGAAAGCAGGCAATTTCGAGCGGAGCCGCAAAATGATCATAATAAAATAGAAGAAAACGAGGTTTCCCGGACCACTGTCCAGAACGGGCAGGGGTCTTAATATAGTGACATTCAGCTCACAAAAGCGAAGCGCCGCCCGAAACCGGACGGCGCTTCCCCCCTCTAGGCTGCGCCTTCTATTCCAATTTGAACTTATGCCATTTTGTGACGAAACGCTGTCCCTGCGGATCCTCGGCGGTCATTATATAATAATATTTTCCTGCCGGCAGGAGTGTCCCATCGCCTGATTTTCCATCCCAGACCACGTTTATGGGAGGGAGCCCGTTTCCTTTGATAACTTTCAAGGCCCAGCGGAGGATTTCACCGTCGGACCAGTTTTTGATCTTGGCTTTGAATACATATAGCTTCCAGCTATTCGTCTTAATTATTCGTTGAGGCCTGAAATAGAAAACGATCCTCTTGAAGTCCTTTGAAGAAATATCAGCCACATCCATATCCACATCAAAATGCAGGTAACGGCGACGCCTGAAATTAGTATCTTTATCAATAACCGGGGGTTTTATCTTGGAATCCGGCGGAGGATTGAAAATCTCCGGTGGTTCTGTAGATTGATGCCTCACATACGGCTCAGTTTGGCCCCGCGCGGAATATCCATCGCCATGAATATCATACTTTGGCACGCCGCCCCAGCCGTAGGTTAACCCCAGAAAATGATCCAGAGGGGTCGAGCCGTCTGCAGTCTCATACGGATAAGTTACCAGTGAATAATCCAGCCTTAAATCGCTGACGCCAATCTTGAAGTTGACTGAAATCCCGGTTGACAAACTGGAATAGTCGCTCTCTATGTCATATCTTACACCCTTGCCGAAAGTATATCCCGCACGAGCCCCTAAAGAGATCTGTCTGTTCGGTATGAACCAGCATTCCGTGCCGAGGTTTAAAAGTGCCGTTATATATTTCTGCGAAATACCGGATTCCTCCAGTTGGCCCGCTAACACAAAAACGGCTTGCCACTCCCTTGCGTTGTGAGAATACCCCAGCCCGAGTCGTTCACGACGAGGCAGATATTCGGCGGTGCCTGAATATTCCGGCGACAATTTGGATCGGATAACATTCTCGGCTACGGCAGCTGCTATTATGCCGACGCGGGTTCTGAAGGAGACTCCCAGATCAAAATCGAATGCCGAGCGCTCGCCAAACATGGATTCACTCAGGTATTTTGCCGAGACACCGGCCGACATGCCCGGAGCAAGCTCTCTACCATAAGTAAGGACGGCGTGGTTTATAGTCGGGATACCGGTTACCTCAGACATCGAGCCGCTCTGAATTGTGTTGAGAGCAAGCGCGCCGAATTCAGGACGGTAATAAACGACTGCGAACTGGCCGCCGTAAGGATTCTCCGGCCAGCCGGGATAGTCATAATTATTTCGGTTGTTATACATAAGCTGAGATTGCAAGCCTCTTGCAAAACCGGGTCCGGAGGGATTATAGAGGGCCCCCGAGGGATCGTCGGCTAATACAAAATACGAAAATCCCATTCCGCCGCCCCTGGCCCCGGTTAAGAAATCTGCCGCTAAAACAGAGAAACATAGCACCTGAACGAAAACCAGAGTTAATATCAATCTCCGCATAGCTAAAACCCCCAGCCAAATGGTGGCAATCTATATCCTAACTCAACGGAAAATTCCCAGTGCGTCTTATCCGTCCCGGGAACGTTCCCAACGTTAGTTATATCGGCCAACCGAACCTCCAGCTTACCCCAGAGTTGATTATTGTGAAACGTCCGAAGTCCGAAGCCATTAACTGTCTCCCTCAGGACTGTTCCAGTTGGAAACGGCTCGGAATACTGGTCGGTATAAAGCCACGGCGTCGACCAGCCGGCGTCTATAAAGCCCTCACCGGACCTTCGAGCGGAGCCGAAATAGGATAGCCTGAGAGCCGCCGAGACCCACCAGGAGTATCCCCAGTTGAGAATATCGTTATCGGGACCATCGGGAAAACCGATCGGATAGTTGCGATTGATGTAACGATTATGCGGTCTGGCCTGGTTGTAGGTCCAGTTGTTAATCCTGGCGTATTCGAGGCTTATTATCGATCCGGTCAGGCCTAGATCATACGCTTCTGCGCCGATTAATAATCCTATCTGGTCCGGCTCATAATCGCCCCGGCTTTTCTTGTCGACCTGAAAATCATCCACCAATAGTTCGCTGTAGGCCCAGAACTTCCCGCCATGCCTGTAATCTAATCCCAGGCTCACCAATGTATTATCGTCGATCCCCGAATTGAGTTGGTGGCCGTGATACCAGAGTAAAGGAACTGAGTATGCGGGCTCGAACCGCCGTCCGGGACCTCCATAGACGACGGCCTCTCTAAGGGAAATCGATAAGCCCTTAAAAGGAGTGAAGCTCAACGAATGGGCGCTGATATATCTCTGCTGATCTGTAAGATATTGAGGATCAAGTTCCATTTGATCAAGTTCTTCTCCCACGAGGCTTAAGAATCCTACGATCGATTCAAAATCGAAATTCTCTCCCCTGAAACTGAACCCCAGGACGGTCATCGGCATTGCCTGACTGGAAAACAGAAGATTCCCGTACCTCCCGAATCCCCAAGAGATCCTTTCAACTCCGAACCGGAACTTCATACGGTCGAGCCTCAGGTCCAGAGTGGCGTTTTCGGCAAAACCGGCCAATCCTCTCCAGTATTTGCCTTCATACCGGGGATCTTCGGATAGCTCTCTATCGATCCGATAAATGACTGTAGAGGACAGGTTGCGATTGATGTCGATCTTAACCTGAGGAAATAGTTTTAAGTAATTGGTGTTAGAATGCTCTTGCCGGTTAACTTCAACGAGCTCCAGGCCGCCTGCTATCCAGGATTTTTCTTTCCGGTCGAGATGATCTCCAACCAGATTATGGTAGAGCCCGATTAGATCTTTTTCATTATTGCTCATTCCCGCTTCTGTTGCGGCCGGAGGATTGTAGTATTCGATATTCTCGAGAAGCCCTCGACCGTAGAGTTCTCTGGCTATAATAAACAGGTTCTGTGATGAGGGGGTGCCTATGGGGATCTCGCCTGCGACGATGGGAAGACAGAATAAGAGTATTAAACCTGTAATCCTTAAAACAAGCATGAGCACTACTAAATTCTTGCAGGAATTCTGGCTCGCTGCAAAACGTCATCAGTCCTGCTCATAAGGACCACTTTTAGTTTACGACCTCTGAATCTATCCAGAAGATTCATGACCTCCACTGCCGATAATGCATCCCCCGCAATATATAGTTCTTCTATATCATCGGTGAGGACGAGCCGGTCAGCGTCTTCGCGGCTGGTTATCACTATGGCGTTCGGTGGTATGCCTTTCCCTACAGTGTGATCTCGCCCGATATGCCCGTGTCTAATTCCAGGCATGTCCTGGTGCAAGGCTTGTTCAGTTACTCCAGCCGCTGGTTTGCCGGAGCTAACGAATATGATATCTTTCCTTCCCTCGCGTTGAAATCTCGTGATCGCACCGGGAATTATGATCAATCGGATGGTCAGAATCAGCAGAAATCCCAGGATATATCCCAGTCCGACAGCTATCTTGCTGCCGGCGAAATTTATATTTCTTGTGAGAAATAGCAGAGCAGCAAACAAGAGATAGGCGCCTGTTATATTTTTCCAGATCCGGCTCGCGAGTTCCCGGCCGGAACCAGGAAGATCTACCCTGTAATTACGATGGAATACGAACCAAAACGCGTAGCAAAAGGTCAGGCCCAATGCCATTTGTATAAACTCGCTATGGCCCATGAGTAAGGGCTGATCTAGCGCTCTGAAAAGTTGGATCTGGCCGAGGAAAGCCAGATAGATTGAAAATCCTGCCAGTAACGAATCGAATATCGCATACCGGATTCCACTCTTTATCGAGGATTTATCCTGCCTGCGGCTATCCTTGTAGATATAAGCGGAATTCCTCATAAGGCGGCCCTCTTCGAGAGCATTGCGGACGATTTTCTCAAGGTCGCCTTCTTTCAACGGTTTCTTAATATAATCATAAGCCCCGTTGCTCAGCGATTCGATTGTGGATTCACGATCCGCTTGTCCGGATACCATAACTACCATGGTTCGAGGGCTTCTTTTTCTGATCGCATCGAGAAGTCCTGCGCCGCTAACGTGCGGAAGAACGACACTCAGAATGGCAAGATCATAACTCTGAGAATAGATCTTGCCTAAAGCTTCAAGCCCGTCAGAGACTGCGGAGATCCGATGTCCCTCTGCCTCAAGAACTCTAACCATGCAGCTCTGAACAGCAAAATCGTCTTCCACTACCAGAATATTGGCCATCTCCAGATCCTCTCTACCTTGCGCCGGTTCCCCTGAAAACCACCGGGACGGTCCGCGCCAGGATTTTTGCATCCTCCCATAAAGACCAGTTATCTATATATTCCAGATCGAGCTTCATCCATTCTTCAAAAGAGATATCGGAACGCCCGTTAATCTGCCAGAGGCAGGTCAACCCTGGTTTCATCGAGAGTTTCCTTCTTTGCCAGAGATCGTACCTGGCGACCTCCTCTGCCAGTGGTGGACGTGGCCCCACAAGTGACATGTCTCCCCTGAGGATATTGAATAGCTGCGGTATCTCATCGATTGATGCCCTTCGTAATAACCTTCCCACCGGTGTGATCCGGGGGTCCTTCTTCATCTTGAATGCCGCCCCATCCACGTCGTTAAATTGCGTCAGGTCTCTCTTGAGGTTATCGGCGTTGTGAACCATAGTCCGGAATTTATATAACCTGAATTTCCGGCCGTTTAAACCACACCTTTCCTGAGCAAAAATGATCGGGCCTTTGGATGTAATTTTTACCAGAGCAGCCGTGGCCAGCAATATCGGGGCTCCCATTACCAATCCAAGCGCTGCCAGGAATCTATCCAGAAAGCTCTTGGCTACGATGGGGAGGCCCTGTTCCGGAGCCGTGTCATAGCATACGAGCGGGGAATCGAAAAATGAATCGACCCTTTTTTTGGCTAACCTCATGGGGAAGAAATCCGCCAGAACGGCAATCTGCACACCCATCCGTTCGCAGATCTCGACTGATTTTTCAATCTTGCTCAGATACTTCCTCCCCACGGCGAAGACCGCCCAGTCAATCTGCCTGTTCTTCAGAAGCTCGGGCAGGCTCTGTAGATCTCCGATGCAGGGTATATCCCTGTAGCGCCAGAGGTGCGGTCGCCTTTCCCAGTCGAGAAAACCTGAAACCTTCAGGCCGAATTGAGAATTGTCTAATACCTTATCAACAAAACCTCTGGCAGTAACGCCAGTGCCGACCATCAGGACCGTCTGATAATTGTATCCTCGAGAGCGATAATACTCGAGTAGCAATGTTATCAATATTCTAAATACACAGATGAAAGCGGCGCTCAGGGCGACAAACAGAATAATCCGGAACCTGCTTTCCTCCAGATGACCTGCCGCAAATATGAACGCCAGAAACAGGCCGGATGAAATCAGCGCCGCCCTTGACGATGCTATCAGGATATCCTTGATTTTTCTAAGCCGGACGCTATAGCAATCACGTGAAAACCAGAATACGGCTCCCCAGATGATTATAGCCGGTAACATAAGGTTATCGCTTGAAAAAATATTAACGCTCGTGCCGGTTCGCAAATGGTCTATTATTACGGAGAGCTGGAAACCGAGGGCAACCAGACATAAATCCGCAACGAATACGAGTTTTTTCAAGACGTGCATACGTTCCCTTAGCATGTGTTCCCCTTCACCGGATCTATCACGGGCTATTTACCCGTCCGCTTCTGTTTCCGCCGATTCCGCTGCGTATTCATATGGTATATCTATATTTTCGGTAGATACGCTTTTCTGTTTAGCCGGTGAAAACTCTCTCTTGCCGCTGACAACTTTCTGGAGTATCTCGAGATATTGATCGGCCAGTCTGTTTCGTGAACAGTTGGCCAGGGCAAATGAATAGCCGTTTCTTCCTGAGTTTCGGCAGAGTTCCCGATCATTGAATAGTATCATGATCTTTTCCGCCAGGTCCCCGGCATCCTCCGGCCTGACCGCCAGGCCGGCGCCGGCGTTTTCGATTAAACGTCTTGACTCCCCTTCGGTAGAAATAATAATCGGTTTGCCGGCGGCCATAATCTCATAGATCTTGCTGGGGATATTCTTTGTGAACAGATCCGCCTTCCGCAGGGGAACAAGACAAACGTCGCAGGCCCGGTAATAATCCGGCACTTCGGCCCTCTCGACCTGATCATGGAATATTACGTTCGGTAATTGCAGATTCTCAGCCCTCAGCATCAATTCGCTCTTCTCGGCGCCGTCTCCAACGAAAAGAAAAGTGATGCCGCGGTTATTCCGTAGAATTTCCGCAGCTTCCAGGACAATATCAAGCCTGTGGGCCATCCCGTGAGTACCGATATACCCGACAAGAAAATCATGCGGCTTTCTTAATTTTCTGCGGATCGACAGCCCGTCGGAACCACTCTGAAAGAGGTTCATATTTACGCCGTTTGGCACCAGAGCAATTTTCGATTGGGAAATTCCTTTTTTTGCCAACAGGTCTATCGTACCCTGTGCAACGGCTACTATGAGATCGGCTTTTTTATACAGGAAGACTTCGATCGCCTCTAAGGTCCTTATGGCGATCCTGTTCGTCATGGCGCCCACCGCAACGATCTCCTCCGGCCAGATATCCCTGACCTCAAAGATGAATTTGCATCGCTTAAGACGGCTCAAAATATAACCGGCAATGGCAACGAAAAACTGCGGCGATGTTGCTATGATGACATCGGGTTCGCCCACCTGCCGGAATCCGAGAATTATCGATGATAACATAAATGAAAAATAGTTTATTATTCGTCTGATAATACCAGCGTTTGGAGCCGCATAAACATAGGTTCTCACAATCCGTACGTTGTTTCGTACCTCTAAGAGATGTTTATACCCCCGGTATTCTTCCGGGATGATGCCGCTTGGATGGTTGGGGAAACAGGTGAGAACCGTGACATCCGCTCCCCTTTGCGCCCAGCGTTCCGCCGTCTCGGAGACACGAACCGCGGGTGCGTTGACCTCGGGGGGGAAATAGTGAGATATATAGAGAACTTTCAACCGTTTATCCAAACTGGCTTCCCGCTCGATAATGATTCCAGTATCTCGAATGTTGTTATGGACGTATCAATCAGGCTGTCAAAAGGAATCGGAGATCCGAGGTCGGCTGCCAGGTAGTGGCTCCAGAGTTCGAGCATTTTCCGATGACCTTTATCCTGGCCCCGTTTCTTATCCATCTGTAATCCTTTATCACCGGCGATCGTCAGCATCTTGAAATCATTTAACTGGATAACCAGGCTTCCGCCGATTATTTCCAGATACTCTTTCGGAACGTTTTTATTCCCGGACGCTACATAATTTATGGTGCCCACCGAGCCATCCGAAAAACGTATCATCACCTGGAGGTTATCGTCGGAGCGAAATCGATCGTTCGGCATGGATAGAGCCTCGGCATGAACCTTCACGGGTCTGGCGCCTGAGAGATATGAGAGCAGATCGATGAAATGGCATATCTCGCCGATTATCCGTCCGCCTCCGCATTCGGGATCCTGGACCCAGTTGTCGGTTGGAATGAATCCGGCGTTGATCCTGTAGTGCATTGAAACCGGGTAGCCTGTTCCCCTGAGCTTTTCCTTGATCTTTCTAATCAGAGGTGCGAATCTGCGGTTGTAACCGACCATCAATGGAGCCCCCGTCGCCATGTAAGCGGACCTGATCTGCTCCAGTTCCTCTCGATTCAAGCATAGTGGTTTTTCCACATACGTGGGCTTGCCGGCAAGAAGTGATTTTATCACTGCTTCCGCATGCTGATGATGCCTGTTTGCAATGAAGACGGCCCCTATTTCCGGATTTCCTATAATCTCGTCGAAGCTCGATACCGTCGCTTTAAAACCGAACCTCTTTGCGGCAGTGGCGGCTGAAACCCCG
The DNA here is from genome assembly GCA_965541585.1 of uncultured bacterium. Lineage (GTDB taxonomy): Bacteria > Zixibacteria > MSB-5A5 > UBA10806 > UBA10806 > CBDVBL01. Next base: position 59,351 of record CBEUCH010000001.1, on the reverse strand, counting down.
CCTCCGGACATAATTAATTTGTTATCGTATGCCGCTATCCGTTTGATATTAGGCAGCAGCACACCCGAGGCAAACTCTCCCGCCCCCGCGAAACCGATCGGGATCGTCGATGATCGGCTCAATTTCATGGCGCTATTCTTTGGCAGGGTCAATCTGTTTCGGCGTTCGGGATTTTCCGCGGGATAATTCAACACCACGCCTAAGTAGCTTTCCGAATCCCGGCCCGAAATCAGGCTATAGGCCTTGTCTGCCTGGCTTATATCAAACCGATGGGTAATCAGGTTTTTGATATCTACCCTGCCGGTTGATACCAGCTGGAGAAACGATTCCATGTTTCGGTTTTCGGTCCAGCGAACATAGCCGTAAGGATAATCCCTGCCGGCTTCCTCGTAATTGTAGTCGTAACGCCCGGGCCCATACGAACGAGAAAGCTTAAGTTCCAGCTCTTTCTCATAGAATATTTTCCGCGGCACGTTCAACCCGACCGAGCCGACAGCTACTACTGTTCCTTTATCCCGGCAAATTCGCCCGGCTGTTTCCACCGGACCGGAGGAATCCGAGGCGGCGGTGATAATGGCCGAGTCAACACCTTTTCCGGAGGTCAAATCTAAAACCGTTGCGACGGAGGCATCGTCGGCCGGCAGAGCCCATTCGATTCCTTCTTTTTGTGCAATGGCCAGTTTATTTTCGTCAATGTCCAATCCGATGACCCGGCATCCGGAGGCCGACAACAGTCTGCACGTCAATTGCCCCAGGAGACCCAATCCGATCACAGCCACGGTTTCGCCTAAACTAACGTCCGCTATCCGAACACCCTGCATGGCAATTGCCCCCAGGGTGACGAAACTTGCCTCTTCAAAGGTCACATTGTCCGGGATCTTTACGGCCAGATTGGTAGGCACATATATCGTCTCGGCGTGACAGGCATAACCATAGCCCGCGCAGGCGACCCTTTCCCCCGGAGTCCATCTATCCAACGACGAGTGCACCTTTTCTATAGTACCCGCCGAGCTGTAGCCCAGTGGAACCGGCGTCTTCAGACGTCCCCTGACTTTGTAATAGGTTGAGACAAATCCCTCCGTCCGCACTTTTGCCAGAACCTGCCTGACCATATCAGGCCGTTGGCGAGCCTTCCCCGCCAGCGACAACTGCGATAATTTAATTATCTGTCTTTCCGTTCCGACGGATATCAGCGAACATCTATTGCTAACGATCAGACCCGGGCCTTTCATAGCGGGCGAGGGTATATCCTCGACTCTGGGAGCCCGCTGGCGGTTGTATTGTAACACCTGCTTCATTTTCCCCTCTACATCCCGTTATGCGCTATTATCGGCTATTTTCCTCCAGCTAGATTGCTCTAACTTGCCTTTCTTTTCCTCGAAATATTCCGTGAAGACGTTTTGATATCCTGGTCAATCTCAATTTCATATTTCCTGCAAAATGGAATTCTGATTATCCATCATATTCTCACCCCGGTTTCCCGGCATATTGGCAAGCGACTCCTCAAAGGAATTTAGAGTTATACGTTCATTTTTTTCTAAAGCCTCTTTTGTCTTCAAAAAAAGCCAAGCCGAATTCAAGATTTGAGAATATTCCGTTTCGCGGCAATACTGTTCGTTGAAATGGACGTTCTTATAAGCGGATACTATATTATGCCTATGGCCGTGATCGCGATAAAAATTGTGGTAGCGTTTCTTTGCGTCGGCGATCTCGACCGTCATCCGCTTGAAATCATCCATGGTAATCAGCACGTTTCCCTTTTGAGCCCTGAAACTTTCTTTTACGCCTTCGAATGTGTGTCCCTTAGCAGAGAATGATATATTTGCAATCGTGCCTTCTCCGAAGACATATGTGACGACGATATCGCAATCGCTCTTGACGTGACGCGTTGGGTTGATTGTAAGGGGATAGGTATTTTCGGCGACCATCCTGAAAACAAAATCGATCCAGTGGCATAGATTGCCCAGAACGCGTCCACCCTCACCCTCACTGAAATACCAGTGATCCGGGTCGATTGCGTGACCGGCGATAAACCAGTTATACATCCCTTGGCCGCTCTGCTCGCCAAGATATCTTCTAATCAACGAGCCAAAACGGCTCCTTGGCCGGTTAAACCCTAAAAAGATCTTGCCTTTGGATGATTTCATAGCATTGTATAATCTAAATAGCTGATCAAGAGATACTACATGGGGTTTTTCTATATATACATGTTTTCCGTGATTCAAAGCCTTAATAGCATATTCAGCATGAGACGCGTGGTTCGAAGCTATATATATAAGACAAATATTTTTGTTCTGAATAATTTCGTTGGAATCTCCCGTGTGGATAGGTATTCCGTAGTGAGACGCAAGCGAGGCCGCACGGTTTTCATTGATATCCATACAGCCTGCAAGTACTTTTCCGAACGTCTTATTAAGGAAATAGGCTATATTCGAGAAAGCATAATTACCGCAACCAATCAAACCCACAGTCTGCTTTTTTCCTATCCGGCCGATATACGGCGCCAGCGACTCGTATTCCTTGCGCATATGCAATTGCCCCAAAACCTTAATGTAGGTTCTACCGCCCCCATACATCTTCAGGTATCTGAGAACCTTTTTTATCTTGAATCCAAGAGGCTGCTTCAAATAGTCCATCCTAAATCTCCGCTTTTAGGTTTTTCTTTCAAATCCCATCTTACGCAAGCTTCCCCTCCAGGCCTTCCCGTTCCCTCGAGCGGATACTGTCCGAATCCATGACTTCATGGAGAAAGTTAAGAGTCTCTTTTGCAGCCTTTTCCCAAGAGAAAAACCGGGCTCTCTCCCTAGCTTTCCCCCTTAAAAACCAGTTCAATTCGTTATCTTCACATATCGATCTTATCTTAAACGCAAAATCCTCCATATCATCCGGGTCGAAATACAGCGCGGCTCCCCCCGTGACCTCAGGGATAACACCCTTATTTGAACAAGCCATAGCACAGCCGTGAGTCATGGCCTCAATAAGAATTATCGAACATGTCTCCAGTACCGAGGAAAATAAGAATGCCCTGCAATTTCTGTAGAGCGCCTGAAGGTCGGCCTCGGGAACTGCTCCCAGAAAATGAACGCGGCCGCTGCCTGACTGCTTTCTGATCATGCGTTTGATCTGTTCGACATATTCCGAATCGTAATTGCCGCCGGCGATATAGAGCGGCGGCAGATCGGGATTATCCCCCAGCGCATGTAGATAGCTCCGGACCATCTCTTTGGTTTTCTTGTAACGATATATATGCGACACCGAGAGGATATAGTCGCCATCGATGCCATATCTACACAGCACATCAGTTTCATCCACAGGCTCCACGAATTCCGGCCTGCCGTGAAAAATAGCCGCCGTCTTCTGCCTGGAATTATCTACGTATCTGGAAAAGAAATCACGGCAATACTCGGACAGATAAATTATGCCCTGGGAAGATCTCATACTGCTGATGGTCGCTCTCTTAAGAAGCTTTAGCCTTATCTTCTGGTATGGATTTTCCTTCTTGATATATTGATTATCGAATGGCGCTATATTATGTATCAGCGTCACCTTCGGGCAATGAACGCTTCTGGCGCCATAATTACCCGGCTCGAACAGCAAATCGCATCCAATTTCTTTGACTACACTCGCAAGCTTATACCGCTCCCAGAACACCTGGGCAAAGAGGTTCAAGGACGGCGCTTTATAAAACCTGTATTCGAAATTCTCCGGAGCCTTAACAAATAATTTCTCCTGTCCCGATTTTCCGAGAACTACGAATTCCTTCTCCGGTGATATTCTGGAAAACCATTCAATCAGCTTGTTAAGATGAACAAGCCCGCCCCCATGCGTAATATGAGTTGCCTTGATTGCTACCTTCATACGAGTATCTCCTTGACAATTTTCTCTACTTCGAGAAATCTTTTCTCCCAGGTATGGTTCTGCGATTCTTCATAGGCTTTACGTCTATTCGAGGATCTGGCCGTTTCCTCGAGTGAGAGAATCTCCTCTATCCCACCTATGAAATCATCATGGTTCTCTGCGATTCTCACGAGACCGTTGAAACGTCGGGCTTCCGGCATTACGGTTGAAACGACCGGCAGCCCCGCCGCTATATATTCATACAGTTTTAATGGAGAACATCCTCTGGCAAGATCATCGTCTTTATAGGGATTCAGAGCTACGTCGCACCAGGCCAGATAGTCGGGAAGGCTATCATAATCTTTCCGCCTCAGAAAATGCACGTTTTCCAAATTCTTCAATAGTCCGGTGTCTGTCATTTTGGGTCCGATCAAGACAATTTGCCAATGGGGTCTCGATATCGCTATGTTCCGGAGCAGCCCCAGGTCAAGCCAGTATCCTATGGCCCCGACAAATACCAACCTCGGTCTTGGTATTTTCCTCAAGTCTTGCGGCTCCGGACAATTGCCCGACACGGCCTTATTGAAATGAGAAACGTTTGTCGCATTCGGAACTACATGAATATTATCGTTAAACCGATTCCTGGTATCTTTGAGCACATCCGTAGTGGCGATTGCGGCATCGACGGATTCGAGCGTATCGACCTCCTGCCTGACGACAACCTCTTTACTGATCAGACCCCTGGCGGCGGAAAGCTCGTCAACACAAAAATATAACGCCTTTTTGCAACTCAACCTCTTTACAAGGGATCGATTGAAATGCGTATAAAGCCATAATAGCGGATCATTAAAAGACAGCCTCTTAAGAACTAATTTGAGGAAAATACCGAGAACGAAATTATTAATGACGTTTATCCACGGAAATATCTGAAATCCCGGCAATAATATGGGTGGCGTATAAATGTATAGATTTCGCTCGACCTCTCTTGCTCCCCGGAGAAATAGAAATGCTCGTCTCCAGTGCCTTCCAAATAGCCTCAGGTATGTCACCCAGTGAAATTGGGTCTCCACGTACAGGACACGGTTTCCCTGCCTTGCAAACTGGAGCATGAAACGTTGCTTACCTGTCCAGAGATCCGCCCAATCCTGGGTAGACAGCGTGACTATGTTTTCACCGGTGAAGCCACGATGTTCCCCCAATTCCAGGGCCGCCGCTTTTGACACCTGCGGAACCTCCATATCGAGCAGCTTAATAAAACGCTTGAGTTGATGCCACAGACTCATTATGAAATCCCCACTCCAACCTCTTGAAATCTCTCTTCAAGATTCCGGGCTGCAATCCGGAGCTCACTTGAACTGCCGCTGAGTTTCGCACTGTAGGAGATCAATGTAGCGACTTTAAACGGCGTCTTGCTTTTGTAGGAATATTTTATGATATTCGCAGGCCGCCTTACGCCGTAACGCGGGAAGTAGAAGGCCTTCTCTATGTTGAGCGTCTCCGCCCCGCTATCCAATGGTCCTATCGTCAGGGACCCGGCTCGGCGGCTTTGAATCGAGACGGCCGAATTGTCAGTCCGTACGACCCTGTCCAGCGGCGTTATAAACCTCAAGTCAAATGTGTGACTGTGCCTGGATCTTCCCGAAAATTCATCGACAATCAGAAAGGTATAATTTGCCATGGACGTCCAGACGCTTCTCTTATGCAGGATGTTATCGTCGAGCATTGAATAACCGTCATGTGTGGCAGAGACCACAGCGCAATTGCCGACTTTCACCCACAGGTTCACTCTGGGATCAGCATCCGGCGGCATATAGAATAATCTCTTCTTGAAATATCGGGTTTGCTCGGTATCATCTATCGTAACAGTATTGTGCAGTCTGGTGGATCTGGAGAGATTTCGCATCTGGTAATCCGCAGTATAGCAGAAGGTGCCGGGATCGATAAGAAAAGGTATCCTGTCGATTTCGAGCGTGAAGGACAACAGATCGTTGTGCTTATGCCCGCTCATCGCAAGTTTTGAAGCTTTTATGGCACTGAATACCATGTGCAGATTTCTATTCCGGATAATCACGAATCCGCTATCCTTGAACCATTGCGATCTCGGCTCCGCGCCGGCGCTATAGGGGACCAGCGAGTCTATCCCCAGATACCACAATCTTTCCTCGGAGATGGGATTATCCCCCGGCACCTTTTCGCCGAAGATCAATGAGCCTGTATCGATCAGATGCCGATGATCGGCCGGATCATTGTTCGCTAACCTTACTATGAACCCGTCGTCGTTATCGCCTATCAAAGGCGACTTACCGGAAGGCGCCGTAATAGCCGCAGAGAAATGTATCATACGATGAAGACGCTCTTTGTATACGGAATTAAACTCGATAGAATTCATTCGGCCCAGTATGAACGCCGAGAGAAACATCTCCAGCTTCAATCTATGATATGACGTCGAGCATTCGTAATCGGTGCCGTCGGGATATACCTGTATTTCTATTTCCTTCTGCATGCCATTGATCGCTTTCGATCGCCATTCCTCGGATCGATCAAATTCCGGAAATAGAACTCCAAGATAGAAAAGGCCCAGATAATCGGCCACGAGATGGTTCGTATTGGCGCCGTCATAAATATCTTCGAGATTATTCTCTATGTGCAAACCATGATAATAAAGCAGCCTTATGACATTCTTTACAAATTCATCGTCGATAGCCTCGGCGCCGGAGAAAAAATAGATCCCCCAGATAATATTGATGGCCCTGATCGCGACCTCCATGCTGCAAGTCCAGTTGGGCCCCATATCCACGGGATTTTTCCTCTCCCAGTCGCTTAATAGATTCTTGAATTTTTCCACATAAATGTTATCTCCGGTCAGCCAGTATGCCCGCCCGAGGTCGGTGAAAAACTGCAGTCGCGAAAGCTCCCACGGAATTTTCACATCCTTATTTTCATTGAGATCGGCAATTTGCACTCCTGAATAATGCCCGTCCGGCCAGCGCTTCCCGGATTTATGGTCGATATGCCAATCTATATCCTCTCCGAGAGGAAGATCACCGGTCCCCAGGAAATTGAACCAGTTGTCTACAACATCAGAGGCTTTCCTGATGACCTGATCACAGGAATCGGGAAAATGTGATTTGAGAGCTTCCGCATATTTCCGATAATCGGTGGAAGTGAAAAAGAAACAGGACAAATCCCGGCGACTAAAACGATTGGATAACGGCTCTGCCCCTTTCCAGTGACTTTCAAAAAAATCATCTATCGGTTTTACTCTCAGGCGCCGCTTCATTCTTTTTAGCCATTTTCTTCCTCCCAATCGGGCCCGGGCAACAAAGGGCCTCAATCTCGCTTCTATCATTTTCATCACCTGAATCTCTAAAATCTCAATGTTTATCTGGACCGACGGTCATCCTCTTATTCTTCATGCCGGCTGCAGGGCATCTTTATTAGCAAGACCGAACTTTCTGGTAACTGATATGATTTCGCCGCCTTCAGCCTCGATTTTATCAACAACCTCCACCGCGATCTCCGGCTCTCCGCCGATACGTTCGGCCAGCGCCTTTTTCAGACGACTTATTATCTCCTCACGACATTCGAGATCCTGAACCAATTTGATGGAAAAACTCCCTCTGTCGTTCTGGATAATCTGGAATTTCGCCGCCGGTATGCCGAACTCTGAGAACAGGGCATAAATACTACCCGGCTCTATATACCGGCCATCATCGCTTATCAGAAGATCCTGCGTTCGGCCCGGAATCTTCTCCACGATCCTCGGCAAGCCCCTCCCGCAACGGCATGGTTCGCCGCAGTAGACCCCCAGATCTCCCGTATCGTATCGAATTAAGGGCATGGCATGATTCGTGAGGTTTGTTACGACCATCCGCCCGACTGTCCCTTTCCTCGTTACCGGATTCCCGTCGAAATCGACCAGCTCGAGAATTCCGCCTTCGGAAAACAGATGATAGCCTTCACAATAATGACATTGCCCCATACTTGCGGCCGGGAACGACAGGCCGTACCAATCGTAAACTTTGGCGCCGAAGCCCTCTTCTATTTTCGCCCGGGCCGTATCGGTCAAAAGTTCCCGGGCGCTCATCACGCCGAGAAAATCGAACTCTATTCCCCAGTGAATCATAGAATCCGCCAGGATTTCGAGAGCGCTGGGATAGCCGAATATGAAATCCGCATCAGTCGCCTTTAATTTTCGGCAGTACTCCGAGAGATTTTTTGCCGTCAGCAGGCTTACGTCAAAACAATGCCGGTTATGATTTCCATCGTAAACATAGGGATCACGCTCTTTACCGGACGAACTGTTCGTTAGATAAATTACCGGCTGACCTAACTCATACCCGCAATTCTCCCAATGTCGTGCGATGAGGGCCTCCTCCATTATCGCCGCTTCTTTCTCAACCGGAAAGCCGGATGCAGTTTTCGAAACAGCACCGGACCCGTGGGACGCCGGGCCAAGCTTGGCGTCCCCGGGCAGAAATCTATGCAGATTATTCTTCAGGGTCGATCTCGAGATTACCGGCAGCTTTGCAAGATCGTGGAGGTTTCGGATCGAATCGGGAGCAATATTCTCCTTTCTGAGAATATCGATATAAAACGGAACGTCCCTGGATACAAAATCCATCAATAATCTCAGCCGTTTTTCCTGATATTCAACGTGCCACTCCGGAGGCTTCCACTGTGATTCCCTCAAAAACTTAAGATGCCGCCAGAAACTCCTCCGTTTATTGAGTCCGAACGGCAATAATGCCGCGGCACCTCGGGCAGCCTCGACGGCTGCGAATCCCGTCCGCCTGTAAAAATTATGCAAGGATGCTCGCATCATTTTACCGGGACCGGTTTCTTTAGCCTGTCAACGGATTCAGCCGCTCCTTCTACTATGCGATTTCGATTGAAACCGGTGGCGAATTTCTCGGCAAGCCTGCTCAGTACCAGAAGCAACCTGTCCGTCTGCTCGAGCGTCCCGATAGTTACCCTCAAATAGCCATCCATTTGTTTTGTGTCCGTCAGATTTCGAACCAGAATCCCATTCTGCTCTAAAGATTCAGCGGTTTCTTCGGGCTCCGAAACCTTAAGGAGGAAGAAATTCGCCGGCGTCATCCGGAACTCATATCCAATCTCAGGAAGACTGCTAGAAAGTACTTTCCTGGATTGGTCGACTGCGACCATATATTCTTTTGAGTAATCATGGCTTTCTAAGGCCGCAAATGAAGCTATCTGAGCAACGCTGTTTATGCTGTATCCCGTTTTGATTCTCTGGATAAACTCGAGATTCTCCGGAGCAGAGACTATATACCCGACTCCCAGCGACGCCAGACCAAAACCATGTGAAAACGATCTGACAATCGTGAGATTGGGAAACCTCTTTACCAGGTCGATGGCCGACCTGCCGCAGTATTCGAAATACGCCTCATCCACGACGATCATCACATTCTCAGCATAAGCCAGCAGGAATACGAGTTCGGCCTCGCTAAAGAGCGCCCCCGTTGGATCGTTTGGATTTGAGATGTATATCATCCTGGTCCGAGGGCCGATATGGTCCACGAGGGTTTCGATACCTGGATTGAACGGATCCGGGTGAAATGCCTCGATTACCCTGGCGCCGGTACTTTTCGCAGCAACGCACACATTTGAAAACACTGGCGCACTGATCACCATCTCTGTGCCTTGCTCAAGATACGTCCTGGCGATATGTTCAAGGGCTATATCGGTTCCGCCATAACAGCTTATGTGATCCAGCGGGTGCGATACATATTTGGAGATTTTTATTTTTAGCTCTTCAGCGTCAGGATCGGGATACCAATTCAACGGACGGTTGACTATAAAATCCTTGATCGCCTCGATTGTCGCCGGCGATGGCCCAACCGTCGTTTCGTTCCGATCCAATTTCAGAATCCCAGAGCGCAAATCGTTCAGGCGCGGATATCGTCCCTCCGCAGCGTTATAAGGCTCAAGATCCAATACCGCATTTGCGATTCTAACCAGTCTCCTTTGCATATCACACCTCTGCTTTTATTGATCCCTCGAAATTTTCTACCCGGCTTCTAACTTCTTCGGCTTAACGATTCCTTGCCTGTGATATCCATCAATCGCTTCACCCGCTCCCTAACGCAGCCTATCGATCACGAATACGGTCGTGGCGATAGATGCTACGATTCCCAACATCGATCCAGTCGAACGGAGCCATTCCCTCTCTTTTTTCAACTTGTAGGGCACGACAATGACATCTCCGGAGTCGACCTCCCTTTTAAAGGCCCTCCTCCCGGCAAAAATCCTACCGTTCGCCTTGACCAGCCTAACCTGGCCCTTATTTGCATTGACTGTATATCCCCCGGCCTCGTTTATGAAATATCCGGGCTTCCTATCATATTCAAACGATATGGTTCCTGATGATGCTACCGCGCCCAGAACCTGAACACCCGATGGTTTCTGCGGTATATAGATATAATCTCCGTTGCGCAGCGCAACGTTGTCGGGCGAATCAGGATTCCGGGATAGCCTGTTGGTATCTATGATGATCCTGTTGACCCGGCTCATGTTGAGTTCCCCCGTCAATTTGGGTATTGGACGATTCAGACTGTCCAGCACCGTAGCCTCGGTGGAGGCGAGAATGGCTATGACCTGATGTTTTTCTAAATCCATTATTATAGATTCTCGCTTGAAGACCATCCCCTCGAGGAAAGCATCGGGTGTCAATCCACCGCAGCGTTCAAATAAATCGAGCAACCGCTCATTTTCCTGGATTAATGCATAACTCCCCGGAAACTCTACCTCCCCCTCGATTATAACACTCTGCCCAATTCGGTAGCGGGGAATGGATCTGATGTAGACAATATCGTCCTCTTCGAGCAGGATATCTTTGGGCCCGATCTTTTCCTCGATTGCTTCTTCGAGATTTGCAAAGATCATATCCGCAGGCCTGCCGGGATCGACGCGGGCGATCTCCGCCCGAAGGAGATAAGCTTGCTTCAGGACGTTTCCCGCCAGAAATATCAAATCCGACAGCCTCATGCCCTGAAAGTACTCATATGTTCCCGGATCCTTAACGGTGCCCGAGATTGAAACCGTCATCCGCCGCCTGATATCGCTCTGCGAATAAACCACAAGACTGTCTTTATCCATCAGCAGGTAATTATCAGAATCTGTCCCGCGAATTATCCTATCGATGTCAACGGCATAGACTTCACGAGTCAGATCAGGCCAGGTCCTGAATAGATTCGCCCTTTTGGTGAAGGAATCTCTTATCAGCTGCTCTCCGCCATCGATCAGGTCGGATACCCTCATCGAATCGGTTAACTCATAAGAGCCGGGATGCTTGACATGACCAGCCAGGGTCACAGTATTTTTCTGCAGCCCGAACATAGAGGGAACACGGATTCTATCACCATCGAAGAGAACCAGATTATTGTCATCATCGTATTGTTCATCGGATAGATCTACTGTCAGCAGGATCCGGTTGTCGTCCTCGGCGATCCGATCAACATCGACCATCTCCAGATGAGCCTCAGCCGTAGAACCGCCCGCCAGTTCAATAAGATCGGATAGTCTTTCAGCGCCAAAAAGCTCGTATATCGCCGGCCTCTTCACCTGGCCGGTAATGCTCACCTTGGGCCCCACTACTGGTATGAAAATCACGTCGCCGGAATGCAATTCCGCATCCTGCGTATTGTCACCGGTCAAGAGGAACCGGTAGAGGTCAATCTCATTTTCGACTTTGTTATGTCTGATATGCTTGATGTTGCGAAGGCTACCGTTTCCATTTGCCCCTCCCGCCATGTGCAGAGCGCTGAAGAGAGTGGATAGAGACGATATCGTATAACCTCCGGGTTTCTTAACCTCCCCGTATACGAAGATCTTAATCCGCCTGATCTTCCCCAGCGATACTGATAGCTCATAATCGGTATAGTATTTGGAGAGTGAAGTCTGGAGACGCTTCTTGAAACCCTCCATGGTCAGACCCCAGGCGATAATCTCGCCTACTTTCGGGATGAAGACTTTGCCTTCCCGGTCAATAGTCAACTCCAGCTGCATATCGACCCGGCCCCAGATGTTAACCAGGACGTTATCGCCCGGTCCAAGCTTGTAATCCGGCGGGGGCGTGGCCTCCATTATGGGTGAAAAACTCTCCGGGGAACCCTCGAACATGTTATAACCGAACATCTTGATTTCACCGGCCGATGACGGCAGCGATACCACGACCGTGTCCTTCGGAGCCCGTTCATCTATAAGATCTAAACCTCGGTTCGAAAAAACAGGCGGCGTGATATAGTGGTCAAAATCGCTAATACCGGCCGATGTCGAGCCACCGGCCCTTTCCCTTAGATACTCTTCGTATAATCTCTTCTGCTCCGGCGTCATCTGCGCCGATGCTACCGTGGCTATCGAAAACGATATCAGAGCCAGCACCACAAATCTTTTTAAGGCCATCGCGCTCCCCGTTTCTTTCGCCATTTCCATATATCTCCCAATAGGGATTATTCAAAGCCCATGCCATACCATGCGGCTGATCGCGAGGCTCTGTAAGTCTCCAGTTTTATACAGGTTATGGAATCAACTTAGAATCGGAAGGAATATCTGCAATACAAAATCCGGAAAAATAGTCGCCCTTCCTGGAAAAAACTACCGGCGTGTAAGATCGCCCTGATGAGCGGATAATCTAAGGTTTCGGCCCAGGGCTGCCCTGTCACATCGGGGATCGCGGAAATTGTGCCATACATCATCCAATACTGAGAATTCGGCCGAATTCCTTAAGGCCTGTGCTAAGGTTGCGATTATGATGATGAAAACATTCGGATGAAGCCAGGACAAGACAGTGAAGATTATAAATGTCGATTCTTTATAGTTTCCTTCGTATACCGAATCAAGCCGCCGGCATCGAGCATCCTCATCATAAAATCCGGCAGGGGATCGAATTTCAGCGGCCCTTTCTTACAGTGGATTTCTCCCGCGTCCAAGTCAATTTCGATGGTCTCGCCGTTTTTGATTTTTTCATAAGCTTCAGGCTGCTCCACCAGCGGCATCCCGGAATTTATCGTCTCCCTGTAAAAAACACGGCCGAATGAAGTTGCCGCCACACATGCGACACCGGCCTCTTTCAATGCCAGGATTGCCTGTTCCCTTTGCGGTCCGTTCCCGAAATTCTTGCCGGCGACAATTATATCTCCCTTTTTGATCTTCGACGATAGCTCGGGATCGCAGCCTTCAAGCGCATGTACCGCCATCTCACTCGGATCGGTCAACGAAAGGTGCGAGTCGGGAAATATGTCACGGATACTGATATAATGCCCCAGCCGGTGGACGCGGCCCCTGATCATTTTCTTCATTTGACATACTTTCTGGGGTCGGCGATGGCCCCCTCCAGCGCGGAGGCGGCCGCAGTTGCAGGAGAAGCCAGATATACCTCGGAATTGTTAGATTCGTCACTGCGATAATAACCGGCGCCGGCGGCGGTCAGGACTCTCTCCCCCCTCGCGATGTTTCCCGAGTGAGCACCTGGACATGGCCAGCAACCCGGATTTACAACCAGACAGCCGGACTCGATGAATGTCTTTATATATCCCCTGTCAAGAGCCTCCGTCAGCACCTTCCGCGAGCCGGGCACTATGATCATCCTTAGATCGCGATGAATTCTTCTCCCCCGAAGAATCCTGGCGGTGATCTCCAGATCGTCGATTCGGCCGTTTACGCAGGATCCGACAACGACATGGTCGATCCTCCTGCCGCTGGTTTCCTCCACCGGCACCACGCCTCTGGAGCCCTCGGGACAGCCCACCTGCGGGGTCAGATAGCTGATGTCAATCTCTACTTCATCATCATATATTGCATCGGGGTCCGATTTGATCGGCGTCAGCCGGGATTTGGTGATTTTTTTCAAATATCGCCCGGTGATGTCATCAAATGGAACCATCGCCGATTTGGCCCCCATCTCCATAGCGACAATCGTCATTGTGAACCGTTCCGAAACCGACATCCCAGCAATAGTCGAACCATGAAACTCGAGCGCTCTGTAGTTTGTGGCATCGGGAGACATATCGCGAATCAATTTCAGCATAATATCTTTGGCATAGACTCCTCGCCCCAGGCTTCCGTTGACAATAATCTTTAATGAGGGTGGGATTCGCAGCCATATCTTTCCAACGGCCCATATCGCGGCCATTTCGGAGGTGCTCACATAGGTCGATACCGCACCCAGGCACCCATACGACGTGGCATGCCAGTCGGTCCCTGTGGCAAGCTGCCCCGGCAGCATAAAACCCTTTTCGACCACTACCTGATGACAGACGCCCTCGCCTATGTCATAGAAATTCTTGATCTTTTGTTTTTTTACAAATTCCCTGATCGTCCTCTGAGCCTCGGCGGCCTCATGTGATTCGGCAGGCATTCTACGATCCAGCACTATTATGATTTTATTCGGATCCCAGATCCTGGGCGCTCCGATCTGCTTGAAATAATCAATTACCAGATCAGAATTATCATGCGACATGGCGAGGTCCGGCTCCACGTTGACTATCTGCCCGACCTCCACTCTCTTGAGGCCCGACTTTCTGGCCAGTATCTTCTGCACAGCAGTCTCCCTTCGGGAATTCCTCTTCCGGCCCGGATCTATGAGACCCAATTCGAGCTGTTCCAGTCTCAATTGCAACGGCTTTCTGCTAATTCCGTATTTCCGCCTCCATTGCCTGAAACCGGCCGCCGAGATGTCGAGCTCCGCGCCCGCCCTGGCATCATCCCCGTACCTTTCCCAGAGCTCTAAGATCTTCTCCTCGCCATATTTCGGAAATGAATATGGGCCTATCTTCTTTTTGCTGCGCCAGTATGCCACAAGACGTGCCGGGACACCATAGACCTCGCCGATCTTCTTATCGGTGCGATATTTTTTTTGAAGCTCTAAAAGCTCTTTTTTCTTCGGAATCCTCAAGATCTGGTCCTCAATTGATCGAAGCCGGGCTTTATCATATCGTATATATCGACCATGGAGAAAGACTGAACCTTGACTTCACCGACCACGGTCATGAAGTTGGTATCTCCCTTGAACCGGGGAACAATATGAACATGAACATGGTCGTTTATGCCGGCCCCGGCATCGGAACCTATGTTCAGCCCGATATTGAAGCCGTCTGCAGGCATTGCCTTTTCGAGAACCTCCACCGATCTTCTGGTCAATTCAAACATTTCATTCGATTCGGAAGAGGTCAGGTTACCGAGCTTTCCCTTATGGGCTTTCGGCACAACCATCAGGTGCCCGGCATTGTAGGGATATTTATTCATAATGATAATATTCCGCTTGCCTCTATAAACAATCAAATTCCGACGATCTGCTCTTTGTCTGATCCGGGTGCAAAAAACACAACCCTTCTTCTTAGGGCCTAATATGAAGTCTCGTCGCCAAGCTGCCCATAAATTATCCATATGGCATAATGAAAAAAAGAAATCCGGACCGACAAATCAAGAGAATTCTAAACCGACAGCCGGTTCGAGGCAAAAATTATACTAAATCGATGGGATTTACAAATTGATGGTTGAGTCAGCCCATTTATCGTAATGGTCCTGGCTGGTGAGGAGCAAAATCTGATGGTTTGCCGAAAGTTCCTTTATGACCTTCATAGCGTTCTCCAACCGCTTTTCATCGTAGCTGGCGAAGGGATCATCCAGTATCAATATTGAGTTCTTTTCCTCCGAGACTATATCGGCAAGGGCCAGACGGGCAGCCAGATATATCTGGTCCATTGTGCCGGCCGAGAGCCATTTCTCCGGATAAAGCCACTCGCCCTTATCATCTGACCAGACTTCAAATTTCAGATTCGATCTATCGAAACGCACTCTCGAATAACGGCCCGATGTCAGGTCGTCGAGGATTTTTGATGTCTGCTTATTTAAAACATCCAGCTTCGAGACCAGAACATTATAGCGGGCTTCCTCAATACACTGGGCGGTCAGTTCAAGAATGGCCAGCTCGCGCTTCAGGACCTCCATTCTGTTTTTCGTCCTTTCGCTACGCTCGAGGTAGCTTGCCAAAAGCTCCGATCCCCCCTCCGCGGTCTCGATCTGCTGAAGGAGAATAACTCGCTCGCGCTCCAGATCCTTAACCCTCTCCTCGAATTCATTGATCACCAGCTTTTGCCTCTCGAGATCTGCAGAGTCAGTCATATATTGCGATAATCTCTCTTTCTCCTTGGATGCAGCTTCCAACTGCTGACTCAGATCGCTATGCTGCTTCTGCAAATCGGCGAGGGTTTGGCCGCTGAGTATCTCATTATAATACGATGTCTCCTTTTCGATTCGCTTTTCATTCTCTTCTAACCCCCAGAGGCTCCTTTTCAACTCTTCCACAGTAGATACTGAAAACTGCTGAAGCTTTTCGGACAGCCTGTTCTTCCGGCTCTCAATATCTCCTTTCAGACTATCAAGCTTACCGGCAAGCTTATCGTACCTCTTCGATAGAAAGGTGCGATGTTGCCTTCTTGAGATCATAATCGAAAGGCCGAGCATTAAAAGCGCAAGAGATCCGCCAAGCGCATACCACAAATGAGGATAGAATTCGGGGAAAAAACCCTGAGAATGTGAAATAGCAAAAAGACCGCTGGACAATAACCCTACCAGGGACGGTACGTCATGGATCCCGCCAGTCTTATACCCGGTTAAATCTCCTTCTGTCTCTAAAGCTTCTTCCTCCAGCTCGGCATATTTGGCTGACAGGTGATTCAGGCTGCTTTCAATCTGCTCGATATCGACTATCTCATCCCGGGTTATCTTCATAAATTGTGATCGTTCGGATTTCAATGACTCGATTTTCTCCTTCGCCTCTCCGGCCCGCTTTATTCTCTTATCGAGTTGGTCAAACTCCGAAGCCTGTGCTGAGACTCTCTTTTCATATTCACAGGCTTCTGAACCAAGCTTGTGTTTTTCTTTACTTGATGACAGGTCCTCGGCTACGTTTCTGAAAGTAGTCTCCATCTGTATCAGATCGGCTCTTTTCTCTCCCAGGCTCGCAATATCGCGTTGAAGCCTATCGACATTATAGCCGAGTTCATCAACGAGCGCCTTGATTCCTCCGATTTCTCCCCCGGATTGGCCATCTTCCCCGGCAATCTGATTCATTCTCTCGCGAATTTTCTTGACCGTAATAGAGGCGGCCATTTCTTCCCTGCCTCCGGTAACCAGCGATTCCAGTTTATCCTTAATCGCTTCAATGGAATCATCAATATGGCTTATCTCTCCCTGGCCAATGCAGGCCGTGGCCTTGAAGATTTCCGGGGAAGGTATTCCGAGTTTATCAGATACCCAGGTATTAATGGTCCCGGTTTCGCCCGATGATACCGCTTCGTTCTCTTTTGACATCTCCACGATACCCTGCCCGAAATCTTTGGTCAGCTTGAATGAACTGCCATCGACATCTAAAACCGCTTCTATTACCGGGCCGTGGCTGCCCCCCCAGTTGACGGCCCTCGGGATTTTTTCACCCCTCGACGCCGGGTCCACGAAGAGTACCGCCGTTATGGCCTCGGCCAGGGTTGATTTGCCGGCTTCGTTGGGGCCTTTGATGAGATTCAAACCGGGTGAGAAATCACACGAGAAGTCTCCAAACCGGCCGAAATCCTTTAATATGATATGAGAGATCTGCATTTTACCAGATCTCCCTGCCCGATAAAAGCGAATATCCGATCTTCATAGATTTTTCCAGATCCTCTTTTTCAGACCCCGAGGCCTTGTTCAATTTATCGACCATCACTTTCAGGTATTGGCCCAATATCGTTTTCTCGTGAACCTTAACCTCGGATATGTTATCCGGCAAAACCCTGGTCCGGTCGATAAACTCGAGATGAAGAAATTGATCTTCCAGTTCGTCTCGAAGATGATCCAGATTCAATCCGGCCTCCAGAAGCGCCAGGCCCGAGAGAGTAACCTTCAAAGAGGTGTTCGGTCCGGCCATCTCGATAATCCTGTTCTTCAAGTCTTCCAGATTGGCTATTGCTTCCATCGAAATCTCGGTCTTTTTCCAGACGAATCCATCCACCTTCCTTGGCTCCACATTCAGCGAGTCCTTTTGCAGATCTATTGATAGAATATTACCGGCATCTTTCCATTCCGGCGATAGCACCACAGGTGAACCGGCATAAGCGGCCCGCAAGCCGACGTCCACGAAACTCCGAAACTCCGGTTGGCCGCCAAATGCAATATAGTCAAATGGGATAGATGCCAGCTTATCATAGCTCAATGGGAATTCGCTTTGATTCTGATCTGGATCTGAGTTCAGATGACCATATAAAACCGCTATATGAAAATCAGATCCATCGATGATTTTCAGCTGTCCCGGAATATCATCGGCCTTATCATCGCTCGCTGGCGAATAACCGTAAACGGTAACAGAAATCTCGGGAATCTCAACGTACAGCTTCTCAGGATCGCCCAGAATATAGAGATTCTCCGCCGGCTGGAGTATCCTCCATTGCTCCCAGAAGCTTCCCTTTTCGTATCGGTCCTGAGATCCGGGTAGAACTGCCACACGAGTCTTATTCAACCGTTTAACCTCGCTGATAAAGAAATCCAGCAGATTTTGGGAGACATTCAAATTATCGAATGTATCTCCGGCCAATATCAGCAGTTCAGCCGATTCCTCATTAGCTATGTCGATGATTTTTGAGAAAATAGACTTTATCCCGGCCCTCAGTTTATCGCCGGGCATTCCGGGATCTGTGAACGGTCTCCCAAAGTGGACCGCTGATGTATGAATTATCTTCATAACTTCGGTAATATTATCGGCACTTATGACAGGGGATTAACAGACAGGCGATATGCTACGAGGGAAAGATTTAGAGTTGCGGCGACTCCGGAGGCCACTTTCCGAACCATTGCTGTAAATTGTTATAGAGTAAAGAAGCAGGAGTTTATTGCCCGCTAATAAATGCCCGCATTATGCCCGCAGGGTCAGGCGGCAGGCGGCCTCAATATGGTATGTATGCGGGAACAGATCTATCGGCACGGCCTTTTCAAGGACATAGCCGTTATCTGTAAGGATCTTCAGATCCCGGGCAAGAGTCGCAGGATTGCACGATATATAAACCAGCTTTGCCGGTTTTATGGCAGATATGGATTTGACTACTTTAGGATGACACCCGGCCCGGGGCGGATCTAAGATCATGAGGTCACATTTCCCGCCTTCCCGAACAAACTGCTTCAGATAGTCCTCAGCATCGGAGACAACAAATTTACAATTCATAGCGCTGTTGACCCGGGCATTGACTCTGGCGTCCGCAACCGCTTCGGCAAGCGTCTCCACGCCGATGACTTCCTTAACCAGATTTGAAAAATAAATCGCAATGCTGCCGGTCCCGCTGTAGAGATCTATCATGCTCTCGGATCTCTCCGGCTCGGCAAGTTCGATTGCCAGATCATAGAGCCGCTGAACCTGATAGCTGTTGGTTTGAAAAAACGAACTGGCGGAGATCCGGTATCTTTTCTCCCCCAGCTTTTCGTAGATATGATCAGCGCCATAGAGGATTTTTTCCTTTTCCCCCCTGGCTATGTTGGCTCTTGCCGGATTGACGGTATGAGAAACCGAGACGACAGGTTCGAATTCCCTGCCTAATTCCTCCGCCAGGATCTCCAGTTGCGGATATTCTCCCGCGCCGGTTACGATATTAATAAGCGTCTCACCCGTGAACTTACCTTCCCTGATAACCAGGAAACGTAAACACCCCTCATGTTTGACAATATGATAGGGGGGCAATTCCAGTTCGGTTGACCTTCGGCGTACGAATTCTACTATATTATTCGATAGTTCGGATTGCAGATGGCAGGTTTTCAGTTGAAAGACGTCTTGAAAACGTCCGGCGACATGCAGTCCCAGCAAAGTCTCGCCGTTATCCCCGGCGTGAAACGAAAACTCCATCTTATTGCGATAATAATATATTTTGTGCGCGCCGATGATCGGTTCCACCGGGGGATCGGCGATACCCCCGACATGGATGAGTGACTCTCGTAGTTGATCCTCCTTATATTTTTTCTGGATGGAGTATTCGAGATTCTGCCATTTGCAGCCACCGCAGACTCCAAAATGCTCGCATGCCGGTGCGACACGGTGCGTTGACGGCACCAGCAAGTCTTCGATTTTAGTTTCTAAGTAATTGCTCCGGACCTTGAAAATTCGCACCAGCGCCCTGTCTCCCGGAAGGCCACCCTCCACGAACACGACTAAACCGTCGAGTTTGGCCACGCCCTTGCCCCCGAACGCCAGACCCTCGACCTCGAGCTCTAATGTCTCACCTTTTCTCGGTTTCATATACTCATTCAAGATGAATTCTCCGGTTTAAATCAATTCGGTCACGGGTATCAATCCCGGGCATCGATATACGCTGGTTAACTTCAGATTGATCTTCGATCCAATAATTGTCAATCCAGGGCGGGAGGACGATGGCGAGGGCCACAAGCCAATCAGGGCATCCTTCAAAATCCTCAGGTTACTCCCTGGACGAAGAATATGTCACCGCTACGCTCGATCATAAAAACGATCCTGAACCCGTGCTTTATTTTCGACATCGTCTCGACGTAATCATCGAGGTCTCTAATCTTCCGTTTTCCTACCTGCCGGATGATATCCCCTGATTGCAGCAGCCATCTGGCAGCCCAGCTTGATTCCTCAGCCCCCATGACCATTACTCCCTCGGTATTTCTGACTCCTATATAGCTCGCTACCGACGGCGTAATCTTAGCCACCTTCAGCCCGAATTTATCCATTTTTGTGGGAGCCCGGCGGGTCGGAATCTCCTCCGGCACAACCACCACGGAAAGTTCCTTTTCGCCTCTATGAACGGTTACTCCCAGGGCACGCCCGGCTCGCGCATAGCTCTCTATCTCCTCCCAATCGGCCCGGCGGCTCACGTCCTGTTGACCAACCGAGATAAGAACATCGCTGGCCTTAAGTCCGGCTTTAGAAGCTGGAGATCTATCGCTTACGGAGGAGATGATCAATCCCTTCTGCCGCTTGAGTTCCAGACTTTGGGCTATCGCCGGCGTGATAGTTTGCACCTGAAGCCCGATCCATGCTTTGACCACCTCGCCGTATTTCAATATATCGTTGATAACCAATTTAGCGCGGTTAATCGGTACGGCGAAACCCACGCCCTCCGATCCGCGGCTGGAGGTGAAAATAAAGGTATTTATCCCTATTACCTCCCCCAGTGCATTCACCAACGGGCCCCCAGAGTTACCCGGATTGATGGCGGCATCGGTCTGAATCATCTTGCGATAGGTCGCCTTCTGTCCTCTCTCTGGCTTTATGTCGCGATTGGTGGCCGAGATAACGCCCACTGTAACCGTCGGCTTGGGATCGTCGAGTAGATATCCGAAAGGATTCCCGATTGCGATTGCCCATTCACCGATAATTAAATCATCGGAGTCTCCCAGGGCTGCGTTGGAGAACAGGACTGTAGAATCCGCCACGATCTTAACAACCGCCAGGTCCGTAACCGGATCGGTCCCGATCAAGTGGCCCGGGTATTCATTGCCGCTGGTCAATGTAACCCTGATCTCCTTGGCGCCACCCACTACATGATCGTTGGTCAGGACATACCCCTCCGGGTTGATGATGACACCGGAACCCAGTGATAGCACCGCTCTTTCTCTTCTGGGCGGGGGCAGGAAAAGAAAATCCCAGAGATCAGAGCCGAAAGGCGAGGTGTTCCTGGTATGGACCACCTGGATAACAGAGAGAGATACGACGGCCGCTCCAACCTCTTCCGCCGCCCGGACAATAGCGTTACGGCGAGACAGATCGATATCGTTCGAGGCAGCATCGATCTCGATTCCCTTCCGGTCAAGTAGGCCTGAATCCGGCGTATCGGTCTCGACGTCCCGGGCGATACTCTGGTCAGCCTGCGGATCCACGAGTTCCTGCGGGGCCTTATCAAAATATCCCAGCACCGCAACCATGAAAAGCCCACCAAGTATGCCGCCGACGATTATGGTAAGAATGACCGAGCCGAACCTTTGCATTAATACCCTTTCTAATTCAACTCTTAAAGCTACATTTTCTTATACCGGAATACAAACTCAATGTTTCTGATTAGAATCATTTCAACTTGAATCCGATCACCGGCACCGGGGAAAAAAACGGGGGCGGCGGCTAAAAGGACACGCACCCGCAATCCGCTTCGGCACAACACTCGCATTCTATCTGCAAAGTAGAGTGATGGATTTTATACTTCTTCTTCAGAAGCCCGGTCACAGAGTTCAGGATCCGTTGAGCGGCATGGGTAGGCTGATCGGGTACTTTGACATGCGCCGAGAGCACTACATTGGATGATGAAATAGTCCAGATGTGAAGGTCGTGCACCGAAATAACGCCCTCGATTGCCTCCATATCTGCCTTCAGGTCTTCGTATTTAATGGTGCCCGGGGCACCTTCGAAAAGAATATTGAGTCCCTCTTTGAGAACTCCCACGGCGCCGAACAAAATGATGGTCCCGATAAAAAACGAGATGATCGGGTCGGCCAGATAGCTACCGGTAAAATACATAATCAAACCACCTATAACCACCCCAACCGATCCAAGCATATCACCAACAACATGGAGGAACGCTGCCCGGACGTTGAGATTCTCTCCGGCATGGCCCCGCAGCCGGAATATTACGATGATGTTTGCCAGCAGCCCGATAACGGCCACCACCAGCATAAGAACCGATTGGATTGGTTCCGGCGCCATCAGCCGGTGATACGCTTCAAAGAGAATATATGCGGCCAGAATTAATAGCGTCAGGCCGTTTGTCATGGCAGCCAGAACCTCGGCCCTCTGGTAGCCGAAAGTTCTCCTCATTGTCGGTGGCCAACGGGAAATCCTGACGGCAAAAAGCGAAAGACCCAATGCCATTACGTCGCCAAAAAGATGACCGGCGTCGGACTTCAGCGCCAGGGAGTTCGATAAGAAACCACCGATTATCTCCAATATGAAAATGCCGAATGTTATCAGAAGCGCCCATACAAGCCGTTTCTCCAGACCGGAACCCGGCTTGACGGCAGCGACTGAATGATGTTGGTGCTCTTCGTGATTCATCCCATGGATACCAGCTTTATGCCGTGCCTTTCCAAAAGCGCCGCTGTCACCCCTATACCTGATACCAGCTTACCACTGTTATAAATGGCCCTTACCCCACAGGAGGGGCTTCTCTCTTTCAGATAAGCCAGCTTTATCGCCTCGTTAAGTGCCTTATTCAATGCCACTTGAGCTCCCTTAAGATAGTTATCGGTAACATCATGCCCTTCAGTATCGAGCACTGTAGATTTTCCATCGAGAACGTCGAATCCATCGCCGCCGTTGATCTCCGAAGCCGGTCTGGGACATGGCAAACCACCATCCATCTCCGGGCAGATGAGAGCCGCCCTGCAGTTCTTGAGCTTCTCCAATATACCATCCTTCAATATGTTGCCATCCCATCGGCATCTTTCCCCCGATAAACATCTGGACACCATCACAGCCTTTTGCATAATCTTGAAATATAGGGAATCGGAATTCGACGGCAACAAAAAAGCCCCATTTAAAGGGGCTGGGATCTCCACTGATCATTATCTCAGGAAATAATCGATCTGATAATGTATTTATAGGGATTGACCGCCCTTCCCGCAATCCGAACCTCGTAATGAAGATGCGGACCGGTCGAGTAACCCGAAGATCCGACAAGACCCACGAGATCGCGCCTGGATATTTTCTGTCCCTTCCTGACCTTTATCTTATTCAAATGGCCATAATAGGTGCGAATCCCGTTGCCATGGTCGATTACCACGGTGTTTCCCAGCTTTGTCTGGTATCCCGTATATCTTACTACGCCTCTGGCCGTGGCGAGAACGGGAGTATCTCTGGCTGCGGCAATGTCTATCCCGTTGTGCGGTTGAAACGACCCGGTGAACGGATCATTATGCATGCCGAATCCTCTGGAAAGGATACCATCACAGGGCCTTATGGTGGGAGTATGATCCAGTTTCGATTTCCTCTCCGTCACTTTCAACAGAAGCTGCTCAAATGACGCATTTTCAAATTCAAGCTGCCTTTGAATTTTCTCAATATCATCCTCTACCAGCCAGGTTCTCTCCCCGAGTTCAGAATTTATCGCAGGATAATTGACGGCTTCGCCGCCCACACCGACCTCTCTGAGATCCGGATCTATCGGGGGAAGATCGAAGATTAGCCTGATATTGTCATCCTTTTCAATTATACCCGACATTCCCGCCCTCAGGCTATGAACGGTGCTTTCCAAGTCTGTAATCTTCGAAGCCAGGATTCCGTTTTCAGTGGTCAGTTCAGCCATCCGCCGGCCATCTATCGATGAATTTAAAAATCCGATGGCAAAATATGAGCTGGCAGCAAGGAGCGAGAAAGCTACGACGAGAACAGATATTATAAATCCCCGGCTCAATTGCCGATTGATAACTTTTTCATTGCTATCGGGAACAATAACAACAGAATATTTTTTAGATAACATACCGCGCCACCTCACCATATGTCCAAAGCCCCGGCTAATTTATCTCGATGTAAGCAGACTGTCAAGTGTTTTTCCTGATCACTTTATCAGCAAGTATTCTTTTTTGAGTATTTTCCCTACGACCTTGATGAACTTTTCAGGGTTCAGGTTCTGCAGGCTGTAAAGATGCCAGCAGGTCTTTTCCGGCATCTTGAACTGCGGTTTTCTTTTTCTGGCCATAGCCCCTCCTTTTCGGGGCGTCCTGCCAATATTCACGTTTCAAAAGAACCGCTACGATTATCGGCGAGAACGCACCTGCCTTAACTTTATTCAATAACCGGCCTACAAGGCTGCAATTTTCGTTCCAGCCGCAGGGATCTCATTGAAACATGAAACAGGTATTTAACTATTTGAACATTAAGACCTTATGAATATTGTCGCGACGGAGGCTCCGGCAAATCCGATGGCGGGTCATTGGATATGTCCCATAAATGTGGATACAACCCGACATTTATTTGAACCGGAGAAAACGGTTCTATTTATGACGCATTTTATTGAAAATCGTTTTCAATCAGGAGATCGGCGGTGTTCTTTGTTATCGGATTCACCGTTGTTCCCGGGCGGCGTGGATACAACAGCCGCAGGCGGGCTATTGTCAATCCCCTTTCTTCCCAGTGCTTTCAGCACGATATGTAAGACGGCCCCGATCATAGGAAGGATCATAAACACGGCTATGAAGATCGCCCAGAAAGGCTGCTCTCTGAAAAATTGAAATAATGATTCCGACATGGCAAAAATGTAGCCATAAGCTCTCGGGCAGTCAAGAGACAAATCTATCCCGTGGTGATGCCGCTATAATGCGAATTTGACACGACCATCCTTTGTGTTATATTCCAACGACCGGATCTGGACTATGGTGATTGAAAAGTCGATAATACGGATAACGTTGGCTCTTGCAGCGCTATTTTATATTCTGTCAAGCTCATATCTCGTTTTCGGTGATGAACCGTCGGAAGGAATAGCCCCACCGATGATCCTGTCGTATGAAGCCAGCTATGCCGGCTATAAATTCGCCGAGATCGATTTTACCGAAAGCAATCCCTATGAACGAGAGGGGAACACGGTCAGGGAATTGGAATGCCGCGTTGAATCGTCGGGAATTCTGAATGTAAGCGGATTTTATCGGAGTATCGTTAGCGACGATTACACCGTACTGTATTTCAGCAGCGATGAGGGGTCTGCGCAGAACAAGAAATTAGTGCAATACTGGTTTGACTATGATAAGAACATAATTCGGATTAAATCGGACCGCGTCAATGGAATAGATACCTCGACCGCTCATAAGGAGATAGAAAACGTCGATCGACGCTATTTCGATTCCATATCACTGGTCTTTCGAATAAGAGATAGCTACGATACCCTTACGGCTCCGATCTACATACCGGTTTTCGCCCATTCAAGACCGGATTCGGTTCTAATCGAATCTATTTCAACGGTCGAAACCGCAGGTCGAGATGGCAAAATTGTCCCTGCAACCCTGATCAAGGGGCGAATACCGTTTGAGACATTCCCCGGATTGAGCGACAGTTTTGAAATATATATGTCCGATGACGATTCCAGGATACCGCTTAAGGCAAAGATTGAAATGGCCTTAGGATTTATCGAAATCAAGCTCAGGGCCAATTGATCTGAAGGAGCCTTCTTTTTTTCGCAGCTGTCGGATCGGCCATCGAGCTTGACTTGAAGATTTTCCCGGTTTAATATCCAAATAAGCATGGTTAAAATCAGGGAAGCACGCGAGGAGGAGCTGCTCAAGGTTGGCAGGCTGTGGGGGAAGTTTATGGCCTACAACGCCGAGTTCAATAGTGCTTTTAGAATCAGGAAAAAAGCACCCGAGATTTTCTCTAAAGAAATGATCGAGAAGATCCAGGATTCCAAATGCCGGCTCATTGTGGCTGAGACCGAAAGCGAGCTGGTGGGATTCTGCTATTCCTATATCTCTCATAAACCGAAATACTTCAAGCTTGAGAAATTCGGTTTCATCGGGGATCTCTACGTTGAGCCTGAATATCGCCGGCAGGGAGTGGGCCGAATGCTCATCGATGACACACTGGCGTTCTTCTCAAAGCGAAAAGTCAGGCAGATCGAGCTCTTGGTGGCTATAAAAAACACCGATACCATCAGGTTCTGGGAATCCCTGGGCTTCTCCCATCTCCTCACATGGATGTATAAGCGCACATAACCGTATCGCTTTTGCGCTGCAATATGTTCATATATTTTCATCATCGAACAACCTGAGAAACGATTTCCGCTTGAACAACTGAAAGGAGATCACGATGTATAACGGTCCGGGGAGACCAAAAAGAAAAGCAGCAAGAAAGAAAGCTAAGAAGAAGAGATAGGACCCAAACGATTGCTTGATTACGCCGTCGGATATCTTCATCCGACGTCTATTTCTTATTAAGTAGGGGCGTCTTACAGATCCCATACGGGCCGTATGGATATTGCTATACGCCCCTATAATTTATGTGGAATAAATCAGGTCGTCTCCTGGTCTTTCATCTTGACCTTTTCTATTTTTTATCCATATTCTAATCCGTTATGTTCAGAGGTATTCTAATCAGCATGCGGCCCGCTCACTGGGTCAAGAACTTAATCGTCTTCGCCGCTCTGATATTCGCGCAGGTCTACATGATGCCCGGTAAGGTCTGGCTGGCGATGCTGGCGTTCGTCGCCTTCTGCCTGGCAACATCATCGGTCTACCTTGTCAACGATATCTTCGACCGGGAGAGTGACAGGAGCCATCCTCTCAAATCAAAAAGGCCGTTGGCTTCCGGACTCCTCCCCGTTTGGGCTGCGATTATCGTCTCCATTGCGCTGTTCGTCCTCTCGATCGCCATTGCAGCCTACATCAATATGCTGACATTGCTGGCGCTGGCGGCATATCTGGTATTGAATCTCACTTATTCGGCAATTTTAAAAAATGTGGTCATTATTGACGTTATGACCATAGCCGCCGGCTTCGTCTTGCGGGCCGTGGCAGGAGGTTTGGCAATCGAGGTCCCTATATCGGCCTGGCTTCTGGTCTGCACCACCCTGCTGGCGCTCTTCCTGGGTTTCGGCAAGAGACGCCACGAGCTCACCCTGCTCACGGATAGCGCCACCGATCATCGAAAATCGCTCGAAAGTTACTCAACTCCTTTTCTGGATCAGATGATATCGGTGGTCACCGCCTCCACCGTAGTGGCCTATGCCTTCTATACGCTTTCGCCGGAGGTGGCCGATCATTTCGGCACCAGGTGGCTTTCGCTGACGATTCCTTTCGTGCTTTACGGGATCTTTCGGTACCTCTTTTTGATTTTTCATAAGGAAATGGGGGGCAACCCGACGAGGCTGATGCTGACCGATCCGCCGCTGCTCGTTTGTGTTTTACTCTGGCTGGCTGCGGTTTTAATAATAATAAGCTCCTGACGGATAAGGCGAAATGGCAAATACAAAATCGAAGGTCGCAGTTCTGAAGACAAAGCCGGAGACGGCCGTTTACGATTATATCAGGCTGGCCGATATGGCAGGGCTTAACGATGCCTTGCCGTCGGGGAAAACGACAATTCTTAAGGATAATATCTCCTGGCACCTCCCGTTTCCCGCCGCCAACACAGTCCCCTGGCAGCTTGAAGGAGCGATTAAAGCGCTGAAATCGAGCGGAGTGGACAATCTGGTGGCGGTGCATAACGATACCGTGGTCACCGACCCTTATCTTGGCGGGAAACTCCTGAAACTGAAACCGGTCTATGAGAAATACGGTATTCCGGAACGATACAACAACGATCCCGACGACTTAAAATGGATAGAATACACACCCAGATCTCCCATGCTTGTTCTGGACAGAATATACGACAGGGGCATCCGTATACCGGAGTTTTTCGTCGGCAAGAACATAGTTCACCTCCCCACCATGAAGACCCATATCTACACCACTACCACCGGAGCCATGAAAAACGCATTCGGCGGTCTCCTGAACACAAAAAGGCATTACACTCATTCGGAGATTCACAAGACGCTGGTAGACCTGTTATCCATACAGAAGGAGATCCATCCCGGCATCTTCGCTTTCACCGATGGCACCACTGCCGGCTCCGGTCCCGGGCCGCGGACGATGATCCCTCATATCAAAAACTATATACTGGCCTCCTCCGACCAGGTTGCCATCGACGCTGTGGCCGCGAAGATGATGGGCTTTGATCCCATGAGCATCGGATATATAAGATTGGGGCACGAAAATGGCCTCGGGTGCGGGCGGATCGAGGAGATGGAGATTGTCGGCGAGGATATTTCCGAGTTGAATTTCGGCTTCGAGGTGGGTGATAATCTGGCGTCGCACGTTGGCGATATCTTCTGGTTTTCACCATTGAAAATCCTGCAGAGGCTTCTATTTCACACTCCCCTGGTGTATATATTCGTATTCGGCTCGGCATTCTACCACGATAAATTCTGGTACCCTTTTAGAGGCAAGAAGATATTCAACGACTGGCTCAACGAGACAGATTGGGGAGCGTTTTTCAAATCCTATTGATGGAGAGATAATTCGAGGATCAGCTATGACCTTAATACTTTTGATGGCATGCGTTATCGCCCTGAACGTCTGCGGACACGTCTTCTTGAAGGTGGGGATAAATCAGGTAGGGGAGATCGGCGACAGGTCGATCATCGATTTCGCATTATCTGCTGTTGCGAATCCGTATGTTCTTCTCGGTCTTGCCGGTTACGTATCATCGGTGGCAGGCTATATAATAGTCCTCTCCAAAACCAATCTATCAGTAGCGTACCCGATTCTGATGAGCACCGGCTACGCGCTGGTTGTTTTAGTTTCCTTTCTTTTTCTCAAAGAACCGTTCGGCACGGTAAAGTGGGCGGGCTTGACTTTTATTCTGGTTGGCGTGGTGCTGGTTAGTCTTAAAGGATAGGAATTCTCTCACCAAAAGCCCTTCCACAATTTCCGTATATTTTTGCAACTGCCTGCAAGCAATTCCGTATATCAAATTGAAGGTAAAAAAAAGAGGGCAAGCGATCGTCGGAAATAATGGTTGGCCGCCTAATAAGTCCAGACGATCGCAGGTCCCGTGCAGGACAGCTTTAATTTGCCCTCTACGTATTAAGGATAATTATGAAACTCGCTCTTGTCAACCGCAAAATCGTTAACTGGAGGTACAAAATGAGAAAAGTCACAGCAATTCTTATGGCAGGGATTCTATCGTTGGCCCTCGCGGCCTCTGCGGGCAACCTGCCGTCAACCCAGGTATCGCAGATTCTCGAGCACCGATCATCACTTGAGTTGACAGATTCCCAGATCAAAAAGCTCAAAATCATCGAGGATACGGCCCGGGAAAAGATGACCTACGCCAGGATGCAGGCCGACATCAGACTTCAGGAAATCGAGAAATTCACATCGAACTGGACAAATATGAACGGCACCGCCGTCAGAGGGCTTATAAAGGAGTATTACGATATACTTACCCAGTATAAGACCGCGGAGCTAAACGCCATCGTCCAGGCGCGGGCTATTCTCGAATATGAGCAATTGAGCAAATTCCAGCAGCTGGAGTCCATAGAATCACTCATGATCAATATGGAGCGTGAGCTGGCGCTCAGGTAATGATCTATATCAGGGTCTGTTGAAAAACTGTTCCTGAGTTTCCCGAATCGGCCTCTATCCTCTTCCCTCCGGGATAGAGGCCGTTTCATTTTGCGGAATCCCGGAGCGAGGATTTGAATCTCTATTCCATGGGGGTTCGGTTTTCCAGGGCCCTGGCCAGAGTAGTCTTATCTGCAAACTCAAGAGATCCCCCCGCCGGTAATCCCCGAGCAATACGCGTTATCCTGATCCCTTTACGCTTCAAGACGGATGTCAAATAGGTAGCGGTGGCATCACCCTCTGTGGAAGGATTGGTCGCCAGTATTATCTCGGTGATACCCTCTTTAAGCCTGTTCTTAAGAGAGTCTATATTCAGATTCTCCGGTCCGATACCATCGAGGGGAGACAGAACGCCTCCCAGAACATGGTAGGAACCCCTGAACTCATTTGTAGATTCGATAGCGGAGACGTCCGAAGGTTCCTCCACAACACATATAAGCGATCTCGAGCGGGACTTATCCGCGCATATATCACACAGATCGACCTCGGCAAGATTCCCGCATACGGAGCAGGCTTTGAGCTTGCGACGGGCGTTTATTATCCGCTTTGCAATCTCCTCCGACTCCTCTACCGGTTTTTTCAACAGATGGAAAGCCAGCCGGGCCGCGCTCTTCTTGCCGATCCCCGGCAGAGAGGAAAAGGCCTCTATTAATTCATCCAGGGCCTTTGACATACGCCTAAAAGGGCAATCCCGGGATCTTCAGCCCGCCGGTCAATCCTGAAAGTCCTTCCATCTGGAGCTCGCCGGCCTTCTCCTTGGCTTGATTCACTGCCGCCAGAATCAATTCCTCCAGCATCTCGACATCGTCAGGATTCACAACCTCCGGGTCGATCTTTATTTCGAGAATATCCTGCTTCCCGTTGGCCACTACCCTGACCATGCCGCCACCCGATGAGGCCTCGATCTTCTTGTCGGCGAGTTCCTCCTGCATCTGCTCCATCCTGGCCTGCATCGCCTGCATCTGCTTCATTAACTCGCCCATTCCCTTAGCCATGTAAGCTCCTCTTATTAGTCGTAAAAAATAATCGTGCATCCTTTGCTCCTCTTAAACCTATCATTGTCCGATAATCTCCCCTCCCAGAAGATCAAACAATTTTTTCACAACAGGTGATCCTTCAAATATCTTCCCGGATTCCCGATTGACGGCCGGAGAAACCTGATTCTCCGCCGGTGATGAACCTGCAAGCAGTTTCAATTTAAGGCCCGGCGAGAAGTAATCTTCGAGCAGGGACTCCAGCGATGTTTTCCTGCCCGGTCTGGATAGCTGCTCGTATTGAAAATTACCGTTGCCGTTTACCGTTATGGTCAAAAGGCCGTCATCGAATGAAGAAGGCCTGCACATGCCCAGATGCGCAAAAATCGCCTTGTCTCTTTTGAAAACAAACTTACAGAAATCATCCCATTCAGCCGAAATCGTCTCCAGGGTATGCGATCCGCCGGTTCGTTTTCGCTTCGGAGTCGTTTCCGGAGGTGTATCGCTTGCAGTAGAATTCGTATCGGTAGCGGGTCTTCTTGCCTTATTGGAATCTCTTTGCCCTGATACTACCGGGGTATTCCGAGAGTGTCCCGCACTTGATCCCCTCGATGTTGAGTGCATCTGCGTGCCCCTCAAAAGCTCTTCCAGCGAAACAGCCCGGTCCATGGCTGCCATCTTCACCACCGCGGTTTCCAGGGTAAACACAGGATCTTGCCCTTGCCTGACAGACGATCTATAATCTGCCAGGGCCGTGAAATATCGCAAGAGATCAACAGGATCGACATCAGCGACCAGCTTATTAGCCTTTTCCATTTCCGCTTTATCGAGTTCCAGTATTTCAGTATCATCGACCCCGTTTCTTATCAGAAGAAGATTGCGTATATATCCAGACAGGGCCCCGGCCAGCTCCGGAGGATCTCCCCCCGATTTCGTGAATTCGCTTAAGTGTGCCAGCGCCTCCGCCGCCTCATGATTGATTATGGATTGAGCAATCCCATACAGTAGATCCGTCTTAACCAGTCCCAGGACCTCCGCGGCCCTCTCCATATCTATATTTGAATCACTGAAGCTCGAAAGCTGGTCTAGAAGTGATAGAGCATCCCTTAGAGAACCGTCGGCTTTTTTAGCCACAAGCAGCGCCGCATTGGGATCGATAGACAGGCCCTCCTTGTGAGCTACCGAATTCACCGCCTCCGCCAGGGCAGAAACCGGTATTCTTTTGAAATCGTAGCGCTGGGTTCTCGATAATATGGTGGCCGGCAGAGCCTGCGGATCAGTGGTTGCGAAGATGAAAATGACATGCGACGGCGGTTCCTCCAGTGTCTTCAAAAGGGCATCGAACGCTTCCCTGGTGAGTCGGTGGATCTCATCGATGATATATATCTTGTATCGCCCCCCCACCGGACTATAGCGAACGTTCTCCCTGAGCTCCCGGATATCGTCGATACCCCGGTTGGAGGCGGCATCGATCTCGAAAACGTCAGGGGATGAGCCTTTCGTAATCTCCTTGCAGACGGTGCATTCACCGCAGGGCTCCGGGGTAGGCCCCTTCTCGCAATTGAGGGCTTTGGCGAGAACCCTGGCGGTGGTTGTCTTGCCGGTGCCGCGCGGCCCGCAGAACAGGTAAGCGTGGGAAATCCGTCCCGAGGTGACGGCATTTTTCAAGGTCGTGGTGATATGATGCTGGCTCATTATGGTGTCGAAATCACCGGGACGGTATCTTCTGGCTAAAGCTAAGTATGACATTTCAAATCTCTATTGCAAAAATTAAACGTGCACCCACCGTTGTTCCGTCTATCCGAGAATTCGTTCCGATCTTCCGCTTGGGCCAGATTACCCCACGGCACACGCCGCTGCCGCTTACCGCTGCTACCTTCCGGTCCTGACGGGGTTAGGCGGCCGGCCGTTGCGCGGGACCTGACCCTTTATCCCACCTATGGCGGGATTGGTCGCTTCCGGCCGGACGAAGATCCCGGTCAACTGGACCGCCGGTGGGGATTCAGCCCCGGTATAGCGGATTCCGGGTTACAGGGCACCGCTAACTCCCCGCCTAGCACGACAATCCTAATGGAGCAGAGCGGGATCGAACCGCTGACCTGTACGTTGCGAACGTACCGCTCTCCCAACTGAGCTACTGCCCCGTTTTTCCGCTCCATACCGCAAATCAAAATATCAGATGGTTCAGGTTATTGCAAGAGCATTCTTGGGCAGGATATTTCGCAGTATTGGCCCTATAGCTTCCATACTGAGGCAAACAGCTATGATGCCATTGATTGCGGAGAGTCGACGTCAGTAGATGGACTTTTTTATGAAATGGTATCCCTCATAACAGATATAGTCAGTTCGATGGCAGCCGAGTAATTATGATGCTGAAAACCCAGCGGGTTCTGATATAAGCGTCGTAGCCGCAATTGTCGACACACAGATTCAGGACCTGCGTATAATACCTGTATTCTGCACCAATGCCAGCCTGCATGCTCCCATATTTAACAGACCATGTTACTTGACCCAGGAACGACCAACCTGCCGCAATCCCCATTCCAACATCAACACCGCTGCTGAATTTGCCATTGTACCTTCCGATGAAATCCCGCCCCCAGAGGAAGTAGAGCATCGGATCGAGCCCCAGAATCGTGCCAAACCCCCCGTCCGAATATTGCGGCTGCGAACTGAACTGCCAGTACATATCGAGAGACGGCAAGAAATAAGGAGTCGACTGAATAGGAGCAAAGACTCCCTGCAACAAGAATTTATCCCCGTTCTTTAGCCTCCAGGCGTGTCCCCAGTTAACCTGAAGAGCCGAGAGGCCATATCCGGACAGCTTCTCGCTCGGATCTTCCCACTGGCGCGGCGGATCGTATCTCTCATAGCTGCGACCATACAGCACAGAGACGTTTGGGCCGGGCTCTACGCCTGCCCTGTGTGCCACATGGGAGCACCCGGATATAAGAATAAATAAGGCGGTTAAGCCAATAAATTGAAAACTATTTAGACCCCTGACTTTCACAAAGGTCCCAGACTGTCGCATTTAATCATATATTACTACAGTCCAAAAGCAATGTCAACTCTGGTACCTTTAAGAGACTTACCGAGATCAGAATAAGTGCTGGCATGTAATTCTACCGCCTATATCGGACATCAAGTATGCCTTACGTTTTTTTACACAAAAAACTTCGCCAGAGCCAATATTTTTCTAATCAAACTGACCGATTCTGTCAGTCCCTACCTATACATTTGAACAGGCAAAGGGACGAGTTTCTTCAAAAAAGGAGGCAAAATGGCTGACCAGACTCAAAAAGAGGCGATCTTCACAAAGACGATCAAGACGAAGGGAAGAACATACTTCCTTGACGTGAAAGAGGCGTCCAACGGCAATAAGTATCTGACTATCTGCGAGTCTCGCAAGGTCGACGGCGAATGGCAGCGCAACCGGATCATGATATTCGAAAGCGATATTCCCGCTTTTTTCCAGGGATTGAAGGAGGCGGCGCCATCGCTGAAAAGTGACGATTCTTGAATATTTCCCTTCCTCCATCGAGCGGTCGATTTCGTTTGACCTCTGTATTTGCACGCGGTATGATAAACCTGTTAGCAGTAAATTCAACCTGACGAGTTTGCATCCGGGAAGATATTCATTTTACGCTGAAAGGAGTAAATCATGCCGTGTCGATTCAATGTATGGGCGCTGGGGTTAACATCGGGGCTTCTCTTCGGCCTGGGGCTTTTCTTCATCACCTGGTGGATCATGCTTTTCGAGGGCGCTCAAGCCGGGCCGGTATTTATAAGCCGGATTTACCGGGGCTATTCCATAACACCGCTCGGGAGTTTTATAGGGCTTATCTGGGCTTTCGTGGATTGTTTCATCGGCGGGGTAATATTCGGCTGGCTGTATAACTTTATTGCCAGGGCGAAAAGAGAGGTCAGGGCTTAGGGCAACTTTTTTTATAGTCTCAAGAAACACTGAACAAGGTTTGGAGTCCCATTTTACATTAGGCGGGATTATCGGCGGTTTTTTGATTTCCGCTTGATTTACCCTCTCAAAATTATTATACACCGACCATGAAAAAAATAATAACAATCCTTGCGATTTTGACAGGAGGGCTTTTGGCCTGCTCAACAGCAAGCCGCGACCCGATGAAACTGCATCGGGACGCGCTGGTCGCTGACCTGCACAGCGACACCGTGCTTCGTATGGTGGAGGAGGGCTTCGATTTCTCCACGCGCGATACCACCGGTCACATGGATATCCCTCGCCTTCAGGAGGGTGGAATCGATCTACAGGCTTTCGCCTGCTGGCTCGACACTAAAACACCACTGAAAGAATGCCGTTCGACGGTGGATGAGCTGATCGATTCGCTCGAGGCGCAGATCTCACGTAACCCCGACAGGATAGCTATCTGTAGAACATCAGAAGAAGCAGAGGATATCATTGAAAGCGGCCGTATCGCGGCACTTCTGGCTATCGAGAACGGGGTAGCCATCGCTAACGACCTCGACAACGTCCAGCATTTCTACGACCGCGGCATCCGATATTTGACTCTGACACACACCGCCTCGAACGATTGGTGTATATCATCGGCGGATACAGCACCGGCCTTCAACGGCCTGACCGATTTCGGCCGCGATGTCGTGCGAATGATGAACGAGCTGGGAATGATAGTCGATATCTCCCACGCTCATCCGACGGCGGTTGAGGAAATACTGAAAATCACATCCGACCCGGTCATCGCCTCTCACTCCTGTGTCCATGAAATATGCCCGCACGATAGAAACTTAACTGACAATCAGATAAAAGCAATCGCCGCTAACGGCGGCGTGATCGGGATAAATTTCTATACCGGTTATCTTTCAAAAGAATTCTACGAACTTGACAAGGCTTTTGACAAAGAACACAAAACCGAGATAGACTCATTCAAAGCACTATATCCCGATTATAACGAGCGGAGAGAGGCTATGCGGCCGTTTTACGCCGAATTCAACAAGATCGTCGACTCGCTCAATATTGACGTTAATATTGTCTTAGACCACATCGATCATATCGTCAGACTCGTCGGGCCGGATCATGTGGGGCTCGGCTCCGACTACGATGGCGTCCACCGCATGCCCGAGGGGATCGACGACTGCTCGCTGATGCCGAATATCACCAATGGGCTTGTGACCCGGGGCTACTCTGATGATGATATCAAGAAGATACTCGGCGGAAATTTCATGCGGGTATTCCGGCAGGTCTGCGATAATTAGACTGTCAGAATCGATATGGACGACAATAAATCCGATATATCTGCATTCCGCGTCATAGATATTGTCAACTTAACGCACGATACC
This sequence comes from uncultured bacterium, assembly GCA_965541585.1. GTDB lineage: Bacteria > Zixibacteria > MSB-5A5 > UBA10806 > UBA10806 > CBDVBL01. The sequence goes on along the minus strand of CBEUCH010000001.1, from coordinate 23,070 downwards.
AAACTGTTCAGGTTCGAACTACCCGAAAACACCTCCTTTGACCTCCTGCCGGGTGATCATGTGAAGGTATATCCCGATAGAAACCGGCCGCTTGACTTCAGACCCTACACCCCTACGTCAACGCCGGACACAGAGGATCATTTCGAATTGATAATTAAGCGGTATCCCGATGGATTGGTCTCAGGATTCATGCATGACAGGAAGTACGATGATGAGGTCTGGATGAGCGGTCCCCATGAGGGGGGTCATTTCGAGGAAGGAATGGCCGGAAGGGTCGGCATGGTTGCCGGTGGCACCGGTATCACCCCCATGATCTCGATGATAAGGACCATCCTCAAACAAGACATCGACGTGGAGATGTCATTGCTATTCGCCAACAAGACTATTGGCGATATCATCCTCAAAGACGAATTTGACCGTTATGCCGATCAATATGATAATTTCAGACGATATTACGTCGTCACTAAGGCTCCGGACGGTTGGGAGATGGGCGTTGGCAGGATCGATTCCGAGTTGATGAAAGACAAACTCCCGGGACCGTCCGACGATACTGTGATATTCGCCTGCGGCCCGCCCATGATGCAACTCGATCTGCGGAAAAAGCTCATAGAAATCGGTCATGCGAAGGAGAGAGTGATCTTCCCTTAATGTGAATCTAAGATAAAATCCGGGGTTTCTGCCCTGGTCCGTTCCAGAGCCGGCGCCTTTTATATTTTTTTAATTCCCTCTATAAAAGTATCTATAAAATCCTCAGAGGCTTTCTTCAGATTGAAATTCTGCCGATCCGCCATCCATTGCAGATAAAAACCGTCGCCCGCGGCTATTATCGCCGATGCCGTAGCCGCGGTATCGATTTCGCGAAACCGGCCGGCTATAATCCCCTGCTTCAGAGCGTTACCGAACTGTTCACGGTATTGATGGTATATCCATACCAGGTCGAATTCAAGATCGCCATCGCTCTCCTTCTTCCGTAAACCGTGCGACCAGAGGTCTGGCAGGATCTCTACAAAATCCTCTGTTTGTAATGATCCAACGTCCAGATATGCAAGGAAACCGGCCCTGATTTTCTCCTCGGGGCCCTCCGTCTCCGACATCCGTTGCCGCACCAGCTTGTTCATCAAAACAAGCAGGTAATTGAAAGACAGATGCAGAAGTTCTTCACGATTCTTGAAATATTCATAAATCGTTCCCTTGGCAATGCCGGCTGCTTTAGCCACGTCCTCCATTTTGGTATTCTCTATTCCGCTTCTGGCGAACAACCGCATTGCGGCCTGCAATATCAGGTCTCTTTTCTTCTCGCGATCAATTTGCTTTGGCATATTCAATCCCTCTCCTGAAGGGTTGGCGATTGAACAGTTAAATTTGAATAAGCGTATCAGATTCACAAGGAATGGTCAAGTGCTAAACTTCGATAGAAATATGATTCAATCAGCTTTTATACCAAGATCGATCCTGCAATTTTATTTAGAATCTTCTCACCACTACTTATACGTATGCTGAATTGGAATTGAACTTTGGGATAGCCCGATACACTTGCGATGACGCCCCCTCATCCCGGGCCGTCAAATACTTATTTAAGGCAGATGGCCTCCACCAGGTTTAGCTCCTGTTTTCTGATATGATACTCCGGAATAAATATATGTTCGATTTCCGCACCATCCCAATCAATGATCCTTATCCCCAGATCATATACGCCGGGTTCGATCTCGAAATCACCTATGAATATTTTGCCCGGCAGATATCGCGCGCAGCGCAGATCGGCATTTTCAGAGAGATCCGTGGCGACATCCACCGCCGCTTTCTTCAGCCAGCCTTCCAGCCCGCCGGTATCGGCCTTGACCTTGAGTTTGTGCGCCGCCAGCCCTTTGGCCACCGCTCGCGCCACCGTACGCAGATAGATCAAAGAGCTCTTGGCCTTGAAGGTCTCGCCAGCCACAAGGGATATATCCTCAATTAGCTGGAGTTCGCCAATAAGTTTACCATTGATCAGGATCTCGATCCTGCTTACTACCGAGGATCGCGGCACCAGTTTCGGTATAGCGAATTTGAAATAATAATCCGCGCTTACCGGAATGGGAAGATGCCCGTATTCGACATCTTTCCTCTCCGAATCGGTGTAGAGCACCTGCACCAGGTCCAGGTCCTTATCGGTTCTGATTCTTAGATTCAAGGCCTCCTTGACCGGTGCCAGCCCGGTCAGCCCGACCACGCTTAATAGCGCCCCGCCATCAGCTGCCATTTTCACATCCGGCGGATCGAAATCATAGATGTGCGGCTGGGTTTCAAATGCGTTGAGAAGCCAATCGAAGTCTATCCTTGCGTCATCCATCTTGCCCTCGGCTGCATATATTCTCATACTCAGATAACGGGCGAAAGCATCATTGTTGAACCTGACCTTGGCGGCTTCATAATCGATTTCAACATCTTCTTCATCCCCGGTCGCGGTATTGAATTCCTCGGCTGCCAGGTCGTATTTCTGTTCTAAAAGCTCCAGTTTCTCGTTCGCCCTTCGGATTTCAACGAAAGCCTCATCGAATTCGTCGAGGGAGATGTAATTCAGGGCCATTATGAGGTTGGTATACAGGATTTCGTGATCCTCTCCGGCATATTCCAGAACGTTGTCATTGAGAGCCATAGAGGCCGCCGCCCGGGATATACTCTTTGTAAACAGCTCATCGGCGGCATCCTCGGCCGAGGAGAGCCTCACGTTGCTGGTATCCAGATACCCGGCATAATGGTTAATCATGCCGGAATCCAGATAATACAGAAGGCGATCTTTTTCGCCGTATTTACCCTTCGCCCTGGCTGCCTCGATCCCGTTGACGGCCAGATCGTAATTTCCCGATTGAAGCTCCTCTGCTATCGGCTCGTGGAACTTCGTCCTGGTAGCTACAGCACCGCAGCTATAGATAACCGCCAGCGGCAGTAACACCCGGAGGGCATTACCGGCGGATCTATAGTTTACCATTTGGTGCTTTTCTTGGAGATCTCTTTCTTTATTTTTTTGGATCCGATCCAGACCTTCTCGTTAGACTCGACATTGATCATCTCGAGATCAGTCTGGTAGTATACCACTCTTGTACCCTTGATCTGGTCGACGATGGTCTTTATTGAGCCCTGCACCAGAAAGTCTGATCCGGTTTCCTCTGCCATCCTCTTGACCGTCTCGTCCGAGGCGTATTCTTGCTGTTCGCCTCTCTCCATCCGCATCTCCTGTCTCTGATCACGGCTGGCCACAAATCTCACCTGGCCGGAATTGATAAGCTGCCGCTCCATATCGGTGGTGAATGTCTCCGTGCTGATATGCTCGTTGGAAAGATTGCGGACCGTGCCGATTGTCACCACGGGCTTTTCACCGGCTACCGCTACGAAATCCATAATCCAGGGCCTCGAAAGGCAGTCTAAGATCATCTCTTCGGCAACCAGGCGGGAATCCGTGTCGTTCCATTTGCCGCTGAGATCCGTGACCGTATCGCTCTCCAGACGAGTAACCTTCCGCGATGATCCACAGCCCAGCAGAATCGTGGCGCCCAGCAGAATAATAAATGCCTTTTTCACATCTCCTCCTTGTTTATCCGGGTTAGATTCTTTGACTTAATGATACCTCATCGGCAGCCGTTTGGTTTCCTTAATTCGGCTGAAACTCCCTTAAGTATACTATCCACTCCGCGCTTGAATATCTACAATCAAATCTCCCGGATGTCAAATAACCTTAGAGCCCACTAAGCCGGCGTACCAATAATTGCTTGACTAAATTGACTATATCAATTTCTATGTAGATTCGTGCGCATGGGCGCACGGTGCGGGATATGGATTATTGATGATGCCTGGAGGATAGAATGAGTAATTTCAGGGTACCCGTGCCAAAAAACGAGCCTGTCTGTTCGTACGCTCCCGGCTCCCCCGAGCGAGCGAAACTGACTGAAGAACTGCACCGGCTTAAGAACATGCAGATCGACGCCCCCATGATTATCGGCGGCCAGGAGATTACAACTTCGAACAAGGTTCCCATGACCACCCCCCATGATCGCAAGCATGTTCTGGGGCATTATTTCAGAGGCGGCAAAGGCGAGGTCGAGGCGGCTGTAGAAGCTGCTTTGAAGGCCAAACCTGCCTGGGAAGCCATGCCCTGGGAGCACCGGGCATCCATATTCCTGAAAGCCGCCGACCTGCTGGCGGGGCCATATCGCTATGAGATGAACGCCGCCACCATGCTGGCGCACGATAAGAATGTATTTCAGGCCGAGATCGATGCTGTCTGCGAACTTGTGGATTTCTTCCGTTACAACGTCTATTACACCGAGCAGATTTTCGATATGCAGCCCGACAACCCCGACTCCGGCGAGGCCATGTGGAATCGGCTAGAATATCGCCCCCTCGAGGGATTCGTCTTTGCGGCTACACCCTTCAATTTCGTCTCTATAGCGGGTAACCTGCCGACCGCGCCTGCCATCATGGGCAATACCGTGATCTGGAAACCGGCATCCAGCGTGGTCTATACGGCTCGCCTGATAATGCAGATTCTGCATGAGGCCGGCCTGCCCGATGGTGTGGTCAATATGGTAACAGCTCGCGGTAGCGACGTCGGTGAATTGATATTGAATAATCCGAATCTGGCCGGCATTCATTTCACCGGCAGCACAGCGACTTTCCATACCATGTGGCGAGTGGTCGGCGAGAATATCAAAAACTACAGATCGTATCCCCGCATTGTCGGGGAAACCGGCGGGAAGGACTTCATTGTAGTGCATAGTTCCGCCGATCTGCATTCTACCGCCGCCGCCATGACCAGGGGCGCCTACGAGTACCAGGGGCAGAAATGCTCCGCCGCCTCCAGGGCCTATATCCCGAAATCACTCTGGCCGCAGCTAAAAGAGATATTGATCGATCATGCAAAAGAGATGAAGATGGGCGATCCCGACGATCTCTCCTGCTTCGTCAATGCCGTCATCGATAAAGACGCTTTCGATTCCATTAAATCGTTCATAGACTACGCCAAAAAATCCAAAGATGCGGAACTGGTCTACGGTGGCAACTGCGACGATTCCCGGGGGTATTTTATCGAGCCGACACTTTTCGTGACCACCGATCCCCATTTCAAGCTGATGGAGGAGGAGATATTCGGGCCGGTGATGACCGTCTATGTTTATGAGGACGCCAAATACGATGAAACGCTCGAACTGTGCGATAAGACATCCCCCTATGCCCTGACCGGCGCTATTTTCGCGCGGGATCGGGCGGCCATAGACAGAGCCTCCACCATATTGCGTCATGCCGCCGGTAATTTCTATATCAACGATAAGCCGACGGGGGCCGTGGTTGGACAGCAGCCGTTCGGCGGATCGAGAGCCTCCGGCACCAACGACAAGGCGGGCTCTTTGCTGAACATGATCCGCTGGACATCCCCCAGAAGCGTAAAAGAGACTTTAGTACCACCTAAAGATTACAAGTATCCTTTCCTGGGATAGGCTATTTGATGTGTTCCGTAGGGTTCAGGTTACCTGACCCCTACGAAAGAAATGTAGGGGCGGGGAGCAAGCTTCCCTCCTACGAAAAGCAGCACTTTTGTCGGGTTTCTCATTCCCTTTTGCTGCATTCGGTCATACGATCATACAGATCCGCAGGACCCGCAGGGAACCCGATCTACTGTCTGACGGCACAGTGGACATTTAATACTCTCCGTAGGGGTAGGGTAACCCGACCCCTACGAAATATACAATCGAAAATTATTTTATTCCCTAATACTCCGCCAGCTCCACCGCCGCCTCAAGCACCTTATCCTGCTGAGGGAGGCAGATCTCGTCGCCGTCAGGGCCGTAGGCTACCCGCGCATCCTGGGCCGTAATGAGCCGCACGGGGGCATCGAGATGCTCGAACTGCTGGTTGGCTATATAGGCCGATATAGTGGGCCCTACGCCGCCGTAGAAGCGATCCTCGGAGACGATCAATACCTTTGAGCAGTCAACAGCCGCCTTTTCAATCGTCTCCCAGTCCATCGGCTTGACCGTCCTGAGATCGACCACCCTGGCATTTATCCCCTTCTCCGCCAACTGCTCCATTACCCTGAGAGACATCGGCAACGTTATCCCGTAGCTGATGATAGCGATATCCGTGGCGCTCTCGTTATAGACCTCCGCCTTCCCGAACGGAATCAACTCCTCGATGGGCGGGTATTTGGCCAGGATATTGTAGCCGTCCCAATCGCGACGGTTATATAGTGCCACCGATTCGCAATAGAGCACCGGGTCCCCGCTCACAAAGGCCGTGCGCAGAAGTCCGGCGGCATCAGCGGCGTTGGACGGCACCACCACATGTAGGCCGGGCATATTTATAAAAGTGCCGAGATTGGCCTCCGAATGCCACATGGCCCCCGCACCTTGCTTGTAGCCGCCGTACGAGACCCTGATAACCATTGGCAACTGCACCTTGCCATTGGAGCGTTGGTGGGCGGTGACGATCCTGTCCTTGAGCTGCTGGTAGCCGGGGCTGACATAATCGATAAACTGGATCTCCGGGAACGGTACCCTCCCCTGGTAGGAGTGCCCCTGGGCCCGCCCCAGAATGCCGGCCTCGTCAAGCTGTGTATTATAGACCCGGTTGAGCCCGAATGCCCTCAGGAGATTCCTGGTGGTCAGGAAAACGCCGCCCTTTCCTCTGAGCCCCTTGATTGCCTCTTCGCCTTTTTCGAATACCTCCCGAGCGAAATCGGCCACGTCCTCGCCGAATAGAATACTGTTTTCGGACATCATAAAAATATCGAATAGCGAATAGTTTATGGCCGTGCGCATACTCATGGGGCCCTGGTTTTCAGGCAAATCGGCGCTGGGGAAATATCCTTTTTCATGAAATTCTTTGTAGCGTTCCGCTCTGATCCCGGCTTTTTCTTTCAAGAGCTTATCCCAGCGTTGAAGAGCGGTATCGTGATTATAGCTGTAGACCTTTGTCAATATTTGCGACGCTTTTTTGTAATGGATATCCGCTATCACCTCCGCCGAGATCGTTGCCACCTCCTTGTCGATATCATCGTACATGGATGCCAGTTCCTCGGGCGTAAACAGGCCGTCGTCGATAAGTTGCTTGCCCGCCTTTCTAAGCGGGTCATGCTCGATATGATATTTCTGCTCCTTCAATTCCATGTAGTGCGTCTGATCGTCCGAGCCGGAATGCGAATCCTCCCTGGTGACATTGATATTGGCGATGACCGGGCCTTTGCCGGATTTTACATACTTGACGATTCGGCCGAAGGCCGCGATCGATTCCTTGATGTCGGTGCCGTCGAAATCCTCTATCAGCAGGCCGAATCTCTGGAAGCCCTCGAACGACGTCGTGGGATTGCCCTCGGGAAACTGCTCATGCACGCTGGTCGAGATAGCCCAGCCGCAATTATAGATGCCGAAAATATTCGGTGTCTTATTATAAACGGAGTAGAAGACCGCCCGATGGAACTCCGGCGATGACGTGGAACCCTCACCGATGGCGCAAAATACGATGGCATCCCGCTTGAAACGGCCACCGGGGATTCCCACCGGTCCGTTTATCGGCGTCGGATTCTTGATGGCCTCCCCCAGACCAGCCGCCTCCAGGGCGTTGGAACCTGTGGGTGATGCCTGAGGCAAAATCCCTAATTCCGGGTATGATGAGTGCGACGGCTGCAGCATGCCGCCCGTCGATTCTGCCCGGGAATCGCCAACCGCCTCGTAAATCTTCTGCTTGATGGAAACGCCCCGATATACATCAAATGCCTTATTACGGTAATAACCGATAAACGGATCGCCCGGGTTGAGCGCCTGTGCGGCTACGACGTCAATAAGCTCTTTACCCCCGCAACCGATGAAAAACCGGGTGAATCCCTTTCGCAGCAGCATTTTCTCTTCATGCTCAATCCGGCGCGCCAGCACCATGGTGCGATACATTTTCTCCAGAGATTCGCGAGAGATTCCTCCGTATTCTTTTAATACTCCATCCTTTTTCTTCCCGGGCTTTAACTCCCTGATCCAATCCCTGATTTCGACGTAAGCCATCTATTTCTCCTATTCTTAAAACCTATCGCAACAAATAATTTATTCAATGCCCCTATCAGCGGGCAGCCAGCGTTGACAATAACGCCAATCCGATCTGAAAAGTTCTTCAAAGATCGCTTCTTTTTTTTGTCGGCAATACTCCAAAATATCTGATGACTGTCTGTTGCATAAAAACAGCCCAATCGTTATCATGGCATGGTTCATATTATCGGATTACTTGGATAGGAGTTCGAATGAAGGATAAAAGAAACGAGACTCTGGCCCGGCAATTGATCGATTACTCCATCAGACTTCAAAAGGGAGAGGTGCTGTATCTGGAGATAAAAGGTAAGGATGCTCTCGAACTGGGCAAACAGATTATCAGGTTAGCAACCGAAAGAGGAGCGACACCCTTCTGGTTTTATAGCGACGAATCCCTGGTGCGGCAATGGGTAAAATCCGCCGGCGACGATCAGTTCAGAAAACAGGCCGAATTGCATCTCGAGCTGATGAAGCGAGCCGATGCCTATATCGGTCTCAGGGGACCCGACAACCCGTTCGATCTGGCCGATATCGATAGAAAACAGATCGATAGGAATAATACCCTTTTCTACAAACCGGTTCACCTGGAGGAAAGAGTCCAGCGGAAAAAATGGGTGGTTCTTCGATTTCCAAATAATGCCATGGCGCAACTGGCAGAGACTTCGCAGGAGGCGTTCGAGGATTTCTACTATGATGTTTGCTGTGCGGATTACGCCAGGATGTCAAAAGCTATGGACGGGCTGATCGGGTTGATGGAGGCCACGGATAAAGTGCAGATCAAGGCCCCGGGCACCGACCTGACCTTTTCAATCAAGGAGATACCGATTGTCAAGTGTGACGGCAGACGGAATATTCCTGACGGCGAAGTGTACACGGCTCCAGTCCGAGAATCAATCAACGGCACAATCGCCTATAACACGCCATCCCTTTACCAGGGAACCGTTTACACCAATATTTCATTCACCTTCAAAGACGGCAGGATTGTCGAGGCGACCTGCGACGGCCTGGCCAAGAAGCTAAACGGCATCCTGGACACTGACGAGGGCGCCCGATATATCGGGGAATTCGCAATCGGGCTGAATCCATTCATACTTCATCCCATGAAGGACACTTTATTCGACGAGAAGATCGCCGGATCATTCCATCTAACCCCCGGCCAGTGCTATGAACTGGCGCCAAACGGCAACATTTCCGCCATTCACTGGGATCTGGTGCAGATTCAGCGTCCTGATTACGGTGGCGGGGAGATCCTATTCGACGGCAAATTGATCCGTGAAGACGGCGTTTTCACCGACCCTGAGTTGGAAAGTGCCTTCTCGAAAGAAAATCTAAAAGGCGCCGACGCGTAAGAACTCCTCGTCATCGTCGATATCCTCACCAGGGAACAACATGGAATGCGAAATTGGTTCTTAGCATAGAATGTAGGACAAATATAAATTTGTTTTTGGCTGTGAAAAATGAAGAGCGAAACGGCAATATCTAAACCGAATATCCCGGATGCCTTAAGTATCGAGGAGACGCTTGAGCTCATGAGGGTAAGGCTCCACGGTATCGTCCCGGATTTTGAACTGCCACATAAAGCCGAACTGGCCTTCAAGATAAATCAACTCAAAAAGCAACTGAATGCCATCATTCTGGCTCATAACTACATGGAGCCTGCTCTATACCACTCTGTATCAGATTATACTGGCGACTCTCTGGAACTGGCCCGCATCTCGGCGGAAACCGATGCTGATACCATAGTCTTCTGCGGGGTTCGTTTCATGGCGGAGACGGCTAAGATTCTAAATCCGAAGCGGACGGTACTGCTTCCAGCCGAAAAGGCAGGCTGCTCTCTTGCCGCAAGCATCACAGGCGATGATGTTCGACGCTTGAAGAAACGATATCCGGGAGTGCCGGTGGTTAGCTATGTCAACACCTACGCCGACGTTAAGGCTGAGACCGACATTTGCTGCACTTCCTCAAATGCAGCGGCCGTGATAAGATACCTCATCGGGAAGGGATATGATAAGATCATCTTTTTGCCCGACGAGTACCTATCGAAAAACGTGGCTGCGGAAATTGGCATGCCGATTGTCTTCCCGTTCCATCCTCGTGGAAATGGAAACGATGATCCCGGCAACTTCAAGCGTGTCCTCATAGGTTGGCAGGGTCGTTGTGAGGTCCATGAGAAGTTCACGGTCGAGGATATAGAGAATGTCAGAAAGCAGTTCCCGGAGACCGTAATCCTCGCCCATCCGGAATGCAGCCCCGCGGTGATCGAGGCCTGCGATTTCTCCGGCAGCACTAAGGCGATGATAGAGCATGTCAAGAATATCCATGCCCCCTGCTACTTGCTCCTGACCGAATGCAGCATGGGCGATAATATCGCCGCGGAAAATCCGCAAAGGAAGATGCTCCGGCTATGCAGTGTCCGCTGCCCGCATATGAACCTGATTACGCTCGAAGATACCCTGGCCGCTCTGGAGAAAACACAATACGAGATCACCCTCCCCGAAAATCTAATGAATAAGGCCCGTGCTTCATTAGACAGGATGCTGGAGATCGGTTGATTCAAGATCCCCAGCTGATTTAGCCTTTAATAAAAACACCGAAAGATATACCCCGTTTTACAGACAGCCACCGGAAGCCGTTTTCAATTTCAGCATATAAACTCTGTCAAAACATCAGAATTTTCAGAATCCGACAGCCAAACCATCCTTTCGATGATCCGATGCAGCAATATAATGGTCGTCCGTCTTGTATATAAGCTGTGCGCCGCCGAACGTTTGTTCCGGCAAACCTGTTACGATCTTATGCCCACGATCAGATAGTTGATCCAGAACACCGGGTGAGAAGCCGGGCTCGACGGCCACCCGCATATCCTCGAGGAGACACCAGCGAGGAGCATCGGAAGCCGTCTGAGGATTCTGGCGATAATCAAAAATCCGCACCATCATCTGCAGATGCCCCTGGGGCTGCATATGGCCGCCCATTACCCCGAAGCTCATAACGGGAAGGTTATTCCCTGTCACAAAACCGGGCATTATTGTGTGGTAAGGGCGCTTCCCCCCATCGACCTGGTTCGGATGTCCTCGTTCCAGCGTAAAACCACAGCCGCGATTCTGCATGCTGATCCCGGTACCCGGTATTACAACGCCTGAACCGAACCCCCGGAAGTTCGATTGAATAAATGATACCATCAAGCCATCCGAATCGGCTGCAGTCAGATAGACTGTGCCACCTTCATGCGGAATTCCCGTGATAGGAAATCCAGCCTCTTGCATATCGATCAATTTCGCTCTTGAGGTTAGATAGTCATCATCCAATAGAGCAGAATAATCCACGGACATGTATTCAGGATCAGCCAAATGTCGTTCGACGTCGGCGAAACCCAATTTCATCGCCTCGATCTGCAAATGAATACTATCCGCCGAATCGACTGGATACTTTCCCAAATCGAAGTGCTTCAATATCCCGACTGCTATGAGAACAGCCAGCCCTTGCCCGTTCGGAGGGAGCTCATGTAAAACAAATCCGCGGTAGTCTTGAAAGAGAGGTTTTACCCATTCGGTTTTATGCGTCGCTAAATCCTCGAAAGATAAAGATCCCCCCTGGCGCTTTGAATAATCTGCTATTCTCTCAGCCAGTTTTCCCCGGTGAAAGGATTCTCCTGATGTATTTGCTATCTCCTCTAACGTCTTAGCCTGGTCCGGGCATTTAAATATCTCACCCGCATCGGGCGAACGTCCACCCGGCAGGAATGTCTTCCCGAAATCCGGGAAATCCTTATAATCCTCAAGGGCAGTACCCCAGGCGGCGGCAGTCTTCGGGGAAACGGGAAATCCGTCCGCGGCATAATGGATAGCCGGTTCGAAGAGATCTGCCAAAGGCAACCGTCCGAATCTCCGGGATAGATCCACCCAGACGGATACTGCTCCCGGAACGGTCACCGAATCCCATCCGCGCATAGGCATTTTCTCTAAATGAGCAAACTTTTCGTAGTTCCAGCTAGAAGGGGAACGGCCTGAACCGTTCACACCCTGTAATTCGTTTCCTTCCCAGACAATTGCGAAGGCATCGCTGCCTATGCCGTTACTGGTCGGTTCCACGACTGTCAGTGCAATGGCCGTCCCTATAGCCGCGTCGACCGCGTTGCCCCCCTTCAACAACATCCTCAGACCAGCTTGCGCCGCCAGAGGCTGAGAGGTGGCAACAACATTTCGGGCAATTACAGGCATCCGCCGCGAGGCATATGGAAAATCCCAGTCAAACATATTATCGTTCTCCAAACGCATTCAGATAAAGGGCATCAATTGCAGAATTGGATCATAAACATAAGACCACTGAGCAATTCTGAAAGAAAACCATTTGAGCCATGGTAGGGATTTTGATCCGATCTGTCAATATGGAAGGTATGAGCTAGATCGAGTTCAGGAATAGATCTTCGCCTTTTCCGCTCTGTGTTTCTTTGAATGGCTATACGATCTGGAAAGCGACAGCCAGATGATCTTTCCCTGCCTCAATCCGCGCGAGTTGAAATCAAATTTGGAGCCGCCGAGGTACAGGTATCTCGAACGTATGACATTCCAGTAAAACCTGGCCAGTTCTATTGCTTCGTCTTTGGGGAGAACCATCTCCGCATCCCGGGAGAAAGCTCTCCTCTGGATTTCGATTTCCGGTTGAACGCGACAAAGCCTGATGCCAACTGATGTCAGTGTGCTCAGGTTTGTCGATCTGAATGCCGGCACATAGAGATAGAATGGATTGCTCGCCTTCGACTTCGCAATCAGAGGAATCTCACCGGTGAGAATCTTAGAGAACTTCCCCACCGTGTCGTTATCCTCCACGGCATACTCAAACTGCCAGAACGGGTGAAAATGTTCTCCCGTTTCGTATGAGGCGCCGACCATTTCCGCAGAAACGTAATCGTCGTCTTCGATCAAATACGATCTCTGACAGTTAGAGCAATAGTAAAACAGAGACGATTCGGATGTCGGCAGATCGAAACCGCAGTTGGGGCATTTGTGCTGCACCGGATTCATCTCTTCGGCCCTGCTTCGGTCCGTGCCGGATGACCGATACTCAAACGTTCCCGGTATTTCATTATATACCCTTTTGTTGAGACCATCGATAAACATCGTGCTGGACATATTATTCTGTTGAATACTGCAGGCCCAGACGGGATAATAGATTACCGAGAGACCCTCGCCGATCATCTCCGATGACATACATTCTTTATTTGCAGCGGCGAAACCGAGATTGAAAAAAAACATGGCCATGGCCTTTTCCCTGGCCTCCTCGGGCGATACCTCGATATCGGCCTGAATCGATTCGGCTGGGAAGATCTCCTTTTGATACGCGGTAAGCGGCATAACCTCGGGGCGAATGCCCAGAGAATCCAGGCCGAATGATTTGTCATCGAAGGCCGGGATGGTAAGATCGAAATGGCGGCATTTTCGATGGAACACCTTCTTTTTCAAAGTCATGACTTGTCCATCGCCGTCGTCATCGTCCCCGCCCACCTTCTCAGAGAGAAGTGCATAGGACATCCCCCGGAACCTGTAAAAAGGCAGATGGAATTGCCTGCTTTCCAATTTCTCGAATTTGAGCGGGAATCCCTTCTTTTTAAGATACCGTTCAACGGCGAATCTCACTGCGAAATCGTCAAGGTCGGATTTGTAGAAATATTTCAATATTCTACCCGGGGATCCGACTCGCATGATAAGTCCGCAAAAAGAACAACTCAAACTTATCGTCCCCTCCTGAATCTCGAGCGGCGAGCCGCATCCCGGGCAGTTAAAGATCGCGGAATAATTAGACATAGCCTTAACTTAAGAGCTACAGTTTCTCACCGCAGTCGGTGCAGAATTTCGATCCCGGCGGCAATTTGGCACTGCATTTGGCGCAGGTAGTTTTCTCATGCAACTTTTTTCCGCAGGAGAAACAGAATTTGGCCTCACCCGGAAGATCCTGCCCGCATTCGAGACAACGGTCGGCCGCCACCATCTGGTGCCCGCATTTATAGCAGAACATGGAATTCTGAGGTGTAGCTATTCCGCATTTGGGGCATGTCACGGTGGGAAGCGCCTCGTTGGCGAGATTCTTTTCGTCCGGTGAGAAAGCGTTTGAAAGCATCGCAGGAACCATCAGTCCGATACCGGCTCCCATCCCCAGGCCTGCCCCAGCCTGCGCCGTTCCGCCACTCGATGACATCGCTTTCGCCAGGGAGTATTTCATGAATTTATCAAGATCGCCGACTGCCTTCATCGACGATTTCTCATCGATCATCTTTTGAACCTCATCGGGCGGAGTGATGGAGGTAATATAGAAATCAATTAACTCTAAGCCGTATTTTGAAAATTCGCCGAAGATCTTCTCTTTTATCTCCTGTCCCAGTTCGTCGTACTGTTTCGGAAGGTCCAGTATCGTTTCGAGCTTTTCGCCGAAAAGATCGTTGATCCGGGCTACTATTACGTCGCGCAGGTAGCCGGAGATATCTTCGGTTGAAAAAGCCGCTTCTCTTCCCACCAGGCTGTTTATAAATAGAAGCGGTTCAACGATTCTGCAGGTGTAGGCGCCATAGCCACGCAGGCGGATAAGCCCCAATTCCTTGTCACGGAAGGCCACGGGATCGCGAGTGCCCCATTTCAGATTCGTGAAAACCTTGTGATTGATAAAATAAACCTCGCATCGGATCGGAGATTTGAATCCCCATGGTAATGAAAGAGCGCGAGTAAGTACCGGCACGTTTAACGAAGACAACGTATGCCTCCCGGGACCAAGAATATCGTACCCCTTACCGGATTTGAAGAATACAGCCGATTGAGATTCCCGAACGATAAGCTGAGCGCCCGCCTTTATATCCAGCGAACCGGATTCCGGGAAGCGATGTATCATGTCGGTTCCGACCATATCCATCCATTCGATAACTTCCATCATGACAGCCATGGTACCTCCTCAAATTCCTAATTATCGATAAATTCTATTTCAGGCTTCCATAAAGCGATCAAATCGATAGTTAATGGCTAAATTGCCCGACCATCGATTTCCAGATCTATTTATCGGCAGGGAATATCACGTGATGAATCGAACCATCCCGCTGCTTGACAAACCAGCACCCACCGATTAGTTATACGATTGACAGACATTTCATTCTGAACCAGGGGTCAGAAAATTCGACCAGTCTGAGAATTAACGCAAATTTTTTGAGAAATTCAATGAGACAGAGAGAATCAGCTAATCACTCAGATAAGGAGCGGCGTGCCATATGCGGTATTTGCCCCACAGGATGCTGGGTCGTGGTGACTTACGACATCAATGGGAGAATTTCTAAAGTTCGACCCGACGAAAGCTCGGAACTGGGAATGATCTGCAAGCTGGGAGAACATTCCGCCGATATCGTTTATTCAGAGCACCGCATCCGGCACCCCATGCGACGCAAAGGCCCAAAAGGAACGTATGATTTCGAGAGAATTTCATGGGATGACGCCTATGAGACTATCACCAAAAATCTAGATACTCTCAAATCCAGATATGGACCCGAGTCTGCCTGCATATATACTGGTCGAGGAGCTTTCGAGCCGGCTTTGTGCGATCTGTTCCAGCCGGAGGGAGTTGCGGTTTCCTCGGCATCCAGCGTCCTGTTCCCATTCGGCTCGCCAAACACCATGGGGGTCGGCGCTCTATGTTATGTAGCGTTTGCGATGATTGCGCCGCATGTTACCATGGGCGGCATGTTAATCAATATGTTCTCGGACATCGAAAACGCCGAGCTCGTCGTAATCTGGGGTGCTAATCCTGCCACTGATTGTCCTCCTTATGATTTTCAACGCATCCTCAAGGCGCATAAACGCGGAGCCAGGGTCGTCGTTATAGACCCCCGTCGCACAATGATCGCCAAGCTCACCGATGCCGATTGGATTCCCATCCGGCCGGGCACCGACGGCGCCCTGGCGCTGGGACTTTCTAATATCTTGATCTCAGAAGAGCTCTTTGACGAATCCTTTGTCAGGGATTGGACCCGGGGATTTGACGAATTCTCCCGGTATGTTCAGCACTTCAGACCCGAGGTGGTAGAGGAGATTACCGGCATACCTGCGGAGATGGTCATCTCTTTGGCTCGCCGGATCGCAGGGGCAAACGGGGCCTCACCGGTTATGTATAGCGGCCTCGAGTACAGTGAAAGCGGAGTGCAGGCGATACGGGCCACTTCCGTATTATGGGCGCTTGCCGGGCAACTGGATGTTCCTGGTGGCCGATGTTTTACCATGCGCGAAAATCAGTTCCCGGTTAACCGATCGGGCCACATACCTAACCCCAATCTAAAGAAGGCATTGGGCAGAGACCGATTCCCGGTTTACAGCACCTATCGGGGTGAGTCACATGCCATTGCACTGCCGGATTCAGTACTGAATGGCAAACCATATCAGATTCGCGCTCTGATAATTCATGGAGCTTCCATTATAACTGCCTGGCCGCAACCGTCGATCTGGAGAAAGACCCTAAATGCTCTTGATTTCCTGGTTTGTATCGATCGTCAGTTAACTGCTGATGCGGCCTATGCGGATATAGTCCTGCCTGCTACCACTATGTATGAGATCGAATCTTACATGACTTATGGTCCGGTATTTCGTATTCGGGAAAAAGTTATCGAACCTGTCGGGGAAGCTCGCAATGATTTTCTTATAATGGCCGAACTGGCTGATAGACTGGGATACGGCCGGCTCTACCCTCAAAACGAGGAGGAGTTATTACGCCACGCGCTGAAAGGATCAGGTTTTACCCCCGAGGATGTTCGTAAAGCGGGAGGAATTGTGCAATCATCCGGCACCATGATGCAATACAAAAAATGGGAAAAGGGGCTGCTTCGTCCCGATGGAGAGCCGGGATTTGATACTCCATCGGGCAAGTTCGAAATCGCATCGACGATCCTCGAAGAACACGGATATGACCCATTGCCGGTATATACGGAACCACAAGAAAGTCCTTCCTCGCAGCCCGCCATAGCGAAACAGTTTCCATTGGTGTTTAATTCGGGGGCACGGGTTACCACCGACTTTCGCTCCCAGCATCACGGCATTCCGGAGCTATGCAAAGAACGTCCGGAACCCACCGTAACCATCAATTCAGTCGATGCTGAGGCTCGCGATATTAAAAACGGGAATCTGGTGCGTGTCAGTTCGCCGAGGGGACAGGTTACCATGAGGGCATTCGTCAGCGATGATATCGCGCAGGGCGCCGTCGATGCCAACATGGGAGGAGGAGGGCCCGTGGGTCCTACGGCCTGGCAGGAATGTAACATAAACGATTTGACCGATCTTAACAGGTACGATCCGATCTCGGGTTTTCCGGTCTATAAGGCCCTACTCTGCGAAGTTGTCAAACTGGATGATGCAGGGGAAATTATATCAATTGATTCCGGAGAATATGTCGAATCTGCAGAGATCGCTATCTCTTCAACACAGCCAGGATCTCAATCCGATAGAATTTATCTGGATCACAATGCAACAACGTATCTTGATCCCGAGGTGCGTGCGGTTATGTCTGAACATATGGAGAAATATTTCGGCAATCCCTCTAGCATATATGGTGAAGGAAGAGATGCCAGGGCAGTTCTGGACGGCGCTCGACGTAGCATTGCGCAACTGCTCAATTGCACTGCAAAACGGATCATATTTACCGGCGGTGGATCAGAAGCAAATAACCTGGCTATCAAGGGTATCGCTTTCGCCAATTGGAGCGGCAGGAATCATATTATCACGTCGACAATTGAGCATCCCTCGGTGCTTGAGGTCTGCAGGTGGTTAGAAAGATTCGGTTTCCATATAACACACCTGGAGGTTGACCGCAGCGGAAGAGTCAATCCTTCCGATTTGAGGAATGCCATTACGCCTGAAACCTCATTGGTCAGCATGATGATGGCTAATAATGAGACGGGTACCATCCAGCCGATCGAGGAATTGGTTGGAATTGCAAAAGAAAATGGAGTACTATTTCATACCGATGCGACACAGGCAATTGGCAAGATCCCGGTGGATGTGGAAGCGACAGAAGTCGATTTGCTTACCTTATCCGGTCATAAGATATACGGCCCAAAGGGGGTAGGCGCTCTGTTTATAAGAAAGGGAGTCGAACTTCATCCGTTGATTCATGGAGGCAGGCAGGAGAGCGGTTGGAGAGCCGGAACGGAGAATCTTATCAATATAATCGGGTTGGGTAAGACAGCGGATTTGGCGGATCGGCGGCTGCCCCGGATGGAAGAGGTTCGCAAACTGCGGGATAGGCTGGAGAATGGTATCAAAAAACTGGTGCCTGAGGCGAAGTTGAACGGGCACAAGACCGAGCGTTTATGTAACACGCTTAATATGACTTTGCCAGGCATTCGGGGGGAGTCTCTGGTGCTGGCTCTCGATCAGAGAGGCGTTTCGATTTCGTCCGGATCCGCGTGTCGATCCGGATCGCCGGAACCCTCTCACGCCCTGCTGGCCATGTCCTTATCTGAAGAGGATGCTCATTGCGCAATCCGCCTTTCACTGGGATTGCGAAATACCACGGAGCAGATCGATTTTACTCTTTCCATGCTGGAAGAAATCATCAAGGATAAGAAAGGCGGTGTCCGCTTCGTTCCCTGCCGTTGATCATCATAGACCTTGATATTAAACACAACGATTACGGATCCGCTATCCTGAGCCAAAACAAAAGCCCGCCTGCTCGAGGCGGGCTTGAATAGATATAATCGTAAGCGCTATTTCAATAACAGCATCTTCTTCGCTTGGGCGAAATCACTTGCCTCTATCTTAAAGAAATATATCCCTGACGGTTGATCTACGGCATTCCAGGTGACCTGATGGTAACCCGCTTCTTTGATTTGATCGACAATGGTCTCAACGCGTCTCCCCAGAAGATCATAGATTTCGATTGCGACATACGATTGTTCCGGCAGATCAAATTCGATAACGGTCCCCGCATTGAAAGGATTGGGGTAGTTTTGACTCAACCGATACGACTCCGGCAATACGATATCATCGCCGTAATTGGGGGTCTGATTCAACAGGACGTATCCGGCGCGGGAGTCAACTATGAAATCGATTCCCTCTTCATCAACAACGTATGCGGCGGTAAAAGATACCAGCATTGAATCCGATGCGTCTTCCGAGATCTCAAAGGCGATAGACACAACCTCTTCGCCATCTTCTAACGATACTACATTGAATATGTCTTCCCAGACAAAGTGAATCTCGCCGTCGGTGCCGTTGGTCGTCGGATCGGCCATAACATCGGAGCCAAAGCCGATAAAGCTCATCCCCTCCGATGGAAACTCAATATGCAGCTCCAGACCTGCGACATCGCTAAAACCAGATACATTGATCGGCATCTGAACCGTTTCCCCCGGCTGCCCGTAGCAGTCCATCAGATCGAGCACCGCCGTATCCGTTACCTTGGGAGGCGGTATCCCCAGACGGCCCTGGGCCCAGGAATAATCAACATCGCCCATCCGAATACCGACAAAACTCGAATCGGTCAGGTCGGCATCCCACAGCGATACATCCATACACCCGGGCGCAACCGGCCAGTTCTCATCGGTGATTACGAAGCTGGAATCTACAAATGTCCAGTTGCCGCCGGGGAGTTCGTCGAGTTCCGCCAGATACCGTCGCATCTTAATTACATCCGCCACGCTGACACCGCCGCTCTCGTTCACATCCGCCGCTATCAGCTTATACGGGGTATCAAATAGCTCAAGCCAGACAATGTGCCGCCTTATAAGAACGATATCGGTAACGGTCACACCTGCATCGTCCTCGGATCTCGACGGGCAGATCGTAAACTCTCCGGGGAATAGATCCTCAAAGCCGTAGGCGCCGTTCTCACCGGTGATGTCTGAGGCGCCATAATCGCCCGTCAGTTCCACCGTGACATCGGCCACCGGAGTAAGCAGATCATAGTAGACAACGTTCCCGCTTATATCGTGAAATTCAACAACATTGACGCTTCCATCGACAAAGGTCAGATCTTCGATTGCCTCACCGAGGGAATCGACCAGTTCGTTGTCTTCCAGCCATGCAATGGAGCAGTTATCGCCAAGCTGGCCCAGCACGGTAAACTGCAGATCGAGCATCGCCGCGCTGTCCGGCACCACAATCGGACTTAAGTAATCTTCCCACAATATATGAATCTCCCCGTCGACTACGTTAACCAGCGCGTCGGCGAGATAGTCGGATGAGAAATCGTTATATTCCAGGCAAGCCTCGTCATAATCTATATGCAACTCCACTCCCGCAATCTCCTGGTTTTCCAAGCCGTATGCGATGACAGGCAGATCCACCGGCTGCCCGTTTTCGCCAAAGGTGCTGGCGATGGTGAGACCGTATGTAGTCGTGCCCGCGAAGTAGTAATACGCACCCATATCCGCTATAGTACCATCAGGATCCAGCGGCGATGCCGGATCTCCAGCATCTATGCAGGGAGATTCCGCCTGGAGGTGATAATCATCATTCTCTAAATCCACAAAAAGTGGGTCTTCATAGACGTTGTTTGGCCCTGGAGTAAGACCCCCAATATCTCCCGCCACGTTATTGTAAGCATCATTATAATCAACCGTTACGCCACTATTAGCGCCATAATCCAGAATGCCCCATTCTTGATTAAACGAACATATGTTGTTCACAATGTTAATGCCTTCGCAATGATGAAAAGTTACGGACCCCAAATAAAGATCAAGGGCGACGTTCTTGACGATTGTATTGTTTAGAAGATCTATACCATTGCAGTTATTCAAAACTAAACCGCCAATGTAATCTGAGGCCGTATTCGACATTATCAAGTTTCGCTCAATTAGAATGTTACTGCAAAAACTGAAATCCATTCCGGCAGCGACGTGTGCTCCATTATGATGAGCGAAATTGGAATCTACAATAGCATTAGACGAATACTCAAGGAAGACTGCTCCACCTTTGTGCGGGGCAATGTCTGAGTGATCACAATGGCTAATCTCGTTTCTCCTAATCAAAGGGCTACCATATACAGCTCTTACCCCGGTTTCATGATTTTTGATAATATTGTTATATATTAAAGGAGATGAAGAAACACAGTAAACTCCCCAATATGACCAATCACCGCTGATGGTAAATCCCTGAATAACCGAGTTCCTGCCCTCGTCATTATGAAAATACACAACGGGAACTCCAGATAAAGCGATATGGATAATAGTGGAAATTGGCCCGTTTTCGCTCATGACCGCAATTGCTTTACCCATAAAATCAATGTTCTCAATGTACGTGCCGTCGTCCACAAGAACAGTATCCCCTTCGGATGCAGCGTCTATTCCACCTTGAATTGTGGGATAATCTCCGGGCACATGTATTGTGGAGGCCAGAGCAAGCGAGCCCCAGCAAAATAATATAACCACGCAAAATTTATAAAACGACTTCATGGCGTCTTCCTCCCCTTAAAATGTGGCTCTTTATTAATTATGATATAGTTGTCCACGATCAGAGTCAAGGGATTAATGCAATATAATGGTAATTATAGATCCAATTATCCTATGATTGTTGAAGTTAATAGATATTTTATTGGTCTTTTAATACTCAGGTTTGAATTATGCTCGGTATTTCCCTAGCGCTTGAGAATTTCACAGCATAATTCTCGTCTCCACAAATCTTGATAATGGTCTCGAGATTTGTTCGCAGGCTGCTTCTGTCATAAAGGAAGCTCTTGTTGTCGAGGAGTTCGTCCGCATGAAAATAGGTCGCAAAAAACAATTCCGGCTGATTCGCGTTTTTCAAATCCCTCCTGAGTTGAGATGCAATGGGCGAAAACAGTCCGGGCTTTCCCGTGAGATTTATCCAGTAGGTTGGACGTTTTATCGCCTTTAACATCAGCGACATATCATGCATCTTCCTCATAAACTGCAGCCCGCCGATTATTCCCCAGATAAACGATTTCGAAGTAAAATTGGGCAATTCCAGAATAGACAGCGATTCTTCGCCCACGAGAGCTCCCCTACGGTAATCGGTCTTTGACGGAAAGAATGGTTTTCGTGGGCTTACATACCAGTCATATACATTATGTATCTTTCTTGATGAAGTCGCTTTCGTGCTGAGTCCCGGAACGGCTGAGAAATCTATCTTAATACCCAGTTCATCCAATGTCCTCATAGTGGCGTTATTATGATAATCCCAGCCCATGCGAACGCTTCTGGCCCGACCGGGAAAAATGTTCATATAGGCATCATAAGCCTGTTGCAGCATTCCTGTCTGCCATTCGACATCATTGATTTCCTGGAACCAATTTTTCTTTTTCTCGTCGAATCGGTAGAGGTGAGGATGCCAGCCGAGTTCATCGCCCGTTGACTCAAGATCCAGCAGCAACCGTCGAAAATTCTCCAGAATCCATCCACAATCACCATACAGTATCCGGATCTGCTCGTCGACTCGCAAAAGCCAGGTGAATATCGGAGCCCGCCCATCACTATCCTTAAGATCGTCAACCATCCTCTTGACGAGAGGTATACCCTCCGACATTCCCCGCCATGAAAACCTCTCCACAGAGACGCCATCAACAGAATCTTGTCTATCGGGATCGGTATCGCACCCTATAATTATATGAAGTGTTCTTTTTCCTGGACTCATGAACACAAATCACTGGCAGATAGGATTACTCAGAACGCCTGAGCTTCTTGAATCTGCTACTATACTGTTTTTCTTCAACGATATCAACCTTTACCGGAACCTTATAACTCTGCAATCTCTGGCGACAATATTTCCTCAACCTGGCGGTAAACTGCTTATGATCCTCATCATGCAACAATCTAACTTTTGCGCATACTATATTACCGACTATCGGGTTTTTCTCGCCGGAAACTACAACCTCTGCCACGTTATCCAGTTCCTGAATAGCGCTCTCAACTTCAGCAGGATAGACCTTTTCACCGCCAACGTTGATCACATCCGATTTACGGCCCAGAAATTTAATGTAATCACCGTCAACCTCCACGAGGTCGCCGGTATCAAACCATCCATCTTCGGTGAACGGACTGGGGGCATTC